>CAVQRU010000028.1:0-18775 GCA_963715285.1 Ilumatobacteraceae bacterium | reverse complement strand
GCGAGCGTGACGACTGGAGCGAGTGAACCCTGATCAGAACTCACATCGGTTGGACCCGACGCCGGTGCCGGTGCGTCGTCGCCGGAGCGAAAGCCCGCAACGAGTACGAGCCCGACGATCATCGCCGCTGCGGCCGAGCCGATGATCCCCATGCGCCACCGCGATGCTCGGAGGTCGTTGTCGACCTCGAAGGACGAAAGTGACCGTGGCGCGTCGAAGACCTGGCCCGCGATCCGGAACCGCGGCGGTGCGGTCGGCGTAGTGGTCGCGAAGTCGTTCTTCGAGCGTGATCATGAATCCAGTTCCTTTCGGAGTGCGGCGAGGGCACGAGAGATGATCGAGCGCACCGATGCCGGTCGGCACCCGATGGCCTCGGCGATGTCGGCCTCGCTCAAGTCGAGGTGGAAGCGCAACACCAGCGCAGCTTGTTGTCGCCATGACAAGGTGGCGAGCGCGTCGAAGAGTTCGTCGTACTCGGCGACGGCAGGCTCCGATCGCGGGAGTGGTGTACGGCGCACCACCGCACGGTGGCGCTGAACGTCGCGGCATCCGTTCACGACCGTCATACGCAGGTAGCCGCCCGGATTCCTCACCGACGCGTTCGTCGACTGCAACTTGACGAACGCGTCCTGGACAACCTCCTCGGCGATCGCCAACGAATCGGTGAGCACCAGCGCCACCTTCACCAGACGCGACCACTCCCGTTCGTAGAGCGCGGCAAGGTCGTCGCGTTCGGCTCGCTCCACCGCAACGCGGTCGGCTCCGGTTTCTGCCATCACATCCTCTACGACGCCTGAACACCCCGAACCGTGGCACATCAGACACGATCATTTCGAGATGCCGCGTCAACCCACCCGGCTTTCTCCTCGTCAGAAGCATTGATTCGCCCCCACGCGACTCGGAAACCTCGTGGTCGGACAACCCAGATGTGTGCCGAACACAGCACGATCGGTGACGTTCAGGCAGCCGCTGGAACGGGCCGGTCAGGTCCGTGACCACGTCGCATTGCGTCCGGTCCCGTCGACGATGACGCTGCCGGCCGCCTTCAGTTCGGTGAGCACCAACCGGATCGTGTTGTCCGACACTCCGGGCACCGCACGACGGATGTCGGCGATCGCGAACTGGGCTGGTGCATGCAACAGCACGTAGTCGCGGATCCGGTCCTGTTTCGTACCTGCCGACGTGCCCGCTGCAACGCGAGCTGCGAATCGTTCGTACGCCTGAGCGATCCGGTCCAAGAAGTAGCCGGCCCACGGCCAGACGTCGTGGGTGCCGTCATCGAACCAGCCGGTCGTGGACGCAGCCAAGGTGACGTAGTAGTCGTCCTTCGTGTCGAAGATCAGCTGTTCGACTGACACATACCGGCCTACGCCGTACCCGACTCGTTGCATGAGATGCGCAGTCAACAGTCGGGTGACGCGCCCATTGCCGTCCGCGAACGGGTGGATACACAACACGTCAAGAGCGAACGCGGCGACGACGAGCAGCGGATGTATTCGACCTTCGTCGAGGGCGGTGTTGGTGCGGTCGACGAGCTCGACGATGTAGTTCTCCGTCTGCGCGGCGGGGACCGGCTCGAACCGAACCGTTTTCGTTCCGTCGGTGTTGCGCTCGACGACGAGATTGTCGTCGAGTTTGAATCGGCCGCCACCACCGTCGACGAAACTGAACAGCAGCCGATGCAGATGCAATATCAGCCCGACACTGAGTGGACCCGGGTCGTCATGTTGGAGGTAGTCCTGCGCAGCGGTGTACCCGGCGAACTCGGCTTCGGACCGGTTCTTGAACCGTGAGGGGTTTGCCGAGACGAGCCCGGCGACGCGTCGCTCGGCGACGATGACCCCCTCGATTGCGGATGACGCGGTGATCGACTCGATGCGGGCCTGTTCACGCAATGCGTCGAGGAGCTGGGGTAGTTGATCGGCATACCGTGCTTCGGCACCGGCTGCCAGATCGATCGTGCGAAGGGTCGCAACGATTGCGCCTGGGACCGGGTCGAGGGTGTCGGGTCGTTGGAAACTCCGCATAGAAACATCACAAACATACCAAAAGTCTCGCGTATTGTGATGATTGTTGCGGTGGCTGGTGGACATCGCTCCAACGCCGCCGGCAACGTTCCAAGCGGTCATCGACACTGACAGGCGACCACCCTTGTCCCGATCAGAACACTCGAACACACGTTTGTCCCATATTTTGTCCCATATATGGGACGGCACTGATCAACACGCAACAACACGGGTCCGCACAAAAGCCCTGATCAGACGGCATCCAGCGGACGCAGCGATCCTGGCTGGACGTCTTTGAACGCATTCGTAATGCGTAGGTCGTGGGTTCGATTCCCACTCTGGGCTCCACGCCGCCGCCGAGGCGTCGACCACCCACTGCGATGGGAGTGCGGCGCAGGGGGTCACCACGAACCTCGTCGCACGCGAGCGTTCGCGAGTCGGACACATCGGGGGATGACGCATCCGATTCATCGTGCCAAGCTGGTGCCAACAGACGTACGCCAGTGAACAGGAGGAGGCCGTGGAAACGCTCGTCCATCCATCGCTCGACCGGACGGCCGAACCGATCCCATCGATCGCATCGATCGCATCGATCGTCGAGCCGGTACTGTCCGAACTCTTCGACGAACCGCCACCGATCGCGTTCGAGTTCTGGGATGGATCGGTGTTCGGCGACGACTGCGTCGGGCGGGTGCGTTTCACGAGTCCGACGGCGTTCCGCCACATCCTGTGGTCACCCGACGAGCTCGGCCTGGCCCGTGCGTACGTTGCCGGTGACGTCGACGCCACCGGCAACGTCGCCGAGTTGCTCCGGGCGCTGCAGCAGGCTCACCGGCCGGGATCTGCAGCCGCGGTGCGTGCCGCGCCCGAAGCACTCCGCGCCATCCGCGCGGTGGGCGGGGTCGGCACGCGTCCACCGATCCCCGACGAGGAGGTCATGCCGCGCGGCGTCCGCCATTCTCCTCGACGCGACCGACAGGCGGTCAGCCACCACTACGACGTCGGCAACCGCTTCTACGAACTCGTGCTCGGGCCTGCCATGACGTACTCGTGTGCCCGCTTCGTCACGCCCGACACGTCACTGGCGGACGCGCAGGCCGCCAAGCACGAGTTGATCTGCCAGAAGTTGGGCCTCGCCGATGGATCGGTGCCTGCTCGAGGTGATGGCGACCGGCAGCGACGTCGGCTCCTCGACGTCGGCTGCGGATGGGGGTCGATGGCGCTCCACGCCGCGATCCATCACGATGTCGACGTCGTCGGTGTGACGATCAGCGACGAGCAGGCCCTCTACGCCCGCCAGCGCGTCGCCGATGCCGGACTGGCCGACCGCGTCGAGATCCGGGTGCAGGACTACCGCGACGTCCGCGATGGCCCGTACGACGCGATCTCGTCGATCGGGATGGCCGAGCACGTCGGCAAGCGTGCGACATCGCGGTACTTCGAGCGACTGTACGACCTCCTTCGCCCTGGCGGCCGGCTCCTGAACCATGCGATCTCGTCGGTCGGTGGTTCGCGCCTCGCTCGGCGCGGCTTCGTGAACCGATACGTGTTCCCCGACGGCGAACTGCTCGACGTCGGCGACACGGTGCGGTTCATGGAACGGGCGGGTTTCGAGGTGCGCGACCTCGAGAACCTCCGCGAGCACTACGCGCAGACACTGCGCCACTGGGTGACCAACCTCGAGCACCACTGGGACGAGGCCGTCGAGCTCGTCGGTGAGGGCCGGTGCCGGGTGTGGCTGCTGTACATGTCCGGCTCGATCAACGGCTTCGACGATGCCGGCATCCAGATCCACCAGACGCTCGGCGTCCGCCTCCATCCGGGCGGTCGGAGCGACATGCCGAGAACCCGAGTGGGGTGGTCGTGATCACCCTCGCAGCGATGTCGCTCACGTGAAGTCGTCGGCCTCGGACCGGGTGCTGGGGTGCTCGCGCAGCACCGTGACGAACACGAAGTACAGCACCGGGACCGAGAAGTAGAGCACCGCGCTGAGCGCGGTCGACGCGTCGGCGACGAGCATGGCCAGGAGGTAGACGGCGATCGGCGCCGCCGTGATGGCGAGTCCGAGGCCCGCTCGGCCGGTCGGCACGTCGGGCCACAACAGCGCAGGGCGTCGGGCCACGTACCGGTAGAGCACGAACCGCATCAGGGTGGCCGCGATCAACACGACGCCGTACAGGTGCATGGCGACCGGCTCGTCGGGATACCTGCCGAGCACCGACGCAGCGAACGGGATCAGACTCACGGGGAGCAGGTACAGCAGGTTCAGCCAGACGAGATCCCGATTGACGACCCGGACGCGGGCGAAGAGGTCGCGGTGGACCACCCAGAACATGCCGGTGAGCAGGAAGCTGATCACCCAGGCGGCGAAGGTGGGCCGCAGATCGTCGAGGGCCTCCAGCAGCGACCGCTCCGACAGATTCTCGGGGACGGCGATCTCGAGCACCAGGATCGTGATGATGATCGCGAACACGCCGTCGCTGAGCGCGACGACGCGGTCGGGACTGCGCAATCGTCGCTGCGTGCTGCTAGCTCCCGCGTCGGGAGAGCCCTGCTCGTCGCTCACGTCCCCATCTTCCCAGACCGCACCGGGCCGTCGAACCGCGCGTCCTGCACGATCGTCCACCGACGGACTGCGACCGGGGTCGCGTCGCCCCATCCGCGGGCGGTCCCCTGCCTGCGGACAACATGGTCGCGTCACCGAGAACCCGAGGCATCGACATGACGACAGCACTCCCCATCGACCGGCCGTGGTACCGACAGCTCCTCGCCGTCGCCGTGGCGATGGGCCTCGTCATCGGCCTGCTCGGGCTCGTGTACCTCGGGATCACCGGCGGGCTGACCGATCGGATCTTCGGGGATCCACGGATCGACACGTGGTCCGGCGACTGGTGGTGGATCCCGTTCATCGCGGCCGGCGGATTGGTGGCGGCGGCGGTGCGCAGCTGGCTGAAGATCACCGATCACGTCCCCGGTGGCGTCGCGGTGATCGAGTCCGGCACGGTCGACCACAGGGTCGCACCATCGTGGATCCTGCTCGCGGCCGTCTCCGCCATCGCCGGAGCCAGCCTCGGGCCGTCGTTCGCCTTGATCATGATCGGCGGCGGCCTCGGGTCGTGGGTCGCCTCGATGCGATGGCCGGGCGACGAGAGCGCCCGTCTCGACACGACGATGGCGGGCATCTCCGGTGGCTTCGGTGGCGCATTCACCTCGCCGGGCCTCGGCACCCTGATCGTCAGCGAGCTGGCGCCGACGCCGCGGTCACCGCCCGTCGGCCCTCGTCAGCTGTCGGCTTCGGCGTCCTTCTGGATCTCGGCGGTGTCGGTCTCGAGTTGCTTCTGCTCGACCTTGTCGGCCCTGGCCATCGCCGCTTCGACCTTCGCGCCCATGTCGGACACGCCGACCACGACGAGACCGGCCTGGCCGGCATCGAGATGCTCACCGAGTTCCTTGAGATCCTTGCGACTCATGCCCGCAGCCGCGTGCCCGGCCAACGCACCCAGCGCCGCGCCACCGCCGGTCGTCGCCGCCAGCAGTCCACCGCCGATCGCAGCCGCAGGGAACAACGCGATGACGAGGCCGGTCGCGAGACCGACGGTTCCACCGCCCAACGCACCGACACGCGTCGGCGTCTCGTGCTTCTTGACGATCTTGACCTTGCCGTTGTCCTTGCGCTCCACGACGGCGGCGTCGTAGGCGTCGATGAGGCCCGCCTCGGTGTGGAGGTCGTGAACAGCGTCGTAGTCGGCCTTGGCGTCCTCGACGCTCGAATACACGCCGACGTACGCCATGAACGTGTCGATTGCCATCTTCTGCTCCTTGATTCGGTGAACTGCTCGAACGATCTCCATCCTGGCGGTGATCCGCGCCGCTGCTGTCACCCAACCTGGGCGATCCGACGACTGGATGGTCGTAGGACTCTGGACCACCCGATGATCGACCTGTGATGATGTCCGGTACCGGGCAGGAGCCCGGTCAGCGACGGGGGCCCGCTGCCGCAATCCGAGAGGAAGACCGACCATGGGAAAGAAGAAGCGGTCGAAGAAGAACGCAGCGCATCCGTCGACGGACGTCGACCGCGTCGCCGACGCAGCCACCGCCCCGAACGAGCGCGGAAAGCTCAAGCGCAAGGACTACGAGGCCGAGCTCGAGGTGCTGCAGGGCGAACTCGTCGCCATGCAGGAGTGGGTACGAGCCACCGGCGCGAAGATCTGCATCGTCTTCGAGGGTCGTGACACGGCGGGCAAGGGTGGCACGATCAAGCGGATCGTCGAGCGCGTGAGCCCCCGCACGTTTCGCGTCGTCGCGCTGCCGGCGCCGACCGAGCGCGAGCGTTCGCAGATGTACATCCAGCGGTACATCACGCACTTCCCCGCCGCTGGAGAGGTCGTGATCTTCGACCGCAGCTGGTACAACCGCGCCGGCGTCGAACCCGTGATGGGGTTCTGCACGCCCGAACAGACCGAACGATTCCTCGACCAGGTCCCCGCCGTCGAGAAGGCGATGGTCGAGACCGGTATCCACGTCATCAAGTACTGGCTCGAGGTCAGTGCCGACGAGCAGACGCGCCGTCTGAAGAGTCGCATCGACGACCCACGCAAGATCTGGAAGCTGTCGGAGATGGACCTCAAGTCGTACAGCCGCTGGTACGACTACTCCAGAGCTCGCGATGCGATGCTCGCGGCCACCGACACCTCGTGGGCCCCGTGGTTCATCGCCCACACCGACGACAAGAAACGCGGCCGTCTCAACATCATCTCGCACCTCCTCTCGCAGGTGCCGTACGAGAAGATCGAGCGGCCCGAGGTGAAGCTGCCACGCCGCCAGCCGGCCGGTGACTACGTCGAACCCGACCTGCCACTCCGGCGCATTCCCGAGCCCTACTGACCTGTCGAGGATCCCACGATGACCTCCATCGAGAAGCCCACCACACCGGCGAAGTCCGACGACACCCGGTGGTACTCCCTCTCGGTCGACGACACGCTTGCACGACTCGGCGTCGACGCGACGAGCGGTCTCGATGCCGCCGAGGTGACGAGCAGGCTGGCGACCTACGGCAAGAACGAAGTCGCCACCGAGCCCCCGCCGACGACGTGGGAGATGGCCAAGGCGCAGATCTCCAACCCGATGAACATCATGCTGCTGATCGTCAGCATCGCCAGCTTCACGATCGATCAGATCGCGACCGGTGCGATCGTGATGGCACTCGTGCTGTTCAACGTCGTCATGGGCACCAACCAGGAGCGCAAGGCGATGGCCAGCGTCGACGCGCTCGCCCAGTTGCAGGTCCCGACCGCCCGAGTGCGACGCGACGGCACCGTCGAGGAGGTCGACGCCGTCGGCCTCGTGCCGGGTGACATCCTCCTCGTCGAAGCGGGCGACCTGGTCCCCGCCGACGCGCGCATCATCTCGTCGGCGTCGCTCGAGGTGCAGGAAGCAGCGCTCACCGGCGAGTCGGCACCGATCGCCAAGGACAGCACCACCCTCGCCGACGAGGACCAGCCGCTCGGCGATCGCACCAACCTCGTGTTCCAGAACACCCAGGTCACCCGCGGTTCGGCCGAACTCGTCGTGGTCGCGACGGGCCAGGCGACCCAGATGGGGCAGATCGCCGACATGGTCACGGCGACGAAGCGCGTCAAGTCACCGCTGCAGGTCGAACTCGACGGACTGACCAAGATCTTCGGCTTCCTCGCCTGGGGTGCCGTTGCGATCATCGCGATCGTCGGCATCGCCCGCGACCAGGACCGCGAGACACTCGTCCTGCTCTGCGTGTCGACGGCGATCTCGGCGATTCCGACCGGCCTGCCCACGTTCGTCCAGCTGATGCTCTCGTCGGGAGCACAACGACTCGCCGAGTCGAAGGCGGTCGTCAAGTCGTTGAACGACGTCGAGACGCTCGGCGGCACCACCGTGATCAACAGTGACAAGACCGGCACGCTCACGATGAACGCGATGACGGCCGTCACGATGATGACCGGGGGCTCGTGGTACAAGGTCGAGGGCAGCGGCTACGCCACGTCCGGCGCCATCCTCGGTCCCGCCGGAGAACCCACCCCCGACTTCACGGGCCTCGCACTCGGACTCGCGCTCTGCAGCGATGCCACCGTCGCGGGCGACGAGTCGATCATCGGTGACCCCACCGAGGCGGCGCTCGTCGTGCTCGCCGCGAAGATCGGCGTCGACGCCGAGGAGACACGCCGGGCGCTGCCGCGCATCGCGCTCGTGCCGTTCGACTCCGAGTACAAGTTCATGGCCACGTTCCACGACCGGCCGGCCCACATGGAGCGGCCGATCCTGACCGAACCGCACTTCATGACCGTGAAGGGGGCGCCCGACGTCGTGATCAACCGCTGCTCGCAGGCGCTCTGGCACGGCGACGTCGTGCCGATGGACCAGGTCCGCCAGGAGCTGCTCGACGCCAACCAGCAGCTGTCGGAGAAGGGCCTGCGGGTCCTCGCCTTCGCGGCCCGGGCGCTGTCCGACGACACGATGCGCGCGGCCGCCGACGACCCGATGAGCGAGGTCCACGACCTGGTCATGATCTCCCTGGTCGGCATCATCGACCCGCTCCGGCCCTCGGCGGTCGACGCGGTTCGTGTCGCCCACGGCGCCGGTATCGACGTCCGCATGATCACCGGCGACCACACGGTCACCGCTCGCGCGATCGCCGACCAGCTCGGACTCGGCCCCGGCGTGATCACCGGCGCCGATCTGCAGAAGCTCAGCGACGACGACGTGAAGGCCCAGCTGCACCAGCTGCACGTCTTCGGCCGGGTCGCACCGGAGGACAAGGTGCGCCTGGCCCGCCTGATGCAGGAAAGCGGTCAGGTGGTCGCCATGACCGGCGACGCCGTCAACGACGCCGCCGCCCTCAAACAGGCCGACGTCGGCGTCGCGATGGGCAGCGGCTCCGAGGTGACCAAGCAGGCCGGCAAGCTGATCCTGACCGACGACAACTTCGGCACACTCGTGCACGCCGTCGACCTCGGACGGGACATCTACCGACGGATCTCGTCGTACGTGAAACTGCAGCTCACGATCCTGTCGTCGGTGCTGCAGTTGATGCTGATCGCCACGATCCTCAACATCAACGACGGCGTCGCGCTCTTCCCGATGCAGCTGCTGTTCGCGAAGTTCTTCGTGGTGGCCACCGTCGTCGTCGGGTTCATCGTCGACGTTCCCGATCCCGGGGTGATGGACCGACCGCCGCGTACGCCCGGATCGAAGATCGCAACACGGGCACAGACCCTCCGCTGGGTGATCAGCGGCTTCATCATCGCGGGTTCGGCACTCGCGCTGCTGGCGTGGGGTCCCGGCGAACCGAGCACCACCGACCCGTCCACGTCGATGACGATGGCCTTCGCGGTCGTCGCGTTGAGCGCGGTCAACATGGGCTTCGTGATGCGTCGCGAACGGCAGGTGCCGTGGTCGGCACCACTGTTCCCCTTCATGGGGTGGATCATGCTCGGATGGGGGCTGACCATCGCTGCCATCGAGACCCGGGTGCTCCAACGGATCCTCGACACCATGTCGCTGAGCGGTGCCCAGTGGGTGCTCGTCATCGCCCTGTCGCTGATCTCCCCGCTGTTCGTCGCGATCGACAAGATCCTCCAGATCCGACGTCTCGACCGCGAGCAACAGGAACATCCGTTCGCCGGCATCAGCACGACCGCACGTGCCTGACGAGGCTGCCGCTCCGACCGGGTGGCGAGGACTCGTCCCCGGCATCGCGGCGATCCGCACCTACGAACGGTCATGGCTCCGTTTCGACCTGGTCGCGGGGATCGTGCTGGCCGCGATCCTCGTCCCCCAGGGGATGGCCTACGCCGAACTGGCGGGTCTGCCCCCGGTCACCGGGCTGTACACCACCATCGCCTGCCTCGTCGGCTACGCGTTGATGGGCCCGTCACGCGTGCTCGTGCTCGGCCCAGACTCGGCGGTGTCACCGCTGATCTTCGCTGCGATCACGCCACTCGTCGTCGTCGCCGACGACCCCGAGCGGGCCATCGCACTCGCCGGGATGATGGCGGTGCTGGTGGGCCTGATCCTGATCGGGCTCGGCGCCGGCAAGCTCGGGTTCGTGGCCGACCTCCTCTCGAAGGAGGTCCAGGTCGGCTACATGAACGGCCTCGCGATCACGATCGTCGTCGGGCAGCTCCCGAAGCTCGCCGGCTTCTCCACCGACGCCGACGGCTTCGTCGCCGAACTCCAGGCCTTCGTCGACGGCTTCGCCGACCGCAACTCGACCGCGCTCTGGCTCGGTCTCGCCACGCTCGCAGTGCTGCTCCTCCTGCCCCGGTTCACGCGCACGATTCCCGCCGTTCTGATCGCCGTCATCGGCGCCACCGTGATCACCGGCGCCTTCGATCTCGACATCTCCAGCGTCGGTGTCCTGCCCGAGGGGCTCCCGACGCCATCGGTGCCGTGGACGGATGTCGGCGACGTCGCCCCGATGCTGATCGCCGCGATCGGCATCACCCTGGTGTCGCTCACCGACACCATTGCCACCTCGACGGCGTTCTCGGCCCGGCGCGGCGAAGAAGTGAAGCCCGACCAGGAGATGATCGGCATCGGCTCCGCGAACATCGCGGCCGGATTCTTCCAGGGCTTCGCCGTGTCGACGAGCAGTTCACGCACCGCCGTGGCGGACCAGACCGGTGCCAAGAGCCAGCTGACGGGAGTCGTCGGGGCGGGCCTCGTCGCGCTGCTCCTGGTGTTCTTCAACGGCCTCCTCCGGAACCTTCCGCAGACGGCGCTGGCCGCCGTCGTGATCGCGGCGGCGTTCTCGCTCGTCGACGTCTCCACCCTGCGGCGCTATCTGCACGTGCGGCGCAGTGCGTTCGTCCTGTCGCTCGTCGCGACCGCGAGCGTCGTCTTCTTCGGGGTGTTGCAGGGCATCCTGATCGCGGTCGTGTTGTCGATCCTGCTGTTCTTCAGGCGGAGCTGGTGGCCTCACGGCGAGGTGCTCGGCCGCGTCGACGGCGAGACGGGCTGGCACAGCAACCACAACGGCCTCGTCGCGAAGGAGGTCCCCAACGTCGTGATCTACCGGTGGGAGGCACCACTGTTCTTCGCGAACGCCGGCATGTTCCGCCAGCAGGTCCGAGAACTGGTGCGCGTACGAACGCCGAGATGGGTGATCCTGCAGTGCGAGGCGATCACCGACATCGACGTGACCGCCGCGAGCGTGCTCGAACAGCTCGACATCGAGCTCAACGACCAGGGCGTCAACATCGCGTTCGTCGAGCTGCGCAGCCGCCTGAAGGACCTCGTCTACGACTACGGTTTGTTCGCGACGCTGGACGCCGACCACTTCTACGACACGATCGACGAGGCCCTGGCCGACATCAGCGCGACGACCGAAGCGGATCCCGGCAGTTGAGAGCGATTGGGGCCGAACGGCATGTTGACGATCCTCGACCGGAGGCGCACGATCAGGACATGACAACCGACAACGAACTTCCGAGTGGCTGGCTCTACTTCGCGGGCACGATTCTCGGCCTGGCGGGCCTGATGCGCCTCGTCGACGCGTTCTGGGCCTTCCGCTACGACGGAGTACTCCCCGACGAGTTCGAGGGAGCGCTCCTCGGCACGACACTGTCGACGTACGGCTGGGCCTACATCGTCGTCGGAGTGATCCTGATCCTGTCGTCGTTCGCCGTCCTCAACCGTTCACAGTTGGCCCGATGGATCGGGATCATCTCCGGCTTCATCCTGACCGTGTCGGCAATGTGGTGGATGCCCATCTACCCCGTCTGGTCGCTCGCCTACGTGATCATCGGCATCCTCGTCATCTACGCGCTCGCCGCCCATGGCGGTCGTCACGCCGACGCCTGATCGTCAGCGCCCGCCCCTCTGACACCGGGTCCCGATGAGGTCACGCCGTCTCACCGCGATCACCGCCCTCACCCTCCTCGGGGCGGGAGTGATCATGCTCGTCGTGACCAGCGTGCGGGCATTCCCGCGCGGCCTGATCGCCGCAGCGCTGCTGTTCGGTGCACTCGTCGTCGGATGGCAGGCGCTGCGTCGTCGTGGGCCGGCACGGGTGCCGTTCGCGATCGCGTCGATCGTGCTGGTCGCGTCGTTCTTCGGCGTGCTGATCGCCGGCGACGTCCTGCTCGAGGCGATCGTGGCCGCCGTCCTGCTCTCCTCCGCTGCGGCCATGTCGCGCCGGGCGTTCCGCATCCACGTTCCGGTCCCCACGGCCGTGGCACCGTCGCGGCCGGTCGTGGTGTGGAACCCCAAGTCGGGCGGTGGGAAGGCCCTCGCCGCCAACCTCGATGCCGAGGCACGAGCGCGCGGCATCGAGCCGATCGAACTGAAGCCGGGAGACGACCTGATCGAACTCGTCCGCCGCGCCGTCGCCGACGGAGCCGACGCACTCGCCGCGGCGGGCGGTGACGGGACCCAGGCGCTCGTTGCCACGATCGCTGCGGAACTCGACCTGCCGTTCGCCTGCATCCCTGCGGGCACGCGCAACCACTTCGCGCTCGACCTCGGTGTGGACCGCAACGACGTCGTCGGTGCGCTCGATGCGTTCGTCGACGGTGGTGAACGTCGCGTCGATCTCGCCGAGGTCAACGGGCGGGTCTTCGTGAACAACGTGTCGCTCGGGCTCTATGCCGCAGCGGTCCAACGCTCCGGGTACCGCAACGCGAAGGTCCGGACCGTGCTCGACACGATCCCCGACTTCGGCGGCGTCGATGGCGACGGTCACGTGTTGGAGTACACCGGCCCGGGCGGCGTGCGCGGTCGACGGGCGACCGTCATCATGGTCTCCAACAACCAGTACCGGCTGGGCAGAATCGTCGGATCGGGGACCCGACCGAGCATCGACGACGGGCTGCTCGGCGTGGCCGTCGCCGAACTCACCTCGAACGACGCCCGCGGCCTCGCCCGGTTCCGTCAGTGGCAGGCGCGGACGTTCGAGGTCGGCTCCGACGGCCCGCTGCCCGCCGGTGTCGACGGCGAGGCACTGGTGCTCGACCCGCCCCTGCGGTTCACGATCCGGCCCGGAGCCCTCCGCGTCCGGATCGCCCCGCAGCATCCCGGCGCCTCACCTTCTGCGGCGGCGCCGAACGGCCTCGTCGACGGCATCGGCAAGCTCCTCCACCTCGCCCGCACCGGTTGACTCGGCCGCGCCGGTACAGGGGTCAGGCCGGGAACAGCGCCGACGGGAGCCACTCGTCGAGGCGCTCGGTGATCGCGTCGTCGCTCCTGCCGAGCAGATGACCGTCGCCGTGGAGAAGCACCACCTCGCCGTGACCGGCGATCGCGGCGACGACGTGGCTCGCCTCGGGCGGGAGCAACTCGTCGCGGTCGCCGTGGAACAGCAACAGCGGCTTGCCGCCGAGCGCCCCGGCCACCTCGCAGCCCGCCGACTGGGTGGCGAACGTCACCACCCCGACGACCGACGCCGGCATCACCACCGCGCACCGCACCGCCACCGCACCGCCGAAACTGTGGCCCATCACGACCACCCGTTCCGCGCCAGCATCCCTGGCGACCTCCACACCACAAGCGAGATCGTGGGCGCACAGGTCGAGGTTGTTCGGCTCCCGGTAGCCGACTCGCACGAACCGCACACCTCGATGAGCCCACCGCTCGCCGAGGTGCTGGTACAACCCGTGGCCGGGCCCGAGCACACCACCGAGGGCGCCGCCGCAGGCGACGATCGCCGCCGGTCGCGCCGAACCGCCGACCGGCTCGTGCGTGAGCATGGTGAGCAGACCTCGCCGGGTGTAGACCTCGCGGTGGCGGAACGTCGGCGTGACGTCCACCTCGGTGCTCGCGAGCGGGTGCAGCGCCTCGAGGGCGGTCGGGTCCGACGGGTCCGCAGGCTGCTCCGCTCCGTCACTGTCGACCATGGCTGGATACCGTACAAACGCACATGTCGAGCCCAGCCAGCGGAAGCGCCGCCGTCGACTTTCGGAACCGAACCGACCGCGAGCACGCACGGAGAATCGGCCGCGCGTGGATCGAACTCCGCCGAGGAGCCGGCGCGTCGGCGCTCCGGGCCTACCTCTTCGGCCGCGAGCAACAGCTGGAGCAGGGTCAGATGGACGCCCTCGACCTGCTGAGCCGTCGCAACGACCGGCCGATGAAGGAACTCGCCGCCCGTCTGCGCGTCGACCCCTCCACCGCGACACGCTCGGTGCAGCGGCTCGAAGCGGACGGGCTCGTCGAGCGGTACTCGTCACCCGAGGACGGCCGGGTCGTCCTGGTGCGGATCACCGACGAGGGGACACGACGACACGACGACGTCGCCGCTCGCAGGTCGACGGCGATGATGCACATCCTGAGCGAGTTCGATCCCGACGAACGTGCTCAACTCGCCGATCTGCTCGACCGCTTCATCGCCTCGGTCGACGACGTCGTCGAACGCCTGGCCGAGGCGAACAATCCCGAAACCGCCTGACCGGCGACGCGGGGCCCGATACAGTCCCGCGCATGGCCGACCAGGCAACCTTCGCCGCCGAGGCGATGCAGTACGCGCCCCAGCTCTACTCGGGCGCCCTGCGCATGACCCGCAACCGAGCCGACGCCGAGGACCTCGTCCAGGAGACGTACCTCAAGGGCTACCGGAGCTACCACTCCTTCACCGAGGGCACGAACCTGCGGGCCTGGCTCTTCCGCATCATGACCAACACGTTCATCAACTCGTACCGGGCCAAGCAACGACGCCCTGACGAAACCGACCTCGGCGACTTCGAAGACCTCTACCTGTACAAGAACCTGGGAACGCTGCAGGATCCATCCGTCGGCCGGTCGGCCGAGGAGTCGCTGATGGAGCTCCTGCCCGACGACGAGGTCAAACAGGCGCTGGAGGACCTTCCGGACAACTTCCGCCTGCCGGTGATCCTCGCCGACGTCGAGGGCTTCTCCTACAAGGAGATCGCCGAGATGCTCGACATCCCGATCGGCACGGTCATGTCGCGCCTGCATCGGGGAAGAAAAGCGATGCAGAAGGCGTTGTACGAGTTTGCCCTCGCCCGAGGGCTCACGGTCGCACAGGAGAACGGACGATGAGCAACGACTCGACTGACGCCGCAGCCGGATCCGGTGCGACGTCCGACTGCGCCCAGACACTGCGCGAACTCGACGTCTTCCTCGACGGCGAACTCCCGACGGAGCAGTACGAGTCGATCCGCCACCATCTCGACGGATGCATGGACTGTCTCGGTGCGTTCGACTTCCACGCCGAACTGAAGATCGTGGTGGCGGAGAAGTGCAACAACGACGAGATTCCCCCGGGTCTGCTGTCGCGGATCGAGATGTGCTTCGGCACCGACTTCGACGGCGACGGCCAGATCGGCTGAGCCGGCAGTTCGCTGGGTGGTGCGCCGAAACTGTGCGCCGATCCGCCTCGGGAGTTAGCCTCTCCGATCATGCTCGTCGCAAACGTGTGGCACTGGTGGATCGGCATCGCCCTCTTTCTCGTCTCGATCCTGATCCTGATCGTGCTGGTGGCCGGCTACCTGAAGTCCGTGTCCGCCCGCAAGTACCCCTCGGCGAAGCAGCAGCAGGCCCGTCACTCCGACCTGTAGGGCACCGATGAGGCCGTCGACGTGATCGATCAGGCCGAACTGCTCCTGCGCTGCACGTTCCCCGCCCCCGGAACACAGGTCACATGCGCCCTGTCCGGCGGCGCCGACTCCACCGCACTCGTCGCGCTCGCCCTCGACGCCGGTTGTGTCGTCACGGCCCACCACGTGCACCACGGCCTGCGCGAGAGCGCCGATCACGACGCCGACCTCGCCCGACGCACCGCTGAACGCCTCGGTGTGGCGTTCGAACTCACCCACGTCGAACTCGGCGACGGCCCGAACCTCGAAGCCCGCGCCCGCGACGCCCGCCGCTCGGTGCTCGGCCCCGACGCACTGACCGGACACACCGCCGACGATCAGGCCGAGACGCTGCTGCTGGCGCTCGTGCGCGGGGCCGGAGCGACCGGCCTCGCCGCGATCGAACCAGGCCACCGTCACCCGATCCTGGCGCTGCGGGCGTGGGAGACCCGGGCGTTGTGCGACCATCTCGGGATCGAGGTCGCCGACGATCCCACCAACATCGATCCTCGCTTCCGTCGCAACCGGATCCGTCACGAGCTGGTTCCCCTGCTCGACGACATCGCCGCCCGTGACGTCACCGTGCTCCTCAACCGCACGGCCACACTCCTGCGCGACGACGATCGGCTGCTCGACGAACTGGCCGCAACGATCGACCCCACCGCGATCGACGAACTCGTCGCCGCTCCCGCACCCCTCGCCGCCCGGGCGATCCGGCGCTGGCTCGAACGCGACGGCTATCCGCCCGACGTTGCCGGTGTCGCCCGCGTGATGGCGGTCGCCACGGGTGAGTCGACCGCCTGCGAACTCACCGGCGGGATCCGCGTCGAGCGCCGCGGCCGCCGACTCGTCCGCACCGCAGGCGTGACATCTGGGGTCTGACCCCAGATGTCCTCTGGCGCGTTTCCCGACCGGCGCAGCGAGCCGGTAGTCTGGGCGGCCGTTATGCCGTCTCGACATCGCTCAGAAGCAGCCCACTGATGCCTCCTCGGCTCCGGGGCAAGTGGGCGCTCGGCATCACGCCACGCAACTTCACGTGGATTCTGAAGGACAAGCTGGCGATCTGTGAACGCCCGGGCGGTGTCGGCGACAGCCATCGCCGCGTCCGCCGCCAGGAAGAGATCATCTGGCTCCGCGAGAACGGGTTCGGGTGCGTGCTGTCGATCATCTCTGCGCCGCACAACCTGCACAACTACGAGGAGCTGCAGCTGCCGTGCCGTCACCGGCCGTTCAACAGCGAGCACACCGATCAGTACCTGAAAGCGCTCTACACCGAGATCCGTGACCTGCTCAACCACGGCACCAAGGTGCTCGTCCACGGCGACGAGGTCGGCGACCGCATCCTCGGCATCATGGGCGGCTACATCCGCTGGGCCGGCCTCGTCGAGGAACCGACCCAGGCGATCCAGGTCACCGAACGCCTCGCCGGTCGTGCGCTCGACCCGTTCGCACGCGAGATCATCCTGCGCGCCACCGACCTGCGCTGACCGACCTGGCCTGCACTGACCGACCTGGGCTGACCGGCCTGCGCTGACCGGCCTGCGTTGACCTCACTGCCGCAGGCGTCAGCGGATCGGGGGCGAGACCCTGCAGACCGAGGTGTCGACGAACAGCTTCGGGAGCGGATCGACCGCCACGTTGCCGGGTCGGAGTTCGAAGTGCAGGTGGATGTTCTCGGCGCTGCTGGTGCCGCTGCTGCCGACGAACCCGATCACGTCGCCGAGTTCCACCGTGTCACCCTCGACGAGGCCGTTCGGATCCTCGGTGAGGTGGAAGTACTTGTACGTCGTCTCCGTCTCGGCGTCGTAGAGCGTCCAGCCCCATCCGGCCGTCCCGGTGTTGGTGTACCGCTTCGTGAGCGTGCCGGACGCGACGGCGTACACCGCGCGCCCCGACGAGCCCATGATGTCGAGTCCCTCGTGGCTGCGCGTCCCCCGTGAGTCGCCGAAGTTGTCGAGCACGTAGCAGTCACTCCCGGGATCGACGGGAAAGAGCAGGAGCCCCTCGGGCGCCGGCGGCGGCACGCGCTCGGGCGTCGTCGCAGGATCTGGTGCCGGAGGCAGTCGCAACGCGAGCCGCTCGGCCGTCTGCAGCGCCGTACCCGGAGCATCGAGCCGGACCGCTACCCCCGTGTCGAGCTCCTGCGCCGACACCAACGACCCCACCCCCAGGCACAACGCACCCGCCGCCACGGCGAGTGCCGCGGCGCGGGACCACCCGGTGACGTGGCGTGGCAGGTTCATGGGAGAAACATCGGCAGACGGCGCTGGTGACTTGACGTCGGATCACCGTGAGTTCGGCAATCGGAAGCGACCATCGTGGCACAGGATCGACCCGACGTCCGATCGGGCCACCGACCCACACCTCCACGTGAAGGTGCGCCACGAGGGCCCGCACCGTGGGGCCGGACACCCGGCGACGCCGACCCCCAGCGGGCCCCGGTGCGGAACCGAAGATCTCCCGACGGGGACGAGTAGCGTTCATGTCATGGCTGGTCGTCGGGTGTTCCTCAGCGGCGTCGGGGGCGAACTCGGCACGTTGGTGGCGAGCCTCCTCGAGGCCGAGGACTGGGTCGGGGCGCTGTCAGGGATCGATGCCGATCCGCCGCGGCGCCGGCTCCATCGGACGGTGTTCCACCGGATCCACCCCGACGAACACGACCGGATCGTCGACACCGTCGTCGACTTCAACCCGCACGTGCTCGTCCACGTCGGGGTGTGGGAACCGGACGCCCGCGCCGCCCCCCACGCTGCGGCGCTGCTGACCGATGCGGCCGCCACCTCGATCATCGGAGCCGCTGCCGAGTGCGCTGCGCTCGAACACCTGGTGGTGCGCAGCGGGATCGAGGTGTACGGCCGAGCTCGCGGCGCACTCACACGCCCCGACGAGTCCGCACCGGTGCAACCCACGAGCGACTGGGGCCGCACCGTTGCGGCGATCGAGCGCACCGCCGCAACGGTCGGCGAGCGCGTCGGTGTCACCGTGGGTGCACTCCGGCTGGCGCCCGTGCTCGGGCCTCACGTGCCGTCGCCACTCGGCCGCCTCCTGCGCATGCCCGCCGTCCCGTTCAGCGTGCTCGCCGACCCACCCTTCGCCGTGATCGAAGACCGCGACGCCGCCCGAGCCTTCGTCGCCGCCGCCCGAATCGGGCTCGCCGAACCGGTGAACGTCGTCGCACCCGGGGCGATCACCGCCCTCCAG
>CAVQRU010000027.1:0-22381 GCA_963715285.1 Ilumatobacteraceae bacterium | reverse complement strand
CGGGCAGTGTGGTCATGCGCCCGTCGAACGGGTTCCAGTTGACGCCCTGGGCGAGCCCGACGGTCGCCGGCAACGGGGCGGTCTCGCCGATGACGCGGGCGATCGCGAGCACGACGCCGGTGATGATTCCGGCGATCGCCGTCGGCAGCACGACCTTGACCACCGTCTTCCACTTGGGGACGCCGAGCGCATAGGCCGCTTCGCGGAGTTCGTTGGGCACGAGGCGGAGCATCTCCTCGGCCGAGCGCACGATCACCGGGGTCATCAACACGGTGAGGGCGACCGCACCGGCGAGACCCGAGCGTGTGCCGGGCCCGAACATCAGCTCGAAGAGGGCGTACACGAACAGGCCCGCAACGATCGACGGGATACCGGTCATCACGTCGACCATCGACTGGATCGCCTTGGCGAGCTTCGTACCGTGCCCGTACTCGGCGAGGTAGATGGCGGTGAACAACCCGAAGGGCACCGACATCAGGGTGGCGAGGCCGGTGACGATCAGCGTTCCCACGATCGCGTGGTAGATCCCGCCGCCTTCACCGACGACGCCGCGCATCGTCTCGGTGAAGAACTCGGTGTCGAAGCGATTGGTCCCCCGCTCGATCACCGTCCAGACGAGCGACACGAGCGGCATGGCCACCAGGAGGAACGCGCTCGTCACCACGGCGCGCATCAGCCGATCGAGTGCCTGCCGGCGTCCTTCCACGACCAGCGACACGATGTAGATGCCGACGCAGTACGCAACGATCGAGACGGTGATCCAGCGAGCCCAGTTCGGCCGCCCGTCAGCCGCCCACGACAGCGCACCCAGCGCCACCGCGGCAGTCATCACCGCGGCGTGAAGGCCACGACCGAGCCGGTTCGCGGTGATCGACGAGGCGGTGTCGACCGGGGCCGGTCGCTCTTCGATGAGGGTCATCCGTCCGCTCCCGAGAATCCGGTGTCGGCGATTCGTCGCGCCAGTGCGTTGACGAGGAACGTCACGAAGAAGAGCACCAGGCCGGTCGCGATCAACCGGTTGACCTCGAGGCCGGAGGACTCCGGGAACTTCAAGGCGATGTTGGATGCAATCGTGTTGGGGTTCTGGTTGCTGATCACGTTGACGGTGATGATGTCGGCCGGCGACAGGATGATCGCCACCGCCATCGTCTCGCCGAGCGCTCGGCCGAGACCGAGCATCGCACCGCTGATCACGCCGGAGCGGCCGTACGGGAGCACCGCCTGGCGAATCATCTCCCACTTGGTGGCACCCAGGGCCAGTGACGCCTCCTCGTGGAGGCGCGGCGTCTGCAGGAAGACCTCCCGGGAGATCGCAGTGATGATGGGGAGGATCATCACGGCGAGCACGACCGCGGCGGTCATCATCGTTCGGCCACTGGTCGAGGCCGGCCCGGCGAAGAAGGGCAGGAATCCGAGGTTGTCCTCCAGCCACGGATAGACGCTGCGCGACAGGATCGGCGCGAGCACGGCAATGCCCCAGATGCCGAACACCACGCTGGGGATCGCTGCGAGCAGATCGATGAAGTAGCCGAGCGACTGGGCGAGTCGCTTCGGTGCGTAATGGCTGACGAACAGCGCCACGGCCACCGCGAGCGGCAGCGCGAGGAGCAGCGCCAGGAACGCCGCCCAGATGGTGCCGAAGAGCAGCGGTGCGACGTACTGGAGGAACGTGTCACTGCCGTCGAACTCCGACACGTCGGCGCCGAACGTGGGCCACGCCTCGACGAAGAGGAACAGCGCCACTGCGGCCAGCGTGACGAGGATGAGGATGCCGGCACCGAGGGAGATGCCGCTGAAGACCCGGTCGCCGAGCTTGCTCGTCTTCTCGGTCGGTGCCGCTGCGGTGTCGCCGCTCGGCGGGCTGTCGGTGATGGTCACGCGCTACGTCCTCCGGACCGCTCGGCGCGAGCGGCGTGGTTCGATCGGTCGGGTTCCGGAACGTCCCGGTTCCGGGCCCACCCTAGGGCAGGCCCGGAACCGGGATCGTTTCCGGGGGGTGGTGGGAGGATGATCGCTCAGCCGGCGACGGAGATCTGGTCGATCGTGTTCTGGATCTCGGCCTGGACCTCTGCGGAGATCGGGGCGGAGCCGGCAGACTCGGACGAGGCCGCCTGGCCGGCGTCCGAACCCACGTAGGCCATGAAGGCCTTGACGAGATCGACCTTCTCCTGGCTGTCGTACTGCAGGCAGACGATGTGGTACGACACGAGCGCGATCGGGTACGTGTCAGCGGTGTCCGGTGTGCGGTTGACCTCGATGGCGAAGTCGAACTCGCTCTGGCCACCGGTGCGCTCCGACGAGTCGACGATGCGACCCGCAGCTTCCGGCGAGAACTCGACGAACTCGCCCGCGACGCCGACAGCAGCTGCGGGAAGGTCACCGATCTGGCTGGCGTCCGCATACCCGATCGAGCCTTCGCCGGCAGCGACCGCCGAGACCACACCGGACGTCTGCGGGGCACCTTCGCCGCCGCCGGGTCCATCGGAGTCCCACGCCTCGATCGCTCCGAACGTCCACACGTCCGGCGCAGCCTGCGACATGTAGTCGGTGAAGTTCTCGGTGGTGCCCGACTCGTCGGACCGGTGCACGGGGTTGACCGTGGTGTCGGGCAGCTCGAGGTCGGGGTTGTCGGCCGCGATCGCCGGGTCGTTCCACACCGTGATCTCGTTGGCGAAGATGCCGGCAATCACCTCGGGTGACAGGTTGAGCGTTTCGCCCTCGAGCGACGGCAGGTTGTACGGCAGCGCGATCGGCGAGATGTAGTGCGGGAGGTTGACCGCACCCTGATCACCGGCGCAGCGTTCGATCGACTGCTGGTACTCGTCGTCCTTGAGCGCAGCATCGGAGCCGGCGAAGTCGGAGCCGCCCTCCAGGAAGGTCTCGCGGCCACCGCCGGAGCCGATCGGGTCGTACTCGACCGTCGCATCGGGATTGGCGGCCTGGAATCCGGCCTGCCAACCCTGCATCGCAGCAGCCTGCGACGAGGCGCCCGCGCCGACGAGCGTGCCGGACACCTCGGCCGTGCTGTCGCCACCACCGGTGGTCTCAGCCGTGCCACCGGTACCCGCAGGCGCCTCGGTGCTCGACGAGCTGTCGTCGTCGCTGCCGCATGCGGCGGCGACGAGGGTCAGGGCAAATGCACCGGCAAGAATGCGGCGCTTGGGAGAGTTCACGCTTCCAACTCCGTTCGTAGGGGGTCGTCGAGTGGTCATGGTGTGTGTTCACGGACGGGCCGCTTCGGTCCCGTCGGCGAGCAAGCTACGACCCCGAGATGAACCCAGACCCGGCGTTCGGTGAACCGGAGATGAACGGATGCCGTCGAACAGGCGAACTGTGGCCGGATCGGCTCAAGCTCGGCCGGTGAGCTGCTGCTCGACCATCCAGCGGTACATGCGCTCCTGCGAGTGCGGCTCGAACGACTCGGCCGGCCCGACGCGCAACCAGGTGTCGTCCGGCTGGAGTTCCCACGCCACGATGTCGTCGGCGAGGGCGAAGGAGAGCGCCTGGTCGAGCGCCGCGGTGTGACGGGCGTGTTCGATCGGCACCATCACCTCGACGCGGCGATTCAGGTTTCGCGGCATCAGGTCGGCCGAGCCGATCAGGTACACCTGGTCGGAGGTGGCGCCGGTGAGGCGTTCACCGTGCACGACGTTGCCGTGGCCGAACCGGTAGATCCGACTGTGTTCGAGATAGCGGCCGAGGATGCTGCGGACCCGGATGTTCTCCGACAGGCCGGGCACCCCGGCGCGCAGGCAGCAGATGCCCCGCACGACCAGATCGATGCGAGTTCCGGCCGCGCTCGCGCGGTAGAGCGTCTCGATCATCTCGTCGTCGGCGATCGAGTTGCACTTCAGCGTGATGTGACCCTCGGGGCCGAACGAGGCCTCGTGTTCGATGAGGTCGACGAGCTGCCGACGCAGGTCGCGCGGCGCCACGAGCAGGTTGCGGTAGTCGTCGGATCGGCTGTAGCCGGTGAGGTGGTTGAAGAGCTGGGCGGCGTCGTCGCCGATGTCGGGCGAGCAGGTGAGCACCCCGAGGTCCTCGTAGATCCGGGCCGTCTTGGCGTTGTAGTTGCCGGTACCGATGTGGACGTACCGCCGGAGCTGGTCGATGTCGTCGCGGACCACGAGCGCGACCTTGCTGTGGGTCTTGAGCCCGACCATGCCGTACACGACGTGCACGCCAGAGCGTTCGAGCTGGCGTGCCCACTGGACGTTGTTGGCCTCGTCGAACCGCGCCTTGAGCTCGACGAGCACGGCGACCTGGACGCCTCGCTCGGCGGCTCGCATCAGACTGCGGATGATCGCGCTGTCGCCGCCGGCGCGATACAGCGTCATCTTGATCGACTGCACCTTCGGGTCGTCGGCCGCCTGCGAGATGAACGCCTCGACACTGCTCGCGAAGCTCTCGTACGGGTGGTGGAGCATGATCGCACGGTGACGGATCACGTCGAAGATCGGCCGGTCGGTCTCTTCCGCGGCGATGATCCGTCCGGCGGTCACCGGCGGCCAGGCCTCGTCCTTGAGGTCGGGACGGTCGAGATCGAGCAGCTGCCAGAGGCAGCTGAGATCGAGCGGCGAGCGATGGAAGGTGACGTCGTCCATCGTGAGATCGAGTTCGCGTACGAGCAGTTCGAGCACCTCGGCGCCGATGTCGTGCGACACCTCCAGCCGCACGGCCTTGTTGAACCGACGGCGACGCAACTCCATCTCGACGGCCTCGAGCAGGTCGTCGGCCTCCTCCTCCTCGAGGGTGAGGTCGGCATTGCGGCTGACGCGGAACGGCGCCCAGTCCTCCACGATCATGCCGACGAAGAGGCGGTCGAGCTTCGCCGCGATCAGCTGCTCGACCGGCAGGAATCGGCCGGGTGACGGCTCGACCAGACGAGGGAACAGGCGGGGCACCTTCAGCCGGGCGAACCGCCGGTCACCGGTCTCGGGGTCGGCGACGTTGACGGCGAGCGACAACGCGAGATCGGAGATGTACGGGAACGGGTGACCCGGGTCGACGGCGAGTGGGGTGAGCACCGGGAAGACGCGCTCTTCGAACCATTCGTCGAGCACCTCTCGTTCGTCGGTCGTCACGTCGTCCCACGAGATGATGTCGACGCCCGCCGCACGGAGTTCGGGCACGAGGCCGTCGACGAACACCGTGTCGACCCGGTCGATCAACTCGAGCACCCGGTGGTTCACCTCGGCGAGGGTCTGCGCCGGGGTGCGACCGTCGGGCGAGGGTCGGTCGATCGAGGCCTCGATCTGGTCCTTCAGCGCGGCGACGCGCACCTGGAAGAACTCGTCGAGGTTGGTGCAGGTGATCGCGCAGAACTTGGCGCGCTCGAGCAACGGGATGCCGGACTCCCCGGCGAGCTGCAGCACCCGATCGTTGAACGCCAACCAGCTCAGTTCCCGGTTGAGGAATCGCTCGTCAGCCATCGCTCGGGCCCCCTCCGCGCGGCGCTGCCGACTCGGAGTTCAGGCCGAGTCCTCGGCGTAGCCGAGGTCCCACTCGATCGAGATCAGCTCGCGCTCGGCATCGCGCACGATGCGCTCACGGTTCCGCCGGAACTGCGGATCGTCACGCGGCAGCAGTACGAGCCGGGCGAGCACCCGAGCCCGGAACTCGTCGAGCACCTGGCGGTCGCCCCAGTCGCCGTAGACCTCCCAGTGCGGTGCGACCGGACCGTGATACACGATTCGGGCGTGCGCACGGGGGGCCTGGGGCTCGGCGAGGTCGGTCATGGGGCACGATGCTAGCGGCGAGTGCGATGCCAGCGAGATCTCCGCTCGCGGTCCGCACGGTCCCGGTGCGGTGCCGGTGCGGTGCCGGTGCGGTGCCGGTCGGGTCACGGTCGGTCGATCCCGTCGAGACCACACCGCTGGCATTCTCATTACGGACGCGTTACGATTCGGGACCAGGATCGCAACATTCATTCCGGACCGGCCGGGAACCAATCCAGCGCCCCGGACGTCCAATCACTACGAATCCCCCACCACTCCCCCCACCACTCCCCCCACCACTCCCCCCACCAACTCCACAGCACGACGCCGAACGGCTCGACTCCACACCGAACTCTCACCTCCCGCACACCCCGATCACAACGTCTCCACGGACGCTCTGGTCACGACGAGGAGCGGCCACGGCGCCGGCCTCCGAAGAAAGGTCCCGATGATCTCCCGCAAGCGCACCTCCACCACGCTGACCGTCTCCGCCGAACGACCCGCGGAACTCGGGAACGCACCGCACGATCCCGACTCGGTCACCGCATGGATGGCACAGGGCAACTGCCGTCTGCACCCGCCGGCCACCTTCTTCCCGAGCGACGGAGTCGGCGTCGACCGCGCACGCAAGATCTGTCGCGACTGCCCGGTGATCGGCACCTGCCTGGAGTTCGCGCTCGAGGAGCGCATCGACCACGGCGTGTGGGGAGGATGCAGCGAACGCGAACGTCGCCGCATCCTGAAGCGCCGTCGCATCGACGAGACCGTCTGATCTCGTCGCCACCGCCTCGTCTGGCGGCCACCGTCTGATCTGGTCGCCACCGACCGAAGTTCGAACCGGCCCCGTTCCCGTGGGCGCGACTCGCGCCGGTGGGATTACTGCCCGCCGGCGGGAGGTGTCGTCGGGGGCGGGGGCGGAGGCGGCGTCGAGGTCTGCGAGGGGGCCGGGGCCGTCGGCGGGGGTGCAGGCTGGCTGCCTTCACCCATGCCTTCCTTGAACTCCTTCTGCGCCTTGCCGAGGTTCTTCGCGAGCTTCGGCAGCTGCGAGCCACCGAAGAGCACGAGCACGACGACCAGGATGATGATCAGTTCGGGGCCACCAGGCATACCGACAGGCTACCCCAACCATCCGCGGTCGTCAGCGCGACCGGCCGACTTCGTCGACGAACGTCGCAGAGCGGTCGGCTCAGGCGCCGATCGTGCTGCGCGCCACCTGCGCGCGTTGGCGGCGGATCCGACGGCGCTCCCGCTCGGACAACCCACCCCAGATCCCGAACTTCTCGCCGTTCTGCAGCGCGAACTCGAGACAGTCGTGGCGCACCTCGCAGCCCCGGCAGACCTCTTTGGCCTCGCGCGTCGACGCACCGCGCTCGGGAAAGAAGAGGTCGGGATCGACACCCAGACAGTTGGCATAGTCGTGCCAGTCCGGGTCGGGTTCGACCGGCGTGGCGCTGACCGTGATGCTGGATGTGGTGATGAACTGCATGTGAGGACCTCCTGCAGGCCCGTGGGCAACAAGTTGGGCGCAATCACCCGCCCCCAAACGAATGATCGACAGCGATGTAATTACAGTGGCGTCATTCTGCCATAGCACATGCTGATTTCGCAAGGGGGGATTTTCAGGAATCGCGCGGACCGCGCGAACTCACCCGGCGCGGCGTCCGCGAGCGGCGAGGGCGCGTTTGCCCTCCATGAAATCGACGAGCACGTAGTCGCCCAGGTGTTCGGGCGTCGTGAAGAACGCCCGGCCACGGTTGATCTGGGTCATCTGCTCGATGAACGCCCGCAACGACCCGTCGGCACCGAGCCCGAACGTGTTGATGCGGATCTGCTCCTTGGTGCACCGTACGACCTCACGCAGCGTGGCTTCGACGGTTTCACGGACCGGCGGGTAGTTGAAGAACGGCATCCCGTTGTCCATGATGTGCGCCGTCGGCTCGCCGTCAGTGATCATGATGATCTGCTTCGTGCCCGACTCCCGGGCGAGCAGCTTGCGCGCCAGGGTGAAGCCGTGGTGCATGTTCGTGCCGTACACGAAGTCCCACGACACCTCGGGCAACTGCTCGGCCGTGAGGATCCGTGCCGTCTCGGAGAATCCGACGATCCCGAGATAGTCGCGAGGGAACTGCGACGTGATCAGGCTGTGCAGCGCCATCGCGACCTTCTTGGCCGGCAGGAAGTTGTCGCGCATCGGCATCGACAGCGAGAGGTCGAGCATCAACACCGTCGACGACCTGGTGAGGTGTTCCGTGCGTTCGATCTCGAAGTCGGCCGGATCCAGCTGGATCGGCGTCCCCCCTCCGCTGCGAGCGAGCGCATTGCGAATGGTGCGATTGAGATCGAGCTGGAACGGATCGCCGTACTCGTACGGCTTGGTGTCGTACGTGCGCTCGTGGCCCTGACCGAGGTTCGAGGTCTGGTGCTGGCCGACCGTGTCCTTCGCCAACTTCGAGAACAGGTCGCGGAGGGCGTTCGAGCCGATCTTGCGCAGCCCCTTGGGCGTCATCTCGAGACGCCCCTCCTTCTGCTCGATCAGCCCCGCTTCCTCGAGCATCTTGGTGAGCTCGGCCAACCGCTCGAGTGACCTGGCGGCGTCCTCACCCAGGAGGTCACGGACACGATCCATGTCGGCCTCGGCCAGCGCGCCCGGGCTCGACGCGTTGCGCAGCAGGTTCTCCAGTTGGTCGAGGTCGCCCATGTCCTGCATGGCCTGCATCGCCTGCTGGAACCCCATCGGGTCCTGGCCCTCGAAGTCGTACCCCTGGTTCCAGTTCAGCTGGGGGAACATCTGCTGGAGGTTCCCGGAGAGCTGCTGCATCTGCCACTGCAGATCCATGTCCTCGAGCAACTGGTCGGACAGTTGCTGGAGCTGCGCCCGTTGCTCGGGCGTCATCGAGTTCATCATCGCCTGCATCGCGGCCATGCGCCTGGCCATCTGTTCGAGGAGTTCCTCGACGGTCTCGGGGTTCTCCGGGAAGAAGTCGCCGTACTCCTCCATGAACTGCTCGAACCCCGGGTCCTCGCCGCGCTGGTGCTTCTCGAGCATCTCGTTGAGCGCCGCCATCATGTCCTTCATGCGGGCCATGTCCTCGGGCGTCATGTTCTGCATCGCACCGGACATCTGATCGACCATCTGCTGCATCAACTGCTCGCGCAGCTTGTCCATCAGCTGGTCGAAGCGCTGCTTGGCCTCCTTCGACTCGAAGTTGTACGCGTCGAGCTCGCGGACCTTGCCGGCGAGGTCGTCGGGCATCAGGTCGAGCCGCATGTTGCGCTCGTCGGCGGCGGCCTGTGCATTCTCCGCCCGTCGCTCGTCACCGGAGTTCACGGCGTCGCGCCGAGCGTTGTCGATCGCGTGGCGTTCTTCGTCGATGATGTCGTCGAGTTCGGCCTTGATCTCGTCGTAGACCCCTCCGAGATCGGAGTTCGCCAGGCGCTCCTGACGCTCCTGACGCAGGCGTTCGAGCAGCTCGCGGATGCCCTGGAGTTCCTCACCGTTCCGGTCGCGTAGACCCTCCTGCATCATCCTGCGCAGGGCCGCGTTCACGTCGCCGTGGTACAGCAACTCATCGGTCAGTTCGTCGAAGGCGGCGTCGGCATCGAACTCGAAACCGGTCTGCGTGCCGTCCCACCGGGAATACATGAACCGCTTCGCCATGAAGGGAACTTAACGTGTTGTCCGCTCCTTCGCCGTTCGGAGCCAATATCATCGAAACTCATGCGTGTCCCCCGCACGTTCGTCTTCGTCGACCTGTCCGGCTTCACGAACTACACCGCAGCGTTCGGCGACGACGCCGCAGGCCGCGTCCTCAGCACGTTCCGGGGCATCGTGCGCACGGTGGCGTCCGACCGTGGTGTGCGAATCGCGAAGTGGCTCGGCGACGGCTGCATGCTCGTGGCCGTCGAACAACGCGATGCGATCGAGTTCGTGCTCGATCTGGAGGCGCGCGCCACCGACGTGTGTGCCCCGCTCACGATCCGCGCCGGGCTCGCCACGGGCCATGCCCTCCTCTTCGAGGGCGACGACTACATCGGCTCGGCGGTCAACATGGCGGCGCGCCTCTGCGATTTCGCCAAGGGTGTCGAGGTGCTCATGCCGACGATGCAGCTCGAGCGACTCCCCGAAGGTGTCCGTGCACTCCCCCACGGCGAGGTGGAACTCCGTGGGTTCCCTGGTCCGATCGACGTGGTCGAACTCGTCGGCACGCCCCAACCGGCAAGTGTCGATGCCGCCGATCTGTGGACGCGCAGCCCGTTCATCTGATCGACCCCGTTCACCTGGCCGACCACATCGAGACCGCCATGCCGTTCCGCCGGGGCACCGCCCTCCCCACGTCGACCACGCTCGGGTATGCCGATGGCTCCGACCTCGGCCCGACCGCCGGAAACGGCTTCTTCACGCGCTGGCCCGACGACCTCGCCACCCTGCAGGAACTGGGCATCACCGACGTCCGCCTGACACTCGACTGGGCGCGCCTCCAGCCGGCCCCCGATCGCCTCGACGACGACTGGGCCGAACGGTTCGGACAGATGATCATCGCTGCCGACGCAATCGGACTGCAGGTGTGGGCAACCCTCCACGACGGATCGATCCCCCGGTGGTTCGACAACGAAGGTGGGCTCGGCGACGACGAGGCGTTCACCCGCTGGTGGCCACGGTGGGTCGAACTCGCCGCCGGAGCGTTCGGCGACGACGTCCACGGCTGGGTCCCGTTCGCGGAGATCCCGCTCGACGCGCCGGCGCAGCCGTGGCGCGACACGTGGGGCATCCTCGCCGGAGTCCACCCCGTGGTCGCGTCGCTCGGCCCCGACGACGAGGCGGTCGGGCGGTACGACGGCTCACTCGATGCGCTCGGGCTGATCCTGCCGGCCGACTGGGAACGAGACGGAACGGTCGGCGATCGCGAACTCGACGCGGCGGCAGAGCGTTGGGGGCGACGACTGCGCGATGCCGCCGACGCCGTCGATGCCCCGGTCGTCGTGTCGCGGTTCTGTCCGTGTCACGACGACGCCGACACCACTGGCGAGATCGTCGGGCGCCTGATCGGCTCACTCGACGATGCGATCGGCGACGGGGTGCGCCTCGACCTGTGTTTCCTCGAGCCGGGCATCTCGGCGCCCGACTCGCCGGGAGGCCTGCTCGACGGCGACCGCTCCCCCACGCCTGCCGCCGAGCGCTACCTCGGCTGAGGCCCCGACGTCGGCTGGAGCGTCAGGTGCGGCCGCGGTAGGTGGCGCTGGCGCCGCTCGCGTCCTTGTTGAGACGCTTGCTCAGATGCAGGCCCTCGAGCACGAACTCGACGGCCGCTCCGACGGCTGCGGGTGACTCGTCGCCGCCGGTGAGCGCCGCAACCGGAGCCCGCAGCGCGTCGACCTCCTCGACGAGCCGGGCGAGTTCCTCGCTGGTGATCCCCTCGCCGGTGTGTGCCACCGCTCCACCTTCGAACGCGTCGACCACCGCGCGGGTCTGCTCCGGTGGCACGGTGTCCTTGAACACGGTGAGCACGGCGCCCTTGATGAGGTTCTCCATGATCGCGCCCTCGCGGCCCTCCTCCAGCGACTCGATCTCGATCTTGCCCATCGAACTCGCAGCGAGCGCGTCGAGGTCGTCGACCCGGGCCACCACGTGCCGCTCGCCGGCTCGCAGGCCGCGCCGCAGCGCATTGGCTGCGAGCGCCTCGTAGTTGGCCACGCTCAGGCGCACGCTCACACCGGATCGTTGGTTGACGTGGTTGCTCGCCCTGGCGAGGTGGCTGAACGTCGCCACGACATCGGCGAGATACTCGGGCACGTCGACGCGAATCGGTCCGGCGGCGGTGGTGATGTCGAGCGGTACCGCCTCCTGTCGCATGATGTCGACCTCGGTGTGGACCTCGAGCGGGTAGTGCGTCCGGATCTGGCTGCCGAAACGATCCTTCAACGGGGTGATGATCCGGCCACGGTTGGTGTAGTCCTCCGGGTTGGCCGAAGCGAGCAGCATCACGTCGAGCGGGAGCCGGATCTTGTAGCCGCGGATCTGGACGTCGCGTTCCTCGAGCACGTTGAGCATGCCGACCTGGATCCGCTCGGCGAGATCGGGGAGCTCGTTGATCGCGAAGATGCCGCGGTTCGTACGTGGCACGAGTCCGTAGTGCAACGTCAGTTCGTCGGACAGGTACCGGCCCTCGGCCACCTTGATCGGATCGACCTCGCCGATCAGGTCGGCGATCGACGTGTCGGGGGTGGCGAGCTTCTCGCCGAATCGTTCGCTGCGGTGCACCCAGTGGATCGGCGTGTCGTCGCCGAGCTCTGCAACCAGGTCCCGGGCGTGCTTCGACACCGGAGCGTACGGATCGTCGTTGATCTCGCTGCCGGCCACGATCGGCATCCACTCGTCGAGCAATCCCGTCAGCGATCGGATCATGCGGGTCTTCGCCTGACCGCGCTCGCCCAGGAAGATCACGTCGTGGCCCGCCAGGAGTGCGTTCTCCAACTGCGGCATCACGGTGTCCTCGTACCCGGACACACCCGCGAAGAGCGGCTCCCCCGCGGCCACCTGCTCGATCGCGTGCTCGCGCACCTCCTGCTTCACCGGTCTCGACACCCAGCCGGAGGCTCGGAGCGCACCGAGGGTCGGCGCCAGATCGCTGGGTCGCTGCGGGGTCGTGTCAGCCATGAACCGAACCTAGCGTTCTCGTCGCGCGTGCGCCCCGCGGAGCGCTCGCATTGCCGACGAGCGCGACTGGGTACGATCCCGACGATGGACCTCGACGGCATCTGGCTGGCAGCCGTCGCCGACGACGACGTCCGCCGCAGCGGCATCGGCCTCGACACCGACGACAGCGCATGGGAGCCGGTCGAGGTTCCCGGACACTGGCGCAACACGCCGAAGTTCGCATCGAGCGACGGGCCGTTGATGTACCGCCACTCGTTCCGGGCGGAACGGCCGGCGGAGGGCCGCCGCCGCTGGATCACCCTCGACGGCATCTTCTACCAGGCCGACGTCTGGCTCGACGGCGCCTACCTCGGCGATCCGGAGGGCTACTTCTTCCCGCACTCCTTCGACGTCACGACCCTGTCGAGGTTCGCCGACGACCACGTGCTGGCCATCGAGGTCACCTGCGCACCCCAGGCCACCACGCACGGGCGACGCAACATCACGGGCGTGTTCCAGCCGCCGGTGGGAGTCAATGCCGCACACAACCCGGGCGGGTTGTGGCGCCCGGTCCGCATCTACGACACCGGCGCCGTGCGGATCGACCGGCTCCGTGTCCTGTGCCGCGATGCCGACGACCGGCGGGCGCATCTCCGCATCGCCGCTCGACTCGACACCGATCGCGAGTCGTCGGCGACGATCCGCACCACGATCGACGGCGAGGTGAGCGACGAACGCCAGGCGGTGGTCGCGTCGGGGAACAACGAACTCGAGTGGAACATCGACATCACCGATCCCGCGCTCTGGTGGCCGCGCTCGCTGGGTGAGCAACCGCTCGTCGAGGTCGAGGTCGACGTGATCGTCGACGGCGAGGTGAGCGATCGTCGCCGCCGCCGAACCGGGTTGCGACAGGTGCAGTGGGACAACTGGCAGTGCACGGTCAACGGTGAGCGGCTGTTCCTCAAGGGTGCCAACTACCTTCCCACCGAGGCCCTTCCGGCCGACGCGACCCCCGAACGGATTCGGAGCGACCTGCTCGCAGCGGTCGACCTCGGTCTCGACGCCCTGCGGATCCACGGCCACGTGGCCGACCGCGCCGTGTACTCGACCGCCGACGAACTCGGACTGCTGCTCCTCCAGGACTTCCCGCTGCAGTGGAGTCACGCCCGGTCGGTACGGACCCAGGCAGTGAGCCAGGCTCGGGCCGCCGTCGACTCGCTCGGCCACCACCCCTCGATCGCGCTGTGGAACGCCCACAACGACCCCACCGCGACCGATGTCGCCGTGCGCGCGCCCGGCCGGGGCGCGCAGCTCCGTTCGGTCGCCGCGCAGCAACTGCCCACGTGGAACCGGACGGTGCTCGACCGGTGGGTGAAGCGGGCATTCGAGCGGGCCGACACGACCCGCCATGTCATCGCTCATTCCGGCGTGCTGCCGCATCTTCCGCAGCTCGACGGCACCGACAGCCATCTCTGGTTCGGGTGGCGGCACGGCGAGGCCGAGGACCTGGCGAGGTTCGCCTCACGCCTGCCGCGCCTGGTCCGATTCGTCAGCGAGTTCGGGTCCGACTCACCGCCCTCGACGGCGCCGTTCATCGACGAGCAACTGCGGCTCCACGATTGGCCCGCCCTCGACTGGGATCACCTCGCCTGCGAATACGGCTACCAGCGAGACGTGTTCGAGCGTGCCTTCCCCCCGACCGACTACGACTCCTTCGACGAGTGGCGGGCGACGACGCAGTACTACCAGGCCCACGTCCTGAAGGTGCAGATCGAGGCGCTACGCCGCCTCAAGTACCGCCCCACCGGCGGATTCTGCTTCTCACGTCTCAACGACCCGTGGCCCGCGATCTCCTCGGCGATCCTCGACGCCGACCGGACACCGAAGATCGCCTGCGACACCGTGCACGCAGCGTGCGCCCCGGTCATCGTCGTCGCCGATCCACTCCCCGACCCGGTCTCACCCGGCGAACACGTCGAACTCGACGTGCACGTGGTCAGCGACCTGCGCACGTCGATCGACTTCGCCGTCGTCGACGCGGTGGCGACGTGGTCCGGTGGCGAGCAACGCTGGCGTTTCGGTGGCCCGGTTCCCGCCGACGACGTGGTCGAGGTCGGCCACATCCGCTTCGACGCGCCCCGTGCAGGTGGCATGCTGCGACTCGACCTCACGATGACCGCCGGCGACGTCGTTGCCCACAACCACTACGCCTGCACCCTCACCCCCGAATGAGACATGGGGTCAGACCCCATGTCTCATTCAGCGGTCGAGGAGTTTGCGGTTCTTGAACTTCGACTTGAGGTAGTCGACGTTCATGATCGCGATGTTGTCGATCGAGATCTCCTTCGGACACGCCGCCTGGCACTCGCCGTGGTTCGTGCACGAACCGAAGTAGTCGTCCATCTTCTCGACCATCGCCTCGGCGCGCTTGTACCGCTCCGCCTGGCCCTGGGGAAGCAGGTTGAGGTGGGCGAGCTTCGCCGACGTGAACAGGCTCGCCGCTCCGTTGGGGCAGGCCGCGACACACGCGCCACACCCGATGCACGCCGCAGCGTCCATCGCGGCGTCGGCCACGGGCTTCGGGATCGGGATCAGGTTCGCATCGGGAGCACCGCCGGTCGGCGCGGTGATGTACCCGCCGGCCTCGACGATCCGGTCGAGCGGCGAGCGGTCGACCATCAGGTCCTTGATCACCGGGAAGGCAGCCGCACGCCACGGTTCGACGACGATCTCGTCACCGCTGGAGAAGGTGCGCATGTGGAGCTGGCACGTCGCGGCACCCTTCTGCGGGCCATGGGCCTGGCCGTCGATCATCAGCGAGCACGTGCCGCAGATGCCCTCGCGGCAGTCGTGGTCGAAGACGATGGCTTCCTTGCCCTCCTCGATCAGGCGCTCGTTGAGGATGTCGAGCAGCTCGAGGAACGAGGCCTCGTCGCTGATCTCGGGGATCTGATGGCTCTCGAACCGGCCCTGCCCGGTCGGTCCGTCCTGGCGCCAGATCTTGAGGGTGAGGTTGGTGAGGGTGCTCACTTGTAACTCCGTGTCTGGAACTTGACGACTTCGTACTCGAGTTGTTCCTTGTGTTCGATGGGGTTGGCCATGTCGCCACTCCACTCCCAGGCGCTGACGTAGGCGAAGTCGTCGTCGTTGCGGACCGCCTCACCGTCCTCGGTCTGGTGCTCCGAGCGGAAGTGACCGCCGCAGCTCTCCTCGCGGTTGAGCGCGTCCTTGCACATCAGCATCCCGAGCTCGAAGAAGTCGTCGACACGACCCGCCTTCTCGAGTGTCTGGTTCAGGCTCGTGTCGGACCCGGTGACGCGCAGGTCCTTCTTGAACTCCTCGTGGAGCGCCGGGATCTCCGAGATCGCCTTCTCCAGGCCTGTCGCGTTGCGGTCCATGCCGCAGTAGTCCCAGATGATCTTGCCGAGCTCGCGGTGGAAGTGGTCCGGCGTCTTCGTGCCGCCGATCGACATGTACTGCTTGAAGCGGTCGGCGGCTTCCTGCTGGATCTTGGCGAACTCCGGATGGCTCGTGTCGGGCACCGGCTTGTTCAGCAGGTCGGCGAGGTACGGAGCGATCGTGTACGGCAGCACGAAATAGCCGTCGGACAGGCCCTGCATCAGCGCCGACGCGCCGAGGCGGTTGGCGCCGTGGTCGGAGAAGTTCGCTTCGCCGGCGGCGAACAGGCCGGGGACGGTGGTCTGCAGTTCGTAGTCGACCCAGAGACCACCCATCGTGTAGTGGCTGGCGGGGTAGATGCGCATCGGCACCTGGTACGGGTTCTCGCCGGTGATCCGCTCGTACATGTCGAACAGGTTCCCGTACCGCTCACGGATCGTGTCCTCGCCCAACCGTCCGATCGCCTCGGCGAAGTCGAGGTAGACGCCGTTCTTCAGCGGTCCGACGCCCTGTCCGGCGTCGACCATGCGCTTCGCGGCACGCGACGACACGTCGCGCGGGGCGAGGTTGCCGAAGCTCGGATAGATGCGCTCCAGGTAGTAGTCGCGCTCGTCCTCGGGGATCTGGTCGGCCGTGCGGGTCTCGTCGGGATTCTTCGGCACCCAGATGCGGCCGTCGTTGCGCAACGACTCCGACATCAGCGTGAGCTTCGACTGGAAGTCGTCGGCCTGCGGAATGCAGGTCGGGTGGATCTGCGTGAAGCACGGGTTGGCGAACGCGGCACCGCGACGGTGGGCCCGCCACGCGCCGGTGACGTTGCACGCCATCGCGTTGGTCGACAGGTAGAAGACGTTGCCGTAGCCGCCGGTGGCGAGCACGACCGCGTGCGCCGAGTGCGACGAGAACTCACCGGTCATCAGGTCGCGGGTGACGATGCCGGCGCACCGCCCGTCGATGTTGACGACGTCGACCATCTCCATGCGGTTCCACAACTTGACGTTGCCGAGACCGATCTGGCGGGCCATCTGCTGATAGGCACCGAGCAGCAGCTGCTGGCCGGTCTGACCCCGGGCGTAGAACGTACGGCTCACCTGGGCTCCGCCGAAACTGCGGTTGTCGAGCAGGCCGCCGTACTCGCGGGCGAACGGCACCCCCTGGGCGACCATCTGATCGATGATGTCGACCGACACCTCGGCGAGCCGGTGCACGTTGGCCTCGCGGGCGCGGAAGTCGCCACCCTTGATCGTGTCGTAGAAGAGACGGTGAACGCTGTCGCCGTCGCCCTGGTAGTTCTTCGCCGCGTTGATGCCGCCCTGGGCGGCGATCGAGTGGGCGCGGCGGGGTGAGTCGTGGAACGTGAACGCCTCGACCTGATAGCCGAGTTCACCGAGCGTCGCTGCTGCCGAGGCCCCAGCGAGACCGGTGCCGACCACGATGATCTTGAACTTGCGCTTGTTGGCCGGGTTCACCAACTTCTCGTTGGCGATGTAGTTCTGCCACTTGTCGGCCAGCGGCCCCTCGGGGATCTTGGAGTCGAGGGTGATGGTCATTCTGCTGCCTCCTCCAGGCTGACGGTGACGGCGTTCGGGTCGTAGTCGATGATCCCGGCCTGCACAGCGATCGGGATCGACACGTTGCCGAGGACCACGACGGTGGCGACCCCGGTGGCCAGGTAGCGACGCCACAGGTTGAAGCGCGGGCTGCTCCACCCCATCGACTGGAAGAGCGACCAGGTGCCGTGGAACAGGTGGATGCCGAGCGCGATGTTGGCGAGGATGTAGAAGATCGCGACCGGCAGCCTCGAGAGTGATTGATCGATGTTGAAGTAGACGGCGCCTCGCACCCATTCGTCGCTCGTGACACCCCACGTCAGGTCGGCGAGGTGGAAGGCGAGGAACAGCACGACGATGATGCCGGTCCAGCGCATCGTGCGGCTGGCGAAGTTCGCGACCTGGTAGTCGCGGGCGGTCTGGTACTTGACCGGACGGGCCTTGCGGTTGAGCACGGTGAGCGAATACGCGGCGTGGACGTGGAGCAGCAGGGCGCCGATCAACAACAGGCGCAGCCCCCAGAGGAAGTACGTCCTCGGCAGGATCGGCACGAGGATCTCGCGCAGGAACTCGCCGTAGTAGTCGACGTCGTAGACCCGCTCGTTGCCCTCGACCACGGGGCCGAGGTACACCTTGAGGTTGCCGACCATGTGACCGATCACGAAGAGGATCCCGATGATCCCGGTGATCGCCATCACGTACTTCTTGCCGACCGCCGTCGAGTAGAGATCGACGAAGAAGGGCTTCTTCTTCGACGGCGGCTTGACGGCGGATCCGGAGACCGGGCCGCGGTTCAACGTCTGTGCCATTCCGGTGAAACTACTCTCCGCCGCCGGTCGCGGGCCCAATCCTCCCGTACCTCGAGATGTGTCGTGTCGGTCACAGCGCGGCCGACGACCCGTGCGAGCACCACCCGACGACAGGGTCGCAATCCTCCCGGTTGGGACCTAGCCTGCCCCGCCGACCATCATGGTCCAGATTCGCTCGACCGCGGATCGATCGTCGTATCGCCCTCAGGAGGCAAGAAGCCCGTGGACGCCGTCCCGTATCTCGCAGCAGCTTCGGCTGTCGCCGCTCTCATCCTCGCGTTCTACTACTACAAGGTCGTCGAGAAGGCCTCGCCCGGGAACGAACGCATGGTGTTCCTGATGAACGAGATCCAGACGGGAGCTCGCGCCTTCCTGAAGAAGGAATACCAGTGGGTCTCGGTCTTCGTCGTTGCGATGATGATCCTGCTCGCCGTCGTCATCACCCCGCTCGCCTCGGTCACCTACCTGCTCGGCGCGGTGCTCTCCGCGACCGCCGGCTACGCCGGCATGACGGTGGCGACGATGGCGAACGCCCGCACGACCGAGGCCGCCAAGTCCGGTCCCGCAGCGGCGTTGCCGGTCGCGTTCCGCGGCGGCGCCGTCATGGGCTTCTCGGTCGCCGGGCTCGCGCTCTTCGGGCTGATGCTCACCTATCTCGTGTTCGTGGTGTGGATGGAGGTCGACCAGGCGTTCGAGATCTTCACCGCCTACGGCCTCGGTGCGTCGTCGATCGCGCTCTTCGCTCGCGTCGGTGGCGGCATCTACACCAAGGCGGCCGACGTCGGCGCCGACCTCGTCGGCAAGGTCGAGGCCGGCATCCCCGAGGACGACCCGCGCAACCCGGCGACCATCGCCGACAACGTCGGTGACAACGTCGGCGACGTCGCCGGCATGGGCGCCGACCTCTTCGAGTCGTACGCCGGCTCGATCATCGCGCCGATCTCGCTGACCGCGTTCGCCCTCGCTCTGACCGCCGATCAGGCCGGCACCACCGGCGTCATCAGCCTGCTCGTGTTCCCGATGGCGATCGCCTTCGTCGGCATGATCGCCTCGATCATCGGATCGTTCTTCGTCAAGGGTGGCAACTCCACCGACTCGCACGCCCTGGCCCGGGCGCTCCACATGGGCACGAACGTCGCCATGGTGATCACCGCGCTCGGCACGGTCGGCATCGCGTACTGGCTGTTCTCCGGCGACGACTTCGACGCCCCGATCGGTCTGGCGATCTCCGTCATCGGCGGTCTGATCGTCGGCTGGGCGCTCGGCAAGTGCGCCGAGTACTACACGTCCGACGGCTTCGGCCCGGTCAAGAAGATCGCTCGCCAGTCCGAGACCGGACCGGCCACCACCGTGCTCGCCGGCATCAGCGCCGGCATGGTGTCGGTCGCCGCATCGGTGGCGCTCATCCTGATCGGCGTCGGCGTCGCCTACTGGGGTGGCCAGCTCGCCTTCAACCCGAACGCCTTCGGCGGGCTCGGTGAGGAGTTCGGCGGCATCTACGGCATCGCCGTCGCCGCCATCGGCATGCTCGCCACCACCGGTGTGGTCGTGTCCGTCGACGCGTACGGCCCCATCGCCGACAATGCGGGTGGCATCGCCGAGATGGCCGAACTCGACCCGTCGGTCCGCCAGGTGACCGACGCGCTCGACTCGCTCGGCAACACCACCGCCGCCATCGCGAAGGGCTTCGCCGTCGGCTCGGCGGCGCTGACGGCGCTGGCGCTGTTCAAGAGCTTCGAGTTCGCGATCTTCGACGCCGACCCCGCCGCGGCCCTGGACCTCAACATCGGCAAGGTCGAGGTGTTCATCGGACTGTTCATCGGTGCCGCACTGCCGTTCCTGTTCGCCGCGTTGACCATCGACGCCGTCGGTCGTGCCGCACAGAAGATGATCGAGGAGGTGCGCCGCCAGTTCCGCGAAATCCCCGGTCTCCGCGAAGGTCTGCCCGGCGTGGTGCCCGACTCGGCCCGCTGTGTCGCGATCTCCACCGAGGCGTCGTTGCGCGAGATGATCGCACCGGGCGCGCTCGCCGTGGTGGTGCCGCTCGTGGTCGGGTTCGTCAGCGTCGACGCCCTCGGTGGACTGCTCGCAGGTGCGCTCGTCACCGGGTTCGCCCTCGCCATCTTCATGGCGAACTCGGGCGGCGCCTGGGACAACGCCAAGAAGTACATCGAGGCCGGCGCTCACGGCGGCAAGGGCGGCGACCCGCACAAGGCCGCTGTGGTCGGCGACACCGTCGGCGACCCGTTCAAGGACACCTCCGGCCCCTCGATGAACATCCTCATCAAGGTGATGACGATCGTCAGCCTGGTGTTCGCGAGCGCCTTCGTCTGATCTCTTCATCGTTTGCGTCGGATTCTCGGTGGTCCACCCCACCGGAAATCCGACGCAGACGTCGAATCACTCGGCGACGAAGTCGATCAGCTGCTCGACGGCACCGACCAGTTCGGGACGCAGGTCGGCGAACGTGTTGACGCGGTTGCGCAACTTCGGCCAGAAGCCGTCGAACGGCACGCCGAGCGCCGCGCACAGTCCTTCCTTCCACGGCACGTCGCTGCGAGGAACGTCGGGCCACGCCTCGAGGCCGAGCACTTTCGGGCGGATGCCTGCCCACACGTCGACGAACGGGTGACCCGTGATCAGCACGTTCGGATCTCGAACCGTCTGCGCGATCCGGGTCTCCTTCGATCCGGGAACCAGGTGATCGAGGAGGACGCCGAGCCGGCGATCCGGTGACGGGCCGAAGTCGGCGACAGTGGCCGCAAGATCATCGGCACCGTGCAACGGCTCGACGACGATGCCGAGCTCGCGGAGATCATCGCCCCAGACGTGTTCGACGAGTTCGGCGTCGTGCTTGCCCTCCACCCAGATCCGGCTCGCCGCGGCAACGTGGGCCCGACCATCACCGGCGACCGAGCCCGAGGCCGTGATGCGTTGCGTCGCCGCCTTGGCGGTGGCGGGCCGCACGAGCGTGACCGGCCTGCCCTCGATCAGGAACCCGCCCGGCTTCCAGGTGAAATGGCGCACGTAGTCGTTGCGGTCCTGCAGGGTCACGCCCTCGGCGCTCCAGCGGACCACGTCGCCGCAGAACCCGCTGGCGCGATCCTCGACGAGCATGCCCATCTCGACCGCGACATCGGGATGGGTCGGCCCGCGCTGCTGGGCGGCGAAGTCGTCGAGGATGTCGGTCTCGTAGGCCACCGCCCCAGTGAAGCAGTCGAACGGGGCGCTGTGCGAGCATGCGGGCCATGGAGAGCTTCACGGGCAAGGTCGCGGTCGTCACGGGCGGAGCGAGCGGGATGGGACGAGAGCTCGTCCGGCAGCTGGCGGCCGAGGGATGCCACGTGGCGATGTGCGACCTGTCGGTCGAGGAGATGGGTGAGACCAAGCGCCTCGCGCTCGCCGACGCACCGGACGGCACGGTCGTCACCACACACGTGTGCGACGTGTCCGACGAGGCATCGCTGATCGAGTTCCGCAATGCGGTCGTCACCCAGCACCAGACCGACCACGTCAACCTGCTGTTCAACAATGCCGGCATCGGCGGGGGCGGCTCGGTGATCGCCGATCCCCGGGAGGTGTGGGAGCGCACGTTCAACGTCTGCTGGGGTGGCGTGTATCTCGGGGTGCGCACCTTCCTGCCGTTGCTGATCGCCGCCGACGAGGGCCACATCGTCAACACCTCGAGCGTCAACGGCTTCTGGGCGAGCATCGGTCCCGACCGTCCGCACACCGCGTACTCCGCTGCCAAGTTCGCGGTCAAGGGGTTCAGCGAGGCGCTGATCACCGACCTCCGGGTGAACGCACCGCACGTCAAGGTGTCGGTGGTGATGCCCGGCCACATCGGGACCTCGATCGTCGAGAACTCGATGCGTCACGGCGCACAGGAACTCGACATGGAGACCGCCGAGATGGTGCAGTTGATGTCGGACATGTTCCGTGACCAGGCACCGATGACCGCTGCCGAGGCGAGCACCGAGATCCTCGACGGGGTCCGCGCCGGCCGGTGGCGCATCCTCGTCGGCGACGACGCCCGCAAGCTCGACGAGGCCGTCCGGGCCCACCCGGAGATCGCCTACGAGTCGTTGACCCTCGGCGACCTGACCTCGGGCAATGCCGGCACACCGTTCGCGGCCACCGACTGAGGGCCGTCGCCCGCCGGAACTTTCGCGACGTCGGCGACGTCGAAGTTCCATGGGGAGACACAGCACAGCAACAGCATCATTGGCACTCGTGGTTCTCGTCGGGCTGGGGGTCTCGGCATGCAGCAAC
>CAVQRU010000026.1:0-14234 GCA_963715285.1 Ilumatobacteraceae bacterium | reverse complement strand
CACGCTCCAGGATGTCGGTGATGCGCCAGCGCTTGTTCTTGCTGAGCGGACGGGTCTCCATCACGCGGACCTTGTCGCCGACACCGGCGTCGTTGGTCTCGTCGTGGGCGTACAGCTTCTTCGTGCGCAGCACGAACTTGTTGTACTTGGCGTGACGCACACGGTCGACGACGGCCACGACGACCGTCTTGTCCATGGCGTTCGAGACGACCGTGCCCTCGCGGGTCTTGCGCACGTTGCGCTCGGGCGTCTCGGTGGCCGTTGATGTGGGGGCTGCTTCTGGCATGTCGGGGTCACTCACTGTCCGGCCTCGGCCGCAGCGATCTCGCGCTGGCGGATGAGGGTGTTGATACGAGCGACCTGCTTGCGCACCTTGCCGATCTCGGCGGTGTTCTCGAGCTGGCCGGTCGCGTTGCGGAAGCGCAGGTTGAGCGCTTCCTGCTTGGTGGCCTTCAGTTCGTCGATGAGCTCACCGAGGCTGAGTTCGACGAGGTCGTTCTTCTTGGCCATGTCAGATCTCCTCCTCACGGGTGATGATGCGGGCCTTGATCGGGAGCTTCTGGATCGCCTTGTTGAGCGCTTCCTTGGCGAGCTCCTCGTTCGGGTACGACAGCTCGAAGAGCGTGCGGCCCGGCTTGACGACGGCCACCCAGAACTCGGGGTTGCCCTTGCCGGAGCCCATACGGGTCTCGGCCGGCTTCTTCGTGACCGGCTTGTCCGGGAACACGTTGATCCAGACCTTGCCGCCGCGCTTGATCGAGCGGGTCATGGCGATACGGGCGGCCTCGATCTGGCGGGCGGTCAGCCAGCCCGGCTCGAGTGCCTGGATCCCGTATTCACCGAAGTTCAGGCCGGAGCCGCCCTTCGTGAGGCCCTTGGTGCGGCCGCGGTGGTGCTTGCGATGGGCGACCTTGCGAGGCATCAGCATGGTGCGTCCCCTTTCAGTCCGTGCCGCGGAAGTGCGGCGTCTCGTGGCCCTCGCCCTGCGCAGTGCGCTTGGCGATCGCCTCTTCTTCGTCGAGCAACTTCTCGAGTTCCGGATCGGCCTCACGGACGAGCGGCTGGGTCTCGGGAGCCGGTGCGACGTCACGGGGTCCACCCGACGACACCACCTTGCGCGGTCCACCCTGGCCGGACGTCTCGCCGACGGCCATGGCGGCCTCGCGGGCGATCTTGTCCTCGTTGACCTTCTTGTACGGGAGGATGTCTCCCTTGTAGATCCAGACCTTGACGCCGACGCGGCCACTGGTGGTCTTGGCCTCGCGCATGCCGTAGTCGATGTCGGCGCGCAGTGTGTGCAACGGCACCCGGCCTTCGCGGTACCACTCGGTGCGGCTCATCTCGGCGCCCCCGAGGCGCCCCGAGCACTGGACGCGAATGCCGAGGGCGCCGGCGCGCTGTGCGTTCTGCACCGCGCGCTTCATGGCCCGGCGGAAGGCGATGCGGTTGACGAGCTGGTCGGCGACGCCCTGAGCGATCAGCGCAGCGTCGAGTTCGGGGTTCTTGATCTCGACGATGTTGAGCTGGATCTTCGGGTTGCCGGTGATCTTGGTGATCAGCTGACGGAGTTCGTCGGCCTGCGCACCACGACGACCGATCACGATGCCCGGGCGGGCCGTGTGGACGTCGACGCGGAGCTTGTCACGGGTGCGCTCGACCTCGATGCGGCTGATCGCCGCGGACTCGAGGCGCGTCATGATCTCCTGGCGGATCGTCCAGTCCTCGGTGAGGTAGTCCTTGTACTCACGCTCGGAGAACCAACGCGACTTCCAGTCGGTGGTCACTCCCAGACGGAAGCCGTACGGATTGATCTTCTGACCCATTACTTGGTGGCTCCCTCGTCGTCGGCGTCGGCGACGTCGGCATCGGTTGCTGCTTCTGTGGCTTCGGTGTCGGACGCCTCCACGACGTCGATCGATTCCTCGACGTCGGTCGATTCCTCGACCTCGTCGATCTCTTCGTCGACGATCTCGGCGTCGACGACATCATCGGCCGTGTCGTTCGTCTCGGCGGCCTGCTGGCGGCTGCGCTCGACGCGGGCACGGCGGCTGGCGGCGCTCGACTGCGGACGGCCACGGCCGGCGCTGCCACCGGCGCGCTCCTGGCGGGCCTGGATGATGGCGATGCGGTCGTCGCTCATGCGGGCGACGATGACGGTGATGTGGCAGCTGCGCTTGTTGATGCGCGTCGCACGGCCACGAGCACGAGGACGGAACCGCTTGAGCGTCGGGCCCTCGTCGGCGAAACAAGCGACGACATACAACTCGTCGGCGTCCTGGTCGTCGTTGTTGACGGCGTTGGCGACGGCGCTGGCGAGCACCTTGCGCACGTCTCGGGCGATGTGGCGATCGGTGAACTGCAGCACCTCGTCGGCGCTTCGCACATCGAGGCCGCGGATCAGGTCGAGGACGGCGCGGGCCTTCGAGGCCGACGACCGCACGTAGCGAGCGGTGGCCTTCGTGCCGGAGCGCTCGCCGGCGACGAGGGACTTCTCGTTGAGCTTCGGTCCGGTCATCAGCGGCGACCCTTCGAGTTGCGCTCCATGCCCGCGTGGAACTTGAACGTGCGGGTGGGGCTGAACTCACCGAGCTTGTGGCCGACCATCGACTCGGTGACGTACACCGGGACGTGCTTGCGACCGTCGTGGACGGCGATCGTGTGGCCGACCATGTCGGGGATGATGGTGGAGCGGCGCGACCAGGTCTTGACGACCTTGCGCTCGCCGGCGGCGTTCTGGGCGTCGATCTTCTTGAGAAGATGGTCGTCCACGAACGGGCCCTTCTTGAGACTGCGAGACATGCGGAGTTACCTTCCTTGCCGCGTCAGCGGCGACCCTTGCTCGTACGACGGCGGCGAATGATCAACTGCTGACTCGCCTTCTTCTTGTTGCGGGTTCGGCTCTCGGGCTTGCCCCACGGCGACACGGCGGGACGGCCACCGGAGGTACGGCCTTCGCCACCACCGAGCGGGTGGTCGACCGGGTTCATCGCGACACCACGGGTCTGGGGCTTCTTGCCCTTCCAGCGGTTGCGGCCGGCCTTGCCGATCTTGACGAGTTCGTGCTGGCTGTTGCCGACCTCACCGACGGTGGCGCGACAGTCGATCATCACGCGACGCATCTCGGTGGAGGGCATGCGCAGCGTTGCGTAGTCGCCCTCCTTGGCCACCAGCTGCACGGCGATGCCGGCCGATCGGCCGATCTTGCCGCCCTGGCCGGGGCGCAGCTCGACGTTGTGCACCGTGGTGCCGACCGGGATGTAGCGCAGCGGCATGGCATTGCCCGGCTTGATGTCGGCGCCGTGGCCGCTCTCGACGGTGTCGCCGACGTTGAGTCCACGCGGGGCGAGGATGTAGGCCTTCTCGCCGTCGTTGTAGTGGAGCAACGCGATGCGACAGGTGCGGTTCGGGTCGTACTCGATGGCGGCGACCTTGGCGGTCACGCCGTCCTTGACGCGCTTGAAGTCGATGATGCGGTACTGCTGCTTGTGGCCGCCACCGCGGTGACGCGAGGTCTTGCGGCCGTAGCTGTTGCGGCCACCGGTCTTGTTCTTCTTGACGAGCAGCGACTTCTCCGGCGTGGTCTTGGTGATCTCGCTGAAGTCGGAGCTCGTCTGGAAGCGACGGCCGGGGCTGGTGGGCTTGCGGGAACGAATGGCCATGATCAGCTCAGTTCTCGAACAGCGGGATTTCGCCCGCTGCCAGGGTGACGATGGCCCGCTTCGTGTCGGGCCGGGTACCGATGCGGTTGGTGCCACGGGTGCGCTTGCGCTTGCCGTTGCGGTTGAGGGTGTTGACCTTGAGCACCTCGACGCCCCAGATCGCCTCGACGGCGTCGCGGATCTCGGGCTTGGAGGCCTTCGGGCTCACCTTGAACGTGTAGACGCCGGTCTCGATGAGCGCATAGCTCTTCTCGGAGACGACCGGAGCGATGATGATGTCGCGGGGGTCCTTCATCAGCTGGCTGCTTTCTCGTCGGTTGCCGGCTCGCTGGTGCTCGACTCGTCGGACACCGGCGTGCCGGCGGGCAGCACGTCCTTGGTGAACACGATCCACTCGTTGCAGAGCACGTCGTAGGCGTTGAGTTCGCCCGGGCCGATGATCTGGACCTTGGGCAGGTTGCGGAAGCTCAGGGCGGCAGCGGCGTCGTCGCGGCCGACGACCACCAGTGCGGTGCCGTCGATGCCGAGCGCATCGAGCGCGGCCTTGGCGTCCTTGGTCTTGGGTGCTTCGAAGCCCCAGCCGTCGACGACGACGACCTTGCCCTCGGCGGCCCGATCGGACAGGGCCGAACGAAGCGCCAGCTTCACCATCTTCTTCGGGGTCTTCTGGTCGTACTTGCGCGGCTTCGGGCCGAGCGCGACGCCACCACCGGAGAAGTGCGGGCCACGGATCGAGCCCTGGCGGGCGTTGCCCGTGCCCTTCTGGGCGTACGGCTTGCGGCCGCCACCACGCACGTCGGAGCGGGTCTTGGTGCTCTGCGTGCCGGAACGGCGAGCGGCGAGCTGTGCCGTGACCACCTGGTGCATCACGGGCACGTTCGGCTGCACGCCGAAGACCTCGTCGTCGAGGGCGATCGTGCCGGAGTCCTTGCCGGACGCGGTCTTGAGTGTGACGTCGGCCATGATCAGCCTGCCTTTCCTGCGAGCTGTCCGGCCTTCTTGACGGCGTTGCGCACGAGCACGACACCGCCGGCGGGGCCGGGAACCGAACCCTTGATCAACAGCAGATTGCGCTCGGCGTCGGACTCGACGACCTCGAGGTTCTGCGTGGTGACCTGCTCGTGGCCCATGTGGCCGGCCATGCGCTGACCCTTGAACACGCGTGCCGGGAAGGCACACGAGCCGATGGCGCCAGGCTTGCGGTGGCTCTTGTTGTTGCCGTGCGATGCGGGCTGACCTGCGAAGTTGTGACGCTTCATCACACCGGCGAAGCCCTTGCCCCGGCTGGTGCCGGTGACGTCGACGATCGTGCCGGCCGGGATCTGCTCGACGGTCAGCTCCTGGCCGACCTCGAAACCGTCGACGGAGTCGAGGCGCAGTTCCACGAGACGCTTGCCCGGCTCGACGCCGGCCTTCTCGAAGTGTCCGGCGGCGGGCTTGGTGAGCTTGTTCGCCTTGCGGTGCCCATAGGTCACCTGCAGGGCGGTGTAGCCGTCGCGTTCGTTGGTCTTGATCTGGACGATGCGCATCGGCTCGACGCGCAGCACCGTGACCGGAACGACTCTGTCGTCCACCCACGTCTGTGTCATGCCGACCTTCTCGCCGACGATCGATTGTTGTGCCATGGCGGCGTTGTTCCTCTTGAGTTGATCGAGCCGCTGATCTGTTGACGAACGGCTATCCACGCAAATGCTCCGCCGCTGCGACTACCGAGTTCACGGCAGGACGAGCGTGCGGAGCACGAGATCATGAAGTTGCTGGGTGGTTCCGGTCCCGTCGGTGCGGGCGGCCTGCTCAGACATCGATTGCTGAATGGTTTGGTGGTCGGAATGCCTCCCGATCACGGCCATGCAATGCTATGGGCGCCGTTTGCGCCTTCCAACACGCGCTGGCGTCCTTCTGCGCTCCCGTAGAGTCGAGTCATGGCACGATCGACGTGGACCGCCGACGACATCCCCGAACTGACGGGTCGCAACGCTGTCGTCACCGGCGCGAACACCGGGCTCGGGCTGGCGACCGCCGATGCGCTGGCGGCGCACGGCGCACGGGTGATCCTCGCCGTTCGCAACACCGACAAGGGTGATGCGGCCGCTTCCGCGATCCGCGGCGACCACCCCGATGCCGACGTCACGGTGCAGGCGCTCGACCTGTCGGACCTGGCCTCGATTCGTGCCGCCGCCGACGCACTGCTCGCCGACGGACATGGCATCGACCTGCTGATCAACAACGCCGGGGTGATGTACACGCCCGAGTCGACGACCGTCGACGGGTTCGAGCTCCAGATGGGCACGAACCACCTCGGCCACTTCGCCCTGACCGGCCTGCTGCTCCCCCGCCTGCTCGACACACCTCGCTCACGGATCGTCACCGTGAGCAGCGTCGGCCACAAGATCCGCTCGAAGATCGACGTCGAGACCCTCGCCGGAACCGACGGCTACGACCGGGTGGCCGCCTATGGACGATCGAAGCTCGCCAACCTGCTGTTCACCTACGAACTCCAGCGCCGCCTCGCCGCAGCCGGCGCCACCACGGCAGCGCTCGCCGCGCACCCGGGGCTGTCCGACACCGAACTGATCCGCAACTCGCCGAAGTTCCTCCAGTGGGGCGAGTTCCTGTTCCGACCGATCATGCAAAGCGCTGAACGCGGCGCCCTCCCGACGCTGCGCGCCGCAACCGATCCGGCAGCGGGAGGTGGCCAGTACTACGGCCCGGACGGCATCGGCGAGGCGCGTGGCAACCCGAAGATCGTCGAGTCGAGCAGTCGCTCGCACGACGCCGACCTGCAGCGGGCGCTGTGGGAGAAGTCGGTGGAGATGACCGGGGTCGACTACCCGCTCTGATCGCCGACCGTTTCGGGCGACCGTGCTCGGGTAGGTTCGCGCATGACATCGCGTCGGATCGTGCCCTACGCACTGGCCGTCTCCCTCCTCGTTGCGTGCGGAAACGAGGCGGAACCAGCGGCCGTCACGTCCGTCGCCACAGCGACGACCGCGAACAGCGGAACGATCGAGTCCAGTGCGCCACCACCGACCGTGGCCGTCAGCACCGCAACTCCGCCGGACTCCACGATCCCCGCAACGACGGCGGCCACACCGCCGACCACGGACGAGCGCGGCGTGGATCTGATCGACGTCGAGATCCCACCCGGTTCCTTCGAACTCGGGACCGGTGACGTGTTCGCCGTCGACGTCGCCGGCGATCTCTTCCTGCTCCCTGGCCTGCTCGGCTCCCGACCCGGTACTCCGAGGCTCGTCGCCGAGTACCCCGATCCGAGGGCGTCGGTCTCGGAGGGCCCTGGCCCGAACGTGGTCGACGACGTCGCCGGCGTGATCGACGGCTCGATCGTCTTCAGCGACTGCTGCGAACCGATCTCCGGCAACATCCTCGCCGCAACCGGAGCCACGGTCGGACCCGTGGCCGGCGGTGCCTCGCCGGAGCTGTCACCCACCGGCGACCGGATCGTTGCGGCGAACTCCCTGTCACTGTTGCTGCTCGACCCCGTCACCGAGATCGGCACCTCGAGGCTGTTGAACGACCCGGCCGGGTCCGACGGGTTCATCTCGGTGCAGGACGCGTCCTGGTCCGTCGGTGCCTCACCATCGACGGCCGATGACCACCCGGTCGTCCTCGGATGGGACGAAACTGGCTACTGGCTCTTCGACGTCGACGACGAGACCCTGGAGCTGACCAAGGTGTCCGACCTCGGCGTGCCGCCGGTTCCGGCCGGCTCCGATGAGGTGGTGCGGTTCGCCGGGCACGGCCCCGACGACGAGGTGGCGGTGTCGGTGTCGTCGGGCGACGGCATTCGAATCCGGTTCTTTGCGCCGTCGACGCTCGCCGAACTGCCTGATCTGGAACGGTCGTTGCCCCCGTCGGTGTCGTGGGTTCGCCTCGCCGACGACGGCCTCGGACTGCTGTGGGTGGACGATGATCGACTCTTCTTCCTCCCCGCCGGCGAGTTCGAGGCCCACCAGGTCGGCGCCGGCTACACCGCGGCCTGGTTCGCGCGGTCGGCCACCTCCACCCCCACCCCCTAGACGATCTGGTCACCGAGACGTCCGATCCGGGATGATCCGTAGGACGATCGCCCACAGCAGGCACCACGACCATCCGACCACCAGCCCGGCGACGCGAGGCGGTCGAGTGCCCGGACGGGAACGAGGCGGCCGCGGCCTCGACGGTCGCCCCGGCGACTCGCACGCCTCGGTGGTGCGGGCGGGCTCGCCATCGCCGCGCTCGGTGTGCGCCTGGCGATCAGCCGCCGCGACGGATCACGGGAAGCGGGCGGCGAGCCAGTCGGCGACCGCCGCCATCGCCTCGGGTCGGTGGCCCTCGAGATAGTGCGGAGCGCCCTTCATCTCGAGGTACGTGACGTCGTCGGCGCCGGCCGCGTCGACGATCTCCTTCGCCTGCCAGACGCGGATCTCGGTGTCGGCGGTCGGATGCACGAGCATCGTCGGCACCGTGACCTTCGGCATCGTGTCGGCGAGCTTGGCGTGGCTCGACAAGCCGGACCACGTGCTGAGCCATCCCCGGGCGGTCATCGTGCGAGCCAGACCGCCGCGGCCGTAGTTGGCATCGAACGGGTCGGGGAACGCGAACAGCGAACCCATCGGTCGGTCATCGGGGTCGATCGACAGGTCGAGGTAGGCGGGGTCGGCGAGCGTCCGGTAGATCGTCAGGTACTTCGTGAACACCGCCCGTCGGCGCAGCTCGCGCCATCGAGCGGGGTCGCTCGACTTGTCGACGGTCCGCAGCTCGGGCACCGGGCCACCGGCGTCGGCGATCGACGCCTTCGCGATCGCATCGATGCGTGCAACTCGTTCGCGCTGCGCCTGCCGATAGACGGCCACCCACGCCGGGTCGTAGCTGCACGGCTCGGGCCAGGGACGCCACCCGTTGTCGGGGTGGTACATGTCGAGTTCGGGCACGGTCGAGAAGGGGTCGTGCTCGTCGGCGACCGACGGGTCGATCACCTGCAGCATGAACACCCCCTCCCCTGGGTGCGCGGCCATGCCGATCCAGCCGTCACCGATGCCCAGTTCGGCATTGGCCATCGCCATCAGGGAGCCGCCACCGGAGTTGCCGAGCAGGACAACGGCCTCGGCGCCTCGGCGGATCATCTCGTCGTGCGCGGTCCGGACATCGGTGATGCACGCCTCGTGCAGACAGTCGGTGTCGTTGTTGATGTAGCGGGTGCCGAAGCCGAGGACGGCGTAACCGGCCGCCGCGAGCAGCGGGCAGGCGTAGTGCACGCTGAAGTCACCCCGAGGGTGCGACAGGATCACCGCGGTCTTCCACGCGGTGCCCGTGGGTGGGGTCCAGAGCACGCCACGCACGAGCGCACCGTCGGGCGACACGAGACGCACTGCCTCGCGTCGGACCTCGACATCGGGTGCGTCCTCGGGAAGCGGCCAGTACCCCAGGCCGAACGGGCGGGCACCACCGAGCATCTGGTCCATCTGCGCCACAGTACGCAGGGCGTCGCTCCGACCCCGGGGCCGGGCCCGGGGCGTCGGGTCAGTCCTCGGGCCGATCGGTGAGCGTGACGGTGAGCTCGATGCGCTCGGAGTCACGGATCACGGTGATCGTGGTGGAGTCGCCGGGCTGCAGGTCACGGATCGTCGCGATGAGCCCGGTGGCTCCGTCGATGGCGACGCCGTCCGCGGCGACGACGAGATCGCCGGCCTCGACGCCGGCGTCATCGGCGGGTGTGCCGTCCTGCACGCTTCGGATCACAGCGCCCTGTCCGCCATCGCGACGATCGTCGAGCTCGACCCCCAGATACCCCTCGGCGCGGGGTACGCCGCCGGCCTGCACGCGCAATGCCTCGATCACCGGCAACGCCTCCTTCGCGCTGATCGCGAACCCGACGTTGGTGGCGGCTGACGTGGCGGTGTCGCGGGCGACCGCGGTGTTGATGCCGACGACCTCACCGCGTGCGTTCACGAGCGGGCCGCCGGAGTTGCCCGACGAGATCGCCGCATCGGTTTGGATCAACCCGTCGAGGAAGGCGCCGTCGGTGCCGATCGTGCGGTCGAGCGCCGAGACGATGCCGAGGGTCACCGAGGGATCGCCGTCGAGGCCGAGCGCGAAGCCGATCGCCACCACCTCGTCGCCGAGGCTGACACTGTCGGGGTCGGCGAAGACGGCGGCGTCGAAACCGTCGCCGCTCATCCGGAGCAGCGCGAGGTCGTTGCCCGGATCGCTGGCGAGCAACCGCGCCTCACGTGGCTCGGTCTCGCCGGCCAGGCGCACACGGATCTCGGATGCACCGGCGACCACGTGGGCGTTGGTGAGGATCTCGCCGTCGGACGACACGATCACTCCCGTGCCGACCGACTGTCCGGTCCCCAGCGAGCTCTCCACGTCGGCGCTGATCGTCACGACGGAGGCGGCCATGTGATCGATGACCTTGCCGACGTCGAGGCGTGCCTCGATGGGGCCGGTCGCATCCGACACGTTGATCGGCTCGTCGCTCGCGCTCTTCGGCGGCGAGTCGAGCCAGTCGGAGACCTGGCTGCCGACGAGTGCCCCGGTCAGTCCCGCAACCCATGCGACCGCAGCGACGGCCACGATCAGCGACACGCCACGTCGTCGCGCGCGCCTGGCAGCCGGTGGCGTCGGGACCGGCGTGACGCCGGGAGCCGGGGGCGGCAGCGCACTCATCGGTCCCCTGTCTATCCCCAAACGTGAACAGCGACCCCGTTGGGGTCGCTGTTCACACCTCTTTCACAACCGGAGCCGTGCGTCAGATCCGGGGTCAGATCCCGGATGTGACCAGCTCAGGCGTTCTGGATCTTGATTTCGATGTCGACGCCGGCGGGCAGCTCGATGCGCTGCAGGCTGTCGATGGTCTTGCCGTTCGGGTTCACGATGTCGATGAGGCGCTTGTGCACCCGCATCTCGAAGTGCTCGCGGCTGTCCTTGTCGACGTGCGGGCCACGGATGACCGTGTAGCGGTGCTTGTCGGTGGGCAGTGGGATGGGGCCGCGCACGGTCGCGTCGGTACGAGTGACCGTCTCGACGATCTTCTTCGTCGACTGGTCGATGATCTCGTGGTCGAACGCCTTGAGGCGGATTCTGATGCTCTGTGCCATGTCAGTGTCGTTTCTGTCTCAGGTCGCCGCGGTCACTTGAGGATCTTGGTGACGCGGCCCGCACCCACCGTGCGACCACCCTCACGAATCGCGAACCGCAGACCCTCGTCCATCGCGATCGGCTTACCCAACTCCACCGTCATCTCGACGTTGTCACCAGGCATCACCATCTCCGTACCAGCCGGCAACTCGATCGTGCCGGTCACATCGGTCGTCCGGAAGAAGAACTGCGGACGGTAATTGTTGAAGAACGGCTTGTGACGGCCACCCTCGTCCTTGGTCAGAATGTAGACCTGACCCTCGAAGTTCGTGTGCGGCGTGATGCTGCCCGGCTTGCACAACACCTGCCCACGCTCCACATCCTCCTTGGCCGTACCACGAAGAAGCGCACCGATGTTGTCACCCGCCTGACCCTCATCGAGCAACTTGCGGAACATCTCCACACCCGTACACGTCGTCTTCTGCGTGTCACGCAACCCGACGATCTCGATCTCGTCACCCGTATGGATGACCCCCTGCTCGACCTTGCCCGTCACCACCGTGCCACGACCCGTGATCGTGAACACGTCCTCGATCGGCATCAAGAACGGCTTGTCCAACTCACGCACCGGCTCAGGGATGAAGGTGTCGGCAGCGTTCATGAGTTCCATGATCTTCTCCTGCCACTCGGCGTCACCCTCCAACGCCTTCAACGCGCTGACCTGGATCACCGGGGCGTCATCACCGGGGAACTCGTACTCGTTGAGCAACTCACGAACCTCCAACTCGACCAACTCGAGGAGTTCCTCGTCGTCGACCATGTCGGCCTTGTTCAACGCCACGATGATCGACGGCACACCGACCTGGCGGGCCAGCAACACGTGCTCACGGGTCTGCGGCATCGGACCATCGGTCGCCGCCACCACCAGGATCGCACCGTCGACCTGCGCCGCACCCGTGATCATGTTCTTGATGTAGTCGGCATGACCCGGCATGTCCACATGCGCGTAATGCCGGTTCTCGGTCTCGTACTCGATGTGCGCGATCGAGATCGTGATCCCACGAGCCTTCTCCTCCGGCGCCTTGTCGATCGTGTCGAATGCCGCGAAGTCAGCCAACCCACGCTCCGACAACGTCTTCGAAATCGCCGCGGTCAACGTGGTCTTGCCATGGTCGATGTGACCCATCGTGCCAATGTTCACGTGCGGCTTGTTGCGCTCGAACTTCTGCTTGCTCATGATGCGTGCGACTCCAATGTCGTTTCTTGTTTGTCAGATGTGGGTTGTCAAAGAACTGCTGTGCGTCGGTTCAGCGGCGATCACTCGCCACGGACCCGCTTCACGATTTCCTGGGCGATGGCTTCGGGCACCTGCTGGTACTCCGAGAACTGCATCGTGTAGGTGGCTCGCCCCTGGGTGCGGGAACGAAGGTCGGTACTGTATCCGAACATCTCCGACAGCGGCACCGTGGCATTCACGACCTGCGTGTTGCCCCGGGCCTCCATGCTGCCGATGCGACCGCGGCGGCTCGACAGATCTCCCATCACGTCGCCCATGTACTCCTCGGGCGTGACGACCTCGACGGCCATGATCGGCTCCATCAGGACGGGCTTGGCCATCTCAGCAGCCTTGCGGAACGCCATCTGGCCGGCGATCTTGAACGCCATCTCCGAGGAGTCGACGTCGTGGTACTGGCCATCGACCAGCGACACCTTGACGTCGACCGTCGGGTACCCGGCGAGCACGCCGTTGTCGAGCGAGCTCTGCAGGCCCTGGTTGGTCGGGTTGATGTACTCGCGCGGGATCTTGCCGCCGGAGATCTTGTCCTCGAACTCGTAGCCGCCGCCGGGGTTCGGCTCCATGTCGATCTTGACGACCGCGAACTGGCCGGAGCCACCGGACTGCTTGATGTGGCGGTACTCGACGTTGGAGACGGCCTTGGTGATCGTCTCGCGGTAGGCGACTTGCGGCTTGCCGACGGTGGCCTCGACCGAGAACTCGCGCTGCATGCGGTCGACGAGCACCTCGAGGTGCAGTTCACCCATGCCGGAGATGACCGTCTGGCCCGTCTCCTCGTCGGAGCGGATGCGGAAGGTCGGGTCCTCGTCGGACAGCGACTTGAGCGCCTTGCCGAGCTTCTCCTGGTCGGACTTCGTCTTCGGCTCGATGGCGACGTGGATCACCGGCTCGGGGAACTCCATGCGCTCGAGGATGATCGGGTTGTCGCGGTCGCAGAGCGTGTCACCGGTGGTGACGTTCTTGAAGCCGAGTCCGGCGACGATGTCGCCGGCCATGGCGACATCGAGGTCTTCGCGCTGGTTGGCGTGCATCAACAGGATGCGGCCGAGGCGCTCACGGTCCTCCTTGACGGAGTTGTAGACCTCTTCGCCCTTGCCGATCTCGCCCGAGTACACCCGGAAGTAGGTCAGCTTGCCGAACGGGTCGGCCACGATCTTGAACGCAAGTGCGGCGAACTCCTTGTCCTCGGGTCCACGTGTGGCCGGGATCTCCTCGCCGCCCTTCATCGTGATGCCCTCGGCCGGCGGGATGTCGAGCGGGCTCGGCAGGAAGTCGATCACTGCGTCGAGCATCGGCTGGACGCCCTTGTTCTTGAACGCCGAACCGCACAGGATCGGCACGAAGTCGAACGCCAGGGTGCCCTTGCGGATCGCCTTCTTGATGTCGGCCTCGGAGAGCTCCTCGCCGCCGAGGTAGGCATCCATCAGCGCCTCGTCCTGCGTGGCGATGGTCTCCATCATCGCTTCGCGGTACTCGTTGGCCTGGTCGACCATGTCGGCGGGGATGTCGGTGATCTCGTACTTCGCGCCGAGGTCCTTCTCGTCGACGTTGCGCCAGACGAGCGCCTTCATCCGGACGATGTCGACGAGCCCCTCGAACGGCTTGACGGCTTCGGGGCCACCGGCGCCGATGGGGAGTTGGATGACGAGCGGCACGGCCTGGAGGCGGTCGTCGACCATGTGCACGGTGCGGTAGAAGTCGGCGCCGATGCGGTCCATCTTGTTGACGAAGCACATGCGCGGCACGTTGTACTTGTTGGCCTGGCGCCACACGGTCTCGGTCTGCGGCTCGACGCCGGCCACCGAGTCGAACACGGTGACCGCGCCGTCGAGCACGCGCAGCGAGCGCTCGACCTCGATCGTGAAGTCGACGTGGCCCGGCGTGTCGATGATGTTGATCCGGTGATCGTTCCAGACACACGTCGTGGCGGCAGAGGTGATCGTGATGCCGCGCTCCTGCTCCTGCGCCATGTGGTCCATGGTCGCGGCGCCGTCGTGGACCTCACCGATCTTGTAGCTCTTGCCGGTGTAGTAGAGGATGCGCTCGGTGGTCGTGGTCTTGCCGGCATCGATGTGCGCCATGATCCCGATGTTCCGGGTGCGCTCCAGGGGGAACTCTCGCTTGGCCATCTTCTACTTCACTTCCGTATCAAGGGGCGACGGGGGGTTCACGTGCTGCGCACACCGGCGCAGGCACGA
>CAVQRU010000025.1:0-19083 GCA_963715285.1 Ilumatobacteraceae bacterium | reverse complement strand
GTTCCGGGTGGGGCGGGTCACCGGAATCCTCACGCAAACGGTGGTGCGGGCGGGCCGGTCGGAGGCCGACGGTGACGGCGATCGACCGGCGGTTGCTGCCGGACACCGCGGCGGTCGGCCACGACGGGTGGCTCACGATCGGCGGGATCTCGGTCGAGGAGCTCGCCGAGGACTACGGCACACCGCTGTTCGTGTACGACGAGGCCCACCTGCGAGCCCGCTGCCGCGAGGCGGTCGCCGCGTTCGGCCCCGAGCGCGTCATCTATGCGACCAAGGCGTTCCTCTGTCGGGCGATGGCGCGCCTCGCCTACGACGAGGGCATGCTGCTCGACGTCGCCACCGGTGGCGAGCTGCACGTCGCCCTCTCGGCCGGCGTTCCGGCGAGCGCCTGCACGCTGCACGGCAACAACAAGTCGGGCGCCGAACTGCGCGAGGCCATCGAGGCCCAGGTGCGCTACATCGTCGTCGACTCCTTCGACGAACTCGATCGTCTCGACGTACTCGCGGCCACCGGCATCGGGCCCACACCACGCGTGGTGCTGCGCATCACCCCGGGCGTCCACGCCCACACGCACGAATTCATCGCCACCGGACAGGACGACTCCAAGTTCGGGTTCAACCTCGCCAACGGCGATGCGCTACGAGCCGTCGACCACGCCCGTCGATCGGACGCGATGGAGTTGGTCGGCCTCCACTGCCACATCGGCTCGAACGTCTTCGAGGCGTCGTCGTTCGCGAAGGCCGCCGAGGTGATGGCCGATTTCGCCGTACCGCTCGACCTCCCCGAGCTGATCCTCGGCGGTGGGCTCGGCGTGGCCTACGTCGAAGGCGAGGAGGCGCCGACGATCAGCCAGTGGGGGAGCGTGTTGTCGGACGCGTGCGAGGCCCTGGGCGTCCGATCGCGCGTGAGCGTCGAGCCGGGCCGGGCGATCGTCGCATCCGCAGCGGTGACGCTCTACACCGTCGGCACGATCAAGGAGATCCCGGGCGTGCGCACCTATGTCGCCGTCGACGGCGGCATGAGCGACAACCCGCGTCCGGTCCTCTACGGCTCGGGGTACGAGTCGTTCCTGCCACGGGCGCTCGATGCGGAACGAGCATTCACCGTGCGACTCGTCGGCAAACACTGTGAGTCGGGCGACGTCCTCGCCTTCGCAGCACAGGTCCCGTCCGACATCGCCGTCGGTGACCTGCTCGCCATGCCGGTGACCGGCGCCTACGGCCACTCGATGGGCTCGAACTACAACAAGATCACTCGCCCCCCGGTCGTCTTCGTCGCCGACGGCGAGGCACGCCTCGTCGTGCGTCGCGAAACCTACGACGACCTGCTCGCGACCGACCTCGGCTGAAAGCGCTCGACGACCATGGCAAATCGCAACCGGATGATCATGGGCCTCATCGGGGCAGTGCTCGCGCTGTTCCGAGAGCGCGACCGCCTCGCCGGCAAGACGAAGAAGACCACCTCACCGACGTCGCGTCGGGTACCCACCGGAACCAAGGTCGAGTACTCACCGGACATCGATGGGGACGCCGACCCCGGTGAGGTCGTCTGGGCATGGGTCCCCTACGAGGACGACCCGTCGAAGGGCAAGGATCGGCCGGTCGTGATCATCGGGACGTGCCCAGGAGGCCTCGCCGGTGTGCCGTTGACCTCGAAGGACAAGGGTCGCGGCGCAGTGGCAGTCGGAACCGGCGGGTGGGACCGCAGCGGGCGGCCGAGTTGGGCGAAGGTCGACCAACTGATCGTCGTCGACGAGCGCAGCGTCCGCCGCGAGGGTTCGGTCCTCGAGCGGGCCCGCTTCGACGCGGTGGTCGCCGGGGTGTCGGAACACCACGATCTCGTGCTCGGCTGACCCTGCCCGTCCGGACCCGACCCCGACTGGACGTGCCCAGCCGGACCTGACCGCGGACAGGACCGGACTCGACAGGACGGCCTGGGTCAGGGGCGGCGGCCCATCGCGTCGAGGAGCCGGAGCTGCAGCGGGGCGTCGTCTGCGACCGTGCCGCTCGGGCCGTCGCCGAACACGCCCACCGAGGACATCATCGGCAGCATCGGCTGGATCCCGTCCCAGACCAGTTGGACGACGGCGGGATCGAGCGACTCGTCGATGCCGATCGCTCGAGCGAGATCCCACTGGTGCACCAGCAGGTCGCCGATGCGGAAGTCGAGGACCTGGGAACCGGGCATGTCGCCCGCGGGATGGTGGAAGACATGCATCGTGACGTCAGGGCGCCCGAAGGCGACGACCTGAGCGCGCAACGCACGGTCGACCGCTGCGAGCGGATCGTCTCCGAGGTGGTCGATGCCGAGCGCAGCGATCGCCTCGTTGCGGCTGGCCCCGTCGGCGAGCCGCGCGGCCATCTCACTGCCCGACACCACGTGTCCGACGAGATCGCGCACGGTCCATCCCGCACAGGGTGTCGTGGCATCCCACTGGTCGTCACCGACCTGGGCGACGACTGCTCGAAATTCGTCGGAGGCACGCGAGAGGGCGTCGGCCGCGGTCATCGCCGCACGGTACCCGTCGACGGATCGACGGGCGATGTCCAACCCCGGGTCGGTGCCCCGATCCGGCCCGATGTGGGGTTCAGCGCGCTGCGGCAAGCGCCCGGTCGACCGGCTCTCGGATCTGGTCGGCGAGGGCGATCCCGACGGGCAGGTTCTCCTCGACCACCAGATACACGCCGTACCCGTCGGCGAGTTCGAGCCACGGCACCGCGCCGTAGGCGCCGGGGTCGGTCACGTACCCGTCGGCCGGCGACCGGACCCACCATCCCAGGCCGTAGCCGGCCAGACCGGGGTACCCGGTGGGGCCGGACCGCTCGATGACTCGATCCGTGTGCATTCGCTCGACCGACTCGGCGCTGAGTACCGGTGTCTCGCCGCAGCGCCCCGCTCGCAGCTGCATCAGGAGGAGCTCGGCGTAGTCCGGCGCCGAGATGTAGGCGCCGCCCTCCATGTTGGGGTTCGCGGTGGGCGCAATGGTGGAGGGGTCGCCGGAGAAGGCGCGTGGGTACTCGAACGTGAGCGGGCCGAACTGGGCCCACTGGTTCGTGAAGCCGAGCGAGTCGATCCCGCACGGTCCGACGTAGGTCTCCGTCACGAGGTCGCTCCAGGATCGACCGCTCACGACTTCGGCGACCGCGCCGGCCACCTGCCACTGGCCGCCGCCGTAGCGGAACTCGGTGTCGGGGGCGACGACGTCGCGGTCGTCCTCGGCGGTCGTGAAGATCGTCTCGCCGCACCGTTCGAGGTCGTCGGCGAGGTCGAACTGGCAGGTGTACGGCCCGTAGAGGGCCTTCGGTCCGAGACCGACGAGCCCGGAGCTGTTGGACAGCAGCTGCGCGACCGTCGCCGTCGCCGTCGCCGTCGACGGATCCTCCGGTTGCCAGCCGGTGAGATCGGCGATCGGCTGATCGAGGTCGAGCACTCCCAGGTCGTCGAGTCGGAGCAGGACGCCGGCCACGATCATCTTGCTCGCCGACGCGACCAGCGACACCCGCTCGGGTCCGAACTCGCCCCAGTAGTCCTCGAACACGATCCCGTCCTCGCGATCGACGACCACCAACCCTGCCCCGTTCAACCCCCGTTCGTCGACGAATCTCTCGACGATCGGGGACACCTCCGAGAAGTCGTAGGACCTCGGCGGCGTGGCGACCGGTTCGGTCGACGAGGTCGGTTCGGTCGTGGTGGCGTCCGTGGACGTCGCGACGCTCGCGGACGGCACCGAACCGGTGGGCGCCACGGTGGTGTCCGTGGCGGTCATGGTTGTGGTCGTCGCGGTCGTCGCGGTCGTCGCAGTCTGCGTCCCGGTGGGCGCCGGCTCGCCGACGAGGCCGTCGTCGGCGCACGATGCGACCGTGAGGGCAACCGCGAGGGCTGCGAGAACGTGCCCCGAGCTGCGATCGGCGACCGTCCCGGCGAGAAACGGTCATGGGGTCACGGTACCGGATCCCGTAGCCTCCATCCTGTGACGAGCAACCTGGAAACGGTCCGCATCGGTGTCCTCGGATGCGGCAACGTGGGGGCCGCCTTCGTGCAACTCGTCGAGGCCCAGGCGCCGTTCGTCGAGCGCCGGACCGGCCTCCGCCTCGAGGTCACCCGGGTCGCCGTGCGCAACCTGTCGGCGCCACGCGACGTCGAGCTGGTCGACGGCGTGCTCACCCGTGATTCGCACGCCCTCGTCTCCGACCCCGACGTCGACCTGGTGGTCGAGGCGATCGGCGGCATCGAGCCCGCGCGGGAGCTCATCCTCGAGGCGCTCGCCAACGGCAAGCCGGTCGTCACCGCCAACAAGGAGCTGCTGGCCAACGTCGGGGCCGAGCTCTATGCAGCTGCCGACGCGGCCGAACGCGACCTGCTCTTCGAGGCAGCGGTCGCCGGTGGCATCCCGATCATGCGCGCGCTGCGCGAGAGCCTCCACGGAGAACCGATCCGGCGGGTGCTCGGGATCATCAACGGGACGACCAATTTCATCCTCACCAAGATGACCGACGCCGTCGCCGGTGGGGGAGAGGCCGACTACGCCACCGCGCTCGCCGAGGCGCAGCGACTCGGTTTCGCCGAGCGCGATCCGACCGCCGACGTCGAGGGCTTCGATGCCGGGGCGAAGGCGGCGATCATCGCCACGGTCGCCTTCGGCGCGAAGGTCGTGGCCGGCGACGTGTACCACGAGGGCATCAGTCGCATCACCGGTGCAGAGATCGCGATCGCCCATCGTCTCGGCTACGTCGTCAAGTTGCTCGGCATCGTCGAGCGCGACGCCGACAACGGTGAGATCAGCGTGCGGGTGCACCCCACGATGGTGCCGCTGCACCATCCACTCGCCTCCGTGCGCGACAGCTTCAACGCGGTGTTCGTCGAAGGTGACTTCGTCGACTCGCTCATGTTCTACGGGCGCGGCGCCGGGGGAGCGCCGACGGCGAGCGCGGTGTTCGGCGACGTCGTCGACGCGGCGATCAACCTGCGCAACGGCACCCACGGATCGCTCGGCGTGCTCGAACCCGCCACGGTGCGGGCGATCGACGAGACCTCGGCGGAGTATCTGCTCGGCCTCGACGTGGCCGACCGTCCGGGCGTGCTCCACGCGGTCACCGGTGTCTTCGCGGAGCACGGCGTCAGCATCCGTGCCGCCGAGCAGGAGGGCAACGGACCCGACGCCCGGCTCGTCTTCATCACCCACGAGGCTCGCGAGTCCGACGTCCAGGCGACGGTCCGGGCCCTGCGTGACCTCGACGTCGTCCGCAACGTCGGCGGCCTCCTGCGAGTGATCGGCGACTGATCCCGATGCGGTACGTCTCCACCCGCGGCGATGCACCCGAGCTCGGTTTCGCCGACGTGCTCCTCGCCGGTCTCGCCACCGACGGCGGGCTGTACGTACCGGAACGTTGGCCGAAGCTCGCCGCCGGGCCCTCGACGTCCTACGTCGAACGCGCCGTCCAGGTGATGCTCCCGTTCGTCGAGCCCGACCTCGACGAGATCACGCTCACGAAGCTCTGCACCGACGCCTACGAGACCTTCCGCCATCCGGCGGTGACGCCGCTCGTGCAACTCGACCACCAGCAGTGGGTCCAGGAGCTGTTCCACGGCCCGACCCTGGCGTTCAAGGACGTCGCGCTGCAGCTCGTGGGCCGGATGTTCGATCACGTCCTCGCGCAGCGCGGCGAGCGGGTCACGATCGTCGGCGCCACGAGCGGCGACACCGGTTCTGCGGCGATCGACGGCGTCGCCGGGTGCGAGCACGTCGACATCGTGATCCTCTACCCACTGGGTCGAACGAGTGAAGTGCAGCGTCGACAGATGACCACGGTCGACCAGCCGAACGCCCACGCGGTGGCCGTCGAGGGGACGTTCGACGACTGCCAGGATCTCGTGAAGGCGATGTTCAACGACGTCGAGTTCCGTCGGCGCAACAACCTGTCAGCGGTGAACTCGATCAACTGGGCCAGGGTGATGGCGCAGACCGTCTACTACGTCACGGCCGCGGAGAACTTCGCCGATCCGGTGACGTTCAGCGTGCCGACCGGCAACTTCGGCAACGTGCTGTCGGGTTGGATCGCTCGGGAGATGGGTGCGCCGATCCGTGACTTCCTGGTCGCGTCGAACACCAACGACATCCTCACCCGCTTCGTCAACGACGGCGACATGTCGACTCGCGACGTCGTGCCCACGCTGAGCCCGTCGATGGACATCCAGGTGTCGTCGAACTTCGAGCGGCTGCTGTTCGAGATGAACGGTCGCGACGGCGGCATGACCGCCGAGCAGCTCGGCCGCTTCCGTGCCACCGGGCGTCTCGACATCGAGGCCGACCAGCGCGAGGAGTACATCACGGGGCACTTCCGCGCCGCCTCGTTCGACGACGAGGCGACGATCGACGAGATCGCCCGCATCCACCGCGACACCGGGATGCTCCTCGATCCGCACACGGCCACCGGCACCGCAGCCGCAGCGCTGCTCACCGGTCTCGACGGTCCCGACCATCCCGTGGTCACGCTCGCCACGGCGCATCCGGCGAAGTTCCCCGACGCCGTCGAGCGCGCCACCGGCGTCCGCCCCGGGCTGCCGGAGCACCTCGCCGACCTGTTCGACCGCCCCGAACGCACCGAGACCGTCGCCTGCGAACTCGAGGCCGTCGAAGCCCTCGTCGAACGCCTCACCCGCCACTGATCGACGCTCCTTCCGACGGCGCCACCGCCGCCGAACGCCGCCGGATTTCGGTCGCGTGCCGACCGTCTCGAGGGATTTTTCGGGGTGAGGCGGGAGGGGGATCCGGTGTGGTGTTGACGGAGATGCGTGGCGGACGGCCGCGGGTCTGATATCATGACGTTCGCTCGGTTCGCCCGAGCCGCACCCCGAGATCTCGGTCGTGTGCGAATTTTCTGCCAGGGGACCCCGTCTGCGGGCGCGATCGGCGCCACCACACACCCCTCCCCCTGGTACTCCAACACTCGTGCCGTCACGTTCGGCGCACGAGAAGAGAGGAACCCTCGTGGCCGCAGCCGCACTCGAACAGTCCATGCTCGAATCGAAGGACAAGGACACCCTGCTGGAGATGGCCAAGGCGCTCGGCGTCAAGGTCACCGCCAGGCAGAAGAAGTCGGACATCATCGACAAGATCCTCGACACCACCGGTTCGGGCGCGAGCGCGCCCGCCGCCGAGACGCCGAGCGCGGCGCCCGCCGAGCCCGCGTCCCCCGTCCGGGACGCCACCGCGCCCGCGGCCGAGGAGGCGGCGAACGTCGAGTCTGCAGCCCCGAACGGTGCGAGCTCGACCAGTGCGCCCGAGGTGGTACTCGGGCCTGACGGCGAGCCACTCGCCGACTGGGAGATCGAGCTCTCCCGCAACGGTGGCGGCACCGATGGCGGCGACGCCGGCGAGGCGTCGACCTCCGACGCCTCGCGAGGCGAACGCCCCCGCGGCGACCGCAACCGCCAGGATCAACAGCGCAGCGAGCGCGAGAACGGCAATCGCGACCAGGCAGGCAACCGCGACCAGGGTGGCAACCGTGACCAGGCCGGCAACCGCGATCAGGCCGGCAACCGGATCAGGGCGGCAACCGTGATCAGGGTGGCAACCGTGATCAGGGTGGCAACCGTGATCAGGGCGGCAACCGTGACCAGGGCGGCAACCGTGACCAGGGTGGCAACCGCAACAGCCAGGGCGGAAACCGGAACCGGAACGACCACGACGGCGGCGAGGGCGGCAACAAGCGGCGCCGCCGCCGGCGCAAGGGCAGGGGCGGCCAGGAAGGCCCGCAGGGTGAGGACGTCGAACTGATCGAGCAGGATCACGGCTTCGAGAGCAGTGAACCCGTCGACGTCGAGGGGTACCTCGACATCCGCGACGAGGGCTACGGCTTCCTGCGCGTCAACGGCTACCTGCCGAGCAAGGCCGACGCCTACATCCCGCTGAAGCTGGCCCGCCAGTTCGGGCTGCGCAAGGGTGACCACATCACCGGCAAGGTGCGTCCCGCAGGCCGCAACGAGAAGAACCCGGGCCTGCTCGAGGTGTACACCGTGAACGGTGGCGACCCCGAGCTGGCCAAGAAGCGGCCGCACTTCGAGAGCCTGACGGCGCTGTTCCCCGATCAGCGCCTGACGCTCGAGGACCCGAGCGACCCGGCGAACATGACCGCTCGCATCATCGACCTCGTCTCGCCGATCGGCAAGGGCCAGCGCGGCATCATCGTGTCGCCGCCGAAGGCCGGCAAGACCACGATCATGAAGACGATCGCCAAGTCGATCGAACTCAACAACCCCGAGGTGCACCTGATGGTGCTGCTGATCGACGAGCGGCCCGAAGAGGTCACCGACATGCGTCGCAGCGTCAAGGGTGAGGTGATCTCCTCGACGTTCGACCGGCCGAGCGACGAGCACACCCACGTCGCCGAGATGACGATCGCGAAGGCACGTCGCATGGTCGAGGACGGCCGTGACGTCGTGATCATGCTCGACGGCATCACCCGCCTGAGCCGGGCCTACAACCTCGCAGCCCCCGCCAGCGGCAAGATCCTGTCCGGCGGTATCGACGCCGGTGCGCTGTACCCGCCGAAGAAGTTCTTCGGCTCGGCCCGCAACGTCGAGGAGGGAGGATCTCTCACGATCCTCGCGACCGCGCTCGTCGACACCAACAGCCGCATGGACGAGGCGATCTTCGAGGAGTTCAAGGGCACGGGCAACATGGAGTTGCGCCTCGACCGCAAGGTCGCCGAACGGCGCATCTACCCGGCGATCGATGTCGACGCCTCGTCGACGCGTCACGAAGAGCTGCTCTTCGACCGCAAGCAGCTCCAGCAGGTCTGGAAGCTGCGCAGGGTGCTGTCGGGCCTCGCACAGGACGGCAGCGCTGCCGCCGGGCTCGAGCTGCTGATCGACCGGCTGAAGACGTTCCGCACCAACGACGAGTTCCTCGCCGAGATCGCCAAGCAACCCTCGATGTGAATGAGACGCGGGGTCTGACCCCGCGTCTCATTTGGTTGGCGGGTCGGTAGCGTGGTGCGCCGATCCGGATGACGATCGGGGGCACAGGGCTCACCCGTTCAGCCATCCACAGGAGATCCGACATGAAGGCCGACATCCACCCCAACTACACCGACACCACGGTGCGCTGCTCCTGCGGCAACACGTTCACGACCAAGTCGACCGTCGACGGCGACCTCACCGTCGAACTGTGCAACGAGTGCCACCCGTTCTTCACGGGCAAGCAGAAGCTCGTCGACTCCGGTGGTCGTGTCGAGCGCTTCAACAAGCGCTACGGACAGCGCAAGAACGCGCCGGCCGCAACTCCCGACGAGGGCTGAGCCCAACGCGATTCCCGGTCGCTAGCGTCGGCGTCGTGACCGACCCCGACGACACCGATCGCCGTAGCCGTCTCCTCGGAGTCAAGCTTCGAGCGCTCGTTGCCGCGCACCGCGGTGCCGGCTCACTCGACGTCGAGCCGGGATCGTTCCCCGCGGCGCCGCCCTGGTCGTCGACGACGCCGCATGGGTGCTCGTCGACGGTCCCGCCGCTGGGTCCCTCGGTGGTGCGCTCGCGTGGGCGATCCGCAACGGCGCCACCTCGCTCGACCTGGTCGCCGAGGCCGACACCGGGCTGCTCGCGCAGCGGGCGCGTCGTCTGTCGTTCCCGGTGCGGGTGTGGTTCGCGGAGGAACGCACGCTGCTGCCGGCGGTTCCCGAACCTCTCGCGCCGCCTCCGCCGCCGTCGTCCGAACACCTGGAACTCGTGGCGGTGATCCACGAGGCGGGCGCGACCCCGAACGTCGAACACGCCGTGGTGTTCGGCGAGGTGCCGCGGGTTGGAGGTGTGTCGGGTCGTCGACCAGCCGACGATGGGTCACATCGCCGAACTCGATGTCGAGACCGCCGCATTCGCTGCGAGCGGGGCGGTCGAGGGGGTGCAGCTCGAGGTGGGTGTCGGGGTCAACGATCGGGAGGCGTTCCGGCTGCTGCACGGAGACATTCCGACCCCGGAGGCGTTGGCGGTCGTGGTCGATGCCGTCGCCCGGCATCGAAGCGCGGAGGCACCGCAGCATCCGCTCAACCGGCTCGGCCAGGAGCGCTACCTGCGTTGGGAGCTCGAGCAGGACCCGACGAGGATCGGCATGGTCAGCGTGGTTCCTGCCGAGCCGCCGCTCCCGCGCCCGAACCTCAAGGATCCGGTGCCGTGTGTCGCAATCGGCGTGGCTCCGGACGGCACCAGCCGAGTCGTGGTCTGCTCGGTCGGCGTCGACGTCGATCTGGTCGGCTTCGTCGCCGACGTCCAGGCGATGTCCGACGATCCGGTCGTCGTCGCGCTGCGCGAGCGTGATGCGGTGCCGATCACGCACGAGCTCCTCGCGACGCTCGCAACGCCCGTCGAGCTGCGCGCGGTGCACTGACGGGTCAGCTCTGGCGGCGCCGGCCAGTAGCCTCGACACGCCATGCTCGACCGCCTCTCCAACGTCGTCGACGAGTACGAGACGCTCGAACGTCAGCTCTCCGATCCCGAGGTGCTCGCCGATTCCGATCAGCTGCGGCGCCTCTCGAAGCGTTACACCGAACTCGGACCGGTCGTGGAGGCCTACCGTCGCCAGGCTGCACGGCGTGCCGACGCCGAAGCGGCGCGTGACATGCTCGCCGGAGCTTCCGGTGACGAACGCGACATGCTCGTCGCCGAGATCGACGCAGCCACCGCCGACGTCGCGGCGATCGAGGACGAACTCCGCGACCTGATGTTGCCGACCGACCCCCACGACGGCAAGAACGTGATCATGGAGATCAGGGGCGCCGAAGGGGGCGAGGAAGCGAACCTCTTCGCCCGCGACCTCTACGAGATGTACCTCTCCTATGCGGCGGCCAAGGGCTGGAAGGTGACGACGCTGTCGTCGTCGGTGAGCGACATGGGCGGTTTCAACGACGTGACGTTCGAGGTGCGCGGCGAGACGGCCTGGCGCAACCTGAAGTTCGAGGGCGGACCGCACCGGGTGCAGCGCGTGCCGGTGACGGAGAGCCAGGGTCGCATCCACACGTCGTCGGCCACCGTGACCGTGCTCCCCGAAGTCGACGAGGTCGACGTCCAGATCGACGATCGCGACCTCGACATCGACGTCTACCGCGCGAAGCGGGCCCGGCGGGCAGAGCGTGAACACGACCGACTCCGCGGTGCGGATCACACATCGGCCCACCGGCGTGGTCGTGGCGATGCAGGACGAGCGGTCGCAGTTGCAGAACAAGGCCCGGGCGATGCTCGTCCTGCGGGCACGGCTGTTCGAACTGGCGGAGCGGCAGCGGAGCGAGGAACTCTCCGCCGAGCGACGATCGCAGGTGGGTGGCGGTGGCCGCAGCGAATCCCGGACCTACAACTACAAGGAGAACCGTGTGACCGACCACCGCATCGGCTTCACGGTGTACCGCCTGGCGGCGATCCTGGCCGGCGACCTGCAGGTGGTCGTCGATGCCCTCGCCGCCGACGAGCGCGCCCGTGACCTCGCCGACGGCGCATGAGCGAACGCGACCGTCTCGTGGCGTGAGCTGTGGGCCGAGACCGCGGACGCGATCGGTGACCGCGCCCAGGCGCGGTGGCTGTGCGAGGTCGCTTCCGGATCGGTCGACGGCGACGAGTTCCTCGCTCGTCTCGACGAGCCGGCCACCGTGCGCATGGTCAGCCACCTCGATGCGATGCTCGCTCGACTCCGCGACGGCGAACCGTTGCAGTACGTGCTGGGGGAGTGGGCGTTTCGTCGCATCACGCTCGCCGTCGACCGCCGGGTCCTGATCCCTCGCCCGGAGACGGAACTCGTCGCCGAGGCAGCACTCGAGAAGGCATCGGATGTCGGCCCGACCCGGGTGATCGCCGACCTCGGCACCGGATCGGGAGCGATCGGTCTCGCATTGGCGTACGAGCTGCCGACGGTGGGCACCACGGTGTGGATCACCGACGTCAGCGACGACGCGCTCGACGTCGCGCGGGCCAACATCGCCGGACTCGGGCCGGCCGGCGTCAACGTCCGGACCGCCTCCGGCTCCTGGTTGGATGCCCTCCCCGCCGACGTCCGTTGTGACGTGATCGTCTCGAATCCGCCGTACGTTCGCGGTCAGGTAGCCCGACCTGGAGCCGAGCGTCGCCGACTGGGAGCCTCACCGGGCTCTCTTCGCCGGCGCAGACGGCCTCGACGACCTGCGTCGGATCGTTTCGGCGGCACCAGTGCGCCTCCGCGACGGAGGGTGGCTGGTGCTCGAGATCGGCGCCGATCAGGGGGTGGCGGTCGCTGCACTCCTGCGCGATGCGGGGTTCGTCGATGTCGAGGTCCGCACCGATCTGGCGGGGCTCGACCACATAGCGCTCGGCCGGATCCGCCGAACCTGAGTCGCCGGCCCCGCGTGGAGGGCCGGGCGTGTCGCGTCAGTCGAAGCGGACGGCGACCTCGGCGAGGATGGTGCCCTCCTCGGGCGTCAGGTCGTGGTCGACCCCCACGATGTTCGCGTGCGGCGGAGAAGAGCGCCGAGCGCAGGATCCGGCTGCTGATCCGCTCGTCGATCGAATCGAGGAAGTCCTCCACCCGGTCCCGCTCGATCGCATGGCGTGCCTCCTCGATCGCAGGTCGGATGTACTCCTCGAAGGTCGCGCCCTCCTCGCGCCAGTCGGTGCTGATCTTCGCGCAGCAGGTCGACCTCGTCGTCGCTGATGCTGTGGTCGGCGAGCATCACGAGCGCGAGCAGCTCCAGCGGTACCGCGGCGCGGTGTTCGAGGTCGGCGGTGGCGTGCACGGCGACACCCTGGTACAGGTCTTGGAGACGGCGGTTCATCATCACTCCTCGTCTCGCACGTTAGATGACGGTGACGGTGCTGTCCCTACGGCCCGGAGTCCGAGCGATCGGCGCAGGAACTCGAGTTGATGCAGCAACAGGTTCTCGGCGACGTCGACCTGCGGCGTCATGTGCGTGACGCCGGTCAGCGGCAGCACGTCGTGGGGCTTGCCGGCGGCCAGCAGCGCGGTCGACAGGCGCAGCGTGTGCGCCGCCACCACGTTGTCGTCGGCGAGGCCGTGGATGAGCAGCAGCGGCCGGGACAGTCCGCCAGCCAGCGGGAGCAGCGACGATCGCTCGTAGGCCTCGGGGGTGCTCGTCCGGGAGCCCGAGGTAGCGCTCGGTGTAGGCGGTGTCGTAGAGGGGCCCAGTCAAACGCCGGGCGCCCCGGCGATGGCGGCGTGGAAGAGGTCCGGCCGCCCTCAAGACCGCCAGTGCGGCGAGGTAGCCGCCGAACGACCAACCGCGGATCGCCACCCGCGACCAGGTCCAGCGCCTCCGTGCTCGGCGGCGACGGCGAACAGGGCGTCGGCCTGGTCTTCGAGCGCCGCGGCGGCGATGTCGAACCGCACCGCTCGTTCCCACGGAGGGCTCCCGAGGCAAGGTGGCCCGCGGCCGTCGACCCACGAGGACGGCGTACCCCTGCTCGGCGAACCACTGAGACACGGTGTGCGCGGACTATCGACCGGCAAGCACGCGGGGGCCGTGGGGACCGCCGTACGGGTCCATGAGCACCGGCAGCGGTGAGCCGTCGTGATCGTGGGGGAACAACACGGCCGTGGCGAGGCGTCGCTCACCCGACGTGCACGATCTCCAGGTTCGGCGACACCAGCGGGTGCTCGACGAATGATTCGATCGTGATGCCGCCGTCGCCGTGACCGCCGTCGGGTGCGTTCGGACTCCCGGTGTGCACGGTCGTGGTCGCGCCGGCCCGGTCGAGGGTGGCCGACCGCAGCACCGTGGTCGGTCCACCGACGGCGGCGGTGTGGACACCAGACATGTCGGCGATCGCGTGGAGGCCGTCGCCGTCCCAGCGCCAGACGTGGAGCTGGGTGGCATCGTCGATCGGGTTGGCCTGGAACACGACCGAGTCGTCGGCGACGTCGAGCACTGATCAGCACCTGCAGGTCGGGTGGGGTGACCGCTTCGTCGGCGACCATGAGCCGACGCGCACCGTCACGATCGGGCCGCGTGGACGAGTCGGCCGTCGTCGAGCAGGCGCGGCGTGCCCGGCACCAACTCGACCCACGCGTCGTCGTAGTCGTGCGACAGCACCGTGGTCTCCCCGAGTGTCGTTCCGTCCTCGGTGTCGATGGCACGCGCAGCACCATAGAGCCCTGCTGGTTCGCGCGACTGCACCAGGACGAGCAGCCCTCCGTCGCCCCAGTGCACCGCAGCGAGGTACGGAAAGAAGTCGCGATCCCAGTCGACGGCAGCAGGCGCGGAACCGTCGAGGCCGAGCAGGTGCAGCGTGACGTTCGCGTTCGCTGTGCCCGCCGCCGGGTAGCGGATCGTCGCCAGGAGTCTGGTCCGGCTGGGCCGGATCGGCGATGTGCCACTCGGCGACGGGCGCGGTGTCGACCCTGCACACGGCGATCCGTGCGCCGTCCGGACTCCACCAGTAGCCACGGAAGCGTCCCATCTCCTCGGCGGCGATGAAGTCGGCGCTGCCCCAGGTGACCGTTGCGGGTTCGTCGTCGCCCACGAGCGCCCGCGACGTGCCGTCGAGTTCACCGACCCGCAGCGTCGCGCCGCTGACGTAAGCGAGGCGTCGTGCCGGCGGGTCGGGGCGGGGATCGAAGACCGGTCCGGTGACCGGGAGCGGGACGCGCCCGGCCCGACAGGAGCCCACCGCGAACAGCTGGCCGGCGAGCGTGAACGTCACGACCGTGCATGCAGCGTCGAGTAGCGTCGACGTGATGCCGCCGGCACCCTCGCGCATCCGCTCCCTGCGTGCGCGCTCCTCGGGCGGAAGATCGGCGCCCGCATCGCCGGCGTCGTCGGCGAGCAGTTCGCGCGGGTCGGCGACGAGACGCTCCTCACCGCTGGCCGTAGAGCACCCGCCAGCCAGTTCACGGGGTCGCTGCCGTGGGCGCTGCGGAGGAACACCACCCGTCGGCCGTCGGGCGAGACGGTGATGCTGCGGGGGTCGCCGAGCGTGAACCGCTGTGTCCGGGCGTACTGGCGGGGGAAGGTGTCGGTCACTCCGCCCACTGTAGGAAGTCGACACCGTCGGGTTGCACGTCGCCAACGGTCCGTGACGGACGTCCGAGAGCTGCGACCTGGTTCCTGACCGACCGGTGGTCGCGAACCTCACCACGCGGTGGGTGGGGCGAACGCGTTCGCGTCATGGTTGGACGAGGAACTCGGCGCGCGCCCTTCGGTTGCCGAAGTCGGCGAACGGATGCTGGGTATGCCGTCGAACGGTGACGGTGCTGGTCACGAATGACTAGAAGAGGTCGACCTGCGCTGGTCGCGAGATCGCTGGAGCGACGTGGGCCAATTCTTCTGGGTGACCCGAGCACGAACTGCAACGACAGTTCCTCGCCGATGCTGAGGATCGGACGGATGTGGTCCTCCTGCATGCAGGTGCCGACGACGAGGATGCGGCTGCCCTTGGGCGCCATGCGCACGGCGTGCTCGATCATTCCGGGCACGCTGACGCCCGAAGACGACCAGCGGCTTGGTGCCGTTGATGCGCCGCGAGGCGTGGATCGTCCGTCTCCCCTGGCTTCGGTCCCCCACCACCTCCCAGCCTGAGTCCGTCCGCCAGCGCCGTCGAAGCTGTAGAAGTTGGCGCCGACGATCGGGCCGATGCTGAGCAGCTTCATCGTGGCGACGTAGGCGAGTCCGCGGCCCGAGGCTGATGACGATCGCCGCGCCGCTGGGCGGCCAAGATCGCCGAACTTCGGCAACCGCGGCGGATGCCGATCGGCGAGCGGCTGGTCATGGCTGCTATTCCGCGAGGGCAAGGACCGAGTTGGGATCTTCAGCGCGAGGAGCTCGTTCAGCACCATGGACACCGCGTACCCCGGATAGCGGTCCGAGGAACCGATTGCATGGACGCCGTTGGCGTCGAAGACGCCGGCACCGACACCACCGACGTCCCCTCAGCGGTCAAGCGTTCGATGTCGGGCTGGGGGTCGACGACCTCGCAGCAGAAGATCGTGGCCGATCACCAGGTCGCCGGGCGGATCGAACATCATGGGCTCCGCCTCGGGCTCGACGCCGTTGGCGCTGTTCGGCGGCGATCTCCTCGAGAGTCGCCGCGATCGCGTGGACCAGCAGGTGGAAATTGCCGCCCAGATCCTGCACCAGAGCACCTCGGCGGCACCGGCCGTACTGGGCGCTCGAGCTGTTGACGTCGTCGACGTGGAACTTCTCCCAGTCGGCGATCACGGTGGCGCGGATGGAAGCTGACAGTAGACCTCAATCGACCTAGCGACCTGCAAACAGTTGCGTCGTAGTTCGGACGGCTGCCGACGCTGCAACGCAAAGGAGGAGGTGGAGGGGCGAGGTTCAGCGAACTGAAGCCGGCCATGGCGTTGATCAGCACATCGAACGTGGTGGTCGTGGAGTTCGACGTGGTGAGTACGTTGATCGGTGCGGGCGCGGGCGGTGGTGACCGCCGCTCGATCGATCACCGCCCATGCCCGCGTGCGCGCGTCCGCTGTGTGCTCGCTGCCCTATGGCGCGCTCGATGGGTGCGAACAGCTCGGTGAGTGAAGTGTGAGCATGTGGCTGAGCGGGTCGTGGACCGCAGCGCCTCGCATGGTGTCCTGGATCGTGGCGTGGATCGGTTGTCGCCAGACGCAGGAGTACCGCCCAGCCCACCGCCGGCGAGCGAAGCCGGGCAGCGCATCGGACGGCGGCGATCGTCGGCGTCGGCTGGAGCTGGTGGCGTGACGTCGATGCCAGATGAGCGAAGCGGCCCCTGTACCCGAAGACGATCGCCGCAGCCTCGGCAGCTGTCCCGATGGCGACCCGCCCGTGGTCGGAAGATCGCCGAGGTCGTCGCCCATCAGCGAGATCCCGCGATGCGATTCGCGATGTCGGGCGCAGGCGCGAGTGCCAGCGCGATGTTGGTCAGCGGGCCCGACGGCACGAGCCATATGTCGTCGACGTTGCGGCACGCGTCGATGATGAAGCTGACCGCGTCGGGCGCCGTCGAGCGGGTTGTCGGGGCCCAAGGTCGGGGCCCGTCGAGACGGTTCTCCGTGCACGGCATCGAAGTGCGCAGCGCCGTGGCGAGGGTCCGATCAGCGGTCGTGGACCCGCGGGAAGCGGGACTGCACGTCGACGCCGATCAGGTCGCGCAACGACCAGCGCATCGCGGTCGTGGGCGCGCCGAAGCGTGTGTTGCCGGCGACCGTGGTGATGCCGACGAGTTCGGCGCAACGCGGCGGAGCGACGATGATCGCGATCGCGCCGTCGTGCCCGGTCGTACACGAGCACGACACGCCCGCGCGTCCATCCACCCCAGCATGGCACCGGGCGCGCGGACCGGCCAAGTGAATCGCGCCACCGCCGGCATCGACCCGCTCCAGAGCGCTCGGTGGCGCTGTGCCCGCTGCCGGAAATCAGACGCGGAAGCCGCCGTTGCTGCTCAGGTCGATCCTGACCGGACCGACCGATCTGGCCGTCGCACATTGCAGCGATCCATGTCGTCCCGGCCTCGGGAGGCGCCCAGCTCGGCGGCTGTTGTCGAAGCAGGCACGCGCCGAGCGCTCGCTCGGCTCTGCCGTCACGGTCGACAACATCGACGGTGCAGGCCTTGATGGTCGCTCGCAGGGTCGGGTCGGCGCCGCGAGGTCGCGGCGAGGCAGCGCATCGATGCTCGATGGGCTGGCGCGCCGGAAGTGGGTCGGTGGTGTGGTCGAGTACAGCCCTGAAGGCGTGCTCGGGCGACGTACCTGTGTTGGCCCAGACCAGCCGTACTCGCCCGGCCGATCGCGCAGGTTGTCGACGATGGTCGCGATGGCGTGCATGACGAAGTGGTTCCATGGCCGCGGCCAAGGTCAATCCACCGTCGCGACGACTGGCGGGTGGCGAGATCGATGCCGAGCGACTCAGCTCCACTGGGACTGCGGCGGGAAGCATGCGAGTAGAGGTCGATGATCGACACGTCGTCGACGTCGATCCGGGCTAGTTCGAGCGCGAGGCGTCCGCCTGAATCTCGACCGCCGCGCGCCAGGCGTCCAGCGATGCGACACGTAACTGGTGCTCGTGGCAGTCGGTGCGGCGGCGGAAGACCGAGCGATCCTCGGCACGCCGAGCCGACGTGGTGGCGACTCGACGGGAACACATGATGATCTGCTGCTGCCATGTCGACGCTGTTGTTCGTAGGTCAAGGCTCTCGGGTACGGGAGCCGATCATCCGGCTCGCGTTGCAGACCGCGACGATCTGGCTCCACCACCTTTGCCTGCTGGATCCATGTGAACGGCGGCCTCACCCGCCTCGCCAGCCCGGCGTACAGGCTGTCCGAGAATAGCGCGTCGATGCTCGTCACTCCCGAATGTCGCTGCAGCATGATCTGCGTCTCCAGGATTGCACAGGCCTGGACCGGCACGCCGATGCCGCGACCATCTCGCCTCGAGGTTGATCACCCAGGTTCCTCGACCCATGCTCCTCGGCTGGTCGCCCGGCGCTCGACTTCGGCCAGCTCCAGCCAGACGCCGCCCGCACGGCCACGTTGGCGGGCATGGACCGCTTCGCCACCCAGCGAGGATGGCGATGTCGATCTGCCAGACTGGACCGCAACGCCGTGGCGATGTCGAACCAGCCATGCGGGCTGTTGCTGCTGATCGACGTGTAGTCGAGGCGCTGGCGGATCGAGTCCGAGCCTCCGGCCAGGAACCTGCTGTCGCCGTACCGCCACGACAGCTGACTGACGACAGCGCAGCACGTCGGCAGCCGGCGGCCCGTCGAGCTCGGCGTCGGCCGACGCTGCCAGCACCGCCCGCTCATCAGTGCCACCGGCTCCAGTGCGTCGTCGAGCGACTCGGCTCGGTGGACGTACTGGCCGACCCCGATGATCACCGGAGTGCGTGAGTCGGGCTGGCGGGGAACGGGTCGAGGTGCCACGGGCCCGCACGATAGACAGCCGCCCCCCGATCGTTTGTGTCGCAGTGCCGGTGCGCCGCCTCACCGCGTTCGCAACGCAAACGGGAACGTCGTCGGGGTGCGCAGGGTCCCCCGGGGCGGCGAGCACCTACACTCGGATCGCATGAACGACGCCGCAGGCGCCTTCCCCCGCCGCATCACGATCGGCTCGGACCACGCCGGCTACGACCTCA
>CAVQRU010000024.1:0-48050 GCA_963715285.1 Ilumatobacteraceae bacterium | reverse complement strand
GGCCCAACTCGGGCGCCTCATAATCCCGTCCGCCAGCCGTCTCGTTCAGCCGCTGCTCGTGACGGGATTACGTGCCGGTCGACTCGAGCGGCACCGCGTCACAGTGCGCCGGCTATCGGGCGCTCGTTCAGGCCGTACATCTCCGCATCCTGGGCGACCGGGAGACGCATCTGATCGCCCCACCAGGGCTGGGCTGCGAAGTCGATGAGTACTGCGTTCTTGGTTCTGAAGGCTTCCAGCCCCTCCGGGCTGCGGTCCGCGGAGCGGATCAACCATCGGTGTTCGGTACGTCCATCGTCGAGGAGATTGAACTCGTAGGTCTCGGTTGCCGCGACGAAGCCAGGCTCGATTCCGTCGGCCTCGACCGGAGTGAGCCGACAGGTGAAGTATTCGAAGGGTCGCCAGTCGAGGTACTCGCGCAGTCCGTCGACACCGTCGCCGTGAGCACAGTGACTTGTCGCCCCGGTCGCGATACGGCCGTCACCGTTGGGCCGGAACTCGACCCCGGTCTCGACGGCAGCAGTGTGCCTCAGTCGCTTCCCCGGATCCACGTAGTACTGCCAGCAGACCGCCGGGGGTGCGTCCACGATGTAGCTCGACACGAAGTCGGCGTCGTCGTCGGTGATGCGCACCCTGTCGGCCTCTCGCCGCAGGGCTGCGACCCGTGCAAGATCCTGGACAGCCCCGGTTACTTCCCCGAACGAGTCGTAGCGCTCCGTATGGGTAGGGAGCTGAAGCTGCGACGTGCCGCACATCGCACAGGGTTCGGTGAAGAAGCCGTACGATTCCGGCCCGCCAGTCTCGATGATGGAATTCTTCAAGAGCCGATGTACCAGGATCACGTCTGGACCGGCCAGATCCACGCCACCGCCGTCGCGATCGACGATGAACGACCCGAAATGGGCGACGAACTTGAGATCGAGGCTTCCGATTTCACTGCATGCGTCGCATGGGCACGTCGTCGACCGCACCATGTTCTGCAGACGATTGGAGAAGTCGTAGTAGCAGGATTCAGCCAATTCCACGAGCAACTCGCCGCTCGGAAATGCCTCACGGGGCGCGAAACAGAACACGGCGTCACCCTCGAGCTTCACGAAGTGCATCGGCGGCGTCAACGACGACCTAATCAGCTTCATCAGCTCGGTCACGATCGCATGGGAGTGCTCGAGCTCCGTGCCCGTCATGAACTCGGTGTAGCCGGAGATGTCTGCCAACAGCAGGTAGCCCTCGACAACGCCACCGTCTACCTCACTCATTGTTCACCGACTCCTACCCACGAGCACAGTGTCGCACAGACGCTCTCCCTGCGAAGCCTGTGACGGTCTTGCAGCGCCAGCGATTTGCCTCGGCAGCGCGCAAGCCACCACCCAACTTCGGCCGATATCGCGCGCCGGATAGTCGCGCCGGCTGCTTGTCAACCGAGCACGGTCGGTGATCGCGTTATGCGCTACCCGCTTGTCCGGTGGAGGCCGCCACAGTGCGCCGGAAGTGCGTCGCGGGCGAGCGCGCTTCGCGACGGGATTGTCGATTGGATCTCGGCTGGTCTGTGCCGAGCGATACGTGCCGTTCTCGCACACTGCCCTTGCCATTCGACGGCGCGCATCCGAGCGCTCACCATATGGGATACCATATGAGTCATGGCTCGACGTGAAGTACTCGTGCAGCTCGACGACGACCTCGTTGAACAACTCGACGCACTGGCCGCCGATCTCGGCACCAACCGTTCTGAGCTGATGCGCCGCGGCGCCCAAGCGGTGCTCGACGCCGAACGGCTCGCAGCAGCGGACAGCGAACTCCGAGCGGCGTACCGCCGACAGCCAGCCGACCCCACGCTGGTTCAGTCGGCCCGACGACTCGCTGCCGAGTCCGCTCCGGCGTGGTAGCTCGCAACGACATCTACTGGGCCGATCTCGGACCGCCTGCTGGTCGTCGCCCGGTCTGCGTGCTGACCCGCGACGCCGCGATTGAGGTGCTCACGGCGATCACGTGTGCGCCGATCACCCGCACCATCCGGGGTATCCGATCAGAAGTCGAGCTCGGCCCCGAGCACGGTCTCCCCGAGGCGTGTGTCATCAGCTGCGACAACGTCATCACCATCCCGCTCGACGACTTTGATGAGGAACCCGTTGGCCACCTCGATGAGGTCACCCGAGCCCGCCTGGACCAGGCGCTGCGCTACGCACTGGACATCGTGTACTGAGCCTGGCTGGGGTCGCGATTTCCGAGCGGTCATCTCACCGTTTGAGGGCTTCGTCAACACGCTGTCGAATCTCGGACTGGGTGGCGCCGAGGTCACGGAGCACGACAGCCATCAGGCTGTTCGGATCTCGGTGACAGGCGATCAGGATGTGCTCGGTGCCCACGTAGTTGTGACCGAGTTCCAGCGCCGAGGCGAGCACCGCCTGGTCGGCGGGGGCGTCGAGGTGGAGTTGTGCACCTTGGCGTCGCGACCGCTTCCCGATTGCCTCGTCGAGGTCAGGCCTGTCGAGGCCGAGGTCCTCGAGGATCTTAGCTCCGATGCTGTCGGGCTCGGTGTAGATCGCAAGGGCGAGATGGTCGAGGCGTACTGCTGCAGCGCCCTGGTCCTGAGCGATCTGGCGGGCGGCGTCCAGCACGTTCTTGGTGCGAGGAGTGACTCGACTCCGACGCGGCATTGCTCGACCCGTCGCCCATGTGTCGAGACCACGACCGCGGTCCACATGGTGCCGCCGCCGATGGGTGGACTCACGTCGGCGCTTCTTTCTGCTCTGTGATCGTCAGCACCCCCGCCTCGTCCCGGGCGACGAAGATCCAGAAGGTGCCGGTCCCGCCGCCCTCGTAGGTCTCGGTGAGCTGATAGCCGATTCCGAGCGGGCTCTCCGCCATGACGTCGTCGCGCACGATCTGGGTGATGAACGAGAACTGTCCGAAGAACTCGGCGACCGTGTTCCGGTCGAAGATCGAACCATCGATCGCGACCCACCTGCCGTCATCGCCGAGCAGCGCCTCGATCGGCGTGAAGTCGTTCGGTCCGAAGGTGGCGGCGATCTCGTCGACGATCGCCGCTGCCTCGGCCGGCGTGAGCGAACCGACGGATGACGCAGTCGTGGTCGGCGCGACAGTCGTGGTCGGCGCGACAGTCGTGGTCGGCGCGACAGTCGTGGTCGGCGCGACAGTCGTGGTCGGCGCGACAGTCGTGGTCGGCGCGGCAGTCGTCGGGGTCGCGTCGGCAGCGTCGTCGCTACCACCGCAGGACACGACGAGGATCACTGTCGCGGCAAGGGTCGTGATGACCGGGATGGAAGGCAAGCGGCTGCCAGCCGTGCGGCTGACGTGTGGTTGAACCATGGGAGTTGCTCGCTCTCTGGACGCAACCGTGCGCCCGTCGCAAGTTCGCACTTGCCGATCGAACCTGTCCAGCAGCTCGCAGGTGACATCCGTCACCGGCGGTTGTCGATGTCGTCTCGGGCTAGAAGCGGCCTGGATGTCCGAGCAGGCCACGGACCAAGTCGGCCTGCCCGATGTGCTCCGCGTTGTGGGTGAGCGGGAGCCACACCAAGAAGTGGCCCCTGGTGGTGTCCTGCCACAGACGCTCCAGGCCCGCCCGTGCCGGTTGGGCGGTGGTCTGCGTCACGAAGCGGTGTACGCGATCGACACTGACGATCTCATCGAGATCGGCCGGGCTCAGCGAGTCGACGACGTCAGCCGTTCGTTCTCCCACCGCGCGCCAATAGGTCAGGAGCGACGGCAGGTGCACCTGAGCGCTCAACTCATCGACCTCGTCGGCAGTCATGCCGGTGCCGACGTCGCGGCGTGCGACGTTCAATCGGCCACTCCAGGCATCGTCGAGAACCTGGGTTCCGTCGACGATCAGCAAGTTGACGGCGCTGTCCTCGGCTCTGGCCATGTGCCACAGCAGCCACGCCAACGGGTTGACCATCGGGTGCACACGGGCACGGATCTGCTCGGGATGCAGTCCCTCGCTGAGTCGGTCGACATGGGAGTGCATTCGCCGGTGGCGAATCGAGAACATCTCGGTCGCATCCATCTCTGTCTCCTGTTCCACACGCGATGTCCTGCCGTTCGCGCTCGTGATCGCCAACCGCAGTCTCTCCCGGTCCGTGGCCTTCCATCTCGCCTGGCGGGAGAAGGGCGTCTGGTCTCGTCTCGCTAGCCAATGCCCGTGGCGTCGCCCGTCGTTCGTGACGTGTCCCCGTGCTCGGCGATGCACTCCTTCAGCGAATCGCGCCCGATGTCGATGGCCTCCTGGCGTGTGCGGCGGCCGCCGGCACGAAGGTGCCGGCCGAGCTCCTCCGGGTCGAGTTCGGTCTCGAGACGATTGCGCAGGACACCGAGGTCGTGGGACACGAAGACCGGCTGAGCGACGTCTGAGCGTTCGTAGGCGGCCGTCACCGCCCCGACGAGCACCGCAGCGGTCGCCCGGTCGGAGATGACCGACGCTGCGAACTGCAACGTCCAGAAGTCGGCATCGTCGGACCAGTGGATGCCGGTGTCGGTCAATGCTGCGAGCAGGTGCCGCGCTGCGGCCTGCGGATCTCCGAGGTCGCGTTCGGTAACACCGAGGAAGATGGTGCAATCGACGATGCCGGGAGCGATGGTCAACTCGTCGAAGCGCTCGCGGGCCTCGATCAGATGGGGTCGGGCCTCGCCCGGCTGTCCCAAGGCAAGCAAGCTGCGACCGAGCCCGCTCATCGCGACCGGGATCGAGTAGGCGTGGTCGGCGCGCCGCGCCTCCTCGAGGGCCTCGGCGAAGTCGCGTGCGGCCTGCTCGTACTGACCCTGGTTGAAGCGCCCGGAGGCCAGCGTGGCCAACGCGAGGCTGACCCCGTAGGTTCCGGCGCTGCGTAGCTCGACGATCGCTTCGGCGAGGAAGCGCTCGGCGTCGTCGTTCCGGCCGAGTTCGAAATACCAGTCGCCCAGGTTGTTGAGGGCGGCGCCGAGACGCTCGCGATCGCTCAGCCTTCGGCGGATCTCCACTTGCCGCTCCAACGCTTCGACCGCCCGGTCGACGTGACCCATGACGCCCAGCAGGCTCCCATGGCTGTGCAGTGCATCTGCCAGCACCTGGTCGGCGAGATCGGGGTCGAGGGCGAACAGGTCGTCGCACCACTGCAGTCCTTCGCGGTGCTGACCGGCGGCGTACCACAGATAGCCGAGGCCCCCGACAAGACGGCCCGCCGTGGTCAGCTGCTGCGCACCGAGCGTGTGACGAAGTGACGCTCTGAAGTCGGCTTCGTCCTGGTCGAGCCGGGTGAGCGCTCCCCCGAGATCGCCGGCACGCTGCTGGGCCTGCAGCTCCGCCGCCAGATCCGCATAGTGCTCAGCGTGTCGCTGCGCGAGCACCTCGCGCTCGCCCGCATCGTCGAGTTGACGCCGAGCGAACTCGCGAAGCGTCTCGAGCAGGATGTATCTGGTGGTGCCATCGCGGGCGGCGTCGGTGGCGACCATCGACTTGTCGACGAGCGCCATGAGCAGGTCGGTGACGTCGTACTCGTCGATTCCGTCACCGCTGCAGACCTGCTCCGCCGAGGGGAGCGAAAAGCTTGCGGCGAACACACCGAGCCGCCGGAAGAGCAACCGTTCGTCAGGCCCCAACAGGTCGTGACTCCACTCGATCGTGCTGAGCAGCGTCCGCTGGCGACCTTCGGCATTCCGATCGGCAGCGGTGAGCAGACGAAAGCGCTCGTCGAGCCGATCGAGGATCTGGGCAGGCGACAGGGAACGTGTACGCGCCGCTGCCAGTTCCAGGGCGAGCGGAATGCCATCGAGACGGCGGCAGATGCTCACCACCGCTTTCACGTTGTCCGGCGTCAGCGCGAACTCCGACGACGCCAGCTCCGACCGTTCGACGAACAGGCGGACAGCGTCGTGCCCGTGCGCTTCCTCGACCGTGACATCCTCGTCGGGCAACGACAACGACGGCACCCGGTAGAGCGCTTCCCCGGCGACACCGAGCCGCTCCCGGCTCGTGGCCAACACACGGAGGTTCGGGCACGCCGTCAGCAGGTCCCGACAGAGTCCCGCCGTCGGGTTGATGATCTGTTCGCAGTTGTCGAGGACGAGCAGGACCCGTTGGGCACCGATGTACTCGGCCATCGAGCGAACCAAGGGTGTCCCGGCCACCCTGGTCACGGCGAAGCGCTGCGCGATCTCGTCGACGAGCACGTCAGCATCGCGAACGGCCCCAAGTTCGGCCACGCGAAGCCCGTCCGTGAAGTCACCGAGGAGCTCTTCGGCGACGCGCATCGCCAACCGTGTCTTGCCGGCTCCTCCCGCGCCCGACAGCGTCACCAGCCGGTGCTCGTTGAGCAGTGCCATCACCTCGCGCAGTTCGCGGGTTCGACCGATGAAGCTCGTCAGCTGCGTCGGGAGGTGGTCGTCAGGACCCTCAACGGTTCGCAGGCGCGGAAACTCTCGTTCCAGCGCTGGGTGACAGACCTGATGGATTCGCTCGGGTTCGGTCAGACCGCGCAGACGATGCGTTCCGAGGTCGACCAGTTCGGCGTTCGCAGGCATCCGCCCCGCCAGCAGATCGACGGTTGCCTGCGACAACACGAGTTGGCCACCGTGGGCGCTTGCCGACAGCCGGGCGCCGCGGTTGACCGTGGCACCGAAGTAGTCACCGTTGCGGATGGCCGCCTTGCCCGAGTGCACGCCGATACGCACCTTGAAGGTGAGCCCCGCCGCTGGTTCCAGGAACGCGAGCTGCACCTCGAGGGCTGCCTCGACGGCCTCCGTAGCCGACTGGAATGCCACGGCGAAGCTGTCGCCGGCAGTGGTGAAGACGTAGCCATGGTGCCGCTCGACGATCGCGCTGATCCGCCGGTCGTGTTCGGCGAGCGATTCCGTCATCGCGTCGGGGGTCCGATCCCAGAGCGCGGTCGAGCCCTCGATGTCGGTGAACAGAAACGTGACGTCGCCCGTCGGCAGACTCGGTGGTGACTTCATCGGATTGACCGCCATCCTGCCACGCACGAGACGCTCGCTCGTCCCCAAGGGTTGCCTCGTCTCAGCCGCAATGTCGCTCAGATTATCCAGCTGGACGACACAGTCGGGCCGGCCAGCGTCGTTCCCGCGCCCAGGCCTCAGCCGCGTCGGACTCGCACCACCCACTGGGCCACGCCGGTTGTCGGGTGCTCGCCGGAGTCAGTCGCAGGTCGATGGATCACCCGCCCACATCGACGTGACGGTTGCGTCGTCAGGTGGGAGTTCGAGGAGCCAGAAGACCTCGAGCACCTCGGTCGTGAGCTGGATGCTGTCCCACGCGGATTCGATGCTGAACCCGTCGATGCCGTGTTGCGCGGCGAAGTCGCTGAGTGCTTGGATGGTGAGAGGGCCCACGATGCCGTCGACAGCAAGGTTCGCGCCCTGGCTGTTGAGCGCCTGTTGGAGTTCTCTGGCGAACTGCTCGTCGAAGAAGTAGTAGGGCAGATTCACCGACCATCCGATCTCGCCCGAGACAGATCCGGTCTGCTCGGTGACCGCGAAGCCCCATTGGGTGACGTCGGGGATCATCGGCGACGAGTTGGGAAGCGAGCGAACCTCGAGGGCGGTGGAGCCGATACCGATCCCGTCGGCCGTGGCGAGTGCCACCTGTGGTGCTGGGACCGACCACATGACCCAGGAGGCGAGATGCAACGGTGCGGGCGGCGCGTCGAATCGGTCGGGCCAGTCCGTGAACAGCGCATGCAGACCTGCGGAATCCCAGGAGACTGTTCGGGCCTGCTCGATCGCGAGCGTGCACTCCGGTTCGGTCGAGATCGTGTCGCTGTCGGGCGCGCCGAGAACATCGACAAGCGCAGTGAGCGCGGCGTCCATCGGGGTCCCGAAGTCAACGGGGCCGAGCCCATCCGGGCGGAGTCTCACTGTCGACGACGACGATTCGAACGGCCTGATCAGTGGTCGTGGTTGGATCGTGGCCACGACGATGTCGTCGGGTGGGAGGCCGAGCATCTCGCCGATCTCGGGTGTCAGCCAGAGCTGCGACGTGAACGGTTCGATGCTGTGCTCGGTGAGGAAGTCGACCCAGGCGGATTGGGTTCGTGGACCCCACTCGCCGTCCACGACGAGATCGGCGCCATGATTGTTGAGAGCGGTCTGCACGGCCGCGACGTCCTGCCAATCGAGAGTGGGCGTTGCGGGGTCCCAGTCGAGCCTCCCCCAGTACCCGCCGTTCGTGCCAGGGGTGACGCGGTAGCTGTCGAGCAGTCCCTCGTTGGAGGTGAACTCGACCCACGGGACAGCCGCCCGGAGCTCACCGACGGTCATGCCTGGATACACGCCCTCCTCGGTGAACAGGCGGGTACCACCCGGTGTGGCGGTTGCGTGCCAGTCGCCGAACTGCAGCGACGTCTTCTCCAGAGGCCAGGTGCCGAAGACGGCGTCGACCAGCGCGACTTCGAGGCCGTGGACGTCCCAGGCGGCCAACTGCCCGCTCTCGACGACCCGCAGTCCTCGATCGCAGTCGAGCCAGCTCGCCCCCTCGACACAGCCGTCCGCGAGGGGCGTGATCGATTCGACACGATCAGGGGACCCCGATGAGATCAGTGAGTTCAGCAAACGCTTCGTCGGCCGGGGCGCCGAAGTCAACCGGGCCCAGACCGTCAGGGCGCAGCACCCTCATCTCCATCCCCGGTGGCTCGACCGTCGTGACGACGGATGGTGTTGACGTCGTATCCGGAGCGACTGTTTCGGGCGTCGTGGACGTCGCAGGCGGAAGGGTCGGATCAGCGACATGCGACGAGGAGCCCTCGTCACCTCCACAACTGGCGATCAGCAACAACGCCACCGCCACGCCAGGGACCTTGCGCCCCCGCATCACGACTCACCTCCAACCTCACCAATCGTCCACGAGAAGTGGCGCCGCAAGAGGCCAACGTCAGCTGGCGGCGCGCCGCGCTGCGCTTCCGCTCATGAGCGATGAGGGACGAACGAGACGCTCGCACGGGACTTGGTGGAGCGCTACCGGCAGGCAGACGAGGACCGCGACATCGAGCGCCTGACTGCGCTGTTCGCCGCCGACGCCGAGGTGCGATGGACGGGTGGGGCCGCCAGTGACACCCCGACGAGCTACTGACGAGTTGACTCGTCCATCGAGTACCCCACGCTGCGAAGCCCATGCTGGGCACTCGAGCGTCGCCACCAGGCCGATGGGTCTGGTTCGAGGACCCTCGACCGGTCGGGCTCCGTGGGAGTCGTCACGACCGATCCGGTACCCAGTCGTGTTGGACGACGACGCGCTCGCCGACGACCTTGGTTGCATGGTCCTCGACGTAGCGCCTGTGGAGCGGATGGTCGACGTACCGCCGGGCCGACGCGAAGTCGGCGAAGTCCATCACCACCACGAAATCGAAATTGCCGTCGAAGTGGCCGGCGTCGTCCCCCCACGTCATCGCGACCAGCTCGGGGATCTCCCGCAATCGTTCGAGCGCGTCGCGCAGGCCCTGCTTCGACTCCGGCGAGACGCCCTCGGCCCATCGGAACGCAACCACCTGGCGGAACATCGGTGCACGTTACCGCGCCCCCTGACGGCACGTTCTTCGGATCCTGCCGCCTGACCGTCACACGTCCAACTGCCCCCGATTCGCAGCGAAGTGCACCAGAAGCATCGGGCGACGCGTGCACTCGGCCAGGCTAGGTTCGACATACGCCGAGGCGCCGATGCGAGCGCCGCCAGCCCAGGAGATCACCATGCCGATCCAACGCCTCGATGTAGACGACGCCGACACTGCGGCCGCCACCTTGGGCGAAGCATTCTTCGACGATCCGCTCCTTCAGATCGTTGCCCCAGACGAGGCGCGACGACGGCGGTGGGGATCCTGGTTCATGAGCCTGCCATTGCAGTACGGGCTGCGATGGGGCGAGGTCTGGGCCACCGACGACACGTCGGCCGTCGCGGTCTGGATCCCGCCCGACAGCGGTGAGATGGGCTTCGGCCGGATGCTCCAGGTCGGATTGGCCAACATGCCGTTCCGCCTGGGGATGAACGGAACCCGTCGGTTCATCCAATCGCTCTCCAAGACGGAGCCCTTCCACAAGGCCGTCGACGGGCCGCACTGGTATCTCGTCGCGGTCGGCGCGCGCTCTGAATGCCAGGGTCAGGGACTGGGGTCGGCGCTCGTGGAGGTGGGCACCTCCAGCGCGGACGAGGCCGGGGTGCCGTGCTACCTCGAAACCGGGACGCAGTCGAACATCGACTTCTACACGAAGCGAGGATTCGAGATCGTCGGCCAGACGGAGTATCTCGGCCACACACTCACGGGCATGGTTCGCCAGCCACGTGCGCAATCGACGCCCTGAGCCTCGGAGACCGTGCGGCTGAGCACCACCGGTCGGTTCAGGTGACCAGGCCCGCGTCGACGATGCAGAACCGGTTGCCTTCAGGGTCGGCCAGCACCACGAAGTCCGGGTCGGGGGGATAGTCCCAGGGCACTCGCGTCGCGCCGAGAGATACCAGCCGGTCGATCTCCGACGTCTGTTCGGCCGCACTGTCGACGACGAGGTCGAGATGAACTCGAGGTCGCTCCTGGACCGGCGTCGTCGACCGGTGGACAGCGATCCGTGTCCCATGGCGGTCGGGCGGACGCAGGATCGTGAAGTCGTCGTCCGACCCGGGGAACGAAACGACCTCGTAACCGAAGGCGTTGGCCCAGAACCTGACCGCACGCTCGACATCGTCGGCGCCCAGGACGACCGTTCCAAGCCGCAGCACCCATGCGAGTATTGCACGTCCCGGACGAACCGGTGTGGGGCACCCGATCCCGCCGACCGACTGCCCGAAACGTCGTCGACGGGGCGCCCGTACCGACGAACGTGCGAGCCGGTGCTGAGCACGTCCTGGGCTGTCCGGGCACCTCACAGCAACGTGTCGTAGCCGTGTCATCTCGTCTTCCTGCCGAACTCGGTGGTGCCTGACGTTCAGCGACGCTCGATGTGGGCGCCGACGCCGGCGAGACGACCGACGAGATCGTCGTAGCCGCGATCGATGTGGTGGACACCGGTGATCTCGGTCTCCCCTTCGGCGGCCAGACCAGCCACCACCATCGCCGCCCCGGCACGGATGTCGTGGGCCCGCACGGGGGCGCCGGACAGCCGGCTCACTCCGCGCACCACAGCGTGGTGGCCGCTGGTTCGCACGTCGGCGCCGAGCCGTTGAAGTTCCTCGACGTAGCGAAAACGGCCCGGATAGAGATTCTCGGTGACGATGCCCACACCGTCGGCGACCGCCAGCATCGTGATGATCAACGGCTTGTAGTCGGTGGCGATCCCGGGATACGGCAGCGTCGCCACGTCGATCGACCGCAAACGATCGGGAGCGACGACCCGCAGCCGGTCGCCGCTGCGATCCGAGATCGTGGTGATCTCGAGGCCCATCTCGCCGAACCGGTCGAGGAGCATCGTCATGTGTGCGGGGCGAGCACCCACGACCTCGATCTCACCGCCGGCGACAGCGACCGCCGCGAGATAGGTGGCCGCCTGGATGCGGTCGGGCACGGTGTGATGCTTCACGGGATGCAGCGAATCACGCTCGACGCCGTCGATCACCAAGGTCGGGGTTCCGACACCGGAGATCTGGGCGCCCATCGCGACGAGGAACTCGCACAGGTCGGTGATCTCGGGCTCGCGTGCGGCGTTGTCGATCGTCGTGCGGCCGTCGGCGAGTACCGCCGCGGTCAACAGGTTCTCGGTCGCTCCGACGCTCGGGAAGTCGAACGTGATGTCGGCACCGTGAAGTCGCTCGGCGAACGCCTCGAGATAGCCGTGGCTGAACTTGAACGTGGCCCCCATCGCTTCGAGGCCCGCCACGTGCATGTCGATCGGCCGGGCACCGAAGTCGTCCCCGCCGGGCATCGAGAGGCGGATGTGGCCACATCGGGTGAGCAACGGGCCGAGCACGTTGATCGACGCCCGGATCCGCTCGACGAGTTCGTACGGGGCGACCGGGGTGAGATCGCCGGTGTCGGTGAGCAGCAGGCGATCAGGACTCGGGCGCTCGATGTCGACGCCGATCGCGGCCAGCAGGTCGCCCATGATCGTCACGTCGGCGATGTCGGGGACGTTGGTCAGCTCGAACGTGCCATCGGTGAGCAGCGTCGCAGCCATGAGTTTCAGCACCGAGTTCTTGGCGCCGGGCACGACGACCGTGCCGGACAGCGGCCCGTTGCCGCGCACCGCGATCGACGACGCGTCGAGGTCGGCTGCCGGGTTCGCATTCATGGCCCACCAGTATGCTCCGGCCGTGGAGCCAGGCGGGCGCATACTCATCCGCCGCTGGCCGGACACCCCCGAGGAGCGTGATCGCCTGACCGAACCGCGCGACGATCTCCTGCTCGAGGCACCGATCGCCGACGCCGTTCCACAGGCTGACACGACCCCGTTTCTGCGCAGCTTCGAGCAGCAGGAGGGCCCGTTCACGCGCTATTCGCGAACGGTCGAGGCAACCGCCGGCAGGCTCGTCGAGACCACCCACTACCGCATGACGATTCCGTGGTTCCGGTGGCTGTTCGCCTGGCCGGTGCGACGCGTGCTCGCGCGAAGGGGGTCGTCGAACAGCTGGTGGGCGCCCCCCGATCGCCTCGACCCCACGCAGCTCCTCGTGCTGGGTCTCCTCGCCGCTGCATCGATGAGCGCCGCCTTCGTGAACACGTTGTTCACCCAGACGGTCAATTTCGCCGCCGACGACTTCGGCGCGAGCGACACGGCGATCGGCATCGCCGGAGCCACCGTCCGCGCCGGGATCGTCATCGCGCTCCCCGCCGCGGTCATCGCCGACCGTCTGGGCCGACGACGGGTGATCGTCGCGGTCGCCTGGCTCGGACCGCTGCTGTCGATGCTCGGCGCGCTCGCCCCGAACTTCTTCGTGCTGGTCGCCACACAGACCATCGCCAGGCCGATGGGGATCGCCCTGGCGTTCCTGGTCGGTGTCGTCGCTTCCGAAGAGATGTCCCGCAACAGCCGCACCTACGCGATCAGCATCCTCGCCATGGCCGCCGGGCTCGGCGCCGGGATCGCGGTGATCGCGCTCAGCCTGGCCGATCTCGGCCCCAGCGGATGGCGATGGATCTACGTGCTGGCGGCGGTCTGGTGCCTCGTCGCACTCGACCTGAGCCGCCGCCTGCCGGAGACCCGACGATTCCGCGCCGCGCACATCACCTCGCGCGAACGCGCACCGCGGATGAATCGGCGACGACTGCTGCTCCTCAGTGCCGTTGCGTTCGCAGGGAACGTGTTCGTCGCTCCGTCGAGCCTGTTCCAGAACAACTACCTCACCGACGTACGAGGGTTCTCCGGCGGCATGATCGCCGTGTTCTCGATCGCCGTCGGAACCCCGGCCGGCCTCGGGTTGATCATCGGCGGCCGGATCGCCGACACCCGCGGCAGACGGCGGCTGATCGCCGTCACCGTGCCGATCGGTACCGCGGCGATCGTGGCGGCGTTCTCGGTCGGCGGCGTTGCGCTCTGGCTGTTCTCGCTCGCCGGCGGCCTGCTGCTCAGCGCTGCCTACCCGGCGCTCGCCGTGTACCGCACCGAGCTGTTCCCCACCGGCAATCGCAGCCGCGCAACCGGGCTGGTCACCGCCGCCGCGCTGATCGGTGGCATCCTCGGACTGCTCAGCATGGGCGCCCTGCTCGACGCCGACTGGTCGTACGGACAGGTGCTCGCCACGATGGCGATCGGACAGCTCGTGGTCACGGTGTTGGTGTGGGTCGCCTACCCCGAGACCGCGCACCTGGAACTCGAGGCCCTCAACCCCGAGGACTCCCCGATCGACATCCACCACACCCCGTGATCCCCCGTGCTCGTGAACACGTCGGCGGACGATCGGGCGATGAGTTCACGAGAGGCGTCGGACGAAGCGGGCCACCGCATCGGCGATGAGATCGTCGGCGCCCTTGAGGTCGTGGCGCCCGCCCTCGATCCACACGTGCTCGACCGGCGCCGACATCGTCGACGTCCAGGCAACGAGCTCCTCGGGGGATCCGAACGGATCCTTCGTCCCCGACACGAACAGGCACGGCACGTCGATCGCGCCGAGGTGTTCGACGCGCAGGTTGTCCGGCTTCCCCGGTGGGTGCAACGGGTAACAGATCAGCACGAGGCCCGCCAGCCGCGCCACGGGGCCCGCGGCGTCGACGTCCGCGGCGACCATCGACGCCATCCGCCCGCCCATCGATCGACCACCGATCACGACCGGACCGCGCCGGCGCGAGAACGCCGAGAGGTCGTCGCGGATCGAGGCCATCAACTTCGGGGCGCGGTCGGGTGCCCGCCGCCCCTCGCGCCGGTAGGGGAAGTCGATCCGCTCCACCGAGGCGCTCCGACCCAGCTGCGTCTCGATCGCCACGAGGCTGCTGTGATCGCGGCTCGACCCGGCGCCCGGGTACAGCACCACCGTCGGCTTGGCCACGGGATCAGTCCTCCGGGATGCTGAGCACGCGACGCGCCTCGGCGAGGTCGCTCATCGCCTTCGCGGCGTCGACGCTGTCGCCGCCGTGGTCGGGATGGACGTCGCGCATCCGCTCGCGGAACTTCGACATCACGTCACGCTTCGACGGCGCCTTCGAGCCCACCTCGAAGCCGAGGATGCCCATCGCCCACGCCCGCGGATCGGCGAGGGCCTCGAGGGCGAGCGTCTGCGAGCCGGCGAGGTACGCGATCATCGACGGGCCGATCGGCCCCCGCCACCGCGCCGCCTTCTGGAGCACCGGCGCCAGCTGGCGGCGATGCTCCGGAGCGAGCCGCTCGACGGCGTAGATCGCCCCGAGCACCTGCGCCAGATCGGTTCCCTGCGAGCGGAAGTCGAACGAGATGTCGTCGCCGTCGCCGAGCATGCGGTGGTGGCTCTTGGCGAGACCGTGGCGATCGACCTGGAACCGATGGCGCAACCGCGGCTGCACGATGCGGGCGCCGGTCTCGACCTCGGTGATCAGCCGATGGATGTCTGGCACGAGTTCGTCGTCGACCCCGTAGAGATGCTCGGCCACGATCGCTCCCAGCAACAGCCCACCGAATCCCGGGGCGGGGTCGACGGGCAGCACCATGTGTCCGAGCGCGACCCGTCGGGTGGGCACCGCCGGACGGGTGTGCCAGATCTCGAGCTCGGCGAGCAACACGGCGCAGCGGGTCAGACGTAGGGTCGAAGCAGCGAGCGCAGGTCCTGGGCGGCGCCGATGACCTCGGACTCGTGGTCGGTGTCGCCGGCGGACTGGTGCGCATGGTCGTTCACGAGGGCGACGAGCGCAGCAACGCCGTCGACACCCGACGCCCAGGTGCGATGGGCGAGCCCGTACGGGGGCGACTTCGGATCGAGTTGGGGCAACAGGTCGATCAGGCGTGTGCGTGCGCCGGCGTCGAGCGGGTCCTTGGCGAGGGTGTCGGCCGCAAGGAACATCGTGCTCAGCGCGCCGTCGGGCGGTGCAGTCGTGTCGTCTCCACCCGTGCCGAGCAGCTCGCCCGCCTCGATCGCATCGAGCAGATCGTCGACCGCGTGCTCGGCATCGGCCGCGACGACCACCGTGGTGCCGTCCCACCGGTGTGGGATCTCGGCTTCGACGAGCGCTTCGGAGAGCACGGTTCGATCGGCGTCGGACCACTCGTCGAGGCCGAATTCGGTGGATTCGTCCTGGTCCTGGAGCACGATCGGGAACGGTCCGAAGAGCTGCTCGAGCCGTTCGAACAACGCGTCGACGTCATCCTCGACGGCTTCGGGCACCACCAACTCGTCACCGTCCCAGTAGTGGGGGAACTCGGCGTCGGCGAGTGCCTCGGACAGCTCGGCGCGCTGTTCGAACGTCCACACCGTCACGTCGTAGTGGACCTTGACGACGTCGGGGTCGTTGGGGTCGAACTCGATCGGCTGACCCGAGGCCGCCCGGTCGCTCTCGGCCTGGTCACCGGACTGCTTGTTCACGAAAGCCACGTTCGAACGCTACCGCCAACGACGCACCGGCCGAAGCCGTGCCCCTCAGAACCCCGGGAGAAATCTGCCGAGGAACGCCTCGACGCGCTGGTACTCGTCGCGCTGGTTCTCCGGGTCACGGAACCCGTGCCCTTCGCCGTCGTAGGCCACGAGTTCGACGTCGCCGCCGGCATCGGCGATCCGGCGTGCGAGCTGCTCGCTCTGCGCGAACGGCACGACCGGGTCGTCGGTGCCATGGAACACCAGCAGCGGTCCGCTGATCCGCTCGGCGCGGTGGATCGGCGAGAGCGAGCGCATCCGTTCGGCGGTGCTCGGTGACGAACCCGGACCGATGAGCGTGTCGGTGTAATGGGCCTCGAACCGGTGCGTGGCCTCGGCGAGCGCGACGAGGTCGCTCACCGGGTACGACGTGACTCCTCCGGCGACGAGGTCACGATGATCGGCGAGCACGCCGAGCACGGTCAGCCCGCCCGATGAGCCGCCGATCATCACCGTCGTCGCCGGTGTCGACCATCCCCGGTCGTGGGCGTGGGCGACCAGCACCGCCGTGTCGTCGACGTCGAGGCGACCCCAGGCTCCGTTGAGTGCCTGCTGGTAGGAACGGCCGTGCCCCGTGGTGCCGCGGGGATCGACCACGAGCACGTCCCAACCCCGGGTGGTCCAGTACGCGATCCGGGGCCGGAAGTCGTTCTGCCACTGGTCGGTCGGCCCGCCGTGCACCCAGCACAGCATGCGGCCGGTTCGATGGGTGGCCGGGTGGAGGCGCGCATGCAGGACGGTCCCGTCGTGATGCACGGCGATCGGCTCGGGCGCAGGAAGCTGCACGTCGCTCCATGCAGCAACACCGCTCGTGGCGACCACTCGCACCGAGCCGGGCCCGGTTGCGGGAGCATCGATCACCACCACCTCGGGAGGGGTCGCCGGCCCCGACCGGAGCGCACTCACCCGCGTGCCGACCACGCTCAGCTGACCGTGCACGCCTGCGAACCCGCCAACGGTGTGCACGGTGCCGTTCGGATCGACGGCGACCAGGGATCCCCGGCCGTCCTGGTTGCGGGCGATGATCGCCGTGCCGTCGTCTCCGATGCCGACGGAGCGTTGGCCCAGTCCCCACGTCGGGCCGCCGTGTTCGGCCTCCTCGGCGAGCACGGCACGTTGCCCGAGGTGGAGGTTGTTCCAGCCCGAACCGTCGTGGACACACGTCGGCGTGCCGTCGGGGGCGAAACGAGGTTGTTGCACGGCACCGCCGGCCGGCCTCCAGGTGGAGAGCGCTCGTGACGACGTGTCGAGTCGCGCGTCGACACGTTCGGCGCCGTCCCACGGCATGTCGGGCGCTGACCAACCGAGCCACGACATCGCAGTGCCGTCGGGCGAGATCGCCGGGTCGAAACAGAACTCGTGGCGGCCGTCATCGACGCGTCGTGCATCACCGGTCGTGAGGTCGCTCACCCACACCTCGGCCTCGTCGACGACATAGGCGACGACGGATCCGGCGACCACCGGCGCCCGACACGTCCGCTCCTGGCCCGTGACACGTTCGAGCCTCGCATGACGGACCATCCACAGCTCGCCGTCACGAGCAGCGTGGACGATGCCGTCGGACGTCGGCAGCCAACCGAAGCATCCCCCACCCATGCCCCGACCGGGCGACGGGTCGGGCCCGAACGTCAGCAGCCGCTCGGGTGACGGCGGATCGATGCCGACCACCGAGATCGCGGCGGAGCTCGCCCGCCGGTGGACGAACGCCACGCAGGTGCCGTCGGGCGACAGCCTCGGCTCGGTGATCTCCCGTCCGGAGACCACCAACTCGAGCGGGAGCGGTCCGGCGGCGCACACGACGCCGACTGTACGGCGCGCGTGCGAGGGCCAGCACCAGCGTCGATGACGCGACCGCGCGAAACCTCCTTGCCCGGGCGAGCCGCAACCCGGCACACTGGCCCACCCACGAACGACGAGACCCCGCAAGGAGGTGAACGATGACCAACCCGACCAAGCTTGCGCACGACGCCGACACGAACGACGCACGCGGTACAGAGCGACTGCGCTGGAACGACGGCGTCATCGGCACCGGGCTCGTCGATCGCTCCGCTCGCTGCTGAGGCCGAGCATCGCCCCGTCACCGCCGCGGGACCCGGCGCGCGCCCACGGGCATCCGACCCCCGAGACCCGTCTGCCCCGTCCGTCCATCTCCGTCCGTCCATCTCCACCCGTCCATCTCCACCCATCCATCCATCTCCACCCATCCCCAACCACAGAGAGGCATCACCATGTACCCATCACTGCACCCCGACCATCTGCTCGCCGAGACCCGCGAACGTCACGCACGGTTGCGGCGCGACGCCGAGCATGCGCGCCACTTCCGCGCGGCGCGCGGACGGCACCGGTTCCGGTCTCGTCATCGACAACCCTGAGCCGCCGGCGGATTCCGGGCCTTCCGGGATCCGCCGGCCCCGGGCTACGTTGGGAGCATGCCTCCGACGTCACGTCAGCAGCCCGATCGCAACCTGGCGATGGACCTCGTCCGCGCCACCGAATCGGCGTGCCTCGCCGCGGCCCGCTGGGTCGGTCGAGGCGACAAGAACCGCGCCGACCACGCCGCTGTCGAGGCGATGCGTCTGTCGCTGTCGACCGTCGCGATGGACGGTGTCGTCGTCATCGGCGAAGGCGAGAAGGACGACGCCCCGATGCTGTACAACGGCGAGCGCGTCGGCGACGGCAGCGCCCCGGAGGTCGACGTCGCTGTCGATCCGATCGACGGCACCACACTCACCGCGCAGGGCAAGACCAACGCGCTCTCCGTGATCGCGGTCTCCGACCGTGGATCGATGCTCGATCCCGGCCCGTCGTTCTACATGGAGAAGATCGCCGTCGGTCCCGACGCCGTCGGCTCGATCGACATCACCGCCACCGCCACCCAGAATCTTCGTTGGATCGCGAAGGCCAAGGGCGAAGAGGTCCGTGACCTCACGGTCGTGATCCTCGATCGGCCCCGGCACGTCGACCTGATCGCTGAGATCCGCGCCAGCGGATGCCGCATCCGGCTGATCACCGACGGCGACGTGTACGGCTCCGTCGCCACGTGCTGGCCCGACGCCGGCGCCGACGCGTTGTTCGGCATCGGCGGCACCCCCGAGGGTGTCGTGTCGGCGGCCGCGATGAAGGCGATGGGGGGCGAGATCCAAGCACGCTTCAGCCCCCAGAGCGACGAGGAGCGCACCGCGATGGTCGAGGCCGGATTCGACCTCGACCGCGTCCACACGCAGGACGACCTGATCACCAGCGACAACTGCTTCTTCGCGGCGACGGGCCTCACCGACGGGGCCCTGCTGCGCGGTGTCCGTTTCGACAAGCAGGGGGCGCGCACCCAGAGCCTCGTCATGCGGTCGCGCAGCGGCACCGTCCGCATGATCGATGCGACACATCGCGTCTCGAAACTCCGCGAGTTCGCCGCCATCGACTACTGACCCGGTGACATCTGGGGTCAGACCCCAGATGTCCCAGATGTCACGGTCAGCGGGTGATGATGCCGCTGACCATCCGGGTCAGCGACCGCGGCATGACGTCGCTGACGGCGACGGCGGTCTTGTAGAGCACTCCCGGAACGGAGATCGTCCGGTTCGCCGCGACATCGCGCAGCCCGGTCTCGGCGACCTGTTCGACCGTCGTCCATGCGACGTCGGGCACCCTCCTGGCCTGTCCCGTGGTGTTGCTGTGGTCCTGGAACTCGGTCTTCGTGAGCCCCGGGCACAACGCCGTCACGTGCACCCCTGACCCCCTCACCTCCGAGTGCAGTGCCTCGCTGAGGCTGGTGACGTAGGCCTTCGTGGCGGCGTAGACGGCCAGCCCCGGAGACGCCTGGAAGCTCGCGACGCTGGACACGTTCAGCAGGTAGCCGCGTCGTCGAGGAACCATCGCGGCGAGCGCCGCGTGGCTCAGAATGGTCAACGCCTTGACGTTGAGTTCGACCTCGCCGCCGAGGCGCTTGACGTCGAGCTCGTGGAAGACCCCACTGGTTCCGAAACCCGCGTTGTTGACCACGAGATCGATCGGGGCGCTCGACGAGCTGATCCGCTCGACGGTGGCGGCCTGCCCCTTCTTGGTGCCGAGGTCGGCCTCGAGCACCTCGAAGTCGTCGTACCGATCGGCGATCTCGCGCAGGCGATCTCCGCGCCGGGCGACGAGCACGGTCGGCACGCCGGCCTCGCCGAGCAGTCGGGCCATCTCGGCGCCGATTCCCGACGACGCTCCCGTGACGAGGGCGGAGGTGAACGGGTACGTCGACATGAGCCGAAGCTACCAACGGCCGATACCCGGTCGCGGTGTCATGTCCGGGGTCCGACCCCAGACATGACGCTCAGGCGGTGAAGGTGGTGCCGGTGGCGCTCAACCGGGCCTGGGCCCGGTCGCGGCCAGCCGTGGCGATCTCGATCATCCCGGCTTCGAGACTCTGGTCGCGCAGCATGTGCTGGTGACGCTCGAGCGCTTCCTTGGCACGGGCGACGTCGATGTCCTGCGCGAGTTCGGCCGTGTCGGACAGCAGCGACACCTTGGTCGGGTTGCCGCTGACCTCGACGAACCCGCGATGGATCGCGATGTCCTGGATCGTGCCGTCGGTCTGGAAGACCCGGGTGTGGTTCTCGACGAGCGCGCCGAGGAACGCGGCGTGGCCGGCCTGGAACGCAACCTCGCCGCCGCCGAGCGTCCGCGTGATGACCATGTCGGCCTCACCCGAATAGAGCACCGCCTCGGGCGACACCACTTCGACAATCAACGGCTCGGCCATGATCAGGACTCCTGGAGCTTCTTCGCCTTCGCGAGGACCTGCTCGACGCCACCGACGTTGAGGAACGCCTGCTCGGGCACTTCGTCGAGCTCACCGTTGATGATGGCCTCGAACGACTCGACGGTTTCGGCGACCGGCACGTACTCGCCGGTGAGGCCGGTGAAGACCTCGGCGACGTAGAACGGCTGCGACAGGAAGCGCTCGACCTTGCGGGCGCGGTTGACGATGAGACGGTCCTCCTCGGACAGCTCGTCGAGGCCGAGGATGGCGATGATGTCCTGCAGCTCCTTGTAGCGCTGCAGGGTCTCCTGCACGCGACGAGCGATCAGGTAGTGATGGTCGCCGACGACTTCGGGCGACAGGATCGTCGACGTGGAAGCGAGCGGGTCGACGGCCGGGTAGATGCCGAGCGCCGCAACCTGACGGGACAGCTCGGTGGTGGCGTCGAGGTGCGTGAAGGTGGTGAACGGTGCCGGGTCGGTGTAGTCGTCCGCGGGCACGTACACGGCCTGCAGCGACGTGATCGAACGGCCCCGGGTGGAGGTGATCCGCTCCTGCAGCTGGCCCATCTCGTCGGCCAGGGTCGGCTGGTAGCCCACGGCGGCCGGCATACGGCCGAGCAGCGTCGACACCTCGGAGCCCGCCTGCACGAAGCGGAAGATGTTGTCGATGAACAGCAGCACGTCCTGGTTCTGCACGTCACGGAAGTACTCGGCCATCGTCAGCGCCGACAGGGCGACGCGCAGGCGCACGCCCGGCGGCTCGTCCATCTGGCCGAACACGAGGGCGGCCTTCTCGAACACGCCCGACTCCATCATCTCGAGACGGAGGTCGGTGCCCTCACGGGTGCGCTCGCCGACACCGGCGAACACCGACACACCACCGTGCTGCGACGCGACACGGTTGATCATCTCGGTGATCAGCACGGTCTTGCCGACGCCGGCACCGCCGAACAGGCCGATCTTGCCGCCGGCGACGTACGGGGTGAGCAGGTCGATGACCTTGATGCCCGTTTCGAACATGCGCGCCGACGGCTCGAGGGCGTCGAAGTCGGGGGCGTCGCGGTGGATCTCCCAGCGCTCCATGTCCTCGAAGCCCTCGGGAGCCTCGTCGAGGGGCTGGCCCCACACGTTCCAGATGTGGCCGAGCACCTTGTCGCCGACCGGCACGGTGATGCCGTGGCCGAGGTTGCGCACCGGCGCGCCCCGCACCAGGCCGTCGGTCGGCTTCAGGCAGACGGCACGGACGCGTCCGTCGCCCAGCTGCTGGGCCACTTCGGCGAGCACCTTGACGGTCTCGCCCTCGAGGGTGATGTCGAACTCGACGGCCGAGTTGAGCTCGGGCAGGGCGCCACGAGGGAACTCGACGTCGACGACGGGGCCGGCGATGCCGACGATCCGGCCGTCCTTCAGGTCAGTGCTTGATTCGGTCATGGTCATGACGGTGGTTCTCCTGGTGTCGCAATGCGCTCAGAGGGTGGCGGCCTGGTTGGCTTCTAGCAAGTAGTTGTCGCCGAGATCGACGTACGGGACTTCGTGGTTGTCGGCGTCGAGCGCCTCGGCACCGCCGACGATCTCCATGATCTCGGTGGTGATCGAGTCCTGGCGGGCTCGGTTCATGATCCGGCTCAGCGACTTGATCAGTTCGTCGGCGTTGTCGGTTGCCGACTTCATCGCCCGCTGGCGGTAGGCGTGTTCGGATGCGGCGGCGTTGAGGAGCGCCGCGTACACGCGGGCCTCGACGTAGCGCGGCAGCAGCGTGTCGAGGATCGTCGCCGGATCGGGTTCGAACTCGTAGTCGCCACCCGATCCGTCGGTGCTGCCGGCCTTGCCGTCGCCGCCTGCCACCGTGTCGGCGCTCAGCGGAACGAGCGGTCGAAGCACGACTTCCTGGCTGCCGGCGGAGATGAAGCGGGTGTAGACCAGTTCGACCTTGTCGACCTCGCCCGAGACGAACAGGTCGACGACGTGCTCGCCGATCGCTCGTGCGTCGTCGTAGGAGGGCTGGGCGGAGAAGCCGCTGAAGTCCTTCCCGAGCGTGTAGCCGCGAAACGGAAGTACCCCTCGGCCTTCTTGCCGACCGGGATGATCGTGTAGTCCTTGCCGGCGAGGATGTCGGCCTTGATCTCACCCTCGGCTGCACGCTGGACACCCGAGTTGTACCCGCCGCACAGGCCACGGTCGGCGGTGATCACCACGTAGCAGGTGTGCTTGATCTCGTCGCGACCCGCCAGCAACGGCGAGTCGGCAGAGGCGCCACCGGCGGCGAGGTCCTTGACGACTTCGGTGATCTGCTCGGAGTACGGCACGGCCGCGGCCACACGCGCCTGGGCCTTGACGATGCGCGATGCCGCGATCAGCTCCATGGCGCGCGTGATCTTCTTCGTCGCCCGAACGCTGCGAATGCGTTCCTTGAGGATTCGCTCCTGACCGCCTGCCATCTAGATCACTCCGTTGCGAGGGTCTTGTTGGACTTGGCGTCGCCGACTTCGTCGACGTCGAGGTCGGTCGGGTCGACCGCGTACTCGTTGCCCGACGGTGTGAACGTCTCCTTGAAGCTCTCGATGGCCGAGCCGAGCGCGTCGGGCACGCCGGAGGTCTTGATCTCCGACAGGAGGCCCGCGTGCGTGGTGCGCACGTACTCGAGCAGCTCCCTCTCGAAGCGGATGACATCGGTGGCCGGGATGTCGTCGAGGTAGCCCTTCGTACCGGCGAAGATCGAGACGACCTGCTCCTCGACGGGCATCGGGCTGTTGAGCGGCTGCTTGAGCAACTCGACGAGGCGGTAGCCACGCTCGAGCTGAGCGGCCGAGACGGCGTCGAGTTCGGAACCGAACGTCGCGAAGGCCTCGAGCTCACGGAACTGGGCGAGGTCACCCTTGAGCGTTCCTGCCACCGACTTCATCGACTTGATCTGCGCGGCGCTCCCGACTCGTGACACCGAGATGCCCACGTCGACGGCGGGGCGGATACCCGACTTGAACAGGTTGTCCTGGAGGTACACCTGGCCGTCGGTGATCGAGATCACGTTGGTCGGGATGAAGGCGGCGACGTCGCCGGCCTTGGTCTCGATGATCGGCAGTGCGGTCAGCGAGCCGGCGCCGAGCTCGTCGGACAGCTTCGCGGCCCGCTCGAGCAGACGGCTGTGCAGGTAGAACACGTCGCCGGGATAGGCCTCGCGGCCCGGCGGGCGGCGCAGCAGCAGCGACAGCTGACGGTAGGCCTCGGCCTGCTTGGACAGGTCGTCGTACACCACGAGGGCGTGCTCGCCGTTGTCCATCCAGTGCTGACCGATCGCGCAGCCGGCGTACGGGGCGAGGTACTTGAAGGGTGCGGGGTCGGACGCCGAAGCGACCACCACGACGGTGTAGTCCAGAGCGCCCGCCTGACGCAGGGTGTCGACGGTCTGCGACACGGTGGAGCTCTTCTGGCCGATCGCCACGTAGATGCACTTCACCCCGAGACCACGCTGGTTGAGGATCGTGTCGATCGCGATGGCGGTCTTGCCCGTCTTGCGGTCGCCGATGATCAGCTCTCGCTGGCCGCGGCCGATCGGCGTCATCGCGTCGATCGCCTTGATGCCGGTCTGCAGCGGCTCGTGCACGGGCTTGCGGCCCATGATGCCGGGGGCCTGGATCTCCATGCGGCGCTGCTCGGTGCCGATGAGGTCGCCGTGCCCGTCGATCGGATGACCGAGTGCGTTGACGACGCGGCCGAGCATGCCGTCGCCGACGGGCATCGACAGGATGCTGCCGGTGGACCGCACGGTCTGGCCCTCTTCGATCTTGTCGACGTTGCCGAGCACGACGGCGCCGATCGAGAACTCGTCGAGGTTGAGGGCGAGGCCGACGGAGCCGTCTTCGAACTCGAGGAGTTCGTTGACGGCGGCATCGGGCAGGCCGGTGACGCGAGCGATGCCGTCACCGACGGACGCGACGCGGCCGACGGTGCGGGCCTCGACCGAGGGCTCGAAGCCTTCGAGGTTGGACTTGAGCGCCGATGCGATGTCGGCGGCGGAAATGGTCAACTCAGCCATGTGTGGGTCTTCCTGGTTCAGTCAGCGGTCGGCTCAGAGCCGGCTCTTGAGCTGGTCGATACGGGTGCGAACGGTGTCGTCGATGACGGTGTCACCGATCGTGGCGACGACGCCCCCGAGCACGCTGGGGTCGACGATCGTCTTGAGGTTGAGGCTCTTGCCAGTGGCATTCTCCAGCGCTGCCTTGAGGCGAGCCTGCTGGTCGTCGCTGAGTGCAACAGCGGTGCGGACTTCGGCGACGTCGAGCTGTTTGGCGCTCGATGCGCGCTGTACGAGGCTGTCGACGATGGCGGGCAGGTCGCGGCTGCGACCAGAGCCGATCACCATCGACACGAGCTGCACCGTCGTCGACGTCGCCTTGCCATCGAGGAGATCCTCGACGATGGCCTGGCGCTTGTCGGCCGGGACGTGCTCGTCGGTCAGCGCCGCCCGCAGTGCGTCACTCGACTCGTACGAGCGAGCGAAGCGGAACAGCTCGTCCTCGACCTCGTCGAGGGTGCCCTCGGCGCGGGCGACCTCGAAGAGGGCCCGGGCGTAGCCTTCGATCAGTGCGTCACTCATGATGCTGCTCCTGTGCTCGCTCCGATGCGGGCGATGAAGCCCTCGATGAGATCCTGCTGGGCAGCGTCATCGAGCGTCTGGTCGACGATCCGATCGACTGCGACGCCGGAATAGCGAGCGATCTCCGCCCGCAGTTCGTCGGTACCACGACCGGCGGCGGCGCTGATGTCGCTGTTCGCACGGGCCTGGAGCTCGGCCATCTCGGCCTCGAGACGGGCCCGCCCATCCGCCAGGAGTGCCTCGGCCTGTGCGTCGGCCTCGGCGAACAGCCGGGCGCGCTCGGCGTCGATGTCACCCTTCGCCTGACGAATGCGGGTGGCCTCGGACTCCGCGGCGGTCTTCGCCGCGGTCGACTCGTCGATGCGCTTCTGAATGCCGGCGGTGCGGTCCTTGAAGCTCTTCTTGATGATCGGACCCGCCTTCCAGTACAGCAGCGAGAAGACGATGATCGAGGCGAGCGAACCCGGGATCAGCTCCTTCCAGCGGAGGGAAGATCGGGTCGATCGTCGTGTACCCCTTGTCGTCGAAGGGGATCTCCTCGGCCGACGGGAAGCAGCGACCGGCAGCGAGTGTGGCGGCGGTGTACAGGCTCATGCCGACACCCCCTGGCCCATCGCTGCAGCCACGGCGCCGCGCACGACGTCGTCGGACGGCACTCGTCCGGTCGCGAGTTCTCCGAGGCGAGCCGACACGTCGACGACCGCCGCTTCGACCTGGCCCATCGCTGCCTGCCTGGCAGCCTCGACCTCGGCAGCAGCAGCGGCACGTCGTTCGGCGATGCGAGCGTTGGCGGCGGCGAGCTTCTCGGAACGCTCGGCTTCGAGCGTCGCCCGCGCAGCTTCGACACGTGTTTGGGCATCGGCGCGAACCGAAGCGACCTGGGCTTCGTACTCGGCCACCTCGGCGCGAGCCGACGCGGTGAGGGTCTCGGCCTTGTCGAAGTCGGCCTCGATGCTGTCGTAGCGCGACGTCATGCCGTCCCTGACCTTGCGGAACAGGAACAGACGCAACGCAAGAGCCAGCACCACGAAGGCGCCGAAACCCCAGGCGATTTCTTTCAGTTCGGGGGCGATCGGGTTGAGATCGTTCTCAGGTCCCGCTGCCTCCTCGCCCTCTTCGGCGGTGACGAACGACGCACCCGAGAGGGTGACTTCGAACGTCGAGCCGGAGGACGTCACGACGGCTGTCAGCACGTCATCTCCTTACGATCGAACACGATGGACGACAAACTCGCTTCTCAGGCGAACTTGAGCAGAATGAAGACCACGAAGCCGATGAGGGCGAGGGCTTCGGTGAAGGCGATACCGAGGAACATGGTGGTACGGACCATGCCGGCGGCCTCGGGCTGGCGAGCCATTGCCTCGACGGACTTGCCGACGAGGTAGCCGATGCCGATACCGGGGCCGATGGCGGCGAGGCCATAGGCGTAACCGGCGCCGGCCGCTGCCGAGATGCTCTTGAGATCGTCGGCGGTTTGTCCCTCGGCCTGAGCGACCAGAACGCTGAATGCTTCCATGGGGTATTTCTCCTGTTGTGCTTTCGGTAGATGGGAGATCGGGTGATCAGGTGACCGTGATGATTCGGGTGTCGAGGATCAGTGTTCCTCGGCGTGCCCGACCGTCGAGTTGTTGATGTAGACGGCAGCGAGGATCGCAAAGATGTACGCCTGCAGGAACGAGACCAGGATCTCGAAGGCGGTCAGGAAGATCAGCATGCCGAAGGGCAGGATGCTGAGCGGCACGAGGAAGACCTGAGAGGTCTCGGCTCGGAAGAGTGCCGACGTGAGCAGACCGAACGTCACGAGGAGGATGTGGCCGGCGAGCATGTTGGCCATGAGTCGCACGGTGAGCGAGAACGGCGTCACGAGGATCGTCGAGATGAACTCGATGATGCCCACGAGCGGCTTCAGCGCAGTGGGGACTCCGGGAGGCCACAACAGGTGACCGAAGTATCCGAGGCCCTGGTGCTTGATGCCCGTACCGATGTAGATGACCCAGACGAGCAACGCCAGCGACAGCGGGATCGCGATGCGGGCGGTGGCCGGCATCTGGATGATCGGCAAGACCCCGGGGATGTTGCACAAGAAGATGAAGATGAAGAGGCTGAGGAGGAATGGCGTCCACTTGAGCCCCGACTTGCCGAGCGTCTGCATGACGACGCTCTCTTCGATGAAGTCGATCGTCACCTCGGCGAGGTTGCGCATGCCGGTCGGCGCAACCATCGGGTCTCGTCGGGAGGCGATGAGGAACAACATGATCCCGAGGAACGCCGCAACGACGGCGATCAGGGCGATCTTGTTGAACGTCGGGAAGATGTCCTGCCAACGCAGGACTTCGTTGATCGGCGGAAACTCGAGTCCGAGCACGTGGTGTCCGTTTCAGTCGTGAGTGTGGGCGTGTACGAGGTGGTGCGGGTGTCTGGTGTTTCGTGGTGTCAGGGCTTGGTGGGTTTGAGTCCTGGGTACGCGAGCGACATCGCGACGTACTTCATCTCCCAGAACAGCAGACCAAGGTGCGTGACGATGATGGTCGATCCGAGTGCCGGAAGTGAAATCCAAGATGTGTCCTTCACCAACCACACGGCCAGGAAGACGAGCGCGAGGCGGATCAGGTAGCCGAAGAGGACCGCAGCCATCATCAGCCCGAGCGAGATCCGAGCGGCGCCGGCGATCATCGCGGCGGCCAACGCGAAGTTGACCAGGACGATCGCGATGCCGTAGGCGCTCGACCATGCGCCGTTCGATCCCCAGATGACCGCACAGACGGCGATCAGCACCGGGGCCGCGATCAGTCCGCGCTTGATCATGTCGGCCGACACGGCGACCTCGGGAGCGGGCCCCTCGAAGCGCGTCGTGAACGCGTCGGCATTGCCGGTGGACGGCATGCTCACGCGGCTTCCCGCTTGCGTTCGCCGGCCTGGCGACGATTCGCCTCGTGTTCTTCCATCCGGTCGTCGTAGCGGTACTTGAGCTTGGCGAACAGACCAATGGCTCCGAGCAGGACGAAGATGATCATGAACACCGGCATCGTGCCGAAGATGCGATCGAGCACGTATCCGATGCCGAGGAACAGCGCGACGACGATCGCGGCCTCGATGCCGAGGCCGAGTGAGTCCTCGGTGTTGGCGCGGGTCTGCTTCGGAACGGGCTTCATGGGTCGGAGTGTGTTCACGCGCCCGATCGGCGGAGTGGAAGATCAGCTGCTTGTGAACGCACGCACAACCTAGTGGTCGGTCGCCGCCGACGGCAACTCCGATGGCGCGGATTCCGCGACCACGTCCGCGCGACCCTCGTCGCCGACCGCCGCGGCCACCTGCTCGGCCTCGACATCGCTCTCGGCCTCGACATCGCTCACGGCCTCGGAGTCGGCCTCGGGTTCGGCGTCGGCTTCGGCGTCGGCGTCGGCTTCGGAGTTCTCGCGTCGCCGAGCGCGCACGCTCGGGTGCAACACCGTGTACAGCACGATCGCGGCGGCGACGATGCCGAACGGGAGGTACGTCGGATTGCGCCCGGTGAGCGTCGGGTAGAGCACGAACGCCGACAGCAGTGCGGTCCAGCCCCACAGGATCACGACGCTGCGGCGATGGCCGTGGCCGAGGTCCATCAGCCGGTGGTGGAGATGGCCCTTGTCGGCGGCCGCGAACGACTTGCGGCTCGACACGCGCCGAACGATCGCGAATCCCATGTCGAAGATCGGGACGCCGAGGATGAGCACGGGGATGGCGAGCGGTGCCAGGAAGAAGTACGTCTGCCCGATGAACTCCTCGCTGAACGTGTCAGCGCGGCCTCCGACGACGCTGGTCGCGACCGCGAGCAGCAGGCCGAGGAACAACGCACCGCCGTCGCCCATCATGATCCGCGCGGGGTTGAAGTTGTGCGGGAGGAACCCCGCGCACACGCCGACCGCGATGATCGCCAGCAGCGGCCCGATGTTCGTGACGTCGAGCAGGTCCAAGCTGGTGAGTTCCTGGCTGTAGAGGAAGAACGCGAACGCCGCGATGGCGACGATGCCGGCGGCGAGGCCGTCGAGGCCGTCGATCAGGTTGATCGCCTGGGTCATCACGAGCAGCCACAGCACGGTCACCAGTGGCTGCAGATCGCCCGACAGCACGATCGGTCCGTCGTAGAACGGCAGGCGGAACGAGTACATCACCACGCCGAACTGCACGAGCACGATGCCCGCGAGCACGGTCCCGGCCACCTTCGCCGGCGCCGAGACCTCACGAACGTCGTCGGCGAAGCCGACTGCGAAGATGATCGTCGCCGCGAGCAGAACCCCCAACGGTTCGGAGTTCGAGTCGAACAACGAGTCGAATGCGTCGACGAACCAGGCGGTGAGCATCGCGGCCAGGAAGCCGACGAACATCGCGAGACCACCCACGTCGGGCAGCGGCGTCTGGTGCACCGTGCGGTCGTTGGGCAGGTACACCCAACCCCGCGATCGGGCGAGCATCCCGACCAACGGTGTGACCGCGAAGGTGACACCGGCGGCAACGGCTCCGATCAGCAGAAAGGAACCGAAGTCGGGCACGGTCGGTCAGCCTACGACGCCGCGTACGCCGGGAACCGCGCGCAGAGCTCGGCGACGTCCTTGCGAACGACCTGCAACTCGGCCGGATCGTCGCGGTGACGCAGTGCGCGAGCGATGAACCCGGCGATCACCGACATCTCGGTCTCGGTCATCCCCTGCGTCGTGACCGACGGGGTGCCGATGCGCACGCCGCTCGTGACGAACGGACTCCGAGGGTCGTCGGGGATCGTGTTCTTGTTGAGGGTGATGCCGGCCTCGTCGAGCTTGGCCTGCGCTTCCTTGCCCGTGAGGTCGGCATCGAACGGCGTCAGGTCGACGACCATCAGGTGGTTGTCGGTGCCGCCCGAGACGAGCCGGAACCCCTCCTGGACGAGCGCATCGGCGAGTGCCGAGGCGTTCTTCACGACTTGATGCGCGTAGTCGGTGAACGACGGGTCCAGCGCTTCGCGGAAGGCAACCGCCTTGCCGGCGATCACGTGCTCGAGGGGGCCACCCTGCCAACCGGGGAACACGGCCTTGTCGATCGCCTTGGCGTGCTCCTCCTTGCACAGGATGCATCCGCCGCGAGGTCCGCGCAGGGTCTTGTGGGTCGTGAAGGTGACCACATCGGCGTACGGGACCGGGTTGGGATGAGCGCCGCCGGCCACGAGACCGGCGAGGTGGGCGATGTCGAACAACAGGAGCGCGCCGACCTCGTCGGCGATCTTCTTGAACGGCTCGGGGTCGAGGCGGCGCGGGTAGGCGGTCGTGCCGGCAACGATCATCTTCGGACGGTGCTCGAGCGCGAGTGCTCGCACCTCGTCCATGTCGATGCGGTCTTCGGCACCGGTGCCGTAGGAGACGAAGTTGTAGAGCAGGCCGCTGGCGTTGACGGGCGAACCATGGGTGAGGTGACCACCGTGGTCGAGGCTCAGACCGAGCACGGTGTCGCCCGGGCTCAGCAGCGCCTGGTACACGCACATGTTGGCGTTGGCACCCGAGTGGGGTTGCACGTTGGCGTGATCGGCGCCGAAGAGCTCCTTCACCCGATCGATGGCGAGCTGTTCGATGTCGTCGACGATCGCGTTGCCGCCGTAGTAGCGCTTGCCGGGGTACCCCTCGGAGTACTTGTTGGTCAGCACCGAGCCGACCGCGGCCATCACCGCAGGCGAGGTGAAGTTCTCGCTGGCGATGAGCTGGATCCCGGTGGTCTGGCGTTCGACCTCACGCTCGATGAGGCGGATCACCTCGGTGTCGGGATCGGTGTCGGATGGGAACGGCATCGTGGGTCCTTCGTGGTGGTGTGGGTGGCGGGGGCGGGTGGTGGTGTGGGTGGCGGGGGCGGGTGGCGGTGTGGGTGGCGGGGCGGGTGGCGGTGGGTACGAGTGGGTTCTGGGACGGTGCCTCGGTGTCAGAACTCGGCTTCGAGGGCGGCCAGCTGATCGACACGGCGGGCATGGCGGCCGCCTTCGAACTGCGTGTTCAGGAACGTGTCGACGATCTCCTCGGCGAGACCTTCGCCGACCACGCGGGCACCGATCGACAGCACGTTGGCGTCGTTGTGGGCCCGCGCCATCCGAGCGGTGTAGAGGCAGTTGCAGAGCGCGGCGCGCACACCGCGCACCTTGTTGGCGGCGAGCTGCTCTCCCTGCCCGCTGCCACCGAGCACGATGCCGGCATCGGCACGGCCGTCGCGCACGGTGCGTCCCACGCCGGCGCAGATCGCCGGGTAGTCGACCGATTCGGTCGAGTGCGTGCCCTGGTCGTCGACCTCGTATCCCTGGCCGAGCAGCATCGTCACGAGGTGCTGCTTGAGGTCGTAGCCGGCGTGGTCCGAGCCGATCGCGATGCGGCGGGGGAAGGCGCCTGCGGCGTCGTTCATGCGATCCGAGTGTAGGTGCTCGCCGCCCCGGGGGACCCTGCGCACCCCGACGACGTTCCCGTTTGCGTTGCGAACGCGGTGAGGCGGCGCACCGGCACTGCGACACAAACGATCGGGGGGCGGCTGTCTATCGTGCGGGCCCGTGGCACCTCGACCCGTTCCCCGCCAGCCCGACTCACGCACTCCGGTGATCATCGGGGTCGGCCAGTACGTCCACCGAGCCGAGTCGCTCGACGACGCACTGGAGCCGGTGGCACTGATGGAGCGGGCGGTGCTGGCAGCGTCGGCCGACGCCGAGCTCGACGGGCCGCCGGCTGCCGACGCGCTGCGCGTCGTCAGTCAGCTGTCGTGGCGCTACGGCAATACACCACGTTTCCTCGCCGAACGCCTCGGCATCGACCCCCACCGTCTCGACTACACGACGATGGGCGGCAACAGCCCGCAGTCGCTCGTGAACGCCACGGCGATCGACATCCAGGCCGGCGAGATCGACATCGCCATCCTCGCGGGCGGTGAAGCCACCCGTACCCGGTTGCGGGCCCGCAAGGCCGGCGTCGAGCTCGACTGGCCGAAGGCGGAGCCGGGTGACGAGCCGACGATCATCGGCGAGGAGCTCGAGATGAACCTGGAGGCCGAGACCACCCGCGGCCTCTACCTGCCGGTCCAGATCTACCCGATGTTCGAGACCGCGATCCGAGCGGCGGCCGGCCGGACCGTCGACGCACACCGCGACCATCTCGGGCACCTGTGGTCCGACCTCAGCCAGGTCGCCGCACGGAACCCGTACGCCTGGATCCAGGAGGCCAAGACGCCGGCCGAGATCACCACGGTCAGCGAGAACAACCGCATGATCGGACTGCCGTACCCCAAACTCATGAACTCGAACAACGACGTCGACATGGCTGCCGCCGTCATCATGTGCTCGGTCGAGGCAGCGCGCCGGATGGGCGTGCCGGAGGATCGTTGGGTGTTCCCCCATGCCGGCACCGATTGTCACGAACACAACTACGTGTCGCACCGCGAGACGTTCACCCGCACACCGGCCGTCGAGATCGGCGGTCACCTCGCGCTCGAGCTCGCCGGCATCGACATCGATGACGTCGCGATCATCGACCTGTACTCCTGCTTCCCGGCAGCAGTGCAACTGGGCGCCCAGTCGCTCGGCATCGACCTGCGCCGCCAGTGGTCACGAACCGGCGGACTCACGTTCGCCGGGGGCCCGTGGAACAACTACGTGATGCACGCGATCGCGTCGGTCGTCACCGATCTGCGCGAGCGGCCCGGTGAGTTCGGGCTCGTCTGGGCGAACGGCGGGTATGCGACCAAGCACGCATTCGGGATCTACTCGACGATGCCGACGCCGAACTTCCGACACGACAAGCCGCAGTCGCGCATCGACGCGCTCCCCCGGCGCGAGCTCGCACCCCCGGCCGACGCAGCGGGGGCGGCCACGGTCGAGGCGTACACCGTCATGTTCTCGCGCGAGTCGGCGCCCGAACAGGCGATCGCCTCGTGTCTGCTCCCCGACGGCCGCCGAGCCTGGGGAATGTCGAGCGACCCTGCGCTCGCCACCGCGATGTGCGACGGCGAGTGGGTGGGCACCTCGGTCGACCTCGGCGACGACGGCACCCTCCGCGCCGGCTGACTCCATCGACGACCCACGTCGACGCGGTCGCCGTCTCGGTGGCTGGGATCGCGGCATCGGTGGCATGCTCGGCACCATGTCCGACACGGCATCGACCCACCCCCGAATCCTGCTCGACTGCGACCCGGGCCACGACGACGCGATGGCGATCGTGGTCGCGGGCCACTACGCAGACCTCGTCGGCATCACGACGGTCGCCGGCAACGCGCCGTTGGAACGGACCACGCACAACGCCCGGGTGATGCGCGACCTGCTCGGCCTGAACGTCCCGATCCACAGCGGCAGCCCGCGGCCGCTGCTGTCCGAGCCACGCTTCGGCGCCTTCGTCCACGGCGAGAGCGGCCTCGACGGCGCCGACCTTCCCGAGCCCACCACCGCGCTCGACGGCGCCGACGCCGTGTCGTTCATCATCGACACCTGCCGGACGACCGACGACGTGTGGCTCGTACCGGTCGGGCCGCTCACCAACATCGCGCTCGCGTTGCGCAGCGCCCCCGACATCGCTCACCGGATCGCCGGCATCTCGTTGATGGGCGGCGGCACGTTCGGCAACTGGTCGCCGATGGGCGAGTTCAACATCTGGGCCGACCCGGAGGCGGCGGCGATCGTGTTCGGGTACGGCGGACGGTTGATCATGGCCGGCCTCGACGTCACCTACCAGTTCCAGACCACACCGGATCGCATCGCCCGGGTGCGAGCCCTGCCCGGCGTGCTCGCCTCCACGTTCGCCGACCTGTTCGACTTCTTCAGCGCCAACTACCTGTCGCGTCACGATCCCGACACGATCGTCGGCGCCGCCGTGCACGACCCACTCGCCGTGCTCGCCGTCACCCATCCGACACTCTTCGAGCGCAGCGACCGCCACGTCGTGGTCGAGACACGCGGCGAGCACACCCGTGGCATGACGGTCATCGATCGCCGCACGGTCACCGATCGTCCGCCGCCGAACTGTGAAGTGCTCACTTCGGTCGACGCCGACACCGGGTTCGACCTGTTGATCGACGCGCTCGCCAACTTCTCGGGCTGACGCCGCCCACTGGGTGAAGGGCCGGCGACGGGTCCTACTGTCGCCGGCATGCGCGCCGCGGTCATGACCAACTGGCAACTCCGTGTCGACGACGTCGACACCCCCACCGCCGGAGCCGGCCAGGTGCTCACGAAGGTGCTGTCCTGCGGGATCTGCGGCAGCGACCTCCACCTGCTCCAACACGGTGAGGAATCGCGACGCCTCACCGACGAACTCGCCGAGGATCAGCCGACCGATCCGATGACACCGCAGATGTTCGACCCGGGCGCCGACATGGTGATGGGACACGAGTTCTGCTGTGAGGTCGTCGAGGTCGGTCCGGGTGTCGAGAACCTCCGTGCGGGCGACGTCGTCGTGTCGATGCCGGTCGCCTTCGACGACACCGGCGTGCACCCGCTGGGGTTCTCCAACCGCTACCCGGGTGGCTACGCGGAGCACATGGTGATCAACGAGATGCTCGCGATGAAGGTGCCCTCGGGCCTGCCCCACCGGCTGGCAGCGCTCACCGAACCGCTCGCCGTCGGCGTGCACGCCGTCGCGAAGTCGGGTGTCGCTCCCGGCGACGCGGCGATCGTCATCGGCCTCGGGCCGGTCGGCCTGGCGTGCATCGCCGCGATGAAGTTGCAGGGGATCGGCCCGATCGTCGGGGCCGACTTCTCCCCCGCCCGACGCGCGCTCGCCGAGCACCTCGGCTGCGACGAGGTCGTCGACCCCGCCGTCGAGCGGGCGATCGACGCCTGGCGGCGAATCGACGGCACGAAGCCGCTCGTGGTGTTCGAGGCGGTCGGCGTGCCCGGGATGATCGAGCAGACGATGCGCATGGCGCCGCGGGGCAGTCGGATCCTGATCGTGGGTGCATGCATGCAGGAGGACCGCATCCATCCGATGCTCGGCGTCGGCAAGGAACTCTCGTTGCAGTTCGTGCTCGGCTACGAACCTCACGAGTTCGCCGCATCGCTCGAGGCGATCGCCGACGAGCGCGTCGATCTCGCCCCGCTGCTCACCGGCGTCGTCACGATCGACGGCGTCCCGCAGGCATTCGCCGACCTCGGCAACCCCGACGCCCACGCCAAGATCCTCGTCGAGCCCTGACGCGAACGCGTTCGCCCCACCCACCGCGCGGTGAGGTTCGCGACCACCGGTCGGTCAGGAACCAGGTCGCAGCTCTCGGACGTCCGTCACGGACCGTTGGCGACGTGCAACCCGACGGTGTCGACTTCCTACAGTGGGCGGAGTGACCGACACCTTCCCCCGCCAGTACGCCCGGACACAGCGGTTCACGCTCGGCGACCCCCGCAGCATCACCGTCTCGCCCGACGGCCGACGGGTGGTGTTCCTCCGCAGCGCCCACGGCAGCGACCCCGTGAACTCGCTGTGGGTGCTCGACACGGCGAGCGGTGAGGAGCGTCTCGTCGCCGACCCGCGCGAACTGCTCGCCGACGACGCCGGCGATGCGGGCGCCGATCTTCCGCCCGAGGAGCGCGCACGCAGGGAGCGGATGCGCGAGGGTGCCGGCGGCATCACGTCGTACGCCACCGACGCTGCATGCACGGTCGTGACGTTCACGCTCGCCGGCCAGCTGTTCGCGGGTGGGCTCCTGTCGGGCCGGGCGCGTCCGCTCCCGGTCACCGGACCGGTCTTCGATCCCCGCCCCGACCCGCCGGCACGACGCCTCGCTTACGTCAGCGGCGCGACGCTGCGGGTCGGTGAACTCGACGGCACGTCGCGGGTGCTCGCGGGCGACGACGAACCCGCAACGGTCACCTGGGGCAGCGCCGACTTCATCGCCGCCGAGGAGATGGGACGCTTCCGTGGCTACTGGTGGAGTCCGGACGGCGCACGGATCGCCGCGTGCAGGGTCGACACCGCGCCCGTCGCCGAGTGGCACATCGCCGATCCGGCCCAGCCGGACCAGACTCCTGCGACGATCCGCTACCCGGCGGCGGGCACAGCGAACGCGAACGTCACGCTGCACCTGCTCGGCCTCGACGGTTCGCGCGCCGCCGTCGACTGGGATCGCGACTTCTTTCCGTACCTCGCTGCGGTGCACTGGGGCGACGGAGGGCTGCTCGTCCTGGTGCAGTCGCGCGACCAGCAGGGCTCGATGGTGCTGCGCGTCGACACCGAGGACGGAACGACACTCGGGGAGACCACGGTGCTGTCGCACGACTACGACGACGCGTGGGTCGAGTTGGTGCCGGGCACGCCGCGCCTGCTCGACGACGGCCGACTCGTCCACGCGGCCGATCGTGACGGTGCGCGTCGGCTCATGGTCGCCGACGAAGCGGTCACCCCACCCGACCTGCAGGTGCGATCGGTGCTCGACGTCGCCGACGACTCGGTCGTGTTCCAGGCCAACCCGATCGACGATGCCACCCAGCTCCACGTCTGGCGCTGGGACGGCGACGGCCTCCACGCGATCGCCGACATGTCTGGTGTCCACACCGCCGCCGTCGGTGGACCGACCACGGTGCTGCGGTCGGCCACCCTCGACCGGGCCGGCGCGACCACGACCGTGCACACCGGGAGTCCGAACGCACCCGACGGCGGTCACGGCGACGGCGGCATCACGATCGAATCATTCGTCGAGCACCCGCTGGTGTCGCCGAACCTGGAGATCGTGCACGTCGGTGAGCGACGCCTCGCCACGGCCGTGTTGTTCCCCCACGATCACGACGGCTCACCGCTGCCGGTGCTCCTCGACCCCTACGGCGGGCCGCATGCCCTCCGGGTGATCCAGTCGTCGACCGCGTTCACGACATCGCAGTGGTTCGCCGACCAGGGGTTCGCCGTCGTCGTCTGCGACGGCCGGGGGACACCGGGACGCGGGAGTGAGTGGGAGCGGGCGGTCCACGGCGACCTCGCGACGGCACCCCTCGACGACCAGATCGACGCGCTCCACGCCGTCGCCGAACGGTTCGGTGGCATGGATCTCGACCGGGTGGCGATCCGCGGCTGGAGCTTCGGCGGCTACCTGGCCGCGCTCGCGGTCATGCGACGCCCCGACGTGTTCCACGCGGCGATCGCCGGCGCACCCGTGACCGAGTGGCGGTTGTACGACACCCACTACACCGAGCGCTACCTCGGTGATCCCAACGACCGCGCCGAGCCCTACGACACCTCGTCGCTCCTCCCGCTCGCCGACCGGCTCGTGCGCCCGCTGCTGCTCATCCACGGCCTCGCCGACGACAACGTCGTCGCCGCCCACACCCTGCAACTCTCGGCGGCGCTGCTCGCAGCCGGGCGAGCCCACGAGGTCCTCCCGCTCGTGGGGGTCACCCACATGACGCCGCAGGAGACGGTCGCCGAGAACCTGTTGCTGCATCAACTCGAGTTCCTGCGCCGATCGCTCGGACTCCGGGCCGTAGGGACAGCACCGTCACCGTCATCTAACGTGCGAGACGAGGAGTGATGATGAACCGCCGTCTCCAAGACCTGTACCAGGGTGTCGCCGTGCACGCCACCGCCGACCTCGAACACCGCGCCGCGCTGGAGCTGCTCGCGCTCGTGATGCTCGCCGACCACAGCATCAGCGACGACGAGGTCGACCTGCTGCGCGAGATCAGCACCGACTGGCGCGAGGAGGGCGCGACCTTCGAGGAGTACATCCGACCTGCGATCGAGGAGGCACGCCATGCGATCGAGCGAGACCGGGTGGAGGACTTCCTCGATTCGATCGACGAGCGGATCAGCAGCCGGATCCTGCGCTCGGCGCTCTTCTCCGCCGCACGCGACATCGCGGGGGTCGACCACGACCTGACGCCCGAGGAGGGCACCATCCTCGCCGAGGTCGCCGTCCGCTTCGACTGACGCGACACGCCCGGCCCTCCACGCGGGGCCGGCGACTCAGGTTCGGCGGATCCGGCCGAGCGCGATGCGGTCGAGCCCCGCCAGATCGGTGCGGACCTCGACATCGACGAACCCCGCATCGCGCAGGAGTGCGCCGACCGCCACCCCCTGATCGGCGCCGATCTCGAGCACCAGCCAGCCTCCGTCGCGGAGGCGCCCTGGTGCCGCCGAAACGATCCGACGCAGGTCGTCGAGGCCGTCTGCGCCGGCGAAGAGAGCCCGGTGAGGCTCCCAGTCGGCGACGCTCGGCTCCAGGTCGGGCGACCCGACCGCGACGTACGGCGGATTCGAGACGATCACGTCACAACGGACGTCGGCGGGGAGGGCATCCAACCAGGAGCCGGAGGCGGTCCGCACGTTGACGCCGGCCGGCCCGAGTCCGGCGATGTTGGCCCGCGCGACGTCGAGCGCGTCGTCGCTGACGTCGGTGATCCACACCGTGGTGCCCGCCGTCGGCAGCTCGTACGCCAATGCGAGACCGATCGCTCCCGATCCGGTGCCGAGGTCGGCGATCACCCGGGTCGGGCCGACATCCGATGCCTTCTCGAGTGCTGCCTCGGCGACGAGTTCCGTCTCCGGGCGAGGGATCAGGACCCGGCGGTCGACGGCGAGCGTGATGCGACGAAACGCCCACTCCCCCAGCACGTACTGCAACGGTTCGCCGTCGCGGAGTCGAGCGAGCATCGCATCGAGGTGGCTGACCATGCGCACGGTGGCCGGCTCGTCGAGACGAGCGAGGAACTCGTCGCCGTCGACCGATCCGGAAGCGACCTCGCACAACCACCGCGCCTGGGCGCGGTCACCGATCGCGTCCGTGGTCTCGGCCCACAGCTCACGCCACGAGACGGTCGCATCCGCGCTCATGCGCCGTCGGCGAGGAGACGGGCGCGCTCGTCGGCGGCGAGGGCATCGACGACCACCTGCAGGTCGCCGGCCAGGATCGCCGCCAGGCGGTACACCGTGAAGCCGATGCGGTGGTCGGTCACACGGTTCTCCTTGTAGTTGTAGGTCCGGATCTTCTCGCTGCGGCCACCGCCACCCACCTGCGATCGTCGCTCGGCGGAGAGTTCCTCGCTCCGCTGCCGCTCCGCCAGTTCGAACAGCCGTGCCCGCAGGACGAGCATCGCCCGCGCCTTGTTCTGCAACTGCGACCGCTCGTCCTGCATCGCCACGACCACGCCGGTGGGCCGATGTGTGATCCGCACCGCGGAGTCGGTCGTGTTCACGCTCTGCCCGCCGGGCCCGCTCGCGCGGTAGACGTCGATGTCGAGGTCGCGATCGTCGATCTGGACGTCGACCTCGTCGACTTCGGGGAGCACGGTCACGGTGGCCGACGACGTGTGGATGCGACCCTGGCTCTCCGTCACCGGCACGCGCTGCACCCGGTGCGGTCCGCCCTCGAACTTCAGGTTGCGCCAGGCCGTCTCGCCGCGCACCTCGAACGTCACGTCGTTGAAACCGCCCATGTCGCTCACCGACGACGACAGCGTCGTCACCTTCCAGCCCTTGGCCGCCGCATAGGAGAGGTACATCTCGTAGAGGTCGCGGGCGAAGAGGTTCGCTTCCTCGCCCCCTTCGGCGCCCCTGATCTCCATGATCACGTTCTTGCCGTCGTGGGGGTCGGTCGGCAACATCAGGTCGCGGAGTTCGTCTTCGATCGCCGCGACGTCGGCGGTGGCTGCGTCGATCTCGGCGACGAGCATGTCGCGTTCGTCACCGGAAGCTCCGGCGAGCATGTCACGCGCCGCTTCGGCGTCGGCACGCCGTGCAGCCTGGCGACGGTAGGCCTCCACGACCGGTCCGAGTTCGGTGTAACGCTTCGAGAGGCGCCGCAGCTGATCGGAATCGGCGAGCACCTCGGGATCGGAGAGCTGACGTTCGAGCGTCTCGTACTCGTCGACGACGTTGGAGAGGCGGTCGAGCATGGCGTGTCGAGGCTACTGGCCGGCGCCGCCAGAGCTGACCCGTCAGTGCACCGCGCGCAGCTCGACGGGCGTTGCGAGCGTCGCGAGGAGCTCGTGCGTGATCGGCACCGCATCACGCTCGCGCAGCGCGACGACGACCGGATCGTCGGACATCGCCTGGACGTCGGCGACGAAGCCGACCAGATCGACGTCGACGCCGACCGAGCAGACCACGACTCGGCTGGTGCCGTCCGGAGCCACGCCGATTGCGACACACGGCACCGGATCCTTGAGGTTCGGGCGCGGGAGCGGCGGCTCGGCAGGAACCACGCTGACCATGCCGATCCTCGTCGGGTCCTGCTCGAGCTCCCAACGCAGGTAGCGCTCCTGGCCGAGCCGGTTGAGCGGATGCTGCGGTGCCTCCGCGCTTCGATGCCGGGCGACGGCATCGACCACGACCGCCAACGCCTCCGGGGTCGGAATGTCTCCGTGCAGCAGCCGGAACGCCTCCCGATCGTTGACCCCGACACCCACCTCGAGCTGCACCCCCTCGACCGCCCCGCTCGCAGCGAATGCGGCGGTCTCGACATCGAGTTCGGCGATGTGACCCATCGTCGGCTGGTCGACGACCCGACACACCTCCAACCCGCGCACCTCGCCGAACACCACGGCGTGTTCGACGTTCGGGGTCGCGCCCGCCTCGTGGATCACCGCCACGAGTTCCAGGTGTTCGGACGACGGCGGCGGAGGCGGCGCGAGAGGTTCGGGAACCGCCGGCAGCAGCGTGCGTTCCTCCGCGAACCACACCCGCACCGGGAACGACAGACGACGCGCCCGCCGCGCGAGCAGCCCGGTGTCGGCCTCGGCGACCAGGTCGAGCGAGGTGGCGCCGTTGCGGATCGCCCACGCGAGCGCACCACCGAGGGACCCAGCGGCGGGACCGTCGACGAGCACCCATGCGGCGTCGTCGACGACCAGGGCGGCGCCGCGGGGGAACGATCCCGGCTCGACGTCGAGTGAGCCGGCACCGCGGTGCGCGGCAACGAGCGCTCGAAGCTTGACTCCGAGGAGACGGCTACGGCGATCGGTGTCGTCGGGGTCGGTCACGACGCCGACGCTAGCGACCGGGAATCGCGTTGGGCTCAGCCCTCGTCGGGAGTTGCGGCCGGCGCGTTCTTGCGCTGTCCGTAGCGCTTGTTGAAGCGCTCGACACGACCACCGGAGTCGACGAGCTTCTGCTTGCCCGTGAAGAACGGGTGGCACTCGTTGCACAGTTCGACGGTGAGGTCGCCGTCGACGGTCGACTTGGTCGTGAACGTGTTGCCGCAGGAGCAGCGCACCGTGGTGTCGGTGTAGTTGGGGTGGATGTCGGCCTTCATGTCGGATCTCCTGTGGATGGCTGAACGGGTGAGCCCTGTGCCCCCGATCGTCATCCGGATCGGCGCACCACGCTACCGACCCGCCAACCAAATGAGACGCGGGGTCAGACCCCGCGTCTCATTCACATCGAGGGTTGCTTGGCGATCTCGGCGAGGAACTCGTCGTTGGTGCGGAACGTCTTCAGCCGGTCGATCAGCAGCTCGAGCCCGGCGGCAGCGCTGCCGTCCTGTGCGAGGCCCGACAGCACCCTGCGCAGCTTCCAGACCTGCTGGAGCTGCTTGCGGTCGAAGAGCAGCTCTTCGTGACGCGTCGACGAGGCGTCGACATCGATCGCCGGGTAGATGCGCCGTTCGGCGACCTTGCGGTCGAGGCGCAACTCCATGTTGCCCGTGCCCTTGAACTCCTCGAAGATCGCCTCGTCCATGCGGCTGTTGGTGTCGACGAGCGCGGTCGCGAGGATCGTGAGAGATCCTCCCTCCTCGACGTTGCGGGCCGAGCCGAAGAACTTCTTCGGCGGGTACAGCGCACCGGCGTCGATACCGCCGGACAGGATCTTGCCGCTGGCGGGGGCTGCGAGGTTGTAGGCCCGGCTCAGGCGGGTGATGCCGTCGAGCATGATCACGACGTCACGGCCGTCCTCGACCATGCGACGTGCCTTCGCGATCGTCATCTCGGCGACGTGGGTGTGCTCGTCGCTCGGCCGGTCGAACGTCGAGGAGATCACCTCACCCTTGACGCTGCGACGCATGTCGGTGACCTCTTCGGGCCGCTCGTCGATCAGCAGCACCATCAGGTGCACCTCGGGGTTGTTGAGTTCGATCGACTTGGCGATCGTCTTCATGATCGTGGTCTTGCCGGCCTTCGGCGGCGACACGATGATGCCGCGCTGGCCCTTGCCGATCGGCGAGACGAGGTCGATGATGCGAGCGGTCATGTTCGCCGGGTCGCTCGGGTCCTCGAGCGTCAGGCGCTGATCGGGGAACAGCGCCGTCAGGCTCTCGAAGTGCGGCCGCTTCTTGGCCAGCTCGGGGTCGCCACCGTTCACGGTGTACACCTCGAGCAGGCCCGGGTTCTTCTCGTTGCGGCCTGCGGGACGCACCTTGCCGGTGATGTGGTCACCCTTGCGCAGCCCGAACTGGCGGGCCAGCTTCAGCGGGATGTAGGCGTCGGCCTTGCTCGGCAGGTAGCCGTTCACGCGCAGGAAGCCGTAGCCCTCGTCGCGGATGTCGAGGTACCCCTCGACGTCGACGGGTTCACTGCTCTCGAAGCCGTGATCCTGCTCGATCAGTTCGACGTCCTCACCCTGCGGGCCTTCCTGGCCGCCCCTGCCCTTGCGCCGGCGGCGGCGCCGCTTGTTGCCGCCCTCGCCGCCGTCGTGGTCGTTCCGGTTCCGGTTTCCGCCCTGGCTGTTGCGGTTGCCGCCCTGGTCACGGTTACCTGCCTGGTCACGGTTGCCGCCCTGGTCACGGTTGCCGCCCTGGTCACGGTTGCCGCCCTGGTCACGGTTGCCGCCCTGATCACGGTTGCCGGCCTGATCGCGGTTGCCGGCCTGGTCACGGTTGCCACCCTGGTCGCGGTTGCCTGCCTGGTCGCGATTGCCGTTCTCGCGCTCGCTGCGCTGTTGATCCTGGCGGTTGCGGTCGCCGCGGGGGCGTTCGCCTCGCGAGGCGTCGGAGGTCGACGCCTCGCCGGCGTCGCCGCCATCGGTGCCGCCACCGTTGCGGGAGAGCTCGATCTCCCAGTCGGCGAGTGGCTCGCCGTCAGGCCCGAGTACCACCTCGGGCGCACTGGTCGAGCTCGCACCGTTCGGGGCTGCAGACTCGACGTTCGCCGCCTCCTCGGCCGCGGGCGCGGTGGCGTCCCGGACGGGGGACGCGGGCTCGGCGGGCGCCGCGCTCGGCGTCTCGGCGGCGGGCGCGCTCGCGCCCGAACCGGTGGTGTCGAGGATCTTGTCGATGATGTCCGACTTCTTCTGCCTGGCGGTGACCTTGACGCCGAGCGCCTTGGCCATCTCCAGCAGGGTGTCCTTGTCCTTCGATTCGAGCATGGACTGTTCGAGTGCGGCTGCGGCCACGAGGGTTCCTCTCTTCTCGTGCGCCGAACGTGACGGCACGAGTGTTGGAGTACCAGGGGGAGGGGTGTGTGGTGGCGCCGATCGCGCCCGCAGACGGGGTCCCCTGGCAGAAAATTCGCACACGACCGAGATCTCGGGGTGCGGCTCGGGCGAACCGAGCGAACGTCATGATATCAGACCCGCGGCCGTCCGCCACGCATCTCCGTCAACACCACACCGGATCCCCCTCCCGCCTCACCCCGAAAAATCCCTCGAGACGGTCGGCACGCGACCGAAATCCGGCGGCGTTCGGCGGCGGTGGCGCCGTCGGAAGGAGCGTCGATCAGTGGCGGGTGAGGCGTTCGACGAGGGCTTCGACGGCCTCGAGTTCGCAGGCGACGGTCTCGGTGCGTTCGGGGCGGTCGAACAGGTCGGCGAGGTGCTCCGGCAGCCCGGGGCGGACGCCGGTGGCGCGCTCGACGGCGTCGGGGAACTTCGCCGGATGCGCCGTGGCGAGCGTGACCACGGGATGGTCGGGACCGTCGAGACCGGTGAGCAGCGCTGCGGCTGCGGTGCCGGTGGCCGTGTGCGGATCGAGGAGCATCCCGGTGTCGCGGTGGATGCGGGCGATCTCGTCGATCGTCGCCTCGTCGTCGAACGAGGCGGCGCGGAAGTGCCCCGTGATGTACTCCTCGCGCTGGTCGGCCTCGATGTCGAGACGCCCGGTGGCACGGAAGCGGCCGAGCTGCTCGGCGGTCATGCCGCCGTCGCGACCGTTCATCTCGAACAGCAGCCGCTCGAAGTTCGACGACACCTGGATGTCCATCGACGGGCTCAGCGTGGGCACGACGTCGCGAGTCGACATGTCGCCGTCGTTGACGAAGCGGGTGAGGATGTCGTTGGTGTTCGACGCGACCAGGAAGTCACGGATCGGCGCACCCATCTCCCGAGCGATCCAACCCGACAGCACGTTGCCGAAGTTGCCGGTCGGCACGCTGAACGTCACCGGATCGGCGAAGTTCTCCGCGGCCGTGACGTAGTAGACGGTCTGCGCCATCACCCTGGCCCAGTTGATCGAGTTCACCGCTGACAGGTTGTTGCGCCGACGGAACTCGACGTCGTTGAACATCGCCTTCACGAGATCCTGGCAGTCGTCGAACGTCCCCTCGACGGCCACCGCGTGGGCGTTCGGCTGGTCGACCGTGGTCATCTGTCGACGCTGCACTTCACTCGTTCGACCCAGTGGGTAGAGGATCACGATGTCGACGTGCTCGCACCCGGCGACGCCGTCGATCGCCGCAGAACCGGTGTCGCCGCTCGTGGCGCCGACGATCGTGACCCGCTCGCCGCGCTGCGCGAGGACGTGATCGAACATCCGGCCCACGAGCTGCAGCGCGACGTCCTTGAACGCCAGGGTCGGGCCGTGGAACAGCTCCTGGACCCACTGCTGGTGGTCGAGTTGCACGAGCGGCGTCACCGCCGGATGGCGGAAGGTCTCGTAGGCGTCGGTGCAGAGCTTCGTGAGCGTGATCTCGTCGAGGTCGGGCTCGACGAACGGGAGCATCACCTGGACGGCGCGTTCGACGTAGGACGTCGAGGGCCCGGCGGCGAGCTTCGGCCAACGTTCCGGTACGTACAGCCCGCCGTCGGTGGCGAGACCGGCGAGGAGCACGTCGGCGAAACCGAGCTCGGGTGCATCGCCGCGGGTGGAGACGTACCGCATCGGGATCAGTCGCCGATCACTCGCAGGAGGCCGCCGACGTTGCGGACGACGTCGAGGTCACGCAGGGCCCGGACCGTCGCCTGGACGTCGGACTCGCGAGCCTCGTGGGTGATGAAGACGAGCCGGGCGTCGGGTCCGTTGCCCTCCTGCTCGGCGGCACGGATGCTGACGCCGTGCTCCGCGAAGACACCGGTGACCGCGTGGAGCACGCCCGGACGGTCGGCCACGTCGAGGCCGAGCAGATACTCCGCCGAGGTCTCGTCGATCGCCCGCACCGTGGCGGGTTCGAGCACGCCGAGCGATCCGTGGGTGCCGTTGCGCAGGTTGATCGCCGCGTCGACGACGTCGCCGAACACCGCGCTCGCCGTCGGCGCTCCCCCGGCGCCGCGCCCGTAGAACATGAGCGAGTCGACGAAGTCACCTTCGACGAACACCGCGTTGAAGCTGTCGCGCACGGAGGCGAGTGGATGGTGCAGCGGCACCATCGTGGGGTGCACCCGCACGCTGATCTCACCGTTGTCGGCGTCGCGCTCGACGATGCCGAGCAACTTGACGACGTAGCCGAGACGATGGGCGATCGCGATCTCTGCACCGGTGATGCGACTGATGCCCTCGTGGTACACGTCGCCGGCCACGACCTTCGCGCCGAAGGCGACCGTGGCGATGATCGCCGCCTTCGCCCCGGCATCGAAGCCCTCGACGTCGGCGGTCGGATCGCGCTCGGCGAAACCGAGTCGCTGCGCCTCGGCGAGCGCGGTGGCGTAGTCGGCCTCTCCCCCACCGGCGACGGCGTCGGTCATCTTGGTGAGGATGAAATTGGTCGTCCCGTTGATGATCCCGAGCACCCGCCGGATCGGTTCTCCGTGGAGGCTCTCGCGCAGCGCGCGCATGATCGGGATGCCACCGGCGACCGCTGCCTCGAAGAGCAGGTCGCGTTCGGCCGCGTCGGCAGCTGCATAGAGCTCGGCCCCGACGTTGGCCAGCAGCTCCTTGTTGGCGGTGACGACCGGCTTGCCGTTGGCGAGCGCCTCGAGGATGAGCTCCCGCGCGGGCTCGATGCCGCCGATCGCCTCGACCACCAGGTCGACGTCGGGGTCGGAGACGAGGGCGTGCGAATCACGGGTGAGCACGCCGTCGACCAGCTCGACGTCGCGTGGCGCCGACAGGTTGCGCACGGCGACCCGGGTGACCTCGAGGCGGAGGCCGGTCCGGCGCTCGACGAACGGCGCCTGGGCCTCGACGAGTTGCACGAAGGCGGCCCCCACGTTGCCGCATCCGAGGACACCGATGCGGACCGTTTCCAGGTTGCTCGTCACAGGATGGAGGCTACGGGATCCGGTACCGTGACCCCATGACCGTTTCTCGCCGGGACGGTCGCCGATCGCAGCTCGGGGCACGTCTCGCAGCCCTCGCGGTTGCCCTGATGGTTGCATCGTGCGCCGACGACGGCCTCGTCGGCGAGCCGGCGCCCACCGGGACGCAGACTGCGACGACCGCGACGACCGCGACGACCACAACCATGACCGCCACGGACACCACCGTGGCGCCCACCGGTTCGGTGCCGTCCGCGAGCGTCGCGACGTCCACGGACGCCACCACGACCGAACCGACCTCGTCGACCGAACCGGTCGCCACGCCGCCGAGGTCCTACGACTTCTCGGAGGTGTCCCCGATCGTCGAGAGATTCGTCGACGAACGGGGGTTGGACGGGGCAGGGTTGGTGGTCGTCGATCGCGAGGACGGGATCGTGTTCGAGGACTACTGGGGCGAGTTCGGACCCGAGCGGGTGTCGCTGGTCGCGTCGGCGAGCAAGATGATCGTGGCCGGCGTCCTGCTCCGACTCGACGACCTGGGAGTGCTCGACCTCGATCAGCCGATCGCCGATCTCACCGGCTGGCAACCGGAGGATCCGTCGACGGCGACGGCGACGGCGACGGTCGCGCAGCTGCTGTCCAACAGCTCCGGGCTCGTCGGTCTCGGACCGAAGGCCCTCTACGGGCCGTACACCTGCCAGTTCGACCTCGCCGACGACCTCGAACGGTGCGGCGAGACGATCTTCACGACCGCCGAGGACGACCGCGACGTCGTCGCCCCCGACACCGAGTTCCGCTACGGCGGCGGCCAGTGGCAGGTGGCCGGCGCGGTCGCCGAAGTCGTGAGCGGTCGATCCTGGAGCGACCTCGTGACGGAGACCTACGTCGGACCGTGCGGGATCGACTCGCTCGGCTTCACGAACCAGTGGGCCCAGTTCGGCCCGCTCACGTTCGAGTACCCACGCGCCTTCTCCGGCGACCCCTCCACCATTGCGCCCACCGCGAACCCCAACATGGAGGGCGGCGCCTACATCTCGGCGCCGGACTACGCCGAGCTCCTCCTGATGCAGCTGCGAGCGGGGCGCTGCGGCGAGACACCGGTACTCAGCGCCGAGTCGGTCGAGCGAATGCACACGGATCGAGTCATCGAGCGGTCCGGCCCCACCGGGTACCCCGGTCTGGCCGGCTACGGCCTGGGATGGTGGGTCCGGTCGCCGGCCGACGGGTACGTGACCGACCCCGGCGCCTACGGCGCGGTGCCATGGCTCGAACTCGCCGACGGGTACGGCGTGTATCTGGTGGTCGAGGAGAACCTGCCCGTCGGGATCGCCCTCGCCGACCAGATCCGAGAGCCGGTCGACCGGGCGCTTGCCGCAGCGCGCTGAACCCCACATCGGGCCGGATCGGGGCACCGACCCGGGGTTGGACATCGCCCGTCGATCCGTCGACGGGTACCGTGCGGCGATGA
>CAVQRU010000023.1:0-30508 GCA_963715285.1 Ilumatobacteraceae bacterium | reverse complement strand
GCGTGGCCGCGCCCACGAAGACCGCGGCTTCGCCGATCCCGGTGAGACCCCGGAGCGCGAGTAGCTGCCAGAACTCGCTCACCTGGCTCGACCCGATGCCGCTGAGGCCGGCGACGATCGCACCGCCCACCATCAACACGCGACGGCCGTACCGATCCGCCAGCCGGCCGAGCAGCGGCCGGGCACAGATCGCCGCCAGCGCGAACGCGGCGACCGTGACGCCGATGCCGAACTCCCCGGCCCCGAGGGGGCCCTCGATGAACAGCGGCACGATCGGGATCAGCATGCCGATGTAGACGAAGAACAGGAGCGCCGACGCCGTGACGATCATGAACGGACGCGTCAACAGCGAAGGGCGCTCCTCGGGCGCGCTCGTGACCGTCGACATGGGCTCCATCCTGTCTCCCCAACACCTCCGAATCGCAAGCGCATTCCCACCGCTGACCGATGTCACACCCAGGGGTGTTGCGGCTCAGATCCGAGAGACGTCGACCGACACCGACAGCGACTGAGCCGACGACGGACCGACCACGACGCCGCGCACCGGCGCGACGTCGGCATAGTCACGGCCCCAACCGATCGTGACATGACGCGCTGGCGACACGATCCCGTTCGTCGGATCGAAATCGAGCCAACCGTGATCGGGAATCCACACCGAGCACCACGCATGTGACGCATCCGCGCCGATCGACTTCGGTTCGCCCGGCGGCGGATCGGTTTCGATGTAGCCGCTGACGTAGCGGGCCGCAAGACCGATCGTGCGAAGACAGCCGACCGCGAGGTGGGCGAAGTCCTGACACACGCCGCGTCGACTGTCCAGGACGACGTCGAGGGGCGTGCTCACCTCGGTGAAGGACGAATCGAATGCGAACGTCTCGAAGATCTGCGAGCAGAACGCAACCGTCGCCTCGACGATCGGGCGGCCGGGCCGGAACGACTGCGACACGAGATCGAACAGGGCCAACCGGTTGCGGTCGACGGTGACGAATCGTGACGGCGCGGCGAACGGCGCCACGTCGAGCGCCATCGGTCCGCGCAGCCCGGCGACCGTCGCCGCCACACGCTCCCAGGCCACGTCGACCCGCGGCAGCTCCTGCGCCCAGATCACCGCCTCCGTGATCGCCATGACCGTCAGGCCGTCGTGTGGAGTGTGCAACCCGAACTGGACGACCCGGTTGCCGAAGACGTCCTCGCGCTCGTCGTACTCGTCGGCCTCCGGCGTGGTGGTGACGACCGACGACACCACCCGCTGCGACGGCGTCGGACGTGCCAACACGCACGCCACGCTGTACCCGTCGAGCATCGTCGCGCCGTACCGGTAGTCCGTCAGGTGGACGACACGGTAGTGCTGGCCCGGCATCTCAGCCCCGGCCCATCATTCGGGGATCGACCGGGGCAGCAAGGTACGAGCCGACGACGTCGCGGGCGAGCAGATCGCACGCGCCGAAGACCTCGTCGAGGGCATCGACGACGCTGTCGACCGACCCGAACGACGCCGCCTCGAGCGCGGCGAGGACACCGTCCGCGGTGTCGACCCCGAGGACCCAACCGAGGCGATCGGCCTGATGGCGAACCGAGGCGATCGCCGACGCGGCCGACCGGGGGTTGTGCGCGTCGGCGACGACGAGATGCAGGGCACGCTCGAACTCGACGTCGCTGCGGTGACGCCGCCGATAGGCGACGAGGCTCTCGTTCGACGCGAGCACGATCTCGATCACTCGCTGGCGCTGGAAGTCGAGCCGATGATCGTCGGACGCGATCATCGGGCCGGTCCACTCCGTGACGACCGATGCGTCGTGCAGTCCGAACGCACCCCGAACACCATCGATCACACCGAACGCGCGCTCGAGACGCCGGCCGACCTCACCGAACCGCCACGCCGGACCGTGGAGCACACTCTCGTTCCAGAGCCCGACCAGCGACGCGAGATCGATCAGGATCGCCTCGAGGTGGCGCCCGTCGATCCGGGCGATGTCGACGACCGACGTCGCCGATCCGTCCGTCGGGATCAACCATCGGAGTTGCGCACGCGACTCGGCGAGGCGCGACAGCATCCGACCGGCGGTGACGGAGAAGAACTCGCGCACCGATGCGGCCTCCGCCAGGAACGATCCGAGCTGGTCGGCCAGAGCCTCGACGGCGAGCGCGAACGTGGCACCGGCTCGATCGGTCGCGGCCGGATCGACGCGACCCGAGACACCGGCCACCGCCGCGAGCATGTCGAGACCGTTGACCACCCACGGCTCCGCGACCTCGGCGTCGACGAGCCCACTCGTGCGGTCGAGAACGACCTCCATCGAGCGGGCGACGAGTTCGGCCCGCTCCATCGCCCGTCCGGCCCAGTACAGGGCCTCCGCCGCCCGGGTGGGCACCGAGGCGATCAGGTCGACCTGTGGAAGCGGGTCGCGACGCCGGACCGCCGGGGGTGCAACGGTCCCACCGACCACCCACACGTCCTTCGCCGTCGCCAACGTGGGCGACATCGGATCGTCGCCGGGTGCCAGCACGCGAGCGCTTCCGCCCTGCAGCACGTCGATGCCCTTGTCGCTGGCCACGAGGTGCAGACGCAGCGTGACGGCGCGCTCGACAAGTTCGTTGCCGTCGTAGCTCGGATACGTCGTCCACGACGTCTCGGCCCGCTCGGCTGCCGGCATGAACGGCAGCGGCCACACCCCCTGGTAGTCGGAGTCACGACCCGTGAGCCAAGCGCCGCTCGCATCCCAGTACTCGCCGAGCGTCGGGTCCTCCAGCACGCCGCAGCCGTGGGCGTTCGCCAGCGTCACCCCACGGGATCGGGCCGCGAGCAGCAGCCCCGGCACGCCGACGCTGCCTTCGGCATTGACCTCCATCGGGTCGCAGCGGTCGTCTTCGAGGCGGCGGAACAGGACGTCGACGGGCTCGAGACCCGACAGCGATCGCAGCCACACGCGCCGCTGCCGGACGACGAGATCCGCGCCCTCGGCGAGGTTGAGCCCCAGCCGAGTGGCGAGATACGACTGCTCGACGTACGACGGATGATCGACGCCGCCGGACAGCACCACGATCCGTGGGTTGCGCGTGGCCGCCACGTCGGCGAGACCGTCGCGCAGGCGGTCGGCGAAGGGGTCGAGGGAGCGAAGTGCTCGACCACCGGGCAGCCGCGAGATCATGTCGCGGTGCACCCGCGCTGCGACGGAGCGCCCCAGGAGCGCATATCCGACGCCGGCCGGAGCATCGGTGATGTCGCGCACCACCCGCCACCGACCGTCGAGATCACGCACGACATCGACGGCGTAGTTCGTCATCCAGCGCCGGTGCGGGCGGGTGCCGAACGCGGCGAGCCGGTACCTCGGGCTCCCCCACAACGCGATCGGATCGACCACGCCATCGGTCAACAGGCTGCGCGGACCGTGGAGGTCTCGGAGGATCGATTCGAGCATCCGCATCCTGGCGATCGCTCCATCGGCGAGCGCGACGAACTCGTCGCCGTCGATCACCAACGGGATGGGGTCGAGACGCCACGGCCGGGATTCGAGCGCCACCATCCGACCGTCCGCTCGCAACGGGAGATCGTGGACGATGTGCCCGGCGCCTTCGGCCGCGAGCAGCCGGTCGTGGTCGATCTGCCTCCCGGCGAGATCACCGAGCCCGGCGATCGATGCCATCAGCGCGGATGCGTCGACGCCACCCGGGCTGAACATGCCGGTCGGTGCATCCACGTCGATGTCCATCCGGTCGGTCACTCGTGCACGACGTACTGCTCGTGCATCACCCGATCGAGGCGTGACAGGGCGAGCTGGACGTCTTCCATCGCCGCGTCGAGCGCGGCGCCGTCGTCCGCGGCGGGGCGGCTCCGCCGGAGTTGGCGATCTGCGGCCTCCACCGCGCCGAGGACGTTCGAATACCCCGGCAGACGGAGGATCGATCCGCGCATCTCGGCCAGACAGCCGGCGACCGACCGGGGGAAGCGGTGGTCGAACAGCAGGAAGCGCACGACGGCGGGCCCGTCGATCGGCCCTCTGGTTGCTCGCTGGAACATCTGCAACGCCGACAGTGACCGCAGCACGCCCATCCACTGCACCTCGGCGAACTCGTCGACGGCACCTGGCGGCAGCGAGAGCAGGCTGGCGGCGCGAACACCGAGTACTCGCGTGGTCATGTCGGCGCGCTCGATGTAGCGGCCGAGGCGCCACATCTCGAACACCTCGTCACGGGTCATCGTCGAGTTCAGCACCCCGTCCAACCGGCGACTCTCGTCGATCACCCGCGACAGGAAGCGGTCGCGCCGTCGACGCTCCACCGAGGTCACCGCCGCCCCGCGGACGTAGATCGACAGGTCGTTGATGGTCTGCCATGCCTCCCGGGGCAACACCTCGCGACAGGTCCGCAGGTTCTCCCGACTGCGATCGACGGTGTTGAGGATGCTGTTGGGGTGTTCGCGGTCGGCGATCAGGAACTGCGCGACCTGACTCTCGTCGGATCCGCTCACGGCCGCCAGCCGAACGTCGCTGCCGGAGATCGTGACCAGCGGGTACCAACGCGACGACGCGATCGGGAGGTCGGCGAGCACGTCACCGTAGGCGCGCAGCACGCGCGCTGAGTCCTCGGCTCGCTCCGCATAGCGGGCAGCCCAGTACATCCGGTCGGCCACCCGGGACAACAGCGCCATCAGTCGCTCCCCTGGGACTGGGACTGGGACTGGGACTGGGACTGGGACTGGGACTGGGACTGGGATTGCGACTGCGACTGGGTGGGCACGGAATCGACGATCCAGGTGTCCTTGCTGCCGCCACCCTGCGACGAGTTGACGACGAGCGACCCCTTGGTGAGCGCCACGCGGGTCAATCCGCCGGCGGTGACGTAGCTGCGCTCCCCGGTCAGGATGAATGGGCGAAGGTCGAGGTGGCGTGGCTCGATGCCGTCCTCCACGAGCGTCGGGCCGGTCGAGAGGTCGAGGATCGGCTGCGCCACCCAGTTGCGCGGATCGGCGCGAATCGCGGCGGCGGCGGTTTCCAGTTCGTCGGCCGTGGCGCGATTGCCGATCACGATGCCGTAGCCGCCGCTCTCGTTCGCGGGCTTCAGGACGAGGTCACCGATGTTCGCGAGGACGTGCTCGCGCTCGTCGTCGTACATGCAGCGGTACGTCGGCACGTTGGGGATCAACGGCTCCTCGTGGAGGTAGTAGCGCACCATGTCGGGCACCCACGCGTACACGCACTTGTCGTCGGCCACCCCGGCGCCCGGGGCGTTGGCGATCCCCACGTTGCCCGCCTTCCACGCCCTCATGAGGCCGGCCACACCGAGCATCGAGTCCGGCAGGAAGGCCTCGGGATCGATGAACAGGTCGTCGATCCGCCGGTAGATGACGTCGACGCGCTCGCGTCCCTGGATCGTCTTCATGTAGACGCAGTCGTCGTCGCCGACCACCAGGTCCTGACCCTCGACGAGTTCGGCACCCATGCGCTGCGCGAGGAAGGAGTGTTCGAAGTAGGCGGAGTTGTAGATGCCCGGCGTGAGCACGACGATCGTCGGGTCGTACCGCCCTTCGGGTGCGAGCGAGGACAGGAGTTTGTTGAGTTCGTCGGTGTACGCGTCGACGGGGCGGATGCGGTGTCGTTCGAAGAGCTCCGGGAACGCCCGCTTGGCGACGCCGCGGTTCTCGAGGACGTAGCTGACACCCGACGGCACCCGGAGGTTGTCCTCCAACACGTAGAGCTGGCCGTCCCCGGCACGCACGAGGTCCGAGCCGGAGATGTGCGCCCACACCCCGTACTTGGGGTGCACGCCCCGGCACTCCGGGCGGAAGTTCGCCGAGTCCTCGAGCAGGTCGGCCGGGAACACACCGTCGGCGATGATCTGCTGGTCGTTGTAGATGTCGTCGATGAATCGATTGAGCGCCCGCAGTCGCTGCGCGAGACCGCGCTCGACCACGGCCCACTCCCGGCCGTCGATCAACCGGGGGATGATGTCGAAGGGCCAGGCACGGTCGATGTTCTCGCCGTCGCTGTACACCGTGAACGAGATCCCCATCGTCAGGATCTCGAGGTCGGACACTCGCTGGCGGGCCCGGACCTCGTCGATGCCCAGGCGTTGGATCAGCTCGATCAGGTCTCGTGCGATCGGTCGGGGGCTCCCGTCGGCATCGAGTAGTTCGTCCATTTCAAGCGACCGTAGTCCCCCCGACCGACCCCGCACACCTCCACCCCCGTTCTCGTGAACAAGGCGCGCACCCACGCCGCATCTTGTTCACGAGTTGGGATCGAGGGAGCGGTTTCGTCGGGCCGTTCGTAGCGTGGGCATCACGGGATCACCCCGCTCGGCCGACGGCCCACCAACGAGCGTTCCGACACCAGGGAGATTCCATGGCCACCATCTCGTCCGAGCTCGCCGACGTCGTCTCACGACGCCATGGCATCATCACCCACGATCAACTGCTCCAGGACGGGGTCTCTCGACACAGCGTGCGACGACTGGTGACCAGCGGTCTGCTCGTCGTCGAGCACAAGCACGTGTACCGCCTCGCCACCGCACCCGACACCTTCGAATCGCGCTGCGCGGCGGCATGCGCTGCTGACTCGGGGGCGCTCGTCGGCGGAGTCGCGGCGGCGCGCCTGTGGAGATTCCGACACGTCTGGCAGCCCGACGTGCCGCACATCCTGGTCGCTCATGACCGAACACCGATCACCAAGGGCGTGGTGCTCCGCCGATCGAATGTCCTCTCCACCGACGAGGTCGTTCAGCGCGACGACGGCATCGCGGTTGCGGCACCGCCGCGGGCCTGGTTCGACTGCGCTCGCGATCTCGACGACGAGCGCTTCGAACGGCTGACCGAGTGGGTCCTCGACCAGCACGCGACGCTGCCCACGCTCTGGGGGACGGCACAACGACTTCAGGCGAGGGGTCGACCCGGACTCGCTCGGGTCAAACGAGTCATGTCCCGACGGGCCGACTGGCAGAAGCCGGCCGACTCGGGACTCGAACTGCGCGTCCTCACGGCACTCGAGGCACGTGGCATCGTGCTCGTCCGGCAACTCCCCATCGTCCTCCCCAACGGCATCACCATCCATCCCGATGGAGCCGACCCGACCATTCGCTGGGCGCTGGAGATCGACCACGTCACCTGGCACGGCGGACGCCTCGACGCGCAGCGTGACAAGACCCGCGATCGGCAGGCCCGCCTACTCGGGTGGGAGGTCGAACGGGTCACCGACCAGGAACTCGCAGAGGACTTCCACGGCACGATCGACCAGATCGTCGTGCTCTACCGGCGCCGTCACGCCACCTTCGTCGCCGCCTGACCGCACCTCGTGAACGAGATGCGGCACGGGTGCGCACCTCGTTCACGAGAACGGGGTGGCGAGCGGGAGGGTCGTCAGTCGGTGGGGGGTTTGGGCTCCTTGGGGAGGCCGAGGACTCGCTCGCCGACGATGTTGCGCTGGATCTGGCTGGTGCCACCCCAGATCGTCTCGGAGCGCGAGAAGAAGAACGACGACATCATCGGGCTCACCGGGTAGCCCTCGCGGCGCTTGTCGCGGGCGGCGCCGGGCCAACCGCCCGACTCGGGGCCGGAGTCGATCAGCATGCCCTCCGCGCCGTAGATGTCGACGGCGAGCTCCATCGCCGCCTTGTGCATCTCGGACCAGAACATCTTGTTGGTGGCGCCGAGTGCGATCGTGCCCATGTCGCCGCCGCCGCTCAACGTGGCCGACAGGTTGCGGAGCCCGTTGATGCGCAGGATCTGGATCTTGGTGTAGTACTCCATCAGGCGCTGGCGGATCAGCGGGTCATCGATCAGGCCCTTCTCGGTGGCGGCCTCGACCAGCAGGCGGTACTCCTCGGCGAACCGGCGGTAGCCCGTGGTGGCCGATTGGCCACGCTCGAAGGCGAGGGTCGAGTTGGCGACCTTCCAGCCGTTGTTGACGCCGCCGACGACCGCATCCTTCGCGCACCGGGCGTTGTCGAAGAACACCTCGCAGAACTCGGCGGTGCCATCGGGTTGGGTGATCCCGCGGACCTCGACACCCTCCTGGCGCATCGGCACGAGCATGTAGGAGATCCCGGCGTGCTTCTTCGCGTCGGGATCGGTTCGCGTGAGCAGGAAGCAGTAATCGGCGTGGTGGCCCTGGGTGGTCCACACCTTCTGGCCGTTGATCACCCATTCGTCGCCGTCGAGCACGGCGGTGGTCTTCAACGACGCGAGGTCGGAACCGGAGTTCGGCTCGGAGAACCCCTGACACCACCGGGTCGTGCCGCTGAGGATGCCGGGAAGGAACTCCTTCTTCTGCTCCTCGGTGCCCCATTGCAGGATGGTGGGGCCGACGAGCGTGTCACCGAAGAAGTCGCCGCGCATCGGTGCCTTGGCGTTCGCGAACTCCTCCGAGAGCACGACACCCTGCATCGTGGTGAGGCCCTTGCCGCCGTACTCGGCGGGCCAGGTGGCGCAGATCCACCCACCCTCGAACAGTTTCTGCGGCCACTCCTCGTTGAACCGCTTGCGTTCCTCGTCGCTCATCTCGAAGCCCTCGTCGAACCAGCCGTCGGGCAGGTTGTCGTGCAGCCACGCCTTGATCTCGGCGCGGAATTCCTCGGCTTCGGGGGGATAGGAGAGATCCATGTCCTCCATTCTGCCAGTCGACTTGACCCGCGGGTCAAGTCCAGCGGTGCCGACCGCCGCCGGACCATTCACACGCAGGAAACACTTCGGCGACAAACGCGAAATCCGTCACCTTTAGGTTGCGCTCGCAATCCGGGCGGCAACGGTGCCACTGGACTCGCAATCCCTTTCCCTATCCCTATTTGGAGGACCCGTGCGCAAACGTGCATTGAGAATTGCTTCCGGCCTGGGTGGCGTCGTCGCCATCTTGGCCATCACACCATCGGTCGGTTTCGCCCAGGACTACGTACCGACGACTCAGGACTACCTGAACAACATCTGGGTGTTCATCGCCGGCGTGCTGGTGTTCTTCATGCAGGCAGGTTTTGCGCTCGTCGAAGCCGGCATGACCCGCGCCAAGAACGTGGTGAACATCTTCGCCAAGAACATGACCGACGCGATCGTCGGCATCCTGGCCTTCTTCGCCACCGGTTGGGCGTTCGCCTTCGGTGAGAGCGGCGGGTGGTTCATCGGGACCAGCAACTTCTTCCTCCAGGACCTCGACCTCGCGGCGATCCCCGAAGGAGGACTGAGCCCCGCGACATCGTTCTTCTTCCAGGCGGTGTTCGCCGCGACGGCGGTCACGATCGCCTCGGGAGCGATGGCGGAACGCACCAAGTTCTGGTCGTACGTCATCTTCTCGGCCGTGATGTGTGCCTTCATCTATCCGGTGATCGTGCACTGGACCTGGGGCGGCGGCCTCATCGCCGACATCGACATCAACGGCGCCGTGTTCTCCGACTTCGCCGGTTCCGGCATCGTGCACATGACCGGCGGCATCGCCGCCTTCATGGGTGCGCTCTTCCTCGGTCCCCGCATCGGCCGCTACGCCGAGGACGGCTCGCCGCGAGCCATTCCGGGCCACAACATCCCGTTCGCCATTCTCGGTGTGTTCATCCTGTGGGTCGGCTGGTTCGGCTTCAACCCCGGCTCCGAGCTGCTCGCCGACGAGTTCGTGTCGACGATCGCCGTCAACACGATGCTCGCTGCAGCCGCCGGCGGCCTCTTCACCGCCATCACCATCACGCTGGTCGCCGGCAAGCCCGACCTCGCCATGATCGGCAACGGTGTCCTCGCCGGCCTCGTCGCCATCACCGCCCCCTGTGGTGCCGTCACCCCTCTGGCGTCGGCGCTGATCGGCGCCATCGCCGGAGTCCTGGTCGTCGGTTCGGTGTTGTTCTTCGACAAGGTCAAGATCGACGACCCGGTGGGCGCCGTCAGCGTCCACGGGATCTGCGGCTTCTGGGGCCTGGTCTCCGTCGGCCTCTTCGCCACCTACGACGACGCCTTCCTCGGTCGTGAAGACGCCGGCCTGTTCTACGGTGGCGGCATCGACCAGCTGCTCGTCCAGCTGCTGATGGCAGCCATCATCCTCGTCTGGGTGGTCGTCTGCACCGGCATCCTCTTCGGCGTCCTCAAGGCCACCATCGGCCTGCGGGTCAGCCGCGAGGAAGAGGTCCAGGGCCTCGACGTCCTCGAACACGGTCTCCAGGGCTACGCCCCCGACATGGCTCACACGAGCTGACACACTCCGATCCAGGCAGAGCCAACAAAGGAATCATCACATGAAACTCGTGACAGCGGTCATCAAGCCGTTCAAGCTCGACGACGTCAAGGATGCGCTCAAAGCCATCGGCGTCGCCGGCATCACCGTCGAGGAAGTCCGCGGCTTCGGTCGTCAGGGCGGCCACACCGAGACCTACCGGGGAGCGGAGTACAAGATCGACTTCGTTCCCAAGGTGAGCCTCGGCATCGTCGTCGCCGACGACGCGGTCGACGGTGTCGTGGACGCCATCGTCGCATCTGCCGCCACCGGCAAGATCGGCGACGGCAAGATCTGGGTCACCGACGTGGAGCGCCTCGTGCGCATCCGCACCGGTGAGGAAGGGACCGACGCGATCTAGCTGACGTCCCGCATCGGCATCATCGCCGACGCACCCCACGGATCGGGCGCATCGTTGCGTCCTGCGAGCGGTCCCCGAGCCTCCTTTGCGTCCTCAGAGGGCAGGCTCGGGGATCGTCGCGTCCCGGACCGTCGCGTACAGTGACCCAGATGACCACCCTCGACCAGGACTCCCCGTCACCGACCACGCCGACGCAGGCCGGGCGCTGGACCGCGCAGTGGAAGGAGCTCTACGCCGAGGTGATCACGACCGGGCTGTGCACCGGTTGTGCCGGCTGCGTGGTCACCTGCCCCCACGACGTGATCGGGTACGAGCACGAGGAGGGCAAGTACATCCCGTTCCACCTCGAGGAGGAACTCGGCCTCGACAACTGCGTCCACGGATTCGGCGAGGGAGGCGGTTGCACCACCTGCACCCGGGCGTGCCCGCGTTTCCGGGCGTGGGAACCGGCGGCCGACATGCACCTGTTCGGCCGGGTCCGTGAACCCGACGAGATGGCCGGCATCTGGCGCCAGCTCTACCTCACCCGGGCCAGCGACGACATGGTCCACAAGATGGGCCAGGACGGCGGCCTCGTCTCCGCGATGCTGATCTGGCTGCGCGAACACGACTACATCGACGCCGCCCTGGTCTCGGGCGTCGAGGACGACGACGCCTGGAAGGCGAAACCCGCCGTCGTCGCCACGAAGGAGGAGATCCTCGCCACCGCCGGGAGTCGCTACACCTACTGCGCCAATCCGCTCGCGCTGCCCGAGGCCAAGGAGAAGGGGTACGAGCGCCTCGCCCTCGTCGGCATGGGCTGCCAGACGTCGTCGCCGCCGACCATGTGGGACCGCAAGGCCGGCAAGGTCTCCAAGCCGTTCCTCTTCAACATCGGGCTGCTCTGCTCGAAGACCTTCGACGACGCCATCTTCACGGAACTGTTCGAGGCCAAGTACGGCCTGAAGAAGCAGGACATGGTGAAGATGAACATCAAGGGCGTGTTCCAGATCTGGATGAAGGACGGCTCGTACCACGAGGTCGATCTCAAGGAGTGCCACGGCTGGACCCGCAAGGGCTGCACGAGTTGCCCGGACTTCGCCGCCGAGCACGCCGACGTCTCCACCGGCGGCATCGGCGAGGACAACGACTGGACGCTCACGATCGTGCGCACCGAACTCGGCGAAGAGGTGATCGAGCGGATGATCGCCGACGGGTCGATCATCGCCAAACCGGCTCAGACCGACGAGACCGCGATGCGTCTGTTGCGCCTGCTGTCGATCGTCAGCCGGCGCCGCTGGCCGAAGGAGGCCGACCCGGCCCCGGCGATCGGCGTTCCGCCACCCAAGAAGAAGGCGCCGGCTCCGTCGCCCGACGCCGCGGCGAAGCCGGCGGGCTGACCCGGACGCCCGAATAATCGTCGGCGCCTGTCAGCGACAGGCGGCGAGCGCGGCTTCGAACTCGTCGAGTGTGGCGTTCGCCGCCGCAGCGGTCTCGGCGTTGTCGCTCTCGGCGTCCTCACCGAGGGTGTCGAGGCCGTACTCCGTGTCGAAGTCGTCGATCACCTGGAGCATGCACTCCTGCACGACCGGCTCGTCCTGGGTCTCGGTGCGGACGAGGTCCTCGGCGACACGACGGGCGCTCGGATCCGACGTGCAGGCCGCCAACCCGATCACCGCGACGAGCGCGACGGCAGCGGTCTTGACGAGCGGACGGCGAGATGACTTCACAGCGCTCCGAGGCTACCGACTCCCCCGGCCAACCAGACCCCGTCGCTGCTCAGCGGGCGGCGAGGTCGACGGCACGAGCGAACACGGCGTCGAGCATCGGTTCGGTGAGACGCTTGGTGAACGTGTTCTGCTGGCTCGGGTGGAACGAGCAGACGAGCGTGGGACCGCCGTCGATCGCGACCTCGACACCGTGACCGAACCGGGGTCGGGACCGCACCCCGAAATGCGCGCACGCGGCCTGGTAACCGAACTGGCCGAGGCACACCACGACCGACACCGAGGTCAATGCGGCGAACTCGCGTCGGAGGAACGGCGCACAGGCGGTGCGCTCGTCCGGCGTCGGTGAGTTGCCCGGCGGTGCGCACTTGACCGCCGCCGTCACCCAGGCATCGTGGAGACGAAGGCCGTCGTCGAGCGCCACCGACTCGGCCTGGTTGGCGAGTCCGGCCCGGTGCATCGCCCGGAACAGCCAGTCGCCGCTGCGGTCACCGGTGAACACCCGACCGGTCCGATTCGCCCCGTGCGCCGCCGGGGCGAGGCCGAGCACCACGATGCGGGCATCGGGATCGCCGAACCCCGGGACGGGGCGACCCCAGTACGTCTCGTCACGGTAGGCAGCCCGCTTGGTGATCGCGACCTCCTCACGCCATGCCACGAGCCGCGGGCATGCCCGGCAGGTCACCACGTCGCGTTCGAGCCTGGCGAGCGGAGTCACGGCCCTCGACAGTAGGTTGGGATGCACCTCATGGCCACCACGACAGCACGCCCCACGAAACGAACCGCAGCGAAACGCACCCCACCGAAGCCGTCGCTGTTCACCACGATCCTGCTCGTTCGTCACGGACAGACACCCACGACCGGCAAGGTGCTGCCGGGACGCGCCAAGGGCCTCCACCTCGCCGACGAAGGTCGGCGTCAGGCCGACATCGCCGCCGATCGCATCGGGGAGCTGAAGCGGGTCGATGCCATCTACAGCTCGCCCCTGGAGCGAGCGAAGGAGACCGCGGCCCCGATCTCGAAGGCCCGCGGTCTGCGGACACAGATCGATCGCGGCCTCCTCGAGTGCGACTTCGGCGACTGGACGGGTGCCGAGTTGAAGAAGCTGATGAAACTCCCCGAATGGCAGACCGTGCAGCGAGCACCGTCGATCTTCCGGTTCCCGAACGGTGAGAGCTTCACCGAGATGCAGACCCGGATGGTCTCCACGCTCGACCGCCTCCGCGCGGCGCACCCCGGCGGCACGATCGTGTGCGTCTCCCACGCCGACACGATCAAGGCGGCAGTCGCCCATGCCCTCGGCACCCACATCGACCTGTTCCAGCGCATCGTCATCAGTCCGGCGTCCGTCACGGCGATCACGTGGGGTCCGGGCGGCCCCGCCGTTCTCGCGGTCAACTCGACCGGGCGCCCACTGACCGACCTCCAGCCCTCGTGAGCGTGCGATGAGTGTGTTCTTCGAATTCGACGAGGTGTCGGCGTTCACCGTCGGCACGGTGGGCCGGCCGGGCGAGCGGACGTTCCTGCTGCAGGCGCGTTCCGACGGCCAACGCGTGACCGTCAAGTGCGAGAAGCAACAGACCGCGGCGATCGTGCAGTACTTGCGCAAGGTGCTCGCCGACCTCCCACCCGCCGAGGACCGCCCGATGCCGGGCGCGCTGGAACTGCGCGATCCGCTCGATCCGTCGTTCGTGCTCGGCCCGATCGGGCTGGGCTACGACCGGTCGAACGACCGGGTACTGATCCAACTCGAAGAGATCGGCGAGGTCGACGACGACGGCGAGGCGATCGACGACGATCGTGGCCACGTGCGCCTGTACCTGAGCCGGGGCCAGGCGGCGGCGTTCTGCGACCACGCCGACGAAGTGGTCGAGGCCGGGCGCCCAGCGTGTCAGTGGTGCAGTTTTCCGATCGATCCCGACGGCCACGACTGTCCCCGGATGAACTGACCCGGCGTGGCACTGCACGACGACGACGAGGAGCACGACGAGCAGAGCGTCGAGTTGCGCGTCGACGAGGTCGACGATCCGATCCGCCATCTCCTGCAGGGCGAGATCGAGGTCGAAGGCCGCATGCCGTACAGCAGCAATGCGACGTTCCTCGTCCACGTCACCCACGACGGCTCGAGCCATCCGGCGATCTACAAGCCGACGCGGGGGGAACGGCCGTTGTGGGACTTCGAGCCGGGCCTGCACCGCCGTGAGGTGGCCACCTACCTGCTGAGCGAGCACCTCGGGCTCCACGTGGTGCCGCCGACGGTGCTGCGCGACGGACCCCTCGGCGAAGGGTCGATCCAGTGGTTCGTCACCGCCGACCACAGCCAGCACTACTTCACCATCCACGAGGCGCACCCCGAGCTGCACGACCGACTGCGAGCGATGGCGCTGCTCGACATCCTCGCCAACAACACCGACCGCAAGAGCGGCCACGTCCTCCTGATCCCGGAGCGCGCCGGTGAACCGGCGTCCGTGTGGGGCATCGACAACGGGTTGTGCTTCGCCGCCGAGTACAAGCTCCGCACGGTGATCTGGGAGTTCGGCGGCGAGCCGATCGACGACGACCTGCTCGTTCGGGTGGGGGCGCTGTGCGAGCGGGTGCCGCTCGAGATCGCCACGTTGCTCGCCGACGACGAGGTCGAGGCACTGCAGGGCCGTGCCGCGTGGTGCGTGACGAACCGTCGCTTCCCGACCGACCCCACCGGGCGTCGCTATCCCTGGCCGCTGGTCTGAGCGTGCAGGTCGACGACGAAGCGCTCGACGACCTGGTCCATCGCGCCGACCTCGACGGGCTCGTACGACTGATCGACGATCGATCGGGTGACCGCGACTGGGTGGGCCTGCTCCGGATACGCGATCGCGCGCGCCACGCGGTCGCCACCGGACGCCAGCTCTGGCCCGCGGCGACACTGGCCGAGTACCGCCTCGCCCTGCACGCGGCACCGGAGTTCGTCGCGGCCGTCCTCGACGAGACCGACGGGTTGTCGGGTCGGTTCACGATCGGGCCGCTGACCGAGGTGGCCGCCCAGCACCACACCTGGGCCGATCTGTCGCCCGAGCTCGATCGCGGGCCCCGCGCCGCCTTCGTCGCTCACGAGCGGGTCCTGCGTGGTGAGACGATCGACGCGCCCGACCTCCCGCCAGTGCTCGACGTCCCCCTCGATCTGCAGCCGTGGGAGCCGACCTACGCGCTCGCCGACTACACCGACGCCGGCGCGGAGTTCCCGGCTCCGCCGCTCCCCGACGACTGGGACGACATCGACACGAGCCGCGCCGAGCTGCTCGACGACGACGTCGAACTCGCCGTGCGGCAACTCGTGGAGCCGTGGACGTCGAGTTCGAACGGCCATGTCGAGACGGTGTGCGTCGACGGGGACATCGGCGGTGCGCTCGGTGCGCTCGGCCTGCGGCGAGCACGCGTGGCCGAGCTCGACCCTGCGACGGCGCTCGCCTGGATGGCGTGGGCGGGTGCGAGCGGCGGTGCCCACGGACGACGGCGCGGCGGCGCCTCGGGACGGTTCGGCGCCTGGTGGACCCTGGCCGCGTTCGGCGACCTGCTCGACGACTGGCCGGTTCCACCAGACGAGCTCGCGGAACTGGCACACGACCTGCGCTGGTATCGCTGGGACGCGCACGAACCAGCGATCGGTTGGCAGCTCCAGCTGGCGGTCGAGGACCCCGACGAATCCGTCGCCTGGGCCCTCATCGCCCGCGACGCCACCTGACACACCCGGAAAATGCCTGGGTCGTCGCGCTCGAGCGCGACGACCGAGGCATTTTTCGGACTTGATGGCGATGGGTGGGGTCTCAGCCGCGGGCGGCGAGGGCTTCGAGGAGCTGCGGGAGCACCTTGTGGACGTCACCGACGATGCCGAGGTCGGCGACACCGAAGATCGGTGCCTCCTTGTCCTTGTTGATCGCGATGATGTTCTTCGAGCCCTTCATGCCCACCATGTGCTGGGTGGCACCCGAGATGCCGGCAGCGATGTACACCGTCGGCTTGACGACCTTGCCGGTCTGGCCCACCTGGTAGCTGTAGGGCACCCAGCCGGCATCGACGATCGCTCGCGACGCACCCGGCGCACCCTTGAGCGCCTTGGCCAGCGACTCGATCATCTCGAACTTCTCGGCCTCGCCGAGACCACGCCCGCCGGCGACGACCACGGCGGCCTCGTCGAGCTTGGGACCCGAGGTCTCCTCGACGTGCACCGCAGTGACGCTGGCGCCGGCGGTCGAGCCCAGATCGGGCACCGGAGCGGAGACGACCTCACCGGCCGCACCCGCACCCGGCTCGGCGACGAAGCTCTTCGGACGGAACGCCGCCAGGAACGGACGCTCGCCCGTGAAGGTGGAGTTCACGAGCTTCGTGCCGCCGAAGATCGGCGTCTGCACGGTGACGCTGTCGCCGTCGACGGTGATGCTCGTCGAGTTGGTGAGCACCGTGCGATCGAGCTTGACCGACAGACGGGCCATCACGTCACGGCCTTCGTAGCTCTGCGGGAACATGATCAGGTCGGGCGAGTCGCCACCGTCGATCACGGCCTTCATCGCCGCGGAGACAGCCACCCCGGGCAGCGCCCCTGCGAGGTCGCCGGTCGCGTAGACCTTCGCGGCACCGTGGTCGCCGAGCGCGCCGGCGACGCCGGCACCATCACCGGCGATGAACGCCGACACGGTGCCACCGAGGCTGCGGGCCTTGGTGAGCAGTTCGAGCGTGCCCGTGGTCGGCGCGCCGTCGGCGGCCTGTGCGAACACCCAGATGTTGTCGATTCCCATGACGGTCTCCTCAGATGACTTTCAGGTTGTCGAGGAACTCGACGATCTTGTTGAAGGTTTCGCCGTCGTCCTCGATGACCTCGCCGGCCTCGCGGGCCGGGGCATCTTCGACGGAGGTGATCTGCTGCGCCCACGACACCGACTCGACACCGAGGTCGGCGGTGGTGACGGTCTCGACCGGCTTCGACTTGGCGGCCATGATGCCCTTGAAGCTCGGGTAGCGGGGCTCGACGACGCCGGCGGTCACCGACACGACAGCCGGGAGCGAGCACGTGACCTCGTCGTAGCCCGCCTCGGTCTGGCGGTCGACCTTGAGCGTGCCGTCGGCGATCTCGATGCTCTTGGCGAACGTGATCGACGGCAGGCCGAGCACTTCGGCGAGCTGCTCGGGCACGGTGCCGGTGTAGCCGTCGGAGGACTCGGTGCCGGCGATGATCAGATCGACGTCGCCGAGCTTCTTCGATCGCGGCCGCGAGCACCTTGGCGGTGGTGAGCGCGTCGGCGCCGGCGAGCGACGCGTCGCTCACGAGGACCGCCTTGGCGGCGCCCATGGCGAGGGCGGTGCGCAGGCCGGACGTCTCGTCGTTCGGCGCCATGGACACGAGGCTGACCTCGCCGCCGCCGGCCGCCGTGACGAGTTGCAGCGCCATCTCGACGCCGTAACTGTCCGACTCGTCGAGGATGAGCTTGCCGTCACGCTTGAGCGTGTTGGTGGAGGGATCCAGCTCGCCCGGCAGCGCCGGGTCCGGGATCTGCTTGACGCAGACGATCACGTTCATAAGGGCACCCAAGTTACCGGTGCGTCAAGTTCGACCCAAACTCGAGCGCTTCGACGACCGGCCATTCCGACGATCGACCCGGCGAGGTACCGTCGCGTTCCTTGAAGGTCCTCCTCATCGTCAATTCCTTCGCCTCGTCGGTGACCGCCCGCAACACGGTCATCGTGCACCGTCGCCTCAGCCACGGACACGACGTCGAGCTCGTCGAGACCAACCGACGCGGTCATGCGACGCGATTCGCCCACGACGCCGTTCGGCGTGGGATCGACGTGGTGATCGGCTTCGGTGGCGACGGCACGCTCAACGAGGTCGCGACGGGCATCGCCGGATCGAACACGGCACTCGGCGTGCTCCCGGGCGGATCGACCAACGTGTTCGCCCGCACGCTCGGCATGCCGAACGACCCGGTGCAGGCGGTCGAGTTCCTCGCCAACGGGATCGACGCCGGCGACTTCCGTCCGATCGGGTTGGGGCAGGTCAATGGCCGCTACTTCTGCTTCCACACCGGCGTCGGGTTCGATGCGGCGGTCGTCGAGCGTGTCGAGCAACGCGGCTCGTTGAAGCGATGGCTCGGCCATCCCTTGTTCATCTGGTCCGGGCTGACCACCTGGCTGACCGGGTACGACCGCCGAACCCCACACTTCCGCGTCCACGGCGACGGCGGTCCGCCGATCGACGACGGCTACTTCACGATCGTGCTCAACACGAACCCGTACACGTACCTCGGCAACCGTCCGTTGGACCTGTCGCCGGCTGCAACGCTCGACCGCGGTCTCGTCGCGGTGACGTTCCGCACCATGAGCGCCACGGCGATCCTGTCGTCGTTGGCCGGTGCCCTGCGCGGTGGCGGCGTCGAAGCGTCGAAGCACCTCGACTACCGCATCGACGTCGAGCACCTCGTGATCGAACACGAGACACCATTTCCCTACCAGGTCGACGGCGACGCGCTCGGCACCACCACCCGGCTCGAGTTCGAGCACGTGCCCGACGCCGTCAGGTTGGTGACCCCGCTCAGCGAGCCGGCCGCCACGATGCCCATCGTGGCCTGAGCGCAGCGTCGGCCGCGTCGCGACCCAACACGTCGAGCGCGACCGCAGGGACGTCGGTGCACACACCATCGACGCCGAGTGCGGCCAGTTCGCCCAGACGTTGCGGGTCGTTGCACGTCCACGTGTTCACCGCGAGTCCGGCGTCGTGACATCGAGCGACGAACTCCTCGGTCACGTTCGGCTCCCGCGGGTGCACCGCCGCGTGCCCCGCGGCTGCCGTCCGAGCGATCTGCTCGGGCCCGATCGAGGTCACGAGCCACGCGGTGGCGATGTCGGCCGCGGCGGCGCGGCATGCTTCCAGGGTCTCCCACGAGAACGACGAGATCAACCAGCGCGGGGTGGCCGCGCTCCCCCGCCGACGCAACGCATCGATCACCGGGCCGACCATCCTCATCGTGGGATCGAAGCCGGCGTCGGTCGGCCAGTTCTTGATCTCCACGTTCACGAGCATGCGGTCGCCGCAGGCGTCGAGCGCCTCGCCGAAGCTCGCCAAACCCATCGCATCGACCTCCGCGACAGCGTCCGGCAACGGGTCGTGGGCGATCACCAGTCGGCCGTCGGGCACCCACCGAACATCGAGTTCGACACCGTCGGCGCCCATCGTGTCGGCGAGCCGGAATGCCTCGGGCGTGTTCTCCGGAGCGTCCGCAGACGCTCCACGATGGCCGATCACGAGCATGGGACCATTCTGCCCGACACGCCACGGACCCGAGGCGAGCAGACGATGAACTGACGGTGGACATTGGGTCCAATGGGCCCTTGCGGGGAACGACCGTCGCGCTTACAGTTCAGCCCGGCCCGAAGCCAGTTGTGTCGCACATCGGCACGATTTCCCCCCGGCGACCTGTCGCCCCGAACCTTCGAGGAGCACCAACGTGTCGATCCTTGCGTCCAGCCTGACCCTGGGAGCCGCTGACTACGAATGGCGCGACGACGCCATCTGCCGCGACACCGACCCGGAGCTCTTCTTCCCGGTCGGCACCACAGGACACACGCTGGTGCAGATCGATCGTGCGAAAGAGGTGTGCGGGGAGTGCGACGTGGCCCAGCAGTGCCTCGACTTCGCGTTGGAGACCAACCAGGACTCCGGCATCTGGGGTGGGCTCACCGAAGAGGAGCGCCGGGTCATCCGCCGCCGTCGGGTCGCTGCCGCCCGCGCCGCTCGCGCCAGCTGATCTCAGTCGTCCGTGGGGACGACGAGTTCGATGACCGTTCCGTGCTGGCGGGCGGAGCCGTCGCCGACACCGGCCAGTTCGAGTTCGGACGTCGTGGCGGGTCGGATGTCGATCGTGCCGTTGAGTTCGGTGGTCACGAGCGTCCGGACGATCGACAGGCCGAGACCCTTGGCCTGATCGAGCTGGAACGACGGATCGACGCCGCGACCGTTGTCGATGACACGCACGGTGAGCCGTCCGTCTCGGTGGCTCAGGCCCACGTTGACCTCGCCGCCGCCGCTGCCCTCGGGAAAGCCGTGATCCACGGCGTTCTGCAGCAGCTCGGTGAGCACGACCGACAGCGGCGTTGCGGTGTTCGCCGGGATCCGGCCACCATCACCCGTCACGACGAACCGCACGGGACGATCGGGCGACTGGAGGCTCTCCTCGGCGAGGCGCAGCAACGGTCGGACGATCTCGATGAACGCGATGTCCTCGCCCGGCTCGCGCGACAGCGACTCGTGCACGAGTGCGATCGTGCGAATCCGCCTGACCGACTCCTGTACCGCCGCCTTCGCCTCCGGGTTCGTCAGTCGGCGGGCCTGGAGCCGCAGGAGTGACGAGATCGTCTGCAGGTTGTTCTTCACTCGGTGATGGATCTCACGGATCGTGGCGTCCTTGCTCAACAGGAGCCGATCGCGTTTGCGCAGTTCGGTGACGTCGCGCACGAGCAGCAGCCCACCGGCGATCTCGAGGCCGTCCTCGCCCTCGGTCACCAACGGCACGCACCGGCACAGGAGCGTGACGTCGGCGCCCTGCTCGAACTCCTCCACGATCGGCTCGCGCCGCTCGAAGGCCTGCCGCACGGGGCCGTCGTGGAATCCGAGTTCGGCGAGACGCATGCCGACCGGGTTCGCCTGGATGCCCACCCGGTGCAGTGCCGAGTTGGCGTTCGGCGACACGTACGTGACCGTGCCCGACGCGTCGAGGGTCAGCACACCGTCGCCCACTCGGGGCGCCGCACTGGAGTCGGCCACGCGTCCGGCGAACGGGAACGTGCCGATCTCGATCATCTCCGCGAACTCCTCGAAGATGAACGAGTAGTTGCGCTCGAGTTCGCCGAGCGGCCGGCCCGCACGGACCTTCCACTCCTTCGACAGCACCGCGATGATCTCACCGTCGCGCCGCACCGGGAGCGCCAGCATGCGGGCGTGGTTGATCTCGTCGCCGCCGCCGTCGATCTCGATCGATCCCTCGACACGCTGGCCGGTGTCGGCCGTGCGTTCGATCAGCTCCGCCTCGTCGCCGTCGGCCCAGGAACCCACGTAGTCGGTGGCGTACATCGTCTGGTTGGTGGCGGGACGCACCTGATCGACGATCAGCCACTTGCCGCCACTGGACCGGACGTAGAGCAACAGGTCGGCGAAGCACAGATCGGCGAGGAACGCCCACTCGGCGGTCAGCCGGTGCAGGTGATCGATGTCGTCACGATCGAGCGTGGTGTGCTCGCGGGCGAGTTCGGCGAGAGAGGTCATCACCGTTGATTCTGCCTGATCATCCGCCGTTGCGCAGGTGACCGGCCAGCAGCCCGAGCCCGGCGAGGTCGTGGATGTCACCCGACAGCCAGGGGACCGCGAGCAGCGCCGGCGCGAGATCGGCGAGTTCGGTCCGACGATCCGACTCGCGGGCGGCCACGAGCGCGACGTCGTCGAAACGGGAGGCGATCCGCTTCAGCACCGTGCCCACCTGCTTCGGCGGGGCGTCGAGCACCTCGGCGACGGCATCAGCCAGGTCACCGCTCGACGCGTCGAGGAGGGCCACGGCGCTGTCGGCCGCCTCGACGCTCGCCAACGATTCCGGCAACACCCGGTTCGCGACGATCGCCCCGAGCGACATCCCACGGTCGAGCAGCGACCGAGCGAGGAATCGGGCCTCGTAACTCGGGGCGGTCTCGAGTGTGGTCACGACCACGAACGCGGTGCGAGGGTCGACGAGCAGCGCTTCGACCTCCTTGGCCCGGCGGACGAATCCACTCTCCATCGCCTGGAAGAGCACGAAGAAGTCGGCGATGTCCTGGAGAAAGCGCGAGCCGAGAACGCGATCGGCCACCTGGTAGAACGGTTTCGAGGCGACCGTGAACAGGCGTGACCGGTACGGCACGGTGAGCCACCGCAGCAGACGGCTGCCGAAGAACTCGATCATCCGGTTGGGAGCGTCGAGAATCGACAGCACGTTGCGCGACGGCGGCGTGTCGACGATCACGAGATCGAACTCACCGCGGGCGTGGAGGTCGTGCAGCTGTTCCATCGCGAGGTACTCGTGGCTGTGCACGAAGCGGCGGGTGATGTTCTCGTACAGCGGGTTGGCGAGCACGGCGTCGCGGGTCGCAGCATCGGGAGCGTGGCGGGTGATCAGCTCGTCCCAGCCCGCCTTGGTGTCGAGCATCGCGACCCACACCTCACCGCGCAGCTTGACGCCCGATGCCGCAAACGCGGCCGGATCGATCTGGATGGGCGAGTTGCCGAACTCGTCCAGGCCGAGTGCTGTCGCGAGGCGTCGGGCCGGGTCGACGGTCATCACGAGGATGCGACCCCGATGTCGTTCGGCCGCGGCGACACCGAGCGCGGCCGCGATCGTGGTCTTGCCGACTCCCCCCGAGCCGGCCACGAGGATCATCTCCCGGCTGGCGAGCAGATTGTCGAGCTCAGCCACGACGACCTCGGGGTTGCGGATCGAACTCCTGGGTGAGCGACTCGGCAACGAGTGAGACGACCCGCGGGCCGGACCCGCGGGAGAACATCTCGGGGATCGTGACGATCGGCAGGCCGTCCGGCATCTCGTCGTGGGACTCCAACCACGTACGGAGCCGTTCGAGATGACCCGCGCCCGTGCGGCGACGCATCTCGGTGAGGTTGGCGGCCTCGACGACGGTGGCCACCGCGGGCCCCGCGGCCTCGACGAGCAGGTCCATCGCGTCGTCGAGATGGTCGACGATCGCCTGCTCTCGCCGGTTGAACATCGCCGGGAGGACGCGGTTCGCGATGACGGCGGACGCGTGGGCGCCGGTCTCCGCTCGAAGGCGTCCGAGCAGTTCGATCGTCTCGGTGACCGGCATCTCCTCGGGGGTGGTCACCACCGCGACGCCGGTGCGCTGAGGGTCGTCGAGGATGTCGAGCATCCACTGGGTCTGGTCGCGCACCAGGCCGACCTGCACGAGATCGGCGATCACCTTCGGGGCACCGATCTGGCTGACGATGTGCCCACTCGCCTCCGCGTCGACGACGATCAGGTCGTAGTGGCCTTCACGGACCTCGTAGCAGAGCTTGCCGACACCGAGGATCTCCTTGACGCCGGGTGCAGCATCGGCGACGAAGTCGAACGTGGAGGCGAGCGGGCCGATGCGCCCGAGCAACGGGATCCTGACGAACAGGCGCAGGTACTCGCGCAGCGAGTCCTCGGTGTTCATCGCCATGGCGTACAGGTCGTTCGCGACCTCGGTGGGCTCGAACGCGAGCTCTCCGACGTCGAACGCAGTGGCGAGCGCGCCCTTGGCGTCCATCTCGCACACGAGCGTTCGCCGGCCGTGCCTCGCGGCGACCTCGGCGATCGCGGCCGCGACGGTGGTCTTGCCGACGCCACCCTTGCCCGTGACCCACAGCAGGTCGAGGTCCAGGAGCCCTGGCCGACCCGAGGGGCCCAGGTTCAGCCTCCGAAGCCGATCTTGCGGTCGCTGTCGGCCGAACCGAGTTCGACGTATGCGATCTTCGCTGCGGGGATGACGACGTCCTTGCCCCGCTTGTCGGTGATCCACAGCACGTCGCTCGCTCCGGCCAGCGCCGCTTCGACCCGCGACTTCAGATCGTCTCGATCGACGTCCTCGGCGAGTTCGATGTTGAGCTCACGGGGGGCCTGGGTCACTCCGATGCGTACGTCCACTCCGTGCACGCTACCCCGACTCCCCCACCACCCGTTCTCGTGAAGCGTGGGGGTTGGATCGCTACGGTGACGCGGTGACCTCCATCGCGATCCCGCTGTTCCCGCAGTTCACCGCGCTCGACGGCATCGGTCCGTACGAAGTGCTGCAACGCATCCCCGACTTCGACGTGACGTTCATCGGCCACGAACGGGGCGTCGTGCGCTCGGACAACGGAATGCTCGGCATCGAGGTGGATGCGACGTTCGAGGAGATGGCCGTACCCGATGTCGTCGTCTTCCCCGGCGGCCACGGGACCCGCGCCCTGATGAGCGACGAGCGGGTGCTCGACTGGGTACGGACGGCGCACGAGACCACGGCCTACACGACGTCGGTGTGCACCGGTTCGCTCGTGCTCGCGGCGGCCGGGCTCCTGCAGGGGCTGACCGCCACCACGCACTGGGGCGCCCTCGGCGTGCTCGCCCAGCACGGTGCGGTGCCGACCGGTGAGCGTGTGGTGGAACACCTCGATCGGCGGATCATCACCGCAGCGGGAGTGTCGAGCGGCATCGACATGGCGCTGCGCCTGGTCGAGATCCTCGTCGACCGCACCGCGGCCGAGGCCTGCCAGCTGATGATCGAGTACGACCCGCAACCCCCGTTCGACGCCGGCTCGACCGCCAAGGCATCGCCGGAGGTCGTCGAACGAGTCGTCGAGTACAGCGCCGCCCGCCACTGATTGCAGCAGGGGTCAGACCCCTGGTGCAATCAGACCGCGGTGGAGCAGAACGTGTCGCCGCGGGCGAAGCTCTGCTCGGTGACGATGTCGCCGAGGGCGTCGTCGCTGTCGACGAGTGCGGCGAGCATCCCCTTGACCATGCCCCGGTCGACGGCGCAGATCACGGGGTGCTCGGTGGCGACGTCGCCGAACGGACAGTGGTTGTTGATGATCCGCAGCTGGTCGTTCCGACCCTCCGCGTGCGCCGCGAACCCATGAGCCGTGAGCGCATCAGCGACCGCCTGCATCGCCGAACGCAGCGAGCGCCGCCCGCTGGCGAGGGCGTCGCCGGTGAGACCTTCGGCCATCGCCCGCCCGTACTCCTGGCCGACCTCCTCGGCGATCGCCTCGGCTTCGTCGTGCGGGAGCCGATCGAGCGCCCGGCCGAGCAGCGAGAGCAGCAGGTCGTCACTGCGGACCGGGAAGTCGACGTCGTTCATCTTGAGGGCGTCACCGACGACCACGTAGCGCTTCGACGGGCGACCGGCGCCCGCCCCGGCGACTCGGCCGGACACGACTTCGAGGTAGCCGCCGGCGGCGAGTTTGTCGAGGTGATGTCGAGCGACGTTCGCATGGACGCCGACCTCGGCAGCCACCATCGTGGCCGTGACGCCGGTGCCATCGGACCCCGAGTGCTCCTTGGCGAACAGATAGATCGAGCGGCGCGTCGGATCGCCGAAGGCGTCGGTGATCGCCGACACCGTGGCCGTGAACGACGGGCTCGTGCTCATGTCCACAATTGTACCTATCCACGTAGTGCAAATTCGACCGGCCGTCGCCACAATGACTCCATGGCCGCCACCGTGACCGAAGAACAGATCGTCGAAGCCCTCCGCCCCGTCGAAGACCCCGAACTCCACCGATCGATCGTCGACCTCGGAATGCTGCGCGGCGTGTCGATCCTCGACAACGGCGTCGTCGGGGTGCTGATCGCGCTCACCGTGCCCGGGTGCCCGCTCAAGAGCGAGATCCAGCGCCGCGTGTCCGAAGCCGCCACCCAGCTCGACGGCGTCGAGTCGATCGACCTCGAGTTCACGGTGATGAGCGACGAGGATCGCGAGAACCTCCGTCGCACCCTCCACGGCGACGCCGGCGCGACCGCCGGCTCGAGCCAGGCCCACGGGCACGCGGAGGGCCGCGAGATCCCGTTCTCGAAGAACACCTCGAAGACCCGGCCGCTCCTCATCTCCTCCGGAAAGGGTGGCGTCGGCAAGTCGAGCGTCACGACGAACCTCGCCGTTGCGCTGGCGTCACAGGGGTACAAGGTCGGTGTCGTCGATGCCGACATCTACGGCTACTCGATCCCCCGGATGCTCGGCACCGACCGCGACCCGGTCGTGATCGACGAGATGCTGGTCCCGCCGGAGATGTGGGGCGTGCGCTGCATCTCGATCGGCTACTTCGTGCCGCAGGGCCAGGCGGTCATCTGGCGCGGCCCGATGCTGCACAAGGCGCTCGAACAGTTCCTCACCGACGTGTTCTGGGACGAACCCGACTTCCTGCTCGTCGACATGCCCCCGGGCACCGGCGACATCGCCCTCTCGCTCGCGCAGTACCTGCCGCGCGGGGAGGTCTTCGTGGTCACCACCCCGCAGCCCGCCGCCCAGAAGGTGGCCTCGCTGTCGGCAGCGATGGCGGCCAAGGTCAACCTCCCGGTGCGCGGCGTGATCGAGAACATGTCGTGGTTCACCGGCGACGACGGCAAGCGCTACGAGATCTTCGGTTCGGGCGGTGGCCAGATCCTCGCCGAGGAACTCGAGGTGCCGCTGCTGGGCCGGCTGCCCCTCGTTCCCGAACTCCGCGAAGGCGGCGACAACGGCCGACCGATCACCGCGGTCGCTCCCGAGTCGGAGGCGGCGCAGATGTTCCAGGACATCGCCAAGAAGATCGCCGTCGAGATGAAGCCGAAGAAGGTCTTCTCCGACAAGCTCAAGGTCCTCTGATCCTCGATTGCACCAGGGGTCTGACCCCTGGTGCAACACTGCGTCGGATGGAGGTCGTACCGAGGTACAAGTTCGAGGCGATGGTGGCCGACGCGCTCGACGACCTGCCCGAGGAACTGCTGCCCGTGCTCGACAACGTGGTCGTGCAGGTCGCGGATCGACACCCGGACGAGCCGAACCTGCTCGGTCTCTACGAGGGGGTCCCCCACACCGAGCGCAACGGGACCGAGGGCCCCGACATCGTGTCGATCTACCGCTTCGCGCTCTGTGAGATGTGCGACGACATCGACGATCTCGCCGAGGAGGTGTACGTCACCGTGATCCACGAGGTGGCCCACGCCGCCGGCATCGACGACGACCGGCTCCACGAACTGGGCTGGGGCTGAGCCGCGGGTGAGGCCGCGGTGATCGACATGTTCTCGGCGGGTGAGTGTGTGGCGATCGCGTTCGACCCGGACGTCGGCGCAGCGGTCGTCGGTGAGCGCGGGGCGCGGCGTCGTGGTCGACGCCCGAATCGATCGAGGAGATCCGGCGGCTCGAACGCGATGTCGGCCCCCGGTGGGTCTGGTGGGGCCAGGACACCGCTCGTCGCCTCGTCGCCACCGGCGTGCGGCCGGCGCGATGCTGGGATCTCGACGCCGTCCACCGCCTCGTCGAGGGCGGATGGCGTTCGGGCGAGGGCCGGGTCTGGGCCGCGGCCCACGGGCTCGACCCCGCGGCGATCCCGACCCCGGCGCCGATCGATCTCTTCAACCCGGCGACCGCCGACGACGCCGAGGCGGTCGGGCCCGACGGATACCTCGATCCGTACTGGATCGAGGGGCGTTGGCGCGACGGCCTCGACACCCTCGCTCGGTGGGCGACCCTCGCGCTGGAGGTCCAGCGGCTCCAGCAGCTCGCACTGGACGGGCTCGACGACCGACCCGCGGCACGGTCGACCGCGAGATCGGAGTCGGCCGCTGCGGTCCTGTGCGCCGAGCTCGAACACGACGGCCTCCCGATCGACGTCGCCGAGGCCGAACGGATCATCGCGTCGTTCGTCGGACCCCGTCCCCGCGATGCCGCGGAGGAACAACAGCAGGCCGACGCACGCGACCAACGGGTGCTGCGGCACCTCGGCGCCGCCGGGGCGGGCGTCGACCTCCGCAACCCGGCGAACGTCAAGTCGTTGCTCCGACGGGCCGGCATCGAGGTGCCGGACACCCGGGCGTGGCGCCTCGAGCAACTCCGCGACCGCCACCCGGTCGTCGACGCGCTGCTGGAGTGGCGAACTGCCGAGCGCATCGGGACCACGTTCGGCTACCGGTGGCTCGACGAGCACGTCGCCGATGGCCGTCTCCGGGGATCATGGTCGCCGTCGGACGGTGCCGCCGGCCGCATGACGGCGACCGCCGGGCTCCACAACCTCACCGCCGACCTGCGCCCGGCGGTCGTCGCCGAGCCCGGCCACGTCTTCGTCCGTGCCGACCTCGGCCAGATCGAACCCCGAGTTCTCGCCGCGGTCTCCGGTGATGCGGCGCTCGCCGCCGCCACCGAGGCCGACGACATGTACGCCCCGGTCGCCGCTCGACTCGGCGTCGAACGCGAGGTCGCCAAGGTGGCAGTCCTCGGCGCGATGTACGGCCAGACCACCGGTCATGGTGCTGCTGCGCTCGCCGGACTCCGACGCAACTATCCGGTCGCCATCGACTACCTGGACGATGCAGCACGGCGGGCGGAGGGAGGCAACGACCTGCGGACACGCGGCGGCCGGCGCGTGCGGATGTCGGCGAGTCGAGCCACACAGGACGACGCCCCGACGGGAGACGACCGCTCGCGAGCGGCGGCGCGGCGGGAGGTACGGCCGCAACGCGATGGTGCAGGGCGCCGCGGCCGAGTTCTTCAAGACGTGGGCGGTCATCGTCCGGGCCCGATGTGTGGCGCTGGACGCCCAGATCGTGCTGTGTCTGCACGACGAACTGCTGGTGCACAGTGCCGAGGCGGACGCCGACGCCGTCACCCGTGCGATCACCGACGGTCTGCAGGAGGCTGCCCACCGGTGGCTCGACCCGACCCTGCCCCGTGTGCGCTTCGTGGCCGACACGAGCGTCGTGCGTCGCTGGTCGGATGCGAAGTGACTCGGGCCCGCCGGAAGCTACGGTTGGTTCGGTGACCGACATCCCACCGCCCCCCGGTGCAGGCCAGCGACCGCCGGCCCCGCCGCCGCCGGCCGGTGCCGCAGCATCCCCGCCCCCACCCCCACCCCCGGCTGATTCGCCGCCGCCACCGCCGCCATCGGGTCTGCAAGCTCCCGCCGGCTATGTGGCCTACCACTCCGGCCCGACCGTGGCGACGCGTCGGATCGGCGGGCTGGCGAAGGCGATCGTGATCCTCACGGCGATCGCCGCGGTGATCACCGTGATCGGCACGTTCGTCTCACTCGCGGTCGCCGGCGATGCACAGGACTACCTCGCGGGCGATCTGACCGACGACGAGTTCCGCTCGTCGATCGCACCGCTCAACGCCACGCAGGCGCTCGGTGGGCTGGCAACGCTGGCCACCGGCATCCTCACGATCATCTGGATGTTCCGGATCGCGAGCAACATCCGCGCCTACGGCCGCCGCACGACGTGGCATCCGCTGTTCTCGGTCTTCGGATGGCTCCTCCCACCGATGTTCCTCTACATCATCCCCTTCCTCGTGCTCCGCGAGCAGTGGAAGGGTTCGGATCCCGAGGGCCTCGACGGATCGGACGACTGGAAGTCGAACGCCGACAACCGCGTGCTGTGGGGCTGGTTCGTTCTGTACGGGATCCTGCCGGCGATCCTCTTCGTCGTCCAGATCGGGACGCTCGTCGACGCCGGGCTCGCCGGCGGTGATCTCGACTCGCTCGCCGACAGCATCGAGGATGCCGGTCTGCTCACCGTCGTGTCCGGCGCCCTCGTCGTTGGTGCCGCCGCCGCCTGGATCGTGTTCGTCCGCCAACTGACCACCCGCCACACCACGATGACGAACGAGACCTGACCGGATCGTGAGCAGGGCCGAAGTCGTCTACGTCGTCCGGCACGCGAAGGCCGGCGAGCGTCGGGTGTGGCACGACGACGACGTCGTGCGTCCGCTCAGCCGACACGGATGGCGACAGGCCGAGGCGATCAGCGAGCGCCTGGCCCGCAAGGGCGCCGGCGCGTTGTACTCGAGCCCCTACGTACGTTGCGTGCAGACCCTCGAGCCCCTGGCGGCGCGACTCGGCACCACGATCGTCGAGGACGACCGCCTCGCGGAGGCGCAACCGTTCGAAGGGATGCTCGAGCTGGTGGCCGAGGTCGCCGACGGTGCGGTGCTCTGCAGCCACGGCGACCTGATCCCCGAGACGATCCAGGCATTCCTTCGACGGGGGATGGAACTCCAGGGGCCAGCTGACTGGCGCAAGGGAACGGTGTGGGTCCTCAAGCGAAAGGGCGAACGGATCACCAAGGGCAAGGTCTGGCCCCCGCCGACCTGAACCCGCGGTGATCAGCCGGCTGCGGCGCGGATCTCGTCGGCGAACGTGGCGACGAGCGAGGCGACCTCGGCCGGCGGGTTGCTCGCCTCGCACGCTTCGATGTACGGCAACGCGGCGACGGCGTCTCCACGGAACTGGTACTCGACGATCGCGAGGAAGCACTGCGGATCGGCGTAGTCCGGCTCGATCTCGGTCGCCTGCGCCAGGGCGAGACGGGCGGCGTCGAGACGTTGTGGCCCATCGGGCAGGTCGGGGTTCTGACGGGTGAGCAACGCCAGCGTCCACCCGAAGTAGGCGAGCGCTTCGGCGTTGTCCCGTCCTCTCGCCCGCTCCATCTCGACGACGCGGCCGAACAGCGAGTTGGCGAGTTCGAAGTCGCCCTGGCCGAGCGCGTCAC
>CAVQRU010000022.1:0-218281 GCA_963715285.1 Ilumatobacteraceae bacterium | reverse complement strand
AGATGACGTCGTCGAGGCCGGCCTGCGGGCCGACGGCGCCGATCGCCTCGAAGTACTCGAGGTGCGCCTCCACCACGTTGACGGCGTCGACGTCGTCGAGCAGTTCGACACCGTTCTCCTCGGCCTGGCCGAGCAGCCAGGCCGTGAGCGCATCCTCGGTGATCACCACCGGTTCGTCGATCGACTGCGGCCTGTCGACCACGTCGTCGGGCTGCAGGCCCTGCTCGTGCAGCCACCGCATGTGGAACACGAGCAGCTGCTCGACCTCCTCGGGCGTGAGGCGAGCCTGGCTCTCCTCGGGCAGCCGGTCGCACACGAAGTCGACCGCTTCGTCGAGGCGATACACCACGCGGGGTGCAACGGCGTCGAGACGGTGCGCCTCGCGCCCGACGGCGACCGCCGCGATCACGAACACGCCGAGCGCGGCCACCACGGCGAAGACGATCGTGATGCCATCCATGTTCGTGCGAGTCTACGAACGCGACCGAGCGGCGCCCCACACACCGGTGGAACGCCGCTCGACAATGAGACGTGGGGTCAGACCCCGCGTCTCATTCAGATGCCGATGCGCTGGGCGAGCTGCTCGCGGTGGTAGGTGGGATCACCGAAGAGGAGCTCGGAGCTCTTGGCGCGCTTGAAGTAGAGGTGGGCCGGGTGCTCCCAGGTGAAGCCGATGCCGCCGTGGATCTGGATGTTCTCGGCGGCGGCGTGGAAGTACGCCTCCGAGCAGTAGGCCTTGGCGAGCGAGGCGGTCGACGGCAGTTCATCGTTCATCTCGCTGGCGCACCACATGCCGTAGTACGCAGCCGACTTGGCCGACTCGACCTCGAGCAGCATGTCGGCGCACTTGTGCTTGATCGCCTGGAACGAACCGATCGGGCGGCCGAACTGCACGCGCACCTTCGCGTACTCGACGGCCATCTCGAGCACCTTCTGGGCGCCACCGACCTGCTCGGCAGCGAGCGCCACCGCGGCGAGGTCGAGCACGGTCTCGAGCGTGTCCCAGCCCTTGCCCTCTTCGCCGATCAGGGTCGCCGGCGTGTTGTCGAAGTCGAGCTTGGCCTGCTTGCGGGTCTGGTCCATCGTCGACAGGTTCGTCTTCGTGAGCCCGGCAGCATCGCCGTCGACGGCGAACAGGCTGGTGCCCGCTGCGGTCTTCGCGGCGACGATGATCAAGTTGGCGGCGTTGCCGTCGAGCACGAACGACTTCGTGCCCGAGAGCGTGTAGCCGTCACCGGACTTGGTGGCCTCCATCGTGATGCCCGACTCGTCCCACTTGCCGGACGGCTCGACGTAGGCGAGCGTCGCGATCGTCTCGCCCGAGGCGATGCCGGGGAGGTACTTCGCCATGGCGGCCTCGTCGCCCGACTGGAGCAGGGTGTTGGCGGCGAGCACGGCGCTGGAGAAGAACGGCGCGCACAGCAGCGCTCGGCCCATCTCCTCGAGCACGATGCCGAGTTCGACGAAGCCGTAGCCCGAGCCGCCGTACTCCTCGGGGATCGACAGGCCCTGGAGGCCCATCTGCTCACCCATCTGCGACCAGACGGCGGGGTCGAAGCCGTCCTCGGTCTCCATCATCTCGCGGACCGCTTCCTCGGAGCTCTTGTTCTCGAGGAACGAGCGCACGGTCTTGCGGAGTTCTTCCTGTTCGTCGGTGAAGGCAAAGTTCATGGCCGAGATCATGACGGGGTTGCACCAACCCACGCAACTCTGCTTGTGTACACATGTGGACACAGATTCGGCCCGGACCGTCGGCATCCGAGAACTGCGCGCCGGGCTCGCCGAGGCGGTCCGACGCGCCGGCGCCGGCGAGCGCACCGTGGTGACGGCGGCGGGTCGTCCGGTGGCGCAGCTCGGCCCGCTCGACGCCGACGCTCCCGACCTCGAACGGCTGATCGGCTCCGGCGCCGTGATCCCTCCCCGCCGCACGAGCGAGTGGCGCGCCCCGGAACCCGTCCCGGTGTGGGCCGGCGTCCGCATCGACCAGGTCCTCCGGGAACTCCGCGGATGACCGCCACCCCCGGCCACCCCGGCCCCCACCTCCCCCGCCGCCACCGCCGCTCCCGCCAGCGCCGCTCCGTTTGCGTTGCACAATCGGTGACCCGCCCCACCCGAACCTCGACGCAAACGGAATGGTCCCGGCCGCAGCCTGTTTGTGTTGCACATTCGGTGACCCGGCCCACCCAGACCTCGACGCAAACAGAGCGGTTCCGCCGGCACCGCCGCCCTCGCCGCCCTCGCCCCCGCCGCTCCGTTTGCGTTGCACATTCGGTGACCCGGCCCACCCGAACCTCGACGCAAACGGGATGGTCCCGCCCGCACCCTGTTTGCGTTGCACAATCGGTGACCCGCCCCACCCAGACCTCGACGCAAACGGATCGGCTCCGCTCGGGATGGGTGCCGGGCGGGGAGGGGGCGACGGCGTGACGGTGGTGCTCGACACGAGCGCGCTGCTGGCGCTCGGGATCGACGGGCCGTTGCGGGCGACCACGCTCGCCGCACTCGCCGACGACCCGGTGTGGGCAGCGTCGGCGATGGCGCTCACCGAGGCGCTCCCGGCGATCGACCGCCTCACCGACCAGGTGATCCTGCGCCTCGATCTCGAAGACGCCGTCCGGCTCGCCTGGGACCACCTCCACGTCGTGCCGGTCGACCAGCGCTGCCTCGACCGGGCCGCCGCGCTCGCACGAACGCAACCGGTGCGCCTCAGCGATGCGATCCACTTCGCCGCCGCCGAACGTCTCCCCGGTCCCATCCGCTTCGTCACCTTCGATCCCGCCCACATCGGTGTGGCGATGGGCCTCGGGTTCGACGTCGTCAGCTCGCTGACTCACTAGGGTCGCGATCCGTGACTGGCACCGGAGCGCCGACCGACGGCGTGCTCAGCGTCGTGATGCCATGCTTCAACGAAGCGCAGACGGTGAAGGAGATCCTCGACCGCGTGCTCGATTCACCGCTCGTCGGCGAGGTGATCGCCGTCGACGACGCGTCGACCGACGGCACGCGGGGCATCCTCCAGGCGTACGACGACGGACGGTTGCGCGTCCTCACCCAGCCGGTCAACCGGGGCAAGGGCGCAGCGCTGCGGCTCGGCTTCTCGGAGGCGACCAGGCCGTACGTGATCGTGCAGGATGCGGACCTCGAGTACGACCCGGCCGAGTACCCGAAAGTGTTGGCCCCCCTGCTGTCGGACGAGGCCGACGTCGTGTACGGCTCCCGCTTCAGCGGTGGCGACGCCCGTCGAATCCTCTACTTCTGGCACACCCTCGGAAACCGGGCGCTCACGTTGGCGTCGAACATGGCGACCAACCTCAACCTCACCGACATGGAGACCTGCTACAAGGCGTTCCGGCGCGAGATCATCCAGCAGATCGTGATCGAGGAGGACCGCTTCGGCTTCGAGCCGGAGGTGACCGCCAAGGTCGCGGCCCTTCGCTGCCGCGTCTACGAGGTGGGCATCAGCTACTACGGCCGCACCTACGACGACGGCAAGAAGATCGGCTGGCGCGACGGCGTCCGTGCGGTGTTCTGCATCGTCGCCTACTCGCCCACCGGCGTCCGCTTGGGCGTCCGACGAGCGAGCCCCGTCGTCGCGCGCCTCACCGGCAGCTGACTCAGCGACCCGATCTCAGCGACCCGATCTCAGCGCCCGTCTCAGCGACCCGACGGTGTCGGGGCGACCGGCTTGCGGGCCACGACGAACACCGACTGGCCGAACGGCATGCGGAGCCGGTCCTCGACCCAACGGACCACCGGCACGATCCATCGATCGAAGATCTTCACCGTGGTGGCCGATGTCGGCTCCTGGCGGAGCAGCCGCACGAGGATCAACCAGCTGAACCAGCCGGGCATGTTCACGTAGCGCTCGTCGACGACGTCGTAGCCGGCCGCACGGACGTCGGCCACCAGCTCGTGCTTGCGGTAGCGACGCACATGGCCGAGCTTGGTGTCGAACGGGCTGTAGAGCAGCTGGAACGCGGGCACCCAGATCGAGAGACAGGCACCGGGTTGCAGGCGCTCGCCGATCTCTCGCAGCACACCCTGGTCGTCGGCGATGTGTTCGAGCACGTTGATCATCACGGCCGACCCGAACACCGGCTCGGCCGCGACGTCGGCGACGACGCCGTCGACCGCCGTCACCCGCTCGTCGTGGGCGTACCGTGACGCGAGCACTTCGGCGGCGTATCCACCCGGCTCGACCGCCGTCACCTCGCCGATCGTCGCGAAGCTCTCGGTGAACGTCCCGTGGCCCGCACCGACCTCGAGGATCGGTCCGACGAGATGCGGACGGGCGAGGTCGACGATCCAGTTGCGGTAGTTCTCGGCGTCGTCGAGCGAATCGAGCGTCGACGCCAACGTCGCATCGACCTGGTCGGCATCGAAGCGGTCGTCGACCGCACGTGGAGTTTCGTCGGACACGACTCCGGCAGGCTAACGAGCCCTCGACGGCGAAGGCTGCCAGACTGTCGGGATGGCAACGCCCGACACCCTGCACTGGTCGAACTCCGATGTCGAGGTCCACAAGGTGGTCGTCGGTCCCGTCGACAACAACGTGTTCGTCGTGCGATGTCGCGCCACCGGCGATGCGGTACTGCTCGACGCGGCGAACGAGCACGAGCAACTGCTCGAGCTGTGCCAACGCCTCGGCGTGAAGCGGGTGCTCGAGACGCACGGCCACTGGGACCACATCCAGGCGGTCCCTGCGATGCGCGAGGCGGGCTACGAGGTCGCCGTCACGTCGCTCGACGCCCCGAAGCTGAAGGAGGTCGGCTACGACGTGTTCATCGACGACGCCGAGGTGATCGAGGTCGGACGCCTGCGCCTCCACGCGATCCACAACCCGGGCCACACCCCCGGCTCGATCTCGTTCGCACTCGAGGGGACGCCGCTGCTGTTCACCGGCGACACGCTGTTCCCCGGCGGACCGGGCAACACCTCGTTCGACGATGCCGACTTCGACACGATCATCACGTCGATCACGACCAAGCTCTTCACGTTCCCCGACAACACGATCGTGCTGCCCGGCCACGGCCTCGACACGACGATCGGCACCGAACGCCCGCATCTCGACGAGTGGATCGAACGCGGCTGGTGAACGCCGGCTGATGCGCTACGACGAACGCCCGCTCGACGACACCCCGGTCCACACCGACGACCTCCCACCGACGCCGATCCGCGATCGCAACATCCCGGCCACGGCCTGGGTCGAAGCGCCCGACAGCCTGCTGACGCTCGGCGACGATCTCCCCGGCCGACCGGTCGCCGACTACAAGCGCCGCATCGGACCGTGGCTGCTGTGGCGCGCCGGCCCCGCCAAGGGCGCCGATGCGCGCTACTGGGCGGCCCACGTCGAGCGTCTCGACGAACCCGTGACGCTCCGGCTCTTCCCCGACGGGAGCGCGGACGGCGTCGGCCCGAGCGGCGAACGCCACACTCGATTCCGCGCCTGGAAGGAAGACCTCCGCGACACCTGAATGAGACGTGGGGTCTGACCCCACGTCTCATTCAGCGGAGCGCTTGGACGTCGTCGGTCGTGACCTCGCCGGGGTGCTTGCCCATGATGATCATGGCGAGCACCTCTTCCTTGGTGACGTCTGCCTTGTTCACCGTGCCGACGAGCTTGCCCTGGAGCATGACACTGATCCGGTCGGCGAGGTCGAACACGTCGTGGATGTCGTGGCTGATCAGGAAGATCCCGATCCCTTCCGCCTTGAGCTGCATCACGAGGTCTCGCACCTCGGCGGTCTCGGCCGGTCCGAGCGCCGCGGTGGGCTCGTCCATGATGAGGATCTTGGCGTTGAAGTGCACCGCTCGCGCGATGGCCACCGACTGGCGCTGACCACCCGAGAGCGAACTCACCGCGGTACGGAGATTCTTGAACCGCGGGTTGAGGCGGGCCATCAGCTCCTGTGTGGCCGACAACATCGCAGAGTCGTCGAGGGATCCGAACCGTGTCCGGAGTTCGCGTCCGAGGAACACGTTGCCCGCCGCATCGAGGTTGTCGGCCAACGCGAGCTTCTGATAGATCGCTTCGACACCGAGCGCACGGGCGTCGCGCGAATTCTTGATCGTGACGGGCTCGCCGTTGATGAAGATCTGCCCGGCGTCCGCCGGGTGAGCCCCAGCCAACGTGTGGATCAACGTCGACTTCCCGGCGCCGTTGCCACCGACGAGCGCGACGACTTCGCCGGGGAACAGGTCGATCGTCACGCCGTCGACGGCGTGAACCCCGCCGAACGACACACGGATGTCGCGCAGTTCCACGAGTGGCACGCCCTCGGGCTGCGGTGTCGGGTTGTAGGTGGTGATCGTGTCGGTCATGTCGATGCCTTCCGTCTAGCCCCGGCCGGTCTGGATGACGAACGCCGCGACGACGAGCCCGACGCCGAGTGCGGCGAGCGCGACCCGCTTACGTCCGAGCCTCAAGGTGGAGTCGATCGCCACTGCGGTCACGAGCACCACACCCACCACGATGTCCTGCGACGGCGAGTCGATGTTGAGCAGCACCATGCCGGAACGGAGCGATTGCATGATGACTGCGCCGAGCACCGCGCCGGCGATGGTGCCGACACCGCCGGCGAAGGACGTACCGCCGATGACCGCGGCAGCGATCACGTCGAGTTCGTTCTGCACGCCGAGGTTGGTCACCGCAGCGTTGAGTCGAGCCGTCTGGATCGCCGCGCTGATCCCGACGAGCACACCCATCAGGACGAAGGTGAGCATCACGGTTCGACGGGTGTTGATACCGCCCAACTCGGCGGCCTCGGGATTGCCGCCGTAGGCGTACACGTAGCGACCGAAGCGGCGTTGGCGCGCCAGGTAACTCATCACGAGTGTCGCGACGATCAGGATCACGACCGGATACGCAATCCCGGTCGGGTCACCGGTGATCGGTGAGATGTAGTTGTTCGCAACGAGTCCGACCCCGGCGAGCACGACGCCACACCCGACCACGCCGAATCCGACGTCCATCCACAGCGGCCTCACCCTGAGGTCGTAGCGCTGGCGTCGACGCCGTGCGAGCCAGAGAGCGAGCACGATCAACACGCAGCCGATCACTCCGAAGACCCAACTCTTCCACTCGCCGAGCGACCCGTCCGGACCACCGCCGAACAACCGGAAGGTCTTGTTGAGCGGGGCGAGCGTCTGGCCCTGCTTGTCGCCGGTGCGGAAGATCATGCCTCGCCAGACCAGGAATCCGCCGAGTGTGACGATGAACGCCGGCACACCGCCGTAGGCGATGATGAAGCCCTGGACCGCGCCGACCAGGGCACCCAGGCTGATCCCGACCAGGAGTGCGACCACCCAGATCCAGGAGCTGTCGCCGATGCTCCCGAGGTCGATCTTGACGTTGAAGAAGGCGATCACACCGTCGGTCTGGACGAGCGCCATCGAATACCCGAGGAAGCCGAGCAGCGAGCCCACCGACAGGTCGATGTTCCGCGACACGATGATCAGCACCATGCCCGTCGCCATGATGGCGATCGAGGTGCTCTGCACCGACAGGTTCCACAGGTTGCGCGAGGTGAGGAAGTCACCGCCCGACAGGACGTTGAACGCGATCCAGATGATGATCACGGCCGTGATCATCCCGAACAGCCGGGTGTCGATCTCAGCGAGACTCGAGCGCCACGACGGCACAGGTGCCGGCGTCGCTGTCGTCGTCGCTGCTGTCGTCGTCGCTGCCGACGCAGCCGCGGAGGGCGGCGGCTCGGCCGACGGACCGTCGGGGCCGTCAGTGCTCGCGTCATCGGTCATGTGCAGTCCCCCTCGTCATCCGAATCCGAACCCTGTTGTACACCAAACGTGCCCCCCGTCCGTGAATCACGGACGAGAGGCACGTTCACTTCACTGATCAGTTTCAGTCGGTGTCACTCCACCCTGCGTCAGGGGCAGGCCGCCACCGAACCGGATTCGACACCTGCGCACAGCTCATCGACGCTGATCCATTCTGCGTCGACCACCACGTCGAGGTTGTCCTTCGTGATGGGGATCGGCTCCAGGAAGATCGAGCTGAGCTCGTTGCCACCCGGTGTCTCGAACGTCGACGCACCGGACACTGCCGACGGGTCGGGGTTGCCGCAGAGGGCGATGGCGGCTTCACCAGCAGCCGTGCCGAGCTCGCGTGCGTCCTTCCAGACGTCGACGGTCTGCGTGCCGAGCGCCACCCGGTTGAGGGCGGCGAAGTCGCCGTCCTGTCCGGACACGGGCACCTGGCCGGCGAGGCCCTGTGCTTCGAGTGCGGCGATGGCGCCACCGGCCATGCCGTCGTTCTGGACGAGGGCGACCTGGATGTCGTTGTTGGCGGCGGTCAGGAACTGCTCCATCGTGGTCTGGGCGTTGGCGGGGTCCCAGTTGTCGGTGTAGTCCTCACCGACGATGGTGATGTCACCTGCGGCGACGGCGTCACCGATGACCTTCTCGGCGCCGGAGCGGAGGAAGTCGGCGTTGGCGTCGGCCGAGTTGCCCTTGATGATCACCCAGTTGCCTGACGGCTGGATGTCGAAGAGCGCCTGGGCCTGCATCTCGCCGACGAGCTGGTTGTCGAAGGTGAGGTAGAGGACGCCGGTGTCCTCGATCAACCGGTCGTAGGCGATGACGGGAATACCCTGCGAGATCGCGCTCTGGACCGCCGGAATGACCGCCGTGCCGTCCTGGGCGAGGACCACGAGGACATCGGCGCCCTGGGAGATCAGGTTCTCCATGTTGCTCGCCTGGGTCTCGGCCGACGACTTGGCATCGTTGGAGACGTAGGTGCCGCCACCGGCCTCGATCGCTGCCTTCATGGCCGGCTCGTCCTGCTTCGCCCAACGCTCTTCCTGGTAGTTGTTCCAGGACACGCCGACGACACAGTCGCCGCCACCACCGGCTGCCTCGGTGCCCGAAGGCGCTTCGGTGCCAGCAGGCGCTTCGGAGCCCTCAGGCGCCGCGGTGTCCGACGATGACGAATCGTCATCGCTACCACACGCTGCCAACACCAGGCCTGCCACGATCGCGGCTGACGCAATACGTCGTACTCTCATTCGGTTCTCCCCTCAAGTGTGAGCCCGCCGTCAGTTGAGCGGCAAGCGACCAGACCGTATACCCCGCGGGGCACTCCGGCAAAGGACCGAAGGTCACATATGTCCGCGACGTCAACGTTCAGCGGTGCCGGCGAAGTACGTCTGCGCGAGTTCCCAGGCGGCCAGACCGACCTGCGAACCGATCACGCGACCCTCGACGTCGTCCTGCGGGATGTGGATGCCGCCGTAGAGCCGCGAGATGCCCGCCTGGTCGGACGCATCGAAATACGTCGCCCACTGCAGGTCGAGGTCCTCGGTCGGCCCCTCCTCGTGCAGCAGCGCTCCCTGCTCGACCGTCCAGTGCGCCAACCCCCCGGGGAAGTACGGCGTTCCGGTGAGTTTCGTCAGCACCTCGGCTGCGGCCCGACTGAACGTGCTGTGACCCGACACGTACCCGGCGAACGACGGCGTCACGAACGTCGGGCGCTGGTACGGCACCCAGTCGACGGCACGGATCCACCCGACACCGCTCGTCTCCGTCTCGGGATCGTCGGGTGCCCCGCGCCATGCGTGGACGGCGACCTCGCCGACGTGGTCCACGAGTTCCTCGTGCCGCTCGCCCGGAGCACTCGACTCGGCCGTGATCACCTCGACGAGGCCCGCCTCGAGCAGCAACCCGTCCGGATCGTACGAGGGCCCGTCGGGGTCACTCGACTGGCCGAGGCCGCCCATGTAGCGGATCATCGAGATCGGGCGCACCGAGTCGTAGTACGACTTCAGCCCCCATGCGGCGATCGCGGCGTCGTGGACCGCACCGTTGATGGCGAAGTAGGTCTTGACGTCCCACTCCAGCGGGTCGAGTTCGGGCCCCTCGCCCGCGAACCGCCGTTCGAACCCAGGCATGTCCGCGACGCTGTTCGCGAGCAGGTTCCAGTGGCCCGGCGGCGTCTCCGACGTCGGCCCGTCGGCCCAGTACTCGGCGATCGCCCGGTACAGGTCGGCCGCCACGGCGGGTTCCGGGACGTACGGCTCACCGGTCGCCGGGTTGACGTCGTGCCCCGAACCGTCGTTGGTCCCGAGCGTGTTGCCGCCCAGGGACGCCGGGCTGATGTCGATCACCTCGGACTGCGACGCGTCGAGCAGCGAGCTGTCGCGGAGCACGTCGAGGGCCGCCTGCTTGAAGTCGGCGTCGGTGACCGGATCACCGAGACGCGGGGGCGGGCCGGGATCGATCGGCGTCCCCGTGGGCGACTCGGGAAGAGCGAAGGACGTCACGTAGCCCCAGTGCGGCCCGATGTACGTCTGCACGTTGCCGGGAATCGGCAGGCCGTTCTGCGACAGTTGCAGGCCCAGCGAGAGGGGCTGCCACGAGTTCGGGTCCTCCATCACCGTGCCGGGATCGCTCACCACCATCGCGTCGTTCGCGGGACGGTACGAGCTGTCCTCGTAGCGCTCGTCCTCGAGCGCCCCGTCGGTCGCACCGAACTCGATCACCGCGTCGGCGATGCGGTTCCCGAACGCGATCGGATCGTCACCGTCGGTCGAGGAGTCGTCGGTCGGATAACAGAGGTCGGCCATCACTGCGTCGAGTTGGTCGGTCGCCTCCGGCAGGTCGGACACGGTTGCGTACCGCCACAGCAGGATGCGGTAGGCCGCCTGGCTCATCGCCGCCTCGCGCGCCGCCTGCACGTCGTCGGCGGTGTGCTTCTCGGTGACGAAGTAGCCGACGGCGGTGTCGTCGTAGGCGGCCCACGCGTCCCACATCGCGGCCGACGTGTGGAAGAGGTTGCGCGCGTGGACCGTGGGCGCCGGCACCACCTGGCGGATCAACTCGAGCATCGTCTCGTCCCAGACCCGGGCCACGCTGCGGCCACCGAGATCAGCTCGCGTGCAGCCCTCGATCGTCACACTCGGCTCGTCGTTCGAGCAGGCCGCGAGCGCCGCGACCGACACCGCCGCGGCGGTGAGGACGGCCAGCGGGCGGCGGCGATGTGTTGGTCGGGGCATGCGGCGCGAGAATCTACTGCGATGACCACCTCGGACCCGATCGCCCCCGCGGTCTCCGACGATGCGCGCCGACCACGGCGGCTGCCGTGGTGGGCGTTCGTCGTCGTGGTCGCGATCGTCGTCGGCGGCCTCGCGTTCGCGTTGACAGCGCAGACGAACTCGGAGGAACCGGCCACGGCGGCTCCGGCCCCACGATTCGTCGACGACACCTCCACTTCCGGCGTCGACCACTCGTACACCGGCGACTTCGACCACTTCGTCGGCGGCGGCGTGGCAGCGTTCGACTGCGACGACGACGCCCGACCGGATCTGTACTTCGCCGGTGGCACCTCACCGGCGTCGCTGTATCGCAACACGACCCCGGCGGGCGGCCCGCTGCAGTTCGAGGCGGTGCCGTCGACGGTCACCGACCTGACGGCGGTCACCGGCGGCTACCCGATCGACATCGACGGCGACGGCCAGCTCGACCTCGTCGTGCTGCGCCACGGCGAGAACCGGATCCTGCGCGGTCTCGGTGACTGCCGCTTCGAACCGGCGAACGACGCGCTCGGCATCGACGGCGGCGACGCCTGGACCACGGCCTTCAGTGCATCGTGGGAGGGCAGTGCCGAGCTGCCGACGATGGCGTTCGGCACGTATCTCGAGGCCGACCGGACCACCTGCGGCGACAGCGAGCTCGTGCGACCCGACGGTGACGCGTACGGCCCTCCGACCGCGTTGACGCCCGGCTACTGCACGCTGTCGATGTTGTTCAGCGACTGGGGTCGAACCGGTCAGCGCGACCTGCGCCTCGCCAACGATCGGCACTACTACACCGACGGCAGCGAGCAGCTGTGGGACGTCGCCCCCGGCGAGGAGCCTCGGCTGTACACGCAAGCCGACGGGTGGCGGCCACTGCAGGTGTGGGGCATGGGCCTCGCGAGCCGCGACGTCACCGGCGACGGCCTGCCCGAGGTGTTCATCACGAGTCAGGGCGACAACAAACTCCAATCGCTCGACGCCGGCCCGTCGCTCCCGACGTACGGCGACATCGCGCTTCGTCGGGGCGTGACGGCGCAGCGGCCGTACACCGGCGGCGACGTGCTCCCGTCGACCGCGTGGCACCCCGAGTTCGAGGACGTGAACAACGACGGGTTCGTCGATCTGTTCGTCACCAAGGGCAACGTCGAGGGCCAGACCGACCACGCCCAGCGCGACCCGAGCAACCTGCTGCTCGGCCAACCCGACGGCACGTTCGTCGAGGGCGCCGAAGCCGCCGGCATCACCCGCTACGAGCGAGCGCGCGGCGCAGCGCTGGTCGACCTCGACCTCGACGGCCTCCTCGACCTCGTCGTCGTCAATCGCGAGGCACCCGCCACCTTGTGGCGCAACGTCGGCGGCGGGGAGTCGACGGTTGCCTCACCGATGGGTCATTGGCTCGCCGTCGAGCTCGACCAGCCCGCCCCCAACGTGGACGCGGTCGGTGCGTGGATCGAGGTCCGCACCGACTCGGGCACCATCGTCCGCGAGATCACCGTCGGCGGCGGGCACGCGGGCGGCCAGGCCGGTTGGGTCCACGCGGGACTCGGCGGGACGGACCGCGCCGACGTGCGGGTCACGTGGCCCGACGGTGAGGTCGGCGAGTGGATGACCGTCGACGCCGACCAGTTCGTGACGATCACGCGCGGCACGACCGAGGCAACGCCGCGAGCCCTGCCGACCGGGTGACGTCGCATCCGGCTCCGGTTCACCTCTCGATGTCGTTCATCACCCGGGCGGGATCGCCGAGCAACGCGCCGAAGGCCAGCTCGGCCGCACCCACGGTCACCGCTCGCGGACCGAGCGCAGCGCCCACCACCGGCACGTCGCGGCGCGCAGCCCGGTACCGGCGCACCTCCAGTTCGTCGTCGAGCGTGGCGCGGATCGCGGGAAGAATCCGGGCGAAGAGCCCACCGAGTACGACGACGTCGGGATCGAACACGTTGACCAGACCGGCGATTCCGATCGCCAGCCAACGGGCCTCGACGGCGAGCGCGGCCACGACGGAGGGCTCGGCAGCGTCGGCCCGTTCCAGCAACTCCTCGACTGCCGCTCGGCCGCCGTCGGGGTCGAGCCCCGCACGTGCGAGCAGTGCCGTCTCGCCCACCTCGGTCTCCCAGCACCCCACCGATCCGCAGCGACACAACTGGCCGTCGGGATTGACCGGGATGTGGCCGATCTCTCCGGCGAATCCATGGGCCCCGACGACGGGTCGCCCGGCATCGACGAGCCCTCCACCGACGCCGACCTCACCCGAGACGTAGACGATCTGATCGAGGCCGACGCCGGCGCCGAAGCGGGATTCGGCGAGCGCTCCGAGGTCGGCGTCGTTGCCGACCGACACCGGCAGACCGTTCGGAAGGAGGCCGGCGAGCGCCTCGGCCAGCGCGACGTCGATCCAGCCGATGTTCGGCGCGGCGACCACCAGCCCGTCACGACCGCGAACGAGTCCCGGCACCGAGACACCGCAACCGACGAGGTGACGTTGTCCGCGTTCGGCGTCGACATCCCAGCGGTCGAGCAGCGTCGCGAGGTCGGCGATCGTGGCATCGGCGTCGAGGCGGTCGCGGGTGCGGGCGAGGCGCACGCTGCTGACCAGCGAACCGTCGAGGTCGACGATCGATGCACCGATCTCGTCGACGAAGATCTCGATCGCGAGGGCACCGACCGACCGATCGTCGATGCTCACGAGGGGCGACGGACGCCCGGGTCGTCCGTCGGATTCGGATGGCTGCTCGGTCACGAGGCCGAGCAGTTCGAGCTCGCCGACGAGTCCGGCGATGGCGCTGCGGGTGAGACCGGTTGCTCTCACGAGTTGCGAGCGCGAGCATGGCCCGCGACGACGCAGTTGATCGAGCACCAAGGCCAGATTCGAACGCCGCAGATGCGGCGTTCGGGCGGCCGAGGTCATGGGTTTGCATTCTACTGCGAGGTTTGTCATACTTGTCAACAAATGTGCGCCTCGGCAGTCGGGGCGCTCGACTCCGACGACACAGGACGTGCACGACATGAGCAGCGACTTCTTCCCGGACATCGACCGGATCACCTACGAAGGACCCGACTCCGACAACCCGCTCGCCTTCCGCTGGTACGACGCCGACCGCGTCGTCGCCGGCAAGACGATGGCCGAGCACCTGCGCTTCGCCGTGGCGTACTGGCACTCGTTCAACTCCGAAGGGATCGACATCTTCGGCGCCGGCACGCTCGACCGGCCGTGGCTCGACCCGGCTCGCGACCCGATGGACGCGGCCAAGGAGAAGATGGAGGTCGCGTTCGAGTTCGTGTCGAAGCTCGGCGCGCCGTTCTACTGCTTCCACGACCGCGACATCGCGCCCGAAGGATCGACGTTCGCCGAGTCGTGTCGCAACTTCGACGAAATGGTCGATCTCGCGGGCGAACACCAGGAGCGCACCGGCGTCAAGCTGCTGTGGGGCACCGCCAACCTCTTCTCGCACCCGCGCTTCCAGGCGGGCGCCGCCAGCAACCCCGACCCCGACCTGTTCCGCTACGCCGCCGCCCAGGTCGCCCACTGCATGAACGCGACGCACCGTCTCGGTGGCGCCAACTACGTGCTGTGGGGTGGGCGCGAGGGCTACGACACGCTGCTCAACACCGACATGGCGCGTGAACTCGATCAGCTCGGACGGTTCTTCAACCTCGTCGTCGAGCACAAGCACGCGATCGGCTTCGAGGGGCTCATCCTGATCGAACCGAAGCCGTTCGAGCCGACGAAGCACCAGTACGACTACGACGTCGCCGCGGTGTATGCGTTCCTCCAGCGGTACGGCCTGGAGGACGAGGTCAAGGTCAACATCGAGGTGAACCACGCAACGCTCGCCGGGCACGACTTCGCCCACGAGATCGCCGCCGCGTTCGCGGCGGGCATCTTCGGTTCGATCGACGCAAACGCCGGCGACGACCGCCTCGGCTGGGACCTCGACCGCTTCCCCGTCTCGGTCGAGCAGATGACGCTCGGCATGTTGGAGATCCTCCGCGGCGGAGGCTTCACCTCCGGCGGGATGAACTTCGACGCCAAGCTCCGACGCCAGTCGACCGACCGCAACGATCTGTTCCACGCGCACATCGGTGGCATGGACACGATGGCGCGTGCCCTCCTCGTCGCGGCATCGATCATCGACGACGGCGAACTCGACGCCCGTCGTGCCGATCGCTACGCGGGATGGGAGACCGCGAGCGACATCACCGGCGGCGCCACGCTGCAGGAACTCCACGACGCGCAGCTCGCGAACGACAAGGAGCCCGCCCGCACGAGCGGCCGCCAGGAAGCCCTCGAGAACCTCGTCGCCAAGCACATCGAACGCGCCCACTGAATGAGACGTGGGGTCAGACCCCACGTCTCATTCATCCCTGTCACAGCCGGCGTTCATGATGAGGCGATGCCACGACCACTTCGCCTCATCGAACCCCAGAGCTGGCAACACGTCACCCACCGAGGGGCGGACCGCCAAGACGTCTTCAGCGACGACCGAGATCATCTCCACTACGAGTCCCTGCTCGGTGAAATCGACGATCGCTTCGGCGTCGAGGTGCACGCCTACTGCCTGATGACGAACCACGTGCACCTCCTCGTGCGCTGCGTCGGGACGGATCTGTCCCGCGCCATGCAGCACCTCGCCTCCACCTACGCCGGCAGGTACAACCATCGCCACCAGCGCACGGGCCCGCTCTTCGGAGGCCGATTCCACTCGACGCCGATCGAGAGCAACGAGCAGCTCGTGATCGCAAGTCGCTACGTGCATCGCAACGCGCTGTCGATCGTCGAGCCGTCGGCGCTGGCCGCGTACCGGTGGTCGAGCCTCGGGGTCTACCTCGATCGACGGGAGCGTCCCGAGTGGCTGCAGTGCGACGAGGTACTCGCCGTCTTCGGGCGGTCTCGCGGGGCGTACCAGGACTTCGTCACCCGCCCGCTCGCCTCCGACAGGACGCTCGCTCCGACCACGCTGCGAACCACCGCGGCAGAGGTGGAATGGGCGGTCGCAGCAACCGCCGGAGTCGATCCGATCGACCTGAAGCGGACACGGCGAGGCGTCCTGAACCGCCCACGACTGCTCGCGATCTGGATGACGACCAGCCTGCGCCTCGAGACGAGCGAGGCGATGGCGGCGAGGTACGGCTTCTCGAGCCCGAGCGGGGTTCGCAACGCAGCACGACGAGCCCGTGTGCTCCTTGCCGACGACGCCGAGATGGGACGGCTTCGAGACCGCGTCGAACGGCTCCTGCAGCGCGCCGCGTAAATGAGACGTGGGGTCTGACCCCATGTCTCATTTGATTTCTCCTATGGGGATAGGGAGAATTGCCGACGGGGGTAGAATCCTCGGCGTGAGCGACACCCTCTTCCGAGTCGACAACCTGCACGTACGCCCCGCCGAGGGCGAGCACGACGACATCCTGCGCGGGCTCGACCTCGTGATCGCCCCAGGAGAAGTCCACGCGATCATGGGCCCCAACGGCTCGGGCAAGTCGACGCTCGGCAGCACACTGATGGGGTCCCCCGAGTACGAGGTCACCGAGGGCACCATCACGTTCCTCGGTGACGACATCACCGACTGGGCAGTCGACGAACGCGCCAAGGCGGGCATGTTCCTCGCGTTCCAGTACCCGCAGGAGATCGCCGGTGTCTCGGTGATCCAGTTCCTCCGCCAGGCACTGTCGCAACGCAAGGGCATCGACCTGTCGGTGCTCGAGTTGCGGCTCGCCACGATGGAGTGGATGAAGCGTCTCGGAATGGACTCCTCGTTCGTCGACCGCTATCTCAACGAAGGCTTCTCCGGTGGCGAGAAGAAGCGCAACGAGATCATGCAGATGGCGATCCTCGAACCCGAGCTGGCGATCCTCGACGAGACCGACTCCGGTCTCGACATCGACGCGTTGCGCATCGTCGCCCAGGGAATTCGCGAGGTCCGCGCCGAGCGGCCCACGATGGGCGTCGTGTTGATCACCCACTACCAACGCCTCCTCGACGAGGTGACGCCCGACCACATCCACATCCTCGTCGACGGCCGGATCGTCGCCAGCGGCGGGATGGAACTGGCCGAACAGCTCGAACGCGACGGGTACGAGGCGTTCCGCGACACCGCCAGCGCCACCACCGGAGCCTGAGCGGATGGCGTTCGACCTCGAAGCAGTTCGCAAGGACTTCCCGATCCTGTCGCGCCGGTTCGACGGATCGCCGCTCGTCTACCTCGACTCGGGCAACACGTCGCAGAAGCCTCGTCAGGTGATCGATGCGATGACCGAGTTCCTCGAGAACTCCTACGCGCCGATCAACCGCAGCTCCTATCGCCTGGCCGGCGAGGCGACCGAGGCCTACGAGGGGGCCCGACGCGCCGTCGCCCGACTGATCAACGCGCCGTCGGTCGACGAGGTGATCTTCACGAAGAACGCCACCGAGTCGATGAACCTCATCGTGCGGTCGTGGGGTGGCGCCAACCTGCACGAGGGCGACGTGGTCGTCCTCACCCACATGGAGCACCACGCCAACATCGTGCCGTGGCAGATGCTGCGCGAGGAGCGCGGCATCGAGATCCGTTGGGTGCCGCTGACGTCCGACGGTCAGCTCGATCTGGCCGATCTGGACCAACTGCTCGACGGCGCCAAGGTGTTCTCGTTCACGGCGATGAGCAACGTGCTCGGCACGATCCCACCGGTCGCCAGGCTGTGTGCTGCCGCGCACGACGCCGGTGCGCTCGCCGTGGTCGATGCGTGCCAGTACGTTCCGCACAACGTCACCGACGTGCAGGCGTGGGATGCCGATCTCGTGGCGTTCTCGAGCCACAAGATGTGCGGGCCATCGGGCATCGGCATGCTGTGGGGCCGCATGGAGCTCCTCGATGCGATGCCGCCGTTCCTCGGTGGCGGCAACATGATCGACACGGTCACGCTCGACGGCTACACCACCGCTCCCGTCCCGGCGAAGTTCGAGGCCGGCACGCCCCCGATCACCGAGGCGGTCGGCCTGCGCGCCGCCGTCGAGTTCCTCGAGGGTCTCGGCATGACCGAGGTGCGCCAGCACGAGAGGGAGCTCACCCGCTACGCGCTCGACACGCTCAACGGACGTTTCGGCGACGAGATCACCATCTACGGGCCGGACGACGTCGAGGTCCGTGGCGGCGTGTTGAGTTTCGCCTTCCGCGACCTGCACCCCCACGACGTGAGCCAGGTCCTCGACGAACGCAACGTGTGCGTGCGCGCCGGGCACCACTGCGCGAAGCCCCTGATGCAGGTGCTCGGGGTCCAGTCGACCACCCGAGCCAGCTTCTACCTCTACAACGGAACCGACGACGTCGACGCTCTCGCCGATGCGCTCGACGGCGCAACCGATATCTTCGGGTTCTGATGCCGGGCCTCGACGACCTCTACCGCGAGATCATCCTCGACCACTACCGCACGCCGCGGAACCGTGGCGAGCTCGAGTCGCCACCGGCGATCGAAACGCGCGGCCACAATCCGCTGTGCGGCGACGAGATCACGCTCTACCTGCTCGTCGACGGCGACGGCGACGATGCGATCGTGCGCGACGTGAAGATCGCCGGCCAGGGATGCTCGATCTCCCAGTCGTCCGCGTCGATGATGACCCAAGCCGTGATCGGCAAGCCCGTCACCCAGGCCCGGGCGCTGATCCGCAAGTTCAAGACGATGGTCGGCATCGAGGGGTACGAAGCTCAGCCCGGCGACGACGAGGTGCCGATGGGTGATCTCGAGGCGCTCCAAGGCGTCGTCAAGTTCCCCGTGCGCATCAAGTGCGCCGTGCTCGGCTGGAACACGCTGTCCGACGCACTCGACCTCGCCGGCGCCTGATCCGCTCGGGCGTTCGGTTCAGCCGAGCGGAACGAGGAGCAGATCCTCGATGCGCAGGAAGTCCCCCCACGCCGCGAGCAGTCCATCGACGGACGAGAACGGTTGCGGGGCACCCGTCGCCCGATCGATGACGGCGATCGAGTAGCCCAGGTCGACGAACCGATCGAGATGCTCGCGCGGCTCGCGTCGCGAGACGCGTCCAGTCATCTCGAGCGAGAACTCCATCACGAACGAAGGTCGATGTCGGGCGATCACGTCGTCACAGCCATCGACCACGAGTGCCTCGGCACCCTCGACGTCGATCTTGACAACCGACACCCGATCGAACCCCAGGTCGTCCATCGCGAACGTCGGCACCAGCGTTCCCTGACCCGATGTCACCGCGGCATCGTCCAGGAACCCACCGTTGGATCCGATGTGTGCACCGAACACGACATGTCCCCGCTGAGCCGACAGCGCGACGGGCACGATCTCGACGTTGGTGAGCGAGTTCATCTCGACCGTGAGCGCGATCAATCGAGCATTCTCCGGATTGGCCTCCACGGCGATGACCCGTCCGTCCGGGCCGACTGCACGCGCAGCGCGCACCGTGTGGTAGCCGACGTTGGCGCCGACGTCGACGAAGACGTCGCCGGGCGACAGCAACCGGTCAAGTGTGGCCGCCACGTGTGGCTCATAGGAGCCCTCGGCGATCTGGATCGACACCGAGGCGTCGGCACGATCCAAGGCGAGACGAACACCCTCGACCTCGACGATGTGGAGATCGTCGGAACCCCACCGGATCGTCACCGGCGACGAGGTGGTCTGCTGGTCGAGCACTCCGAGAGCGCGACGTGCCGCGGTCACCGAAACCGGTGCGCCCCCGATCGCCTCGTCCACCCGATCTCGCTGCGCACGGTCGAGCCCGGCCGGGAAGAGCACCGTCAGTACGTCGTCCCACGGGTCGCTCGGTGGTCGGCGTCGTCTCACGTCGAAGTCACCGCCCGCTTCACATCGACCACGACGCCGCCGCTGGCGGCGACGAGCTGTGACGGCGTGAGGGCGAACACGTCGTGCCAGGTGCCGGCGGCGGCCCACACGACGTCGTACTGCAGCAGGTCGGGATCGATGAACACGCGCAGGTCGGTGGCGTGGCCGAACGGTGGCACGCCACCGATCGGGAAGCCGGTCGCCGTGCGGACCGCGTCGGCATCGACGCGGCTGCACCTCAGCCCACCCGCGGCGTCGGCGAGCTTGGCCTCATCGAGCTGATTGGCACCGCTCACGTACGCGAGCACGACCTCGCCGTCGACGGCGAAGATCAGGCTCTTCACGATCTGGCCGACATCGCAGCCGATCGCGTTCGCGGCGTCGATCGCCGTCTTCGTCCCCTCGGGGAAGCGGACCGGCTCGACCGTGAGACCGATCGCCGCGCCCGCCTCGACCACGCGGACCACGTTGCGGTGCAGCCGGTCGTCGTCAGTGTCGCTCATCGTCGGCGACGGTAGCCGGACCGCCGAGCGACAGGACGAACGCCCCGGTGAGCGAGAAGCAGGCGGCGACCGCATAGGGAATCCGGTAGGAACCGGCGAGGTCGTAGAGCGCGCCGATCACGAACGGTCCGCCGGCCGTGCCGACCACGGTGAACAGCTGCGAGCGGCCGAAGATCCGTGGATAGTCACGCACGCCGAACCGTTCCGCGATCAGCAGCGGCTGCAGCATGAGGATGTTGCCGATCGACGCACCGAACATGACGATCGCAACGAAGATCACCCACGTCGTCTCCGCCACCCCGAGCAGCAACAGCGCCGTTGCCTGGAGGACGGCCAGGGCGACGGTGAATCGCATCATCGGGACGAGCTGCACGGTTCGGCCGCCCACGAGACGCGCGACGACGGAAGTCGCCGCGAGCGCAGTCAGCGCGAACTGCGCCGTCCGAGCATCGCTGCGATCCTCGACGAGCTTCACCAACTGTTGGATCCCACCGACCTGAGCGCCGAACGCCAGCAGGTAGCCGATCGTCACGCAGGCGAAGAACCGGGTTCGCACCGCGTCACCGAAGGGCGTTCCGGTCGGCGCAGGCGCGACCTCGCCGACCGCGCGCCGCGCCCCGTCGGGCGCCCATCCCTCGACCTCGGGATCGGGACGTACGAGGAACCACCCGGCCGGAACGATGCCGACCACGAAGACCGCACCGAGCCACGGCATCCCGACCGACAAGCCCCGGCTGTCGAGCAGTTGCTTGGCGAACGGCGTGATCAGGATCCCTCCGACCGACAATCCCGTCGAGGCCACCGACAGCGCAACCGATCGCCGGGCGTGGAACCAACGCGTCACGACCGTCGTGGCAGGCACCAGTCCCGCCGCCGCCCATCCGGCCGCGAACACGCCGTACACGACGAACAACTGCCACTGCTCGTCGACCTGGCCGAGCGTGGCGAGTGCCGCACCACCGACCAGCCCACCGCCGACGATGACGATTCGGACGTCCCATCGCGCGATCCAGCGCGCCACCACGACGCCCATCACGCCACCGACGACGAAGAACATCGTGGTCGCGAGCGAGATCGTGCTGAGCGGCCAACCCTTCTCGTTGCTGAACGCGTTCAGGTAGACCGCCAGCCCGTAGAACCCGAGCCCGGACGACGTCGTGAGCACCACGAAGCAGCCGGTGACCACCCACCAACCGGGGAACCGGCCGTGCGTCGGTGTGCTGACGTCGGCGTCGGCGTCGGCCGCGTCGCGTTCGGTCGACGAGGTCATCGAGGTGCACCGGCGGTCATGCCGCCGACGTTAGGACGCGTTACAGCGCGAACAGGTCGTCGAGCGCGCCCGACGGCTCGTCGGGCTCGGCGCCGGCGAAGGCCGCGTAGCCGTCGGTCTCCAGCTGAGCGGCGAGCTCCGGGCCGCCACTCTCGACGATGCGACCCTGGGCCAGGATGTGCACGTGGTCGGGCTTCAGCTCGTGGAGCAGCCGGTTGTAGTGCGTGATCGCGAGCACGCCGAGCGGCTCGTTGCCCGCGTTGGCCTCGTTGCTCATCGCTTCGACCCGCCGTGCGCAGTCGCGCAGTGCGTCGATGTCGAGCCCGGAGTCGAGTTCGTCGAGGATGGCGATCTTCGGTGCCAGGACCGCGAGCTGCAGCGTCTCGTTGCGCTTCTTCTCGCCGCCCGACAGGTCGACGTTGAGCGGCCGATGCAGGAACCGCTCCTCGAACCCGATGCGCTCGGCCTCGGCGCGGAGCAGCTCGTCGAGATCGTCGGTCGACCTGCCACGTGACGCCAACGCCTCGGTGAGCACGTCGTCGAGCATCACCCCGGGCACCTCGGTCGGGTACTGCATCACCAGATGGAGGCCGGCGACCGCTCGCTCCCACGCTGCCATCGCCAGCACGTCGACACCGTCGAGGGTGACCGATCCGGCAAGGACCTCATAGCCGGGCTTGCCCATCACGACACCCGACAGCGTGCTCTTGCCCGCGCCGTTCGGGCCCATCACGGCGTGAACCTCGCCCGAGCTCACCGTGAGGTCGATGCCCTTGAGGATCTCCTTGTCGCCGACGGCGGCGCGCAGGCCGCGGATCTCGAGCGTGCTCATGACGCCACCTCCGTACTGATCATGATCTGTCCGTCGACGACCGATGCGTCGAACACCGGCACCGGCTGCGTGGCCGGCAGCGTGCTCGGCTCACCGGTCTCCAGATGGAAGGCACTGCCGTGCTTCGGGCACTCGAGTTCGCGTTCGTCGCACCAGACGTCGCCGTCCGACAGCGACACGTTGGCGTGGCTGCACACGTCGCCGATCGCGTACACATCGTCACCGATCCGGACGACGGCAACGGCGACGCCGTCGACGACGAACTTCCGGGCGGTTCCGTCGGCCAGCTCGTCGAGTGCGCACACCGCTGTGGCGCTCATGCGGGCACCGCTTCGCGGGACACGGCCGAACCGAGGTCGAGCTTGTTGGAGACCCGCTGGCGCAGCTCGTCGGCGAAGCTCCCGGCGGGCAGCTGCGAGATGACCTCCTCGAAGAAACCGAGGACGACGAGCCGCTCGGCGACCTCGGGACGAACGCCGCGGCTCTCGAGGTAGAAGCGCTGCTCCTCGTCGATCGGGCCGACCGTGGAGGCATGGCTGCACTTGACGTCGTTGGTCTCGATGTCGAGGTTCGGCACGCTCTCCGCCCACGCCCCTTCGGACAGCGTGAGGTTCCGATTCGTCTGGTACGCGGTGGTTCCGTTGGCGTGCTTGCGGATCTTGATCAACCCGGTGTACACGCTCGCCGCTTCGTCCTGCACCGCCCCCTTGAACAGCAGATCGCTGCTGGTGTTCGGGGCGTCGTGGTCCTGGATCGTGCGGAAGTCGTGCATCTGCGTGCCACCCGCGAAGTAGAGCGCCACCTGCTTGGTGCTGCCGCCCTGGCCGGACAGGCGCGCCTCGGTGCGGGCCCGCACGTAGTCGCCGCCGAGCGTGACCGTGGCGAGCAGCGTCGAGGAGTCGCGCTCGCCCACCGCCTGTTGGTTGCCGATCTGCCAGGTGTTGATCCCCACTTCGTTCACGGCGAGGTACCGGACCCTGGCTGCCTGGGCAGCGCGCACCTGGAGCACCGGGACCACCAGAGCACGGTCGGCGTCGGCGTCGTCGCCGGCGACGAATCGCTCGACGACCGTGACCTCGCTGTCGGCGCCGGCGTCGATGACGAGCCGCGGGAACACCGCGACGCCGTCGCCGCTGATGTGATGCGTGATCAGGATCGGTTCGGTCGCCGTCCGGCCGGCCGGGACCCGGATGACGACGGGTGACATGAACGCCCGGTTGAGCTCGGCGAACACGTCGGGCGTCTCGTCGGCGAACAATTCCGGTTCGGCGTCGACGATCCAGTCGCGGGCGCCCTGCGGCGCCTCGACCTCGGTGACACAGACCGCTGGCACGAACTGCTCGAGGTCGAGTCGATCGATCCGGCTGTAGCGCCAGATCTCCTCGCTGGGGGTGGGCATCGGGGCGGCAGCGAACCGTTCGACGGCGGCCAGGCGCATGTCCTGCCAGCTCTCACCGAGTTCGCGTACCGCGTCAGGGGTGAACGCAGACACGTCCCGGAGTGTATCGGTGGGCCGTCGACAATTCTCCTACGCGCGTAGTGTTAATTCCGCCACGACGCCCGAGCCCGAACCCTCCCCGAACCCTCCCCGAACCCCTGCCGAAATTTGCCGGATATCGCACGCTCAGCGTCCGGATTCCGGAAGATTTCGGAACGTGAGGGTGGCGCGGGGACGGTCGGGATCGGTCGGGATGACCGTCAGCGTTTGCGGCCGAAGAGGCGCTTGAAGACGTTGGGCTTGGCCGTCTGCTCGGCTTCGACCTCGGCGCGGATCGTCGAGCCGGCGGCGTTCAGGATCTCCTCCGCTTCGTCGAGCAGTGCTGCCGCGGAACCGTCGTCGAGCCCGCTCGGCTCCGGGGGCGTCGGCGGCACGACGAGCGAACCGTGCGTCCAGGCGACATCGGCGAGACGACGCTCGTAGCCCGAGCAGTTCTCCGGGCAGCGCCACGGCGCGTCGGGTGCGAGATCGAGATTGCACTTCCTGACCGTGTCGCCGTTCGGATACGAACGGCTCTCGAAGTTCTTGCACTCGATCCGCATGGGCATGACGAGATTCTACGGGTCCGACACCGCCCCGAACCGTTGCGCCGGACAGGTTCGGCGCAACGTCGACGGGCGAGCGCGGGTCAGCCGACCGAACCCTCCATCTGGAGTTCGATCAGCCTCGACCACTCCACCGCGTACTCCATCGGGAGCGTCTTGGTGATCGGCTCGATGAAGCCGTTGACGATCATCCCCATCGCCTGCTCCTCGGACAGACCGCGGCTCATCAGGTAGAAGAGCTGTTCGTCGGCGATCTTCGACACGGTGGCCTCGTGGCCGATCTGCGCGTCACGTTCACCGACCTCCATGTACGGCAGCGTCTTCGACGTCGAGTCCTCGTCGAGGATCAACGCGTCGCATTCGACATGGCTCTTCGCCCCGGTCGCACCCTCGTCGATGCGCACCAGGCCGCGGTAGGTGGTGATGCCACCGTCCTTGCTGATCGACTTCGACACGATCTTCGACGACGTGTTCGGCGCAGCGTGCACCATCTTCGCACCGGCGTCCTGGTGCTGGCCGGCGCCTGCATACGCGACCGACAACACCTCGCCGGTCGCGCCCTCGCCGACGAGGTACACCGCCGGGTACTTCATCGTGAGCTTCGATCCGATGTTGCCGTCGATCCACTCCATGTGGCCGTGGGCCTCGACGCGCGCCCGCTTGGTGACGAGGTTGTAGACGTTCGGCGACCAGTTCTGGATCGTCGTGTAGGTGACACGTGCGTGCGGCTTGACGACGATCTCGACCACGGCCGAGTGCAACGAGTCGCTGGTGTACACGGGGGCGGAGCAGCCCTCGATGTAGTGGACCTTCGATCCCTCGTCGGCGATGATCAGGGTGCGCTCGAACTGACCGGCGTTCTCCGAGTTGATACGGAAGTACGCCTGCAGCGGCATCGACACCTCGACGCCCGGCGGCACGTAGATGAACGAACCACCGGACCACACGGCGGTGTTGAGCGCGGCGAACTTGTTGTCGCCCGGCGGGATGACCGTGCCGAAGTACTCCTTCACCAGGTGCGGGTACTCGCGCAGGGCGGTGTCCATGTCACAGAACAGGATCCCCTGCTCCTCGAGGTCCTCACGGTTCTTGTGGTACACGACCTCGGACTCGTACTGGGCGGTCACGCCGGCGAGGTACTGACGCTCCGCTTCGGGAATGCCGAGCTTCTCGTAGGTGCGCATCATCTCTTCGGGGAGTTCGTCCCACTCGTCGACCTGCTCGCCCGCGGGGCGCAGGTAGTAGTAGATGTCCTGGAAGTCGATGTCGGGCATGTTGACCGCGAACCATTCGGCCATCGGCTTCTTCTCGAACAGACGCAGCGACCGCAGCCGCATCTGCGACATCCAGTTCGGTTCGCCCTTCCACCAGGAGATCTGCTCGACGACGCCGGGGTTGATCCCCTTCTCCGGGGTGAAGGCGTACTCGACGCCCTCGTCGCTCCATCCGAGGTTGTACTTGCTGAGATCGAGATCGAAGCTGGTCATCGGGTTCCTCCGCACAGACGGTCAGTGGCGACCGGTCGAATTAGCACTACCGCCATAGTAACAATTCCCGGCCGGATTGCGACCGGGATGCCGCGACCGGCGCTCAGGCCGCAGCGTCGTCGGCGAGATCGACGAGATCTGGCATGTCGTCGACGTCGTCCGCCGCCGTGGTGACGTCGACCTCGATGAAGATGCATTCGCCGGGGCACAGCTCGGCGGCGTGGATCACGTCGCCGACATCGCGGTCGGCCACCCAGGCAAGACTCCCCGACCCACCAGGGTCGTTCAACGCCTGACCGCTCTCGGCCACGTAGGCGATGCCGTCTTCCAGCTGCACGAAGACGTCAGGACAGTGATCGACGCAGAGGCCATCACCGGTACAGAGGTCTTGGTCGATCCAGACACGCATGGTGTCCGAACGGTATCGCTGGCTGCGTACATTGGCTCGACCGTGATCGAAGAAGCCGAAGCCCCCGACGACAGCACCGCATCCGCCACCCCGCCGACCGCTCCACCGGCGGTCGAGTCGTTCCCGCAGGCGCCACGCCGGCCACACACCTGGACCCGACCGACCGGTGACGTCGACGACGTGTACGCCTGGATGCGCGATGTCGACGATCCCGAGCTCCTCGCCTATCTCGAGGCCGAGAACGCTGCGGCCGACCGGTTCTTCGCGCCGCACACCGGCACGATCGAGACGATCTTCGGGGAGATCCGCTCGCGTGTCCAGGAGACCGACATGTCGACCCCGGTCGAATTCGGACCCTGGTGGTACGTGACCGCCACCACCGAGGGCCAGAGCTACCCGGTACATCACCGGGGCCCGAGCAGCGACCAGGCCACCGCGCAGCTGCTCCTCGACGAGAACGTCGAGGCGGAGGGCCACGACTACTTCGACCTCGGCGCCTTCGACGTGTCGATGGACCACCGGCTGGTCGCCTGGTCGATGGACACCGCCGGCGACGAGCACTACACGCTGCGCGTGCGCGACCTCACGACCGGCGACGATCTCGACGACCAACTCGACGTGACGTCGAACGCCGGCGTCGCGTGGTCACGCGACGGGCAGTGGCTCTTCTATGTCACCCCCGACGCTCAGGAGCGGCCCGCCACGGTGTGGCGGCATCGCATCGGCACACCACGTGTCGACGACGTCCTGGTGTACGACGAGACCGACGAACGTTTCTTCGTCGCGCTCGGTTCGACGCGGTCGGAGGCGTGGATCGTCATCCATTCGGCGAGCCGCACCAGTGCCGACGTGCGCCTGATCCCCACCGACGATCCCACCGCTGCGCCCCTCGTGGTGCTCGAGCGACGCGACGACGTCGAGTACGGCCTCGACCACTGGGGCGATTCGTTCGTGATGCACACCAACGACGACGCCGTCGACTTCCGGATCCTGATCGCTCCCGACGACGGCACGTGGAGCGATCCTGCGTCGTGGTCCGAGCTGGTCCCCCACGCCCCCGGTCGGCGCATCCTGGCGGCCGAGGCGTTCGCCGGACACCTCCTGATCCACGAGTGGGCCGACGCTCAGCCTCGGATCCGGATCCTCTTCCGCGACCGCACCGAACGGGTCATCGACCTCGGCACCGACCCGCACGACGTCGAGCCGGCTGCGAACCCGCAATGGGACACCGACACGCTGCGCTTCACGGTGCAATCGCTCGTCACGCCCACGACGCTCTACGACGAGAACGTGCTCACCGGCGAACGCACGTTGTTGCGCCGCATCCCGACCCCGAACGTCGACCTCACGAGGTACCGGTCCCAGCGCGTGTGGGCCACTGCCGGCGACGGCACGCGCGTGCCGCTCGACATCGTGCACCACGTGGACACCCCGCTCGACGGCACCGCCCCCGGCGTCCTCTACGGCTACGGCGCGTACGAGGCGTCATTTCCACCGTGGTTCTCGGTCGCCCGGCTGTCGCTGCTCGATCGGGGGTTCGTGTGGGCGCTCGCGCATCCGCGTGGCGGCGGGGAGCTCGGCCGGCAGTGGTATCTCGACGGCAAGCTCCTCGCCAAGCCCAACACGTTCACCGACACGATCTCGTGCGCCGAGCACCTGATCGCCGAAGCGATCGTCGACGCCGATCGGCTCGCGATCCGGGGCGGCTCGGCCGGCGGGCTCCTCGTGGCAGCATGCATGACGATGCGGCCTGACCTGTTCTGCAGCGTGATCGCCGAGGTTCCGTTCGTCGACGTGGTCTCCACGATGAGCGATCCGACGCTCCCGCTCACCGTGACCGAGTGGGAGGAGTGGGGAGATCCACGCTCCGAGCCGTACGCGAGCTGCATCCTCGGCTACTCGCCCTACGACAACACGGTCGAGGCCGAGTATCCCGCCGTGTACGCCACTGCCGGGCTGACCGATCCGAGGGTGAGTGTGCACGAGCCGGCGAAGTGGGTCGCCCGCCTCCGCGACGTGACGACCGGTTCGGCCCCGATCGTGCTGCGCACGGAACTCGGCGCCGGGCACGGCGGGCCGACCGGGCGCTACGAGGCCTGGCGCGACGAGGCACGCACGCTCGCCTTCATCCTCGCCACCACCTGACGCGCACCCGGATCTACGCGACGATCGCAATGACAGCGAGCCCCATCAGGGCGACGTTGCGGACGACGTGCGACCAGCCCAGCGGCGAGGCCGACCAGGCGCCGAAGCAGGCGCACGGTGGATGCTGCCCCTGTGCGAGGCGGCGCACGATCAGCGCCGTGAATGTCACGAGCACCAGCAGCGCAACGACCGCAGCGGCGACCCGGGCCAACTGAGCGACGAGGACGGCACCGAGCGCGATCTCGAACCATGGCAGCACCGGGATCACCACGACCGGGGCGCCCATCCCCCGCGCCTGAACGGGCCAGGCCTCGCCGGCGGCGACCTTCGAACCACCAGCGACGAGGAACGACAGCCCGAGCGCGACCGAAGCGAGGACAGCCAGCGTCGACAAGTGCGTCAGACGTCGACGGTCGTGCGCTCTCGAGCGCCGAACGCCTCGACCCCGAGCTTCGCCGCACACTCGATGGCGGCACCGAGAATGCCGTCGAGTTCCTCGTCGTCGTGCGCCGGGTCGTGATGGAACAGCGCCAACCGGGCGACGCCGGCCTGGGCAGCCAGCCACACGGCGTACTCGGGCGTGCAGTGGCCCCAGTCGCGCTTCGTCGCGAACTCGTCGGGCGTGTACTGGGCGTCGTGGATCAGGAGATCGGCGCCGTCGCAGAGTTCCAGCACCCCCGGCCACGCCGAGTGGGAACCGTCGACGGGCATCTGGTGGTCACTGATGTACACGACCGACCGACCGTTCCACTCGACCCGGTACCCGACGGTGTGGCCGACGTGAGGAATCAGTCGCGACATCACCTTCGCGTCGCCCACCACGAACTCGTCGTCGGCGATCTCGTGGAGGTCGACCATGCCCGGGAACATCGAGAAGTGGATCGGGAACAGCGGCGGCTTGATCGTGTCGGCGAACACCTCTTCCACCGTGATGTCGCCGGGCTGGCTGGGTGCATAGATCGTGACGTTCGCTCCGGGTCGGAGAAACGGCTTGAAGAACGGCAGCCCCTGGATGTGGTCCCAGTGCAGGTGACTCAAGAGGCAGGTGCCGCGGAAGGGATCGTCCTCGGGCAACGTCTGGCCGAAGTACCGCAGGCCGGTACCGAGATCGAAGAGCACGGGGTCCTGGCCGGGAATCGCCAACGACACGCACGAGGTGTTGCCCCCGTATCGAGCGATCTCCTCGCCGTGGCACGGCGTCGAACCACGGACGCCGTGGAACGTCACCGTCATGCCACCGGACGTGACATCTGAATGTGGTGAAGCCCCGATATGCGCACGATAGATCGTTCGCGGCTCGTCGATGCAACCCCGGGAAAGTAATTCGTGTCGCCGGGGTCATTGACAGCTGCGGCCGATCCGAGTCGTCGCTCGGATCCCGACGAACTCGCCGGGCGACCCGGGTTGCTACCGTCGCCCCCATGGCCGACACCAGCAAGCGAAACGTGCTTCCCGACGGGATCGTCGTGATCGTCAAAGAGGAGTGCGCCACGTGTCACGCAGTCGTGTCGGTGCTCGGACAACTCGACGCTGCCACTGCGCTGACGGTCTACACACAGGACGACCCGCGGTTCCCCGGCAGTCCGGCGGCGATCCACGATCACGACCTCGCCGTCAGCTGGCACCACGACATCGAAACCGTTCCGACCGTGCTGCGCGTCGTCGACGGCGTCGAGACGGAACGCACGGTCGGCTGGCACCGAGACGAGTGGGAACGAGTGACCGGGGTGGCCGGGCTCGGACCCGACCTCCCGGCGATGCGGCCGGGATGTGGTTCCATGAGCGTCGACCCGGACCTCGTCGACGCGCTGGCGGTGCGCTTCGGATCGACCGTGCTCGCATCGCGGCGCATCGACGTCGCCGGCGCCGAGGACGAGATGGAGATGATGTTCACACGGGGATGGACCGACGGCCTGCCCGTCGTTCCTCCGACCGAGGAACGGGTGATGCGCATGCTGACGGGCACGACCCGACACCCGTCCGATGTCGTCGCCACCGTGCCACCGGACCTGGTCGACGTCAGCGTCGAGAAGGTGGCGATCGCTGCCGTGATGGCGGGCTGCCTCCCCGAGTACCTCCCATGGGTGCTCACGGCGGTCGAGGCGGTGTGCAACGACGAGTTCAACATGCACGGCCTCCTCGCCACGACGATGCCGGTCGGTCCCGTGATCGTGTGCAGCGGTCCGGGCACCAGAGCGATCGGGATGAACTCGGGCGGCAACGCACTCGGACAGGGCAACCGGGCGAACTCGACGATCGGGCGGGCGCTGCAGCTGGTGATCCGCAACGTCGGGGGCGGGCGCCCCGGAGAGGTCGATCGGGCCACCCACGGGAGTCCTGGCAAGGTCGGGTTCTGCTTCGCCGAGAACGACGCCGAGTCACCGTACGGAACGCTGGCGGGCGAACACGGGATCGAACCGGGCGTCGACGCGTTGACCGTCTTCGCCGGTGAGGGAACGCGCTGCGTCGTCGACCAACTGTCTCGCGAGCCCGACTCGTTGGCGAGATCGTTGGCAGCGAGCCTGCAGACGATGCACCACCCGAAACTCATCCTGGGGTTCGACGCGATCCTGGTGATGGGTCCCGAACACGCCCGGGTGTTCGCCGAGGCGAACTGGACCCGCGAGCAGATCGTCGCGGGGATCTCGGCGCACCTGAACCGACCGGGTACAGAACTCGTACGAGGAGCAGGCGGTATCGCCGAGGGTCTCCCCGACGCATTCGCCGATGCCCCGTCGCTGCCGAAGTTCCGACCGGGCGGGTTGATGCTGGCCTACGCCGGTGGCGGCGCCGGGCTGTTCTCGGAGATCATCGGCGGGTGGGCCAACGGCGACGTCGGGTCGAAGCCCGTCACCCGAGCGGTGACATACTGAGCGCCATGGCCACCACGATCCTCGACCCGACGAGCGAACGCAACGTCGCCGAGCGTCAGCGCATCGCCCGACCGGCATCGCTGGAGGGCCTGACGGTCGGCCTGCTCGACATCTCCAAACCACGGGGCGACGTGTTCCTCGATCGGATCGAGCAGCGACTCGTCGACGTCGGCGCCAACGTCAAGCGGTACCGCAAGCCCACGTTCACCAAGCCGGCGCCGGTCGACCTTCGCCATCAGATCTCGATCGAGTGTCAGGTCGTGATCGAGGCGCTCGCCGATTGAGGCAGTTGCACGTCGTGCAGTGTGCACGACATCAGCGATCTGGAGATCCGTGGCGTGCCGGGCATGTTCATCGCGTCCGCGCAGTTCGTCGATGCGGCGATCGCCCAGTCGACCTCGTTGGGCTTCCCGTCGGTCGCACGCGTGTTCACGCCGCACCCGATCCAGGACCGCACCGACGACGAGATGGTCGCGTACGCCGACGCCGCCTTCGACGACATCCTCGCCAGCGTGACGTCCGGCGTCAGCCCCCAGGCGTAACACCACACGCCTCCGAAATTTGCCTGGATCATCGCGCTGAGCGCGACGATCCGGGCAGATTTCGGGTGGTTGGGGATCTCAGCCGAGCGCGGCGATCGCCGCGGCGGTGGCGAGGACGCGGCGGGCGTTGTCGACGTGGAGGTTCTCGATCATCCGACCATCGACGGTGACGACGCCGCGGCCGTCGGCGACCGCCTCGTCGAACGCGGCGATCACCCGTTCGGCGTAGTCGATGTCGTCGGGGGACGGCGCCCACATGTCGTTCGCGGGTTCGACCTGGGTCGGGTGGATCAGCGTCTTGCCGTCGAAGCCCATCTCCATTCCCTGGCGGCATTCGGCCTCGAAGCCGTCCGGGTTCTTCACGTCGTTGTACACCCCGTCGAGGATCACCTTGCCCGCCTCGCGCGCTGCGAGCAGCGCGGTCGCCAGGTGCGGCACCAGCGGGTGTCGGCTCGGAACGAGCGGCGACCGCAACTCCTTGGCCAGGTCGTTCGTGCCCATCACGAGCACTGCCACCCGTGGGTGAGCGGCGATCGAGCGGACGTTGAAGATCGCCGTCGGCGTCTCGATCATCGGCCAGATCTTCACGCTCGACGGCGCCGCCGCCTCGTCGAGCAGTGCCGACACCCGATCGACGTACTCGACCGAGTCGACTTTCGGGATCACGACAGCCGCGGGCCCGGCCGCTCCCGCCGCCCTCACGTCGTCGGCCCCCCACTGCGTGTCGAGACCGTTGCAGCGGATCGTGAGCTCACGGTTCCCGTAGCTGCCCGACTGCACCGCGGCGACCGCCTTCGCACGGGCATCGGGCTTGGCATCGGGAGCGACCGCATCCTCGAGGTCGAAGATGATCGCGTCGGCCGGGATCGTCTGCGCCTTCTCGAGCGCACGGTCGTTGGCCGCCGGCATGTACAGCACCGAACGGCGGGGGCGGAGTTCGTCGGTCATCGTTCTCTCCTCAGAAGCCGTACAGCGCGGCGAGGTCGGGATCGCGCTCGGCGAGTGCGTGGGCGAGCTCGACGACGACGCGGCACTGTTTGACGCTGGCGTCGTCCTCCATCTTGCCGTCGAGCATGATGGCGCCGGTGCCGTCGCCCATGGCGTCGATCACCCGTTGGGCGTGGGCGACATCGGCCGGGTCGGGGCTGAAGACCTTCTTCGCGATGCCGATCTGTACCGGGTGGAGGCTCCAGGCGCCGACGCAGCCGAGCAGGTAGGCGTTGCGGAACTGGTCCTCGCAGGCAACGGTGTCCTTGATGTCACCGAAGGGCCCGTAGAACGGCAGGATCCCGTTGGTGACGCACGCATCGACCATGCGGGCGATCGTGTAGTGCCACAGATCCTGCTGGTACGTGGTGCGGGGAGCCTCGATGTCGGCGTTGCCGTCGGCGTCGACATCGGGATCGGCGCGCACGAGGTACCCCGGGTGTCCGCCGCCGACCCGGGTCGTCTTCATCCGGCGGTTGGCGGCGAGGTCGGCGGGCCCGAGCGACAGCCCCTGCATCCGCGGCGACGCCGCGCAGATCTCCTCGACGTTGGCCACACCCCTGGCCGTTTCCAGGATGGCATGGACCAGGAGGGGCTCGGTGAGCCCGGCCTTCGCCTCGAGTTGGGCGAGCAACCGGTCGACGTAGTGGATGTCCTCGGGACCCTCGACCTTGGGGATCATGATCACGTCGAGCGCCTCGCCCGCTTCGAGCACGGCTGCGGTGAGGTCGTCGAGACCCCACGGCGAGTCGAGGCTGTTGACGCGGGTCCAGAACTGGGTCTCTCCGAAGTCGACCGTCCGGGCCACCTCGATCAACCCGGCCCGGGCAGCCTCCTTCTGGTCGGCGGGAACGCCGTCTTCGAGGTTGGCGAGCAGGATGTCGACCGTCGGAGCGATCTCCGGCACCTTGGAACGCATCTTCTCGTTGGCGGCCGGGAAGAAGTGGATCATCCGACTCGGCGGGAACGGGATCTCGCGGACGGGATCGGGGGCCCCGACGGCGAGCGGGCGGAAGAAGTCTCGGGCTGGGCGCACGCTGCAACCGTAGATCTGGTGACCGACCCCGACCAATCCGCCCGGTGTCACCTCTGTGGTCTGACCCCAGATGTGACACCGGGGAGGGTCAGGGTGGTGCCGTCGGAATCGACGAGGCCGTCGGCGACCAGGCCCGCGACGATGCGGGGGTCGAAGTCCCCTGCTGGACGGGGACGATCGCCGAGCGCGCTGAGCACCCGGCCTCGGGCCTGCCGGTCGCTGCCCTCGAACGGTGCCTGACGTGTGCTGACACCGGCAGAGCCGACAGCGGGGTCGGGAGTCGGGACGACCGGCACGGTTCCACCGACACGACGACGCGAGCGGACATGCATCGCATCGAGGCACCGGACGGCACACGGTGGCGCCGAGGTCCATCAGCACTTGGTTCCACAGCCATCCCTGACCGGTCGGCACCAGCTCGTCGGCGGCCGCCTGGGCCCTGGCGGGTGTCAGCCGCTCGCCGCCGGTCCGAGCGAGGATGCGAGCGATGTTCGTGTCGACGACCGCCACGTCGCGCTCGAAGGCGAACGCCAACACCGCGCGCGCGGTGTAGGGCCCGATGCCCGGGAGGGCGAGCAGACCGTCGAGGTCGTCAGGGAGACGTCCGCCGTGCCGATCGACCACGACCGAGGCGGCGAGGTGCAGGTTGCGCGCTCGCCGGGGATAGCCGAGCCCCTGCCACAGGCGCAACACGTCGGCGAGCGACGCGGCCGCGCACGCCGACGCCGTCGGGAACGCATCGAGGAACGCGGTCCACTTCGGGACCACCCGATCGGCCTGGGTCTGCTGCAGCATCACCTCCGCGACGTGGATGCGCCACGGATCACGCTCGCGTCGCCACGGTAGGTCGCGTAGATCGTGCGCACCCCACGCCAGCACGGCGCCCGGGTCGATCATGACGGCCCGCGCCGGTGGGTCAGTCGGCCCAGACGTCGGTGCCGTCGTACGGACGCTTGCGCTCGGGGGCGAACTCGCGCTTCCAGATCAACACCTTGCGGGTGAAGTAGCAGACTTCCTTGCCGTCCTGGTTGAACCCCTTCGTCTCGACCTTGACGATCCCGCGGTCGGGCTTCGACTTCGACTCGGTCACCTCGAGCACACGCGTCTCGGCGTGGATCGTGTCGCCATGGAAGGTCGGGAACTTGTGCTGCAGCGTCTCGACCTCGAGGTTGGCGATCGCCGCGCCACTCACGTCGGGGACGCTCATCCCCAGCACGAGGCTGTACACGAGGTTGCCGACCACGACGTTGCGTCCCTGCACCGATTCCGCGGCGAACCAGTCGTTGGTGTGCAGCGGATGATGGTTCATCGTGATCATGCAGAACAGATGGTCGTCGTACTCCGTGATCGTCTTGCCGGGCCAGTGGCGCAGGATGTCGCCCGGGGTGAAGTCCTCGAGGTATCGACCGAAGGGGCGTTCGTGCACTGTCATGGACGCGACGGTACTGCCCGATCGAGGGCGCGACGAAAGCCGCGCCGAGCGTTCAGTCGTCGTCCGGCGAGGTGTCGGTCTCGGGCTTCAGCACTGCCCGCAACGCCGGGTCCTCGTCTTCGTCGACCACCGCGCGGCGGCCGCCGAAGCGCAGCGCGAAGTCGAGGCGGGACTCGCCCTTCTCCGACTCTGCCCGGGCGAGGTCGCGGAGCCTGACCAGTCGGTCCCGCTTCTCGATCTTCCACGGTCCGACCCGCAGCGATGCGTATGCCAAGGCGCCCAGCGCGATCGGCATCAGGTACTGGGCGAGCCGGTACGTGCCGATCGCCGCGACCACCACGCGCCGCGGAATCCCGAAACCGACCAGGGTCGTGAGATAGGTGGCGTCGACGACGCCGAGGCCGCCGGGCAGGATCGGGATCGCAGCGAGCACGTTGGCCAGCCCGAACGCCACGAGCAGCGCGTCGAGGCTGAGTGTGCCGCCGAAGGCCCGAACGAAGACCCAGAGCGATGCGGCGTCGAGCAGCCAGTTCGCGGTGGCCCAGAACACCACCTTGCGCAGCAGTTGGCGGTCGCTGATCAGCTCCTCGAGCCGTTCAGCCATCTGGTGGAGCGCCGTCGCGAACTTGTCCTCGTCGAGGCGGATCTTCCGGGCGATCCACCGCACGAACCGTTCAGCTCGGCCCGAGCCGTCCATGACACCGATCACGAGGCCGGCCGCGATCCCGATGATGATGATGCCGGCCAACGCAGCGAGGCTGTAGGCCTCGTTCACACCGCGGAACGGCACCGACATGATCAGCCCGGTCCAGAAGATGATGTTGAGGACGACCGCGGAACCGATGCCGGCCATGGCGAGCGCGAACCCGGCGTCGGGACCGCGGACGCCCGACAGCGTCATCAGCCGATACCCGAGCGCGGAACTCGCCGCGTTCCCACCGGGCACGATGTTCGACAGCGCCTTGGTGCTCAGCTGGATGCGGAACATCCGCGCCATCGAGAGCTGCCGCCCCGCGGTGCCGAGCGTCGCCCTCGTGAGCAGCGAGTAACAGAACAGCGCCAGCAACTGCAGCACGAACCCTGCTGCCAGGAGGCCGGGATTGACCTCACGGGCGGTCTCGATCGCCTGGCGGAACCCGCTGAGCACCGGAGGCAGCAGGAACACGGCGACGATGATGAACAGCAGCGCCTTGATCGTGAAACGGATCGGCCGGATCCGAGGCTTCGTGGCGTTCGGATCGCGCACCAGGGCGGGCAGCTCGCCGGTGGGCAGCACCCCGCGATCCATCTCGTGCGTGGTGTCGTGGACACCGTCGAGCGGCCCACGGACAGCATCCGCTTCGCGCTCGGCTCGATCGGTCACCCGTCCTTCCTACCAACTCATCCGTCAGAACCGCTGAACCATCTCACGCACGCGCGCCCGGAGGTCAGCGCTCGCCTCGGACGGAGTCTTTCCGAGATGGACCACCACCAGCTCCCGGTCCGGCACGATCACGATGTACTGACCCTCGTGACCGTGACAGGCCAGACTGCCCGGAATCTCCGGCCACATCCACCAGTGCCGCCCGTACTCGCACCCGTTCTCCGGGTCGAGTGCCGAGAACCCGCGGGCGTGCACCGACCACCCCTCCGGCAGGATCCGCTGACCCGCTGCCGTCACGCCGTCGTGGCGATAGAGCTCGCCGAATCTCGCGAAGTCCCTCGCGGTGGCGTACACGTACGACGAGCCGACGAAATCGCCTGCATCGTCGAACTTCGGAATCGCCGACCCCATCCCGACCGGCCCGAACAGCCGGTCTCCGAGGAACGTCTCCATCGCGGTTCGACGAGCGACGGGGTCACCCCCGGGGCCGCCGCTCACGATGTCGCCGATGATGCGGGCGATGATGTTCGTGGTGCCCGACGAGTAGTTGTAGAACGTGCCCGGCTCGTGGTCGAGTGGAAGGGCGGCCGCGTAGGCGCCATGGCTCGGACCGCTGTCGCCGAACAACATCTCCAGGCAGTGCGACACGCCGTCGTCCACGTAGTCCTCGACGAACCGGAGTCCCGAACGCATCTCGAGGAGCTGCAGCAACGTGATCTCGGCCTTGTCGGTTCCTGCCCACTCCGGCACCGCTGCAGGCGCGTCGACGTCGATCAGCCCGTCGGCGACGAGCAGCCCGACCGCGGCATGCGTGATCGACTTCGCCATGCTCCACGACGTGAGCGTCGAATCGGCAGTGATCTCGATCTCCGGCTGGAAGATGTTCTCGGGCTGTACGCCATAGCGCTCGGCCACCACCTCGCCGCGGCGCTGCACCACCAGTGCCAGGGTGATCCCGTCCGGCCGCGCGAAGAGATCGTCGATCAGGACGTCGGTGGGCGGCTGCACCCCTTCGACGTTACTTGCCGCCCACGAGCCGATCGGCGAGCCCGATCAGCCCGTCGACATCGTGGACATCGACGGACATCAAGGGCAACTCGACGACGACGACGTCCTCGGCGAGATCGGCGAGGATGGCGATCTCTTCACGCTCGCCGGTCGCCAGGTCGGTCAGTTCGTCGTGCCAGGCCACGTGATCGGCGAGCGGGCCGTCGCCGATGTCCGCGAGCGCTGCCCGATCCGCGGGCGTCAGCGACTCGGGCATCGGGTGGATCAGGTTGATCACCACCCCGGCGAACGGGAAGTCACCGTCGCGAAGTGCTCCGATCATGTGCTCGGCCTCGCCGACCGCTTCGGCGCGAGGGCTCGACACCACCACGAACGTGGCAGCCGGCGAACGCAGCAACACCGACACCTCCTCGGCGCGCGAACGCAGGCCGGGCTCGATGTTCGCCAGCGACCGGAAGAACTCGACGGTGTCCTCGACGATCTGTGGCCCGGCCAGGCGGCGCACCGCCCACAGGAACATCGATGCAGCAGCATTGGTGACCTTGGCGAACGCCCGCTGACCCGCGGTGAGGGTGCGGTAGACCGGATGGCCGAGGAAGCCGATCAGGCGGTCCGGCGCCTCCAGGAGATCGATCGCGTGGCGCGACGGCGGTGTGTCGACGATCACCAGGTCCCACTCCCCGCTCGTGTGGAGCTGGTGGAGGCGCTCGATCGCCATGTACTCCTGGGCACCCGACAGCGATCCGGAGATCGCTCGGTACACGGGGTTCTCCAGGATCGCGTCGGCCTGCTTGGGGTTCGACGTCTGTTCGCGCACGAGACGATCGAACGTCGACGCCGCATCGAGCATCAGCGCCCACAGCTCGCCCTCGCCCACGTCGGGCAGACCCGTGACCTGGTGTGGTGCGTCGGCGGCCGCGCCGGCGTCGAGACCGAGCGCATCGGCCAGCCGGCGCGCCGGATCGACCGTCACGACGACCACCCGTCGGCCGGCGCGAGCAGCCGCCACCCCGAGGGCAGCGGCGGTGGTCGTCTTGCCGACACCGCCCGGACCGCAGGTGACGATCAGGCCCGCGGTGGCGACCGCTTCGGCGAACGAGTCGGCAACGGCCTCGGATGTCGTCATGCCGGCACCTCGATCGGGGGGGCCAGGAGGGCATCGGCCAGGACACCGAGATGGTGCAGTGTGAGTCGCGGGGTCGGCAGCCGCGGCAACGCGATCATCGGCTCGAGGAGAGCCCTGCCGAGTCGCTCGATCTGATGGTGCTGCCGGTCGAGGCGTTCGCGGCCGAAGTCGGATGACGATGCCAACGCCTCCTTGGCGGTGGCGGACAACTTGACCTTCTGGGACCGCGCCGCCATCGCAGGCGACTTGGCGAGACCGGGACGCTCGGGCCAGCAACCGTTCACGATCACCGGCAGCAGCGCCAGGCCGATGTCGCCGCTGAGTTCGTTGGCGAGCTCGACCGCCTCCGTGACCGGTGTCTCCTCCGGCAGCGTGACGATCATCGCCTTGCACCGCGCCGGATCGCGCAGCATCGCGTCGACCTCGACCGCCTGATCCCTGACGGGCCCGGACTGGACCACGTCGGACAGTCCCTGCGCCGAGCGCAGGAACGGAGCCGCGTGGCCCGCCGGCGGCGCGTCGACGACGATCAGATCCGCGGCGCGATCGCGTTCGAGTTCCTTGACCTTGCCGAGCACCAGCAGGTGCTCGAGGCCCGGGGTCGCGGCGGCGATCATCGGCAACGACGCAGCCGACGCGGCGCGACGCAACATGCCACCCACCCCTCTCAGCTCGAGGTAGTCGCCGAAGGCCTGGTCGGCCGGGATCGTTCGCCCGCGCACCTGACCGGCGCCCTTGAGGCGTCGCAGGATCCGATCGTTCTGATCGAGTTCCCGGCCGCCGAGCAGTGGCCCCATCCCCGGCCGCCCGTCGACGGCGACGAACAGCACGTCAGCCCCCTCACGCGCCGCCGCGAGCGCATACGCCGCGGCAACGGTCGACGATCCGACGCCGCCCTTGCCGGCGACGATCGCCACACGCGTGCTCTCGAGCCAGTGGTCGCTCGTCTCAGCCATCGCCTTCACGGTACCGCCGAGGTCGGCCCGAGAACCGCCACCACGAGGTGACGAGTGGCATGGTGACCGATCTCACCGCCCGAAGCGGGGCCCGGCGACACCGACGTGGCTCGCCACGGGGCGCCCGACCGCGCCGCATGCGATGCCGGCGGCCTGCACGAGCGCCTCGATGTCGAGCCGGGTGGACACGCCCATCGCCTCGAGCCCGTGGGAGAGATCCTCGATCGGAACGTTGCCACTCGCGTTCGGGGCGAACGGGCACCCGCCCAACCCGCCGACGCTCGCATCGAGCCGCGATGCACCGTGCTCCAGCGCGGCGATCGCATTCGCGATCGCAAGGCCTCTGGTGTCGTGGAGGTGCACACCGATCGGCACCTCGACCGCCGCGCGGACCGCGTCGACGAGGTCGGCGACCTCGGTCGGCACCGCCACACCGACCGTGTCGGCGAGGCCGATCGACGTTGCGCCGGCGGCGACGGCACGGCGGGCGACGTCGACGACGCGGCCGTGGTCGACGCGGTGCTCGAACGGGCACCCGAACGCCGTTGCGAGCGTCATCTCGACCACGGCGCCTCCCGCGACCGCCGCCACCGCGACGTCGTCGAACGCATCCATGGCCTCGTCGGTCCCGGCGCCTGCGTTGTGGCGACTGTGCGTGTCGCTCACCGACACGACGTACTGCAGGTGGGTGAGACCGGCAGCGAGCGCTCGCTGGGCTCCGCGTGCGTTGAGGACGAGACCCCACCGGGTGACCTCGGCCGACCTGGCCGACGTCTCGGTGCGCGAGCAGAACGCCTCGGCGTCGGCGAGCGCCGGCACACGGTCGGGTCGCACGAAGCTCGTGAGTTCCAGATCGCGGACGCCCGCCGCGACGAGCGCCTCGAAGATCGCCAACTTGGCGTCGGTGGAGATCGGGCGCTCGTCCTGCAGGCCGTCGCGCAGGCTGACGTCGCGCAGCACGACCGATGAGGGGAGCGACATCGTGACAGTCTCTCGCACGCCGGATGCCATGATCGACTCCGTGAGCGAACCCATCGATGACCACGTCGAGACGTCGACGACGGCGGCCACTCCGGGCGAGGCCGCCGGCCCGCTCGTTGGCGTCCGCGTGCTCGAACTCGGCAACTTCATCGCCGGACCGTTCGCCGGTCAGTTGTTCGGCGACTACGGCGCCGAAGTGATCAAGATCGAAGCACCCGACGGCGATCCGATGCGCCAGTGGGGGGTGACCCTCGACGACTCGAGCCTGTGGTGGCCGATCATCGCCCGCAACAAGCGCTCGGTCGTCGCCGACCTCAAGGACCCCGGCGACCTCGCCCTCGTCCAGCGTCTGGCGTCGGAGTGCGACGTGATCCTGGAGAACTTCCGGCCGGGCGTGCTGGCGAAGTACGGGCTCGACCACGCCACGGTCGCACGGACGAACCCGGGCGTCATCGTGACGCACGTCTCCGGGTTCGGGCAGACCGGTCCACGTGCGTCGGAGGCCGGCTTCGGCTCGATCGGCGAGGCGGTCGGCGGGATCCGGCACACGACCGGCGACCCCGATCGGCCACCGGCGAGGTGTGGCGTCAGCCTCGGCGACTCGCTCGCCGCGATGTTCGCCGTGATCGGCACGCTCGCCGCCCTGCACGAACGTTCCACGAGCGGGCTCGGCCAGGAGGTCGACGTCGCGATCTACGAGGCGGTCGCTGCGTTGATGGAGTCGTCGATGGTCGACTTCGAGGTCGGCGGCGTGCTCCGCGGACGGTCGGGAGGAGCGCTGCCCGGCGTGGCGCCGGCGAACGCCTACCCGACCCGCGACGGCTCCGAGGTCCTGATCGCCGGCAACGCCGACACGGTGTTCGTGCGCCTGTGCGACGCGATGAGCCGCCCCGACCTGGCACGCGACGACCGCTTCGCGACGCACGTCGCCCGCGGCGAGCACGAACGCGAGCTCGACGCACTGGTGGCCGACTGGACCAGCACCGTCGACTCCGGCGCGCTGCTCGCCCTCCTGCGTGACCACAGCGTTCCCGCGGGGCGGGTGTACACGGCAGCAGACATGCTCACCGACGAGCACTACCTCGCCCGCGAGATGATCGAACGCCACGTGTCACGCACCGGCGTCGACACCCCGATGCTCGGCGTGGTCCCGAAGTTCTCACGCACCCCCGGCGCCGTCCGCGACGTCGGTCCCGCACTCGGCGAACACACCGACCTCTACCGCTGACGATTGCAGCAGGGGTCAGACCCCTGCTGCAATCAGAAGTCTTCGTCGAAGCTGACGGCGCCTTCGACGCCGACCTGGTAGCTGCTGACGGTGCGCTCGAAGAAGTTCGACAGGCCCTGCACGTCCTGCAGCTCCATGAAGCTGAACGGGTTCTTCGAGCCGAACTCGGGGGCGTAGCCGAGCTGCGCGAGGCGTTGGTCGGCCACGAACTCGAGATACGTGCGGGTGTCGCCGAGGCTCATGCCGGGCACGCCCTCGCCGAGCACGTCGGCGGCGAAGAGGTGCTCGCAGTCGATCGCCTCGTTGAGCATCCGGCGGATGTCGGCTTCGAGTTCGGCGTCGAACAGCTCGGGCTGTTCCTTGCGCACCGTGTCGACCACCTCGAACGCGAAGTTCATGTGGCAGCTCTCGTCGCGGAACACCCAGTTCGTGCCGTCGGCGAGGCCGTTCAGCAGCCCCTTGGAACGCAGGAAGTAGACGTAGGCGAACGCCGCGAAGAAGAACAGGCCCTCGATGCAGGTGGCGAAGCAGATCAGGTTGAGGAGGAACTGCTTGCGCTGTTCCGGCGTCTCGATCTTCTGCAACCCCTGGATCGAGTCGATCCACTTGAAGCAGAACTCGGCCTTGGCGCGGATCGACGGGATGTTCTCGACCGCAGCGAAGGCGGCCTCGCGCTCCTTCATGTCGGGGATGTAGTTGTCGAGCAGCGTCAAGTAGAACTGCACGTGCAACGCCTCTTCGTAGAGCTGGCGCGACAGGTACATCCGGGCCTCGGGGGCGTTGATGTGCTGGTACAGGTTGAGCACCAGGTTGTTCGACACGATCGAGTCACCGGTGGCGAAGAACGCGACCAGCCGACCGACGAGATGCTTCTCGGCGGGCATCAGTTTGCGGTCGAGGTCGACGAGGTCGTCGGAGAAGTCGATCTCGTCGACGGTCCAGGTGTTCTTGATGGCATCGCGGTACATCTCGAAGAACTGCGGGTACCGCATCGGCCGCAACGTGAGGTCGTAGCCGGGATCGAGGATGTTGGTCGGCCGGGCGGCGCCGACCGGTGAGGCCGACTCGAACTCGTCGGCGAGGGCTTCACCCGGCGCGGCCGGGACGTAGTCGGTGATCGGGTCGATGAGTGCCATCAGTCGCATGCCTCGCAGGATTCGGGGTTCTCGAGGCTGCACGCGATGGCTTCCTCGTCGGTGTAGGTCTTCTTGTCGGGGGCCGGTGCCGGCTCACCGCCACCTCCCGAGGGGCCCGACGGCGTCGGCGATGCCGGTGCCTTCGCAGCGCCCGTCGTGGTCTGGTTGATGCGGGTGGCCGGACGGCTGCGCAGGTAGTAGGTGGTCTTGAGACCGGCCTTCCAGGCGTGCAGGTACATCGAGGAGAGCTTGCCGATCGTGGGCGTCTCCATGAACAGGTTCAACGACTGGCTCTGGTCGATGAAGGCCCCGCGCTCGGCGGCCATGTCGATCAACGCCCGCTGCGGGATCTCCCATGCCGTGCGGAAGACCTCCTTCAGCTCGTCGGGGATGCGTGCGACGTCCTGCACCGATCCCTCGGCCCGCTTGATGTCGGCGATCATCTGCTCGTCCCAGAGCCCGCGGGCCTGCAGCTCGCGGACCAGGTAGCGGTTGATCTGCATGAACTCGCCCGAGAGCGTTTCGCGCTTGAACAGGTTGGACACCTGCGGCTCGATGCATTCGTAGCAGCCGGCGATCGAGGCGATCGTCGCCGTGGGCGCGATGGCGATCAACAGGCTGTTGCGCAAGCCGTGGGCGGCGACGCGCGCACGCAGTGCGTCCCAGTCGAGCTCGGCGGGCGGGGTGACGCCCCCGTTGGCCGTGTCCCAGAGGTCGAACTGCAGGTCGCCATTGGCCGCCCGTGTGCCTTCGTAGGCCTCGTGCGGGCCGCTGACCTCGGCGAGTTCGGTCGACGCCCACAGCGCATGGAAGTAGATGTGGGCGCTGATGGTACGGCTGAGCGCCTTCGCGTCGGCGGAGTCGAAGGCGAGCCCCTTCTTGAAGAACACGTCCTGCAGGCCCATCAGGCCGAGGCCGACCGGACGCCACTTGTGGTTGGAGAACTCGGCTTCGGAGGTCGGGTAGTAGTTGATGTCGATGACCCGGTCGAGGAACGGCACGACCTGGCGCACGACCGTGCCGAGCTTGGCGTAGTCGAAGTTGCCGTCGGCGCCGACGTAGGCACCGAGGTTGAGCGAACCGAGGTTGCACACCGCGGTGTTCTGCTGGTCGGTGACCTCGAGGATCTCGGTGCACAGGTTCGACAGGTGCACGACACGCGGTGACCCGTCGTCGTTGGTGGCACCGGTCTGGTTGCACTTCTCGTTGGAGGCATCCTTGAACGTGATCCAGCCGTTGCCGGTCTGGGCGAGCGTGCGCATCATCTTCGAGTACAGCTGGCGGGCGGGAACCTGCTTCTCGTAGAGCCCGGCCTCCTCGGCGGCGACGTAGGCCCGCTCGAAGTCGTCACCGAAGAGGTCGGTGAGGTGCGGCACCTGCTTGGGGTCGAACAGGCTCCACTGCCAGTCCTTCTCCACCCGCTCCATGAACAGGTCGGGGATCCAGTTGGCGATGTTGAGGTTGTGCGTGCGACGGGCGTGGTCGCCGGTGTTGTCGCGCAGCTCGAGGAAGTCCTCGATGTCGGCGTGCCACGACTCGAGGTAGACGCACGCGGCGCCCTTGCGTCGTCCGCCCTGGTTGACCGCGGCGACCGACGAATCGAGCGTGCGCAGCCACGGCACGATGCCGTTCGACAGGCCGTTGGTGCCCTGGATGAGGCTGCCCTTGGCGCGCACGCGGTGCCAGGCGACGCCGATGCCACCGGCGAACTTCGACAGCTTGGCGATGTCGGTGTAGCGCTTGTAGATGCCCTCGAGGCTGTCCTCGGGCGAGTCGAGCAGGTAGCAGCTCGACATCTGGCTGTGCGAGGTCCCCGAGTTGAACAACGTCGGGCTCGACGGCAGGTAGGCGAGCGACGACATCAGGTCGTAGAAGCTGACGGCTTCGTCGACGTCGGTCGACAGCCCGCAGGCGACGCGGAGGAAGAAGTACTGCGGCGTCTCGATGACCTCACGACGCGAGGGGTGACGAAGCAGGTAGCGGTCGTACACGGTGCGCAGACCGAAGAACTCGAAGCTGCGGTCGCGGTCGGAGTCGATGGCGGCGTTGAGTGCCGGCGCGTTGGCCTCGACGAACTCGAGGACATGGTCGGCGACGAGGCCCTCGGCGTGGCCGACCTTGATCGACTCGGAGAACCACGGGATGTTCTGGTTGCGGACCTCCTTGTCGATCACGGTGGCGAGCAGTCGCGAGGCGAGCTTGGAGTAGTTCGGCTCCTCGACGATCAGGCCGGCAGCGGTGCGGATCGACAGGTCGTCGAGCTCGCGGGTGGTGGCGCCGTCGGCGAGCGCCGAGATCGTGCGTGTGGCGACGCGCATCGGGTCGACGCCGAGGAGGCCCTCCGATGCTCGGGCGATCGCGTTGACGATCTTGTTGACGTCGACCGGCTCCAGTGCGCCGCTGCGCTTCTTGACGCGCATGCCGCCGGCGGTCGGCTGCGTCCCCGCCGGCGATGCCGGTGCCTTCGCGGTGTCGGTCAGCGTCGGCGCGGCGCCGGCTCCGACTGCTGAATCGGTCGTTGCGGCGTTGTCATCGATCACTGTCACCGTGGGTTCTCCTGCTCATTCGTTGCGTCGTCGTCGGGCATTCGGGAATTGTTCGGGGGTCGGTCGAGAAGTGCGGTCGACCACCAGATGTCGTGGTCGACCCCCGCCGCTGGCACCACATGTCGTGGCAACGGACCCGTAATTACAGCAGTGAAACTACGGGCGTGTCAACCGTCGCGTGCAGAAACCGTCAAGATGCCTGCACAACGGCCACATGCGATCGCCGCACGTCGGCCAACTCGGCCTGACGGCGCAACTTCGACCACACCTCGTCGACCGATTCGGCCGTCGCGTGGATGAAGTCGACCCCCCGATCGTCGCGAGGACCACGTTCGGCCTCCGCGTACCAGATCTCCTCGACCTGCAGCAGGCGACCGTCGCGGCCCCGCACGTTGTTCTCGCGGAACTCCAGCGTGGTGCGCCAGCCCGTTCGTTCGAGTTCTCGCCGGTCGGCCTGCTGCAGGATCGCGCCGTGTTGGCGTTGACGGAGCAGGCGTTGACGGGGTGTTGGAAGGGGTCGGGCGACCATCAGGCCATCTTGAACCACGGACCCTGTGGAACGTCAGTGCCGATTGGGTGTGAATTGCCGACCGAATCCTGGGGACAACCGGCCAGAGCTGTGTGGACGCTGTGGGGAGCGGCCCGCTCCGCCGGTCGCGAGCGTCCTACGAGCCCGGGATCAGGTCTTCGCAGGCCAACAGTGCGAGGCCGAAACCCGGATCGGTCGGATCGATCGACTCGAGCAGGGTCTCGCCGGACGGATCGGCGAGGAGATCGCCGACGGTGACCTCCGGGACGTCGGCGCCGTTCTCACGCAGGCAGTCGAACAGCACGACGAGTTGATCGAACTCGCCCTCGCCGGCCGGGAGGAACACGTCGTCGTCGGCTGCGTTGACGCACGACGAACCGGCCGCCGGCATCGTCAGGTCGACGAGGTAGTCGACGACGACCGGCTCCACACACGCAACCGACAAGAACGCCGTGTGACCGTCGGACTCGACCGTGAAGAGCTCGGCCGAGGTGAGCAGCTCCGCCATCTCGACCGACCAGTCGTACGGCGTGGCGGGGTCGCCGGTGTTGCCGATCACGAGGATCGGCGGGGCGCCGGACGCAGAGCCGACGATCAACGGGTCGACCGGCAGCGGACCACCGATGCACCCGGTGGAGGCACGCAGCAGGTCACCGAACCAACGCGACTGCCGGGCGGCACCTTCGGACTCGATCCGGACCACGTCGGTCGTCGGACGGGTGGAGTTGTCGGCGCAGTTGATGGTGAATCCGGCGTCCTGACTGTCGTCGTAGCTGCCGTCGGGTCGTCTTCCGAGATAGGTGTCGGTGAGCACCTGGAGCAGCGTGCCGTCGCCGTCGACGGAGGCGTCGAGCAAGCCGTCGGCGAGGATCGACCAGAGCTGGGTGTTGTACATCGCGGCGATCACGGCGATCTCGAGTTCACCCGGCGTCAGCACGCGGGTCGGGTCGTCGGTCGGAATGCTGCCGACGGCGGCGAGCGTGTCGACGAGATCCGCGTACACCTCGAGGGCGGGCCCCACCGTCGACAGCGCACAGTCGCCGTCGGCGTCGCACGCCGCCGCGAACTGTTCGAACGCGCGGTCGAGACTCGCTGCCTGTTCCGCATCGAGTTCGGCGAAGTCGGTCGTCGGCTTCACCGCGCCGTCGAGGACGAGCGCTCGAACCCGGTCGGGGAACAACTGGGCGTAGGTCGCACCGATCCGGGTGCCGTAGGAGAAGCCGACGTAGCTCAAGCGGTCGTCGCCGAGTGCCTCGCGGATCGCGTCGAGATCGCGGGCGGTGTTGTTCGTACCCAGCCACGGGCCGAGCGCAACGGTCTCCGGGGTACACGTCGACGGACGGGCCTCGGCCTCGGCCACCAGCTCGTCCCAGGCGAGGTCGTCGCCCTCGGCGAGCAGCGTGATCTCGTCGTCGAAGTCGGTGTCGCACTCGACCGCCGTGCTCGAACCGACACCGCGTGGATCGAACGACACCAGATCGAAACGGCTCGAGATCTCCGGTGGCATCAGCAACGCCGCGGACTGCAGGAACTCGATTCCCGACCCACCGGGGCCGCCGGGGTTGAACACCAACGATCCGATCCGTTCGTCGTCGTCGGGCGTCGCCGAGCGGGCGAGCGCCAACTCGACCGAGGGGCCGTCGGGGCGGGCGTAGTCGAGCGGGACCGTCAGCGAACCGCAGTCGAGTTCGGGCCCCGTGGCCGGGCCATCGACACACGGCGACCAGTCGATCGCCCCCGCTGCGGGCGTCGTCGAACCCGGGTCGCCGACGCCGGTGTCCGGATCGTCAGCTGGTCGGATCGCGTTGATCTCGACGGTGGACACTCCGCTGCCCGGGGCGCACGAGGTGACGGCGAACACCACGGCCACTCCCGCCACGATCGACCGTCCACGCACGGGCCGAAACTACAGCGAGCGGTGCCACGACGTGCTTCAGGACGGGGTGCTGCGTGCCGATGACACTGCATGGCTCGTTCCGTCGTCCGCCGCCCCATCCTGGTCCTGGCCGTCGCCCTCGTCGGCTTCGGCGCGGCGTGCGGGTCGTCGGAGACCGCGTCGTCGGAGACCGTCGGAGCGCGCTCCACCCCGTCGGAGACCGTGATCGCCGCGGATGCGACCGCCCCACCGGCTCAGGTGGGCAGCATCGGGGATGCGATCGCGGTCGCCGCCGGCGCACCGGCGAAGGCGCAGGACGCCGCCTGCGTCGTCGATCTCCAGACACTGCAAGCGGCGTCCGAGCTGTACCTGGCCCTGAACGGCGCGTTGCCCACCAGCCAGGCCGAGCTGATCGATGCGCAACTCATCAAGGAGGTCTCCGTTCGATTCGAGATCTCCGCCGAGGGCGACATCGTGCCCGCGCCGGGCAGTCCCTGCACCTGACTCGACCGGCCGCCGGCGCCACTCACCACCGAAGCTGGTTCACTGCGTCCACTTCGGTGCGAAGTCCGCCGGCGCTGACGTGGCCAGGCGGATCGCGTCGGCCACGACGTCGGTGCGTCGGGCGAGGGCCGTGTGCGCCTGTCGGACGAACCCGGCCGACGCACTGCGTTCGATGAAGTCGAACAACGGGGCGAAGTAGTCGAGCACGTCGAGGAACACCACCGGCGCCGACACGAGCCCGAGCTGGTTCCAGGTGACGATCTCGAAAGCCTCGTCGAGCGTGCCGAACCCGCCGGGCAGCACGATCACGCCGTCGGAGAGTTCCGCCATCCTGGCCTTGCGCTCGTGCATGCTCGACGTCACCTCGAGCCGTGTGAGCCCGTGGTGCGCCACCTCGGCGGCAACCAGCTGTTCGGTCATCACGCCGATCACGTCGCCACCGGCCGCCATCGCCGAGTCCGCGACCACCCCCATCAGACCCACGTGACCACCGCCGTACACCAGGTCGAAGTCGGCCTGGGCGATCGCCCTGCCCAACTCGGCCGCGGTCGCCGAGAAGGCCGGGTCGATGCCGGTACTCGACCCGCAGAACACGCACAGTGCGCCCATGACCCGTCCCGCACCGCCTACGCGAAGTCCGCCACTCGGGGGGTGGCCCCGCGGGCCGCCGGATCGACCGGGCCCATGACCCCGACGATGATCGGACCGGGGCCGCGCACCACGGCGTACCGGGCGCCCCAGAAGGCGTCGTACGGCGGGCGGAGGCCGACCGCGCCCAGTTCGAGTGCCCGTTCGAACGTTGCGTCGACGACCTCGCGGCCGTCGGCTCGCAGGTTGACGACCACCCCGGTGAAGTCGTCGGCAAGCCCGCCCCAGTGGGACGCGAACCTCGAGCTGTCGAGGTCGACCGCGAAGCCGTCACCGACCGCCGGGAGCGTGACATGGTGCTCCCCCCACTCGGCCCACTGGTCGTCGATGTCGTCGATGTCCGCGCCGAGCGCACGGAGAAACCCGGCGGCGCCGGCGACATCGGGTACCACGACGTTCACCTGGTCGAACGAGAGCCGGCTCATTCGCCAAACGTAGAGCATCGGCCGACGCGGGTCGCTCGACGTTCGCCGAACGCGCTCCGTCATCCGTACTCGAAGTTCACACGCGGTCAAATGGCCCGGCCGGATACCGACCGGTAACGTCTCGACCATGACCGAGACGATCGCCGCTCCCGACCTCCCCGCTGCCGCCGACGCCATCGATCTCGCCGACCGGGTGGTCGGCAAGGCCGTCCGTCAGCTCGCCGCATCCGGCGGTCCCGACGTCCACCAGGTGCTCGCGTACGACATCGCGCACGCGGCCTCCGGCGTCGCCACCGCCCGATCGCTGCTCGACTACGGCGCCAAGGGAGAGGTCGAGGCGAAGATCACCTGCGCCTTCGCCGCCGACATGCTCCACGAACTGGGCTCGAAGCTGCTCGGTCGCGAAGAGGCCTGGGGTGTCGAGCGGGACCCGCTCGCGGATGCCCACCGATTCATCACGAAGTTCAGGTCGCCGGAGTTCCTGGCCTCGCTCGCCGACCAGCCGGGTCCCCGCCACCTCGACGACGACATGGAGATGGTGGCCGACACGTTCGGATCGTTCGCGGCGAACGTGATCGCGCCTCACGCCGAACACGTGCACCGCACCAACGGCGACGTGCCCGAGGAGATCATCGGCGGAATGGCCGAACTCGGCGCGTTCGGCCTCAGCGTGCCGGCCGAGTACGGCGGCTACAGCGAGGGGGGCGACTCCGAGTACATCGCGATGGTGGCGGCCACCGAGGAGCTGTCGAAGGCCAGCCTCGGCATCGGCGGCTCGCTGATCACGCGTCCCGAGATCCTCACCCGAGCACTCGTCAAGGGCGGCACCGAGGAGCAGAAGCAGGAGTGGCTGCCGAAGCTCGCCACCGCCGAGGTGATGCCCGCGGTCGCGGTCACCGAGCCCGACTACGGCAGCGACGTCGCCGGCATCAAGGTCACCGCCACACCGGCTCCCGGCCCGAACGGTGAGGACGGCTGGGTGATCAACGGCGTGAAGACGTGGTGCACGTTCGGGGCTCGCGCCGACGCGCTCACGCTGCTCGCCCGCACCGATCCCGACCGCAGCAAGACCCACCGCGGCCTGTCGCTGTTCATCGTGCCGAAGCCGCGCGGCGACAGCCACGGCTTCGAGTTCACGCAGCCCGGCCCGGTCGTCGACGGTGTCGAGCGCGTCGGCAAGATGGAGGGTCGCCCGATCGACACGATCGGCTACCGCGGCATGCACTCCTACGAGATCGCCCTCGAGGACTGGTGGGTGCCCGCCGAGAACCAGGTGGGCATGGAGGACGGCCTCGGCAAGGGCTTCTACTACCAGATGGCCGGTTTCGAGAACGGTCGACTCCAGACCGCCGCCCGCGCCGTAGGAGTGATGCAGGCGGCCTATGAAGCGGCACTCGACTACGCCGAGAACCGCAAGGTGTTCGGCCATGCGATCATCGACTACCAGCTCACCCGGGCCAAGCTCGGCCGCATGGCGGTGCTCACACAGGCCGGGCGCCAGTTCTCCTACGCCGTCGCCACGCTGATGGCCAAGGGCGAAGGGGCGATGGAGGCCTCGATGGTCAAGGCCTACGTCTGCAAGGCCGCCGAGTGGGTGAGCCGAGAGGCGATGCAGATCCACGGTGGCATGGGCTACGCCGAGGAGTTCCCGGTCAGTCGGCTGTTCGTCGACGCCCGCGTGCTCTCGATCTTCGAAGGCGCCGACGAGACCCTGTGCCTCAAGGTGATCGCCCGCCAACTGATCTCCGCCGGCACCTGAGCGTCACATCGAGCGTCACACCGCAGGCCTGACCCGCTCGAGCGTCCGCGTCAGCGACAACGCACGAATCGCACGTCGGCGCTGACGCTGACGTTGGGGAGGCCGTGGGAGAGGCGTCGGGCCTCGGCTCAGCGCGTGAACTCCGCGACCAGGAGCTCGGCGACGCTGGCGATGCGTTCGAAGTCGGCGCCCGCGTGATCGTCGTACGGGTCGAGCAGGATCGGGTGCAGACCGGCGTCGACGGCGGCGCCGATGTCCATCGTGACCGAGTCGCCGACGTAGGCGATGCGCGTCCGGTCGAACTCGGCGAAGTGTTCGAGCGCGTGGTCGAAGATCGCAGGGTCGGGTTTGGCGACGCCGACGACGTGGCTGTCGACGATGCAGCGCATCTCGACGTGATCGCCCGGTCCGACCTGGCAGATCTCCCGCCGGAGCATCGCCTCGATCTGTCCGCTCGCGTTGGAGACGACCCCCATCGGCACCTTCGAAGCGGCGAGCTCGTCGAGCGCCGCCCGCGTCTCGGGGATCGTCCAACGCCACAACCACGCGGTACGGGTTCGGCCGAGCACGAACGCCGCTTCGTCGCGTTCGGCGGGAGCGACGTCGACCGCCGCGACGTAGGCATCGTCGTAGACCCCCCAGGAACCCTCGGGCTCGGAGCGGTCGGACTTCGCCTTCATGCCGGCGTAGTGCGCACGGCGATGAGCGGTGACGTGGGTCGACGCGCCGTACGGGGCGAGCAACGGGCCGATCACCGCCGGGTCGGGCAGCACCAGCACGCCGCCCGCGTCGAACAGCACGGCATCGAACCGGGGCATCCCTGGGGTCGTGTCCCGCTCAGCTGAGCTTCTCGTGGAGGAACGCCGTGGCCTGCGGCCAGATCTCGTCGTACTTCTCCTGGTTCTGGGTGCCGAGCGCATTGTGCGGCGCCATGAATGCGTGGCCCGTGCCCAAGTGGACCGTGATCGTCACGTCCTTGCCCAGCGCCTTCAGCTCCTCTTCGAGGTGCATCGCAGCCGACGGCGGGAAGAAGTCGTCGTGCTCGGCCATGTGGCCCTGGATCGCGGCCTCGATCTTCGAGTAGTCGGGCTGGCTGTCGCCGCTCGGGAACCCGTAGAACGGCACGGCAGCCTTGACCTTGTCGGGACGCAGCGCGGCGAGGATGAACGTCAGCATGCCGCCCATGCAGAACCCCATCACGCCGATGCCGTCGCCGGTGGTGGCGTCGTGGTCGGCGAGGAAGTCGACCGCTCCGCTCATGTCACGGCCCGCACGGTCGGGTGGCATCGAGTTCATCAACTCCGAGGCGCGGTCCATCTCGGTGTGTCCGGCCAGCTCTCCGTGGTAGAGGTCGGGAGCGAGGGCGACGAAGCCCGCCGCGGCGAGACGGTCGGCCATCTCCTTGATGCCGGAGTCGAGGCCCCACCACTCCTGGACCACGATGACGCCGGGGCCGGTGCCGCCATCGGGAAGCGCCAGGTAGCCCGACGCATCGTTGCCGTTGCTTGCGAAGGTGACGATTTCTCCCATACGCCAACCGTAGACCCGATCGGGGTTCTGCCATACGATCGCAACCGTGACTCAGCTCGACTCCCCACGCTCCGCGTTGCTCGACGACGCCTACGCCAACGACCGCGCCCGCGTCTTCCATTCCTGGTCGGTGCAGGGCACGCTCGACCCCACCGTGATCGCCGGCGCATCCGGCTCCACGTTCTGGGACCCGAACGGAACGACGTGGATCGACTTCACCAGCATGTTGGTCAACATGAACCTCGGGCACCAGCACCCGAAGATGATCCAGGCGATCAAGGACCAGGCCGACGTCCTGTGCATGGTGGCGCCACCGTTCGCCAACGATCAGCGCAGCGAGGCCGGTCGGCTGATCGTCGAGAAGGCGAACCGCGACGGTGCCGGCGGCCACTTCGAGAAGGTCTTCTTCACCAACGCCGGTGCCGAGGCCGTCGAGAACGCGGTGCGACTGGCCAAGGGCTACACCGGCCGGATGAAGGTGTTGTCGGCCTACCGCAGCTACCACGGCGGCACCGCCCTCACCGTCGGGCTGACCGGCGAGCCTCGCCGGTTGGAGAACGAGCCGTCGGTGCCCGGGCTCGTGAAGTTCTGGGGGCCCTATCCGTACCGTTCGGCGTTCCACTCCGACTCGCCGGAACAGGAGACGGAGCGCGCGCTGCAACACCTTCGCGAGACCATCCTCGTGGAGGGCGCCGACAAGGTCGCGGCGATCGTCCTCGAATCGGTGGTCGGCACGAACGGCATCCTCGTGCCGCCGCCCGGTTACCTGGAGGGCGTCCGTTCGCTCTGCGACGAGTTCGGCATCGTGTGGATCGCCGACGAGGTGATGGCGGGGTTCGGTCGGACCGGTCAGTGGTTCGCGTGGCAGCACTGGGAGGCCCAGCCCGATCTGATCTGCTTCGCCAAGGGGGTCAACTCCGGGTACGTCCCGCTCGGTGGTGTCGTGATCTCCTCGGCGATCGCCCACGCGTACGACGACAGGATGTTCCCCGGAGGGCTCACGTATTCCGGCCACCCCTTGGCGTGCGCGACCGCCGTCGCGAGCATCGCGATCTTCGAGGAGGAGGGCGTGCTCGCTCATGCCCGCCACCTCGGCGACGACATCATCGGCCCGGCGCTGCTCGACATGGCCGGTCGGCACCCGTCGGTCGGAGAGGTTCGTGGCCTCGGCGTGTTCTGGGCGGTCGAACTCGTCACCGACCCGGCGACCCGCGAGCCGGCACCTCCGGCGACCGTGGGGGCCGTCGTCGCCGAGTGCAAGCGCAACGGCATGTGGCCGCTGTCGGCCGGCAACCGCATCCACGTGGTGCCACCGTGCAACACCCCCGACGACCTCGCCCGCGACGGCCTCGCCATCCTCGACGCCGCCCTGAGCGTCGCCGACGCTGCGATGTCCTGACCGTTCTCGTGAGGCGGGGGCGCGCACGACCGGCCGCGCATGGTCGCTGCGATCTAGCTTCCGTCGGATGGCCGAGCCCACGAGCGACCGACTGACGCTCCACCTTCGTTCCTGGGTCGGCGAGTGGCCACCGCCGTCGTCCGGTCTCCACGTCGTCGGCGATCCGGCACGGCTCGAACCCACCTGGGACGGAATCGTGCGCCCCCTCCAGGGCGTCGGGAACGGCCACGGCACTGTGATCGCGGTCCCACCCGCGGCCGTCGATCGGGTGACCGATGCCATCGGCGGCGACCTCGGGCGCCCAGGCCTCGGCGACGACCTCGGCGAGATCCTCGGAGTCGGACCTGCCGCGTTCGGGAGCGGTGTCTTCCGCACCACCGAAGAGGTCGATCCGGACGTTCCCGATCTGGGCGTCTGGTTCGAGCAGCAGACCGACGACCTGCCGGAGTGGCTCGCGCCGTTCAACGGGCCGCGTCTGGTCGCGTTCGGCGACGACGGCCGACCCGTCGCGGGTGTTGGCATCAAGATCCACGACCGCTACGGCCACGAGGTCGCCGTCGTCACCGATGAAGCGACCCGAGGCCGGGGCGTGGCTCGCGGACTCGTTGCCGGCGCGGCCCGCCGGATCCTCGCCGACGGCGCGGTCCCGACGTACCTGCACGCCCCCGACAACACCGCCAGCGCCCGCGTCGCCGAGGCCGTCGGGTTCGCCGATCGCGGCTGGACCGTCTGGGGACTCTGGCCCCGCCGCTGAGGACCCAACCCGTTCCCGTGGACACGTGCGCGCCCGGAGCGCGCACGTGTCCACGCGTTGGACGCCCGTCAGCTGGTGATCACTCGCCGCCTTCGTTCAACGTGACCTCGATCGGAGCGAAGCCGTCGGCGAACAGGTCGAGGCCCTTCCCGTCGAGCAACGCCCACGCGGCTTCGACGATCTCGTTGGTGAAGGCACCGTCGGTCGGCGGTGCCGTCAGGACGGTCGCGCCGTCGAGGTTCGGCGTGTTCTGGCTGATCTCGACGGTGCGATCCCATGCGGCCTGATCGATGTAGCCGATGCCGTCGGGCGACGGCCAGATGAGCTTGTTGACCTCGTTCATCTGCCACAACTGGTGGCTGCTGCCCAGCGTCGAACCGGCAGCGACGACGATGTCGCGGCACTCCTCGACGTTGTCACGGCAGTAGATCCAGCCCTCGATCGAGGCTGCGACGAAGCGGGTCGCCTGGTCCTGGTAGGCAGGATCGTCGGCGAGCCGGCCCGCATCGGCCCAGATCGCGTCCTGCAGCATGCCGACACCGATCTCCTCGTAGCTGATGACGTTGAAGTCCTCGGGCGTGTAGAGCTCGCCCGTGTCGGGGTTCACCGTCTCGAGCACCTGTGCGTACTCGTTGTAGGTCATCGCTTCGGCGGCGTCGATCGAGCCGTCGAGCAGTGCGACCATGTCGAACTGCTGACCGACGAGTGTGACGTCGGTGGCCGGGTCGAGGCCGGCCTCGCCGATCGCGGCGAAGACCTCGTACTCGTTGCCGAATCCCCAGTTGCCGATCTTCTTGCCGGCGAAGTCCTCGGGCGTCGTGATGTCCGCGTCGGCGAAGCTCACCTGCAGCGTGCCCGACCGCTGGTAGATCTGGGCGATGTTGGCGATGTCGGCACCGGCCTCACGGCTGGCGAGCGCCTTGGGCACCCAGGCCAGCGCGAAGTCGACGTCGCCGTTCGCGAGCTGGGTCTGCGGCACGATCTCGACGCCGCCTTCGACGATGGTGACATCGAGGCACCGGTCCTCGTAGAAGCCCTTGTCCTTCGCGGCGTAGTAGCCGGCGAACTGTGCCTGCGTGAACCACTGCAGCTGCAGGCTGACCGGCTCGGGCGACTCGCAGTCGGCGGCCGGTTCACCTCCGGCCGTCGAATCAGCCGGCGCCTCGCTGGTCGCCGAGGTGTCGGACGGCTCGCTGGACGAGTCGTCGTCGCTGCCACAGGCAGCTCCTATCAGGGCAAGGGCGACGATGCCCGCCGTTGCCAATCGCACACGTTGCTTGTTCATGCTGTTGCTCCCCCGGGGTTGAAGCCCCGTGCTTGTTGTTTGGTGGATCGGTGAGACGGTGATGCCAGGCGTTCCAGGATCACGGCCGCGAGGTAGAACGCCAGCCCGAGGAGGCAGGCGCCGACGACGTATCCCCACGAGGCTGCGGTCCTCGAGATGGCCGCGTTCGACGTGATGCCGTAACCGAGCCCGTTCTGACTGCCGCCGAAGTACTCCGAGACGAAGGCGGTGATGACGGCAACCGGCGCGGCGATCTTGAGCGCGGTGAACAGATAGGACATCGCGTTCGGGATCCGCGCCTTGCGGAGGATCTCCGACGGCGACGCCGCGTACGAATGGAGCAGTTCCATGTGCGTCGCGCTCACCTGTCGGAGACCCTTGGCGACGTTGAGCAACACGATGAACGACACGATCAAGGTGACCATCAGGCGACGGGGCACCTCGGTCGTGCTCGCGAACATGTTGTTGAACACGGGCACGAGCACGATGATCGGGATGGCGTTGAGCGCGACCGCCAGTGGGGTCACCAACTCGTTGACGACGTTGAACCGCATGAGCACGAAGCTGAGGGCCACACCGCTGACGACGCCGAAGACCAGCCCCACCAGCGCATTGGCGCCGGTCACGGCCATCGCGTCCCAGACCTTGCTCCAGTTGTCGCCGAGCGTGGTGGCGATCGACGACGGTGCGGGCAGCAGGAACGGCTGGATGTCGAACACCTGCACGATGATCTCCCAGGTGCCGACGAACAACACCCCCACGATCAGCGGCGGCACCAGGAACTTCCAGATCGCGTGAAGCGCCGTCACCGGTCCTCCACGCCTCGTGCACCATCGGGCCCCGGGAGTCGCTCGGCGCCTCGAAGCGCTTCACGCACCTCGGTGATCTTCTTGTAGAAGAGATCGTCCTCGCGGGTGTCCTCGTCGCGTTCGGATCCGAGGTCGACGTCGACGATCTGGGTGATCCTGCCCGGACGTGGCGACATCACGACGACTCGATTCGACAGGTACACCGCTTCGGGAATGGAGTGGGTGACGAACACCACCGTGGTCTCGGCTTTCGCGCAGATGCGCAGGAGTTCTGCCTGCATGTGTTCGCGCGTCATCTCGTCGAGCGCACCGAACGGCTCGTCCATCAACAGCAGGGGTGGATGGGACGCAAGCGCTCGGGCGATCGCCACGCGCTGCTGCATGCCACCGGAGAGCTGCCACGGAAGGTGCGCTCCGAAATCGGCCAACTGGACCAGGCCCAGCATCTCCTCCGCGCGTGCTCGGCGCTTGGTCTTGTCCCACCCCTTGAGCTCGAGCGGCAGTTCGATGTTCTTGCGAACCGTGCGCCACTCGAAGAGGCCCGATTGCTGGAACGCCATCCCGTAGTCCTGATCCAGGCGAGCCTGCTTGGCCGACTTGCCGTTCACGAGCACCGTGCCCGCCGACGGCTCGATCAGATTCGCGATGAGGCGCAGCAGCGTCGACTTGCCGCAGCCGGACGGCCCGATCAACGAGACGAAGTCGCCGGCGTGGATCGACAGCCCGATGTCGGACAGGGCGTCGACCTGGTTGGACCGGCCGGGATTGAAGGTCATCGACACGCCGTCGACGACGACGGCCGCCGACGCCGAGAGGGAATCCGTTGCACTCACGCGCCGGCCTCCGGGGGTCGGTTCCGCATCGCGATCGCCTCGAGCGCCACGACCAGGCCGAACATCAGCAGTCCGATCGTCGCCGCGCCGAACACGGCCGTGTAGAGCTGGGCCGGATCACTCGTGGCCTTCTGGCCGTAGGTCAGCGAGGCGAACCCGATGCCGCGTACACCCGTGGAGATCTCCGAGACGATCACGCCGATCACCGCGGCGGTCGCGGCCAGTTTCATCCCGGGCACCATGGTCGGCACGGCGGCCGGCAGGCGCAACTTGACGAGGGTCCGCCACCACCCGGCGGCGTAGCTGTCCATGAGTTCGAGCGATGCGGCCGGCGCGGTGCTCAGGCCCTTGAGCGTGGCAACCGCGATCGGGAAGAAGGCCAGGAACGCGCCGAGCGACGACACCCACATCCACTTCGGGAGGTCCCAGTTGCCACCGATCGCGGCGACCTGTGGCGCAAGGGCGATCAGCGGCACGGTCTGCGATGCGATCACGTACGGCAGCAATCCACGTTCGATGACCTTGAACCTGGCCATCACGATCGCCAGCGCCACGCCGAACACCCCACCGAGCACCAGCCCGACGAACGCCATCCGGAACGTGTACCAGCTGTAGCCCAGCACCGCCTGCCAGATCGGCGTGTTGCGACCTCGCACCTCGGGGTCGAACAATCGCTCCACCATCGTCCACGTGTGCGGCATCGCGCGATCGCTTGCTCGCGGGACCAGCCGCCATCCGAAGATCTCGGCGCCGTCCTCGGGGCCGACGACCTTGTAGAACTCCCACAGCGCCGCGACACACACCAGCGCCACGACGAACAGTGCCGCCCGACGCGCACCGCGACGCATCACGAACGGGCCAACGCCTGTTCCCGGAGTGCAGGGATGACGTACTCGCCGTACTGACTCAACGTGTGGTCCTTGCCGTCGTGCTGGAGGTAGATCGCGAACTGGTCGACGCCGAGGTCGGCCAACGCGTGGAGGCGTTCGAGCTGTGCCTCGACCGGGCCGAGGATGCAGAACCGGTCGACGATCTCGTCGGGCACGAATGCCGTGTGGACGTTGCCGACCTGGCCGTGTTCGTTGTAGTCGTAGGCCTGCCGGCCCTTGATGTAGTCGGTGAGCGCCGCCGGGACCGGTGCCGACTCGCCGTAGCGCTCGACGATGTCGGCGACGTGGTTGCCGACCATGCCACCGAACCACCGGCACTGGTCGCGCATGTACGCCATGTCGTCGCCGACGTAGGCGGGCGCGGCAACACAGATCGTGAGGTCGTCCGGGTTGCGGCCGGCATCGCTCGCCGCCGTCCGCACCGCACCGATCGTCCACTCGGCGATCGAGAGGTCGGCGAGCTGCAGGATGAACCCGTCGCAGGTCTCGCCGATCATCTTCAGCGCCTTCGGGCCGTACCCGGCGCCGTAGACGTCGAGTCGGCTCTTGGCCGCCCACGGCAGCGTGATGGTGGACCCGTTGTACTCCACACTCCGACCGTTCGCGAGTTCTCTGATCACGGTGATCGACTCGCGCATCGTGGCGAGTGTGGTCGGTTTGCCGTTCGTCACGCGGACCGCCGAGTCACCGCGACCGAGTCCACAGACGGTGCGATTGCCGTACATCTCGTTGAGCGTGGCGTAGGTCGATGCGGTGACCGTCCAGTCGCGGGTGGCCGGGTTGGTGACCATCGGACCGACGACGATGTTGCGGGTCTCGTCGAGGATCTTGGAGTGGATGACGTACGGCTCCTCCCACAGGATGTGCGAGTCGAAGGTCCACACGTGCGAGAACCCGTAGGTCTCGGCCCGCTTCGCCAGATCGATCACGCGCGCCGCAGGGGGCGTGGTCTGCAGAACCAGGCCGATGTCCATCAGCGTGTCTCCGGGAATCCGAGGTCGACCGAGCTGGTGGAGGGGTCGGGCCAGCGGCTCGTGACCACCTTGGCCTGGGTGTAGAAGTTGATGCCCTCGGGACCGTACATGTGGGTGTCGCCGAACAGACTCGACTTCCAGCCGCCGAAGCTGTAGTAGCTCACCGGCACCGGCACCGGCACGTTGACGCCGACCATGCCCACCTGCACGTCGAACTGGAACTGGCGCGCCGCCCCACCGTCGCGGGTGAAGATCGCCGTTCCGTTCGCATACGGATTGGCGTTGATCGTGTCGATGCCCTCCTGGTAGCCCGAGACACGCATCACCGACAGCACCGGGCCGAAGATCTCGTCGCGGTAACAGGCCATGTCGGTCGTCACGTTGTCGAGCAACGTGGGGTTGAGGAAGTACCCGGTCGACGGCACCCCGGCGCGCCCGTCGACGACGAGGGTCGCCCCCTCCTCCGGGGCGTTGTTCACGTACCCCCGCACGCGATCGCGGTGTTCCGCGGTGATCAACGGACCCATCTCGTTGTCGGGCTCGTTGCCGGGGCCGACCTTGATCGCCGGGATGCGCTCGGCGATCTTCGCCACCAACTCGTCGGCGATCGACTCGGCAGCGAGCACGACGCTGATCGCCATGCACCGCTCCCCGGCCGATCCGTAGCCGGCACCGACCGCGGCGTCCGCGGCCATGTCGACATCGGCATCGGCGAGCACGAGCATGTGGTTCTTGGCGCCACCGAGCGCCTGCACCCGCTTGCCGTTCGCGGTGCCGGTCTCGTAGATGTACTTCGCGATCGGGGTGGAACCGACGAAGCTCACCGCGGCGATGTCGTCGTGCTCCAGGATCGCGTCGACCGCGACCTTGTCGCCCTGCACCACGTTGAAGCACCCGGCGGGGAGACCCGCCTGCGCGAGCAGTTCGGCCAGGTAGAGCGCGACCGACGGGTCCTTCTCCGACGGCTTCAACACGAACGTGTTGCCGCACGCCAACGCGTTCGCGAACATCCACATCGGGACCATCGCCGGGAAGTTGAACGGGGTGATCCCGGCGACGACACCGAGCGGCTGACGGATCGAGTACACGTCGATCCCGCCGGCGGCCTGTTCGGAGTAGTCGCCCTTGATCAGCTGCGGGATGCCGCACGCGAACTCGACGTTCTCCAGACCGCGGGCGACCTCGCCCATCGCGTCGGAGAGCACCTTGCCGTGCTCGGCGGTGACCAGCGATGCGATCTCCTTGCGGTTCGCGTCGATCAGCTCGCGGAGGCGGAACATCACCTCGGCCCGCTTCGACAACGACGACGACCGCCACGCGGGGAACGCCGCCTTCGCGGCGGCGACCGCCGCGTCGACCTCGGCGACCGAGGCGAGCCCGACCGCCGCGGTCTGCTCACCCGTGGCCGGATCGAAGACCGGCGAGCTGTTGCCGGACGTCGACTCGACGACCCGTCCGTCGATCCAATGCGAAATGGTCTTCATGGAAGTACTCGATTCATGTGTGGCCGGACAACAGGGGTCAGACCCCAGTTGTCCACGCTGATGAGTGATGTTGCCGTTGCTTCGATCGGCACAACCGGGGTCTGACCCCTGTTGTCCCGATCAGTGGAGATAGTTGGACAGGCTGCGCTTGACGTACCGGCCGTGCCCCTTGCGACCGGTGAAGGTGTCGTTCTCGACGACGACGGTGCCGCGGCTGATGACCGTGTCGACCTTGCCGTCGATCTCGAAGCCCTCGTACGCGGAGTGATCCATGTTCATGTGGTGTTTGTCGTTGATGCCGATCTTCGTCTTGCGGTTCGGGTCCCACACGAGGATGTCGGCGTCGGCGCCCGGTTCGATCACGCCCTTGCGCTCGAGGCCGAACATCCGAGCCGGGGTGGTGCAGCAGGTCTCGACCCAACGCTCGAGGCTGATCTCACCGAGAACGACACCCTGGTAGAGCAGCTCCATGCGGTGCTCGACGCCGCCGATGCCGTTGGGGATCTTGGAGAAGTCGCCGAGCCCGAGTTCCTTCTGGTCCTTGAAGCAGAACGGGCAGTGATCGGTGGAGACCACGGCCAACTCGTTCATCCGCAGACCCTTCCAGAGATCGGCCTGGTGGTGCTCGTGCTTGGTGCGCAGCGGGGTGGAACACACCCACTTGGCGCCCTCGAAGCCGGGCTGGGCGAGCTGGTCCTCCAACGTGAGGTACAGATACTGCGGGCACGTCTCGGCGAACACGTTGAGGCCGGCGTGTTGCGCGGCGGCGACCTCCTCCAGCGCACCCGAGGCCGACATGTGCACGATGTACAGCGGCACGTTGCCGGCGACCTTGGCCAACTGGATGGCACGGTGCGTCGCTTCCGATTCCAGCTCGGCGGGCCGGGTGAGCGAGTGGAACTTCGGGTCGGTGTCGCCCCTTGCGATCGACTGGGCCACGAGCACGTCGATCGCGATGCCGTTCTCGGCGTGCATCATGATCATCGCCCCGGACTCCGACGCGTTCTGCATCGCCCGCAGGATCTGGCCGTCGTCGGAGTACAGCACGCCGGGATAGGCCATGAACAGCTTGAAGCTGGTGATGCCCTCGTTGTCGACGAGGTAGGTCATCGCCTTCAGCGACTCGTCGTCGACGCCGCCGATGATCTGGTGGAAGCCGTAGTCGATCGCACAGTTGCCGGCCGCCTTCTCGTGCCACTCGGCGAGACGTTCCTGGACGCTGAAGCCCGTGTTCTGCACCGCGAAGTCGACGATCGTGGTGACGCCACCCCATGCGGCGGCGATCGTGCCGGTCTCGAAGGTGTCGGATGCCTCGGTACCGCCGAACGGCAGTTCCATGTGGGTGTGCACGTCGACACCGCCGGGCACGACGTACTTGCCGCTGGCGTCGATCGTGCGGTCGGCGTTCACGCCCATCGCCGCCGCCTGGCCGGGAGCGAGGACGGCGACGATCGACTCGCCGTCGATCAGCACGTCGGCCTCCCGTCGACCGACTGCGGAGATCACCGTTCCGCCGGAGATCAGGGTGGTACTCATCCTTCGACCAGCTCGCCGTAGGCGTCGGGGCGGCGGTCGCGGTAGAACGCCCAGCCGTCGCGCACTTCCTTGATGCGGTCCATGTCGAGCTCCCTGATGATCAACTCCGGCTTGTAGGGGTCGCCCTTGTCGCCGACGTACTGGCCTCGGGGGTCGACGAAGTAGCTCTGGCCGTAGAAGTCGTTGTCGCCGAGCGGCTCGATGCCGACCCGGTTGATCGCCCCGACGTAGTACATGTTCGCCACGGCCGCCGCGGGCTGCTCGATCGACCACAGGTACTCGCTCAGGCCCCGGTGCGTGGCCGAGGGATTGAACACGATCTCGGCGCCGTTGAGGCCGAGGATGCGCCACCCCTCGGGGAAGTGGCGGTCGTAGCAGATGTAGACGCCCACCTTGCCGACGGCGGTGTCGAAGACCGGGTAGCCGCCGTTGCCGGGGCGGAAGTAGAACTTCTCCCAGAAGCCCTTCACCTGCGGGATGTGCTGCTTGCGGAACTTGCCGAGGTAGCTGCCGTCGGCGTCGATCACCGCCGCGGTGTTGTAGTAGATGCCGGGTTGCTCGATCTCGTACATCGGCAGCACCATCACCATGTTCAGCTCCTTGGCGAGGGCCTGGAACCGCTTGGTGGTGGGACCGTCGGGGATGTACTCGGTGTAGTCGTAGTACTCGGCCTCCTGCACCTGGCAGAAGTAGGGACCGTAGAAGAGTTCCTGGAAGCACATGATCTGCGCACCCTGGGCGGCGGCCTCACGCGCCGCCTCCTCGTGCTTGACGATCATCGACTCCTTGTCTCCGGTCCAGTCGGTCTGCAGGAGCGCCGCTGTGATGATGTTGGCCATGTGTCCCCCGGTGGGTCGTCGACATCCGTCCACGTTCGGTCGGATGACGGCGACACTAACGACCCGGTGACGCGTGGACAAGAGGCCGGCACCGCTCGTACAGTCAGTTCACCCAGCGGAAACACCGCCCGACCGAGGACTGCCGTCATGCCCACGTTTCGTTCCGCCTGGCACTGGGTGTTCGGCAAGCACGAACCGAAGCCTCCGAACCCTGATCGCACGGTCGAGGCGGGCTGGGTACCGCAGTGGATGGCCCCGATGATCGTCGACGAGCTGAAGGCCCAGGGCATCCCGGCGGTGACGACCGACGACTACAACCTCAATCCGTACATGAACAGCCGCGAGCCGATGGCCAGGGTGTTCGTCACCGAGGACCGCAAGGCCGAAGCGCGCGACGTGATGACCGACATCCTCGGCCATCCCCCCGCCCAACGTCGCATCTGATCCGGCCGCCGCCCCCGACGCAGCGACCTACCCATTTCGTTTGCGTCGAGAAGTCGGTGGGGCGGTCCACCCGATTCCGCACGCGAACCGGGGTTCCGCGCGGGCGGTCCCACCCATCTCGTCTGCGTCGAGAAGTCGGTGGGGCGGACCACCCGATTCCGCACGCAAACGGGGGTTCCGCACCCAGGACGTGAGCGCCCACTGTCGTTGCGTGCAGCTCACCAGCGACGTCAACGACTTGGCCGCCGACCAGGACGGCCTGATCACGATCTCCCAACTCCGGGACCACGGCATCTCGGCGTGGACGCAGCGCCGGCTCGTCGCCGACGGCTGGATGTTCCGACTCGCGCCGCGTGTCTATGCGGTGCGGGGGTCTCCCGACACCCATCGGCGACGCCTTCGATGCGGCCTGCTGTGTCTCGGCGAGCGGAGTTGGGTCAGCTTCGAGGCCGCGGCCGCGCTGCACGGACTCGACCGATCTCGTCCGCACGCAGTGGAGTTCACCGTCGAACGGCGACGCCGACCAGCCGTGCTTCCCTTCACGGTCCACACCACCAACCGACTCGATCCGATCGACCATGTCGTCGTCGACGGATTCCGAGCGACGTCGGCCACCCGGACCGTGTTCGACCTCGCGCTCGCCCGAGCGCACCCGCTCCGAATCGAGTCGGCCATCGACAGCGCGATACGACTCCAGCTGTCATCGCCCGAGGTGCTCAGCCGGCGGCTGTCGGCACTGCGGGGCTCGGGGAGATGGGGCTGTCGGCTCGTCGAGGCGATGATCACCGATTCCGGCGGACACACGCACCTCGAGCGGCGATTCCTCGAGCTGGTGCGCGAAGCAGGCCTTCCGAGACCCAGCACGCAGGTGGTCTTCCGGGCCGACGGCAGACACGTGGCACGCGTCGACTTCCTGTTCGACGGGTTCGGCGTGGTGGTCGAGGTGTCCGGCCAGAAGGGCCACGCGAGCCCGGCCGAACGCGCCAGGGATGCCCAACGACGCAACGAACTCCAAGATCTCGGTCTACGCGTGTTCGAGTACACGTTCGACGACGTCACGAAACGGTCGCAGATGGTTCGCCGCACCCTGGTCGCCAGACTGACCACGACCGGACCGCTCACCGCCGCCTGACCACGCCGAGCTCGAGCGGTTTGCGTGAGGATTCGGGTGAACCGCACCACCCGAAGCCCGACGCAAACAACGGCCGCCGACCAGCATCCCGCTTGCGTGAGGAATCCGGTGGACCGGACCACCCAGAACTCGACGCAAACAGGGAACGGTCCGGGCGGCGACCAGCATCCGCTTGCGTGAGGAATCTGGTGGACCGGACCACCCAGAACTCGACGCAAACAGGGAACGGTCCGGGCGGCGACCAGCATCCCGTTTGCGTGAGGAATCCGGTGGACCAGGCCACCCGGAACTCGACGCAAACGGGGAAGGTTGAGTGGGTCGACGTCAGATCGGGCTGTGGCGGAGGAGTTCGTGCGCCATCGGGCACTCGGCGACGATGGCGGGCGGACCCATCGGCACCTTCCCGTGCGGGCCGACGACGTGGGTGAACACCGAGGTCGGGAGCACTTCGACATCGAGGTCCCACGGGTCGATGTCCTCGGACAACGCCTCGACCCGGGCGACCATCGCGTCGACGAAACCGACCGGCAACCGCCGGCCCACCCCCGCCACCAACCAGACCTCCGTTCCCGAGCTACGACCGGCCGCCGCGATCGTCGACGATCCGATCGGCACCACCGCACGCCCGGAGTCGACCGCCATCGCCTCGACCAGCACGACATCGGCGTGCGTGGCGACGACCCCCGCCACGCCCGAATCGACGGGATCGACGTCGACGTCGTGGCGCTCCATGCGCCGGACGAACGACGTGGCCGTGTAGCCGGCGTCGAGCGCCAACACCCTGATGTCGCCGCGTCGGATCAACCCGGCACCGATCACGTCGGGATCACCGATGGTCACCACGAGCGCGTCGTCGGGCAACGCTGCGCCCAACTCGGCACCGGTGGGGTCCTCGCGGATCTCGTCGGCGAGTTCCCACACCGCCTCGAACGGCTCGGCCGAGGTCGACACGTTGGCACACAACCACCACAACGCCCCGGTGAACGGGTGCCGTTCGACGATGCGCCGACACGCGACGACGAGTCCGGATGGATCGAAGTGGAGTGAGCCGAGCGCGTGCGCGGTCTCCTCCACGAGCGAGGCCGGATCGGCCCCCTGTGCCCGAGCGACGTAGCGGAGATGCTCGATCGGATGCACCTCGCAGACCGTAGCCGTCACCCGCCGACGGCGCCTCGCGCAACGGGTGAATACCCCGATCGAACTCGCCAGTCGCTACGATCGCACCCCGTGGCCGACACGACTTCCGACACGGTTTCCGACTCCACACGCATCGTTCCGTCCCGAGTCGGCGACCGCCTCCCCACCGATCTGGTGCTCACACCGCTCGTCGACGGCGCCCTCGGCCAGGGCCGTCCGGTCATGGAGTGGCTCACCACGTTCCACCTCGCATCGGTCGTGCTCGACCCGTACACCAACGAGAGCTCGTGGATCCTCCGTGCCGCAACCCGTGTGCTCGAACAGTTCCGCGGTTCCGATGCCCGCATCAACCTGATCGTCACCACCGGCCCGAACGAGGCCCGCTCCTTTCTCGGCCCCCTCGCCGATCGGTTCCTGGTGTTCTGCGATCCGGACCGCGCCGCGGTGAAGGCGATGGGCCTCAGCGAGCTGCCTGCGTTCGTGTTCATCCGCGTCGACGGTGTCGTGGCCGCAGCCGCCGAGGGATGGAACCCTCCGGAGTGGGAGGCCGTCGCCGACGCGATCGCCGAGGTCACCTGGTGGACCTCGATCCCGGTGCCCGGCGCCGGTGACCCCGGGCCCTTCCGCGGCTCGCCCTCGCTCGGCTGACCCGTGCCCGCTGGGCCGTCGCCGAAGCTTCCCGACCTTCCCGTCGTCGAGGCCCTACCCGCCACCCGTGCGGCGCTGGCCGATCATGGGCGCGCGGTCCTCGTTGCGCCGCCGGGTGCCGGCAAGACGACCGTCGTTCCCCTCGCACTCATCGATGCGCCATGGCTCGCCGGGCAGCGGATCGTGATGCTCGAACCACGGCGACTCGCCACGAGGGCCGCCGCACGGCGAATGGCGTCGACGACGCACTCTGCGGTCGGGGAACTCGTCGGGTACCAGACGCGCGACGAGCGCCACATCGGTGCCGACACCCGAATCGAAGTGCTCACCGAAGGTGTGCTCACGCGGCGTCTGCAGAACGACCCGGAGCTCCCGGGCGTGGGCCTGGTGATCTTCGACGAGGTCCACGAGCGCAATCTCACGACCGATCTCGGTCTCGCCCTCGCACTCGATGTTGCGTCGACGATCCGCCCCGATCTCCGGCTGCTGGCGATGTCGGCGACGCCCGACGTCGAGGGCCTGACCCGTGTCCTCGGCGCGCCGGTGATCGAGAGCGAAGGCCGCATGTTCGACGTCGACATGCACTGGATGCCGTCGGCTCCCCCAGCCGGACGCGGACGCCGTGGACCCCGCCGACCAGGGCAGGACCGGATCGAGCCGGCAGTCGTCTCGTGCGTGATGCGAGCGTTGAAGGAGCAGACCGGCGACGTGCTCGTCTTCCTCCCGGGCATCGGCGAGATCCGTCGGACCGAGACGCAACTCCGCCAGGTGGTGGCCGACGACGTCGACGTCTTTCCCCTCGCCGGCGCCCTGAGCGTCTCCGAACAGGACCTGGCGCTCGCTCCGTCGGCGCCCGGCCGCCGGCGAGTGGTCCTGTCGACCGACATCGCCGAGACGTCGCTGACCGTCGATGGAGTCCGGGTGGTCGTCGACAGCGGGCTGGCGCGCGAGCCACGTTTCGACGCGCGCACGGGGATGACCCGGCTCGTCACCGTCGCCACGAGTCGCGCGTCGGCGGAACAACGCGCCGGTCGCTCCGGCAGGACCGAACCAGGCGCGGCCTATCGCCTGTGGAGCAAGCTCGAACACGGCACGCGCACCAAGCACCGCTCCCCCGAGATCACCCAGGCCGACCTCGCCGGGCTGGCGCTGGAGCTGGCGGCGTGGGGTGGCGCCGACGAACTCCGGTTCATCGACCCACCCCCGGCGGGAGCGCTGGACCAGGCCCGTGACCTGCTGCGCGACCTCTACGCGATCGACGCCGACGACGGATCGATCACGCCGCTCGGCCGCGCCATGCTCGGGTTGCCCGTCCATCCACGTCTCGCTCGGATGGTGGCCGTCGAGCGGTCGACCCTCGCGTGCCTGGTCGCCACGCTCGTCGAAGAGCGCGACATCTTTCGCGGACGTCCGGACGATCTGCCCGCCGACCTGGCACTGCGCGTCGCCGTGCTGTGCGGGCGCGATCGCCACGACGCGGCCGATCGCGGCGCAGTGCATCGCCTCCGCGACCGGGCGGCCGATCTCGCCCGCCGCTCCCGGATCGGATTCGATCTCGACGACGTCGATCCCGATCGCTCCGGCGGGGTCCTCCTGCTGGGCTTCCCGGATCGGATCGCCGCCCGTCGTCGACCCGGCCAGTACCAGCTGCGGTCGGGCGCAGGAGCGTGGTTGCCCGACAGCGACCCCCTCGCCGACGTCGAGTTCCTCGTTGCCGCCGATCTCGACGGCCGCCGCGACCGCGCCAGGATCCGACTCGCGGCCGCCGTCGACGCGGCCGACGTGATCGCGACCTTCGGGCCCGAGATCGTCGAGCAACGAACGGTCGCCTGGGACGGCGATCGTGACGACCTCGTCGAATCGGTGGAGCGGCGGCTCGGGGCGATCCAACTCGGGCGACAGGTCGGGCGGCCGGACAGCGGCGACGAGACGACGGCAGCGCTGATGCATCGGGTACGCGTCACTCGACTCGAGGTACTCCGCTGGTCGAACGCTGCCACCGAACTCCGACAGCGCGTCGAGTTCCTGCATCGGACGCTCGGCGACCCCTGGCCCGACTGGTCGACCGACGTGCTCGTCGACACGCTCGACGACTGGCTGGCGCCCTACCTGCCCGGCGCCACCGGCCGCGCCGACCTGGAGCGACTCGATCTCGCCATGGTCCTCCGCAGCCAGCTTCCGTGGCCCGTCGGCGCCGAGTTGGACGACCTGGCACCGGCGGAGCTGGTGCTCCCGACCGGTCGGACCACTCGGATCGACTACACCGGCGAACAACCCGATGCGTTCGTGCGGGTGCAGGACCTCTTCGGTGTCAACGTCCACCCGACTGCCGGTGGCGTGCCGATCCGGCTCCACCTGCTGTCGCCGGCCGACCGACCGATCCAGGTGACCGCCGACCTGCCCGGCTTCTGGGGGGGCTCGTGGACCGAGGTCCGCAAGGACATGGCCGGCCGGTATCCGAAGCACCAGTGGCCGATCGATCCCGCCGCCGCTGTGCCCAAGCGACTGAAGGACCGCTGATGCTCGGGCTGTCCGTGGGAGTGGCGTTCGCCTGCGTGTTGACCGTCTACGTCGGTGCGACGGTGCAGGCGTCGATCGGGATCGGCCTCGGCATGATCGCCTCCCCCGTGCTCGCCTTCGCCGACCCCGACTTCATTCCGGCAGCGATCATGTTGGCGGTGCTGCCACTCACCTTCACGATCGCCTGGGTCGATCGCGACCACGTGGAGAAACGCGATGTCGGGTTCGCACTGATCGGCAGGATCCCGGGCACGATCGTCGGAGCGCTGGTCGTCGCGGCGCTGTCCGACCAGGTGCTCGCCGTGATGGTGGCGCTGTCGGTGTTGGTCGCCGTGGTCGCGTCGATCGCCGGGCGCATCTTCCGGCCCACCGACCGGGCATTGATGGTGGCCGGCCTCGCGTCGGGATTCGCCGGGACGACGACCGGAGTCGGCGGCCCGCCGATGGCACTCACCTATCAGAACAGCGACCCGGCGACGATGCGGGCGACGATCTCGGCCTTCTTCGCGATCGGCTCGGTGATGTCGATCACCGCCCTCGCGCTGGCGGGGCAGATCGGCACGCGGCAGATCCGTCTCACGTTGCTGATCCTCCCCGCCGTGGGCCTGGGCGTGGTGACCGCCCGGTTGCTGAAGGACTACCTGAACCCGACGGTCGTTCGGCCCGCCGTGCTGGTGATCTGCACGGTCGCTGCCCTCGCCCTGCTCGTCGAAACCTTCTGAGCCCGCCGCCCTCCACCGTTCTCGTGAACCAGATGCGGCCCAGGTGCGCACCTGGTTCACGAGAAGCGGGGCTTCGTGGGGTCGCGTGGGCAGTCGTAGGCTCGGGGTCATGGCTGATGTGCCCCCGTTCCACTACACCGAGCTGCTCCCGTTGGGCGCCGACGACACCGAGTACCGGCTCGTCACCACCGAGGGTGTGTCCACCTTCGAGACGCCCGAGGGCACGTTCCTGAAGGTCGAGCCGGAGGCGATCCGCCGCCTCACGGCGGAAGCGATGCACGACATCGCCCACTTCTTGCGCTCGGGCCACCTCCAGCAGCTGCGCAACATCCTCGACGACCCCGAGGCGTCCGACAACGACCGGTTCGTCGCCCTCGACCTGCTCAAGAACGCAGCGATCGCGGCCGGTGGTGTGCTGCCGATGTGCCAGGACACCGGCACGGCGATCGTGAAGGGCAAGAAGGGCCAGTACGTGTTCACCGGCGGCGGCGACGAGGAGGCGATCGCCCGCGGGATCTACGACACGTATCAGACATCGAACCTGCGCTACTCGCAGATGGCGCCACTCGACATGTACACCGAGAAGAACACGGGCACGAACCTGCCGGCGGAGATCAAGATCTCGGCGATCGACGGAGACGCCTACAAGTTCCTCTTCATGGCCAAGGGCGGCGGCTCCGCCAACAAGAGCTTCCTCTACCAGGAGACCAAGGCGCTGCTCAACGAAGCGACGCTGCTCCCCTGGGTGTTCGAGAAGATGCAGTCGCTCGGTACGTCCGCCTGCCCGCCGTACCACCTCGCCGTCGTGATCGGTGGCACCTCGGCCGAGTTCTCGGTGGAGACCGCCAAGCTGGCGTCGACCCGCTACCTCGATTCGCTGCCGACGTCCGGCTCGCCGGACGGTCATGCGTTCCGCGACCTCGACCTCGAACAACAGGTCCTGAAGCTGTCGCAGACGACCGGCATCGGTGCGCAGTTCGGGGGCAAGTACTTCTGCCACGACGTACGGGTGATCCGCCTCCCTCGGCACGGGGCGTCGTGTCCGGTCGCCATCGCCGTGTCGTGCTCCGCCGACCGCCAGGCCCTCGGCAAGATCACGAAGGACGGGGTGTTCCTCGAGCAACTCGAGCAGGATCCGGCCCGCTTCCTCCCGGAGGTCGGCGAGGAGCATCTCGACGACACCGAGCCCGTGCGCATCGACCTCAACCGGCCGATGGCCGACATCCTCGCCGAGTTGTCGCAGTACCCGGTGACCACCCGCGTGATGCTGACCGGCCCGATGGTCGTGGCGCGCGACATCGCCCACGCCAAGATCAAGGAACGCCTCGACGCCGGCGAGCCGATGCCGCAGTACCTCAAGGATCACGCGGTCTACTACGCCGGTCCTGCCAAGACCCCCGAGGGCTACGCGTCCGGCTCGTTCGGACCCACCACTGCGGGCCGGATGGACAGCTACGTCGAACAGTTCCAGGCGGCGGGCGGCTCGATGATCATGCTGGCGAAGGGCAACCGCTCGATGCAGGTCACCGAGTCGTGCCAGGCGCACGGTGGCTTCTACCTCGGCTCGATCGGGGGGCCGGCCGCACGGCTCGCGCTCGACAACATCCGCAAGGTCGACGTGCTCGAGTACCCGGAACTCGGCATGGAGGCGGTGTGGAAGATCGAGGTGGAGGACTTCCCCGCGTTCATCGTCGTCGACGACAAGGGCAACGACTTCTACGCCCAGGTCCGCGCCGAGCACTCGATGCCCGTCAGTCTCCGATGAGGTGACGGTCGGGGCCTGACACCACTCGTCACAGCTCGCCGGCGAGTTCGCCCAGACGCCGCTCGCCGTCGGGCGTCTGACCGCCGGCGTCGAGGAATCGCTGCATGCGTTCCCGGGTCTCGTCGCTGGCCAGGGTCGTGTCGAACGCGACCGTCTCGGCGATCAGGTCCGACTCGACACCGAGCTCGGCCCGGAGGACACTCGCCTTCGCGGCTGCCACGGCATGAGGCAGGAACGACGCGATCCGGCCGACCAGCCGGTCCACGAACGAGTCGATCTCCTCCGCGGGCAGCACACGGTTGACCCACCCCCACCGCTCCGCGGTGGCCGCATCGATGTCGTCGCATCCGAGGACGACTTCGAGCGCGCGGCTTCGACCGATCAGCCTCGGCAGTCGGACCGTACCGCCGGCGCCCGGCAGGATGCCGATGGCCACCTCGGGCTGGATGAAGACGGCGTCCGGCGTGGCGAAGCGCATGTCGCACGCCAGTGCGAGTTCGCTGCCACCGCCGCCCACGCGTCCGGCGATCACGGCGACCGTCGGCTTGGGCATGGTGCGCAACGTCTCGCACATCCGGTCGTACGGTCCGAGTTCGGTCGCCGCCGGTCGGTCGCGCGGGAACCGCTGGATGGCCTCGACATCGAAATGGGCGAGGAACCATTCGGGATTCGACGACCTGATCACGACGGCGCGGACCGTCTCGTCGACGGCCAGCTCGGCGATGGTCGCGCCGAGTTCGATGAAGACGTCGATCGTGATCAGGTTGATCGGCGCATGGTCGATCGTGACGGCGGCGACCCCGCGCCCGTCGATCTCCGTACGCACCGAGGTCACGACATCGCCTGCTTGATCGCCTCTCGTGTGGCAGCGGCTTCGTCGGGGTTACCGGGGAACTCGGAGCCGGCGAACTCGGTGACGCCGAGGTCGGCGAGTGCACCGATGCGATCGACGACCTCGTCCCGAGACCCGACGATGGCGATTCCTTCGGGCCCGGCGACGCCTTCTCGGTCGAGCATCGCCCGGTAGCTCGGCAGCTGACCGTAGATCTGGAAGATCTTGGCGGCCCGTTCACGAGCGCCGTCGATGTCGTCGGTCACGCACACCGGCAGGCCGACGATCACGCGGGGAGCCGGCCTGCCGGCGGCCTCGGCGGCGGCGTTGATCGTGGGGATCACGTGGTCGGCGAGCGTCTTCGGCCCGGTGCACCAGGTGATCGTTCCGTCGGCCAGCTCGGCGGTCGCCTTCAGCATCTGGGGGCCGAGCGCGGCGACCACGATGCCGAACGGGGGCGCGCCCTTGGCATGGATCGCGAGGTTCGTCGAGTAGTCCTCGCCCTGGTAGCTGACCGGTTCGTTCCGCGACAGCGGCCCGAGGATGCTCAGGTAGTCGCGGATGTGACGCACCGGCTTGTCGTAGCTCATGCCGAGCATGTTCTCGATGACGACCTTGTGGCTCAGACCGATCCCCAACGTGAGCCGGCCTCCGCACGCGGCATTGACGGTGAGACACTGCTGGGCGATCGCCGACGGGTGCCGGGGGTAGGTGGGGACCACCGAGGTGCCGAGTTCGATCCGCGGCACCTCGCGGCCGACGATCGCGAGCGCGGTCAGGGCGTCGTGGCCGAAGATGTTCGGAATCCAGTACGAGGCGAACCCGTCGGCCTCGGCCTGTCGGGCCTCGGCGACCACGTCGTCGATCGTGCCGTCGTTGATGCTTCCCCCGAATGATCCGATGCGCATGCGAGCGACCGTAGCGACCACCACCTGACCGATCACCAGCCGACCGCTCCCGCCGACGTGTGGCGATGAGCTTCCGGCTCGAACCCGACCACCGCAAGCTCGTCGCAGACAGGGAGTCCGCTTCGTGAGGGACGGACGGCGGCTGGTACGAACACGCCATGAGCAACTGGAACTTCGCCGACATCTGGGAGGTCGTCGCCGACGAACTGCCCGACGCCCCGTGTCTGATCCACGGCACCGAGACCCGTACGTGGGCCGAGGTCGATCGCCGAGCTGACGGCGTGGCTCGGCACCTCCTCGACGCCGGCCTCGAACGTCAACAGGCCGTCGCCCAGTACCTCTACAACTGCCCGGAGTACATGGAGTCGACGTATGCGGCGTTCAAGGGCGCGTTCGCTCCCGTCAACACCAACTACCGGTACACCGCCGACGAGCTGCTGTACCTGTGGGACAACGCCGACGCCGGCGCCATCGTCTTCCACGGCACGTTCGCACCGACGATCGAACCGATCATCGATCGCCTGCCCAAGGTGAAGTCGTGGCTCTGGGTCGACGACGGGTCCGGGACGTGCCCCGACTGGGCGACACCGTACGAACAGGCGGCGACGAGCGGTGCTGCCCGGGTCGCTCCCGAGTGGGGCCGCAGCGGCGACGACCTCAACTTCCTCTACACCGGCGGGACGACGGGCATGCCCAAGGGAGTCATGTGGCGCCAGGACGACCTGGCCGTCAAGCTCACCGCGACGCTCGGCACGCCACTCAACGACGACGGAACCGTCGACGACCTTCGCGGCACGTTCGCCGGGCCGGGTGCCCGATTCCTCCCGGCCTGCCCGCAGATGCACGGCACGGGCAACTTCCCCTGCCTGAGCACGCTGGCGGGCGGCGGGAGCATCGTCACGATGGACAACCGCACCTTCGACCCCGTCGACCTGCTCGACACGATCGAGCGCGAGGGTGTCAACACGATGGCGATGGTCGGCGACGCCTTCGGCAAGCCGATCCTGCGCACGCTCGACGAGAACCCCGGTCGTTGGGATCTCACCTCGCTGGTCGGCATCGTCTCGTCGGGTGTGATGTGGAGCAAGGAGACCAAGGAGGGCCTGCTGCGCCACCACCCGAACATGATGCTGATGGACGCCTTCTCGTCGTCGGAGGCGCTCGGGATGGGATCGTCGATCTCCGGTGCGGGAGCCACCGCCGACACCGCGAAGTTCGAGTTGAGCCCCGAGACGATCGTGATCGACGACCTCAACCGACCGATCGCGCCGGGAACCGGTGAGATCGGACGACTCGCGGTCGGTGGACGCCAACCGGTCGGCTACTACAAGGACGAGGCGAAGACAGCGAGCACGTTCTTCGTGATCGACGGCATGCGCTATTCGTGCCCCGGCGACTTCGCGACCGTCGATGCCGACGGCCGGATCACGCTGTTGGGCCGCGGCTCGGTCTGCATCAACACCGGTGGCGAGAAGGTGTTCCCCGAGGAGGTCGAGGAGGCGATGAAGACGCATCCCGACGTACTCGACGCCGTTGCGGTCGGGGTTCCCGACGAGCGGTTCGGTGAGGCGGTCACCGGGGTGGTCGAGGCCCGAGCCGGGGCGACGATCGACCCCGACGCGGTGATCGCCCACGTGAAGCAGAAGCTCGCGGCGTACAAGGCCCCGAAGCGGATCGTGGTGGTCGACACGATCGGTCGAGCAGCCAACGGCAAGGTCGACTACAAGCGGTTGCGGTCGGAGGCGACGGGTACCCTCACCTCATGAGCGACCACGTGATCCGCATCGCCTACTGCGTGCCTTGAGATTATTCGGGCCGCGCCGTGAGCGCTGCGAACGACCTTCTCTCCTCCTACCAGCACGTCATCGACACCCTCACCCTCGACACCGGCAGCAAGGGGGTGTTCGACGTGGAGGTCGACGGCGAGCTGCTCTTCTCCAAGCACGCCTCGGGTCGTCACGCCGAACCCGGCGAGGTGCTCGAGCTGTTCCGCGACAAGTACGGAGCGGGCGTCACCCCCTACGGCGAGTAGGAGACGACACGGGTCTGACCCGTGTTGTCTCGGTCCCGAGGTGATCAGGACATGCTGACGAGGTCGAGCCAGTCCTCGGAGAAGTAGTCGACGTCGCCGTCGGGCATCAGCAGCACCTTGGTCGGCGCGAGTTCACGCACGAAGTCCTCGTCGTGGCTCACGAGGATGATCGCCCCGGGCCAGTCGACGAGCGCGTCGGCCACCGCCTGCCGCGATGGTGGGTCGAGGTTGTTCGTCGGTTCGTCGAGCAGCAACAGGTTGTTGCGGCCGACCATCAGCATCGCCAGCGCGAGCTTCGTCTTCTCTCCACCCGACAACGTGCCCGACTCCTGGAACACCTTGTCGCCCGACAGGCCGAACATGCCGAGCAACCCCCGGAGTTGGGTCTCGCCGAGGTTCATTCCCTCCGGCACGGCGTCACGGATGTTGGTGAGCAGTGACTCGTTCGTCCGCAGGTTGTCGTGCTCCTGGGCGTAGTAGCCGGCGTGGACGTGGTACCCGAACTCGAAGTCGCCCAGATCGGCGGTGGTCTCGCCGGCCAGGATCCGCAGCAGGCTGGTCTTGCCGGCGCCGTTGAGGCCGAGCACCAACAGCCGCTCGCCCCGACCGAGATCGAAGCCGATGTCCTCGAAGATCGTGGGACCGCCGTAGGCCTTGCACAACCCGGAGGCGCGGATCACGGTCTCGCCGCACTTGGGTGGATCGGGGAACCGGACCGCCATCGTCTTGGTCGACTGCGGGCCACGGACCCGTTGTGTCTCGAGGCGGGCGATGCGTTTCTCGACGCTGTGCGCCATCGCCGCCTTGGTCGCCTTCGCGCCGAAGCGGTCGACGACGGTCTGGAGCCGGTCGATCTCCTTGGCCTGCAGCGCTGCCTTCTTGGCGAGGCGAGCCTCGTCCTCGGCCCGTGCGCGTTGGTACTGGCTGTAGGTGCCCCGGTACTCGAAGATCTCGCCGACGTCGTGCTCGGTCGCACGGTCGAGATGGAGCACACGGGTGATCGACTCGTCGAGCAGTTCGAGGTCGTGGCTGATCACGAGCAGCGCGCCCTTGTACTGGCGCAGGAAGCCGAGCAGCCAGGTCTTCGCATCGACGTCGAGGTGGTTCGTCGGTTCGTCGAGGCACAGCACGTCGGAGCCGGCGAACAGGATGCGGGCGAGTTCGACTCGGCGCCGCTCGCCGCCGGACAGCGTGCTGATCGGCTGGTCGAGCCGAGCGTCGGGGATGCCGAGGCCTGCGGCCATCGCACGAGCCTCGCTCTCGGCCGCGTACCCGCCGGTGGTGCGGAACGCCTCTTCGGCGTTCACGTAGCGACCGACGTTGCGCTCGTCGGGGTTCTCCTCCATGGCGATGCGCAGCTTCTCGATGCGGGTGATCTCGTCGTCGATGCCGCGCCCGGAGAGCACGTGGGTGACACAGCTGCGCCCGTCGAGCGCCGAGTCGATCTTCGGGTCCTGCGGGAGGTAGCCGAAGCCGCCCTTGCGCAGCACCTTGCCCGACTTCGGCTCGGACGCGCCGCCGAGCACCTTGAACATGCTGGTCTTTCCGGCGCCGTTGCGTCCGACGATGCCCACCTTGTCGCGGGGCATGACGGTGAAGCTGGCGTTGTCGACGAGGAGTCGACCACCCACTTCCACCGAGATCGCCTGAGCCTGGAGCACCCGTTCAGGCTAGAGGTGCGTCGCCGGATCAGCCGTCGGCCGGCGCGTCGCTCGACCCGTCGGTCGGTGCGAGCGGTGCCGGAGGGGGCGGCGGTGCCGGCTGCGTCGTCGCCGGCTGCTGCGGTGCCGGCTGCGTCGTCGCGGTCGTGGCGGGCGCCGTCGTCGCGGTCGTGGTCGCCGGCTGGGTCGTTGCCGGGTTCCCACCGTCACCCGATCCGCCATCCGAGCCGCCACCCGAGCCGCCACCCGAACCGCCACCCGAACCGCCACCCGAGCCGACGATGGTCGTGGTGGCGGTCCCCGACCCACCGGAATCGCCAGATCCACCGGCCGTGGTGGTGGTGACTGCGCGTGCAGTCGTGTTCGTCGTCGTGCGGGTCCGACTCGACGACGACGAGCCGCCGACGCTGGAGCCACCGCCCGTGCCCCGGTTGATCGCCGAATCGTCACGGAACACGGACCTGAGGCACTCACCCTCGCCGATTCCGATCGGGCCGAGCGCAGCGGCGATGGCCTCTGCGAGCACCTCGCGACCGCTCTCGGTCGGGTGCAGCCGATCGCCGCTCAACACGCCCGGCGTCTCCGCCAGTGTCTTCCAGTCGACGACCGTGACGTTGTCGTACTCCGCACCCAGCCGGTGCACGACCTCGTTGACCTCGACGTACGTCGACCGGTACTCGGTGACGGTCAACAACAGCGTCGGTCGCGGCGCGAGCCGGTCGAGGATCCGGCGGAGTTCCTGTTCGTAGCGCACTTCGTCGCCGCCGTAGTTGCTCCCGAGGAAGACCGCGGCAGCGTCCCAGTCGTCGGCGGGCCCGGCGTCCTCGGCGAGCACCTTGTCGAGGACCCGATTGCCGAAATCGACGAACCGGCTCGGCTCGGCCTCGACGGCCACCTGCCATCCGAGCGGCACGAGGGCGTCACACATCTGTCCGCCGTAGCGGGACGAGGTCGACGCCAGGATCGAGTCACCGATCAACAGCACCCGATTGCCCTCGGCCACCACGCCGATCAGTTCCGCAGTGGTCCCGTCCTCGTTGAGCGGCGCCCGGACCATCACGAGGGGCGCCCGGTTCGGCGGCACCGTGTCCGGCAGCACACCGACCCCGGCGAGTGTCGGCGCGGGCGTGCCCACCGGATCGCCGGTGTCGCTCGCGCTGGTGCTCGCGATCCCGCAGGCGCCCGTCGTCAGGGCGAGCGCGAGGAGCGCGACGAGCGACGGGCGGCGGAACATCTCCACCATTGAAGCGCACGACGGGCGCCTCGGTGCGTCGCGTCGTGGTTCAGGCGCCCCGCGAGCGGAGTTCGTCACGGATCTCCGTGAGCAGATCGATCTCCGAGGGGGCGTCGTCCTCCTCGACCGGGCCCTTCATCGCGTTGTAGGCCTTGACGATCAGGAAGCACACGAACGCCACGATCAGGAACGTGACGAGCGCCGTGATGACCGATCCGATCTGGAGCTGCGCATCGCCGACGTCGATCACGATCGAGTCGAAGCTCGGCTGGCCGAAGATCCCGGCGATCAGTTGCATGATGACGCCGTCGACGATCGAGTTGACCACCGGAACGAAGAAGAGCGTCATCGTGAATGCCACGGCCAGTTCGACCAGGTTGCCCCGGTTGACGAATGCCTTGAACTCGGTGAAGAAATCCTTCATGGCTGTCCTTTCGGTCGGAGTGACGGCGAGAGGTCTATCACAGCGCAGGTCCTCGCCCGACCGTGACGACGAGCGCCCGACCGGCGTCGTCAGCGCGCCGTCCAGCCACCGTCGACGATCAGGCTCTGGCCGGTGAGGAACGTGCCGGCGGGCGACGCGAGCAGCAGCAACGCGCCGTCGAGTTCGTGGAGTTCGCCCATGCGCGGAATGGGCGAGTTGCTCCGGATGAACTGCTGACTCCCCTCGTCGGTGTCCATCCCCTCGGTCATCTCCGACGGGAACCATCCCGGACACAAGGCGTTGACCCGAACGCCCTTGCGCGCCCACTGGAGCGCCAACTCCCGGGTCAGGTTCACGACGGCACCCTTGCTCGCGCAGTAGTGCGCCTGCTTCACCGGGGTGGAACCCACATGGCCGAGCATCGAGGCGATGTTCACGATCGCGCCGGCGCCGCGCTCGATCATCGACGGCGCCGCCAACTTCGACAGGTGCCAGAGTGCGGTGACGTTGACCTCCATCGACGTCCGAAAGGTGGCGAGGCTCTCCTCCTCGACGGCGACGGTGCCACCCACGCCGGCATTGTTGACGAGCACGTCGATGCGGCCGAACCGGTCGACCACCGACGACACCAACCTCTCCCGGTCGGACTCCGACGCCATGTCGGCGGGCAGGGCGACGGCCCCCGGGAGTCGAGTGACGATCGCATCCAGGCGTTCGGCACGTCGCGCCGTCACGATCACCTGGGCGCCCACGGCGTGCAGCGTCTGTGCGAAGTGCGCCCCGAGACCCGACGATGCGCCGGTCACCAGCACGACCTCGCCATCGAGTCGGAACCGGGCGAGCGGGTCGGTGGTCGGGTCGGTGACGGGGTCGATCGGCGGGTCGGTGACGGTCATCGCGGCGACGATAGACAGGTGCCGATCGCCGAACCGTCATGTCGGCGTCACCTCACGGGCGGCTGCAACCGCGCGATCCGATGTCGAACACTGCGGTCGGGTGACAGTTGCTTGTCGAGGTTCCGACACACGAGACACCGACACGAGTCGCCAACTAGAAAAGTGGGCGTGGAACTCGACCGTCGCACCTGGAATGCCGCCCTCAAGCTCGCGCTGGCCATCTCGGTGCTGGCAACGCTCGTGGCGGCGACGGTTTCGGCGGCGGGCGACGTTCCACAGGTCGCCATCGTCGTGCCGGTGATCATCGTGGCCTTCGTGGCCAGCTGGATCCAGACCGGCCGCGCGCAGCGCCGACAGGTGCCGCTGCGGGTTCGCAACACCCACGGCTGACGCGCTCAGCCGGATCGCTGGGCTGACCCGCCGCGCGGGTCCTGTGGCACCATCGGGCGATGAAGGTGCGCATCGGATTCGGGCTCGGCACGTCGACGGATCTCCACGGCCCGTCCTACGGGGTCGTCGTCGACGCCCTCGAGGAACTCGGGTTCGACTCGTTGTGGTTGTCCGAGCGGATCAGTGGCCCCGCTCCGGACCCCCTCGTCGCCATGGCCTACGGCGCCGGCCGAACCACGAGGCTCAAGTTCGGTACCTCGGTGATGGTGTTGCCCGGACGCAACCCGGTGGTGCTCGCAAAGGAGCTCGCCACGCTCGCGACGATGTCCGGCGGCCGGCTCCTGCCGGCCTTCGGGCTCGGGGCCGTCGATCCGGTGGAGCAGCAGGCCTTCGGCGTGGAGCGCAGCGAACGCGCCGCGCTGTTCGACGAGATGCTCGGGGTGATGCGCCACTGCTGGACCGGGCGTCCGTTCACCCACCACGGCGATCGGTATCACTACGACGACGTCACGGTGCTCCCGGCGCCGAAGCGGATGGACGTGTGGTTGGGCGGCATCGCCCCATCCGAGCTGCGGCGCATCGGACGTCTGGCCGACGGGTGGTTGCCGTCGTTCGTCACCCCGGCCGACGCCGAGGCGGGCCGACACGTCGTCGAGGCGGTCTGCGCCGAGCACGACCGCGACATCGAGGACGACCACTACGGCGTGCTGATCCCGTACTCGTTCGGCCCGATCCCCGAACGTCTCCAACGTCTGCTCGCGAAACGACGCCCCGACCTCGACGACCCGGGCGAGCTCGTTCCGACGTCGTGGAAGGAACTGTCATCGCTGATCGGACGGTTCGTCGACGTCGGGACCTCCAAGTTCGTCGTGCTGCCGCTCGTCGAACCCGATGGTCCCGATGGTTGGGTGGCCCACCTGACGGAGGCCGCCGACGTCCTGCTCCCACTCGAAGTCGGATGAGCGAGCCGATCCCGGTGCCGACCGCCGTGCTGTTCGAACAGTCCGGCGCGAACCGGTGGACGCCGACCGAGTACGCCCGAGGGCCGTGGGATCCGCGGGCGTGCCATGGCGGGCCCGTCAGCGCGCTGCTGACCCGTGCGGTCGAGTTGGTCGATCCGGAATCGCCGGTCGACTGGCAGATCGCCCGACTCACGATCGAACTCACCCGGCCCGTCCCGGTCGGGCGGCCGTTGACGCTGACGACCGACATCGAGCGCCCCGGGCGCAAGGTGTCGCTCGTGTCCGCCCGCCTCGACGACGACGGGACCGAAGTCGCACGAGTCCGTGCGCTCCGGATCCGACGCACCGACCTCGAGCTTCCCGACGACACCGTCCAACCACTGCCCGATCCGCCCGGGTCGCCGAACGACGCTCCGCGGCAACGCGTCGCGTGGGCCGTCGACGACCACGTCGCCTATCACAAGGACTCGTGCGAGCACCGGTTCACCGAAGGCTCCTGGGACCAGCCGGGCCCGGTCGGCGTGTGGATCCGGCTGCTGGTGGGCGTCGTCGCCGGGGAGACACCGACCGGGGCACAACGCGCCGCGGCGGCCGCGGACTTCGGCAACGGTGTGAGCGGAGGTCTGCCCTTCGACCGCTACACGTTCATCAATCCGGACCTCACCGTCCATCTCCTCCGCCCCCCGGTCGGTGAATGGATCGGGATGCGGACCGCATCGCACTACGGCACCGCGACCTCGTCGACGGGCGCCGGCTTCGCCGAGTCGGCGCTCTACGACCTCGACGGGCGTCTCGGGCGCAGCGTCCAGAGCCTCATTCTCGACTCCCGCTCATGATCGCCCGCTGTCAACGGACCCGTCAGCCCGTTCCGTCCAGAGTTCGTCAAGAGGGAACCGGACGGCCGTTCGTGACGTCGAACACACATGACGCGTGAACGGCTCCTTCCCCTGATGTTCGCCGGTGTGCTGCTGGCGGTGTCCGCGTGCAGCAGCGACGGTTCGACCACCGAACCGACCGAGGCGACTCGATCGACGACCGCCACGCCGACGACATCACCGGGCGCCAGCACGACCACCGTGCCGGGTTCGGGCCGACCCCAGGGCTTCGCGTCCCGGTTGGAGTTCTTCGGCGACTGTCCCGCCCTGCTGTCGTACATGCAGACCGAAGCAGCCGAGCGGGTGACCGCATGGGGCCTCGGAGGCGGACCGATCTACTACGGAGACGGTCGCGTGATGGCCGAGGCGGACACCGCTGCCACCGACGCTCCCGAGGCGGGCGTCCCCGCGACCGGCGGCTACTCGGGGACGAACACGCAGGAGATCGGCGTCGACGAGGGCGACATCGTCGAGACCGACGGTCGCTTCGTCTACGTCGCCAACACCGACGGGCTGCGCATCGTGTCGGTCGCTGACGCCGAGGTGGTTGCCGAGCCCGGACTCCCGCAGGGTTCGCACCAGCTCCTGCTCGACGGGCAGCGGTTGCTCGTGGTGACCTCGAGTTGGTCGGGTTCGCCCGACACGATCGTGTCGCTGTACGACGTCGCCGATCCCACGAACCCGGGACTGTTGCGCCGCTCGCACCTCGAGGGCAACGTCGTCGCGACCCGTTCGATCGACGGGGTGGCTCGTCTGGTGATCTCCACGTCATTCGATCAGCGACTGCCGTTCGTCCAGCCGAACCAGTTCGGCCTGGACGAGGAATCGGCCCTCGCCCGGAACCAGGAGATCATCGCCGGCTCGAACGTGGAGGATTGGCTCCCGCGGTGGTTCGACGAGGCCGGCGATGGCAGCTTCGGCCCGATGCAGGCCGCCGTGTCGTGTGAGAACGTGGCCGCGCCGGGCGAGTTCGCCGGGCTCGGCCTGACGTGGATCGGATCGATCGACGTCCAGGCGGAGGGCACGCCGGTCGGCTCGGCGGGCATCGTGTCCACCGGTGACACCGTGTACGCCTCCACCGACAACCTGTACATCGCCACGCAGAACTGGGACTGGCAATGGGGCGGACCCGTGCCGCTGCCCATGCCGGTCGAGGACGGTCTCGCGGTCGAGGAGGGTGTCGCTGTCGAGGAGGGTCTCGCGGTCGAGGCGACGCCGGAGCCCATCGGGCCGCCCGACAGCGCGCCGGAACCGACCGTCACCGCACCGACCGAGACGACCGTGCCGGACACGACAGCACTCGACACGACCGTGCCCGAGACCACGCTCCCACCCGAGACGACCATCGCCGAGGAGCCGACGACGACCGTGCCGACGACCACCGTGCCCGACGACGACAGCGGTGCTCCGCCGACACTGATCCATCAGTTCCGCCTGGACGACGGCACCGCCGCCACCTATGTCGCCTCCGGCGAGGTGCGGGGCCGCCTGCTCAACCAGTTCGCCATGAGCGAGTACAACGGCGACCTGCGGGTGGCGACCACCACCGACAACTGGGGCGACTTCGGTGACCAGAGCGAGTCGACGGTCTACGTCCTGCGTCCGAACGGCACCGACCTCGAGGTGATCTCGTCGATCTCCGGTCTCGGCAAGGGCGAACAGATCTACTCGGTCCGGTTCATCGACGACGTCGGCTATGTGGTGACGTTCCGCCAGATCGATCCGTTGTACGTGCTCGACCTGTCCGATCCGACGAACCCGGTGCTCGACGGCGAGCTCAAGATCCCCGGCTACTCCGCCTACCTGCACCCTGTTGGCGACGGCCTGCTCCTCGGTGTCGGCCAGGACGCCACCGAAGAGGGTCGCACCACCGGCACCCAGCTCAGCCTGTTCGACGTCAGCGACCCGACCAACCCGCAGCGCATCAGCACACTGCCGATCGGCGGGCAGAGCGAGGTCGAGTGGGACCACAAGGCCTTCCTCTTCTGGGAGCCAGACGGCACGATCGTGTTGCCGGTGTCGCCTGGGTGGAGCGAGTGCGGACCTGCCGTCGACTGCCTGGCCGAGAGGATCACGGGTGCCGGCGGTGGGGCCGTCGTGGCCGAACTGAACGGTCGGGAACTCGTCGCCAGGGGCACGATCACCCATGGCGATCCCGACAAGCAGGGATGCTGGAATCCACTCCAGCGGTCGATCGCGATCGACGACGAACTCGTCACGGTCGGACTCGACCAGATGAAGTTCTCCGACCGCCAGACCCTCGCCGCACGCGACTCGGTGTCGTGGGGCGACCCCGACCAGTACGGCTGTTCCTGGTACTGGGAAGGCTGACCGTGTGACGTCAGGCCCGCTTCTGGATGTTGGCCCACTCGTCGCGGAGCCCGACGGTGCGATGGAACAGCATCGTCTGGTCCGGGTCGGCAGCGAAGTAGCCGAGGCGCTCGAACTGAACCACCTGACCCGGGCCGACGTCGGCGAGGATCGGCTCGACCTTGGCTCCGGTGAGTACCTCGCGAGACTCCGCGTCGAGATCGTCGAATGCATCGCCGGTCTCCTCGCCGGGCACCTCCGCCGTGAACAACCGCTCGTACAAGGCCACCGTGGCATCCATGGCGTGAGCTCGTGACACCCAGTGCATGGTCGACTTGACCTTCCGGCCGTCCGGCGCGTTGCCGCCCCTCGTCTCGGGGTCGTAGGTGACCTGCACCTCGGTGACGTTGCCGTCGGCGTCGGCGTCGAACCCGGTCGCGGTGACGAAGTAGGCACCTCGCAGGCGCACTTCCTTGCCCGGCGACAGCCGGAAGTACTTCGGCGCCGGCTCCGCCATGAAATCGTCCTGCTCGATGTACAGCTCGCCGCTGAACGGAACCGTGCGGGTGCCGTCCGCGGGGTTCTCCGGGTTGTTCACCAGTTCGACGTACTCGACGACCGGCTTGCCTGCGTCGTCGGTCGGCCAGTTCGTGATCACCACCCGCAACGGCCGCAGTACCGCCATGCGCCGCAATGCGGTGCGGTTGAGTTCGGTGCGCACGAACGATTCGAGCAGTTCGATCTGGTGACGGCTGTTCGTGCGCGACACACCGATGAAGTTGCAGAACTCTCTGATCGCCGACGCCGGGTAGCCGCGGCGACGCAGCCCGCGGAGGGTGGGCATGCGGGGGTCGTCCCACCCGTCGACGATCCCGTCCTCGACCAGCTTGGCGAGCCGGCGCTTCGACGTGACGGTGTGGGTCAGTTCGAGCCGGGCGAACTCGGTCTGGCGCGGTTGCTCGAACGGCAGCGGCAGGTGCTCGAGGTACCAGTCGTAGAGCGCCCGGTGACTGTCGAACTCCAGCGTGCACAACGAATGCGTCACGCCCTCGATCGCATCGCTCTGCCCGTGCGCCCAGTCGTAGGTGGGATAGATGCTCCACAGCGCGCCGGTGCGGTGATGGTGGACGCCGCGGATGCGATACATGACCGGGTCGCGCAGTTGCATGTTCTCGTGCTGCATGTCGATCTTCGCTCGGAGCACGTGGGAGCCCTCGGCGAACTCGCCGGCACGCATGCGCCGGAACAGGTCGAGGCTCTCCTCCGCGGGGCGATCACGGTGGGGGCTCTCGATGCCGGGTCGGCCGTAGCCGCCACGCTGCGCCGAGATCGTGTCGCCGTCCTGGTCGTCGACGTAGGCGAGCCCCTCGGAGATCAGCAGCTCGGCCCACTCGTAGAGCTGTTCGAAGTAGTCGCTGGCATAGAGCGGTTCACTCTCGACGGGGAAACCGAGCCACGCGAGGTCGTCGATGATCGCGTCGACGTAGCTCGTGTCCTCGGTGTCGGGGTTGGTGTCGTCGAAGCGCAGGTTGCAGATGCCGCCGAATTCCTCGGCGATGCCGAAGTCGACGGTGATCGCCTTGGCGTGTCCGATGTGGAGATAGCCGTTCGGTTCGGGCGGGAACCGGGTCTGGACGCGGCCGCCGAACGTGCCGCGTTCGTTGTCGGCGATCACCAACTCGCGCACGAAGTTGGCAGCTGCGGGGAGGTCGGCGGGGCGAGGCATGACTGCCCGACAGTATGGACGACACACGCCCCCGAACCATCCCATGACTGCGGGCGGACACGATCCGCGGCGGACTCCGATCGTCACGCGGGGCGTAGGGTGGAGCCGTGGGCCAGTCGATTCGCTCCGCCGCCGTTGCCGTCGTCGGCGTCGACGGATCTGCGGCATCGATGGCGGCGCGTGCTTGGGCCAGCACGATCGCAGCGGTCGACGAGGTGCGCGTCGACGACGGCGACGTCGCAGTTGCGCTGCAGCGCAGGGCCGGGGACGCCGATGCGGATCTGATCGTGGTCGGCATGCACGAACAACGACGAACGGTCCTGCGCAGTCTCGGGCCCGTGGTCTCCACGCTCTTGCGCAACGCCGATCGTCCGATCGTCGTCGTCGGCGCCGAGCACACCGCGGTCCGACCTGGTGGAACCGTCGTCGTCGGCGTCGGTCACGGTCCGGCGACCGACGCCGCCGTGCGCTGGGCCGCGACCTTCGCGAGCGACCACGGTGCGGCGCTCGACCTGATCCGGGCGGTGCCACAGCGGCCGGTGTTCCGGATCGACGGCCTGCTCGACGTCCTCGCGTACTACGTCGATCCCTCCCTGGCCACCGAGTGGGCGCGCGAGGACGTGGAAGCCTTCGCCGCCGAGATCGACCGGTTGAGCGAGGAAGGTGCGGGCGAAGGCCGTGACGTCAGGGGCGGTGTGGCGACGTCGTGGTCGACGGCGCCCGGATCGACCGGCCCCGTGTTGGTCGATGCGGCGACACACGCCGATCTGCTCGTCGTCGGCCTGCACGACCGGCCCGGCGCCGACGACCACGACGTCGCGCCGTGGTGCCGCCACGTCCTGCTGCACGCACCCTGCCCCGTCGTCTTCGTCCCGGCCGACCGGGGGGTGCTCACCGATGAACGATCCGGCACTCGCAACGTCTGACGATCTCGCCACGCTGCGTCAGATCGAACGCCGGGTGCTGTGGTTGGCGACGCGCATCGTCGACCACGCCAACCGCCGACCCACCTCCGCGGACCCGTCCGGCAACATCAAGGTCGGTGGTCATCAGGCCTCCTGCGCATCGATGGTGTCGATCATGACGGCGATGTGGTTCGGGTACCTGAACGGCTCCGACAAGGTCGCCGTGAAGCCGCACGCCTCGCCGGTGTACCACGCCATCAAGTACCTCACCGGCGAACTCGACCGGTCGTACCTGACGACATTGCGCCAGCGAGGCGGCCTGCAGGCCTACCCCTCGCGCACGAAGGACCCCGACGTGTCGGACTTCTCGACCGGCTCGGTCGGCCTCGGCGCCGTCGCTCCCCTGTTCTCGGCCCTCACCCGCCGGTACGTCGATTCCCACTTCGGCAACCGTCCCGATGCCCGCTTCATCGCATTGGTCGGCGACGCCGAACTCGACGAGGGCAACGTGTGGGAGGCGATCGCCGACCCGGCGACGCAGGGCCTGGCGAACTTCACGATGGTGGTCGACCTGAACCGCCAGAGCCTCGACCGGGTGATCCCCGACATCGCTGCGATCCGGCTGAAGAAGTTCTTCGAGGACTCGGGGTGGCACGTCGCCGAAGCGAAGTACGGCGGTCGCCTGACCGCGGCGTTCGACCGGCCCGAGGGCGACGCGCTCGAGGCGCACATCGACCAGATGACCAACGAGGCGTACCAGGAGTTGTTCGCGCTCGACGGCGCCGACGTGCGGCGGAAGTTCCTCATGGGCGCCGACGACTCCGTCCGGCGTTTCGCCGACGGTCTCGACGACGCCGAGCTGAAGGCGGTCGTCACCGATCTCGGTGGCCACGACCTCGGACTGCTGCTCGACACCTACCGAGCCTGCGATGAGGTCACCGACCGACCGTCGGTGGTGTTCGCGTACACGATCAAGGGCTACGGCCTCCCGATGGCCGGCGACCCGATGAACCACGCAGCGCTCCTGAGCGAAGAACAGATCGACGTGTTCCGCGCATCGATCGGCCTCGACGCCGACACGGAATGGGACCGCTTCGCCCCCGAGTCACCTGCGGGACGACGGTGCGCAGCGGTCGGCGGCGCGATCAACAACCCGTCGCCGGTGCCGCGGCCTGCGGTTCGGGTGCCCGAACGGGTCCGGCCGGTGTCGACCAACGGGTTCGTGTCGACACAGGAGTCGTTCGGGCGCGTCCTCGCCGGCCTCGCCGACCTGCCGGGCGTCGGGGAGCGGATCGTCACCACGGCGCCGGACGTCTCGATCTCCACGAACCTCGGCGGTTGGATCAACAAGCGCGGGGTCTACTCCCCGACCGAACGCGACGACCACGGCGGCGCCGACCGCCTGCTGCGTTGGGCGCCCGGCCCGACCGGCCAGCACATCGAGCTGGGGATCAGCGAGATGAACCTGTTCATGCTCCTGGGACAGCTCGGGTTGAGCCACGACCACCACGGCGAACAGCTCCTTCCGGTGGGCACCGTGTACGACCCCTTCGTCCTGCGCGGGCTCGACGCCCTGATCTACGGCCTCTACAACGACGCCCGGTTCATCGTGGCCGGCACACCGGCAGGGGTCACGCTCGCCCCGGAGGGCGGCGCACACCAGTCGACGATCACGCCGTCGGTGGGCCACGAACTCCCGAACATCGACTACTCGGAACCGGCCTACGCGAGCGAGGTCGACTGGTTGCTGTGCGACGCGCTCGACCAACTCTCGCGACCCGACGGCCGCAGCAGCTACCTGCGACTGTCGACTCGCCCGGTCGACCAGGGCCCGTTCGCCCGAGCGCTCGCCGCGCACGGTGAGGAAGGGCTGCGCTCGCAGGTGCTCGCCGGCGGCTACCGCCTGATCGACGCGGAGCCCGACGGGCGTCCCGCCGTCACGCTGGTCACCGTCGGCGCGATGGCCCCCGAGGCGGTCGCCGCAGCAGCGGACCTCGACGGCGAAGGCGTCCAGGTCGTCGTCGTGCACCTCACCAGCCCGGACCGGCTCTACCGGGAATGGCGCGCGAGATTCATGTCGTCGGCGACCTCGGCCCACCTCGACCGCCGCCCGATCCACCTCGACACTCTGGTGCCGATCGGGGAACGCGGCCGCCCGATCGTGAGCGTGCACGACGCTGCGAGCCACAACCTGGCGTGGCTCGGCTCGGCGGTCGGAACGCACCAGTACGCGCTCGGCGTCGATCGCTTCGGTGAATCGGGCACGATCGCGGAGCTCCACGAAGCGACGAACATCGACACGGCGAGCATCGTCAATGCCGCACTGGTGGCGCTGTCGGAGGGCTGACTCGTCGACCCGTCGCCCCTCCGTGCAGGCTGTGGTGATGATCGAGCTGCACGACGACTTCGACGGGACGTTTCCGTTCGCACCGCACACCTTCGACGGCCACGGCTTCGTACAGCACTACGTGGACGAGGGCCCGCGCGACGGCCAGGTCGTGGTGTGTCTCCACGGCGAACCCACATGGGGGTACCTGTACCGCAACATGATCGGCCCGTTGAGCGAGCACTACCGAGTGGTCGTGCCCGACCACATGGGCTTCGGCAAGTCGGCGACCCCGTCGGACCGTGAGTACACGCTGCAGTCCCACACCGAGAACCTCGCGGCGCTCATCGAACACCTCGGTCTCACCGACATCACGTTCGTCGCCCAGGACTGGGGTGGACCGATCGCCACCCAGTACACGGTGCGTCACGCCGCCCGGGTGAAGCGGATCTTCTTCGCCAACACCATCGCCGGCTACGGACAGGTCGGCGACGACGTCGCGCAGGTGTCGGATTCGAGCTGGTTCCGCTGGATCGGCGAGGGCCTCGAAACCGGCCGGACCGAGCAGGTGCTCCGCAACGCCGGTTCGACGATCCTGTCGGTGATGAAGATCATCGGATTCCAGAACAGTGCCGCGGTCGACGACACCTGGATCCGTGCGTACTCGGCGCCGTTCCCCGACTGGGACTCGGCGATCGGGGCCTACGAGTTCCCGATCGACGCCTACGAAGGACGCATGGTGCCGTACGTGCTGGCAGGCCTCGACGGCGTTCCCGATCTCGTGAGCAAGCCGGCGATCCTGCTCGAAGGCCTCGACGATCACGCGATCCCGCCCGCCCGAGCGATCGCCGACTTCCGCGCGCTCTGGCCGGAGGCACCCGTCGTCGAGCTCCCGGGCGTCGGCCACTTCTGCCAGGAGGACGCCCCGGACGTTCTGGTGACCAACCTCCACCAGTTCATCCAGGCCAACCCGTAGGCGATGAGCAGGCCGACACCGACCTGTGATCGGGTACCGGGCACCCGATCACGGCCGGAGCAGCGCTCCCATCAGAGTCGTCGGCCTCTGTGAGCGAGGACGGCCGGGCCGGACAATTCGTGTAGAGCCGAAGCGATCGGCTGCATCGCAACCGACGCGATCCGGACTCGACACGAACCGAGGTGATCGTGATGAAGTCGAGAGCCGCACGTCTCGCCGTCTTGACGATGGCGAGCTTGGGCCTCTTCACCGCCTGCGGCGACGACGGGGACACGAGCGAGTTCCCGGTCGGCGTCTACCACGAGCCGGGCTTCCCTGATGCGGACGCCACGATGGAGTTCACCTCCGACGGAACCTTCGTGCTCGCCGTCGGGGACGAGATCGTGACCGAGGGAACCTATTCGATCGACGGTGACCGGCTGACCTGGGAGACCGATTCGTGGTGCAAGGACGTCAGCGACGCCGCGGAGTCCGCGACGTACACATGGACCGTGGACGGAGACCTGTTGACGATGACGGTGGAGGGTCAGGATCTCTGCATCGACCGGGTCAACACGATTCGGCCCGGCTTCGAGAGGACCGACGGCTGAGCGTCGGACGACATCGACACCGCTGACCACCACTGACCGCCACTGACCGCCACTGACCGGTGGTGTGGCCCGATCTCGGCGCCAGCACCACGGTTCCGTGCGATACTTCAACGGGGCGGCACGGCGGTCGGATGCCGAGCGCACCAGTTGGCGCTGCGAAGGGAACGGGGCAACGGTGAGCGAACTCCAGACGGTGAGCATGATCGGCTTGGGCAACATGGGATCGGCGCTCGCGGGCGCCATCGCCGATTCCGGCCATGACCTCACGGTGTGGAATCGTTCCGACGAGAAGTGTCGAGCGCTTGTCGACCTGGGTGCGTCGGTCGCGTCATCGGTCGGGGACGCCGTTGCGAGGTCCGACGTGATCGTCGTGTGCGTGCGCGGCTACGACGTCGCAGTCGGGCTCTTCGACGACTCTGCCGTCGCCGACTCACTCGCGGGCAAGACGCTGGTCCAGCTGGGAAACGGCGTGCCGACCGAGGTCGCCGAGTCCGCGGCCTGGTTCACGGCTCGAGGCGCCGCCTATCTCGACGGCTCGATCATGTCGTTCCCCGACACCGTCGGAACGGACGACTGCCAGATCCTCGTCTCGGGTGACCCGGCAGCATTCGAGCGGTGCGAGCCGCTGTTCGGTGCACTCGGTGGCGACATCAGGTTCCTCGGCGCCGATCCGACCGCGTCGGCGGTGATCAACACGAGCGCCCTCGCCTTCCTCTACGTCACCGCTCACGCCTTCGTGAGCGCCGCCGCCATGTGCGACGCCTCGGGCGCTCCGCTCGACCTGCTCGCCGACGTCATCGGGAAGTTCACCACGACGATGCCAGCGACGTTCGACGAGTACGTCGACATGATCGGGACCGGAAACTACGCGAGCACCAGCCTTCGACTCGCCACTGGTGCACAGAACCTTCAGGCGATCACCGAGTTCGGACGGGCGAGCGGAGTCGACACCGGTCTGTTCGAAGCAGCGTTGCGAACCCTGAACGCCTCGGTGGCGGCCGGCCACGGCACGAACCTCGCTGCGGTGTTCGAGTCCGTGAAGCGACAGCAGCGCTGAGGCCGGGCAGGCGCCCACCGCCGTCTGCGCGCCGGTGGCAACGAGCGAGACGGACGTTCGCACTCGCCGTCCAGTGCGGTGCCGACTGGTTCACGTCGGATCTCTCGACACGAGATTGCTTCACAAGAGCACATAGTGTCGTCACGGGCGGGTATCCATCGGCGGTCAGACCAGTACGGAGACTTCATCATGCGCCTGCGTTTCGGCACCTTCATGGCACCGTTCCACCCACCGGAGCACAACCCCACGCTGTCCCTCGAGGCCGACCTCGACCTCCTGCAACACATGGACATGCTGGGCTTCGACGAGGCGTGGATCGGTGAGCACCACTCGGCCGGGAGTGAGATCATCGCGTCTCCCGAGATCTTCATCGCCGCCGCGGCTGCACGCACCAAGCGAATCAAACTCGGCACCGGTGTCGTGTCGCTGCCGTACCACAACCCGCTGTGGACGGCCGAGCGAATCGTGCTCCTCGACCATCTGACGCGCGGTCGAATCATGCTCGGGGTCGGGCCCGGCGCGCTGCCGACCGATGCCGCGATGCTCGGCCTCGAACCCAGCGAGATGCGCCCGTTGCTCGAGGAGTACATGGCGATCGTGATGCAGCTCCTCACCAGTGACGAGCCGGTCAACTACTCCTCCGATCGCCTGACCCTCAACAACGCCCGGCTGCACCTGCGCCCGTACTCCGATCCGTTGTTCGACATCGCCGTCGCCGCGGTCGCATCCCCCTCGGGTGCGAAACTCGCCGGCAAGTACGGCGCAGGCGTGCTGTCGCTGGGTGCGACGGTGGCGATCGGCATGGATGTGCTGGCGCACCATTGGACCATCCAGGAAGACGTGGCCGCACAGCACGGGCAGGTGGCCGACCGCGACAAGTGGCGCCTCGTCGGGCTGATGCACCTCGCCGAGACCGAAGAACAGGCGCGGCAGGACGTCGAGTACGGCATCACGCAGTGGTTCCGGTACTTCCAGAACGTCGCAGCGTTCCCGCAGATGGCGGTCGAGGGTGGCGACATCGACGAGATGGTCGACTTCGTGAACGGCGGCCTCGGCGTGATCGGCACCCCCGATCAGGCAATCGCGCAGATCGAGGAACTGCTCGAGCAGTCCAACGGCGGTTTCGGCGCCTATCTGACACTGAGCCACAACTGGGCGAACAACCAAGCGACCAAGAAGAGCTACGAGTTGTTCGCCCGTCACGTGATGCCGCGCTTCCAGGGCAGCGTCGGCAGCCTCATCGGCGCAGCCGAACGGGCACAACAGGCCCGTCCCGAGCTCGCAGAGAAACAGTTGCTGGCGGTCGACGAGGCCACGCAACGCTACGAAGCGGAGATGGCCGGCACCTGACTCGCGACGCGTCCCGGCCTCCAGTGCGTTTCCTGGGCCTGCAATCGACGACCGAGACCGGAAACGGAAAGAGCCACTCCGAAGAGTGGCTCTGACCTGGTACTTCCTTGGCAGCCCGTACGGGATTCGAACCCGTGCCGCCACCTTGAGAGTGCGATCAGACCAGTCCGGCTCGTGTTGCCCTGTGCCGTCTTGTCTGGCTCGAGTCAGGTCCCATATCGGCCAGTACCGCTGCGTGGAGTGGCAACTGGCAGTTCGGCAAGACGTCCAACCGGGGCAAGGGCGGTGGGCCTGACCGACTGCCGGTCGTGGTTCCGGACGCGGTCGAGTGTGAGAGCCTCCCGTTGGTCGGGAATCCGGGCGCGTTCACAGCCGGTGATCGTCGGTGAGCAGGGCTCCGCCGAGTTCAGCGGCGAGTGCCACGTAGACGGCTTCGGCCATGGTCGTGTTGTGACGAAACTGCCATGTCAGCGGTGATCAACGGTCCGGGTTGCGCTCGACGCAGGTGCCAACGATCAAGCCGGCCCAATACCATCTCGGCGGCCTCCACGGCAGCGCGCGAGTGACGACAGTCGATGTCGCCACGACGCCGCTGGACGATTCGGCGTAGAAGTTGCCCTCCCGAGAGCAACCAGCCGACGGCCTCGAAGATGCGGAAGCAGTCGTGCGAGACGCCGACCGTGAGCGGTGTTGGCGAGGACTTTGAACGCAGCGACGCCGTGATGACAACGGGTGTCCGCGGTGGCGGACGCGGCGCGAATCGTCTTGAGTACGGCGCTGCGTTCAACCATTCCGCGCTCGACGGTGGCGATTCATGGAGAGGTCATCGGCTCCCCGAGCCGGACGGAACTGCTGCCGGAGAGCAGTCCTCCTCCGGATTCGCAACGACCACCGGGTCATGCACCTCTCAGGAGCGGGTCGTGCCATGCCGATCGGTCCTCCGACAGCGACAAACGCCGCATCGTGGCACCGATCGAGACGGGAACCCACTGCATCCGACCTGTCTCAGCCGGGACGCCGACGGCGATCACCAACGGCCGTTGACGGATTCCGGAACGCTTCGCTGCCCTTCGGCGCAGGTGATGGGCGTCACCCTGTCTCGTGATCCGCGGCGGAATGACGACGTGCGTCCGCTACCGCTTGCTCCCATGCATCGAGCACCGTCCGATGGCCGGTCACGTCGAGATGAGTTGAGGTAGTAGATGACGTGGTTGTGCCATCCCGACGATCCATCGGAATCCGGCCGTGATTGTGCACGGGCGCGATTGTGCTCCGACGACTGCCCCTCGCTGGTCGCGAAGACGGAGGCCGGCAAGGTCGTCCGCCATTCGATGGTAGAGCGGCAGTCGGGTTCACCGAAGATCCGACATGCCCTTGGCCTGGACCATCTCGTCCGCGTCGGTGTCGAAGAACCAGCACGTCGTGAGGCGCCCTTGACGAAGTTCACGGCCTAACCACGGTGTGGCGGCGGCGACTTCCACGGCCTGTGCGGTACCAGTCACGGCCCTCGCGATCTTCGGATCATGAGGGCCTCATCACGGCCACCCACATCCCGAAATCCTGCTACTCCGCGAAGCCGTAGCGGCTCCATCGGTCGTGGGTCTCGGTGCCACTGGCCCTGGGATCGGACATGTCGAGTTCGCACGTCGCCAGGTCGTTGTTGTCCCCTCCTGTCGGATCAGTCCCCTCCTGGGAGAAGACACATGTCGCCGTTCCGGTGACCACCAGCGAGTCAGCAGGTATTGGGTGGAGTGCTGTCGTGACCCCGGGAGCTGTCGTCGATGACTCCTCGTCCCTGGCGAAGGCCGCCCCTGCGATCAGCAGCGCAGCCGCTGCGAGCGCAAAGCCAAAGCCTCTCATGGCTACCTCCTTCTCGATTCGAGCCTTCGCCCCCGAGATCGACCCAGTCAAGAGCCCAACGACCATCGCCCGATGCCCCCTCCCTGCCCATCGGTGGCGCTCGCCTCCCGCCCATATCGGGCACCCCATAATCACTGGTCGCAACGTGTCCGATCGGGGGACGTCAATCGAACGCCCCACCGAAGCGCAGCGCTCGTCACGTCGTCCATGCCACGACGCTGATGCCGTGACCTCACGGATCACTACCCGACTCGATCCCGGCGGGTCACGGACCACGTCACGGATCACTACCCGACTGCCGAGAAACGACTGTTCCGTCGGCAGTCGAACGGCAGTCAAGGAAGAACCAAGAGCGCCTCGTCGGCATCCTCACCGAAACGAACAATCTCGTCGTGGTTGTTCCGCAACGCGTCGAAGATCTCGATCGTGTTGGCATTGCCGAGCCTCACCCAGATCGCCTTCGGCGGCGGGCCGTGCAGGAACGCGAGCTGACGGAAGTCGGAGTCCTTCGACACGATCACGAATCCGTGCTCTCCGGCATACGTCCAGATCTCCGCGTCGGTTGCCGTTTCGAGTCCGACCTCGGTGACGTGGCTGCTCTCCGGGTAGTCGATCGAGAGCGTTCCGACGAGACGCCGTGACAGGTTCTGATCGAACAGCAGCTTCACGCCGGAGTGGCGAGCCGACGCTCACGGAGCGCTGCAAACTCGATCGCGGCGCGTACATGTCGCTCCGTGAGCTCCGGAAAGTCCGCGACGATCTCATCGGCCGTCATCCCCGAGGCCAGATAGTCCAAGACGTCGTAGACGGCGATGCGCGTCCCTACGAAGCATGGCTTGCCGCTCCGGACTCCCGGTCGAGTCTCGATCAGCTCCGTCAGGTCCACGCACACAGGCTACTCGTGTCGCACCTCGGGCGTCTCCGACGACCCGTAGACGGTACGGCGCACCGTTGGTGCAGATGTACAGAGCAGTGGGTCGAAGAGACGCACGTTCGGAAATGATGGGCAGAGGAATGTTGGCGCGAGCGCGTCACAAACTCGGCGATCGAGAGTCATGTGTATGCATGGGAAGCGAACGCGACGACGCTGGGAGGTTCGGGGTCGAGCGCCTGACCGTGACCGTCGCTCAGGCGGGGGTCATGCTCGGGATCTCGCGGACGTCGGCGTACGAGCGTGTGAGGCGTGGTGAGATCCCGACCGTTCGGCTCGGGCGGCGGTTGCTGGTGCCGAAGACCCGGCTGCTGGCGATGCTCGAAGGTGAGCCACCAGCGACCTCGTCGGCGGAGGACGAAGCGGCGTGAGCGGCACGCTGCTTCGGTGGCTACTCGCCCGACTCATCGGGTGCGCTGAGGCGGCCCAGGATCTCCGCCGCTTCCTGATCGGCCTCTGGGACGAAGTGCGAGTAGACGTTCAGCGTCGTCGCCGCGTTGCGGTGTCCCAGGCGACCGGCCACGGTCCGCACGTCGACGCCGGCACTGAGCAGCCTGGTGGCGACGTAGTGGCGGAGGTCGTGGAGGCGCACGTCCTTGAGCCCGGCGTCGTCGCACGCGCGACGGAACCGACGCGAGGCCGAGTCCGGATACCACGGCGTCGTGCCGGTGACGTCGCCGGCGAACACGAACGCGTCGTCGCGAGGCGGCGCCGCACTGCTCGGCTCGCTCGACGGCGGCCGCCCGTTGCGACCGCCGTCGACGAGCAGTGAGCGGTAGTGCGATCGAGCGACGCCGTCGTGAGCTTGCTCAGACGCACGTCGCCGAGCCGGCCGCAGGTTGCGCTCGATGTACCGCCGCCTCCCGGGTCGTCTTCGGCGAGAAATCCTCGCGAGCGAGCTCGAGCCACCGGTCGAGCAGCTCGCCCACCGTCGCCGTCGTCCTCGCCGCCAGAGCCACGCTCGGCCTCGACCTTCATCTCGTTCAGCAGCCGCTGGGCCTCGCGCTTGCCGGCCCGAACCGTCTTCGTGGCATAGCGCTGCTTCCCGGTGACCGGGTCGGCACCCAGGTAGACCCTGAGCTCCCACGCCGACCCCCGTTGGCGCATCGATCCCTTCATGAGCCTTCCTCCATTGTGATTCATGGGCAGGCCATGGGCAACGAGAGGCCGGGAACGGAAAGAGCCACTCCGAAGAGTGGCTCTGACCTGGTACTTTCTTGGCAGCCCGTACGGGATTCGAACCCGTGCCGCCACCTTGAGAGGGTGGTGTCCTAGGCCACTAGACGAACGGGCCAAGTAGCGATCGGCAACGATAGCAGCGGGCCCGGCGATCCCACCAGGAATCGGCGCCGCTGCCGCTGGAAAACGACGAACGCCGACCCGGTGCTCGCTGCCGCGGGCGGGTCGGCGGTCGATCAGAGCTGGGGTGCAGGGACTCGAACCCCGAATGACAGTACCAGAAACTGCTGTGTTACCAATTACACCACACCCCATGGTGTGACGGTTCGACGACGGGTCGACGACCGGTGCGGGACGGGATTGTATCGGCCTCAGCTCGTGAGGCCACTCAACCGATCGAAGCCGATGATCCGCCCGATGGCGACCCCCGCAGCCTCCCCGATCTCACGCCGGAACTCCCGAGCACCCGTGACCACCGAGGTCGGCGTCGGCGAGACATACGCCTCGAAGCCGAGGTCGGCGGCGGTCATCCGGCTGCGGAGCGCGTGGTACGGATCGGTGACGATCAGCACCGAGTCGACGGACTCGCCGAGCAGAGCGGCAACGTTCTTCATCGACTCGTAGGTCGAAGCGCCCTCACCCTCGAGCACGATCGCGTCGGTCGGCACACCCCGGTCTGCCAGGTAGGTCGCCGACGCGTCGGCCTCGGTGAAGCGGTCACCGGGCTGGTTGCCGCCGGTCACGACGATCATCGGGGCAAGTCCCTGTGGCCACAACGTGAGCGCGTGGTCGAGCCGGGCGGCCAGCTGTGGCGACGGCCGCCCGTCGTACTGCGCCGCCCCGAGCACCACGATCGCATCGACCGGTCGCGCCTCATCGGAACGACCCACCGACCACACCTGCCAGTAGGAGAACAGCCCGTAGGCGAGGAGGGCCAGGACACACAGGACCACGACTTGGAGCACGCGTCGAGCGATCGAGCGCGGGGGCTGGGACAGGGGCCGAACCGGCGTCGGGTCGCGCACCACGCCGTTCTGCGGATCCGGACGCATCGTCGGCTCGCGCTCTGTCGAGAGAGGAACCTCGCCGGTTCGGGCATATCGCTCGCCGACGGACTGCCGCTCGTCGAGCGCCTCCAGGATCTCGCGGTCGCGGGCGCGTTGTTCGTCGGACGGCAGCTCGAACTCGCGGTCGGCCACGGCGCTCACCCGCCGGCGCGCGCGCTCGCGGCCGTGAGGCGTCGGAGCGTCTCGTCAGGTCCGAGCACCTCGAGCGACTCGAACAACGGGGGCCCGACCGAACGACCGGTGACGGCGACGCGGACGGGTGCCTGTGCCTTGCCGAGCTTCAACTCGTAGCGCTGCATCACGTCCTCGAGGGTCGCCTTCAGCGCATCGGCGGTCCAGTCGGTCAGAGCTGCGTAGGCATCGATCACGTCGTCGAGGAGCGACACCGCCCACTCGGGTCCGAACGCCTTGTCCCACGACGCTTCGTCGTACTCGACGGGTTCGCCATCCGGCCAGAACAGGAAGTCGACCTTTTCGGGCACTTCGAGGAGCGTGGTCAAGCGCTCCTGGATGTGCGGTGCGATCGCGGCGAACCGCTCACGATCCCAGTCGGCCGGCAGTTCGGCCCCCGCCCGCTCGATGAATTCGCCCAGCGGCATCCGCCGGATGTAGTCGCCGTTGAACGCGCCCAGCTTCTTGACGTCGAAGAACGCCGGCGAATGGGTGACGTCCTCGAGCCGGAACGCTGCCTCCATGTCATCCCATGACGCGATCTCGGAACCCGCCTCCTCCGCTCCCGGCGGCGTCCAGCCGAGCGTCATCAGGTAGTTCACCATCGCGTCGGCGAGGTAGCCCTCGTCGCGGTATTGCTCCAACGCCACCTTGTCACGACGTTTCGACAGCTTCTTTCGTTGATCGTTCACCAACACTGGCACGTGTGCCCACTGCGGGGGTTCGTGACCGAGCGCCTCCCACAACATCTGCTGCTTGGGTGTGTTCGGCAGATGCTCCTCCGCCCGCACCACGTGGGTGATGCCCATCTCGATGTCGTCGACCACGTTGGCGAGGAGGAACACCGGGGTGCCGTTGCTGCGCAGCAGCACGAAGTCCTCGATCGTCGAGTTGTCGAAGGACACCTCGCCGCGGACGAGATCCTTCACCACGGTCACACCATCCGGCACCCGGAATCGCAATACCCGCCCCGGACCCGGCTCGAGGCCCCGGTCACGCGAGTACCCGTCGTATCCGGAGACACCCCGCTCCTTCGCGCGTTCCTCGATCTGCTCGCCGGTGAGGTCGCAGTAGTACGCGGCACCCTGCTCGACGAGCCGGTTGGCGGCGGCGACATGGGCAACGGCGTAGTCGCTCTGGAAGTGCGGTCCCTCGAAGTGGGGGTCATCGGCCGAGATCCCGATCCATGCGAGGGCGTCGATGATGCCCTGGGTCCACTCGGGACGGTTCCGGGCCTCGTCGGTGTCCTCGATCCGCAGCACGAACGTCCCACCCAGCCGACGGGCGAGTGCCCAGTTGTGCAGCGCCGTCCGCGCACCACCGACGTGGAACGAGCCCGTGGGCGAGGGCGCGAATCGGAATCTCGGACCGGTGGTCATGTCGATACGACGCTACCCGGCTCCGGGCAAGGCGATCCTGCGCTCGTCGGCAACTCGATGAAAAGCCTTCAGCAAGACTTCGACAAGGCTGCTGGGCTCACTTCGACGGCCCGGCGACGGCGAGCAGCGTCAGGTTGCGGAGCTGGCGCAGGGCGACCGACAAGGTGGTGAGATCGAAGCTCTCGGCTCGTCGGATCTCGGTGTGCATGGCGATCGCCCGCCCGACGGCCCGCTCGTTCGCTGCGATCCACGCCGACGGGGAGCCGTCGGCGGCCCGCATGACGTTGCGTGTCAGGTCGGCGATGGCGGTCATCAGGTCGTCGCGGAGCGCGGAGCGGGCCTGTTCCTGCCAGCGATCGGAGCGAGGGAGCGCACTGACGCCGTCCCAGAGCCAGCCGAGTTCGAACGCCTCGAACACCGCCCAGTACGCCGTCGCCGCGTCGGCCACGTTGCACGCCTCGGAGTGTGCCAACTCGACGATGTCGAACCCGGTGTGCATCCACGGCCAACGCGCCGAGCGAGCGGCGAGATCGACCGGGACACCCGCTGCGATGCGCTGGGCTCGCAGGGCCATGATGTCGGCGCGGACGCGACCGGTCGTGACGTCGTCGAGCGAGTCACAGAGGAATGCGAGGCCGGCCGTGAAGGTGTCGACGGCGTCGGTGATGTCGAGTGGTGGGTGCCGGTGCCGCAGCAACCAGACGGTGCCACGCTCCGCCATTCGACGAGCGTCGAGGAACAACCCGATCTGGGTGTCGAGATCGATGTCGCTGCCCAGCTGGTCGATCTCCTTCCACGTCTCGCTGAAGTCGAAGATGTTCCGCGAAGCGAGAAAGGCACGAGCGACGTCGGACACCGAGGCGCCCGAGTCCTCCGTCATCCGATGGTCGAACGAGATCCCCGCGAGGTTCACCATGTCGTTGACGAGCCCGGTCGCGACGATCTCACGACGGAGTCGGTGACCACGGATCGAATTCGGGAACCGCTCGCTCAGGACACGCGGGAAGTAGGCGAGCAGGTCGCCGTCGAGCGCCGGGTCGTCCGGGAGGTCCGAGTCGAGGATCTCCTCGACATCGGCATTCTTCGTGTAGGCGATCATGACCGCGAACTCCGGCGCCCGCAGGCCGCTCCCGTTCGCCTGGCGCTCGGCGATCTGCTTGTCCGTCGGCAGGTACTCCAGCGTCCGGTCGAGGTACCCCTCCGCTTCGAGCGTGTCGAGGTAGCGAGCGTGCACGTTCACCATCGCCAGCGACTGCGTCCGGGCGATCATGAGCGCCAGCGTCTGAGCCCGGTTGTCGTCGAGGACCAGGTCGGCGACGTCATCGGTCATCGAAGCCAGCAACTCGTTGCGCTGCTTCACCGTCAGATCACCGTCGCGGACGAGTCGATCGAGCAGGATCTTGATGTTGACCTCGTGGTCGCTGCAATCGACACCCGCAGAGTTGTCGATCGCATCGGCGTAGATCAGGCCACCCCCGATCGCGTACTCCACACGGGCCAGCTGTGTGAGGCCGAGGTTGCCTCCCTCACCGACGATGCGGCAGCGGAGTTCGGCGCCGTCGACGCGCAAGGAGTCGTTGGCGCGATCGCCGACTGCATCGTTGGTCTCCGATGTCGCTTTGACATAGGTGCCGATTCCACCGTTCCACAACAGGTCGACCGGGGCCCGCAGGATCGCCGAGATCAGGTCGTCGGGCCGCATCACGACCACGTCACCATCGAGACCGAGGACCGCTCGAACCTGAGGCGTGACGGGGATCGACTTGAGCGTGCGAGCGAACACCCCGCCACCCTCGGAGATCGTCGCCCTGTCGTAGTCGGCCCAGCTGGAACGCGGCAGCTCGAACAACCGTCGCCGCTCGGCATGCGAGCGAGCCGGGTCGGGGTTCGGGTCGAGGAACACATGGCGGTGGTCGAACGCGGCGACCAGCTTGATGTTCGGCGAGATCAGCATCCCGTTGCCGAAGACGTCACCCGACATGTCGCCGATGCCGACGACCGTCAGCTCGTCCCGATCCGCGTCCTTGCCGATCACACGGGCGTGACGGCGCACGCTCTCCCACGCGCCGCGTGCCGTGATGCCCATCGTCTTGTGGTCGTAGCCGTGACTCCCACCCGAGGCGAATGCGTCGCCGAGCCAGAAGTCGTACTCGGCGGCAACCGCGTTCGCGATGTCGCTGAACGTCGCCGTGCCCTTGTCGGCGGCGACGACGAGATAGGGATCGAGGTCGTCGTAGATCACGAGGTCGGGTGGATGGACGACGTCGGTTCCGACGACGTTGTCGGTCAGATCGAGCAGTCCCCGCACGAACCGCTGATATCGATCGATGCCCTCGGCTCGTTGAGCCTCTCGGTCACCGGGCGTCGCTGCCGAGCGCTTGACGACGAAGCCTCCCTTGGCACCGCCGGGCACGATCACCGCGTTCTTGACCATCTGCGCCTTGACCAGCCCGAGCACCTCGGTACGGAAATCTTCCGGCCGATCGCTCCATCGCAGTCCACCTCTGGCGATCCGCGAACCTCGGAGGTGGACCCCCTCGACGTAGGGCGAACTGACGAAGATCTCGAACATCGGCTTGGGCTCGGGCAGGAATCCGATGTCGTGTGGCCGCAGCTTGACCGAGATCTCTCCGCGACCCGAGAACGCGTTGGTCCGCACGGTCGCGTCGATCAGCGTGAGGAACGCACGACAGATCCGGTCGTCGTCGAGCGACGGAATGGCGTCGAGGCGCTCGAGCAGCGAGGCGCGCCGGATGGCCACCTCGGTGGCGCGAGCGTCATCATCGAGATCGAGGCGGGGGTCGAACCGGGCGTCGAACAGCCGGGCCAGTTCACGGGTGAGGTCGCCGTGGCGGACCATGGCCCGCTCGACGTATGCGGCGCTGAACGGGAACCCGGCCTGGCGCAGATAGCGCTTGTACAGACGGATCACGGCGATCTGACGCCGGTCGAGGCCCGCGCGGAGGATGAGCCGATTGAGGTCGTCGGCCTCGATGTCACCGAGCATCAGGCCGACGAACGCCCGCTGGAGTTCGACATGTTGTTCGTCGTCGATCGCCGCATGATCGAGGGAGACGCCCACGTCGTAGAGGTGCACGCGGGCATCGGGCCCCACGAACAACGAGGGATGCTCGTCGAGCGCCGAGAGGCCGAGGTGATCGAGGATCGGAACGATTTCGGCGATCGTGGCCGCCCGGTTTCGGAGGAACACCCTGAACCGCCACTCACCGTCTTGGGCATCGAGGACTCGTCCGAAGGAGGTGACGACGGCATTCGGCTCCGCGACCGGACCGAGGAGTTGGGCGACGTGAACCAGGTCGCCGACCGCTGACTCCGGACGGACTCGGGCCTGATAGTCGACCGGAATGCACCCGTGTACCACGGAGAAGACCCGGTGGCCCTCCACTTCACCCAGCACCTCGACCAGTGCGTCGCGCACACGCTCGTCCCAGGTCGTCGAGGCGATGTCGATCGCAACCGCCAGCCGTTCGGGGTCGTCGAGCCGATCGGCGCGGACCGCCATCGAGATCCGCGCGAGCGAACTCGTACCGATCAACGTCTCGGAATCGCGCACATCACCGCCGTAGTACTCGGCCACGAGCTCGGCGACGACATCGGGAAGCGAGGCGGTGAACCGCGAACGCGGCACGTAGACGAACACCGTGGTCCACGGCCCCACCGGTTCCCTGACGTCGAACACCCGGACGATCCGACGTTCCTGCAGGCCGACGATCTGGCTGACGAGCGCGGCGAGGTCGTCGGCTCCGAGTTCGAACAACACGTCGCGCGGCAGCGTCTCGACGACGTTGCGAACCGCCCGCCCCGTGTGACTCTCCGACTCCGCGCCCACGCGATCGATGACCGCCCTCGCTCGCGCTCCGACCACCGGGATCGCGAACACGCTCTGTCGGTAGGCACCGCTGCCGAGCAGGCCGACGAAGCGGTACTCGAGGTGCGTGTCCGGTCGACGCACCGCGATCGACGCCATTCTCGCCGGGCGATGAATGGTCGAGACCGCATCGGTGCGAGCGAGCACGTAGAGGTCGTCGGAGTCGGCCACCGGCGGGTCGATCACGGTCGGATCGAGGCGCCCCACGCGGTACTCGCCGAGTTCGCTACCCGGTTCGAGGATCAGCTCGGACCCCTCGCGGCGATAGATCGCCGCGCCCAGGAAGATGAACTGTTCGTCCGCGAACCACTCGAGCAGCTCGTTGTCGCCGGCCACGTTGCGCAGACGCGACTGCATCGCCCCGAAGTCGGAGACCACGAGTTGCACGCCCTCGATCGCCGAGACGATCTCGCCCTCGAGCGCCGCAGCGGTCTCCGCGGTGCACCGGTCCAGGCTGATCTGGGTCCACGCCTCGACACACCCGACGCCCGGACCGAGCTCGACGATCTGTCCGTCCTCGCGCAGGACCCCCAACATCGGATGGACGAGCAGGTGGATGCCGAGTTCGTATCGGTCGAGCACCATCCGCACGGTGTCGACGAGGAAGGGGACGTCGTTGGTCACGAACATCAGCAACGACCGCTCGCTGGCCCATCCGTCGCGCTCGACGTCCGGGGACAGGACCTCCACCAACGTCTCACCGGGCGCTCGGACCATGCCGAGCTGCAGGTGGGACAGCGCTGCGGCGTACGCGATCTCCACGCGGTGCGGGTCCGCGTCCTCTTCGGGCAGCTCGCGGTAGTACTCGTCCAGAAATGCTCGGAACACCGCGTCGTCGGGTCGGCGTTCGAGTGCCAGCCGTTGCAGGGTGCTCTGGATGTCGGCCACGTCGTTGTGTGCGCTCATCTCGTCCCGATCCGTCGAGGTCTCCGGCATCACCGTACCCGTGGAGACGTTGGGCGAGGGGACCACGCCAACTCGGCCTCCGGTAACGTCATCGGCATGACCCGCCAGGAACTTCACGGCGGCCACCGCTCGGTGTCGGGGGGCCTCGCGCGGGCGGCCGTGTTCGGCATCAACGACGGGCTCGTGTCGAACGTGTCACTGATCCTGGGCTTCGCCGGCTCGGGCGCCGACTCGTCCATCGTCCGCCTCGCCGGACTCGCCGGGGCGATCGCCGGAGGAATCTCGATGGCCGCCGGAGAATGGATCAGCGTGTCCGCTCAGAACGAACTCGTGCAACGCGAAGTGGCCGTCGAACGCCGCGAACTCGCACGGAACGCCGCTGCCGAAACCGCCGAACTGGCGTCGATGTACGAGAGCCACGGCATCTCACCCGACACGGCACGCGCCGCGGCGGAGGATGTCATGACCTCGCCGGAGACGGCATTGCGCGTCCACACACGCGAGGAACTGGGGATCGACCCCCACGAACTGCCGTCGGCGTTCCAGGCAGCAGCGATCTCCTTCGTCTGTTTCATGTTCGGCGCGCTGCTTCCGGTGATCCCGTGGATCACCGGCGCGACCGGCGCCGCTCCGGCCGCCATCTCGGTCGCGATCGGGGTGATCGCCGCGGCGTTCGTCGGAGCTGCGATCGGACGCTTCGCCGAGCGCTCGATCGTGAAGTCGATACTGCGCCAGATCGCCATCGTGCTCGTCGCCTGTGCGGTCACGTACACGATCGGAGAAGTGGTGGGGATCAACGTATGAGCACCGGGCAGCGCAACGTGTTGGGAACCGAGCTGCAACCGTGCTCGTTCGACCCGATGACCGGATACCACCGCACGGGGTGCTGCGAGCACCGGGGCGACGATCCCGGCATGCACACCGTGTGCGCTCGGGTCACCGCGGACTTCCTGGAGTTCTCGAAGGAGCAGGGCAACGACCTGAGCACGCCGATGCCCCAGTACGGATTCCCCGGCTTGCGACCCGGTGACCAGTGGTGCGTCTGCGCACAGCGATGGCAGGAGGCTCTGGAGGCGGGACGGGCCTGCGACGTCGTGTTGGAGTCGACCCACGTGTCGACGCTCGAGTACGTCGACCTCGCCGACCTCCAGGCCCACGCCGTCACGACCTGAGCGGACGATTCACCCGGCCGTCAGGGCGTCGTCGGCGTTGCCGCGCGTTGCTGCGATCGGACGAACGAGATGATCTCGTCGATCTGGGCATCGCGGAGCATCGCGTTGCCCGGCATGGCACCGAACTCGTCGGTGGTGGGCTCGACGCCCGTGCGGATGGCCAGGCGGATCGCGTCGTCGCTCAACTGGTCGGCCTGGTAGCGATCGTCGAGCAGCGACGGCCCCAGCGAGGTGCCCGCGAGTGAGTCGCCGTGACAGGCGGAGCAGTTCGCCCGGTACAGACCCGCGCCACGACCGGCGGCCGACTCCGAGGCGTCCTGTCCACACGACACGCCCGCGAGGACGGCGAGTGCGGTGACGACGGTGGCGATGACATGACGCATGGCGTGCACCGAGGGGACGTCGACGGACATGACGACACGATCGCAGGTGAACTCTCCGACCGGGTAACCCTGGACTACGTTCGCCCCGTGCGGCAGTCGAAACGAGCCTCGGTGGTGGCGCTCCTGGCGTGCCTGACGGTGGCCGCCACGGCATGCGCCGGCGCCGGGGGCGAGGTGTCCGACGTCGTGGCGCTCGATGCCGAGGCGGTGCCGACGCCGGCGGTGTCCTCCGCGGTCGCCACCGACGCCGCGACCACCACGACGACCGGTTCGACGACGACCTCGACGACCACCACCTCCACGACCACGACCTCGACGACCACGTCGTCGACGACCACGACGCTCGCACCCACCACCAGCACGCTCGCCCCGCCTCCGCCGGGCCCGCCCGGGCCGCTCGACCTCACCCAGGACCTCGTCGGGCTCGGATTCTCCGCCGAAGGACGGCCGATCTTCGCCGAGCGGTACGGCACGCCCGGGGGGCAGCGCGTCCTGGTGATCGGTGTCATCCACGGCGACGAGGACGCCGGCCTGGCGATCGTCGACGAACTCCGGCAACGACCGGTGCCCGAGGGTGTCGAACTGTGGATCGTCGAGTCGATGAACCCCGATGGAGTCGCCAACCAGGACCGCCACAACGGCAACGACGTCGACCTCAACCGCAACTTCCCCTACAAGTGGGGACCGATCGGCGCGCCGGGCGACGGCCAGTACGCCGGGCCCGGGCCGGCGAGCGAGCCCGAGACGCAGGCGATGATCAACTTCATGCAGCAGCTGCAACCGGACATCACGGTCTGGTACCACCAGGACCTCTTCGTGGTGAATCCCTCGCAGGGGCGTGAGGGCCGCGTGCGCGCTCGGTACGCCGAGCTCACCGGGCTCCCGATGGGCGAGATCACCGGGGGGATCTACACCGGGATCGCCGCCACCTGGGCCCGCAACGAGTTCCGGCCCGCCGACGGCGTCGCGTTCATCGTCGAACTCGGCCCGACCCTGTCGGAGCAGGAGGCATCGGTGCACGCCGACGCCGTCCTGACGATCGCCACCGAACCGTGATGTGCCAGCGATTGCAGCAGGGGTCAGACCCCTGCTGCAATCAGGGCATCCAGGCGACGATGGCGGCCGCGACGTCCTCGCCCCGGTCGTCCTGGAGGAAGTGCCCGCCGGGCTCGAAGGTCTGGTGCGGTTGGCCGGCGGCGCCGGGGATCCGCTCGACGAACGTCTGCTGGAGGTGACCGAGCACCATGTCGCCGGGCGTCCACAGCGTGAGCACGGGCTTCGTCCATCGTTCCCAGACCGCCCATGCGGCCCGGTTCGCCGGCACGGCAGGATCGTCGGGACCGGTCGGGACGAGCAGCGGGAACTGGCGAGCGCCGGCCATGAACGACTCGTCGGGGAACGGCGCCCGGTACGAATCGGCCTCGAGATCGTTCAGCTCGCGAGCGAGACAGGCTCGTTGGAGGAGCGCGCCGCAGTCCATCGGATCCATCGTCTGCGACACCTGCTGCCACATCATGAATCCGTCGCCCATCGGTTCACCGGCCGGCAGCGCCGTGTTGCCGATGACCACCCGGTCGAACCAGTCGGGGTGCTCGGCGATCATCCGCAGGCCGAGCAGCCCGCCCCAGTCCTGCACGAACACCGAGAAGCCGTCGGCCGGTCGGTCGAGTCCGCCGACGAACGTCGTCAACCAGCGAACGTGGTTGGCGTAGGTGTAGTCGTCGCGGTTCGTCGGCTTGTCGGAACGCCCGAACCCGATCAGATCCGGAGCGACGATCCGATACCCCGCGTCGACCAGCCGCGGGATCATGCGGCGGTACAGATAGCTCCACGTGGGTTCGCCGTGCAACAGCAGGAACGTGCCTGATTCGCCGGACCCCTCCTCGACGTAGGCCATGCGAAGACCCTCGACCTCGACGTACTTCGGCGTGTACGGGAACTCGAACAGGTCGCCGAAGCGGTGGTCCGGTGTGCGGACGAACGGGACGGTCATCGTGCGAGCCTCATCACCCGAGCATGACATGACGACGGCGACCCGAGCGACCGCTACTGTCCTGTGGCACCGTGACTCCCGACGATCTCCGCTCCCTGGTCAGCGCCGGCGAGGTCGACACGGTGCTGGCCGCCTTCACCGACGGCTACGGCCGCCTGCTCGGCAAGCGCATCGACGCCGCCTTCTTCGTCGAGCACACGATCGGGCACGGAACCCATGCGTGCGACTACCTGCTCACCGTCGACATGGAGATGGAACCCGTCGCGGGATACGAGTACGCCAGCTGGGAACTCGGCTACGGCGACTTCCACCTCGTCGCCGACCTCGCCACGCTGGCCCGCGCCGGGTGGACCGACTCGTCGGCGATCGTGCTGTGCGACGTCGTCGACGTCCAGACGCACGCGAACGTCGCGGTCGCTCCCCGGTCGATGCTCGCGGCCCAGGTCGAGCGCGCCGCCGCCGTCGGCTTCACCGTGAACGCGGCGTCGGAGCTGGAGTTCTTCCTCTTCGACGACTCCTACCGCGACGCTCATCGCAAGGGGTACGCCGATCTCGAACCCGCCGGCTGGTACATCGAGGACTACCACCTGCTGCAGGGCGCCCGCGTCGAGGGATACGTCGGTGCCGCTCGGCGGGCGCTCACCGCGACGGGGATCCCGGTCGAGAGCTCCAAGGGCGAGTGGGGACGCGGCCAGCACGAGCTGAACATCCGGTACGCCGAGGTGTCGACGATGGCCGACCGTCACAGCCTGATGAAGCACGCGATGAAGGAACTCGCCGAGTCGCAGGACCTCAGCGTCACGTTCATGGCGAAGCCCTCCAGCGGCGAGGCGGGCAGCAGCAGCCATCTCCACCTCAGCCTGTGGGACGCCGACGCCGAGACCAACGTGTTCGACGTCGGCGGCGAACGCAGCGACGTGTTCCGCTGGTTCCTCGGTGGCTGGATGGCCGGCACCGCCGACTTCATGGCCTTCTACGCGCCGACGATCAACTCGTACAAGCGCTACGTCGACGGGTCGTGGGCGCCCACGCGCATCGCCTGGTCGCAGGACAATCGCACCGCCGGATTCCGAGTGGTCGGCGAGGGCCCGAGCCTCCGGATCGAGTGCCGGATCCCCGGCGCCGACTGCAACCCGTACCTCGCCTACACCGCGGCGCTCGCGAGCGGGCTCCGTGGAATCGAGGAGCAGATCGAGCCGCCCCCGGCGTTCGACGGCGACGTGTACGCGGCCGCCGACCTGCCACGCGTGCCCCGCACCCTCGAACACGCGACCGAGCGCTTCGCCGCCAGCACGCTGGTTCGCGACACCCTCGGCACAGCGGTCACCGACCACTACGTCAAGTTCTTCCAGGTCGAGGTCGAGGCCTTCCAGGCGTCGGTGACCGACTGGGAGCGTCAGCGCTATTTCGAGCGGATCTGATCCGCGGACGTTCGGCGGCCGAGCACCACGGCCTCGTCCGCACCCAACTCCGAACTCGGGCCGGTGCGGGTGGGCGACGTCGAGAGGAGCACCTCGACGTCGCTGCCGCCGAGGTCGGTGGGCCACGCCACCGGCGTCGACGTGACGTTCACGAGCGTCGTGACCACCTCGTCGTCCAGGCTCCGGTCGAACCTGATCGTGGCACCGTCGATCGGCGCGATGTCCATGCGCCCTCGACGTAGCACCGCGAGCCGTCGCCGCAGGTCGAGCAACCGGCGGTACAGCGCGTGCATCGAGTCGGCATCGGCGACCTGGACGTCGGCGGCGTGGGTCGCCGCGTTGACGGGAAACGGCAGCCAGGGTCGCGTGGGCCAACCGTGGCCCGTCTCGTCGTCGCCGTCGGCGGTCCACGGAATCGGCGCACGGCACCCGTCACGGCCGTTGGGATCGACGATCCGCTCGTCCGGCACCACGGCGTCTTCCAGGCCGAGCTCCTCACCGGCGTACAGGAACGGCGTGCCGCGGGCGGTCAACGCCACGACAGCAGCGGCGCGAGCCCTCGCCTCGCTGCCGTAGCGGGAACGGTGACGGACCTGATCGTGGTTCGACAGGACGAACGTGGGCCACCGCGGTTCGGCGAAGTCGTCCTCCATCTTCGCCAGGGCGTCACCCATGCGATCCGGTTCCCACGGCGAGTGCAGCGGACGGAAGTCGAACGACAGGTGCAACTCCGGTGCGTCCGGAGTGCCGACGTACGACGCGCTCTCGCCGTCGCGCAACAGGTAGACCTCGCCCACCATCATCGGCTCGTGGTCGTACCCGTCGAGGAGCGACCGGATCCGACGCACCAGTTCGTGACCGAACGGCCGATCGCAGGCGAGGAGCGGAAACTTCCAGAACGGGTCGGGAAGGTCGGGGACGTCGGTGCCCTTGCCGATCAGGTTGACGACATCGGCCCGGAACCCGTCGACGCCGCGGTCGAGCCAGTAGCGCAGCGTGGCGTGCATCGCCGCCTCCACCTCGGGGTTCGCCCAGTTGAGATCGGGCTGCTCCGGGAGGAACAGGTGCAGGTACGACTGGCCGGTGGCCTCGTCGTGCGTCCAGGCAGGCACCTGGTTGAACATCGAGTTCCAGTTGTTCGGTGGCGACCCGTCGGGGCGGCGATCCTTCCAGACGTACCAGTCCCGTTTCGGGTTGTCGAGCGACGAACGTGACTCCCGGAACCAGGCGTGCTGATCAGATGAATGGTTCGGCACCCAGTCGAGCAACAGTCGCATCCCGCGCTGGTGACATCCGGCGACCAGCTGATCGAAGTCGGCGTCGTCACCGAACACCGGGTCGATGCCGCAGTAGTCGGCGACGTCGTAGCCGAAGTCGCGCATCGGCGAGGTGAAGATCGGTGACAGCCACAACGCGTCGACGCCGAGGTCGGCGAGATAGTCGAGCTTGCCGGTGATGCCAGCGAGATCACCCACGCCGTCACCGTTCGCATCGGCGAACGACCGGGGGTAGATCTGGTAGACGACGGCGTCACGCCACCACGGGATGTCGGCCGACGGCGGGTTCACGAGGCGCCGACCATCTGGCGGTCGCGCACGCGTTCCGCTGCTTCACGGCCGAGATCGCAGGACGTCATCGCCACAGTCTGACGGCTCGTCCCGCCCCGACCGAACTCGCACGGTTCACGACTCCGAAACACCGGTGGAACATTCGATTCCTACGGTGCGGTCATGCCGAGGCAGGACGACCGCGTGCACGCAGGACGAGAGCGCGTCCGGTGATCGACGCGGTCGACCCGTTCATCGGGACCGACGTGACCGCGCTCACCCCACCGAGCGGCCTGGCGGCGACGTGGTGGTGGCCGAAGCCGCAGGTGGGCAACACGCACCCCGGGGCGGTCTCGCCGTTCGGGATGGTGTCGGCGTGCGCCTATTCCGGTGCCTATCCGACCGGCTACGGCGTCCACGATCTGAGCACGGAGGGTGTCCCGACCGCCTTGTACGAGCGGCTGATGGCGTCGGGGTTCACCCACTTCCAGCAGTCGGGAACCGGAGCGATCAGGAAGTACTACAACTACTTCCGCGTCTCGCCGATGGTCGACCCGCTCGACGACCTCGACACACTCTGGAGTCTCCGCGACGAAGCGGCGAGCCCCGGCTACTACGCCGCCACCCTGAGCTCGGGCATCAGGTGCGAGCTCACCGTCGGACCGAAGAGCGCGGTCCACCGCTACACGTTCCCAGCGCATTCGGACGCACGGCTCGTGATCGACTTCTCACTCGGCGGGCTGGCGATCGAGCACGGCCGCACCGTGCCCACACGTGCGCACCTCCGGACCCTCGGGCCGGGCGTCGCCCAGGGCGAGGTCGTCGTCGAGGGCGCACCGCTCGCCGTCCACATCGAGTGCGATCACGCCGACTGGCGACAGATGCTCTGGTACGACCGCCGCCTCATGCCCGGCGGCACCCAGCTCGACTTCGACTCGATCCGTCCGACGACCCTGCGTCCGTTCGGGCTGTTGCTGCGTGGGCCGACTCGAGCGGGTCAAGCCGTCGAACTCCGGTTCGGTTTCTCGCTGCGCGGCGTCGACCAGGCCCGCACGAACCTCTACACCGACTGCGGTCTCGAGCGGTCGAGCTTCGAGCGACGCCGTGCCGCCACCCGTTCCCACTGGGCCGACCACCTGGGGGCGATCCGTGTCGAGACGACGTCGAGCGAACGCGAAACCGTGTTCTCCACCGCGCTGTACCACTCGCTGGTCAAGCCGTGCTTCGCGCCCGACGAGAGCCCCTTCTGGCCGTCGGACGGACCGTTCGTGTTCGACCTCGCGACCATGTGGGACATCTACCGCACGCAGCTCCCGCTGCTGACCGCCCTCGACCCCGCACGAGCTGTCGAGCTCGCAACGGCACTGATCACCGTGTGCGAGGAGGAGGGCAACCTGCCGATCGGTTACCGGATGGCACGCGGGGCCGACCGCTTCTCGCGGCAGGGCAGCGCGCTCGCCCACACCTTCCTGGCCGACGTGTGCGAACTCGGCCTGCCCGGCATCGACTGGGACTGGGCGCTCGTGCACATGCACAACGACCTGCGCCGCAACTACGGAGAGGAGTTCCTCGAGCGCGGCCTCGCGCACCCGATCACGCACACGCTCGACATCGCGTTCGGCTACCACTGCACCGCGCGGGTCGCCCGCCACATCGGCGACGACGCCCTCGCCGACCAACTCGACGTGCTCGCAGCTCGATGGGTTCGTGCGTTCGACCCCGACACCGGCCTCCTGATCGACTCGACGTTCTACGAGGGCGGCCGATGGAACTACTCGTTCCGCCTCCTCCACGACATGGCGGCGAGGATCGAACTCGCCGGCGGCGAGCAGCGGTTCATCGACCTGCTCGACCGGTTCTTCGGCTTCGACGAGCCGCCGGTGAAGCAGTTGGGCGTGTCGCCGGACGCCGAGGCGCTCGCCGCGGGATACGCACTCGACCGGTTCGAAGGCCTCAACAACGAACCCGACATGGAAGCGCCGTGGGCGTACCACTACGTCGGGCGGCCCGACCGCACGGCCGACGTCGTGCACGCCGCGATCAACAACCAGTTCGGGACGGGACGTGGCGGACTGCCGGGGAACGACGACTCCGGCGGGCTGAGCTCGTGGTACGTCTGGGCGTCGATCGGGTTGTTCCCCGTCGCCGGGCAACAGCTGTTCCTCGTGAACGCCCCCTCGTTCGCACAGACACGCATCGACGTGGGCAGCGCCACCTTCGTGGTGGAGACCACCGGGTTCGTCGAGCCCGAGCCCGATGGCCCCGCGCAGTACGTCCGTGCCGCAACCCTCGAGGGCATCGCGCTCGATCGCACGTGGATCACCGCCGCCGAACTCCATCGTGGCGGTGTACTCCATCTCGAACTCGGCAGCGAGCCCGACGGCTGGGGCACCGCCGTCCGACCGCCGTCGTCGTCCACCACCAGGCCGTCCAGCACCAGGGGGTTCACCCGATGACACGATCCGGTTCCGACGCACCGGCACCCGAGCGGCGGCTGGTGATCGTCGTACGCGCCGACCCGGTGATCTGCGGCCACAGCGGCGAGGCACGCAATCTCGCCGAGGTCGCACTGCAGCGAGGCTTCGACGACGTCCGCATCGTCACCTGGCCGATCCCGACGCTGCAGGCGGCAGGGCTTCCGCTCAAGCCGCTGGACTCGGTACTCCCCTACAGCGCGGGCATCACGGTCGAACGGCCCGACCCGGTCGGCGACTACAAGGTGCCCGACGCCCGCTACTTCTCCGGGATGGTCGGCCGCCTCGTCGAGCTGTTCACCGACGGCGTTCCGACGGTGTGCATGTCGTTGTACCTGACGCCGCACGCGACGGCCGTGAACGATGCCCGGGCGATCGCAGGCGCCACCGGGCTGCCGATGGACCTCGTCACGATCGCCGAGGCGGTGGGATCCGACATCACCAACGTCGTACGAACGTCGGTGGAAGAAGGCCTGTTCGGTGCGGCGGCGCAGGTGTTCACGACCTACCTCGCGAACGATCACTGCGTCGCCGTGTCCGAGTACACCAAGAAGCTGATCGTGGAGTCCGCGGCGTTGATCGACGCACGTCACGGCACCACGTTCGCCTCACAGTGCCAACGACGAGTGGAGATCTCGTACCCGGCGATCGACAGTCGGCGATTCACCGACGTCGACCACGACGGACTCCCTTCGGTACTCGCTCGCCGTGGCCTGCATCGCGACGGCTACGTGCTGTTCCTCTCGCGCGTCACGAAGGCGAAGGGTGTCGACGACCTGATCGACGGATACGCAGCGAGTCACAGCGCTGACCGCATGCCACTCGTGATCGCCGGCACCGGCCCGGAGGCCGAGGCGTTGCGCGCCCGTGCACAATCATCGTCAGCGGCCGACCGGATCGTGTTCTTCGACGACGTCGACGACGACGAGAAGACCTTCCTGATGGCCGGCAGCGCCGCCTACGTCCTGGCGAGCAAACCGCGACCCGAGTTCGTCGAGACGTTCGGCATCGCGCTGGTGGAGAAGATGCTCGCCGGCGGTGGCCCGGTGATCACGACCGCCACCGGCGGGATCCCCGAAGCGGTCGGCGACCACGCCACGATCGTACCCGTCGGCGATCCGGTGAGCATCGCGAAGGCGTTGGACGACGCGATCCTGCGCACCTCCCCCGACCAACGGACCGCTCGCGCCGACGCTGCTCGCGCCTACGCGATGCAGTTCGACCGCACCAACGTGTTCGACACCCTCTTCGACCGCCTCGACGACCGCACCGCCGCCGCCTGACACCCCACGAACCCGAAAAATGCCCGGATCTGCGCGCTGGGCGCGACGAACCGGGCATTTTTCGGGGGTTGGGGGCGGTGGGGTGGGGCGGGTGGGATCAGACGAAGCGGGCGAAGGCCTCGAGGGGTTCGCGCTCGGTCGTGAGGGTGTTGATCGGGGCGTCGGGGTCAGCATGGCCGATCGCAACGCCACAGAAGATGCGCTGCTCGGATGGCGCACCCACGAACTCGCTCACCGCCTGCTCGTAGACCGCCCAGGCCTCCTGCGGGCAGGTGTCGAGACCGGCCTCCTGGGCGAGCAGCATGAACGTCTGCAGGAACATCCCGAGGTCGGACCACTGCGGCGGGCCCATGATCCGGTCGATGAAGCAGAAGATCGCGGCCGGCGCGCCGAAGAAGTCCATGTTCTTGGCGAACTGTCCCAGCCGACCCGCCTTGTCGTCGCGCCCGATGCCGATCGTCGCATACATGTCCTCGCCGATCTTGAAGCGCGACGACCGGTACGGCTCGGGCAACGGCGAGGGATAGATGTCGTAGGCCGGCGGCTCGATCGGTCGTTCGGCGAGGAACGCCCGGAAGCGTGCCATCGACTCGCCGTTGACGACGTAGATCCGCCACGGCTGGACATTGCCCCCGGACGGCGCTCGTGACGCGACGGTCAGCAACTCTGCGATCGTCGCATCGGACACCGGATCGGGGAGGAAGGCCCGGACGGACTTGCGGGCGAGCACGGCTTCGGTGACGTTCATCGCCGCAGTCTGGCGCGATCTCCGCCGAGACGACGATGCGACCCCCGATCGACGTCGCGCCGACGGGAAGCCGCGAGCGGGCGGTGCCGTATGGTCGGGCGATGGCAACGATCAGGGAACTCGCGGAGGAACACTGGCAGGGGCGCGGCGAACTCGTCCACACCCACCACCCGGTGCAGCCGATCCATCATCACCACGCCGACGGCACGATCTCCACCGCGAGCGAGGAGATCGAGGACGGGCTGCTCACGCTCAAGTCGATCGCCTCGGTCAATGCGCTCGACACCGGCGACGGACTCGTGATGCTCGACACGGGTGGCGCCTTCGACCGACGGACCGTGCACGAGACCGTCCGCTCCTGGCGTCCTGATGCACCGCTGGCCGCGGCGGTCTACTCCCACCACCACATCGACCACGTCCTCGGCACCGCCCTGTTCGACGCCGAGGCCGCGGACAAGGGCTGGGAGCGACCGGTCGTGTACGCCCACGAAGAGGTGCCCGCCCACTTCCGCCGCTACGAGAAGACCGGCGGTTGGAACACCGCCATCAACCGCAGGCAGTTCGCCATCGACGTGCCGCAGTTCTCGTGGCCGAGCGAGTACCGCGATCCCGACGTCACGTATGCCAAGCAGCTCACCTTCACGCGCGGCGATCTCACGTTCGAGCTGCACCACGCCCGCGGCGAGACCGACGACGCGACGTGGACGTACGTGCCCGAACGCAAGGTCCTGCACCCGGGCGACCTGTTCATCTGGGCCGTCCCCAACGCCGGCAATCCGCAGAAGGTGCAGCGCTACCTGTCCGACTGGGCGACCGCCCTGCGCGAGATGGCGGCACTGCGGCCGGAGATCATGCTCTCGGGACACGGTCTTCCGATCTTCGGCGCCGACCGGATCGTCGCCGCCCTCACCGACACCGCCGAGCTGCTCGACTCGGTCGAGTCGCAGACGCTGGCGATCATGAACCAGGGCAAGAACCTCGACACCTGCCTCCACGAGGTGACGATTCCCGCACACCTGCTCGACAAGCCGTACCTCCAGCCGGTGTACGACCACCCCCAGTTCCTCATCCGCAACGTGTGGCGGCGCTACGGCGGCTGGTACGACGGCGAACCCGACAACCTCCTCCCGGCGCCGCGGGCGCAGCAGGCGACCGAGTGGGTGGAGCTGGCCGGCGGCGTCGACAACGTCCTGGCGCGGGCCCGGCAGCTCCTCGACGACGGCGACGCGCGACTGGCCTGTCACCTCGTCGAGTACGCAGCGCTCGCCGCTCCCGACGACGCCGAGGTGTGGACCGTTCGCGCTGCCGCCTACACCGCCCACTCACAGCAGCACACGTCGTCGATGGCCCGCAACATCCTGGGCCACGCCGCACTCGCCAGCGAACAGGGCAAACGAGACCTCGCCGGCGACTACTGACCGAACGGGCGCACCGGGTCACCAATCCGCAGCGATGTACTGCGTCTCGCAGAACTCGTAGATGCCCTCGCTGGCACCCTCGCGTCCGAGACCCGACTGTTTCATTCCCCCGAACGGTGCGGCCGGATCGGACACCGCGCCGCGGTTGAGGCCGATCATGCCCGCCTGGATCCGTTCGCTGACCGCGAGCCCGCGCCGCAGGTCACGGGTGAACACGTAACCGGTGAGCCCCATCTCGGTGTCGTTCGCGTCGGCGATCATCTGCTCGGTGTCGTCGAAGGTGATCACCGGCGCGACCGGCCCGAAGATCTCGTGACGGGTGATCTCGTCGCCGGATCGCACGTTGCCGAGCACCGTGGGCGGGTAGAAGTGCCCAGGACCGTCGACCGCACCACCACCGGTGGCGATCGTGGCGCCGTGGTCGGCCGCAGCAGTGACCAGCTCGTTGATCGATGCCACCGCCTTGGCGTTGATCATCGGGCCGCAGGTGACGCCGTCGTCGAAGCCGCTCCCGATGCGGACGTCGGCCATCGCGGCGGCGAACATCTTCGTGAAGTCGTCGGCGACGGCCTCGTGCACGAAGAACCGGTTGGCTGCCGTGCACGTCTCGGCCGAGTGGCGCATCTTGGCGACCATCGCCCCCTGGACGGCGGCTTCGAGGTCGGCGTCGTCGAACACGATGAACGGCGCGTTGCCGCCGAGCTCCATCACGGTCTTGAGGACCCGGTCGGCCGACCGCTTCAGCAGGACGATGCCCACCTCGGTCGAACCGGTGAACGACACCATCCGGGTCGCCGGGTGGTCGACAGCGGCATCGAACCAGGCACCCGATGTCAGCGTCGGAACGATGTTGACGACACCGGCGGGCACACCCGCTTCGTGCAGCAACTCGCCGATGCGCAACGCGGTCAACGGCGTCTCTCGGGGCGGCTTGATGACCGCAGCGTTCCCCGCGGCCAGCGCCGGGGCGAGCTTGCGGGTGATCATCGCCGCCGGAAAGTTCCACGGGGTCACGATCACGACGACGCCGACCGGCGGGTGGTGCACCACGATCCGGTTCGTTCCGGCGGGTGCGCGCCCGAGCGAACCGTGGATGCGCACGGCCTCCTCGGAGTTCCAACGGAAGAACTCCGCGGCATACGCGACCTCGCCGCGAGCGTCGGCGAGCGGCTTGCCGTGTTCGAGGGTGATCAGGCGCGCCAGTTCGTCGGCGTGGTCGATCATCAACTGCCACGTGCGCCGAAGGATCTCGCCACGCTCACGCGGCGCGGTCGCGGCCCACGAGTGCTGGGCGGCGGCCGCAGCCGCACATGCGAGGGTGGCGTCGTCGGGCGTTCCGGCCGCCACGGAGGCGATGACCTCCTCGGTCGCGGGGTTCTCGACGTCGAACCGTTCCGAGCCCGAACCGTCGCACCATTCGCCACCGATCAACAACTGGGTCTGCATGTCCCCATCATGCACCGCGGACGAGCCGCTCGAACGCTCGCGCCGCCCAGACGGCCGTCATCGAGGGCCGCTCAGGCGACGTCGTAGCCGGCGTCGTCGATCGCCGCGCGGATCGAGTCGTCGTCACCGCCATCGACCCTGACGAGTTTGGCGTCGATGTCGACCTCGACGCTGTTGACGCCGGCCACGGTGCCGACCTCGGCCTCGATGGCGTGACGACAGTGGTCACAGCTGATGCCGGGCACGGAATAGGTGCGGATCGTGTCGGTGCTCATGAGGCGGTCTCCAGTCGGGGAATCGGGATGGACGCAGGCGGTTGGTGATCGGGCGACGGCCCGGAGGCGCGGTACCCACGGAAGCGACGGAGTCGGAGGCTGTTGCTCACCACGAACAACGACGACAGCCCCATGGCGCCGGCAGCGATCATCGGATCGAGCAGGCCGAACGCGGCCAACGGGATCGCAGCGGCGTTGTAGGCGAACGCCCAGAACAGGTTGCCCTTGATCGTCGAGAGCGTGCGGCGCGCAAGGGCGACCGCGTCGGCGGCGGCTCGCAGGTCGCCCGACACGATCGTCAGATCGGATGCCTCGATCGCGACGTCGGCTCCGGTGCCGACGGCGATCCCGAGGTCGGCCTGGGCGAGCGCCGGGGCGTCGTTGATGCCGTCGCCCACCATGGCGACGCGTCGACCCTCGGCCTGGAGACGGGTGATCTCAGCGGCCTTGCCGTCGGGCAGCACCTCGGCGATCACGTGGTCGACGCCGACCGCGTCACCGACGGCGCGAGCGGTGCGGGCGTTGTCGCCGGTGAGCAACGTGACCTCGAGGCCGAGGTCGTGGAACGCAGCGATCGCCTCGGCGGACGTCGCCTTGACCGTGTCGGCAACGACCAGCACCGCCTCGGCTGTTGCTCCCCGACCGGCGAAGACTGCGGTACGGCCCTTCGACTCGGCCGACGACGCGGCTGCGGCCACATCGGTCGGCACCGTGTCGAAGAGCCGTCGTCGTCCCACCCGGACCTCGACGCCGTCGATGGTCGCCGACACCCCGACACCGGGCCGGTTGACGAACCCTTCGACGGAGCCCGACGACGACGTCGCCGCACCGGCGGTCGCGATCGTCTGGGCGATCGGGTGCTCGGACCTCGCCTCGACGGCCGCCGCGAGGCGCAACAGTTCGTCGGCGTCGCCGCCCGGCGCCACGACGTCGACGAGCGCCATCCGGCCCTCGGTGACGGTGCCGGTCTTGTCGAGCACGATCGTGTCGATGCGGCGAGTGTCCTCGAGGACCTCCCCGCCCTTGATGATCACGCCGAGCTGCGCCGCGCGGCCGGTACCCACCATGATGCCGAGCGGCGTGGCGAGGCCGAGCGCACACGGGCAGGCGATGATCAGGACCGCCACCGCGGCGGTGAACGCCGCGTCGGCATCGCCGGTGATCGCGAGCCACGCGAGCAGCGTGACGACAGCGACACCGATCGCCACGGGCACGAAGACGGCGGCAACCCTGTCCGCGAGCCGCTGCACTTCCGCCCGGCTTCCCTGGGCCTCGTCGACGAGGCGGATGATCTGGGCGAGCGCCGTGTCGGAGCCCACTCGCGTGGCCTCGACGACGAGCGAGCCGTTGGCGTTCACGGTCGAGCCGATCACCTCGTCGCCCGGGGCGACCTCCACCGGCACCGGCTCACCGGTGATCATCGACGCGTCGATCGCGGAGTGCCCCTCGACGATCAGCCCGTCGGTGGCGATCTTCTCGCCCGGTCGCACGACGAAGCGCATGCCGGGTGTGAGCACGTCGACGGACACGTCGGTGCCGTCCTCGAGGCGAGCGGTCTTCACACCGAGGTCGGCGAGGGCCCGGATCGCATCACCGGAGCGCCGCTTGGCGCGGATCTCGAGCCACTTGCCGATGAGGATCAAGGTGATGATGACGGCGCCGGTCTCGTAGTAGATGTGCAGTCCGTCACCGCCCATCGCCATGCCGGACATGCCCGACGAGCCGGCGGTCGAGTCGTCACCGATGCTGCCGACCAGTACGACGGTCGACCAGATCCAGGCCGACAGCGTGCCCATCGACACCAACGTGTCCATCGTGGTCGTGCCGTGACGCAGGTTCATCCACGCCGCTCGATGGAACCCCCACCCGCACCAGAACACGATCGGCGTGGCGAGGACGGCGACCACCCACTCCCATCCGTCGAACTGCAACGGCGGCACCATCGACAGCACGACGACCGGAACACCGAGGATGATCGCCACGATCCAGCGTCGGCGCAGGTCGGCCTCGCGACGCCGCTCGGCCTCGTCGTGGTCGCTCGACACCGGAGCGTCGTAGCCGAGCCGCTCGATCGCGAGCCGCAGTTCGTCGTCGGCGACCGACGGATCGTGAACGACGGTCGCCCGACCATTGGCGAAGTTCACCCGCGCCTCCGTGACGCCGTCGAGCTTGGTCAACGAGCGTTGGATCCGGTTCGCGCACGCCGCACACGTCATGCCCTCGACCGCGATGTCGGATCGTTGCAGGCTCGGCGTGGTCGTCATGTGTACCAGTCTAAAGGTTCCATTCGGCTGGAAGGTCAAGTGGCCCGTCCGCGGAGGTTTGCCGGTCGATCGTCACCGATCGGCGGCGATCACCTGGCATCGATGGGGATCGGTGCACGACGTGGGGTCGAGCGTCCGCGCGCGCTCCGCGAGCTCGAGGAGCTCCGTCCGCGCCACCTGCAGCCGCTCGATCTGCTCGTCGATCTCGGTCAGATGTCGCTCGAGCAGGGCCCGGGTGTGATCACACGACCGCGAGCCGGCGTCCTTCAGTTCGAGCACCGACTTGATCTCGGAGAGCGAGAGCCCCGACGCCTGCGCGTCGCGGATGAACCGGAGCCGCTGCACCGCATCGTCGCCGTACTCGCGGTAGCCCGACGGTGTGCGGCCGGGTTCGGCGAGGAGGTCGACCGACTCGTAGTACCGGATCGTCTTGGTGGTGACACCGGTGTGCTCGGCGAGGGTTCCGATGCGCATGAACCCATGCTACCGAACATTCCAGCCGGCTGGAATGCCGAGACCTCGCGACCGGTCAACCGACGGGAGCGCAGGCGCCGACCGGTGCGTCGTAGCGTGGATCGCTCACCCACTCACCACCCGCCCACTGAGCCGGATCGACCGGGTCGAGGCCCTCGAAGCCGGCGTCGAGGGTGGTTGCCAGCCACGCCGCGAAGTTGGCGGCGCCGGCCGGGCACACGTGGATCAGATCACGTTTGCGTTCGGGCGCGCCGTCGCCGTTCGCGTCGAGCACCGCAGGGTCCGCCCACACGTCGCCGGCGTCGAGGAAGACGATGTGACCGTCGGATCCGGCCGCGACATCGACGGCGACGGCCGCGAGCCGGTCGAGCTCGGCATTGACGTCGTCGTCGCCCGTCGGTGGCGAACTGACCACGATGAGCTGGCCGTCGGATGGGAGCAGATCGGCCAGTTCCCGGAGCCCGGCGGCATAGTCCTCGTCGTCGATGTCGGTGTCCCACGTCGACACCACGATCAGCACGGTGTCGGCCGACGCAGCAACGATGCGGTCGTCGAGCTGCGAGGTCAGGCGTAGCGAGTCGTTGGGTCCGAGCAACCTGATGCCGGGGTAGGACCCGGCACCCATGGTGAGACCGGCATCGCTCAGTGCCGCGTCGACGGCCGGCGCGAGATCGAAGGCAACCGAGTCGCCTGCCCAGATCGCCGAGGAGATCGTGCGCGGCTCCGGTGGCGGCGCGACGACGATCGGGGGAGCGGTGTCGTCGGTGGCGGCATCACCGGTGTCGTCGGCGACCACCACCTCGTCGGTCGGGCTCGGCGCAACGGTGCCGTCCGAGACCGCATCGCCGACCGGCGCCACGGTCACGATCGTTGGATCGAAGGCCGCGATCTCGGTCTCCGGCTCGGGAAGGAGGAACAGGTACGCCAGCAAACCGATCACCGAGGCGACGAGCACGATCACCCCGGGACGTCCGCGCACCCACGACACCCGATGGCGCAGCGGATCCTCGACGATCCGATACGACACGTACGCCGCGACGAACGACGCAGCGATGCGGATCACCGCGAGGCCCACCCCGTCGATGCCCATCCGTTCCGGCGACATGATCACGTACAGCGGCCAGTGCCAGAGGTACAAGCCGTACGACAGGACCCCGATCCACGCGAGCGGGCGCCAGCCGAGCGCAGTGAGGCTGCGGCCACGTGGGGCGGTGGCGACGAGCACGACGATCGTCGCGCACGCCAGCGAGTGCAGGAGCAGTCCCCCGCGGTACAACGCACTCGCGCTCGCTCCGTCGATCGCGAACCACGACCAGAGGATCCCGGCTCCGATCGCGCCGATCACGAGGTCGATCCGATCCCCGAGCCCAGCAACGACGCGACGGGCGAGGGCCCGTGCCGGTGCGGTGGCGGCGAGGGCGCCCACGAGCAGCGATGCCGCCCGCGTATCGGTTCCCATGTACACCCGGGTGGGGTCGCCGCCCTGGTAGAGGACGAGCATCGTCACCAGCGACACGATCGAGCCGACGACCGCGACGACGACGAGGGTCCGTTGCGGTCGACGCGACCACGCCCAGATGGCGGCCACGGCGAGCGGCCAGAGCACGTAGAACTGCTCCTCGATCGCGAGGCTCCACAGATGGTCGAACATCGACGGTTGGGCGAAGGACGCCCAATACCCGGTGGAGTCGGCGATGAAGTGCCAGTTCGCCATGTAGACGACCGCCCACGGGCCGTCGTTCTTCACACCGTCGAGGTCGGCTGGGCTGCCGAACCACCACGACCACGTCGCGATCAGCGCGATCATCACGAAGACCGCGGGAAGGAGTCGGCGGAACCGTCGACCCCAGAACGTCATCAGGTTCGCCGTTCCGCTGTCGGAGTCGCGGATCAGCAGCGAGGTGATGAGAAAGCCGGACAGCGCGAAGAACAGGTCGACACCGAGGAACCCTCCCTGCAGGTACCCGGCATGGAACACCAGGACCGCGATCACCGCCGCCGCCCGCAAGCCGTCGAGCCCCGGAACGTGCGTCCAGGCGGGTTGCGGCGGCGCAGCCGGGTCGAGCGGCTCCAGCCGCGGTGCCGTGACGGTCACGATGACAGAGTACCGACTGGCCCCGAGTCGGCTACAGCAGCTCGTAGCTTGCCGGCGTCGTCCGTGGCCCCGACGATGGCACCGTCGGCGTCAGTAGACCTGAGGGACGACGTGGAGCTGGTCGATCGGTGGCCGCTCGTAGCCATCGTCGGGACGGACGTCGGGCAACTCGACCGCGGGATAGCTCACCGTCTCGTACGGCACGAGCGACAGCAGATGACTGATCGTGTTGAGGCGAGCCCGCCGCTTGTCGTCGCCATCGACCTCCCACCACACCGCCTCGGGGATCGAGGTGTGCTCGACCATGATGTCCTTGGCGCGCGAGTACTCGTTCCACTTGGTCTGCGATCGGGAATCGATGTCGGAGAACTTCCATCGTTTGGCCGGGTCGTTCAGTCGCTCCTCGAAGCGCTTCATCTGGACGTCGTTCGACACCGAGAACCAGTACTTGACGACCTGGATGCCCGACCGGGTGAGCATGCGCTCGAACTCGGGGACCGATCGCATGAACTCCCAGTACTCGGCATCGGTACAGAACCCGAGCACGTGCTCGACCCCTGCTCGGTTGTACCACGAGCGATCGAACACCACCATCTCGCCTGCCGACGGCAGCTGCGCGACGTACCGCTGGAAGTACCACTGCGTACGCTCGCGGTCGGTGGGCTTCGGAAGCGCCACGACACGGCACGCCCGCGGGTTGAGCGGAGCGGTGAGCCGACTGATGGTGCTGCCCTTGCCGGCGGCATCGCGGCCCTCGAAGATCACGACGAGTCGGTGACCGGTGCTGCGGATCCATTCGAGCATCCGGACCAGCTCGAGCTGCAACTGCTCCAGTTCTGCTTCGTACTCCGATCGGGGCAGCTTGCCGGTGTTGCGTGACATGTCTACCGACCCTACTGCGAGGTGTCGGCGTGATCTTCCATCAACCGCAGTGGCCGAGCGAGCAACGATCGGCGGGTGCCATCGTCGGCGCCGGGGCACCGATCGCCGCGAACGTCGGGCGGTACACCGCGGTGGCGACGCCGTCCCAGCGATTGTGCGAGAGGCCGTAGAACAGCTGACCGGCGTTGGTGGTCGGCACCCAGCTCGCGAAGTACGTGTTGCAGTCGACCGGGCACTTCGGTACGGCCGCGATCTCGGCGACGACACGGAAGGGGCCCGTCGGTCGGTCGGCCCGTTCGACGAGAATCCGGTCGCCCCACCAGTCGTCGACCTTGGTGATCGACATCCAGTTGTTGCCCGATTCGACGATCTGGCTGGCATTGACCATCCGGTTCGTGGTGTCGATCACGGGAACCGCGGACGCCGAGTCGGTACTCCAACCGCGACCCGTCCAGTACCTCGGCACGTCGAAGAGTTGCCCTCTCGGAACCCGGGCCAACGTGACACGGTTGCTGCACTGCTGGTCGTGGGCCAACACGAAGATGTACGGATCGAAACCGAACTGCCGGTGGCACTGCGCGTACAGGTACGTCCACGAGGTGTCGGAATCGATCGACCAGCCGTAGAGGTCGGTGCCCGCGTTCGGGGGTCGACCGACCACCTCGACGGCAAGGGTGTCGACGTCGACACCGGCAACGGCGGTGGCGACGGGTTCCACCCGCGTGAGGTAACTCGGGCCCAACTCCACCATCTCGGCCGCGAAGACGTAGAGCCGACCGTCGTTGCCCATCTCGGCCCCGAGCGGCCAGAACCAGTGTGAGAAGCGAGCGGTCTCCGACGCGAAGAGCCATGGCTGCGGATCGGCCTCGCTGCCACTCATCAGCACCGTGAAGCAACTGCCGCGCTGGATCATGCCGATGTTGTGCACGAGCGTGGTGGCGCCGTCGGGAAGTCGCACCTCGGCGTCCTGGAACGTCCACAGGACGCGCCCGTCCGGGAGCAGCGTGGTGCGCTGGTAGTCGGCCCCCACGACCCCGCCGGGCTCGGTGTCGAACAGCCGGTCGAGTTGATCCGGCGACACCCGTGGCAGGCACACGCCGCCGGGGAGGAACAGCCCAGCGGCGTCGGCTGTCGGCGGGGCGATCCGCTGGGCGACGCCGATGGCCGCGGCTGCGAACAGTCCGAGTGCGAGAGCAAGCCTCCGCGACCGGCCCGTCACGGCAGCACCGGCGGGATCCCGACCACGAAGGGTCGTCCGTCGACCCGACCGGCGTCCAGCACGACGTCGACGGATGCCGACTCGTTTCGGTAGGTCGCGACGGCTCGGGTGGAGTGCTCGGGTGTGATCTCGACGCGCACGTCGTCGGGGCGGGAACACGCGGCTGCCGCGCACCACGCCGAGAGCGCTTCGGCGATGCCGGCAACGCTGCGATCCCCGAGCAGCCGCTCGTCGGTGAGGCGCGCCAGGTCCGGCCGATCGACGTCGTCGCCCTCGACGACCGCCAGCAACGCAGCGGCCGTGAGGACGTCGCCGGACGCCAGCGCATCGAGGTAGCCGTCGACGACCTCCGTGACGTCGACGATCTCCGCGAGGAGGTCGACGGCCGCGACCGCCACGACCGACCATCGCTCGGGAGCGTCAGGCGTACGACGCAGGGTGAGGATCTCGGCGCGGTCGGTCAGTTCGCCGGCGGGGTCCCGATAGGTCGCGACGTAGCGCACGTCGACCGCGGACGCGCCATCACCCCGGTCGTCGCCGTTCGTGCCGACCGGTGACAGGGCGAAGTCGACGAAGACGCGGCCGTCTGCGCAGCGGTTCCAGCACACGTCGCCGGCGATCGATGTCGCGCCAACGCTCGGGGTACCCGACGCGTGACGAGACCGGAGCCGGTCGTCGAGGCAGCCCGGCGAACGCGAGTGCTGGCGCCGAGCGACGAGTTCGCGTTCGACGATCGTGGCGATCGGCTCCCGGCACGTGAGGGGATCGATCGGAGTCGGCACCGTGCTCGGCGGCGCCGCCTCAACACCGACGGCGACGTCGACCGGTTGCAGCGCTCCCGGATCGCCGACGCCACACGCTGACACCAGAACGGTGAGCGCGGCGAGGAACAGGAGGAAACGACGATCGGCGAAAGGCAACGAGCGATTTTCCCACGGTTCAGCCGCCTCCGGAAGCGGCACCCGTCACAGGCGGCGAATGTCCGGGTTGAACGACCGCGGGCCGCGCCGCGGAACCCCGACACCCACAGTGAACAGCAGCCGTACGATTCGCTGTCGGTGCCCGGACCAGGGTTCGAGATGACGGCACATCAGCGCATCTCCGCCGTCGTCGGGCGCGACGCGCCGGGCGTCACCGGTGAACGCGTAATTGACCATCGTCGGCAGGCCGAAGTCGCCGAGCACGATCGTGTCCGGGTCGCCGTGGCTCGCCGAGATCACCGAGGTGGCGGTCCACACGCCCAGACCCGGCAGTGCCGTCAGCCGCGTGAAGGCGTCGGCGGGCTCCATCGTCGCCGCTTCCTCGAGCCGGTTCGCCCGCTTCGCGGCGAGCAGGATCGCGTCGGCGCGTCGTCGGTCGACGTTGAAGCGGTGCAGATCGACGTACGACTTCGATGCGACCACCTGGGGCGTCGGCGGCAGGAGCAGCTCGCCCGGACCGGGCGCCGGCTCGCCCCACTCGTGCACGATGCGCACCCAGCTCTTGAGCGCTTCCCCGGTGGTCACACGCTGGCCGAGGAGCACGAGGAGCAGTTCCTGCCAGATCACACCGCCAGCGGCGAGGCGCAGACCCGGGTGGCGCCGCCACCACTCCCCGACGGTCGGATGCAGCGTCGGATCGAACCCCGACAGGTCGTCGCGGAGACCCACCCAGTGCGGTGCCCGGTCGAGGAGCCAGTCCGCCCCGCTCCCCCACGCCTCGGCGGTCGTGTTCCCACCAGCGCCCCAGGTGAGCAGCATCGTGCCGGGCCCCTCCGGTGTCAGCACCGCTTTCGCGAAGCTCGTCGCGCCCCAGTGCGTGGTCGGGTCGCGTGGATAGATGCCGATCGTCTTGAGGGTGGCGCGCAGATCGATGTCGCCGGTCGCGAGTTCGCGACGGTCCGACACCGGCGGTGCGCTCAGGCCCCGACGAGGGCGCGCCAGTCGGCTGGATACGCCGCGGCGACCTCGGCAGGTGTCATGCGCAGGGTGGACTCCGGCGGCATGTCGGCGACGATCCGCGCTTCGGTGTAGTGGTGGGCGACGTGTCGCAACCCCTCGAACAGCCCCGACCGGAGTGCGACCAGCTCGGCAGGCGGTCGGGGGTCGTAGAACCCCCAGATGGTGAAGGCGATGTCGAGGTCGTGCACCACCGGGGCACGCGAAGACAGCGACGCCCGCCTCAGGGCCACGCCGAGGCAACCCTGGATCGCATCGTCGACGTGTTCGCCGGGCTGGAGCTGGAACTTCGGACGCAACTGCGCCGCGATGCGGAGCGCGAAACCCTGATCGGGACCCTGGAAACCGAGCTGCGGACCAGCGGGCTGGAACCCCTCGATCTCACCGGGTCGATCAGGCGACCACGCCTCGGGAACGTGATCCGGCGACTCGTAGTAACGGGGTCGGTCGGTCGGCGGAACCGGGCTGAATCTGGGGGCGGCCATCGCTGTCTTTCTAGCAGCACACGGCCGGGCAACAGACGACGCGGTCAGTTGCCCTCACGCAGCGATCGATGCAGCAAGCCGTACACGAGGCTGTCCTCCAGTGCTCGCCACGACGCCTCGATGATGTTCGGGCTCACGCCGATCGTGGTCCAGTCGCGGATGCCGTCGGTGGCGGAGAGGAGCACCCGTGTGGTCGAACCGGTGGCGCTGGCGCCGTCGAGGATGCGGACCTTGTAGTCGGTGAGGTGGATGTCGGCGAGCTCGGGGAGAACGGTTCCGACCGCCTTGCGCAGTGCGGTGTCGATCGCGTTGACCGGACCGTTGCCCTCCGCCACCCACACCCGCCGCTCGGCGTCGTCGCCATCGCCGACCCACACCTTGACGGTGGCCTCGGTGGAGAAGTCGCCGCCCGGCAGCTCATCGGTGATGACGCGCATCGACTCGACCCGGAAGAACTCGGGCACCTGGCCGGCGGCACGGCGCATGAGGAGTTCGAGCGACGCATCGGCCGCCTCGAAGTGGTAGCCCTCGTGCTCGAGGCGCTTGAGGTCGTCGACGACCTCGTTGATCTGCGCGCCGTCGAGTTCGATGCCGATCTCGTCCGCCTTCATCTGGATCGTGGCGCGTCCGGCCATCTCCGACACGACGAACCGCGTCCCGTTGCCGACCAGCTCGGGATCGACGTGCTCGTAGGCATCCTTCGCCCGCACGATCGCCGAGACGTGGAGCCCGGCCTTGTGCGCGAACGCGGACGACCCGACGTACGGGGCCTGCGGGTTGACCGCCCGGTTGAGCGTCTCGGCGACATGGTGGCTGACTGCGGTGAGGCGTTCGATCCGGCCGTCGGGCAGGCACGTGTAGCCGAGTTTGAGCTGCAGGTTGGGGATGACCGTGGTCAGGTTGGTGTTGCCCGTGCGCTCGCCGAGGCCGTTGAGCGTGCCCTGGACGTGGCCCGCGCCCGCTTCGACCGCTGCCATCGAGTTGGCCACGGCACATCCGGTGTCGTCGTGGCAGTGGATGCCGATGATCGCGTCGTCGCCGACGTGCGCCTTGACGTCGGCGACGATCCGACCCACCTCGCTCGGCAGCGTGCCACCGTTCGTGTCGCACAACACGAGGTGCGACGCACCGCTCACGACGGCGGCTTCGATCGCGCGCAGCGAGAACTCCGGGTTGGCCTTGTACCCGTCGAAGAAGTGCTCGAGATCGACGAGCACCATGCGCCCTTCGCCATGGAGGTACCGCACCGAGTCGGCGATCATCGCCGCGCCCTCGTCGAGCGTGGTCTGCAACGCCTCGACGACCTGGTACTCGGAGCTCTTCGCCACGATGCACACCGCAGGCGTGTTCGCCTCGATCAGATTGCGGAGCGTCGCATCGTCGTCGACCTTGCCTCGGGGACGACGAGTCGATCCGAACGCGACGAGCGTGGATGTCGTCAGGTCGAGCTCGTCGCGAGCCCGGGCGAAGAACTCGATGTCCTTGGGGTTCGCTCCCGGCCAGCCCCCTTCGATGAAGTGCACACCGAGCAGGTCGAGCTGCGCGGCGATGCGCAGCTTGTCGTCGACCGTCGCCGACACCCCCTCCACCTGGAGGCCGTCGCGCAGGGTCGTGTCGAAGACTTCGACGTGTCGCATGAATTGCTCCCGAGAACCGAAAGAGCCGCCCAGAGGGCGGCTCGACGAACACGTGGGGGTTCCACGTGTTCTACAGAATGATGATGATGGCGGGTTGGTTCGACATCGCCGACCATTGAAGCCCCATCGAGTCGAGGATTCAACCGCCGGGGTCGGAAAAGTACGAACAGCCTGTGCACGTCGCTGTGCACGAACGGTGGGCAACGGGTGGACGACGGACGGATTCCTGGGGGTAACGAAAAAGTTGCGGGGATAACCCTGTGATTTTCGAAATACCCCTTGACCAGGGGTTTTGTGACGTATTTACTGATCATCGTTCCGGAGAGCGCACGCCGACCGGGGCGGTGAGGAAGGGGCTTCGGCCCATCCCGCACCGCTCACGAGGCGCAGCGGGACCGGAGCACGGACAGTGTTCACGGCCACCCTGAACCGGGCCGGCGGCTCCCCTCGGGGGGTCGACGGCGACGACGGGTCGGCGAACGCCACGGGAGACCGGGGCGGGCGTCGGGTCAGACCGGGTCCACGGTCGCCTTCGGGTGGTCGCGGGAGACGGAGACCTGCCGGTGCGTTCGACGGGGGCGAGGCAACTCGCCATCGGGAGACGCGACGGCGAGGCGAACGAGTTCACCGGGTGCCTTCGGGTGGTCGGTGGGCGAGGGAGTCGTGGTGAGGAGCCGAAGGAACTGGGGCCACCCCAACTGGACTCAGCGAGGTCGGTTCCGATTGGCGCCAGAACCGAGGGCTCGGGCAACCGGGTCAGCGTGAAACGGTGCCGACGGGTTCGAGACCGGGAGACCGGTGTCGAGTCCGAAACGCGGCATCGCCCGCCACGCCGCAAGGCGAGACGGGCGATGTGAACAGGTCGAGTCGAAGGCTAACGCCCGACGTTCGACCAGTGGTGGACCTGTCCATCGAGCAGCCCCGGAGGGTGCGCCGGCGTCAGCCGGTCACCCGACGGGGCGCTTTCGTTTTTCGCAGGATTTCGGATGACGATCAGTGGAGGACGGCGGCGAGGCGGGTGACGATCTCCAGATCCTCACGGACGAGGTCCACGGTGGAGCCGGGGAAGAACGTCACGTCGGTGGCACCAGCGTCGACGAGAGCCTCGGCGTGGCGGACCGCGTCGTCGAACGTGCCGATGGCACCGAGCTCGATCCACCAATCGGCGGGCATGTCCGCGATCCCGTCCACGCCACGTGCCGTGTGCAGCTCCTGGATCTCCTCGATGTGGGGATGCGCGTTCGGTGCCGGATTCGTCCCGTCGATGAGCCCTGCGACGAACGGCGCCATCGCCCGGCGCATCTCCCGGGCGTCGTCGCCGACCGCGAGCGCGGTGAACACCGACACCCGGAACGGGTCGGACGACCCAGCGATCTCGACCGCCTGGCGCACGTACGTCGGCCCGGCCCCTTCGGCGAGCACGACACCGTCGGCGACACGGCCCGCGAGCGCGAGTGACCTGGGTCCGCGTACGCCGGCCAGCACGGGCGGGAGGTCCGAGGGTGGCGCATCGAGCGAGACGTCGCGCATCGTGAAGACCGACCCCTCGATCGTCACGGTCTCGCCGTGCAGGAGTCGCCGCACGATCGTGATCGCCTCCTCGAGGGTCGTCAGCGGCGACGACGTTCGGGCGCCCATCTGATCCATCCACTCCTGGACGCCGTGGCCGATGCCCGCCAGCAGTCGCCCCGGAGCGAGCTGGGCGAGCGTGGCGATCTCCATCGCCGTCACCGCCGGATTCCGGGCCACGGCGGGAAGGATCCCGAGCCCGACCGTCAGCGTCTCGGTGCGGGCGAGGGCGGTCGCGGCCAGGCTGATCCCGGCGGTGTAGAAGCAGTCCTCGATGACCCACAGCTGGTCGACACGAGCGGCCTCGAGCGCCTCGGCCACCTCGACCACGAACGGCGCGGGCAGCGAACGGTCGAAACACATCCCCACGTTCATCCGGCGACCGTACCCCACCCCCGGCGCACACCACCTCGACCCGAAAAATGCCGGAATCCGGACGCTTGGCGTCCGGATTCCGGCATTTTTCTGTCAGTCGGCAGAGGGGAGCGGGAGCCGGATCGTCAGCGGACGAGTTCGCACCAGTCCTTGTACCGGGGGTCCTGGCCACGGATGGCCTGGTGGTACACCTCGGCGATCGCCGACGTCATCGGGCCGGGGCACGGGATGTTGCGGTCGTCGACCGAGTTGATCGAGCTGACCTCGGCCGCCGTGCCGCACACGAAGGCCTCCTCGGCGATGTAGAGATCGCTGCGGGCGATGTTGTCGACGACCACCTCGAACCCGAGGTCGGCAGCGATGGTCGACACCGAGTTCTGCGTGATGCCCTCGAGCGCACCGGCCGACAGTGGTGGCGTGAGCAGCCTGCCGTGCCGGGCGACGAAGATGTTCTCGCCGGTGCACTCGGCCACCAGACCGTTCGGGGCGAGCATGATCGCCTCGTCGTAGCCCGCCTTGAGCGCCTCGACCTTGGCGAGCGACGAGTTGACGTAGTTGCCCGTCGTCTTGGATGCGGGCGGCATCGTGTTGTGGTCGTGACGGGTCCACGACGAGATCTTCATTCGCACGCCCTTCTCGACTGCGTCGTCGCCGAGGTACGCGCCCCACGGCCAGCAGGCGATCGACACGTCGACGGTGCACGGCAGCGTGTTGAGGCCCATCTCGCCGTAGCCGAAGTATGCGATCGGCCGGATGTAGCACGAGTCGAGGCCCGTCGAGGCAACCGTCTCCTTCGTCGCGGCGACCAGTTCGTCGACCGTGTACGGGATCTCCATCCCCATGATCTGTGCCGAGCTGAACAGACGCTCGATGTGCTCGGTCAGTCGGAAGACGGCCGGACCCTGTTCGGTCTCGTACGCGCGGATCCCTTCGAACACGCCGGTGCCGTAGTGCAAGGTGTGGGTGAGCACGTGGACCTGGGCCTTGTCCCAGTCGACGAGCTCGCCGTTCATCCAGATCTTCGGGGTCGGTGTGATGGGCATGACGTCAGTTTCCCACGCGAGCTGCGATGGCGTCACCGACGTCGGTGGTGCTGCCGGTGACAGGATCGGCGCACGCTGCCCGGATGCGGTCGGCAGCTTCGCCTTCGCCGAGGAAGTCGAGCATGAGTGCCGCGCTGAGGATCGCCGCCGTCGGGTTGGCCTTCCCGGTGCCGACGATGTCGGGCGCCGACCCGTGCACGGGCTCGAACATCGAGGGTCCCGTGCGGGCGGGGTTGAGATTGGCCGACGAGGCCAAGCCGATGCCGCCGGACACCGCGCCGCCGAGGTCGGTGAGGATGTCACCGAACAGGTTGTCGGTGACGATCACGTCGTAACGGTGCGGATCCTGCACGAAGTAGATGCATGCGGCGTCGACGTGGTTGTAGGCGGTGGAGATGTCGGGGTACTCGGCGGCGACCTCGTTGAAGGTGCGCTCCCACAGGTTGCCCGAGAACGCGAGCACGTTGGTCTTGTGCACGAGTGTGAGGTGCTTGCGTGGACGGCTCGCCGCCAATTCGAACGCGTAGCGGATGCAGCGTTCGACGCCGTGACGAGTGTTGACCGAACCCTGCGTCGCCACCTCCAGCGGGGTGCCTCGACGCAGTACGCCACCTTCGCCGACGTACGGGCCCTCGGTGTTCTCGCGGATCACCACGAAGTCGTGCGGCGTGTCCCCGCCCGGGCCGATCCCCTCGAACGGTCGCTGGTTGATGTACAGATCGAGCTCGAAACGCATCTTCAACAGCAGACCCCGCTCGATGACCCCCGGGGGGACCTCGGGCGTGCCGACCGCACCGAGGAGGATGCAGTCGAATGCTCGCAACTCGTCGAGAACGGCGTCGGACAGGATCTCGCCGTCGCGGAGGTACCGCGATCCCCCGAGGTCGAAGTCGGTGGTGGCGATGTCGACACCAGCCGCTCGGACGACCTTGACGGCCTCGGCGGTCACTTCTGGTCCGATGCCGTCGCCGCCGATCACTGCGATGTTGTGCGTCATGGGCGGCGATCCTACGGCGATCGGCCTCGTCGTTCCCAGGACGCGCCCCGGTCGTCCACGAGCGGTATCCTGCACTGACCATGGCAGCAGTGCACTTGTCTCCCGCGGCCTACGAACGCCTGAAGGCCGAGTTCGACGACCTCACCACGCGTGGTCGCATCGACGTCGCCAACAAGATCGAGCGGGCCCGCGAGGAGGGTGACCTCAAGGAGAATGCCGGCTATCACGCGGCGAAGGACGAGCAGGGCCACATGGAGGGCCGGATCCGTCAACTCGAGCACCTCCTCGAGAACGCCGAGATCGTCGAGGGCTCGTACATCTACACCGTCGTCTACGAGGGCGACTCCGAGGACGATGCCGAGCGCTACCTGATCGGCAACATCGAGGAGCAGGTGCAGGGCGCCGACGTCATCAGCCCGTCGTCGCCGCTCGGCCAAGCGCTCGAAGGGGCCGAAGCCGGTGCGACCATCACCTACGAGGCGCCGAATGGCGCGCTCACCGTGACGGTGCTCCGTGTCGAACCTGCCTGACCCGCCGGTGTCAGCGCCCCTCGACGACGGCACCGGGCCGCAGATCCTCACCCCGCCCCTGCCCACCGGGCGGTTCGTCGAACTCGACGGCCGCGGCACGGTGATCGTGCGCGACTTCGGCGGTCGGCCCGGCGCCCCGGTCGTTGCGCTGCTCCACGGCTGGACGGCGACCGCCGACCTCAACTGGTTCCGGACCTACGACGCCCTCGGCGAGCACTATCGGGTGATCGCCTTCGACCACCGTGGCCATGGCACCGGGTTGCGCTCGAAGAAGCCGTTCCGTCTGGAGGACTGTGCCGACGACGTGGTCGAGGTGGCCACGGCGCTGGGCATCGACCGGTTCATCCCCGTCGGCTACTCGATGGGCGGACCGATCGCACAACTCGTCTGGCGACGGCATGCCGAGCGGGTCACCGGGCTGGTCCTGTGCGCGACCGCTCCGTACTTCGCGGGCCGCCGCAACGAACGACGGATGCTGCTCGGCCTCACCGGCCTGGCCACGATGGCGCGGGTCGCCCCGGAGCCGGCGAAGATCTGGTTGACCGAACAGCTCTACCTGCAACGCAAGACGATGCAGTGGGAGCCGTGGGCGATCCAGCAAGCGGCCACCCACGACTGGCGGATGGTCCTCGAAGCCGGCCGTGCGATCGGTCACTTCTCGTCGAGCGACTGGCTCCACGAGGTCGACGTCCCGGTGTCCACCGTCCTCACCATGCGCGACCAGGTCGTTCCGTTGCGGCGACAGGTGAAGCTCTTCGAACTGATCCCCGACGCCGAGGCGTTCCGCGTCGACGGCCTCCACGACGCCGCCGTCGCCAGCGCCGACCGGTTCGTGCCGACGTTGATCCGTGCGATCGACTCCGTCGTGCGCCGATCGTGAACCGCTCGTCGTCGGCTCGTCGTCGGCTCGCCGTGGTCGCCGCGATGGGTGCCGTCGCCGCGACCGCGGTTGCCGTCGTCAGGTTGCGCCGCAGCGGGCGCATCGCGCCCGGACACGCCGTCCACCGTTCACGACTCCAGCGCAACACACGTCTCGCTCGCCTGGGAGCGCGGGTCGGCACCACCTACGCCACCACCGCGGCGCGCAAGACGTTCGCATCGGCCGAACGACGCGAGTCACTCGACCGGGACCGCGAGCTGCGGTCCGCGCAGCAGGTCGCCGAGGAACTCGGTCACATGAAGGGCGCGCTGATGAAGCTCGGCCAGATGGCCAGCTATCTCGACGACGGCCTGCCCGAACCGCTGCGGCTCGCGCTGTCGCAGTTGCAGTCGAACGCGCCGCCGATGTCGGTGGAACTCTCGATCGAGACGATCGAGCGCGAGCTCGGCCGGCCCGTCGGTGAGGTGTTCGTCGAGTTCGACCCGAATCCGATCGCGGCCGCCTCCATCGGACAGGTGCACCGTGCGATCGTGCGCGACGAGGCCAGCGGCGAAGAGCGAGCGGTGGCGGTCAAGGTCCAGTACCCCGGCGTGGCCGAGGCGATCGTGGCCGACCTCCGCAACGCCGACCTGCTCGGCGCGGTGTTGCGCCAGGGGTTCGGCGGGCTCGATCCGGCCGAGATGGTCGACGAGATCAAGCTGCGCATCGCCGACGAGACCGACTACGAACTCGAAGCGCACAACCAACAGCGGTTCGCCGACTACTACCGCGGCCATCCGTTCATCCGCATCCCCGCCGTGGTGCCGGAGCTGTCGACGAAGAGCGTCCTCACCACCGAACTGGTCGAGGGCTTCGGGTGGTCCGAGCTGATGGGCCGTGAGCAGTCCGAGCGTGACCGTGCCGGTGAGATCATCTTCCGGTTCGTGTTCCGCAGCCTCTACCGGATGGGTGCGTTCAACGGCGATCCCCACCCCGGCAACTACATCTTCCACGACGACGGCACCGTCACGTTCCTCGATTTCGGCCTCGTCAAGCACTTCAGCGACGACGAGATGGCAACGTTCGGCTCGATGGTCAAGGCAGCCGCGGTCGACCACGACCATGCCGAGTTCCGGTCGATCCTCGAACGCGCCGGGATGTTGCAGCCGGGAGCACCGGTGACGACCGAGGCGGTCGGCGAGTACTTCTCCCACTTCTACGACACGGTGCGCACCGACGCCGAGATGACGTGGACCCGGGAGTACGCGAACTCGATCGTTCGGCACACGTTCGACCGAGCGAGCCCGATCAGTCAGTACGCGACGGTGCCACGTGCGTTCGTGTTCATCCAGCGGATCAACCTCGGGCTCTATGCGTTGCTCGGCGAGCTCGGCGCGAGCGGCAACTACCGGAGGATCGCGTCGGAACTGTGGCCGTTCGTCGACGCCGACCCGGCGACCGAGCTCGGACGTGCCGAAGCCTCGTGGCTGGCGGAACATCCCCACCCCTGATCGGCGCGTTCTTCGGAGTTGGGTAAGGCTCGACGACGTTGACGAGGCGCGACCGAGGTTCGCAAGTAGCGTCGGGCCGATGCGCCGGACACTCCCCGTACTCCTCGCCGCCACCCTGCTGTTCGCCGCGTGCAGCAGCGACGGCGACGCCTCGACCGACGAGACGAACTCCGACTCCACGACGGCCGGCACCGAGGCCGAGACCTCGGTGGCCGACGACGGCGCGGACCCGACCGAGGCGACCGACACGACCGAGCCGACCGAGCCGCCGACCAACCCGGACAAGCCGGAGGTCGAGATCCCCGACGAGATCCCCACCGAGCTGACGATCACGGTGATCGAGCCCGGAACCGGGCCCGAGGCCCAGGCCGGCGACACGGTCGTCGTCGACTACGTCGGCGTGCGGTCGAGTGACGGCGTCGAGTTCGACAGCAGCTACGACGCGCGCCAACAAGGAGTGCCCCCGTCGCCGTTCACGCTCGTCCTCGGCGAGGGCAGCGTGATCGCCGGATGGGATCAGGGTCTCGAAGGCGCCACCGCGGGGTCACGGATTCGAATCGACATTCCGAGCGAGCTCGCGTACGGGCCCGAGTCTCGCGGCGAGATCATCGGTCCAGACGAAGCCCTGACGTTCCTCATCGACGTTCGTGCGGTCATTCCACCGACCGACGCGTCCGACGCACCGACGGATCCTGGTGTCGACGCCTCAGCAGGCGTCGATGGCATCGAGATCGAAGACACCGTCGAGGGCACGGGCACCGAACTCCTGGCGGGTCAGACCGCCATCATCAGATATGCGTTGTTCAGGGGGGACAATCTGGTCTTCCTGGTGAGCAACTGGGGCCAACCGCCCACCCCGCTTCCGATCGTCGAAGGCACCTTCCCCGTTCTGTACGAGGGCCTGCCCGGCATGAAGGTCGGGGGGCGCCGAGTCCTCACCTTCCCACCACAGTATCCCGACTACGGATTCGGTCCGGAGGGAAGTCCCACCGACGGACTGCCGGCTGAAACCGACGTCATCATGGTCGTGGACCTCCTGGCCGCCTACGGCACTCCCGAGAGCTGAGCTCCGCCGATCAGGCGGGTTGGAGGTCGAGGCCGATGTCGAGCACGCGGGCGGAGTGCGTGAGTTCGCCCACGGCGATGTAGTCGACGCCGGTGTCGGCAACCGCCCGCGCCGACTCCAGGGTGAGGCCTCCACTCGCTTCGAGACGCACGTCGGCGTTCAACGCGGTTCGCAGCGCGACGGCCTCGCGCATCTGCTCCGGCGTGAAGTTGTCGATCAACACCTCGTCGGCCCCGGCCGCGATCGCTTCTCGCAACCCGTCGAGCGAGTCGACCTCGATCTCGATCGGGATCGTCGCTTCGAGGTCTCGGACGCGCGTATAGGCCTCGGTGATCCCGCCGGCGGCCGCGATGTGGTTGTCCTTCACCAGCGCCATGTCCGAGAGGCCCATGCGGTGGTTGGTGCCGCCACCGCAGCGGACGGCGTACTTCTCCAGGGCCCGCAACCCGGGTGTGGTCTTGCGGGTGTCACGCACCACGGCCACGGTTCCGTCGAGCGCGTCGGCCCACCGACGCGTCGACGTGGCCACGCCCGAGAGGTGACACAGCAGGTTGAGTGCGGTGCGTTCGGCGGTGAGCAACAGCCGCGTCGGCGCGGTGACCTCGGCGATCCTCGTGCCCGGTTCGACGCGGGTACCGTCGGCGACGAGTGAGGTGAACTCGCTCGCGGCATCACCACAGACCGTCTCGACGACGGCGGCCACCACGGGCAGTCCGGCGACGACACCAGGGGCCCGGGCGCCGAAGGTGGCCGTGCTGCGCTGATCGGCGTCGATCGTGGCCATCGAGGTGACGTCGACGCCGCCCATCAGATCCTCGACCACGGCGTCGCGCACGATCCCGGCGATCGCGTCGGGGTCGAGACCACCGGCGATCAGCTCGCGCCGTGTGGCCTCCGACAACGGGTGGAACACGAACATGCGCCGAGTGTACGAGCGCCGTCACGTCTGGGGTCCGACCCCCGGACGTGACCCTCAGGCGGTGATGGTGACCGGGTCGCCGGGGCGGATGGTGCCGCCGGCGAGGACCGAGGCGTACCACCGACTCCAGCCGGGATGCTCGACGTGATCGATGCGGTTCCAGTGCCGCCCGGCGAAGCAGTCGCCGATCGTTCGGCAGGGCGCAGCCGGACTGCTCGTGCGCAGGCGGACCTCACCGATCCCGATCGTCAGCCCGCCACGCATCCGCGACCAGTCGACACCACTGATCGTCAGGTTCTCCCCGGCCGCGCCCGGACCGATGGGGTGCCCCTCGGCGGCCAGTTCGTCGAGCCGTTCCGTGCTGTAGAGGCAGAGGGCCTGCCATGGCCGACCGTGATGGCGGCGGTTGCTCTGGCCGTCGCCTTCGATCCCGCCGGGTCCGACGATCGCCTCGGCGACCGCCAGCTTCGGAACGCCCCCGCTCGACGCCTGGATCGAAGCGACGGCACCGACCATCGGCTCGAATGGCTCGTTCGAACGTCGCATCGCGGCGAGTTCGTCGAGACGGTGCATCACCGCATGCGTCGCGGCGATCGGATCGTCGGCATGGTCGCGGGAGAACGTTGCGAGCGACGCCTCGTCGGGTGCTCCGGCGAGCACGTAGCCGATCAGGTCGTCGGTGTGGGCGAGCGTGCGTTCGAGATCGTCGTCGCTCCAACGGTCACCGTCGAAGCCGCAGGCGTCGCAGGTCAGCCGGTCGGTGTCGATGCTCACCGGACCGATGGTAGGCGCCGGGCGGTGAACGCCGGCGACGAGCGAGCGACGTCGGTTCAACCGACGGCGGGGTCGCTGACGTCGAGCGCTCCTGTGGCGTCGAGGGTCACGTCGAGATGGCGGAGCCACTCCTCGCGGGGTTCGGGGAAGTCCGACCGGCGGTGGCATCCGCGACTCTCGGTGCGAGTACGGGCAGCGACGACGACGGCGGCGGCCACGGTCAGGATGTTCGTGCCCTCCCAGGACCGACGCGACGGTTCGGGAGGCGACACGATGTCGTCACCACTCTCACCGGTTCGCTTCGCGGAGCGCATCGAGTGGGCGATCGAGCCGAGCGCACCGGCGGCCGAGGCGAGCGACAACTCGTCGCGCACGACACCGACGTGCCGCGACATCACGGCGCGCACTTCGCGCAGCCGTGCCGGATCCAGCAGCGTGTGATCCATCGGGTCGTCGACCTCGACGTCGATCGGCACCCGGTCGGGGAGCTCCCAGGCGAGGTCTCGGCCCACCCTCGTGCCGGCCACCACCGACTCGGTCAGGCTGTTCGACGCGAGCCGGTTCGCGCCGTGCACGCCCGTGGCCGACACCTCCCCGACGGCGAACAGCCCCCGCAGCGAGGTCCGACCGTCGAGACCGGCGCGGATGCCGCCACACGCGTAGTGCGCTGCGGGCGCGACCGGGATGCGATCGACCGCCGGGTCGAGGCCGATCTCGAGGCAGGCCTCGGTGATCGAGGGGAACCGTTCGTGGAATCGCCTGCCGAGATGCGTCGCGTCGAGGTACACGTGGTCGTCGACACCGCCAGCGGCCTCGGCCATCCGCCGGCTGATGGCAGCGGCCACCACGTCGCGTGGCGCCAGATCCTCCAGGGGATGGACGCCGACCATCACCCGCTCGCCGGCCGCGTCGTACAGGATCGCCCCCTCACCTCGGACTGCCTCCGACACGAGCGCCTGCTGACCGACCGCCTCGGGCCCGCGCCACATGACGGTGGGGTGGAACTGCACGAACTCGACGTCCGTGACCGGGAGCCCGGCCCGCAGGGCCATCGCGACGCCGTCGCCGGTGACGGCGGGCGGGTTCGACGTGGAGGCGAACACCTGGCCGTATCCACCCGACGCGATCACGACGGCTCTGGCGGTCACCACGCCGACCGACACGAGCGTCCCGTGCTCGTCGGTCTTGCCGATGCGGACGCCACACACCTGGCGCTCCCCGTCGGTGGAGGTCCCGAGTACGAGGTCGAGTCCGAACGCGTGACCGAGTACCTCCACCCCTGCGCCGATCGCCGATTCGTCGAGCGTGCGCTGGACCTCGGCACCCGACCGATCGCCGCCGGAGTGCACGATGCGGTTGTGGCTGTGGCCGCCTTCACGGGTGAGCGCGATGTCGGTCCCGCCATGTTCCGGGTCGAACGCGGCGCCGAGGCGCATGAGATAGCGGATCGACTTGGGGGCCTCGGTGACGAGTTCACGAACAACCACTTCGTCACAGAGACCTGCGCCCGCCTCCAACGTGTCGCGCACGTGGTCCTCGATCGTGTCGGACGGGTGCAGCACCCCGGCGAGCCCACCCTGGGCCCACTGGGTGGAACCGGCCGACAGGATGTCCTTGGTCACGACGAGCACGCTGCGCACGGGCCGCGCGGCCAACGCCGCCGACAGGCCCGCGGCTCCGGAGCCGAGCACGACGACGTCGACGTCGCGTTCCCAGGTGGCGGGCGGCGCCGCGAGCCGCCTCGGCAGGTTCATGGAGTCACTCGGCGGTGGCCGACGGGGTGCCGATGGCGATCATTCGCTCCACCGACAACCGGGCACGGTCGGCGATCCCACGGTCGACGAACACCTCATCGGTGCCGTCGCGCAACGATCGCAGCAGTTTCGCCGGGGTGATCATCTTCATGTACTTGCACACCGCGGCGCGGTTGACCGGCACGAAGTCGGTGGTGTGGTTCACCTTCTCCAGCTGATGGATCATCCCGGTCTCGGTGGCCACGAGCACCTTCGCCGCCGACGTCGCTCGCGCCGCGTCGACCATCCCGCCGGTCGAGAGGATCTTCGCGCGCTCCGCCGGCACGACCCCGGACGACACGAGGTACAGCGCGCTCGTCGCGCATCCGCACTCGGGGTGCACGAACAGTTCGGCGTCGGGTTCGGCTTCGACCTGTGCCCTGAGGTCGGCACCGTTGATGCCGGCGTGCACATGACACTCGCCCATCCAGATGTGCATGTTGTCGCGACCGGTGATGCGCTGCACGTGGGCGCCGAGGAACTGGTCGGGGCAGAACAGCACCTCTTGGTCTCGCGGGATCGACTCGACGACCTCGACGGCGTTCGACGACGTGCAGCAGATGTCGGTCTCGGCCTTCACCTCCGCCGTGGTGTTCACGTAGCTGACGACGACCGCACCGGGATGCTCCGCCTTCCACGCACGGAGCTGCTCACCGTTGATCGTCTCGGCGAGGCTGCAGCCCGCCGCCGCATCGGGAATCAGGACGGTCTTGTCGTAGGCGAGGATCTTGGCCGACTCGGCCATGAAGTGCACGCCGCAGAAGACGATCGTGGAGGCGTCGACCTGTGCAGCGAGCCGCGACAGTCCGAGCGAGTCGCCGACATGGTGAGCGATGTCCTGGATCTCGGGCACCTGATAGTTGTGGGCGAGGATGACGGCGTCACGCTCCTTCGCGAGGGTGAGCACCTGTTCCTGCCAATCGCTCGGCAGGACCTCGACGTTGACGACGGTCTCGGTCACCCCGACAGCGTAGGTGAGGAGAGTCGACCTCGGACGAGTGGCGTCCGGCCGGACGGAGCGCAGCGGATCCGACCGAGCCGCGCCTTCTGCGGTGGCGGGATGGAAACCTACGGTGGTGGGATGGAAACGATCATCGATCGGGTCGTCCGTGCCGCCGGGCACTACGAAGGGATGGGCGACGGTGCCGAGAGCGGGGCGTTCAGCGGCGTCGTCGAGATCCGGCCCGTGCTCGATGGGCTCGGCGCCGAACTGACCTACCGTGCGACTGCGCCGGACGGCTCGGTCCTCCACGTCGAACACACGCTGCTCGCGCTCGACATGTGGTCGGGCGAACCCACGCTGTTCGTGTTGTGCAGCGAACTCAACGGACTGGGCCAGCTGGTCCAATCCGGGGAGTCGACGTTCAGCAACGGTCGCGGCACGCAGGGTTTCGAACTCCAGATCGAACTCGATCTGGGCGAGGACACCCTGGAGTACGTATGGTCGTGGGGAGCCCCCGGCGACGACTTGTGCGAGCAATCTCGCGTCGTGCTGACGAGGGCTGGTTGACGGTCGTCAGGACGTCATCGGTCGTCAGATGGAGAGACGGGCCGCCGCCTCGGCAACGGCGGCTCCGAACCGACGGCCCGGTTGTCGGGAAAGACGTTCGATCGGGCCACTGACCGACAGCGCTGCCACCACCGAGCCGCCGCCACCCAGCACCGGGGCACTGACCGAGGCGACGCCGGGTTCTCGCTCGCCGATGCTCTCGATCCAACCGGTCCGGCTCGTCTCGCCCGACAACACCCGGCCGGCCGAACCGACGTCGATCGGCAGCAGTGCTCCCTGTGGCACGATCCAGCGCAGACCGTGCGTCGACTCGAGCGACAGCACGCAACGCCGCTGATCCCCCTCGCGAACGAAGAGCTGCACGCTCTCACCCGTGTCGTTGCGAAGTTGCTCGAGCACCGGCCGCGCGAGCTCGACGAGTGGGAACCGGGCGGCCGCGGCCTCGCCGAGCGAGACGAGACCCGGCCCGAGGTCGAAGCGGCCGTCGGCGTCGCGCCGCAGGAACCCGTGCGCCTCCAGCGAGGTCGCCAAACGGTGCGCGGTCGCCCGGGGGAGGCCGGTCGACGCCTGCAGCTCGCCGAGCGTGAGCGGCGCCACGGCGACTGCCTGCATCACCGCGACGGCCTTGTCGATCACGCCGACGGCGGTTACGCTGTCCATATCGCAAGAAGCCTATCCCACATGTTGGGAAGCGAGCAAGGAGCCGTCACGATGGGCAAGACACTGCCGGAGAAGGTGTGGGAGCGCCACCTGGTGCACTCGGCACCGGACGAACCCGACCTGTTGTACATCGACCTGCATCTCGTCCACGAGGTCACGAGCCCGCAGGCGTTCGACGGACTCCGGCTCACGGGGCGCACCGTCCGTCGACCCGAGCTGACGATCGCCACCGAGGACCACAACGTCCCGACCGAGAACATCGATCAACCGATCGCCGATCCGATCTCGGCCAAGCAGATCGACACGCTGCGGGCGAACACCGCCGAGTTCGGTATCACCAACTTCCCGATGGGCGACCCCAACCAGGGCATCGTCCACGTGATCGGTCCGGAGCAGGGACGGACGCTGCCGGGCATGACGATCGTCTGCGGTGACTCGCACACCGCCACCCACGGAGCGTTCGGAGCGCTCGCGTTCGGCATCGGTACCAGCGAGGTCGAGCACGTCCTCGCCACGCAGACCCTGCCGCAGCAGCGGCCGAAGTGGATGTCGGTCACCGTCGAAGGCGAGCTGCAGCCGGGCGTCACGGCCAAGGACGTCATCCTCGCGATCCTCGGTGAGATCGGCACCGGCGGCGGCATCGGCCACGTGATCGAGTACCGCGGTTCGGCGATTCGAGCACTCTCGATGGAGGGCCGGATGACGGTCTGCAACATGTCGATCGAAGCGGGCGCCAAGGCGGGCATGATCGCCCCGGACGAGACCACGTTCGAGTACCTGGAGGGCCGCGCCAACGCACCGAGCGGCGACGCGTGGGACGCCGCGGTCGCCGACTGGTCGACGCTGCACTCCGACGACGACGCCGTGTGGGACAAGGAGGTCGTGCTCGACGCCGCCGCGATCCGACCCCATGTCACCTGGGGCACCAACCCCGGCCAGGTCGCACCGATCGACTCGGTCGTGCCGTCACCCGACGACTACGACAATCCGACCACGAAGGAGACCGTGGCCCGCGCCCTCGAGTACATGGGTCTCGAGCCCGGCACGCCGATGCGTGACGTCGCCGTCGACACCGTGTTCATCGGGTCCTGCACCAACAGCCGCATCGAGGATCTCCGCGCTGCCGCCGCCGTGATGGAAGGACGCACCGTCACCGTCCCCCGCGTGATGGTCGTTCCCGGCAGTCACGCCGTCAAGGCCCAGGCGATCGCGGAGGGGCTCGACCAGATCTTCATCGCTGCCGGGGCGGACTGGCGCGAGCCGGGGTGCTCGATGTGCCTGGCGATGAACCCCGACAAGCTCGCTCCCGGCGAGCGTGCGGCCAGCACCAGCAACCGCAACTTCGAGGGACGGCAGGGACGAGGAGGCCGGACGCACCTCGTGTCGCCCGGCGTCGCAGCGGCAACCGCAGTGAAGGGCACCTTCTGTACCCCTGACGACCTGGAAGGAGTTGCGTCATGAAGGCCGTCCACGTGATCACCGGGACCGGCGTACCGCTCAAGCGCTCCGACGTCGACACCGACCAGATCATCCCCGCCGACTGGCTCAAGCGCGTCGAGCGCACCGGCTTCGACAAGGGCCTGTTCTCCACGTGGCGCGACGATCGCGACTTCGTGCTCAACGACGAGCGGTACGCACAGGCGAGCATCCTGGTGGCGGGCCCCGCATTCGGCGTCGGCTCGTCACGCGAGCACGCCGTGTGGGCGATCCAGCAGTACGGGTTCGATGCCGTGATCGCCCCGAGCTTCTCCGACATCTTCCGCAACAACTGCACGAAGAACGGTCTCGTGCCGGTGGTGGTCCCGGAGGCGACGGTCGAGGCGATCTGGGAGGCGATCGAGGCCGACGCGGAGACGCAAATCGTGGTCGACATGGAACAACTCAAGGTCGAGGTGCCGGCCGCCGGGATCGACGAGTCGTTCCCGATGGATCCTCAGACCCAGCACCGGTTCCTCAACGGCCTCGACGACGTCGGCATCACCCTCACCCACGCCGACGCGATCGACACCTACGAATCGAACCGCCCCGCCTGGCTCCCCTGATTGCAGCAGGGGTCTGACCCCTGATGCAATCCTCGGCGCGGGAGGGACCTGGCGGGCGAACCGGGTTCGGGCGGGCGATACTGAGCACATGCCCGATCTGCACACGCCCGGTCAGTGGATCCGGTTCATCGCCAGGAACGCCAAGCGGTTGATGATCCTGATCCTGGGGACCGCAGTCCTGTTCGCCGGCGTTGCGATGCTGGCACTGCCCGGCCCCGGCGTGCTCGTGATCATCCTCGGCCTGGTGATCCTGGCGACCGAGTTCGCATGGGCCGAGCGGATGCTCGACCGCACGACGGCGACCGCCGCCGGAGCGGCCGTGCGGGTCACCGACAACAACACGGGCCGAGCCGCCCTCGCGCTCTCCGGGCTGGCGATGATCGTCGGAGGCATCGTCGGGGCCGTCCTCTTCCCGGGCTTCCGGGTGGTGGGCATCTCGGTGGCGGTCGCCGGGATCATCGGTCTCGTGACGCTGCTCCCCCAGGTGCGGGCGTGGATCGACGAGAAGGCAGCGAACGGCGCCACGGAGCCGTCGGCCGGCTGACGGAGGTTCCGACCCTCGCGCCGAACCATCCCGGCGGGTTTGTATGGTTCGCTCCATGCCGCTCACGGGAGAATACGAACCGAGCACATCCGACTGGGTCCGCGAGCAGGTCGACACCTACGAGGCGACCGACGGCCGTGAGGCCAACACGTTGCGCGAGACCGGAATCCCCGTCGTGATCGTCACCAGCCGCGGGGCGACCACCGGCAAGCTCCGCAAGTTCGCGCTGATGCGCGTCGAGCACGACGGCCACTACGCACTGGTGGCGTCGATCGGCGGTGCACCGAAGAACCCGGCTTGGTACCACAACCTGGTCGCCGAGCCGCTCGTGATGATCCAGGACGGGCCAGAGCCGCACGACTACCTCACCCACATCGCCGAGGGCGACGAACGGGCCGAGTGGTGGGAGCGCGCGGTCGCGGTCTTCCCGACCTATGCGGAGTACGAGAAGAAGACCGATCGCGTCATCCCGGTCTTCGTCGCTGAACCCGTCTGACCTCCACGACGGCGCGGCACGTGTCAGCGGGTGGCGTGTGCACCGAGGAGGTGGGCCACGACCATCGTGACCCGTCGAGCGGTCGGCAGATGCAGATACTCGTTGGGGCCGTGCGCGTTGGCGTCGGGGCCGAGCACACCGGTGATGACGAACTGGGCCTCGGGGAAGCGTTCACCGAGCATCCCCATGAACGGAATCGACCCGCCCTCACCGAACGTGCGAGCCGGCATGCCGAAAGCAGCGGTCGACGCCTCGTCGAGCGATGCGGCCAGCCACGGTGCCGTCGCCGGCGCGTTCCATCCCGGCCCGTACTCACCGTCGGCGAACGACACGTGGGCGCCGTACGGCGGATCGGCCTCCAGCGCCGCTTTCAGCGCCGCAGCGGCGGCTGACGGATCACAGGTCGGCGGTATCCGGAACGACAACTTCAGCGCCGTCCGTGGCCGGAGCACGTTGCCGGCGCGAGCGATCGCGGGCAGACCGGCGGCGCCGACCACGCTGAGGCTGGGGCGCCACGTACGCGCCAACAGCTGCTCAGTGGGGTCGTCGGTGGTCGGGCCGGCACCATCGACGAACGGGTAGTGGTCACCGAGACGGCCGATCTCGGCCGCGGTCTTCGCCGCCTCGTCCACCCGATCCGGCGGGATCGTCACGTTCAACTCGGGCAGCAACAAGTCGCCGGTGGCGGCGTCCTCGACGCGGTCGAGGAGCAGGCGCGCGATCCGGAACGTCGACGGCACCATTCCGCCGACGTCGCCCGAGTGCAGACCATCGGTGACGATGTCGACGGTGAGCGTGCCGGACACGAGACCGCGCAGCGAGGTGGTCACCCACAGCCGGTCGTAGTCGATACAGCCGGAATCGAGGCAGATCACGAGGCTGGGCGTCCCGATGCGATCGGCGAGGGCCTCGACGTAGGCGGGGAGGTCCGGCGAGCCCGACTCCTCACTCGCCTCGATCAGCACCACGCAGCGGGCGTGGGAGCCGCCCGCGACGTGGACCGCTTCGATCGCGGTCAGCGCTGCGAATGCCGAGTACCCGTCGTCGGCACCACCGCGTCCGTAGAGACGATCACCCTCGAGCACCGGCGTCCACGGACCGAGGCCGTCGCGCCAGCCCTCCATCTCCGGTTGCTTGTCGAGATGCCCGTACAGCAGCACGGTGTCGGCGTCGGACCCCGATCCGACGGCCGGAACCTCGACCAGGATCACCGGCGTGCGACCGTCGAGCTCGACGACCTCGACGGTGAGCCCCGGGATCGTTCTCGCCCGGCACCACCCGGCGATCAGGTCGACCGCCGCAGCCATGTGCCCGTGTGCGCGCCACTCGGGATCGAACACCTCCGAGACGTTCGGGATCGCGATGTAGTCGTGCAGCACCGGGACGATGTCGTCCCAGACGTCGTTGCAGTGGTCGGTGATGCTCGGGGCGATGGACACGCTCCGAGGCTACGTCACCGAGGCGGAGCGGACGGCGGCGGCGGCGATGGAGGTGTGGGCGCGGCCGGGGCGCTCGACGGCGCGGGCTGGGCAGCCGGCGACCCGGGGGCCTGTTGGGCGGCGACCTGTGCCGCTGCGGCCTGTTGAGCGGCGAACCGCGCCTCGGCCTCCGCCCGCTGCTGCTCGACTTCCGCCTCGCGTGCGAGTTCGTCCTCGGCCCGGTGGATCTGGTGGAGACGGCTCGTCAGCCAGCCGATCAGCACGCTGAACAGCAACGCGATGATGCCGTAGACGATCATGGCGAAGAGCACGGACGTGTCGAAGGTCGCAGGAACGTCGGCGCTCGTGGTCCCGAGCTCGATCGGTGTGAAGATGCCGCGGAACGGGTCCATCACCTTGTCGAGGTTGCGATACGCCCACTGGGTGAATCCTGCGCTCGGGTTCGCCCCGAACAGCAGGAGGAAGAAGCCGATGAAGAGGATGATCTCGACCACGATGAGGTAGAAGTAGACGAGGTAGCTGATCGCCCTCACGACCCACAGAACGGCCTTCCGCTCAGTGAGCGCCTTCGACTCGGTGGTGATCATGTGCGTTCCTCCTCGATCCGGCCGGGATACGTGTCCCGCGCCCGACCGCCACGGTAGTCACCGTGCCACCGTGCCCCGTGGACGGTCAGCCGGCCATGACCCGTGCGAGCAGATGCCGGCCCATGCGCTCGAAGCGGGGAGCATCGGCGGAGTGCAACAGGTACAGGACCGCGAAGTGCAGCGCCCACGCCTGGGCCCGCTGCCACGTCGCGTCGTCGACGCCTCCTCGAGCGGACCTGAACACCGCTCGGGTCCGGTCGTCGAAGAGCATCCACCCGATCGCCAGATCGACAGCGGGGTCCCCTGCGCCGAGGTCGCCGAAGTCGATCACGGCGCTGATCGAGCCGTCCTGCAGCAGGACGTTGGCCGTGTGGAGGTCGCCGTGCAGCCACTGTGGATCGCCGCTCCATTCGTCGACCGCGGACAGTTGGTCCCAGCGAGCGAGCACGGCCGGCGCATCGATGCGGGTCCCGAGGGCGGCAACGTTGCCGACGAACCGCTCGACGAGCGCAGCGATCGGCCCACCGCGCAGTGCGGCGTTCGCCGGCACGTCCTCGGACGCCGACGTGTGCAGCGCCGCCAGGAACTCCCCCAGCTGCCGTGCGACGTCACGACCGGCCGGTGCCACGTCGGCGGCGAGGTCGCCGTCGAACCACGGGCAGACACTCCAGTGCCACGGATAGAACTCGGTCGGCGCCCCGCGACGGACGGGCACCGGCACCGGCACCGGAAGTCGGGGCGCCAGCTCGGGGAGCCAACGCTGCTCGTTGACCAGGAGCGCAGCTGCGGACTGCCGGCGCGGCACCCGTACCGACAGATCTCGCCCGAGGCGGAGGATCACGTTGTCCCACCCGTTCGCGACGACCACGAGGGGGAGATCGGCGAGGTCGGGATGCTGGACGACCAGCAGGTCCCGAACGAGATCCTCGGTGACCTCGACCTCGGCGGCGGGCATGTTCTGCGCCGCCACGGCGTCTAGTCGATCTCGAACTCGGGAAGGTGCAGCAACCGCGAGTCGTTCGAGAAGACCTCGACCGGCTTCTCGGTCGGGAGGCGCAGACCACGTTGCAGGATGCGCATCTGTGTGTGCTGGTTGTACTCGACGAGCGTGATGGCCCAACCGTCGCGTCCGGCGCGTGCCGTGCGACCGGACCGGTGCAGGTAGTCCTTGACGTCCTTCGCCGGCTCGTAGTGGATCACGGCGCCGATGTCGTCGATGTCGATGCCCCGCGCCGCCACGTCGGTGGCGACCAGCACCGAGAGCTTGCCCTCGGCGAACTTGCGCAACACCCGCTCGCGGGCGCTCTGCTGCATGTCGCCGTGGAGCGGCGACGCATCGACGCCGAGTTCGTCGAGATTCCGCGCCACGCGGTCGCACGTGCGTTTGGTCTGGCAGAACACGAGCAGCTTCGGGATCGACTTGCCGATCGAGCCGATCACCTTGTCCTTGTCCATGTGGTGCACGGCGAGGAACAGGTGGTGCATCGTGCCGACGGTGTCGGTCGCCTCGTCGATCGCCACCGTGACCGGGTCGGTCTGGTAGTGGCGGATCAGGTGGCCGACGTCGCCGTCGAGTGTTGCCGAGAACAGCATCGTCTGGTTGCGGCTGCCGCAGTGACGCAGGATCCACTCGACCTGTGGGGTGAAGCCGTCGTCGGCCATGCGATCGGCCTCGTCGAGCGTGACGATCTGCATGTCGTCGAGCGACACCTCGCTCGACTTGATGAGGTCGATCAGGCGCAACGGGGTGGCGATGACGATCTCGACACCCTTGGCCAGTTCGTCGACCTGGTGGTGCCGCGAGGCGCCGCCGTAGACGGGCAGCACCCGCATGCCGGCGTGATGGGCGACCGGCTCGAGCACCTCGGCGACCTGGACCGCGAGCTCACGGGTGGGCACGAGGACGAGTCCGAGCGGGCGCGACGGTTCGGCCTTGTCGGTGATCCGGGCGAGCATCGGCACACCGAAGGCGAGTGTCTTGCCCGAGCCGGTCTTGGCCCGGCCGCACACGTCCTTGCCCGTGATCGCGACCGGGATCGCCTCGGTCTGGATGTTGAACGGTTGGGCGAACCCGCACGCAGCGAGTCCGTCGTCGATCCGGGCGGGGACACCGAGGTCGAAGAATCCCGTCGGGGCCTCCACCGGGGGCAGTGCGTTGATCGACGTGAGGTTGGACGTATTGATGTGACCACCGTCGTACGGCTGGTCGGAAGGGCGTGATCGCCGGCGACGGGGCGCTCCACGTCGCGTTGTTGATTCAGTCATGTTGGACGCCAGCGTACCGGCGAGGCCGAGACGAGCGCGAGATGCCCTCAGGCGTGCTAGTCTTGCCGTCGATGTTGCGCAGCGACCTCCTTCTGCTTCTGTAGGGCGAGCGCCACATACCCGCGTTCGCCCGCACCCCCCGCCCCACCGGCCGGGGGGTTCTTGCTTTTTCCGGCCAGATCCCTTCCCGCCAGATCCTTCCCCGCCACCGACCCGACACCACGACCCGACACCAGTCACCAGGAGAACCCGATGCCTCCCCAGAACGTCACCCCGAAGAAGATGCCCTTCGAGAAGTACACACCGTTCGTCCCGGTGGTGCTCACCGACCGCACGTGGCCGAACGTCACGATCGACCGGGCACCCCAGTGGTGTTCGGTGGACCTGCGCGACGGCAACCAGGCGCTGATCGACCCGATGGACCCGACGCGCAAGATGCGGATGTTCGAAGAACTCGTGGCGATGGGGTTCAAGGAGATCGAGGTCGGCTTCCCGTCCGCGAGCCAGCCCGACTACGACTTCGTCCGCCAGCTGATCGAGCAGGACCTGATCCCCGACGACGTCACGATCCAGGTGCTCGTCCAGTGCCGCCAGGAGCTGATCGAGCGCACCTACGAGTGCCTGCAGGGAGCGCCGCGGGCGATCGTGCACTTCTACAACTCGACCAATCCGCTCCAGCGTGAGGTGGTGTTCGGGCTCGACAAGGAGGGGATCATCGACGTCGCGGTCAACGGTGCGAAGCTGTGCCGCAAGCTCGAGCACGCTGCCGGCGACACCGTGATCCGCTACGAGTACTCGCCGGAGAGCTTCACGCTGACCGAGCCCGAGTTCGCGATCGAGGTGTGCGAAGCGGTGATGGACGTGGTGGAACCGACACCCGACAACCCGATCGTGCTCAACCTGCCGGCGACGGTCGAGTGCTACTCCCCCAACGTGTACGGCGACGTGATCGAGTGGTTCGGCCGCACGATCAAGCAGCGCGACTCGGTGATCGTCTCGCTGCATCCGCACAACGACCGTGGGTGCGCAGTCGCCGCCGCCGAGTTCGGCGTGATGGCCGGCGCCGACCGCGTCGAGGGCACGCTGTTCGGCAACGGCGAGCGCACCGGCAACGTCGACATCGTCACGCTGGCGATGAACCTGTTCATGAACGGCGTCGACCCCGAGTTGGACATCTCCGACATCGACAAGCTGCGCCGCACGGCCGAATACTGCAACCGTCTCCCGGTCCATCCCCGGCACCCGTACGCAGGTGATCTGGTGTACACCGCGTTCTCCGGCAGCCACCAGGACGCGATCAAGAAGGGCTTCGAAGCCCTCGATGCCAAGCGCGGCGGCGACGGCGAGTATCCGCAGTGGGGGGTCCCCTACCTGCCGATCGACCCGGCACACGTCGGTCGGTCGTACGAAGCGGTCATCCGGGTGAACAGCCAGTCGGGCAAGGGTGGCGTCGCCTACGTGATGAAGGCCGAGCACGGCTTCGACCTGCCGCGCCGGCTCCAGATCGAGTTCTCGCGGACCATCCAGCACATCACCGAGGACTCGGGCACCGAGATCAGCCCCGGCGTGATGTGGGACGCCTTCCAGGCCGAGTACATCCCGAGCGAACCGCGGTTCCGCCTGCGGAGTCACGAACTCCACACGCGCACCGACGACGACGTCGAACGCCGCAGCGGCACGACCACGATCCAGGCGCAACTCGACGTCGACGGCGACGCGCATTCGATCCGCGGCGAGGGCGATGGACCGGTCGAAGCGTTCGTGGCGGCACTGGTCGCCGAGTTCGGTGACCGGGTCGGCGGGTCGTTCGACGTGCTCGACTACGCCGAGCACGCGATCGGCAAGGGCGCCAACGCCCAGGCGGCTGCCTACGTCGAGACCGTCAGCGGCACGAACGCCGTCAAGTGGGGTCTCGGCACCGACCCGAACATCACCACGGCATCGCTGCGCGCCGTCCTCGGAGCCTTCGAGCGCCACGTCGCCTGACGATTGCAGCAGGGGTCAGACCCCTGCTGCAATCGGTCGCACTACAGTCGGGCGCGATGTCCCCCATGCGACGACTCGTGCTCATGGCCGCGCTGGCCGCGGCGATCGCATCCGTGGTCGCCTGGTGGAGGCAACGCGCCGACGACGGCACGCCGATGGATCCGCCGGCGTGGCCGGCGTTCACCCCGCCGCCGACCCCGCCGCCGACCACGCCGACTCCGATCGACAACGGCGCGGCGATGTCGACCTGGGTGACCGCAACCGACGTCGGCCCTGCGCCCGATGGCTTCCCGATCAAGGTCAAGGTGTCGTCGGGGATCTTCCACCTGCCGGGCGGCCGCTTCTACGATCGGACGAAACCCGACCGCTGGTATGCCACTACCGAGGCCGCGCTCGCCGACGGCTACCGTCAGTCGAAGACCTGAGACGGTCGGAACACCAGCCGAACGAGAACGAAGGGGAACGACATGAAGGTGAGCGTCGACTTCGACGTGTGCGCATCCACCGGGGCCTGCATGCAGGTCTGTCCCGAGGTGTTCGAGGTGCGTAGCGACGGCTACCTCTACATCCTCCAGGAGAACCCCGGTCCGGACGTGGCCGACAAGGTTCGGGAGGCCGCCGATCTCTGCCCCACCGCAGCGATCACGGTCGAAGACTGACCCGGTGGGGTTCCACGCGCAACTCGATCGGTCCTGGTCGACCTCGCGTTCGATGCTCTGCGTCGGGCTCGACCCCGACCCGACGAGGATGCCGCTTCCGCTCGACGGCGTCCACGGCGCGACCGAGGTGTTCTGCCGGGCCATCATCGACGCCACCGCCGACCTGGTCTGCGCCTTCAAGCCCCAGATCGCCTACTTCGCGAGCCAGGGCGCCGAGGACGCGTTGGAGCGCATCTGCGCCTACGTTCGCGAGACCTATCCGGACGTGACGCTGATCCTCGATGCCAAGCGCGGTGACATCGGCTCGACTGCCGAGCACTACGCCGAGGAAGCGTTCGGCCGCTACGGCGCCCACGCGGTCACGGTCAATCCGTATCTCGGCACCGACTCGGTCGCACCGTTCTTCGAGTACGGCGGCGGCGTCATCGCCCTGTGCCGTACGAGCAATCCCGGCGGCGACGACCTGCAGTCGCTCGTCGCTGAGGGCCGCCCCGTCTATGCCCACGTCGCCCGACTCGTGGCCGACGACTGGTCGACCCGCGGCGACTGCGGCCTCGTGGTCGGAGCCACCTATCCACAGGAGCTCGCCGAGGTCCGTGCGATCGCGCCGGGCATCCCGCTGCTCGTGCCCGGCGTGGGCGCACAAGGCGGCGATGCGGCCACGGTCGTCGAGCACGGCGCCGACGCGACCGGTCGAGGTCTGATCGTCAACTCGTCACGAGCGGTCCTCTACGCCAGTGGCGGCGCCGACTTCGCCGAGGCCGCCCGGGCCGAAGCCGAACGCACCGCCGCATCCCTCCGCCTCCCCGCCTGATCACCCCCACCTCACCCGAAAAATGCCTGGATCGTCGCGCCCAACGCGACGATCCAGGCATTTTTCGGGGTTTGGGCTGAAGGTGGGCGGGTGGTGCGGGTCAGGCGGAGAGGCTGGTGACCTGGAGGACGCCCGGGGCGGCGCGGAGCTGATCGAGCACGTCGGCCGGGACCGGGGCACTCGGAGCGATCAGCATGACGGCGGTGTCTGCGCCGTTGACCCGGCTGACGTCCATGTCGGAGATGTTGACGCCGGCATTGCCGAGCAGGGTGCCGACGGTGCCGATCACACCGGGGCGATCGTCGTTCTGGATCACGACCATGTTGTCGACCGGCGGCACGTCGAACGGGGTGTCGTCGATGTTGACGATCCGCTGCGCACCCTTCGCGCCGGCCAGGGTGCCGCTGATCGAGTGGCCGCCGCCGCGCAGCGTCAGGAGGTTGACGTAGTCGGCCGAGCTCGACGAGCTCACGTCGCGCACCTCGACGCCGTGCTGGGCCGCGAGTTGCGGCGCATTGACGTACGTGACCGCCTCGTCGGAGATCGCCGCGAAGAAGCCCTTCAGCACCGCCAGCTCCAGGATCCGGGTGTCGTAGCCCGCGATCTCGCCTTCGGTGCAGATCTCGAGGTCCTGGGGCAGCGTGCCGACGAGCGACACGAACAGCCCGCCGAGCCGCTCCGCGAGCGGCAGATACGGCCGGATCGTCTCGCTCGCCTCCGCCGCGTTCACGTTGACGGCGAACGGCACGAACTCGCCTGCGAGTGCCAGTTCGACCATCGACGCGATCGTGTCGCCGGCCTTGTCCTGCGCCTCTCGTGTACTCGCGCCGAGGTGCGGCGTGACGATCACCGAATCGATCTCGAAGAGCGGCGACTCGGTCATGGGCTCGGTGGAGAACACGTCGAGCGCAGCCCCGGCGATGATGCCTTCGCGCAGGCACTCCGCGAGATCGCCCTCGTCGACGATGCCGCCGCGGGCGACGTTGACCACACGCAGGCTCGGCTTCGCCTTGAGCAGCAGGTCGCGGTTGATCAACCCGACGGTCTCGGGCGTCTTGGGCAGGTGCACCGTGAGGAAGTCGGATTCGCTGACCACCTGGTCGAGACCCATCAGCTCGACGCCCATCTTCTTCGCTCGGTCGTCGGACACGAACGGGTCGTACGCCACGAGGCGCATCCCGAAGCCCTTCGCCCGATCGGCGACGAGCTTGCCGATGCGACCGAGCCCGACGATGCCGAGCGTCTTGTCGCAGAGTTCGACGCCCTCCCACCGGCTCCGCTCCCACCGGCCCTGCACCAGCGCGGCGTGAGCCTGTGGCACGTTGCGTGCCGACGCCATCAGCAGGGCCATCGTGTGCTCCGCGGCCGAGACGATGTTGCTCTGCGGCGCGTTCACCACCATCACGCCACGCTTGGTGGCCGCGTCGACATCGACGTTGTCGAGACCGATGCCGGCGCGTCCCACGACCATCAGGTCGGAGCCGGCCGCGAGCACGGCCGCGGTGACGTCGGTCGCCGACCGGATGATCAACGCGTGCGCTCCGGGCACGACGTCGAGCAACCCCTCTGCGGACAGCCCGAGCTGCACATCGACCTCGTGCCCAGCTGCGCGGAGGCGGTCGAGTCCTCCCTCGGCGATCTCTTCGGTGACCAGGATGCGAGCCATGGGACCATGCCTATCTGATCCGATGGTCGAGTTCCACGAGGTTTGACGAACCGTTCAGGCGTCGCGGATACGTTCTGCAGTGTGGCCACCGATCACCTCACGAAGGTCGTCACCGGATCCGACGATCCGGTGACCGACATCCGCACCCTGTCCGGCCCGGACGAATTGGCCCGCGCGAACGACGTCCTCCAGCGAGTGTGGGGCACCGACGTGCCATTGGCGCCCCTCGAGTTGCTCGTCGCGGTGGCCCACACCGGCGGATACGTGGCCGGTGCATTCGACGGCGACGAGATGGTCGGAGCGTCGCTCGGCCTCCTGGCACTGCACGCCGGTAGGCCGGCGCTGCACAGCCATGTCACCGGACTCCTCCCGATCGCGCGCGGAACCGGACTCGGCCGTGCGATCAAGCTCCACCAGCGGGCGTGGGCGATCGACCGCGGGCTGGAACGCATCACCTGGACGTTCGACCCGTTGGTGCGTCGCAACGCCTGGTTCAACATCGCCGTGCTCGGGGCCCACGTGGAGCAGTACCTGCCGTCGTTCTACGGCTCGATGCACGATGCGATCAATGCCGGCGACGAGTCCGACCGTCTGTACGTGTCCTGGGATCTCGCCGAGGATCTCCCCCGATCGCCCCGCGACGGCCGCAGCCGTCCGGACCGGGCCGACCTGGTGCCGACGCCGGACGACATCGTCGAGCTGCGCCGGAGCGACCCCGACGCGGTCGTGAGCTGGCGTTCGTCGACGCGACGCGCCCTCGTCGAGGCGCTCGACGCCGGCCGACCGATCGTCGGATTCACCCGCGACGGCAACTACGTGATCGGATCAGCACCATGACCACATCGAGCCGCTCGTGGACCATCGAACACGTCGAACTGCGCCGCATCGCGATGCCGCTCGTCACCCCGTTCCGCACGAGCTTCGGCAGCCAGACCGAGCGCGACATCCTGCTCGTCCGAGTCGTACTCGCCGATGCCACCGACGCTTCCTCCGACACCGTCGAGGGGTGGGGCGAGTGTGTCGCGTTGTCGGAGCCGAGCTACTCCCCCGAGTACGTCGACGGCGCCCAGCACGTGATCGTCCATCACCTGCTCCCACGCCTCGCCGCGGCCGGTCCGATCGAGGCGGCCGACGTCGCGCCGGCACTGGCGAAACTCCACGGCCACCCGATGGCGAAGGCCGCGCTCGAGATGGCGATCCTCGACGCACAACTCCGCGCCAGCGGCCAGTCGTTCGCCGCGTTCCTCGGGGCCGAACGAACCCGGATCCCGAGCGGTGTCAGCGTCGGCATCCACGACCGGACCGACGATCTGCTCGCCGCCGTGCAGGGGTACGTCGACGACGGCTACGTCCGCATCAAGCTCAAGATCGAACCGGGCTCCGACATCGACCAGGTCGCTGCCGTCCGGGAGCTGATCGGTCCCGACACACCGTTCCAGGTCGACGCGAACACGGCCTACCGCCGCACCGACGGGGAACACCTGCGCCGGTTGGACGAGTTCGACCTCCTCCTGATCGAACAGCCGCTCCCCGAGGACGACATCATCGGCCACGCCCGGCTGGCGGCGGAGGTCGACACCCCGATCTGCCTCGACGAGTCGCTCGTCTCGGCGGCCGGAACCGCCGACGCGATCGAGCTCGGTGCCTGCGAGATCGCCAACATCAAACCCGGCCGCGTCGGCGGCTACCTCGAAGCCGTGCGCATCCACGACCTGTGTCTCGCTCGGGGCGTCCCGGTGTGGTGCGGCGGCATGCTGGAGACCGGCATCGGTCGCGCCGCCAACGCGGCGCTCGCAGCACTGCCCGGCTTCACACTGCCGGGTGACATCAGCGCATCCACTCGGTTCTACGCACGCGACATCGTCACCGACCCGATCACGATCGAGGACGGTCACGTCGCGGTGCCGACGACTCCAGGTCTCGGCTTCGAACTCGACCGACCCTTCCTCGACCAGGTCACGACGAGCCGACTCGGTCTCGATGTGCGCGGTACAGTCACGAACCTATGACGCACCCGTTCCTGTCAGAAGAGTGGATGGAAGCCGCGCACGGCATCCGCGAGAAGTACGCCGACCAGGTGCCGCCGGTCACCACCGTCATCAAGATCAACCAGGTGATCACCGACGTCCCGTTCGGCGACGGCGAGGTCAAGAGCTACCTCGACACGTCGTCGGGACATCTGAAGATGGAACTCGGCGAGCTGGACGACGCCGACGCCACCGTCACCACCGACTACGCCACCGCCAAAGCGATGTTCGTCGACCAGGATCAGGCGATCGCCATGCAGGCGTTCATGTCGGGCAAGATCAAGGTGCAGGGCGACATGATGAAGATGATGGCGATGCAGACCGCCATCCCCTCCAACGAGTTCACCGACACGATCGCCGACGAGATCAAGGCGATCACCGCCCCCTGAGCGGACCTCAGGCAGGATCGGCGAGCGGCGCGAGCGCCTCGGCGAGTTCGGCGACACTCCACTTGGCCGGCTGTTCGACGGTGTCACCCATCTCCCACGAGCGGACACGCTTCACCACGCCTCCCTGCGCGAAGAACGTCTCACCCGAGAACCGGCACCCCTCGGTGCTGAGGTAGGCGACGAGTGGCGAGATGTTGGCGGGGTCCCATTCGTCGAAGGCGCCGTCCTTCGGCGTCATGATCTCCTCGAGCCCCGGCGTGGCGAGCGTCAGACGCGTGCGCGCGCCGGGGGCGATGCAGTTGCTGACCACGTCGTAGCGCGAGAGCTCCTTCGCCGCGATCTGGCTGAACGTCGCGATGCCCGACTTGGCGGCGCCGTAGTTCGCCTGACCGGGATTCGAGAACAGCCCGGACGTGCTCGAGGTGTGAACGAGGTTGCGGCGCTTGCCACGACCGGCCTTGTGCTCCTCGCGCCAGTAGGCGGCGGCCCAGCGGGTCGGGGCGAAGTGACCCTTGAGGTGGACCGCGATCACCGCGTCCCACTCGGCTTCGGTCATGTTGACGATGACACGGTCGCGCAGGATGCCGGCGTTGTTGACGAGCACGTGGAGATCGCCGAACGCCTCGATCGCCGAGTTCACCAGGTGCTGGGCGCCTTCCCAGTCGGCCACGTTGTCGGCGTTCGCGATCGCCTCACCGCCCTGCGCCCTGATCTCGGCAGCGACCTCCTCGGCCGGCGTCTGGTCGCTGCCCTCCCCGTCGTTGGCTCCGCCCAGGTCGTTGACGACCACCTTGGCGCCCTCGCTCGCGAACAGCAAGGCGTGCTCGCGGCCGATGCCGCGCCCGGCTCCGGTGATGATCGCAACTCGTCCATCGAGCGAGGTCATTGGGGCTCCTTGTCGACCGAGCGCACGACGGAGGTGCCGTGCTCAGTCTCGGAACCGTAGCGATCCGTCCCGGCTGGAGTCGATTTCCACCGATCGGCGAGGTTGCAGGGCCCCACGACCCGCGGCGCGGCCCACGCGTCGCACGATGCTCCGAGCCGCAGGGATCAGAGGAAGACGAGATCGACGCCCGTACCGCGCGGGAACGTCGCTCCGGGTTGCACCTCGTCGCCGTCGACCGACGCGGACACGAACGTGCCCTCGGTGGTGCCGAGCAGGCTGTTCACCGTGTAGCCGGCATCGGCGAGCGTCTGCTGCGCCTGCGGGTAGGTCTGACCGCTCAGATCGGGGAACGGCACGAGGTCGGGGCCCTTCGACAGGCGCACGGTCACCGCGGCATCGCGAGCCACCGGGGTCGTGGGCGGTGGATCTTGGCTGACCACGCGGCCGATCTCGATGTCGTTGCTGAACTCGTCCTCGCCTTGAGCGATCGCGAGCTGCAGCCCGGCGAGCGTCGCGGTTGCCTCCTCGAGCGTCTGGTTCGTGAGGTCCGGGGCGGGGCGAGGCTCCGGCCCGAGCGAGGCGGTCAGCACGATCGTGGTCCCCGGGAGCACCTGTGCACCGGCGACCAGCGATGCGTCGTCCTGCACCTGCCAGCGGATCACCGAGCCGGCCGGGACCGTCTCGGAGTACTCCGGTGGTCCCTCGACCGACTGCAGGTTCAATTCGGCCAACGCCGTCTGCGCGTCGACGAGCGTCATGCCCGCGAGTTCGGGGATGGCCCGCAGCTCGGGGCCATCGCTGACCACCAGCACGAGGGTCTCGCCTTCGTCGAGCATCTCACCGGCCGCCGGGATGGTTCGGACGACGTGATCCACCTCGGGAACCTCGTCGCTGCGCTCGCGCTCGGTCTCGATCACCCACTCGTTGCCGGACACCTCGTTGATCGCGACCGCTTCGTCGACGCCGACGAGGTCGGGCACCTCGTACGACTTCGTGCGGAGCAGGAAGAACGCGGCAGCTCCCAGTGCTGCGACGCCGACCAGGACGAGCAGCGTGATGCCGATGTACTTGGCCCACGGTCGCGACTCGCGGTCCACGTCGTAGAGCGTTCCCGAGGGTGTGCCGTCGACGACGGCGAGCTTCGTCGTGTCGGCGCCGGTTCCGGGGCTGGTCGGCGAGCCTCCCGTGGCCGTTGCGGCAGCGGCGGCCGCCGCAGCGGCAGCAGGAAGCTGCGCGGTCTTCTCCGGTTCTGCGGTGGGGCCGACACCGTCGGCGACCTGCACGGCGCCCGTGGGCGGATCTGCGATGTCGGTGAGCAGGATCAGCGGCGCCGCGGCGTCGACCGGGCCGGTCCCGGGCGTCTCGTCCGACGTGAGGTCGTCGACCGCCGGGGACGGCGGTGCGTCCTCGACGTCGACCTCGTCGACCTCATCCGTGACCGCGACCTCATCCGCGACCGCGACCTCGTCCGCGACGTCGTCCTCGACCTCGATCTCCGCGTCCGCCGTTGGGACCCGGGCGTCAGCGGCTGCCTCGTCGGCGCGGCGTTGCACCATCGACGTGCCGAAGAGCGTCGACGCCATGATCGGGATCGGATCGGGGCGAGGCAGCTTGCCGGCGGCCTGCACCAACGCATTGCCGAACTCGGCAGCGGTCCACCGGTCCTCCGCCTCCGGGCGTCCCGCTCGCTCGAGCACGGCAGCCAGCGAACCCATGTCGGCGGTGACCGGCATCAGCTTTCCCACCCGGGCCGCGAGTGTGGACACCGTGGAGTCGCCGGCGAACGGCACCTTGCCCGTGATGCCCTCGATCAGGCACAGCGACAGCGCGTACACGTCGGTCTTCGCGTCGACCTCGAGCCCCAGGGCCTGCTCCGGCGAGGCGTACCGGGCGACGTGGGTGGCGACGGTGGCCGGCTCGGTCCATGCCTCGGCGCCCATCAACTCCGCCATCGCGAAGTCGACGATCCGGATGCGGGCATCCTCACCGAACACCAGCTTCGACGGCGTGAGCTCCGTGTGTACCACGCCACGGGCGTGTGCGACCTCGAGCGCCCGGGCGGCCTCGAGGCCGACGACGAGCGCCTGCGACGGCTCCAGGAGCCGACCCCGGTCGTACAGGTCGCGCAGGCTGCCGCCACCGAGGTATTCAACGACCCAGAACAACGTGGTCTCGCCCGCGATCTCGAACTCGCCCGAGTCGAGCACGCTCGCGATGTTGGGGTGCGACAGCGACCGTGCGACGGCGACCTGACGGGAGAACGCGTCGCGGAACGACGGCTGCGCCGCGAGTTCCGGGCGAACGATCTTGACGGTGACGGGCGAGTCGGCGTCGACGTCGATCGCCTCGGCGATGATCGTGTTGGCCCCCCACGACACGATGTTCTCCAGCCGGTAGCGCCCGGCGAGCAGACGCCCCTCGAGACGCTCGTTGGTGGTGCCCGCGGCCCCTGGTGTGTCGTTCTCCACAGCCCCGAAACGCTACCGCCTGAGCATCTTGCGTGGGTGCCAGGCATCATGGAGGTGTGAGCGATCACCCAGACATCGCCGTGGACGACGGCACCGACACCGGCCAAGCGCTCCGCGCCGACGCCACCGACGTCGTCGCCGACGACGCAGCCCTCGACCCGACGGGCGATGCAGCCGTTGCGCCCCGGCGGAAACGATCGTTCGACCGCGGGTTGTTCATCGCCAGCATGGTGATCGCCGCCGGCCTGCTCCTCATCGTCTACGGGTTCACCACCGCCTTGACCGGCGACGACGGCATCGACCGTCCGGAGGCGATCGAGTCGGTGCAACCCGTCGAGAACGCGATCCAGGTGCTGCAACAGGAACGCATCGTCGTCGATCTCCAGTCCGGCTACGAAGCCGTCCTGATCATCGACGGCATCGAACTCCCGACCACCGTGATCGGGCAGTCCGACGTCGACCCGGCGGTGCAGGCGGAGCCGGGCCAACAGATCGACCTGCCCACCACCGCCGTGTTCGATCCCGGCAACGCCGTGATCTCCTTCCAGCCCGTCGACGGCGCGCTCATCGAATCGCTCGAGGAGGGCACCCGCGAGGCGACGGTGCGGTTCTGGAAGATCGAGGACGGCCCGCAGCAGGCCAGGGAGTACAGCTGGACGTTCGAGGTCATCTGAGCCCGATCCGGCGTCGAAGCGGCCCGTTCGGCTCAGACGTCGGGGAGTTCGCCGGTCGCCAGCAGCCGCTCGAAGCCCGCCTCGTCGAGGATCGGGATCCCGAGCGACTCCGCCTTCGTCAACTTGCTCGCCCCCGGTGAGTCCCCGACGACCAGCGCCAGCGTCTTCTTGCTCACGCTGCCGGGACTCTTGCCTCCCCGCGACGTGATCGCGAGCTCGGCCCCCTCACGGGTGTAGCTCGGCAGGGTGCCGGTGACCACCACGGCCCGCCCCGCGAGTGTCTGCGGGGTCGCCGCCCGAGCCTGGGAGGCCGCCTCGGCGGCCCCCGGATCGCCGAACGACACCCCTGCGTCGCGCAGACGATCGATGTAGGCCCGGTTCGCGTCCTGGCCGAACCACGACACGATCGTGCCGGCGATCACCTCGCCGACGCCCTCCACGGCGGCGAGCTCCTCGACCGACTTCGACATGATCGCGTCGAGCGTGTGGAACTCGTTGGTGAGCGCGAGCGATGCCGCGGGACCGAGATGTCGGATGCCGAGCGCCGTCAACAACTTGGGGAGTGGGCGCTGCTTCGACTTCTCGATCTCGTCGACGAGATTCTGCGCGCTGGTCGGGCCGACCCGGTCGAGCTCGACGAGTTGGTCGACGGTGAGCGCGTAGAGGTCGGCCGGATCGCGGACGAGGTCGGCGGCGGTCAACTTGGCGACCATCTGTTCGCCGAGGCCCTCGATGTCCATCGCTCCGCGGGTCGCGAAGTAGGCGATCTTCTGGTCCCGTTGGGCGGGGCAGTCCGGCGCCACGCACCGTGTGTCCGACTCGCCGTCGGGGCGAACGAGCGGGTTGCCGCAACGGGGACAGCGCGTCGGGAACACCCAGGGCGTGCTGTCGGCCGGACGCAGCGAGAGCACCGGGCCGACCACCTCGGGGATCACGTCACCGGCCTTCCGCACCACCACCGTGTCACCCGGACGCACGTCCTTGAGGGCCACCTGGTCCTGGTTGTGCAGCGTCGCCATCGACACGGTCGAACCTCCGACGAACACCGGATCGAGCACCGCGAACGGCGTGGCCCGACCGGTTCGACCCACCGACACCATGATGTCGAGCAACTTCGTCGTGCGTTCCTCCGGCGGGAACTTGAACGCGATCGCCCACCGCGGGGCGCGCGAGGTGACCCCGAGCCGATCTCGTTGGGCAGCGTCGTCGACCTTCACGACCACACCGTCGATCTCGTAGTCGAGGTCGTGCCGATGCTCCTGCCAGTACGCGCAGTGGGCCACCACCTCCTCGATCGTGCCGAACGTGCGGACCTGGTCGCTGACCGGCACGCCGAGCGACGCGGCGTAGGCGAGCGCGGCGACGTGGCTCGTCAACTCCGGACCGCCGATCACCTCGCCGAGTTGGTAGCCCCAGAACGACAGGTTGCGGCTCGCAGTGATCGCCGGGTCCTTCTGGCGGAGGCTGCCGGCGGCGGAGTTGCGGGGGTTGACGAAGGCCTTCTCACCTGCCGCAAGGGCCCGCTCGTTGAGCTGCTCGAAGCTCGATCGTGTCATGTACACCTCGCCACGCACCTCGAACACCGACGGCACGCCGTCGAGGCCGTCGACCAGATGATCGGGGATGTCGCCGATCGTCGCCACGTTGGCGGTGACGTCCTCGCCGACGCGCCCGTCCCCACGGGTCGCCGCCTGGACGAAGGCACCGTCCTCGTAGCGCAAGCTGATCGCCAGACCGTCGAACTTGAGCTCGCAGACGAAGGTGGGCTCGTCACCGTCGAGCCCCTTGCTCACCCGATCCGCCCACGCCCGCAGCTCGCCGTCGTCCATCGCGTTGTCGAGGCTCATCATCGGCACGCGGTGGGTGACCGGCGCGAACGTGGCACTGATCGCGCCACCGACCAGCTGTGTCGGTGACGACTCCTCGACCAGCTCGGGATGATCGGCCTCCAACTGGCGCAGCTCGCGGACGAGCGCGTCGTAGTCGGCGTCGCTGATCTCGGGGTCGTCGAGCGTGTGGTACCGCTCGTTGTGATGTGCGATCTCGGCGCGGAGCGCCTCGATTCGACCCTCCGCGCCCAGGCCTGCTCCGCTGCCGGCGGTGTCGCTGGTGCCGTCGGTGGAGCCTCGGTCGTTCGCCGTCATCGTGTGCCGAGGCTACGACCTCCGAGCCGTGCGACCGTGCCCGGTCTGCTCACGCACCCAGTGCGAACCGGGTCGCCGACGACTGGTCCTTGACCCGCCTGCCGACGTCGGCGGTGAGACGGGCGATACGACGGGCGAGCAGCACGGAATGCGAGCCGAGGCCGCAATGCGGTGACACCAGGCTGTGCGTACGAAGGCTGACGGGGTCGCACCCGCGCTGCACCAGCGCGCACCACAGGTCGCTCAGGTCTCGCCACGACCGGTCGGGCAGCGACGGGATGGGACCATCGGTGGGAACCACACCCCAGGCGATCACACCACCCTGCTCGATGAAGCGGCAGATGTAGCCCGCCCAGTCGACGAGGTCCGGCGACACGGGCAACGAGATCACGCCGGGACCCGACGCGAGGAGCGTGGCGACGTCGAACGCGCCGCAGCAGTGCACGCCGCTCAGCGTGGTGGTCGGAAGGGCCGCCATCGCGGCCGACATGCGATCGATCGCCTCGTCAGGCGGGATCGGAAAGCCGGGCGCCATCAACTCGGTGAGCCACGGTTCGTCGAGCACGACCATCTGCGGCGACTGCGGGAGCACCTCGCTGACCGCCGCCGACAGCTCGATCAGCGACGATCGCACACAGGCGCTCGCCAGATCGAACGCCGCACCCCGATCGAGGCCGGCTCGCTCGAGTGCGACGCCGAGCGTGACCGGGCCGATGAACTGCCACTTGACCGGGGCGCCGTCGAACCGGACTTTGGCGGCGAGGTCGAGGAACGATCGGAACCCGGCGAACGAGTCGTCGCCGAGGAGGCTGCGCACCGCGAGGTCGCCGTGCGCGGTTCCCGGCTCGTTGCGATCCGCGATCTCGAGCATGCCGTCGACATCGATCGCCAGGCCAGGGATCTGCACGGTCGCTTGGCCGAGCATCGTCTCGGCGAGGGACCGGCGCGGGAGCGACGGGATCGTGGCGATGTCGAACTCGCTCATCGCGAACGCCGCGGCCGCTTCGGGGTCGCGGTGAGGAAGGCTCCCGCACCCGACCACGGCGCCGTCGGCGAACGGTGTGGGGCCGGCGCGACGCAGCGAGACCGGCGGTGGAACACTTGCCATCTCGTCACCTCCCCACGGTGGTCGTCACGACGCTGTCATCTCCGACGGCTCGGAAACTGTCTCCGTCATCGTTCCACGACGGAGCGGCGCGAGCCGAATCCACAACGACGTCAGTGACACATGTCGCCTTCGCTGCCGTTTCGCGGCACGCTGTTCGGATGTCCGCAACACCTGATCAACGATCGGAGGAGACCGACCGTTCGCCTGCGCTCGCCCTCGTGATGCCGTGGGCCGCCCGGATCGGGTGGATCGCCGTGGCGGTCGTCGGCGGTTCAGCGATCGAGGCCGCCGTCGACGGTCGCAGCAGCGCCGTGGCCTGGACGACGGCGATCGGCGGCTGGGCGGTCTGGGCGGTCGTCGCGCTCGGCTTGGCGATCGCCTCGGTGCGCTCGTTGACCGTCGTTCGGGTGGGAGTGCCGATCTCGCTCGTCGCGACGGTCGCAGCGGGCCTCGGCGGTGCGCCGGCGATCGACCTCCTCCTGCTCGGCGTCCCCGCGCTGGTCACTGCAGGAGCGGTCGCCTCGGCCGAGTTCGGACGTCAGTTCGTCCAAGCCTCCGCCTACGGCGACGAGGAGCGGTTCCCGCTCCGCCTTCCGGTCGCCGCCGGGGCGGCAGCCGTCGTGACCTGGCTGGTGTGGGCTCCGTCGGTGGTCGCTGGTCCGTTGTTGGTCGCCGCGGCGCAGTGGGTGGCCGGCGGCCTGGTGGTCGCGATCGCCGTCGGCGGCCTCGTGTTCCTCGGACCTCGCTGGCACCGGCTGTCGCGCCGGTGGTTCGTGCTGGTGCCGGCGGGCATCGTGCTGCACGACCCGGTGGTCCTGGCCGACACGTTGCCGCTGCGCACGGCACAGGTCGAGCGCCTCGCGCTGGCTCCCGCGGACACCGAAGCCGCCGATCTCACCGGGCCCGCGAGCGGCTACGCGATCGAGGTCGCGACGACGGAGTCGGTCACCACCGTGTTCGCCTTCACCCCGGCGGAGCCGAATGGGCGCGCGATCCACCTGCGGGCGTTCCTCGTCGCACCGACACGACCCGGCGCCGTCCTCCGGGCGGCGAAGCGCCGCGGCCTCCCTGTCGCCTGACCCGAGATCAGCGGCAGATGCCGCCGCCGAGCACCATCGTGTCGGTCGGGTCGTAGAACACGACGCTCTGGCCTGGGGCAACCCGGCGTTGCGGCTCGGTCCACTCGACGCGGACGCTGCCGGTGCCCGACTCGGAGATGCGCGCCGACACCGGGCGGCCGTGGGCGCTGCACTGGACCAACACCGTCGCCTCGACCGGCTCGTCGATCCAGGTCACCGCGTCGACGTCGAGGCCGGCGCGGAGCAGGTCGGCGTCGTCGCCGACGGTGACCACGGCGCCGGCGGTGTCGACGTCGACGACATAGCGCTTCGGCCCGCCACCGGGGAGGCCGAGCCCCTTGCGTTGCCCGACCGTGACGAGTTCGACCGACTCGACCCGGCCGAGCGTCGTGCCGTCGGTGTCGACGACCGTGCCTGCACGGAACGGGATCCGCTCGCCGAGGAACGACGTCCGGCCGCCGGTCGAGGTGATGAAACACACGTCCTGGCTGTCGGGCTTGTCGGCCGTCCGCAGGTCGATCGATGCCGCGAGCTCGCGCACCTCGGACTTCTGCAGCCCACCGACCGGGAACATCGTGCGGGCGAGCTGGGCCTGGTCGAGCATGTGGACGACGTAGCTCTGGTCCTTCGCCGGGTCGGCTCCGCGCTCGAGGGTGTGGCGGCCGTCGGCGGTGGTGCCGATGTTCGCGTGATGACCGGTGGCGACGGCGTCGAAGCCGAGCAGGTCGGCACGCTCGGCGAGGCGGGCGAACTTGACCGAGCGGTTGCACTCGATGCAGGGGTTCGGTGTGATCCCGCGCGTGTGGGCATCGACGTACGGGGCCACCACGTGTTCGTCGAAGTCGTCGCCGAAGTTGAACACCAGATGGTCGATGCCGAGTTGCTGGGCGACGCGTCGGGCGTCGTCGACGTCGGACACCGAACAGCAGCCGGTGTCGCTGTCGCCGCCCCACAGTTTCATCGTGACGCCCACCACCTCGTGACCGGCTCGCTGCAGCAGGAGCGCAGCGACCGACGAGTCGACGCCACCGCTCATCGCGCACATCACCTTCATCGGGCACCGCCTCGGCGCAGCCGCTCGACGGCGGGCACCATCACGTCGATCGCGCGATCGACGTCGCCGGCGGTGCTCGTGTGCCCGAGCGTGAGCCGGAGTGCGCCGAGCGCGACGTCACGGTCGACGCCCATGGCGGCGAGTACGTGCGACGGCTCCATCGCACCGCTTGCGCAGGCGGAGGCGGCCGAGGCGCACACATCGGCCTCGTCGAGCAGGTAGAGGAGTGCTTCGGACTCGACGCCGGCGATGCAGACGTGGGCCGAACCGGCGACCTTTCGGTCCGGTGGAACGGTCTCGACGACGCCGTCGAGCTGCGCCTGCAGGCCCGTGACGAGCCGGTCACGGAGTTCGCCGATCCGCACGGCGTCGGTGTCGCGCTCGGCGTCGGTGAGTCGGAGCGCCTCGGCCATCGCGACGATGCCGGCGGCGTTCTGGGTGCCGCTGCGGCGCTCGCGTTCCTGGCCACCGCCGATGATCAACGGATCGACGCGTGGTCCTCCTCGCTCGACGAGCACGCCGACCCCCTTCGGCCCGCCGAACTTGTGCGCGCTGAGCGACAGCAGGTCGACGTGGGGCGTGACCTCGCGGAGGTCGAGCCAGCAGGCTGCCTGCACGGCGTCGGTGTGCAGCAGTGCATCGGGGGCATGGCGACGAACCACCTTCGACACCTCGACGATGTCGGTGATCGTGCCGACCTCGTTGTTGACGGCCATCACGCTCACGACGGCGACGTCGGAGTCCTCGTCGAGCACCGCGGCGAGTTCGACGAGATCGACCGCGCCGGCGTCGTCGACACCGACGACGCGCCCGCCCACGCGCTCGACCACGTGGAGCACCGCATGGTGCTCGACCGCTGGGCAGATTGCGAGACCGCCCCGGCGGCCGACCGCGCCGGCGATCGCCATGTTGTCGCTCTCGGTCCCACCGCCCGTGAACACGATCTCGTTCGGTCGAGCGCCGACGACCTCGGCGACGAGGTCCCGGGACTCGTCGATCACCTGGCGGGTGCGGCGCGAGAAACGATGCGATCCCGACGGATTCGCGTAGAAGCCGGTGAGATAGGGCATCATCGCCTCGATCGCCTCCGGCCGCATGGGCGCCGAGGCGGCATGGTCGAGATAGGTGATCGCCGGCTCGGTCACCCCGACCAAGCTACCGCCGACCTGTTGCGCCAGGGGTCGGACCCCCGGCGGAACACGTAGCCTCGCGTCGATGCGCGGGTACCACGAGCGTTCCTACGGCGACGGGTTCGCCGACGTGTACGACGAGTGGTATGCCGACGTCACCGATGTCGACGCCACGGTCCGGCGCATGACTGCGCTGGCGGGCGCGGGGGGAAGCGTCCTCGAACTCGGTGTGGGCACCGGACGACTGGCCGTCCCGATGGCCGCGGCCGGATTGCGGGTGGTCGGTGTCGACAGCAGCCAGCCGATGCTCGACCGCCTCACCGCGCGTGATCCCGCAGGCACCGTCACGGTGATCCGGGGCGACATGGTCGACGACCTTCCGGAAGGACCGTTCGACGCCGCGCTCGTGGCGTACAACACGATCTTCAACATCCTCGACGGCGACGGCCAGCAGCGTTGTTTCGATGCGGTCGCCGCTCGCCTCCGTCCGGGTTCGACGTTCGTGGTCGAGGCGTTCGTGCCCGACGCCGACCGACCGCCCGGGTCGACGTCCGACGTGTCGGTCCGATCGCTCGCGGCCGATCACGTCGTCCTCTCGGTGTCGGTCGACGATCCGGAACACCAACGCGCCGAGGGACAGTTCGTCCAGTTCACCGAGTCGGGCGGCGTCCGCCTGCGGCCGTGGTCGATCCGCTGGTCGACCCCCGACCAGCTCGATGCGATGGCGGAGCGGGCGGGACTCGTGTTGCGTGAACGCACGGCGGACATGGCCGGAGCGCCGTTCACTCACGACAGTGAACAGCACGTCTCGATCTACGAGAAGCCGGTGGCAGCGGATGAGGGGTGACGTCAGGTTCGGACTCGGCGTGCCCAACGGCGGTGACTTCGCGGAGCCGACCAGGCTGGCCGCGCTCGCCCGCGAGGCCGAGGATGCCGGGTGGGACGGGTTCTTCCTGTGGGATCACGTGATCCGTCGTCAACCCTGGCAACCGATGGTCGACCCATGGGTGACGCTCGCTGCGGTGGCGATGTCGACCGACCGGCTGATCCTCGGGCCGATGGTCACGCCGCTGGCTCGCCGACGTGTGTCGGTGGTGGCGCGGCAGTCGGTGACGCTCGACGTGCTGTCGGGTGGCCGGCTCCGCCTCGGCGTCGGGCTCGGTGCCCCGGACGACGAGTTCACCCGCTTCGGCGAGGACGCCGACCCGAGGCGCCGCGCCTCGGTCCTCGACGAGTCCCTCGAGGCGCTCACGCAGTTGTGGTCGGGCCACGAGGTGTCGTACCGAGGTGAACACGTCGTCGCCGAGGGCGTGCAGTTCCTGCCGACGCCCGTACGCGGCCGGATCCCGATCTGGGTCGCCGGCGGCTGGCCGGGCGGCGCTCCGTTCCGCCGCGCGGCGCGGTTCGACGGCGTGTGGCCGGTGTCCACGGCCCGACGTGCCCTGACGATCGCCGAGTTCACCGAGTGTGTCGACACCGTCGCTCGTCATCGCCACGAGATCGGCCGGACGGCCGAGACCTTCGACGCCTGCTACGTCGACCGCAGCCCCGCGATCCTCGACGAGGCGACCACCGACCGGATCGGTCGTCTCACCGAGGCGGGCATGACCTGGTGGATCGACTCCCTCGACGACCCGGCCCTCCCCTTCGAGCACCATCGCGATCGAGTCCTCGCCGGCCCCCCGACCTGACCGCCCCAACGCCCGAAAAATGCCCCGAAGTGCGCGCTCGGCGCGACGAACGAGGCGTTTTTCGGGGTGAAGGGCGGAGACGGGGGTCAGAAGGAGTGGTAGCCGCCGTCGATCGTGATGACGTCGCCGGTGTGATAGCTCGACGCCGGACTGGCGAGATACACGGCGAGGCCACCGAAGTCGGCAGGGACGCCCCAACGGCGCGCCGGGACACGAGGGAGCACCTTGTCGACGAAACGCTCCCACTGGAACGCTCCCGCCGTCATGTCGCTCTCGATCCACCCGGGGAGGATCGAGTTGCACCGCACCCCGTGGCGGGCGTGCTGGACCGCGATCGCCTTCATCATCGAGTTGACGCCGGCCTTCGACGCTCCGTAGTGCTGCCCCGACTGCTGACCGAAGAACGCCGAGCCGGACGTGGTGAACACGATCGACCCGCCCGCCTCGTCGCCGTCCTCGGCACGCTGCACCATGTGTCGCGCCGCCTCGCGCGCGGTGAAGAACGCTCCGTCGAGGTTCACCCGCATCACCCGCCGCCACTCCTCGGCGGTCATCCCGACGAAGCTCGGCGCCTGACCACCGACCCCGGCGTTGACGAAGCAGGAATCGATCCGGCCGAGTTCACCGATCGTGTCACCCATCGCCTGCACCACCGCCGCCTCGTCACCGACATCGCACACGATCGACAACAGCTCCACGTCGTGACGTCCCAGTTGCTCGATCGCGGCATCGTTCTTGTCGGGGTTCGTCCCCCAGATCGCCACGTCGGCGCCGTGGGCGGCGAGCGCATCGGCCATGCCGAGGCCGATGCCGCTGTTGCCACCGGTCACGAGAGCGACATGACCGGAGAGATCGAACGGGGACCCGTCGGGGAGCGCCATCGCGTCACAGTACGGCCTCGACCGTTGCGGTCCGTCACGCACCGGGCGCAGCGGGCGGATAGCGTCGTCATCGCATGTATCTCGAGCGCGTCCGCCAACCCGCCGACCTGCGGGACCTGTCGTACGACGAACTGAACGATCTCGCCGGCGAGATCCGTGACTTCGTCGTGTCGGCCGTGTCGGACACGGGCGGCCACCTCGGCTCGAATCTCGGTGCCGTCGAACTCACCCTCGCGTTGCATCGGGTCTTCGACTCTCCCACCGATGCGATCCTGTGGGACACCGGTCACCAGGCCTACATCCACAAGATCGTCACCGGCCGCCAGCGCCAGTTCGAACAGCTTCGCCAGCAGGGCGGCCTCTCGGGCTATCCGAGCCGCGAGGAGTCCGAGCACGACTACGTCGAGAACAGCCATGCGTCCACGATCCTGTCGTACGCCTACGGCATGGCCGTCGCCCGCGACCTCGGCGTCGACCACCACCGCCACATCGTCGCGATCCTCGGCGACGGGTCGATGACCGGTGGGATGGCCTACGAGGCGATCAACAACATCGGCCACGGCGACAAGCGCGTCATCATCGTGCTCAACGACAACGGCCGGTCGTACGCGCCGACGGTGTCGATGCTGTCGGCGAGCGCGCAGAGCCGCGACGAGCGCGCCAACCACCCCAGCGTCACCGACGCACTCACCGAGAAGCTGTCGCACGCACTCACCGACATCCGCCTCAACCCGGTGTACGTCCGCCGCCAACGGCGCCTCGAGGAGTTCCTCCAACACCTCCCCGTGGTCGGCCACCAGGCCGGTTCGGCGATGGATGCGTTCAAGGCGGGTGTGCGCGAGTTCCTCCAGCCACCGTCGTTCTTCGAGGCACTCGGTGTGCGGTACGTCGGTCCGTTCGACGGCCACAACATCGAGGAGATGGAGCACGCGTTCCACAACGCGATCGAGCTGTCCGAGGAGGGCCCGATCCTCGTGCACGTGCTCACCCAGAAGGGACGCGGCTACTCACCGGCCGAGGACGACGACGAGAAGCACCTCCACGACGCACCGGTGTTCGATCCGCTCGTCGGACCGCCCAAGGCGGTCTCCACCGGGTACACGCAGGCCTTCGCCGAGGCGATCGTCAAGGAGGCCGAGGCCGACGAACGCATCGTCGCGATCACCGCGGCCATGCCGGGCCCGACGGGCCTGCTGCCGTTCCAGGACCGGTTCCCCGACCGGATGTTCGACGTCGGCATCGCCGAGCAGCATGCGGTCACCGGCGCCGCCGGGATGGCGATGGCCGGACTTCGCCCGATCGTGGCGATCTACTCGACGTTCCTCAACCGGGCGTGGGATCAAGTCGTGTACGACGTCGCGCTGCATCGGCTCCCGGTGATCTTCTGCCTCGATCGCGCCGGGGTCACCGGACCGGACGGTGCGAGCCACCACGGTGTGTACGACATGGCACTGCTGTCGAAGGTGCCCGGGATGAGGGTGCTCGCGCCGTCGAGTGCACAGGAGCTCGCTCAGATGTTGCACGACGCCGTTGCGCTGGTCGGCGACGGACCGATCGCGATCCGGTATCCGCGCGGCGCCGCCCGCCAGGTCGGCGAGACCGAGGTCGGATCGGGCCTGAGCGCCCGGAGGGTCCGCTCCGGTTCCGGGACGTGCATCGTGGCCGTCGGCAAGATGCTCGAGACCGCCGAGAAGGCCGCCGACGTGCTCGCAGAGGACGGCATCGAGGTCACGGTCTGGGATGCCCGCTGCTGTGCGCCGCTCGATGCGGCGATGATCGCCGACGCCGCCACCCACGATCGCGTGGTGACGATCGAGGACGGAATCCGCGACGGCGGGATCGGGATGTCCGTCGGAGATGCCGTGTGCGCACTGCGCACCCACACCGAGGTGAGCATCCTCGGCCTCCCGACGAAGTTCATCCCGCACGACCCGAAGTCCAGTGCGATCCTGAGCCGCTTCGGACTGGACGTCGACGGCCTCGTCACCACTGTCCGCAACGGCTGAGCCCGGATCGGCACTTCGGCGAGGAACCGCCAACTCGTAGTCTTCGTGAGGTGAGCGACACCACGACCGATCCGTACGCTGCGTACACCCACCTGCGGTTCGAACGGCCGACCGAGGGTGTGCTGCTCGTCACGCTCGACGATCCCGAGCGGCTCAACGCCACGGGCGCGGACATGCACCTGCAGCTGTCGCAGTTGTTCCGGACGATCGACGCCGACTCCACCGTGCGAGCCGTGGTCGTCACGGGTGCCGGACGAGCCTTCTCGGCGGGTGGTGATCTCGACTGGATCGCCGAACAGGTCGGCGACTACGCCCAGACCATCCGGGTGATGAAGGAGGCCGGCGACATCGTCCGCACGATGATCGACTGCGACACGCCGATCGTGTCGGCGATCAACGGCGTGGCGGTCGGTGCCGGTCTCGCCGTGGCGCTGCTCGCCGACATCAGCATCATCAACGAGGACGCCAAGCTCACCGACGGTCACATCCGCCTGGGCGTGGCAGGAGGCGATCACGCCGTCGCGATCTGGCCACTGCTCTGCGGCATGGCCAAGGCGAAGTACTACCTCCTCACGGCCGACTTCCTCGACGGGCGCGAGGCGGAACGGATCGGGCTCGTGTCCAAGGCCGTTGCGGCCGACGAGGTGCTGACGACGGCGTTGGGGGTGGCCGAGAAGTTGGCTGCCGGCCCCGTCGATGCGACCCGCATGACCAAGCGGGCACTCAACCACTGGTTGCGCCAGGCGCTGCCGAACTTCGAGGCGTCACTCGCCTACGAGATGATCAACTTCCTCGGACCCGACGCCGCCGAGGGACTCGCGGCACTGCAGGAGAAGCGGCCGCCACGCTTCCCGTCGGCCGCGCCCGCATCCGAGTCCTGACGATCGGAGACCTCGATGAACCACGTTCCCGACCTCACCCACGAACTGGCACTCGCACTCGACGTGGCCGACGCCGTCGATGCGTACACGCTGCCGAACTTCCACGAAGCCGACTTCGACATCGACTGGAAACGCAATCGGACCGAGGTGACCGAGATCGACCGACGGGCCGAGACGATGATCGTCGAACGGTTGATGCACGAACGGCCCCACCACAGCGCGTTCGGCGAGGAGCACGGCGCGGTCGGCGACGTCGCCTCGCCCTGGCAGTGGGTGATCGACCCGATCGACGGCACGTCCGGGTTCGTGCGCGGCATCCCGATCTGGGCGACGTTGATCGCGCTCGTCCACGCCGATCGAGGCGCGGTGCTCGGCGTCGTGTCCGCGCCCGCGCTCGGGCGACGGTGGTGGGGCGGGCTCGGGCTCGGCGCGACCATCTCGGTGTTCGGAGACGAACGACCGATCGTCGTGTCGACCGTCGACGTCCTCGCCGAGGCGCAGGTGAGCATCACCCACAGCCATGGGTGGGATGCGCTGGGGCTCACGCCCGCGCTCGTGCGACTCCAACAGCAGGCCCGACGGTCACGCGGCATCGGCGACTTCTGGCAGCACATGCTGGTTGCCGAGGGGGCGATGGACGTGGCGGTCGACGCCGTCGGCGTGGCGCCGTACGACATCGCCGCGGTGAAGCCGATCGTCGAAGCAGCGGGTGGCAGCCTGACCGACCGGTTCGGCGAGTCGACCCACCTGCACAACACGGCGATCAGCACCAACCGCCTCCTCCACGACACCGTCATCGCCGCCCTCGCGGAGTGACACGACGTCTGGTGCCCGACGCCGAACGTCGCGTCGACGCCGGCTGACGGCGGATAGCGTCCTCGGCCATGTCGAACGACCGGACGCCGCCCGCCGCTGCGCCTGGCGAGGTCGCGCCGGAGACCCTGGCGATCACGGCGGGTCGCGCTGCGAGCGGATCGTCGTTGGCCCCTGCGCTGTGGGCGTCGAGCACCTGGGAATCCGAGGGCCTCGACGACGCTCACCGCCGCGCCACGTCGGTGCGTCACGGCGACTTCTACAGCCGGTACTCGAACCCGACGGTCAACTCCTTCGAGCAGGCGATGGCCGAGTTGGAGGGGGCCGAGGCATCGCTCGCGTTCGCGTCGGGCATGGGTGCGTTGGCCTCGACGGTGTTCGCCCTCTGCTCGACCGGCAGCCACATCGTCGCCCAGCGCCAGCTGTACGCGGGCACCCTCGCCTTCCTGCAGGGCCCCTGTCATCGCATGGGGATCGACGTCACGTTCGTCGACGTCGCAACGCCCGGCGCCTTCGCCGCCGCGGTCGAACCCGGCCGCACGATGCTCGTGCTCGCGGAGTCGCCGTCCAATCCGCGTCTCGAGTTGGCCGACCTCGACGAGATCGGCTCGATCCGCGGCCCGTTCACGGTCGTCGACTCCACGTTCTCCACGCCGCTCGGCCAGCAGCCGCTCGCGCATGGCGTCGACCTCGCGCTGCACTCGGCCACGAAGGGCATCGCCGGCCACAACGACGCCACGCTCGGCGTGATCTCGGGCGACGCCGACCTCCTCGGTGAGATCTGGGCCTACTCGGTACTCCACGGCGCCACACCGTCGCCGTTCGACGCACTCAACGCCCTTCGGGGCATCCGCACACTCGGCGTGCGCACACGCCACCAGAACGAGACCGCTCGCTCGTTGGCGATCACCCTCGCCGACCATCCCGAAGTGCGCTCGGTGCACTACCCCGGGTTGAGCGAGCACCCGCAGCACCAGCTGGCCACCAGGCAACTGCGCCAGTACGGAACGGTGCTGTCGTTCGAAGTGGCCGACCGCGCCACCGCCGCATCGTTCCTCGACCGGCTCCGCATCGCCCGCGTGGCCACCTCACTCGGCGGGCCCGAGACGCTCGTGTGTCACCCTGCGACGTCCACCCATGCGAGCCTCACGCCCGACGAACAAGCAGCCACCGGGGTCAGCGACGGGCTGCTGCGCGTGTCGGTCGGCCTCGAGGACTGCGCCGACCTGATCGCCGACTTCGATCGCGCGCTCGAATCCCCGGCCTGACGTCGAGCGGCGTGTCCCGACCCCCAGCGCGCGACACTTGTCCGATGGATTCGATGCACGTGATCCGCTCCGACGAGCGCGCTCGCTACGAGTTGTACGACGGCGACGAGCTGCTCTCGTTCGCACCGTTCTCGCAGGCCGACGGTGTGGTGACCGTGCCGCACGTGGAGACCAGGCTGCAGCACCGGGGCAACGGCTTCTCGTCGGCGCTGATGGACGGCGTGGTCGGCGACCTCCGCGCGAACGGGCTCCGCATCCGACCGATCTGCTGGGTCGCACGCCAGTACGTGCAGGCTCTTCCCGATGCCGACCACCTGATCGTCGACTGACCATGTGCCGCAACATCACCACGTTGCGCGGGCTGGAACCCGCCGCGACGCCGGAGGAGGTCGAGGCCGGCGCCCGTCAGTACGTCCGCAAGGTCAGTGGGGTCCAGAAGACGTCGGCCGCGACCGAGGCCGCATTCGAACGCGCGGTTGCGGAGATCACCGCGACGACCACACGGCTGCTCGCCGAGCTCCCACCCCGCAAGCAGCCCCCGAGCACCGAACCGCCGCTGCGACGCCTCGCCCGCCCCTGACCCGCCGACATTCCTCGGGTGGATTGAGGGGTGGGTCAGGAGTAGAAGGGGTTCTCGCCGGTGGCGTGATCGGTGAGATCCTTCACGCGCTCGACGCCGTCGATGGCGTCGACCAGCATCGTCTGCACACCATCGAGCATCGTCATCTTGCTCATCGAACAGCCATGGCAGCCGCCGCCCATCGTGAGGTAGGCGGTGCCCTCACCGTCGTGGCCGACGTACGTGACGAACCCACCGTGTGCGGCGAGGGCCGGGTTCACCTCGGCGGCCACGAGCGCCTCGATCTCGGCCGACAGTTCGTCGTCGGCGGTCAGGCCGTCGATCGACGGAGCGGCCGGACGGTTGGGGTTGCGGATCACGAGACCCTGCGTCGGCGTGTAGTCGAGCGTTGCCCCCGTGAGCAGTTCGACGTCGTTCCCCGGGATGATCACCTTCATGCCGTCGTGCGTGCGGACCTCGTCGGTGAATGCAGCGGTGAGGTACTCCTCGAACGACAGGTCGTAGCGGAACTCCTCGCCCGGATCCGACGCGATCGCCAGCCGCAGGCCGAGCTTGTCGCCGTCGACTTCGTCGTCGCGCAACTCGCGCAAGTGGTCGAGCGCCTCGGGGGTCACCACGATGATCGGTTCGCTGGACGCCGCTCCACTCGTCTCCGCGGCCATGGCTTCGAGGGGACTCATCGAGAAAAGGCTACCGGTCTGCGCCGCCGAGGGGGACCCCCGTCGTCGCTCGGGCCACTCGAGCGACTCGAGCGGGTCGACGCGACACTCGGTGACGTACGCTCGCCACGGTGACCGACGGCAGCCGCAGAGCGATCTTCGCAGCGTTCTTCGCCAACCTCGGCATCGCCGTCTCGAAGTTCGTCGGCTTCCTGATCACCGGCTCCGCGAGCCTGCTCGCCGAGACGGTCCACTCCCTCGCCGACACCGGCAACCAGCTGCTGCTGTTCCTCGGTGGCAAACGAGCGACGAGATCGGAGAATGCAACCCACCCGTTCGGGTACGGACGGGAACGGTACTTCTGGGCCTTCGCCGTGGCGCTGGTGCTGTTCTCGGCCGGCGGGATGTTCGCGCTCTACGAGGGCATCTCGAAGCTGCGTGATCCCCACGAGGTCGAGAGCCTGGGGGTGGCGGTGACGATCCTGGTCGTCGCCATCGTGCTCGAGTCGTACTCGCTGCGCACGGCCGTTCGCGAGTCGAAGCACGTCAAGGAACCGACGACGAGCTGGTGGAGGTTCATCCGACACACCAAGCAACCCGAGCTGCCGGTGGTCCTGCTCGAGGACGTCGGCGCGCTCATCGGCCTCGTGTTCGCCCTGTCCGGAGTGGTGCTCGCCGAGGTCACCGGCGAGCCTCGCTGGGATGCGATGGGCTCGGTGATGATCGGCATCCTGCTCATCGCGATCGCGATCGTGCTGATCGTCGAGATGAAGAGCCTGCTGATCGGTGAGTCGGCGAGTGCGACGACGCAGGACGCGATCGCCGAGGCGATCAGGTCGACGGCGAACGTCGACCAGTTGATCCACATGCGCACCGAACATCTCGGACCCGACGAGATCCTGGTCGGCGCGAAGATCGAGTTCTCCTCGGCGCTGTCGGCCGATGAGCTCGTCGCGGCGATCAACGACACCGAGGACGCGATCCGGGCGACGACGCCGTCGGCCACGGTGATCTACCTCGAACCGGACCTCGTTCGCGCCGACCATCCCGACCTGCCCGACCTGCTCGACGTGCTCGACCAGCCCGACGCGGCGCCGTGACCAGCGGCCTGCGGTCGGCGCCGCTGAGCGAGCGTTTCAGCGGCCGTACGCTGGCCCTGCTGGCCATGGTGGTGGCGGTCGTCAGCTTCTCGTCGAGTTCGTCGTTGATCAAGTGGTCGGAGTCGACCGGCTCGGTGATCGCGTTCTGGCGGATGATCGGCGCGGTCATCGGGTGGTGGACCGTCCTGTTGGTCCTGAAGGCCCAACGCGGACGACCGTTGCCGACGGCGACGGCGTGGCGCAGTGCTGCACTTCCCGGATTGTTCTTCGGCGCCAACATCGCGCTGTTCTTCACGGCGATCACCAAGACGAGCATCGCCCACGCCGAGTTCATCGCGGCGCTGAACCCGCTGGTGCTGCTGCCGCTCGGCGCACTGTTCTTCGCCGAGAGCCCGAACTGGAGAGCGCTGCGCTGGGGCGCGCTGTCGATCGTCGGCGTGGCGCTCGTGCTCTTCTTCGGCCCGGAGTCGGGAGCGTCGTCGGTCGAGGGAGACCTGCTGATGATCGGTGTGATCGCCCTCTGGACCGGCTACCTGCTGTCGTCGAAGCGGGCGCGGGCCTCGGGCGTGGGCACGCTCGACTTCATGTCGTGCATGATGCCGATCGGGGTGCTGATGGCTGCCCCGATCGCTGCGGTGATCGCCGGGGCCGACGTGTTCGCGTTGAGCGGGCGGGGCTGGACGGTTGTCGTGATCCTCACGTTCCTCACCGGGATGCTGTCGCACGGATGCATCGTGTTCGCCCAGCAGCACATCCCGGTGGCGACGATCGGGATCATGCAGACCGCGCAGCCGGCGATCGCCGTGCTGTTCGGGTTCCTGATCCTCGGTGAGGCCGTTCGGCTCCCCCAGGTGGTCGGCATGGCGCTCGTGATCAGCGGCCTGGCGCTGTTCATCCTGACCAGTCAACGATCGAGCGCAGCGCTCGCCGCCGCCGTCGCCGCCGACACGGTGTGAGGGCTCCAGCTCACCGACCGCGGACGTTCACCCTGCGTTCAGACGAAATCTGCGGGGCCGTGCGAGGATGGTGTCATGCGCATCCTGGTGACGAACGACGACGGCATCGACTCGATCGGACTGCACGTGCTCGCCCGTGCGATCTGCGCCCTCGACGGCGATCACGAAGTGGTCGTGATCGCTCCCGACCAGGAGTACTCGGGCGCCGGCGCGGCGATCGGCGCCCTCCACCTGATCCAGCCGGAGGTGCGCCGCGCCCACATCTCCGACTGTCCCGCCGACGGCATCTGGAAGGTCAGCGGCCCGCCGGCGCTGTGCGTGTTCTTCGCCAGGCTCGGCGCCTTCGGCGGTGCGTTCGACCTCGTCGTGTCGGGGATCAACCCGGGCGCCAACGTCGGGCGCTCCGTCTACCACTCGGGCACCGTCGGCGCCGCACTCACCGGGCGCAACGGCCACATCTCCGGCGTCGCGATCAGCCAGGCGGTCACCGGGTTCGGTGTCGAGGGTCAGGGCTGGGACGAGGCGATCGAATCACAGCACTGGGACAGTGCCGCCACGGTCGCCGCCACGGTCGCGCAGGCGCTGCTCGACGACATGCCGGTCGAACCGGTGGTCGTCAACGTCAACGTGCCCGATCTCCCCATCGAGGAGTTCGGTGCGTGGAGGTACGCACGGGTCGGCGATCAGCCTCCGCGTTCGATGGCTGCGGCGACGCTCAGGCCGATCCCCGGCCACGAAGACGCGTTCACCGTCGAGATGGGTTGGGGCGACACGGTGGAACTCGCGCCCGACACCGACGGTGGCATCATCGAGCGCAACGACGTGGCGATCACCTACCTGACCCGACTGCAGCACGAGGATCGCAACGACCTCGGCTCGATCGCCAAGTCGCTCGACACCTTGCTCGGAGGATGAAGGCGCTCGGAGGATGAAGGCGCTCGGAGGATGAAGGCGCTCGGAGGGTGAGGGCGCTCAACCGCCCGGAGCGGCGCGGGTGCCGATCGATGCGATCCGTCCGAGCTCCTCGACCACTGCCACGTCGCCCGGCTCACGTGGGTGGAATCGCAGCAGTCCGGCCTGTTCGGTGAACAGCCCCGAGCTGTCGGCGGCCCAGGTGTCCGCGTAGAAGATCGAGTCGACGCGGCCGATGTCGAGCGCGGCTCCCGTCTCGGCGTCGACGATCTGTCGGATCCCGGTACCGCGGTCGTTGTCGGTGGCGACGACCGACCGACCGTCAGGCGACAAGCGCGTCGACGGATCCACGAAAATGGCTCCGGCCAGGGCCTCGAGCGATGCCGGTACGCGCTCACCGGTCGATGCGTCGACGACCTCCTGTGCGCACGTCAGTGCGGCATCGCACTCCTCGACCGCGAAGTGCCGGCTCCCGGTGGCCAGGAGGTCGCCCTCGCTCACACGACGCACCGTCTGGTCGGGCGCGATCGCGTACACGCCACCGGGACGGTTGACCACCAGCTCACCGGACGGCAGGAAGCTTCGGGCCCAGAACACGTACTCGGTGAACGCTCCGCCGTCGACAGGCGCGAGCGCGCCATCGGGTTCGAGGACGAACTGCTCCTCGGGGGAATCCCCCGAGCTCGCGGCCGTGGTGATGATGAAGCGACCCGTTCCCGGCCACACCTGGACGAAGATGACGCCATCGGCCATCTCGATCTGTTCGATCGGGGCGTCGTCGCCCCGGAACACCGTCAGCCGTCGCGAGGAGTAGACGACGATCGCGTCGTCGCCGACGACGACCTGGCTGTCGAGGCCGGCAGCGTCGACGAACACGCTTCGGACGCGACCCGACGGGAACTCGACGCGGTGCAGAACACCCGAGTCGGCGAGTGCGACGAGTTCGGTCGGCACGGCGATGGCGTCGAGCGGACTCGGCACGTCGATCTCCCACTCGGTCCAGACAGCGGGGCGCCCGCCCTCGGCGACGGCGATGTCGGTTGGCCCGGCGAACGCGGGGGCGGCGGACCCGGACGGGGCGGCGACCGGCACGGTGACGGGAGCCGGCTCGGCGCCATCGGTACCCACGGTGGCGATCGTCGTGTCGGCCGAGGCTGCGGGCGACGCCTCGTCGTTGCGCACCAGCGCCACGACTCCGACGACGACGAGCACTGCTGCGAATCCCGCCGCGACGACGACCTGGACCCGGGAGGGTGGATCCTGGGAACCCGACACCGGCGACCCGGTCTCCGGGGTCCTGGACTCCGGCGTGTCGGACGCCGACGCTGCGGTTTCCGGCAACCAGTCGTCGCGTTCCCATGGGGAGCGAGTGTCCTCCGGCCCGGTCATGCGGGACATTCGACCACACTCCTGCAGCGGTACCGTTGCGGTGGTGGAGACTCCGGTCGACGTCGCGCGGAGATATCTCGACGCGTTCGCGGGCGCCGACCCCGATGCGATCAGTGCATTGGTCACCGACGACTTCGTCAACGAGCACCTCGCCGAACTCGGCGACGGCAGCGTCGGACGGACGGAGTACCGCAGGCGACTCCCCGGCTTCCTCGACACGTTCGTGGGGGCGCGGTACACCGTCGTCACCATCGGAGCGCTCGACCTCGACGGCCAGGTCGTCGCTCGCTACCGCTTCACCGCCACCTACGAAGGGACGCCGATCGACATCCCCGGGGTGATGTGGTTCGAGGTCCGCGACGGGCTCGTCGCCCGACGAACCGATCTGTGGGACTCGCTGACGTTCCTCCGCCAGACCGGCCAGGCCGACTGACCATCCGGGAGCGCGACACGCGCCATGATGGCTCGATGGACGAACTGCTGGTCGACAACGGCGACATCACACTGCGCGTCGAGGTGACGGGCGCTGGACCGACGATCCTGTGCGTCCACGGCTGGCCGGAGGCACCGCACTCGTGGCGGCACCAGGTCGCCCACTTCTCCGGGGGCGGGTACCGGGTGGCGGCGATGGACGTGCGCGGCTACGGCGACAGCTCGGCACCACCCGAGATCGAGCGCTACACGCTGAAGGAACTCGCCGGCGACGTCGCCGCGGTGGCCGAGGTGCTCGATGACGAACCGGTCGTCCTGTTCGGCCACGACTGGGGCGCCCCGATCGCATGGCAGACGGCGATCCGCCATCCCGATCGTGTTCGGGCGGTGGCGGGAATGAGCGTGCCGCACACCCCGGCGATGCCGGTGTCGTTGCTCGATCTGTTCGACCAGCTCTACCCCGACCGGTTCTTCTACATGCTGTCGTTCCAGGAGCCGGGTCGGGTCGAGGCGGAGTTCGCCGCCGACACCCGCGCCGCGCTGAAGAAGGTGTACTTCGGCTTGTCCGGCGGCGCCGCGGCCGACAGCACGCTGGGCGGAGCACCTCGTGGCGCGTCCTTCCTGTCGGTGCTCCCCGACCCACCCGCCGGACCGTTGAGCTTCATGCCCGACGACGATCTCGATCGGTACGCGGCCGCGTTCGAGCGCGTCGGCATGGTCGGCGCCTTCAACCGCTATCGAGCGCTGACGCTCGACGTGGAGGCGAACGCCGACGTGATGGGCGCCACCGTCGACCAGCCGTCGTGCTTCATCGCCGGCGAGCGCGACCTCGTGCGGGGGCTGGTGCCGGGTGTCGACGGCTTCGCCGACCCGGGATCCGGATGCACCGACTTCCGCGGCAGCACCATCATCCCCGGCGCCGGGCACTGGGTCCAGCAGGAAGCCCCCGCCGAGACCAACGCCGCGCTCGACGCCTTCCTCGCCACGCTCTGACGGTCAGGGCTGCCAGAGCTGGGTCGTCGGATGGAACTGGCTCCAGGCGAACCAGAACGACTCGTGTGAGCCGAGCGGATCGCCGGAGGTCGTGTCGATCGCCCGCAGCCCGCCGCCATCGGCGACGAGCGCCACGCCCGCTGCCGCGACGTCACCGCCGGCGCTGAGCACGTCTCGAGCACGAGCGGCGGGGAAGGCCACCGCAGTGCCGTCGGGGGTGATCACCCCGAGCACCAGCTCCTGGACGCCGAGTCGCTCGTCGACGTCGCCGATCGGGAAGATCGGTCCGTCGTCGTCCCGCCCTCGGAGCGGGTCGAGGGGGTAGGAACGTCCGATCCCGCCGTCCTCGGCGATGATCCCGGTGTCGGGATGCGCGGCCTTCCACTCGCCCCACGTCGTCGTCACCACGGCGGTCTCCTCGAGCACGATGCCGGCATCGTGCAGCGGGCCGGACACGGCGGCACCGGTGAAGGTGTCGAAGACCGACCGGGTGCGCAGGTCGTACATCACCTTGTTCGACCGCGACAGCAGGCCGGAGGTGCGCAGCACCGGAACCTCGTCGGCGCCCTGTTCCACCGCCTGATCGGTGCGATACGCCTGGGCGGAGCCGCACAGGGTGCAGTACGGAACACCGAATCTGCGGTTGCCGAGCGTGAGGTTGAACATCTCGTGGATCTCCGCGATGTGCTTGGGGATCGCCAGCGCCTCTCCTCCCTCGACGATGCCGAACACGATCGCGTCGTCGGGGTACCAGTCGCCTTCTTCGGCGCCCGTCGTCGCCGGGTCGTCGAGCGCCGGGATGCAGCCGCTCGGGCAGCCGTCGGGGTCGCCGAGATCGCGGTCGTCGATCAGCACACCACCCCAGCTGAGATACCGCCAGTCGATGTCGGAATCGGTGTCGGCGAAGAACGGCTCCCATGCGGGCTCGACGAGCAGGAAGAGCACCGATTTGTCGTCCCGATACCTCGGATAGTCGGGTGTGTCCCAGGCGATCAGGTGATTGGTCGCGCTGAGCCAGACGCTGCGTTCGCTGTCGGGATCGTCGGCGAGCGATGAGCCGGTGAGCTGTTCGAACGCCGCGACGAGGTCGTTGCCACCGTTGTCACCGGCGCCGAAGAACCGCATCAGGTCGGCGACGTACCAGGCGTGCCGGACGTCGCCGGCGGCGGCCAGGTCGGCCACGGCCTGCTCGTCGATCTCGCCGATGGCGAGTTGCACGCCGATGCGCTCGATGGCGTCGCGGATCGCTCCCGCGCGCTCCTCGCCGGCGGGCGGCGACTGCGGGGCGGGCGGGTAACGGTACTGCTGCACGGGGTCGGCGTCCGGTGGGTCATCTGCGTCTGCACAGGCGGCCAGGGCGACTCCGCAGGCAATCGCCAGTGCCGCGACGCGGTGACTCCGACGACGGATACGCGACATGCAGACAGGGTACGAATCGATCGATGACCGGGTTCGAACGCCCTGCGGAACATGATCGAAACTCCGCCATCGACCCGCTGGGCCTCCGGCAGAGACCGCGGGGCTCCTAGTCCTGGGAGGCGCCCGGGATGCACTCGATCAAGCTGTCGGCCCACGCCTCGAGGTCGGTGCTGAACCCCTCCATGTCGGTGGCGTCGAAGTTGTCGATCAGGAACTGGGCGTCGTCGTCGGAGAGCTCACCCGTCTTGTCGCGCACGCACTCCTCCTCGAATGACGCTTCGTTCTCGACGAGCAGGTCGGCGAGCTCGGTCTGTGCGGACCCGCCCCCGCCGTCGTCGCTGCCTCCGCACCCGAACAACAGCACGGATGCACTGGCCACGAGCACTGCGGTGATCTTCATGTCGCCTCGATTCTCGGTCGTGTGGTGACCAGGTTGGGCTGTCGACGGCCGATCGGACAGGGTCGAACGACCCTCGCACGGACCGGAACATCGTCGAAACTCGCGTATCGGTACGTGCACGGTCGTCGGCTCGGGGCATCCTGTGCGCATGGCTGATCGACCGATTCCCTCCGACGACGAGTTGCGGCAGCGGCTCACCCCGCTCCAGTACGAGGTCACCCAGCACGCTGCCACCGAGCGCGCCTTCTCCGGCGAGTACTGGAACGTCGACGACGACGGCACGTATCACTGCATCGTGTGCGACGAGCCCCTGTTCTCGTCGGAGACGAAGTACGACGCCGGGTGCGGATGGCCGAGCTTCACCGACCCGCTCGCCCAGGAGAAGATCGCCCGCAAGGAGGACCGATCCCACGGCATGGTTCGCGTCGAGACGGTGTGCGCGAACTGTGGAGCCCACCTCGGCCACGTCTTCCCGGACGGTCCGGGTCCCACCGGCGACCGCTTCTGCATGAACTCCGCCTCCCTCAAACTCGAGCCCACCGACTGATTGCACCAGGGGTCTGACCCCTGGTGCAATCGTCTCGCTATGGTCGGGCGAATGGTCGATTGGGGCGATGACGAGCGGCGGCTGACCGACAGCGTGAGCGTGCTGGTCGGCGACGCGAACGGCGCCTACCCGTCGGGAAACACGGTGCTCGTGCGCGGTGCCGGCGAATCGGTGGTGATCGATCCATCGGTGACCGTCGTCGCCCGCGGCGGCGCGCCGGTGCCGGTCGACGCAGTGATCAACAGCCACTCGCACGAAGACCACATGGCCGGCAACGGTTCGTTTCCGAACGCTCGCCTGCACATCCACGACGAGGACCTTCCCGGTGCACGGTCGATCGACGGGCTGATGGCCGTCTACGGACTGACGGGTCGGGCGCGGACCGACTTCGAACGGGTGATCCTCGACGAGTTCCACTACACACCCCGCCCGGATGCCCAGGGGTTCACCGACGGCGACGTGTTCGACCTCGGCGGCGGTGTCACCGTCGAGGCCGTCCATCTGCCCGGGCACACCCGCGGGCACAGCGGGTTCCGGATCGACGGCGTGTTCTTCCTGTCCGACATCGACCTCACCGGGTTCGGCCCGTACTACGGCGACGTGTGGAGCGATCTCGAGGACTTCGAGGCGAGTCTGGCGAAGGTGCGCGACGAGCAGGCCGACTTCTACGTGACGTTCCACCACAAGGGCGTGATCGAGGGTCGCACCGTGTTCGTCGAGATGGTCGACGCGTTCACGGCGGTGATCGGACGGCGCCACGAGGCGATGCTGGAGTTCCTGCGCGAGCCGCACACGATCGACGAGATGCGCGACCACCGGTTCATCTACCGACCGCACGTTCAGATGCCGTTCGTCGAGTCGGTCGAGACCCGCAGCGCCGACCTGCACGTGCAGCGGATGCTGCGCCGCGGCGAAGCGATCGAAGTCGAACCGGGAAGGTTCCAGCGGGCATGACGACCGGGCGGAGGGACCGATGAAGCTGGCAGCGGCGCAGCGCGGCGACGGCAGCGTGATCTGGGGCCCCGTCGACGCTGACGGGATCGTCGACGTGTCGGAGCGTTGGAGCAGCCCGGCGGAACTGGTCGGCGCGGCGATCGACGAAGCGGGGCGGGCGGCGATCGCCGAGGCGGCCGGACGAACCACGATGTTCGACGAACTGCGGCTCCTCCCTCCGATTCCCGCGCCGGCTCGCATCATCTGCGTCGGCGTCAACTACGCGGACCATGCCGCCGAATCGGATCGGGCCGCCGAGCCACCGGGGCATCCCGTGCTGTTCACCCGGTTCGCTTCGTCGCTCGTCGGCGACGGCCGGCCGATCGAACGTCCGGCTGCGAGCCAGCAGTTGGACTGGGAAGGCGAGCTGGCGGTGGTGATCGGTCGTCGGGCCCGTCTCGTCGGGCGGGAGACCGCCCTCGACCACGTCGGCGGCTACTCGTGCTTCATGGACGGCACGCTGCGCGACTGGCAGCGGCACACCAGCCAGTTCACGCCCGGCAAGAACTTCGACCGATCGGGGGCGTGGGGGCCGTGGATCGTGACGGCGGACGAGATCGCCGATCCGGGCGCGCTGGAGCTCACGACCACCGTCGACGGCGAGGTGGTCCAACAGGCTCCGACCAGCCTGATGATCCACGACGTGGCGGCGATCGTCGCCTACTGCTCGACGTTCACGACGCTCGAGCCGGGCGACGTGATCGCCACGGGCACCCCGGCCGGTGTCGGCTTCGCCCGCACACCACAGCGGTGGCTGGAGCCGGGGCAGGAGGTGCGTGTCGAGATCAGCTCGATCGGCGTGCTGACCAACCCGGTCGTCGACGCTGCCCCCTGAGTGTTCCCGACTGCTCCGGGCGAGGAGCCGCGGTGACACGATGGGTGCATGGCCGACGCAGCTGCACCGCACTTCACCACGCTCCGAGTCGAGGTCGACGACCGGATCGGACGACTGACCCTCACCCAACCCGCCAAGCTGAACCCGCTCGGGACGGTGCCGCTGCGCGAGATCGCCGAGGCGGCCCGTTGGTTCGACACCACGTCGGCGTCGGTGGTCGTCGTCACCGGCGAAGGGCGAGCGTTCTCCTCGGGCTTCGACCTCCGCGAGTTCGCCGGCACCGATTCGCCCACGAGCACGTCGAGCCGCGACCAGGCCGACCTCGGACGCCTGATGGCCGAGGCGATGGAGCGGATGTCGGCGCTCTCGATCGCAGCGATCAAGGGGCCGTGCGTCGGTGGCGGCGTGGTACTGGCCGGCGTCTGCGATCTGCGGGTCGCCGCCGACGACACCGTGTTCTCGATCCCCGAGGTCGACCTCGGCATCCCGCTGGCGTGGGGCGGTATCCCGCGTCTGGTGCGCGAGATCGGTCCGGCGTTCACGCGTGAGCTCGTGCTGACGTGCCGGCCCTTCGACGCCCACGAGGCGAAGGCGCTCGGGTTCGTCAACCGGGTGGTGCCACGCCTCGACCTGGAGTCGGCCGTCGACGAGCTCGCCGAGCAACTGGCCGCCAAGGCACCGAGCGTGGTGCGCGCCACCAAACGTCAGGTGAACGAGGCGTTGGAGGACGTGGCATCCACGGTCGGTGCCTGGGCCGACGCCGATCTCCTCGGCGCCGCGATGCGCGACCCCGAGGCCCGCCAGGCCGCCCGCGACTACCTGGCCTCACGCACCAAGCCCTGACCCCGATCCGTTTGCGTCGAGATGTCGGTGGGACGGGCCACCCGAAACCCGACACAAACGGGTTGGGGCGGTCGGGTCAGCCGAGGAGGTCGGTGGCGACGTGGTGGAACAGCCGCGTGGTCAATGCGAGCGATTCGAGGTCGATGCGTTCGTTGTTGCCGTGGAAGCGCGAGCCGTACTCGCTCGAGTCGAGCGACGGGCTGAACAACCCGGCGCCGTACGCCACCGCGCCCATCTCGCGGTAGATCCGGGCGTCGGTGAAGCCGACGACGAACTGCGGGGTGAGCCGGGCGGTCGGAAACGGCACGTTGACCGCCCGCTGGAGGCTGTCCCACAGTGGCGTGTCGAGCCGGCTGATCGATGCCGCATCGTTCATCAACGGCTCGACCACCACCTCGTCGGCGAGATCACCGAGCGCGGCCCGCAGATGCGCCTCGACCTCGTCGGGGCCCTCGCCCGGCACGGTGCGGATGTCCACGTCGATCACCACGGTGTCGGGGATCACGTTGACCTTCATCCGACCGCCACCCGACTCGCTGCCGTCGACGAGGTTCGGCGAGAACGTCGTGTGCGTGCAGGCGTGGAAGTGTGACGCCGCTGCCGCGCTCGGGAAGGTGTCGAGCACGTCGTCGATCGCCGCCGGGTCGAGGAGCGACGCCTTCAGCTCGTCGGGCAACCCCAGCGCCTCGATCTTCTGACCCCACAGCTCGTGGAACCGCGGCGCCGGTCGATAGTCGTGCAACCGCTGGATCACGCCGGCGGCCTTGACGAGCGCGTTGTCGCGACGGAACGGCGCCGAGCCGTGGCCGGGCGTCCCCTTCACCCGCAGCCGCCGCCACGCCACACCCTTCTCGGCGATGTTGACGCCGATGAACGGCGCCTCCGTGGGCCCGGTGTGGAGGCCGCCGCTCTCGGTCAGCACGTAGTCGGCCATGATCGCATCGCGGTGATGGTCGGCCATCCAGCGGGCGCCGTAGGCGCTGCCGGCCTCCTCGTCGGCCACGCCGAAGTAGATCAGGTCGCCGGTGGGCCGGAAGCCGCTCTCGGCGAGGCTCCGGAAGCTCACCGCCATCGATGCGGTGAGGTTCAGCATGTCGACCGCGCCGCGCCCCCACACCTCCGGGCCGTCGGGACCCTCGATGATCTCGCCACCGAAGGGGTCCTCGCTCCAGCCCGACTCGTTGACCGGCACCACGTCGGTGTGGCCCATCAGACACAGGCTCGGCGCGTCGGGATCCGACCCGGCGATGCGCCCGACGATCGACACCCGCCCCGGCGCCGCCTCGAACCGCTCGACCTCGACGCCGGGCCCCTCGATCACCTGCTGGAGCACGTCGGCGTTGCGCACCTCCTCGCCCGATGCCTCGGTCCCGTCGTTGATGCAGCGATTGCGGATCAACACCTGGAGCAGTTCGACGGTCGCATCCGTCAGCGCGTCGAGTTGCCGATCATCGAGGTCTGGAGCCATGGTCCCAGCTTTCCATGTGCACGAACGGCCCGGTCCAACTGCAAAGATGCACACCATCCGGCACGACTCGATGCGAGGTGAAAAGTGTTCAACTTCTGGACGGTGGTGTATCTGCTCTTCGTGGGCGTGGTGGCTGGCTTCGCCGCCCGGCTCCTGGTGCCGGGACGTGACGCGATCGGCTTCTGGTGGACGATCCTGCTCGGCATCGTCGGCTCGTTCGCCGGTGGCTTCCTCGCCTGGGCCCTGTTCGGCTGGGACGAGGACGAGGGCGCGCTGCAGCCGGGCGGCGTGATCTTCTCGATCATCGGTGCCGTGCTGATCCTGCTGATCTGGCGGGCGATCGACCGACGTCGGACACCGGCAGCCTGACTCACAGGTCGGACCGCGTCACCACGCGGAGCACCACATCGTCGTTGCCCGTCGAGCAACGACAGACGCGCCGAAGCGTCCGTCATCCGATCGGGAGCGTGGCGCGCACGATCGACCCACCGCCGTTCGACTCCAACTCGAGCGTGCCACCGACCTCCGCCGCGCGCTCGCGCATCGACGACAACCCGACACCGGGAGTCCAGGCGCCGCCGCCGCTGCCGGCGTCGCGGATCGTGAGACGCAGCAGCCCGTCGTGGTCGTCGATCGTCACCCAGGCACGGTTGGTGCGACTGTGCCGAGCCGAGTTCATCACCGCCTCGGTGGCGATCCGGAACGCGGCGACCTCGACCGCCGCCGGCAAGGGAGGAAGGTCGGTCGCATCGAGCTCCACCTGCATCGGCTGTCCCTCCGACGTCCGGATCGAGGCGACCTGCTGGCGCAGCGCGGGCACCAGGCCGAGTTCGTCCAACGCCGGTGGTCGCATGTCGTATACCAGGCGACGGATCTCGCCGACGGCCCTCCCGGCGTCAGCGCGGAGGCGCAGGAGCAGGGCATCGGCGGCCGCAGGATCCGATGAGATCGTGTTCCGCGCCGCATCCGCGGTGAAGGCGATGCCCGAGAGGGTCGGCCCGAGCCCGTCGTGCAGATCCCGACGGAGTCGCCGACGCTCCTCCTCGATCGCGGCGATCGCGGCCGTTCGGGACTCCTTGAGGTCGTCGGCCAGTCTCCGCGACCGCAGCGTCTGGGCCACCAGCGGCGCAACGATGCGCAGTACCTGCTCGTCGCCCGCCGACAGCGCCAGTTCCCCCGGACGGAGGCCGATCACCATCTCGCCCACCGTGTCATCACCGAGCGACAGGGGCAGTCGCCGGGTCTCGGTGACCGATGTGCCGGAGGTCGCCAGCACCACCCCGCCCGCCGAGATGCTCGCGTACGGGAGCGCGAGCGCACCCCGGATCGCTCGGAGGGCGAGCAGCGGATCGTCACCGATCTGATCGGCGACCGCCGTGGCCGCCAGGAGCGGGTCGGGTCGATCCCCGAAGAGCACCTCGTCGATCAGGCCCCGCAACACGACCTGCAACGGATGGACCCCCAGGGCGAGCACCAGACCGATGAAGGCGACCGCCGTCGGCGAGGGATCCCCGCTTCCGGTCACCTCGACGATGGCGACGAGCCCGGCGAAGACCGAGACGTAGGTCAACGCCACGACGGCGAACACGACGACCCGCACGACGAGGCCCCGGACGTCGGTGCGGTCCGGACGGCGCACACCGATCACCATCGCCGGGCCGATCGCCGACAATGCAACGGCCCCCGCGACCGTGCCGGCAGAACCGAACTGCAGGGAGAGGAGTGCAAAGACGCAGCCGGTCGTGCCGACGGCGAGCGCGAGCCACAGCGTCGCCAAGCGATCGTCGTCGTCGCCCGTCTCGAGGACCCACCAACCGTGACCGATCAACGCGAGCATCGTGACGACGGCGAGCGACCCCGACAGCCCGGGGTGACGAGTGACCTGCGTGACCGCGAGGACGCCGGTCGCAGCGACGACGATCCATGAGCTGAAGTCCACGGCGTGCCGGAAGCAGGCGCGGGGATAGGCGAGCAGGGCCATGGCGCCGGGGAGCACCAGCGATCCCAGCAGGACCACCGTGGCGACGTCGTCCTCACCGATCAACAGGGCGACAGCTGCGACGATCACCCCGACGGAGGTCATCAGGAGCAGTGCGCCCGCCGGCCGACTCCGGGTCGGCAGGAGCAGCACCCCACTCGGCACGAGCGACAGTGCGGGGACCACGATCGCCAGCAGGACGGCGACGTCGTTCACGACGATGTGCCCAGCCCCTGCTCGCGGGCCCGCACGATCGCCTCACCTCTCCCGGCGACCTGGAGCTTGGCGAAGATCGCCGTCAGGTGATTGCTCACCGTCTTCGGCGAGAGGTAGAGCTCGGCCGCGATGTCGGCGTTGCGGCCGCCCTGGGCCAACAGGTCGAGCACGAGGCGCTCGCGGTCGGTCAACTCGGGAAACGGATAGTCCACAGCAACGGTCCGAGGGGGATCGGCGAAGTAGCCGAGAACCCGCGCCGCCACGCCCGGCCCGAAGATCGCTTCGCCGGCGACCACACCCCGGATGGCGCGCACGATGTCGTCCTGCTCCGACTCCTTGAGCAGGTACCCCTGCGCTCCCGCCTGCATCGCGGTGAACACGGTGGCGTCGTCGTCGTACATCGTGAGGATGAGCACGCGACATTCCGGCGTCGACTCGCGGATGCGGCGTGTGGCCTCCACCCCGTCCATGCCCGGCATCCGGACGTCCATGAGGACGACGTCGGGACGGTGTTCCTGCGCCGCCCGCACCGCGCCCTCGCCGTCGGAGGCTTCGTCGACGACGTCGATGCCAGGATTCGTGCGCAACATGGCCACCAGACCGCCGCGCACGACGGGGTGGTCGTCGGCCACGACGAGACGGATCGGCGGCTCCATCGCATCATCATGGCAGTCCGCGTGTCCCGGTGACCCGGGAGAGACCTCCCGATTCCTTCCCGAGCATCGAGGACGATCTCGGGCGCTTGCCCTCTGGCCGGGGGATCGTCGACCAGTCGATGATGAAGCCCGACAACTCACCACAACCACACACCACAACCACACACCACACCGACAGAGGAGCCACAATGACCACCATCACCACCACCGCAACCTCACCCGACGCCCCACCGTCCACCGCCGTCCGCATCGGCCTGGCCCTGTCGATCGCGCTCGGCCTGGCCAACATCCCGTTCCTGGTGCTCGACATCGACTGGGGAGACGAGGTACCACCGTTCGCCCTGCTGCTGCTGAACGCCGCGATCGGCATGGTGTCGGTCGTCTGCGCCGCGATCGCCTGGAACTCGGGCAACCGCCTGGCGATCCGCATCAACGCGGCGGCGCTCATCGTGAACGCGATCATGGTGCTGCCGGGCATCTTCATGGAATCACCTGCGTTCATCACGGTGGCGAGTGCCGTCATCGTCCTGGCGACCGTGGTTGCCGTGGTCCTGATGATGCGCCGCGCTCCCCGGCCGGCCATGGCGATCGACTGACGATTCACCTCCAGCGACTCGCTCGGTCGCCGCCTCCCTCCCCGCCGGGTCTGGCCGGGGCGGAGTCGGCGACCGAGTCGCGTGCCGGGCCCACTCAGCGCGCGAGCGCAGCGGCGATGCGTTTTGCGCTGACCGGTGGTTGGCCGGGCCGTTTGACCATCAGCGGTTGCGCGAACGTCGCCACCCGGAGTTCCTCGAGTTGCCAGCGGACGTCGACGAGCTCGGGTGACAACGTGCCGGGCCCGGTGGTGTCGACGATGTCGGTGTAGCGCCGCTCGAGCGGCACCACCTCGGCCATGCGCCGCCGGTCCCGTTCCCCGGCGCCGGCGAGGTGGTCGAGGCGGTAGACGATCGCTCGCACGTACCGCTCGATGTCGTCGAGCCGGTCGATCCCGGCGCCGAGCACGAAGCCCGGGTGCACGAGCCGGCCGAGGTGCAGGTTGGCGTCGTCGACCGAGGGCCGCAATGCTTCGGCGTGCAGGCGGGCGAGCCGGTCGCGAGCCTCCGAGGCCACCGCGATCACCCGGGCCGCCTTGTGCAATGCGTTCGCGGCGAGGCCCGGCGCAGCGTCACGGACCGCTCGTCGCAGCGACTCGAACTCGGCCTGGGTCCACGGCACGGGACCATGATCCGACATCACCCGGTCGACGGCGGCCGCGACACAGTCGCCGCTGACCTCGCCGAGGTCGATGTCGCCGGCGGCGATCGCCAGACGGTCCGCGTTGTCGAGCTTGCGGACGATCGACGACCGGGTCGGGGCGCCGTCGAGCAACAGCAGGCGTCGCACTCCCCCGCGCATGATCCGCTGCTGCAGCTCCGGCGTCGTGACCACCCGGAGCGCCACACTGTCGCCGACGTCGAGCAGCGCCGGGTAGGCCTTCACGTCCATCGCCCGATCGGTCGACTCGACGACGCGGGGCAGGTCGCCGACGTCCCACGTCACGATCCCCCGCCGTTCCTCGATCGGCGCAGCAGCTGCGATCGACTCGCGGACCGATCCGGCGAGCTGCGCCTTGATCGCGGCGAGGTCGTCGCCGACGGCGTGGACGGTGCCCTCGTCGTCGGACACGACGACGTGCAGCCACAGGTGATCCGGCAGCACGGACCGGTCGAACGACGAGCCCGTGACGTTCAGATGGGTGACATCGCGCACGGCGGCTGCGAGGGCATCGACGAGCTGACCCTCACCCGGGTCGGCGGACGCAAGGCGCTCCATGACGGCATCGATCGTCTCGGCGAGCGGGATGAGCTGACGCCGCATGTCCTTCGGCAGGGACCGCACGAGGGTGCCCACCAGCTCCGGTCGATGACCCGGGATCTGCCAGTCGAAACCGTCGGCACTCACCTGGTTGAGCCCGGACAGCGGAACGTGGACCGTCACTCCGTCGAGCGGCTCGCCCGGCGCGAAGCGGTACGTGAGCGGCAGTTCGATCAAGGTGCTCCCACGACGCTGCATCCACACGTCGGGGTAGTCGGCGAGCCGAACGCCGTGACCGCGACCGCCGGCCACCAGTTCTTCGGTCAGATCGAGGAGGTCGGGGTGCCGCTGCCGCTCGGCCTTCCACCACCGGTCGAAGTGGCGCACGGACGTGACCTCGGCGCCGACGCGATCGGCGTAGAAGTCGAAGAGCATCTCGTCGTCGACCAGTTCGAGCCGACGCACCCTCGCGGCCATCCGTCGGAGGTGATCGAGGAACTCGGCGTTGCGCGCGAGGAACTTCTGGCGCCCGAGCCAGGCCGCGTCAGCGACATCGCGCTCGATCAGCGCCTTGGTGATGAACCACGCCCGGGCCTGCGCCTCGTCGACGCGGTCGTAGCCGATGACGCGATCGCTCACGATCGGGAGGCCGTAGAGCGTCACCTGCTCGGTGGCGACCGCCCGACCGCCCTTGGGGTCCCAGCGCACGTTGTCGTACGAACGCTTCACCAGGTGGGCGCCGGCGCGCTCGGCCCACTTCGGCTCGATCTTCGCGACCCGTCGGGCGTAGAGCTGGTTGGTCTCGACCAACTCCGCTGCCATCACCCACGGGGGCGGGCGCCGGGTGAGCACCGATCCGGGAGCGATGACGAAACGAGACTGGCGGGCGCCGACGAACTCTCGGGTCTCGCGGTCGCGCATCCCGATGTGCGAGAGCAGACCCGCCAGCACGGCCTGGTGGACGTGGTCCGGGTGCGACTCCTGCGTGGTCGGTCGGATCTTCAGCTGCCCGGCGATGCGGCGCAGTTGGCTGAACAGATCCATCCACTCACGCACCCGCAGGTAGTTGAGGTACTCCTTGCGGCACATCCGGCGGAACTGGTTCCCCGACAACTCGCGCTGTTGGGTCCGCAGGTGGTCCCAGAGCGCGACGAGCGACAAGAGGTCCGAGCCCTCGACCTTGAAGCGATTGTGGAACTCGTTGGCCTGCTCGCGCTTCTCCTGCGGCCGCTCCCGCGGGTCCTGGATCGACAGCGCCGACGCGATCACCAGCACCTCGCGCACGCATCCGAGCCGGTCGGCTTCGAGCACCATCCGCCCGAGACGGGGGTCGACCGGGAGGCGGGCGAGGTCGCGGCCGATCTTCGTGAGTCGACGGGGGCCTCCCTTGACGCCGTCGGGGGCGGGCTTCACCGCGGCGAGTTCGTCGAGCAGCGCGTAGCCGTCGACGATCGACCGGTGATCGGGTGGCTCGACGAACGGGAACTTCGCCACGTCGCCGAGGCCGATCGCGGTCATCTGGAGGATCACCGACGCGAGGTTCGTCCGGAGGATTTCGGGCTCGGTGAACTCGGGGCGCGACTCGAAGTCGTCCTCGCTGTACAGGCGGATGCAGATGCCGGGCGCGACGCGCCCGCAGCGGCCGGCGCGCTGATTCCCGGATGCCTGCGACACCGGTTCGATCGGGAGGCGCTGCACCTTGAGCCGGCGGCTGTAACGCGAGATGCGCGCCGTTCCGGTATCGACGACGTAGCGGACGCCCGGCACCGTGAGCGACGTCTCCGCGACGTTGGTGGCGAGCACGATCCGGCGGCCTGGCCCGCCCGTCGGCGCCCGCTCGAAGATCTTGTGTTGCTCCGCCGACGACAGCCGTGCATAGAGCGGGAGCACCTCGGTGCTGCGCAGGTTCAGCTGGCGGAGCGCATCGGCGGTGTCGTGGATCTCCCGCTCGCCCGACAGGAACACGAGCACGTCGCCGGGGCCCGCGTGCGACAACTCCTCGACCGCGTCGACGATCCCCTGCACCTGGTCTCGATCGGGGACATCCGACTCGTCGTCGACCAGCGGTCGGTATCGGAGCTCGACCGGGAACGTGCGCCCGGTGACCTCGATCACCGGCGCGGGCACTCCGTCGGCTGCGAAGTGCTCGGCGAAACGAGCGGTGTCGATCGTGGCGCTGGTGACGATCACCTTCAGGTCGGGACGCTGCGGCAGGAGCTGCTTCAGGTACCCGAGGATGAAATCGATGTTGAGGCTGCGCTCGTGGGCCTCGTCGATGATCAGCGTGTCGTAGCGGCGCAGCATCCGGTCGCGCTGGATCTCGGCGAGCAGGATGCCGTCGGTCATCACCTTGACGAGCGTCGCGTCGCCCACCTGATCGGTGAACCGGACGGTGTAGCCGACGTCGTCGCCCAGTTTCGATCCCAGTTCCTCGGCCACCCGCTCCGCGATCGTGCGCGCCGCCACCCGCCGGGGTTGCGTGTGCCCGATCATGCCGTCGGCACCACGACCCGCCTCGAGGCACAACTTCGGCAGCTGGGTGCTCTTGCCCGACCCGGTCTCGCCGGCGACGATCACCACCTGGTGGTCGCGGATCGCCGCGAGCAGTTCCTCGTGACGCTCGGTGATCGGCAGCGATTCGGGGTACGAGAGACGCCCGCTCCCGACGATCGCCCGCGCCGCAGCGGCTCGTGGATGTTCGGTCGTCGTCGTCATGGCAGGCCCGGCGCACCAGCCTCGCAGCTCACTCCGCCCCTCCCACCCCCGAGTTTCCTCCAGCGATGAGCGAACCCACCGCATCCACGTGATTCGCTCATCGCTCGGGTGTTCCGTTCGACCCGATGGCGCGTAGGTTCGGGCACCGTGAGCTACCCGGCCAAGGTGATGACCGTCTACATCATGGGGCTGTTCATGACGATCATCGACGGCACGATGGTCAACGTCGCCCTGCCGACGATGGCGAAGGACTTCGGCGTCCCGACCACCGACATCGAATGGATCGCCGTCGGCTACCTGCTGACCTACGCGGCGGTGATCCCGGCCGCCGGCTGGCTCGGCGACCGGTTCGGCACCAAGCGTGTGTTCACGACCGCCCTGATCGCCTTCGTCGCCACGTCCCTCGCCTGCGGGCTGTCGCAGACCCTCGATCAACTGATCATCTTCCGGGTGCTGCAGGGTGTCGGCGCCGGGCTCGTCACGCCGGTCGGCGCAGCGATGCTGTACCGGGCCTACTCGATGGAGGATCGTGCCAAGGCGGCCATCGGCGTGCTGAGCGTCGCGGTGATCGCACCGGCGATCGGACCGATGCTCGGCGGCATCCTCGTCGACACCGCGTCGTGGCACTGGATCTTCCTCATCAACGGACCGATCGGCGCCGTGGCCATCGTGTTGTCGTTCCTGTGGCTGGAGGAGACCAAGCACGAAGCGCCCGGGCGATTCGACCTCGCCGGGTTCGTGCTGTCCGCAGCGGCGGTGTCGATCCTGCTCTACACACTCTCGATCGGCCCGGAGAAGGGGTGGTTCTCCACCTACACGCTCACGTTCGCCACGGTCGGGATCGCCTGCCTCGTCTCGCTGATCGTGATCGAGTTGCGGATCCCCAACCCGATCCTGATGCTCCGCCTGTTCCAGGATCGGCTGTTCCGCACGATCAACATCTCGGCGGCGCTCACCTACGCCGGGTTCTTCGGGATGATCTTCGTGCTCCCGCTCTACCTCCAGAGCCTGCGGGGATACACCGCGTTCCAGAGTGGCCTGGCGCAGTCGCCGCAGGCGATCGGCGTCTTCCTCGTGTCGAACCTGCTGGGGCGGCGGCTCTACCGCACCATCGGTCCACGCCGTCTGATGGTGGTCGGTACCGCCGCCACCGCCGCGATCACCTGCCTCTACGCCACCGCCGGCCTGACGACGCCACTGTCGACGATCGCCGGGTTCTCCTTCATGCGTGGACTGGCGGTCGGCATGGTGTTCGTGTCGATCCAGACGGCCGCCTACGCAACGACGTCGATGGCCGACACCGGCCGGGCGACCAGCCTGTTCAACACGCAGCGCCAGATCGCCTACGCGTCGGGGGTTGCACTGGCGGCCACCGTGATCGCGGCGATGCTGCCCAACGGCAGCGATGCGGCATCGGACACCGAGCTGTTGTCCGCGTACCAGGCGGGGTTCCTCGCCGTCGGGCTGATCATGGCGCCCGCGGCGATCATCTCGTGGTTCATCAACGACGACGACGTGGCCGCAACCCGCGGGCTCACGCCGTCGATGCCGGCCACGGCCCAGACCGCTCGGGCGTGACCGGAAGCGTCACTCGGCGATGGTGAGGACGTACTCGACGATCTTCTCCGCGACGACGGGGTCGTCGAACACCCGCACGTACTCGAACCGCAGGATGCCCGTGCCGGTGGCAACCACGTCGAAGACGAACAGCTGGGTTCCGGATGCACCGACGAGGCTGCCGCCGGGTTCCTCGAAATCGCTGCTGACCAGCTGGAGCCCACCGGGCAGCGGACCCAACTCCCAGCTGTAGCCCGTGCTCGGGTTCGCCTCGAGCTCGACGTCGAGCTGATCGCCGACGTCGAGCGACACCTCGGAAAGGGAGTCCGCTGCGCCGAGCACGACCGTCGACCCGCCGTCCTCCCCGCAGGCGGCGAGCAGTGCGGCGGCGGCCACGAGCGCGATCCAACTCTTCATGGTTCGATCCTGCGCAGACCGAGCACGGATCGCCACGGCAGAACGTCACAGACACGTCGTCAGCAGGCGCACCGTCACCTCGAAATCCACGTCAGCGACAATCGCTGCGTCCAGCGTTGTCGCTGACACAGACGTCCAACGCCGACCGATCGGCGGCCAGGTCAGGTGAAGGCGGCGCCGGCGGTACTGTCGATGTACTCGTCGATCCGGGTGATCCGATCGCCAGACACCTTCACCACGATGCAGGCCGGCAGATCGGCCGTACGTCCGTCGGGCAGCACGACATGCAGGTCGTGCTGCTGCACGAATCCACCGTCGATCTCGTACCGGCGAACCGACCGGTACTCGCGGCTCGTCGTGTTGCGCACCAGCCAGTCGAGCACCCTGAGGTTCTGCTCCTTGGTCTGCTCGATTCCGTCGTTGCTGTGCCAGACGACGACGTCGTCGTCGTAGATCGCGGCGACCGCTGCCGCGTCGCCCGCCTCGATCGCGGCGAAGATCCGATCGGCGACGTCGAGAGCTGACATCGCCACAACGTAGCCCGGAGGCAAGGTGGGACATCTGGGGTCTGAGCCCAGATGTCCAGATGTCGCAGTCAGCTGGTGCGGCGTCCGGCGGAACGGACGGCGGCGGCGCCGATGCGGAGCATCTTGGTGTCACCGAAGGGCGTGCCACCCACCTGGTTGAGGATCATCGCCATGGCGAGGCCCGACTCCGGATCCCCCCACGCACCGGACCCACCGAAGCCGAAGTGGCCGAAGGCCTGGGGGAGCACGCCCTTGGTGGTGCCGACCATGTGGTAGCCGAGCCGCCAGCGCATGTTGAACCCCACGCCGACGTCGCGCCCGACCTTCTCACCGCTGCGTCCGTCGCCGTTCGCTCCGAGCGTCGTCTGGACACGGGTCGCCTCGCGGAGGGTGTCGGCGGACACCAATGGTGGGCCGTCGAAGTCGTCGGGAGTCGCAAGGGCCGCGTACATCCGGGCGAGCGAGCGGGCGGTGAACACACCGTTGGCGGCCGGGATCTCACCGTCGTGGATGCGTTCGGTGGTCGCGACGTCGAGCATGTCGTCGACCACGAGTGCCTGGTACATCGGTTGGAAGCTCTTCGCCTTGGCCAGCGTCCTGGTCATCTTGAAGAGCCGGGCGACCGCCTTCGGGTCGACGAGCTGTTCGGCGATGTCACCTCGCACCTCCGCCGGAGCCCCGATGTACATGCCACTCACGCCGAGCGGCTCGACGATCTCGCGCTGCAGCGCCTCGTTCACCGTCAGGCCGGTGACCCGCCGGATCACCTCGCCGACCAGCCACCCGTAGGTGAGTGCGTGATAGGACGATCGAGTGCCGATCTCCCATTTGGGCTCGGCCTCGGCGAGCAGCTTGGTCATGTGCTCCCAGTTGACGAGATCCTCTGCAGAGCCGGCGATCGCGCGGACGTCGTGGAGCGCCGCCTGATGGGTCAGCAGGTGACGGAGGGTGATCGTGTCCTTGCCCGCCGTCGCGAATTCGGGCCAGTACGTGGCGACCGGAGCGTCGTAGTCGAGCAGTCCCCGATCGACGAGGCGCTGCACGATCGTTGCGACGACGCCCTTGGTGGTCGAGAAGCTCATCGACATCGTGTCGCGCTCCCACGGGTCGCCGGCCGCATTGCGGACACCGGTCCAGGCGTCGACCACGAGCTCGCCGTGGTGGTACACGGCCACGGCCATGCCGCCGCGAGCCGATTTCTTCGCCATGATCGCCTGCACCTTCTCGGTGACCGGGGCGAAGTCTGGATGCACGAAACCTTCCATGGCATTCTTCCTATCGGCTTCCTCTCGTGAACATCACGACGAGCCGGCAGGAGGTGAGACCGGCGTGTCCGACAACACACTCGGCGGGGACGACATCGACGGGTTGCTGATCGACATCGACGGAGTACTCACCGTGTCGTGGGAGCCGATCGAGGGGGCCCCGAACGCACTGGCGACCCTTCGGCGATCGGGCCTGCCGCTGCGTTTCGCGACGAACACGACCACCCGGACCAGAGCCGAGGTCGCGGACCTGCTCGGTCGGGCAGGCATGGCGGTCGACGCCGCCGAGATCCTGACCGCCCCCGCCGCCACTGCCGCCCACCTGCGCCGCAACCACCCCGGTGCCCGGGTCTTCCTCCTGAACACCGGCGACCTCACCGCCGACCTCGAGGACATCGACCTCGTCGACGACGGCCCTGCCGACGTCGTCGTCATCGGTGGCGCCGGCGTCGACTTCACCCACCAGCAACTCAACGAGGCCTTCCGGCTGATCCTCGACGGCGCGGCGTTCGTCGCCATGCACCGCAACCTGTACTGGCGGACACGCGAGGGGCTCGAACTCGACACCGGCGCGTACGTCCAGGCCCTGCAGGCTGCGACCGGAGTCGAGCCGGTCGTGCTGGGCAAGCCGTCGCCCGAGTTCTTCGCCGCCGGCGTGGCCGAGCTCGGCTGCGACACCGGGCGGGTCGCGATGATCGGCGACGACCTCGACAACGACGTACTCGGGGCCCGGCATGCGGGCCTGCGCGGCGTGCTGGTCCGCACCGGCAAGTACCGCCCGGCGGTGCTCGAGGCGAGCGTTGAACAGCCCGATGCCGTGATCGACGCGTTCGCCGACCTTCCCGCACTGCTCGGCCTTCGTTGAGCGCCCACTCGCGCAGTTGCGCCCAAAGTCCCTGGCCGCCCACGACGGTCGCCGTACAGACTGATCCGAGAGCGACCGAGGAGACCGGATGACATACGAACGACTGACCGCGGCCGATGCGGTCTTCCTGCGGATCGAGACGCCGCACGAACCGCAGCACGTCGGGTCGCTGTCGGTCATCGAGGGCACGCCACTGCGATCCCCTGACGGGCGGATCCGGTTCGACGAGTTGAAGGCGCACGTCGAGCGCCGCCTGCACCGTGTCCCCCGGATGCGCCAGCGGGTGATGGAGGTCCCGTACAACCAGGCCCGACCAGTGTGGGTCGACGACGACCACTTCGACATCGACCACCACGTCCGCCTCACCGCCCTGCCCCGTCCCGGCGACGACGATCAGCTCGCCACCCTGATGGGCCGACTCCAGTCGCTGCCGCTCGACCGGTCGCGGCCACTGTGGGAGATGTGGTTCGTCGACGGCCTCGCCGACGGCCACATCGGCCTGGTCATCAAGGTGCACCATGCGCTGGGTGACGGGATGGCCAACGTCGACCTCGCCATGGCGTTGATCGACCTCGAGGCCGACCCACCGCCCGATGATCCGGTGCCGGCGTGGAGACCAGCGCCGGCGCCGGCGCCGAACGATCTGCTGCTCGATGCCGTGCGTGAGCAGATCGGCCGCCCGACGCGACTCGCGCAGGCCGCTGTCGACACGTTGCGCAACCCGCGTCCGACGATCGACGCGGCGACCAACGTGGGACGCACGGTTGCGAGCTTCCTGTCGAAACCACCCCCAGCGCCGTGGAACGTGCCGGTCGGGTCCCACCGGCGCTGGGTGAGCGCATCGGTGCCGATGACGGGCGTGCGCACCGTCCGCAAGCGCCACGGGGTGACGATCAACGACGTCGTGCTCACAGCGTGCAGCGGCGCATTGCGCACGTTCCTGCTCGACCACGGCGACGAGGACATCGCACACCGCGAGATCAAGGCGATGGTGCCCGTGTCGTTGCGCGGCAAGGACGAGCACGAGACGCTCGGCAACCTGGTGTCGCTGATCATCGTCGACCTCCCCGTCCACGAACCCGATCCCGTCGAGCGGCTGCAGCGCATCCACACGATGACGAGCGAGCTGAAGGGGTCAGGTCTCGTCGACGGCGCCCATCGAATCCTCGACATCGCCGACGCGATCACGCCGCTGGCCGGACCGCTGACCCGCTACGTCAGCCGCACGATCCCGATGAACCTCGTGATCACCAACATCCCCGGCCCGCCGATCCCGCTGTACCTGCGCGGTGCCAAGTTCCTGCGGGTGTTCCCCTACGTCGAGGTGATCGACAACGAGGGCCTGACGATCGCCGTCGTCTCGTACGAGGACCAGCTCCACTTCGGCATCACCGCCGATCGCGACGTGATGCCCGACCTCGGCGACGTCGCCGCATCGATCGAGCACGAATTCGCCCTGCTCGCGAAGCGCCGCTGAGGCCCTGACCCCGCCGTCCAGTTCTCTGCGGAACGAGTTGCACGGGCCGGAACCGATTCCGCCGAGAGGTGCGGGATTGCACCAGGGGTCTGACCCCTGGTGCAATCAGATGGCGTTGCCGGCGAACTGGGCGTTGTAGAGGCGCCAGTAGGCGCCGTGCGCTTCGAGGAGCGAGTCGTGGTTGCCCTGCTCGACGATCTGACCGTCCTCCATCACGAGGATGACGTCGGCCCCGCGGATCGTCGACAGCCGGTGGGCGATCACGAAGCTCGTGCGATTCGCCCGTAGGTTGTTCATCGCCTCCTGGATCAACACCTCGGTGCGGGTGTCGACCGAGCTGGTCGCCTCGTCGAGGATCAGGATCGCCGGATCGTTGAGGAACGCCCGGGCAATCGTCATCAACTGCTTCTCACCGGTGGAGATGTTGTCGCCCTCGTCGTTGATCATCGTGTCGTAGCCGTCGGGCAGCGAGTGCACGAAGCGGTCGACGTACGTGACCCGAGCAGCTTCGTAGATCTGCTCGTCGGTGGCGTCGGGGTTGCCGTAGCGCAGGTTCTCGCGGATCGTGCCGCCGAACAGCCAGGTGTCCTGCAGGACCATGCCGATGTCGGAGCGCAGCTCGTGACGGGGGAAGCTCGCGATGTCTCGGCCGTCGAGCGTGATGCGCCCGGCGTCGAGCTCGTAGAACCGCATGATCAGGTTGACGAGCGTGGTCTTGCCGGCGCCGGTCGGCCCCACGATGGCGACGGTCTCACCCGGCTCGGCCGTCACGTTCAGACCGGTGATCAGCGGCTTGTCGGGGTCATAGGCGAAGTGGACGTCCTCGAACACCACACGGCCCCGCACCGGCTTCGGGTCGACGCTGAGCTCCTGCTCGGGCGACTGCTCCTCGGCGTCGATCAACTCCAGCACCCGCTCGAGCGAGGCGATGCCCGACTGGAACGTCGCCGCCATCGAGGCCAGATGCGTCAGCGGCTGCGAGAACTGCCGGGCGTACTGGATCATCGCCTGCATGTCGCCGATGCTCAGCGAGCCCGACGAGATCTGCAGTCCGCCGACGACGGCGATCAGGATGTACTGGATGTTGCCCATGAACAGCATCGCCGGCTGGATCAGGTTGGCCATGAACTGCGCCGCGAAGCTCGCCTCGTAGAGCTTGTCGTTGTCGGCACGGAAGCGGGCCTCGGCCTCGCGCTGACGCCCGAAGCTCTTCACGATCGCGTGGCCGCTGAACACCTCCTCGGCCTGTGCGTTGAGATCGCCGGTGTGGCGCCACTGCGCCATGAAGCGCGGGCGCGCCTTGCCGCCGATGAACTTCATCAACCACACGGACATCGGCACGGTGGTGAGTGCGATGAGCGCCAGCAGCGGCGAGATCGTGAACATCATGATCGTCACGCCGATCAACGTCAGCAGCGAGGTCAGGATCTGGCTCGTCGTCTGCTGCAGGCTCTGCGACAGGTTGTCGATGTCGTTGGTGACCCGGCTCAGCAGGTCACCGCGCGGCTGACGGTCGATGTAGCTCAACGGAAGGTGGTTGAGCTTGCGCTCCACCGCTTCGCGCAGCGAGAACATCGAGCGCTGCACGACGCCGGCGAGCACGTACGACGAGGTGTACGACAGCGCGAACGATCCGAGGTAGACCAACATCACCGTGATCAGTTGGCTGTGCAGTTCGTCGAAGTCGATGCCCTGGCCGCTCACGACGCCCTGCACGATGATGTTCGTCGCCTCGCCCAACAGCTTGGGGCCGATGACGACGAGGACGACGCTGACGACCGTGAGCAGGAACACGACGAACAGCCGCGGCTTCTCGGCGCCGAGGATGTCACCGAGCCGCTTGAGGGTCGAGCCGAATTGGTCGCTGCGCTCGGAGGGGATGCCGATGCCGCCACCGGGCCCGAAGCTCGCACGGCGTGCCTCGGTGCCGGCGGTCGCCAGCAGCTTCTTGTCGTCGGGGCTCTGACCGTTCGCCCCGTTGGACGAGACGGCGCCGTTCGCGCCGTTGGTGCTCATGCCACGGCCCCCTGCCCGATCTGCGATTCGACGATCTCGGCGTAGGTCGGGCACGTCTCGAGCAACTCGGCGTGCGTGCCACGGCCGATGATCTCTCCGTCCTCGAGCACGAGGATCTGGTCGGCGTCGACGATCGTCGACACGCGTTGGGCGACGACGAGGACCGCCGCATCCGCGGTGCGCGGTCTCAATGCGGCTCGCAGGCGGGCATCGGTAGCGAGGTCGAGTGCGGAGAACGAGTCGTCGAACACGTAGATCTCGGGCTTGACGACGAGCGCTCGCGCAATGCACAGCCGCTGGCGCTGGCCGCCCGACACGTTCGTTCCACCCTGGGTGATCGAGCTCTCGAGGCCGTCGGGCATCGCCTGCACGAAACCGCTCGCTTGAGCCACCTCCAGCGCTTCCCAGAGCTCGCCCTCGTCGGCGTCCGGACGCCCGTAGCGCAGGTTCGACGCGACCGTTCCCGAGAACAGGAACGGCTTCTGCGGGACGTAGCCGACCTTGCTCCACAGCAGGTCGAGGTCGAGTTCGCGAACGTCGACACCGTCGACGAGGACCGACCCCTCGGTGGCGTCCGACAGGCGCGAGACCAGGTTCATCAGCGTGGTCTTGCCGGCCCCGGTGCTCCCGATGATCGCGGTCGTCGTGCCCGCTTCGACGCGGAACGACAGGTTCGACACCACGGGTCGATCGGCACCGGGATAGGCGAAGCTGACGTCACGGAACTCGAGCGTCCCGCGTTCGGTCACCTCGGTGACCGGATGCTCCGGCTGACGGACCGTCGAGGGCGTGTCGAGGACCTCCGCCACGCGATCCGCAGCGACGCCGGCGCGAGGGATCATCGACACCATGAACGTCATCATCACGACCGCGAACAGGATCTGCATCAGATAGCTCAGGTAGGCGACCAGCGAACCGATCTCCATCTGGCCGGCGCCGATCCGGTCGCCACCGATCCAGATGACGGCGACGCTCGACAGGTTGATGATCAGCATCACCGTCGGGAACGTGGCGGCCATCAGGCGACCGGCACGCAGCGACGTCTGCGTCAACTCGTCGTTCGCCTGCGAGAACCGCTCGACCTCCTGTGGTTCGCGGACGAACGCCCTCACCACGCGCATGCCGGTGATCTGCTCACGCAACACGAGGTTCACCCGGTCGATCCGGAACTGCATCGCCTGGAACGACGGCACCATCCGGTACACGATCGAACCGAGCGAGACGACCGCTGCCGGGATCGCGAACACCAGGATCATCGACAGACCCGGGTCCTCCCGCACGGCGAAGAAGATGCCGATCACCATCATGATCGGCGCCGTGATCATCATCGTGCACGCCATGACCACGAGCATCTGGATCTGTTGGACGTCGTTGGTCGTGCGGGTGATCAGCGAGGGCGCCCCGAACTGGCCGACCTCACGCGCCGAGTAGCCGGTCACCGTGTGGAACAGGTCGCGCCGGATGTCGCGCCCGAAACCCATCGCCGCTCTCGATGCGAACCACACGGCACCGACCGTGAACACCATCTGGACGATCGTGAACCCCATCATCACGGCACCCATCGTCAGGATGTAGTCGTTGTCACCCTGCAGCACACCGTTGTCGATCAAGAGCGCGTTGACCGTCGGCAGCGTGAGTGACGCGAAGGTCGCAATCGACTGCAGGACGACCACGACCAACAGCACGTTGCGGTACGGGCCGAGGTGGCTCTTGATCAGCTGCCAGAGTTTCACGTGGGGGTTCCTGTTCCGACGCCGCGCAGGACGGTGTCGACGATGTCGGTCGCCGCAGCGGCTTCGGCCGCGATCATCGGATGGGTGAGCGAGAGCGTGAGGGCGCGCAGCATCCGCGCCGCGTGAGCGGGCTCGACGCGGATGTGGTCGGCATTGGCAGCGAAGATCTCCGTCAGTGCCGGGCTGTCGGTCATCGGTCGTCTGACCTGGTCGTGGCGCTTGGGGCCGAGATGCGACAGCAGGGTCCACACGTCGACGACGCGTTGCTGGATCAGCTCGGTGGCCCCGATGAGCTGCTCCTCGAACGGGAGGTCGGGATCGATCGCCCGCAGCGCACTCTCGAACGGTCCTTGGTCGAGTGCGGCCTCGAGGGTGGCGTCGAGCAGTTCGTCCTTGTCGGCGAAGACCCGGAAGATCGTTCCCTCGGCGATACCGGCGGCGCAGGCGATCTGCTTGGTGGTGATCGCCTCGCCGTGCTCGGCGAGCAGGGGCCGAACCGCCTCGATGATCGCGGCGCGCCGCTCCTCGGGTGGCAGCGCAGACGCCCGTTTGGACGTCAGGTCGATCGGAGACACGCGTGACAGGCTATCCGAGTGAGTGAGTGCTCACTCACTCAGATAGCCAAGGTGTCACACCGAGCGTCGGCTCAGCTTCACCAACGCAGATCCTGTTCCGATGGCCGCGAGGGCCATGAGGACCATGATCCACGTCGAGCTACCGGTTGCCGGGAGCTGCGTGGGGGTGGCGGCCGGCGTCGCTGCCGGGGGTGCCTGGGGTGCCTGGGGTGCCTGGGGTACCTGGGCGACGACCGTCGGGGTCGCCTGGACGTCGACGGGCGGGGTCGCTGGGACCGGTGGGAGCGCAGCGACCACCGGCGGGATCACCGGCGGATCCGGAATCACCGGCGGGATCACCGGCGGATCCGGAATCACCGGCGGATCCGGGACCACCGGCGGAATCACCGGCGGGATCACCGGCGGATCCGGAATCACCGGCGGATCCGGGACCACCGGCGGCTGCGTCGGGCACTCCTCGATCTCCTCGTCGGTCAGGTCACGAATCCGCTCCTGCTTCGTCACGACGGCGCTCTCGGTGTCGAGCACCCATTCGCTGTCGACGTAGATGTATGGAGTCACCGTCTTCGTCCGAGTGAGAACGACAGTCGTGTCGTCACACTCGTACTCCCCGGTCACCCAGGCTGACTTCGTCACCTTCGAGGGAGGTGCGCACTCCTCCTGCTCGTCCTCGGTCAAGGGGCGGCTGAGCTCTTCGACCACGGGCTCACCCACCGGCCTTCGCACCCAGGCACCTTCGACCCACTCGTACGTGTAGTTCGTGGTCGTCCGTGTGAACGAGATCGTGTCGTTGCCGGTCGAGCAGTCACCTGCTGTGTCGACGACATCAGCGTCGTCCGGTGGCTGCGGGGGACGACAGTCGTCCGAGTCGGCCGGCAAGTCCTTGTTGAACTCGCACGGATCAGGATCGGGATCCGGATCAGGATCCGGATCGCACTCGGGGTCCGATGCCGCGATCTTGGGGTCGTTCTCACACACCGGCGTCCAGCTGACGGCGTAGTGGGACACCGAGTCCTTCAACGGGTGATCGATCGTGACCGTCTTCTGCGGTGGCGTGATCTCGATGAAGTGCTTCGTCGTACCTGCCTTCACGCAGTAACCGTCGACGAGGAAGCCGTCGGGCGCGGTGTAGTCGACGGTGGGCGGGCTTCCGGTGGTGTCGATCTTGCCCGAGTCATAGCCGTCGCAGATCATCTCCGGCTGACCGTTGTCGCCCTTGTCGTTCGCTGCCGAGGCGACCGAGTTGGTGACGGCAAGTCCGCCGAGCAGGGTGGCTGCAGCGAGCAAGCCGCCCATGAGGACGCGCTTGGGGTGATCACCTCTGAGGCGACCCCAGGGATTCGTGATGTGCCTCCGTTGCGACTCGCGCGAGGGGGCTCGGTCGTTGCTCATGGTTGCCTCCAGAGGGCTGGCTCGGATTGTTTGGGATGTGGAGAAGAAGACGTGGAGCGCCGTTGCCGCCCGGGTCGCCGGCCGGCGCCGTCCGCCAGCGCCGGCGTCGGGCCGCCCGCCAGACGGAGCAGCAGGCCGCCGACGGCCACGCACGCCGTGGCGATGCCGGCGAGGATGCTGCTGGTCGATCCGGTCGCCGGGAGCTCGTTCACGCCCGGCGAGACACTCGGCGCCACGGCGAGCGCGATCGAGCGGGTTCGCGCCGAAGTGGCCGGCGTACTTTCGGTGCCCGGATCGGGTCCACCGATGTCGATCGGTGCGGTCATTGTGAGCGCCGCCTGGTCATCCGTCGAGTCGCCTGTCGAGTCACCTGGATCGACAGCGCCCGAGGCGACGGGTGGGGCCGGCGCCGAGGTGCAGACCGTCGGCCAATCCATGCTGGCCGAGGTCGACAGTGTGGTCTCGGCGTCAACCAGCGTGATCGTCACGTCGAGCTGCGCAATCGGCTCGTCCATGGCGTAGACCTGCTCGACGACGACCGGCTCGGCCACGGATCGAAAGCCGGCGTCGCCGACCGGAGCGTCGAGACGCCAGGTCTCGTCGGCCGACGCCGAGGTCACGCTGATCCGCCAGGTCGCGACCCATGCGTCGGGACCCGCACAGTCGGACGACCCCTCGACGCCGATGGCGGTCGCCGAGGCGTTGCCGGGGACTCCGAGCAGAGCGACAGTCGTCGCCACGCCCACACCGATGATCGCACCCGCACGACGTGCCGCCATGCGCAGATTCCGCTTCCGCCGCCCGCCTTGCATGGATACCACCGTACGTGGCATTCGACCCGAATTGCCATCAAGAAGTGGCCGATTTCGCCACTCTACGTGGCACTGCCATCACGACGCCCAAGTGCGATCAGAGGCGAGATCGTGGGATGCGCTCATCTCTCATCGGGGCCACGCGGGCGAGGTGAGACAACCGGAGTTCAGCGCGAGATGGTGACGCCGGGCAAGGTCGCCGCGCTGGCGGCGAGCGCCTCGAAGTAGGCGTCGTAGCCCTTGCTGCTCGGGTGGAAGGAGGCGCCGCTGATCGTCAACGGGCCGTCGTCCCAGTGCTCGCGCACGTCGCCGTCCGCAGTCATGCTGCGCTTCAGGGTCTTGCCGAACACGGCGTCGTTGACATACCGATCCCGTTGCCAGAACCGGCAGGCGCCGTGGTTGTCGAACTGCTCGACGACCGACACGAAGGCGATGTCGGCGCCGGTGCGGGCCGTGGCGACACGGGTCGCCAACAGGATCTGTGCATTGAACCGATCGACCTGCTCGTCGACCCAGTTCGCCTCGCCCCTGCTGAACCCGGTGACACCCTCGCACCAACGGTCGCTCTGCATCAGGCGGGGATAGCCGAGCACGCGCACGGCGATGCGCGGGTAGCGCTCGCCGATCTCGGCGTACAGGTCGATGAGGTCGCTGCGGAGTTCGGCGAGGTTCGCGATCTGGTTCCGGGCGGATCCGTCGCATCCCACGGAGGTGATGCACCGCACGAGCGTGTCGGGCCAGTTCTCACCGCGGACCGTTCGGAGGTCGTTGCCTCCGATCGTCATCGTCACGAGCGTCCCCGCGCCGTCGCCGGGGATCGCGGCGACATCGAGCTGGTTGGCGATGTCGGCCACGACCGCGCCGGCGCAGGCGACGAACACCGACTCGGCGCCGAGCCGCTCCGCGAGGCGCGGCCCCGGCGTCTCGTCGAGTTCGCGGCTGCAGTCGCTGTTGCCGATGCGTGTCGACGGAGCGAACGTCTGGGCGGCAGGTCCGTGATCGTCGTAGTCGGAGGCATTGCGGTGGATGCCGGTGCCCGAGCTGTAGGAGTCGCCGAGCGTGACGATTCGCTCGATGCTCGGCGCCGCGGCAGACGTCGGGGCCCCGACCACCATCGACGCCACGGGCACGGCGAGGCATGCCACGAGCGTGATCAGGCGGGCCGGTGACAACACGCCCGCCAGGTTAGGCGCACCTCCCCGACCCGGCGCCGCGACCGCCCGACGTCACGCGATCAGGTCGACGAGTCGCGAACGCGACGCACGAGCACCTCTTGGGCGATCGTCGCCGCATGGAGCCCGTCGATGCGGATCGCGTCGCCGGTCACCAGGCCGCGCCCGCCGTTCAACCCGTGCGATCGAGTGTCGAACCAGTGCCACTGCGACGGATCGGTCGGCCGCTGGAACCACACGGAGTGATCGAGACTCGCACCCTGGAACAGCTTGCGATCGCCGACGTCGCCCGCCGAGTCGGGATGTGGGAAGCGTGCGGCCCGCGACGGCGCCGCGTCGGACATGAAGGCGAGAGCGCACTGGTGATCGGCGGGATCGTCGCCCAGATCGGCGTTCAGCCTGATCCAGTAGCCCATCGTTCCATCGTCGAGAAAGGTTGCCTTGCGCTCGAGCAACCCGGCCCACGAATGATCGGGCAGCGTCGAATCCTCGGGTGCGGGCAGCCCGGGCGGGAGTGCGGCGATCTGCACATCGGCTTCGTCTTCGACGATCTGGAACGACACCGACAGGTTGAGGATCGCCCCGCCCGACTGGCGAGCGACGACCTGGCGGGTGCTGAACGACCGTCCGTCGCGGAGTCGCTCGACCTCGTAGCGGATCGGTTCGTCGTTCGTGCCCGGTCGGATGAAGTACGAGTGCAGCGAATGGGCCGGTCGATCGACCGCCACCGTGAGCGACGCGGCCCGCAGCGCCTGCGCCACGACCTGCCCGCCGAACAGGCGCCCTCCCCACGGATATCGGGCAGCGATCCCCACGAAGGTGTCGGGCCCGTGGGGCTCCAGTTCCAGGAGTTCGCTGAACTCGATGTCGTGAATCCGGCGGGAGTCCATCGGGCCAATGTAACGATTGGCGTCCGACACCGATCGATACCCGGAACGGAGAGCTCGGTCGTCGGCGACGAAGCGGCTCAGGCCCGGTGCATCGACCACGGCGATCCGGCCTCGGCAGGTCTCGACGAACCCGGCCTTCCGGAAGCGCGCCAGCGCGCGAGCGGTCGACTCAACTGATCGAGAAGCTCGACTGACGGGTGGGCGGGCGATACTGGGGGCATGGCTCCCACCGTCGAAGTGTTCGCCGACATCACCTGCCCGTTCACGCACGTCGGGCTCAAACAGGTGGTCCGGCACGTCGACGAGATGGTCTCGCCCGTCGACGTCGTCGTGCGCGCGTGGCCGCTCGAATGGGTGAACGGCACGCCGCTCGACGTCGCCGCAGTCGTGGTGAAGGCCCGGGCGCTCGGCGACCAGCTCGGCGTCGACGACTTCTCGGGGCTCCGGGCGGATCGATGGCCGTCGAGCACGATCGCGGCACTGAACCTCGCGGCCTCCGCGTACGAGCGCGATGCGGCAACGGGCCTGGCGGTCAGCCTCGAGCTGCGTGCTGCGCTGTTCGAACACGGCGTCGATGTCGGTGATCCGGATGCGCTCGCTCTGATCGCCGCGGCCCACCACCTCCCAGCCCCTGCCGCCGAGCCGAGCGCGGCAGTCGAACGCGACTACCGCGACGGCCAGCAGCGTGGCGTGAAGGGCTCGCCTCACTTCTTCGTGGGCAACGACGGATTCTTCTGCCCGGCGCTCGACCTCGGCCACGACGACGACGGGCATCTCACGGCGAGGTTCGACAGCGCGATGCTCGCCGACTTCTTCGCCCGGATCGACGCCTGAACGCTCGGTGCGACCGAACGTTGCTGGATGGAAGCCTTGGATCCCGACCCGAGGGCTCAGGCCGGAGGGGGGAGGACGGCCGAGCCTCTCGGGCGGGATCTGTACGTAGAGTACGGAGCCCGGGTGGCACCCGGATGACGAAAAGATGGCCGTCGAGCAACCACTCGGTGAATCCGGGCGTGCAAGACTTCGGCCGACGAGGGAGGTCGAATGGACATCGGAAGTGTGATCGCAGTCCTGCTGCTCGGATTCGTGTGCGGAGTGATCGGGCGAGCGGTCGTCCCCAACGATGCGTTCCGCACGATGAGTGGCTGGCAATCGTGGCTCGCGTCGACGGGGCTCGGCCTGCTCGGGGCGCTCGTCGGCTACGGCATCTTCACTGGCATCTTCGGCATCGGTGACACCGACAAGTTCGACTGGGGCGGGATCGTCGGGGCCGTGATCGGGGCGATCATCGTGGTCGCCGTCGGCTCGTGGGCGATCAAGAAGTTCGCCAGGACGACCTGACACCGCCGACCTGATACTGCTGACCTGACACCAGCTCGGCGCGCACCTGCCGACGCCGCGTGCTATCACGGGAGGATGGCAAACCTCGCCGACGACACGCGGTGGCTCGACGCCACCGAACAGGCTGAACTGATCACGACCCGGGACGCCACGTCGACCGAATTGATCGACGGTGCCATCGAGCGAATCGAGCACGACGACGGAGCGCTCAACGCCGTGATCATGCGGTGGTTCGAGCGGGCCAGGGCACAGGCCACTGCGTTCGACGATCTGCCGTTGCACGCCGAGCAGCGAGCGGCGCCGTTCGCCGGCGTGCCCTTCCTGCTCAAGGATCTCCACAACCACGTGGCCGGCCTGCCGCTGACGTCGGGCAACCGTGCTGCAGTCGAGGCGATGCCGCTGTCGACGCACGACTCCAACCTCGTCGTGAAGTTCCGCGAAGCGGGGCTCATCACGCTCGGTCGCACCAACAGCCCTGAGTTCGGCAGTCTGCCGGTGACGGAACCGCTCGCGTACGGGCCGACCCGCAACCCGTGGAACACCGAGCACACGCCGGGCGGCTCGAGCGGGGGTGCGGCGGCGGCGGTCGCCGCGGGCATGGTGCCGATCGCCCATGCGAGTGACGGCGGCGGATCGATCCGGATCCCGGCCTCGTGTTGCGGGCTCGTCGGGCTGAAGCCGACACAGGGCCGCGTGTCGATGGGGCCCGAGCGTGACGAGTCGGGGTTGAGCACGCAGCTGTGCGTCAGCCGCACCGTTCGTGACACGGCGCGAATGCTCGATGCCGTGCAGGGCCCGGGTGTGGGCGACACGGTGATCGCTCCCGCACCGACGCGTCCGTACGTGGAGGAGTTGGGCGTCGAACCCGGTCGGCTGCGCATCGGGCTGCTCGACACCCATCCCACCGGAGGCGATCTCCATCCCGACTGCGTCGCCGCTGTCCGGTCGGCGGCGACCCTGCTGGAGGGCCTCGGCCACGACGTCACCCTCGGACATCCGCCGATCCTGGAGGACCGCGAGTTCCCTCGACGTTTCGCAGCGATGTGGGCGACGTTGATGTCGGTGGGGATCGAGGGGCTCGGCGCCACGATCGGGAGAACGATGACTGCCGACGACATCGAGCCGGTGAACTGGGCGCAGGGCCAGTACGCGGGAAATCTGTCGGCAACGCAGTACGCGGTGGCGCTCGCAGCGGTCGGGCAGTACCGGCGCCACGTGCACCAGTGGTGGGCCGACGGCTGGGACCTCCTGCTCTCGCCGACCCTGGCGGCACCACCGCTTCGGATCGGTGCGCTGTACAGCGCGGACGACGGCATCTCGGACGACGACCCGATGGCGCCGTCGACACGTGCAGGCCGATTCGTGGCGTTCACGCCGCAGTTCAACGCAACCGGGCAGCCCGCGATCAGCCTGCCGCTGCACTGGAACGAGGCCGGGTTGCCGATCGGTGTCCAGCTGGTCGCCGCCTACGGCCGAGAGGACCTGCTCATCCGCATCGCGAGCCAGCTCGAGGTCGCCGCCCCCTGGTCGCACCGCCGCCCGATGTGACCTCGGTGTCGCACAACGATCGATGCGTCACCGAACGGTGACGGGGAGGGCGGCGGGACTCCGGCCGAGGACCTGCCGCCACTCGACGGCGTCGGCACCGCCGAGATCACCGACGGGGACGATCGTGTCGCCCAGCCCGGCGAGCGCCGATTCACGAACCACTTCCTCGAGGGTCATTCGGGCGAGCGCAGCCCCGAGGCAGTAGTGCGGTCCCGATCCGAACGCGAGCAGCTTCGGTGAACCGGGCTCGAGGAACCGGCCGGGCCGGAACACGTCGGGGTCACCCCACACATCGGTCTGGCGGCTGGTCGACGCGGTGCTCAGGAACACCAGGCTGCCGGCCGGCCGCTCGATACCGCCGATCATCACCGGCTCGGTCAGTGTGCGAGGCACGATCGTGATGCTCGGCTCGAATCGGATCGTCTCGTTGACGACCGCCCCGACAATCGAGGGGTCGGACCGGACATCGGCCAACGCATCCGGGTTCCGGAGCAGCGCGAGCAGGGAGCACCCGATCTGGCTGGACGTGGTGTCGTGGCCACCGACGATCAGGTTGCCGACCATCGTGACGACCTCGTCGTGGGTCAGCCGATCCCCCGCCTCCTCCGCGTCGAGCAGTGCGCTGATCAGGTCGTCGCCGCGCTCGCTCGCCCGCGCAGCGATCATCCGCTCGACGTCGGCCATCAGATCGACGACCGCCACCTCGGCACGAGCGATCTGGTCGGGGTCCATGAACCCGAACACGGGGCTGAGCGCGTCGCCGTAGCCGACGAAGTCGGCGACCTCGCCGTCGGGCACGCCGAGGAGCCGGCAGATGACCGTGATCGGCACGTCGGCGAGGAGGTCGACGAGGTCGCCGTCACCAGCGGCGACCAGATCGGACAGCCGCTCCGCGGTGAGCTCGGCAGCGAGTTCTCGGTGCCGTTCCACCGACCGTGGTGTGAAGACACGGGCCGCGAGTCGACGGAGCCGATGGTGGGCGTCGCCGTCGTTGGTGAACATCAGCTGCGAGTACCAGGCACGCAGGGGCCCGTCGGGCACGCCGAGCACGTCGAAGATCGACAGGCCCACGCCGGCAGCTCGTGGATCGTGGGCGAGACTCTCCACCTCGCGGTATCGCAGGACGACGACGGCACCACTCAACGCGGCGGTTCCCGACGGCCCTGCCTCACGCCCGGTGCGCAGCATCTCGTGCAGCGAATCGTCGAAGACGCTCTCCACCAGCATGTCGGTCATGGTCCCCCAGCTTTCCGAGCGGCGGTGCCGCATCCCCACGCCCATGTTCCTCGGTGATCGACGCGGCTGCAAGTGGCTCCGGTCACGCGGGCGAGGCGGCAACGACCGGCGCCCGGAAAGGTCGATATGGTCGATCGGATGAGCACCGACGCGCCCGTCGCCACACCCGCTATCGACGCGGTGATCTTCGACTTCGCCGGCGTGCTCAGCACGAGCCCCGCCGCCGGCATGATCGAACGTGCGCAGCGGTACGACCTCGACCTGTCGACGTTCATGCCGATCGTGTTGGGACCGCTCGACGTCGACGGTGATCACCCGTACCACGAGCTCGAGCGCGGTCGGATCACGATGGACGAGTTCGACGCGGCCATCGAGCCGATGTGGCGCGCTGCCGGCCTCACCGAGTTCCCGACGATCCCGCGCGGCGACGAACTGCTCGCCATGGTGGAACCGGTCGCCGCGATGGTGGACGTCGCACGCGACGTCAGGGCGGCGGGCCTCCGGACGGCCATCCTGACCAACAACACACGGGAGTGGGGCGCATGGCGGGAGGCCTGGGATGCGGACAACCTCGTCGACGTCGTGATCGACTCGAGCGAGGTCGGGCTCCGCAAACCGAACCCGGCGATCTTCGAGCTCACGGTCGAACGGCTCGGTGGACCACCGTTCGAGCGGTGCCTGTTCCTCGACGACTTCCCGTGGAACGTCGCGGCGGCCGCGGCGCTGGGATTCCAGACGATCCACGTGACCGATCCGGTTGCCGCCGCAGCAGCCGTGCGCTCCCTCCTCGTTCTCTGAGTTCCGACCGACGGCGCCCGCGCCCTGCCGTCGCGCCGCGTATCGGCAACGATGGCGACATGTCCGATGGTGCGCGGGGAGCGCTGGCGATCGCCGGGCTCGCCGCCGCGGGCTTCGCGCTCGCCCTCGCCGCCCTTGTCGGTTCGCAACTCGCGATCATGTCGGTGCTCGACGCCGCGCGGGCCGAACGTGCAGCCACCCAGATTGCCGAGTCACGCTTCACCGCCGACGTGATCGAGCAGACCGTCCGTGGGGCCGTCGAACCCGTCGCCGGTGAGGCGGTCGCCGACGAACTCGCCATCGCCGCCAGCACGGATCCGCGCGTGATCACCGCCGTCAGCGCCACGCTGCTCGCCGCTCACGGTGGGCTGGTCGACCCGGATCTGCGGTACTCGGGCGACGGCAACACTGTGGTCGATCGGGCGATCGTCGGCTCGGTGATCGACGGTGCCGAACGAGCAGGCATCGACCTGGGCGCCGTGGGTGTCGGCGACGTGTCACTGGGCGATGCGACACTCGGCGGCGCACGACTCGATGCGATCGCCGAACAGGCCGGTCTGCCCTCGGTCGTGCCGAGCGAGGTGCCCGACCTGGGGTTGCGGCGAGTTGCCGAGACCACCCGGATCATCGCGTTGATCGTTCTGCTCGCGTTCGGCCTGCTGGCCGTGTTCGCCCACCCGCGACCCGGACGGTCGTTTCGACGGCTCGGATCGATCGCCGTCGTCCTCTGCGGTGGGTGGTTGGTCGGACTGCTCGTCGCCGGCTGGGTGATCGATCGCACGACCAGCACGCTGTTCGGCGAAATGATCGAGACCGTGTGGTCCGACGCCGTGCCGTCGATGCTGCTCCTCGTCGGTGCCGGGATGCTGATCGGGGCCGGTCTGTGGGTGGCCGGCACCGTCGCCGACGGAGTGACCCGGCAGCCGTCAATGACGCGGTGACTGCTCCGACGGTCGCAGCAGACGGGGGCCCATCAGCTTCGCCATCAGATGATCGCCCGAGGTGACCGGCGCGTAACGCGGTG
>CAVQRU010000021.1:0-60188 GCA_963715285.1 Ilumatobacteraceae bacterium | reverse complement strand
CACCACACAAATTCCGAACGATCGATGCAAGGAAACCAGCCAATGACCACCGATCACATCTCCTCCCACCGACCACATGCCAGCTACCGACGAACCGGCCACACGGTCACGTACCGACACGGTCGCGGCCCTCCCGAGGACGCTCCGGAGCGAATGGATCAAGCTCTCGACGATCCGGTCGAACACCGCGATCCTCGCTCTGACCATCGCACTCAACGGCATCGTGTCGTGGGCCATCGCCAACTTCGTCACCGACGAAGGGGAACTGTTCGTCGACAAGGTCTTCGCGTTCTCGACCCTGTTCACCGCCGTGTTCGCGGCCGTGGCAGGAATCTTGATCTTCAGCTCCGAGGCACAACACGGCACACTGGCCCCAACGCTGACGGCCCAGCCTGCCCGACTCGCGATCGCCCTCGCCAAGACCATCACTGCCGCAGCGTTCGGTGCGGTGCTCGGAGCAGCCGGCCTCGCCGCCGGGCTCGTCGGCGCATCAGCCTCCGACATCGAAACCGGCGACGCCTCGAGCATCCTCGGTACCAGTCTCTGGGCGGTCATCTTCGTGTCGCTGGCGTCGGTGCTCGGTCTCGGAATCGGCATGGTCGCCCGCCACAGCACCGCTGCCATCTCCGGGCTGCTGGTCTGGTGGCTGGTGGTCGAGAGCCTGCTCAACGTGTTCCTCGATCAAGGACTCTCCCGTTTCCTGCCGTTCGTCGCCGGCAACGGGCTGCTCCCACTCGACGACCCCGCCGCCAGCACCGAAACGCTCAACGCCACCCTCTCCAACACCGAGAACGCCCTCGTCTTCGGCGGCTACGCAACCCTCGCGCTCATCATCGGAACCGTGCTGCTCTACCGACGAGACAACAACTAGTAGCGAACCGACGCAGTACCAATGGTCAGCCCCCAAGCGGGAAGCGCCGTCGGCACGACGGAGCAAAGCGACCGTGGACAAGCAAGCGAACGACACCGGGATAATTTGATCGCATCCGGCGTCTGCCCGTTCAGCTCAGAATGTTCACGAGCGATCATCTCGAAACCGCCCATAGCCGGCATTCTGCTCATCGAGGTCAGCGCATAATGCGCACTCGATAATCCGGGTATCGGTTCTTCGGCCGCGCCGCATCGCGGCCCAACTCTCGCGTCACGTAATCGCGTCCTGGATCCGGCCTGAGGGCCAGACAGTCGCTGTCGGATGGTTCGGCCTAGGGTCGGGCTGTGCAGGAGCGAACCGGTCGGTTGTGGGAGAAGCAAGACCAACACCACGGCGACCGCCATCGTTTGTTCATGGCCGTGGCCGCAGCCATCGATGTGGAGCGGGTGCTCTATCCGGGCTCCTACGTCGATCTCGCACCCTCGTTCGTCTGGCCGTTGGTGACGTACGTCGATATTGACCGACGAGCAGGGCAGTTCTTCGGCGATCAGATCGGGGTTCAGGAGTTGCTCGTCGAGCACGGCGTCGGGCCCAACTCTCATTCGGTGCGCTTCATCAGCGCGGACTACACCGACCTGCTCGACCTCGACGAGGGTGAGTTCGACCTCCTCATCTCCCTGTATGCAGGATTCGTCTCAGACGCCTGCACGCGCCATCTGCGTGTCGGTGGCACGCTGCTGGTGAATCCGAGCCACGGCGATGCCGCGATGGCATCGATTGACCCGAGGTACCGGCTCCACGCAGTCGTGACGTCGAGATCGGGCAACTACGCCGTGGAGACTCGAGACCTCGACTCCTATCTCGTGCCGAAGCGTGACGTCGAGGTCACCAAGGAATCGCTGCACGACAGCGGCCGCGGCATCGCCTACACCAAGTCGCCATTCGCGTACCTCTTTGAGCGGGTCGCCTGACCATCCCCGGAAGGCTTCGTACTGGGCACCCGATATAGCGACACGTAATCCCGCTCGACGATCGACGCGCCGTGCGCCGGTCTCAGCTTCCGAGGGGGTTGGCGATATGCAGTCCACGGCGTTCAGCGGCGGCGCAGAGCGCAGTGTCCGCGCTGCTGAACACGGTCGCTTCGACGGTCAGCGCAGCAGCGAGGTGAACTGCGTCGTAGCCACGAAGCCCCTCTTCGTCTGCGAGTTTCGCGGCGCTCGCCACCAGCTCATCCGTCACTTGCACGATGTGCAGATCGCTCATCAGCGCGTCGAGCTCGGTGACGGCGGAGCGGTGCTGTGCGTCGGTGAGACGCCGAACCCGTCTGGCGGCACCGAGCGCAGCGCGGGCCTCGACCGCGAGGAGATTCACCGACGCAACCACGTCGGCGGAGGACCAGATGGTCATGGCGCGCTCGGAGCCCTCCTCGTCGATGATCAGCTTGAGCAACGTCGAGGTATCGATGTAGGTGATCACCGGGCTCAGCGCCGCTGCTCGGCGACGAGGTCGCTGACGGGGCCTTTCGACTTGATCCGCTTTCGTGGTGTGTGACGCTTGCTGCTTGTCGGGGCTCGAACGATCCCGGCCGTGATGAGTTCGGCGAGGTGGTCGTGGGTGGCTTCGAGCGACGAGAGCCGGGCGACGGGACGGCCGCGATCGGTGACGATGACCTCTTCGCCGTTGCGGACGCGGTCGATGTATCCGCTGAGTCCGTTCTTCAGGTCACGTATCCCGACTTCAGAACGAGATGTGGCTACTTCCATGACTTCAATGTAGCTATATCTGCTTGAGGGTCGCTACCCGGATGCTTCGCGTCACCTGCCCGACCGACGACACCCGACAACACCGGCTCTGTAGTCCGCTCCATCGGCCCACGCCATCCGCACGCTGCGGCCCAAGCCGCGCATTGCAAGAATCGCGTCCGATCCGACCCATTCAGTTCGCCTGGGGAGTCGTCCACGACGACGCCCACCGTTGACCGGAGTCGGGCGTCCGCAGTTCCGATCTTGGGAGCCATCTTGGGAGCCAAACTGCCCGACACGCCCCGACACTGGTTGGGACACGACGGCACGGCGAATCGCAAAACCCCAGCTAGATCGGCATGCGCCGACATGAGTTGGCACACGATGTCATGGCAGGACGTCATTCGGGACGTGGAGGCCGGAGGTTCAAATCCTCTCACCCCGACCACGAGGTGTCTGCATGTCGGGCACCTCGATGTCTGCTTGTGCACCTGTCTTGACGGCGACCTCGGTGTTCTGCCGGAGATGGTGTCGTACCCGTCCACCATTGGAGTCCCGTGGCCGATGATCGTGGTCGGGAGTACGTGCTGGTCAACTTGATCAGCAGCCTGCCACAGTGCGCCGGCACTGCCACGCGGGTGGACTGCAAGATGTGAGCGGAGTGTGCGACCCGATCGAGCGCTCGTCTGACGTCATCGAGACACGGAGCTGCAAATGGTGCGATGTCTCCGGTCAGGACTGCAGGCTGAGTCGCGGCCAGCGGCTTCGGTCTCGCTTCAGGGGCGTTGGGTGGTCGTGAGTGTCGGCGGGCCCGGGGACCGATCCCTCGAAGCGGTGGTCCCCGGGCGGTGCCGGGGGATCAGGGGAGTGGGTCGACCGGTCACGGCCGGAGCTCGCTCGTGTGTGGGCGCGCCGGTTCGAGCTGGCCGACGTCGAGGGTTGTCTGCGAGGCGTTGGGACGGGGTCCTCGTGTGAGGATGAACACGAGTGCGGCGCCGACGACGACGGTTGCGGTCCACATCGAGTTGACCCATCCGTCGACGAATGCGTCTCGGACAGCGACGGCGAGGGGTTCGCCGTCCGGACCGAGCGATCGGGCAACGCCGAGCCCGCCGCCGATGCCCTGCTCGACGATCGCTGATGCTTCGGCCGGCAGCGTGTCGGTGGTGGTGCCGATGCTGGCCCGGTAGCCGCTGTTGAGAACCGAGCCGATGAGGGCGATGCCGAGGGCGCCGCCGAGCTCGCGGACGGTGTCGTTGAGGGCGGAGGCGACGCCTTGCTGTTCGAGTGGGAGCGCTTCGGTGATGGCCGATGTCGATGGTGTCATCGACAGCCCCAGCCCGCTCCCGAGCAGCAGGAGCCCGGGGAGCACCGACCAGTAGCCACCGTCGGCGGACGCGAGGAGTGCCATCGAGATGAGGCCGGCGATCATGAGGCTGACGCCGGTGGCGAGCACTCGGGTGGTGCCGAGGGCGGCGACGAGTCGGGGCGCGGTGTTCGCGAGCGACATCATCAGTGCCGCCATCGGGATGAGTCCGCTGGCGGCGCCGAGGGCGGAGTATCCGAGCACCGCTTGGAGGTATTGGATGAGGACGAGGAACAGTCCGAACATGACGGCGAACACGGCGAGCAGGGTGACGGAGCCGGTGGCGAGTGATCGGTTGGCGAACAGGCGCACCGGCAGCAGTGGGTGTTCGTTGCGGAGTTCCCAGATCACGAAGGCGAACAGTGCGATCGACCCGGCGACCAACCCGATCACGGTGAGTGGGTAGGTCCAGCCCATCTCGGGGCCTTCGTGGATGCCGAGGACGAGTCCGCCGATCGCGATGGCGGACAAGATCGATCCGACGGTGTCGAATCGGCCTTCGATTTCCTCGCGGGAGTTGTTGACCGCACCGAGTGCGATCACGCCGGCGACCACCGCGAGGGTGATCGGGAGTGCGAAGAGCCATGGCCAGGTGAACACGTCGACCATGAGAGCGGAGAAGAAGAGGCCCATCACGCCGCCGGCGCCGGCAAATCCTGCCCACACGCCGACGGCCTGAGCCCGCCGGTCGGGCGGGAAACTGGAGGTGATGACCGACAAGGTGACGGGCATGATCATCGCCGCGCCGGCGCCGGCGACGACGCGGGCGATCAGCATCGTCGTGGAGGTCTCGGCGAACGCAGCGGCGAGATTCGCGAGGGCGAAGACACCGAGTCCGGCCAGCAGGATCGGCTTTCGTCCCCACCGGTCGCCGATCGCGCCGATCGGGAGCAGGAGGGCGGCGAGGGTCATCGTGTAGCCGTTGATGATCCACAGCAGCGCGCTCTGGGAAGCGCCGAGGTCGATCGCCAGGTCCTGCTGGGCGACGTTGAGACCCGACACCGACGCGACGACGGCGACGAGGGCCATGCACATCGAGATCAGGATCCGTCGTTGGCGGCGGGGGTCGGTCACGACGTGCGTGGCGTCGCTCGTGGGATCGAGCAACGCAGGGTCGGGGGATGAAGAGGTCATGAGATTCCCATCAGTCAGGAGAAACAGTACGAGACGGTATCGTACTGTTATTAGCAGCTTCGTCAACCACTTCCTGTGCGACATCGGTCACCGGTACGGTCATCGCGCGTGATCGACCCCCGGATCGAACGGACCACGGCCGCCGTGCTGCGCTCGGCTGCGGACCTGTGGGTCGAGGGAGGCCCCGGCGCAGTCACCGTCGACGCGATCGTCGAGCGATCAGGCGTCGCCAAGTCCACGATCTACCGACACTGGCGCTCCCGCGACGAGATCATGGTCGACGTCGTCCGTGGAGCCGCACCCGACATCACCCATCCCGATGCCGACCTCCCGTTCGAAGCGGCACTGCGCCAGGTCATGGCGCAGATGGTCGACGTGTTCTGCGACCCCGACTGGGCCCGCATCCTGCCGGCGCTGATCATGCTCAAGGTGCACGAGCGCTCGCTGTACGAGGTCGAAGCCACGATGCGTCGGGAACAACTGGCGGTGTTGGCCGACCTCGTCGACCGCGGGATCGACGCCGGGATGCTGCCGTCCGATCTGGATGCAGACCATGCCGCTGCCCACCTCCTCGGGCCGCTGCTGTTCGCGCACGTTGCCGGCGACATCGAGATCGACCATGAGTTCGGCAACGAGATCGTCGACCGCTTCATCGCCGCCTACCGTCCCGACCACTGACGACACACTCCCAGGTCACCCCAGGTGCGGCCAGGACACGGTGGTCGGCCCGGATGCGGCGCCGCACCTTGCCGGACGGATCCGCGCGAGCGGGTTCGAACAGGACCGGGTCTCTCTGTGAGTGCCATTGGCTCATCGCCCGCGACGAGGCGCCCGGCAGTTGGAGGTCGAGCTCGGTCAGTTCTTCGAGATCGCGTTCAGTGACATGTCGACGGCCGAAGCGATGATGTCGTCGGTCGGCGGGGTCCCGTGCATGAAGACCGAGTGGAGCACCATGCCGCACAGCATGAGCACTGCGGCCTCGAGTTGATCGCCCGAGATGACTGGAGCGAGGATGTCTCTCACCGGTCGTTCGCCCTCACTCGTGAACGCATTGCGGATGTCGACGATTTCGGGGACGGCGGAGGCGCGTTCGGCGAGGACGGCCATTGCCCGGTCGAGTCGGTGATCGACCATGGCCGAGCGGAAGCTGGTGAGTTCTCCGATCAGGTCGGTGCGCAGGTCGCCGGTCGTCTCGAAGTGCGGCATGTCGCCGTAGCGGGCGAACGTATCGCGTAGGAGGTCGATGCGCTCGGGCCAGTGTGCGTACACCGTTGCCTTGGAGTAACCGGCCACGCGTGCGATGTGGGGCTGGGTGACCGCATCCCAGCCCTCGTCGATCAGCACGGAGATGGCAGCGTTCAAGACGTCGTTGCGGGTCCTGGCGACTCGGGGGTCCACGTCGGTCACGACATCACCGTAGCGAGGCCTCGAGGGGAAATCGCACTCTCCGTTGTGTATTGAACCGCGAGTTCAGTAACATCCGCCTCGTCCATTTAGCACTGAAGGAAACGAGCCCTCGACATGACGACACCCACGGTCGCCTCCGGTACACCCCGACGAGACACCGCTGCCCCGCCACGCACCAACTGGATCATCGCCTCGATGTGTCTGGCGGTGGTGTTGATCATCGGCGCGGTCGCCAGTCTCAGCGTCGTCATCCCGTCGCTGGGGCGCGAACTCGGCGCCAGCCAATCCGACCTCCAATGGATCGTCGACGCGTTCGCAATCAGCCTTGCGGCGCTGCTGCTGCCGATGGGTGCCTTCGGCGACAAGTTCGGTCGACGCCGCCTGATGCTGATCGGCTTCACTGTCTTCATCGCCGGATCCGTGTGGGCGTCGCTCGCCGATTCGGTGGGCGTGCTCATCGCCGCCCGTGTCGTCGGCGGTGTCGGCGCAGCGATGATCTTCCCCGGCACGCTCTCAACGCTCACTTCGGCGATGCCGACGTCACGGCGCGGCACGGCGATCGGGATGTGGACCGCCAGCGCTTCGCTTGGTGGCACGATCGGCATGCTCGTCGCCGGGGCCCTGGTCGAGAACTTCTGGTTCGGATCGATCTTCCTGGCCATGGCGATTGCTGCTGCGGTGGTCGCGCTGTTGACCGTCGTCTTCGTTCCCGAGACGAACGATCCCGAACACGCCAACATCGACCCGCCCGGAGCGCTGCTCTCACTGATCGGGGTGGGTGGACTCGTGATTGCGATCACCGAGGGCCCCGTGAAGGGCTGGACGGACCCGATCACCCTCGCCGGCTTCATCGCCGCTGCGTTCGGCCTCATCGGTTTCGCGCTGTGGGAACTCCGGACCGCAACACCGTTGCTCGACGTTCGTCTGTTCCGGCTTCGCGGGTTCAGTACGGGCTCGGTGTCGGTCTTCGTGCAGTTCCTGGTCGTGTTCGGCTACTTCTTCGTTGCCGCCCAGTACCTCGGCTTCGTCGCTGGCTACAGCCCGTTCCAGATCGCCGCCGCCCTGCTTCCCGTCGGCGTGCTGCTGCCGTACCTGTCCACCAGAGCACCCGCCTGGTCGGCCAGAGTGGGACGGGGAGCCGTCGGCGCTTCGGGCCTGGTCTTGATGGCGATCGGCACCGCCATCTTCGCTCTCGTCGAACCGACGACGCCGTACTGGGTGTTCGCTGCCGCCCTCATCGTCTTCGGTGCGGGCATGGGCCTCGCCGCCCCACCGGCAACCGAAGCGATCGTCGAAGCACTTCCCGACGCCAAACAAGGCGTCGCATCCGCAATGAACGACGTGTCACGCGAACTCGGAGGTGCGATCGGCATCGCCGTGATCGGATCCGCACTCACCGCCGGCTACCGGGCAGCGATCGACGACGCAGCCGCCGCGCTGCCCGTCGGAACCGTCGACACGGTCCGCAACTCCGCAGCAGCCGGCTTCGGCGTCGCCGAACAGTCCGGTCCCGACGCACCAGCCATTGCCGGCATCGTGGGCAGTGCACTCGCTGACGGGTTCTCGCAGGCGATGGTTGTCGCCACGGCGTTCCTGGTGCTCGGCGCCGTCTACGTCGGGCTCCGGACCCCACGAGTCGTCTCGGCGCCGGAGGGCCAACACGGCCCCCGGACGACCGACACCGTCGAAGCGTCCGGCCGATGACCGTCATCACCGAGAACCTCGAGATGGTCCACGTGGCCTCCGCAGCCGAACTCCGTGAATGGCTCTCCGACCACCACTCCCAGCAGTCAAGCGTCTGGCTGGTCGCCATCAAGCGCAACCGTTCATCGATCGCGGGGACGTTCGTGAGCCGAGACGAGGTCCTTGACGAGCTGATCAGCTTCGGCTGGATCGACGGCATCAGACGCAAACTCGACACCGACCGCACCATGCAGCTGATCGGACCGCGCCGGGTACAGCACTGGTCCAGGTCGTACAAGACTCGGGCTGCTCGCCTGATCGACAACGGCCGGATGCACGCGGCCGGGCTGGCGGCGATCGAGTCGTCCAAGGCGATGGGCCTGTGGAACTTCATGGACGACGTCGACGCACTGATCGCCCCCGATGACCTGCTCGCCGCCCTCGACGCACGTCTGACGGCTCGGGCCAACTACGACGCCTTCCCGCCGTCGACGAAACGGAACACCCTGCGTTGGATCAAGATCGCCAAGACAGCGGGCACACGCCGACGACGTATCGAGCGAACCGCAGAACTCGCCGCGCGGAACCAGCGTGTACCCAACGCCTGAATGCCGAGCAGAACCCAACACCTCGTCGGCGACTCCCCCGTTCCTCACAGCGAGGTTGCCGAGTGTGGCGATCGCTGCGGGGCCGGCGGTGATCCGCTGGTCGGTCGTTCAGCGGCGAACGACGAGCTTGGTGGCGGGTTCGAGCCAGGCGTCGGCTGCGTCGTTCCAATCGACGACCGTGGTGGGGATCGCAAGCGGGTCGAAGTTCGTCGTGTGGAGCAGGTCGAGCACCTCGGGTAGGAAACGGCGCGAGTCGGCTCGTGAGGTGTGGAAGGTGACGCCTCGTGTGTACATCTCCAACAGCGGCAACGTGGTCCCCGGATCGAAGTAGACGGCGATGCTGGTGCAGTGGCCGTAGCGCTCGGTGGAACGCACTACCGTGTGGAGGCCGTTGATGTCGCCCGTGGCGTCGACGGTGATGGTTGCTGGTTCGAAGCGCTTGGGCCACGGACCGGTTTGCACCGTGGCATTCGCACCGAGTCTCTGGGCGACCTCGGAGCGTGATGGATCCCGGTCGACGTAGCGAACGTCGCCGGCACCGAGTGCGAGTGCTGCCGCCGTGGCGTACAGAGCGATGGATCCCGGGGTCTCGGCCACGATCAGCACGGTGCCGCCAGGATGCTCGCGGAGCGCCGGGGCCACTGACCGGTAGCCGTCGACGACGTTGTCCGACAGCGTGGCGAGCACGGTCGCGTCATTGCGGGCGGGCGCGGTCACGAGCAGATGGTCAGCGTGGGGGATCCGCAACAGGTCGGACATGCCGCCACCATGGTCGCCCCCCGACACACCGAAGCCGAACGATCCGCCCAGCGGTGCCATGTGGGTGGAGCATGCGGCGAAACTGCTCGCCTTGCACGGCCGACACGACCCGCACGACACCTGGAACGGGACGATGACGAGATCACCTGGCTGGTGCTGTGTGACGGCATCGCCAATATCGGTGATGACGGCGGCGACCTCGTGGCCGACCGCAAACGGGCCGAGGAACAGCCCCAGCTTGGCCATTGGCAGGTCGAGATCGCACCTTGCCACGGCCACGGGTCGAACCACGGCGTCAGCGGCGTCGCTCACCGTCGCTTCGGGCACGTCGTTCCATTGCACTTCGCCGGGACGCACGTAGGTGAGCTGTCTCATGATGGGCCTTCCGACACGGTGGTGCCGCCCCCGGGCCCGAGCCCGGTGAACACGGCGTGCACGCCGAGTGCCCAGCGACGCTCGCTCGACGACGGTGTGGTGCCGAGAACGCCCGCGAGCTCAGCAGCAATCAGCCCTCGATTCGCTGCAATGAGCACCTGCGCGATGTCGATGCGGTCGCCGGCCAGTACACCGCTCGCGAGACATCGGTCCACTTTCGACATCACGGTTCGGTACACGGCGGCGGCAGCCGCTTGGTCGTCGGGGCCCGGGCGGAACTCGGCGAACGGACGCGCAAACATGAGCTCGAAGAGCATCGGGCGGTCGAGCGCGAATCGGCGGGTGGCGGCGAGGGTGCTGAGCAGGTCAGCTTCCGGATCGGGCGTGGTCGCCACTGACTCCACCACTTCGGCGAGCTGCCGGAAGCCCTCGAAGAACACCTCCCGCAACAGTCCGGCCTTGTCGCCGAAGAGCTCGTACAGCGCCGCCGGGGAGGTCCCGGCTGCCGCAGCGACGGAGCGAGCCGTGAGCGACACTCCTTCGGTCTCGACGAGGTCGAGCATCGTGCGCAACACCGACTCCGAGAGAGCGGCAGTTCGTTGCTTCGGCCGGGGCATTCGCACAGCCTATCGATCGGATGCATGTTTCGAAACAACACTCCGAAACAGGTTGAAGTCGACCTGACGTCCATGCCCGTCCACCAATCTTGCATGGTCCCGTCGGGGGGCAATGGCCCGGGGCTCAGGGGATGTCGGTAGGTGGCTGTTTGACCAGATGTTGGACGGCGTCGAGTGCGTCGAGTGCGCTGTGGAGGCCCGGCCAGAACTGGTCGGGGTTCTCGAACCACGGGAAGTGGCCTGCGTTCTCCACGAGGACGAACTTCGAGCCGGGGACGGCGTGGTGGATCCGGAGGTTCTTCGGCGGGGAGCAGACAAAGTCCGCAGTTCCCGCAACGACCACGGTCGGCACATTGATCTTTGGGAGCAGGTCGATCGACGACCGGTCGACGTTGTGGTCCTCCTCGGCCACCATCGCAGCGACTCGACACGACATGCCTGCACACTCGGCAAGGAACCGCTCCGCCGCGTCCAGGGTCACGAAGTACAGCGGGACGATCTCTCCCAGCATCTGTGTTGCTTCCTCATCGGTGGTCGGCTTCCGCGGAAACGCGGCCAGAGCCTCGTCACAGCCGGGGTCACCGGCCCGAGCCAGGGCGCGTTCGAGGAGATCCTCGAAGTTCGACGGGTCGGCCGGCACGAGCGTGCACAGCAGGATCGCCCCCAGGCACCGCTGCGGCAGATGCGCCATGTAGTCCTGGGCGCACGCGCCGCCCCAGGAGTGCCCCGCTACCCACCATTGATCGAACCCAAGTGACTCGCGGAGCGCGTCGGCATCGGCCGTGAACGTCGAGAGCCGGTAGTCGTCGTCGGCCGGTGCCGAGGACTCGCCGGTCCCGCGGGTCTCGGTCCAGATGACGGTGAATCGTTCCTCCAGCGGCTGCAAGTGCCGGTACCCGTGGATGCTCGCACCCCATCCGGGTGTCGGAAAGTACAGCGGCGGCCCATCCCCGCGAATCTCGATCGACAACTCCACGCCGTTCACCTCGACGCGTTGCGACCCCGTGACGATCCCCATTGCGACAGCCTCGCGCCCATACGACGCAGAGTCCACCGGCCGAAGCGGAACGCACGGCAACCCGCACAACCGCACGACCACGCACCCGATAGCGCAGGCACGCCGGATCACCCGTGTAAGTGCCGGTAGGAGGCACTCAACAACCGCGAGCGATAACTCGCTCCCGACACGGTCCGTAACGCCACACTGCAGCCCATACCGAGCACTGCATAATCGCCGGCCGAAACGTGTCCGATAGAGGGACGCCAAACGGACGCGCACCGAAGCGTGACGCTGATTAGGTGATCTGACCTGGGATGTCGAATCGATTCTCGTTGGCGGCCCGCTATTCGATACACCAACGCGGTTTGACGGCCCGAGAACACGAGGGAGTCTCGGACTTCAAGCGTGGGTCGTCGACGAGGGGGCACCCGGTCTACGTGGACGGAAGATCGACACACCGAAATCCTGGTCCTCCCGTCTCCATCCCCGAGAGCCCAGCCGATGCGGATCCGGCACCCCCATGCGCCTCGTGAATAGAAACGGCCAGAGCGGGGGCGGCGCGTCTCGCATGTCGGCGGCGACACAGAAAAGAACCCGGCACAGACCCCGGTCGCCTTCCTGGTGCGGGCGCGCGTGCCCGAGATCGTGTCGCTACTAGAAAGCCGGGTCCTCGACCTCAACCGACGAATTCCGGTCACTCTGCGTGGCGGTCGAGGTGTCGTCGGCCTCCTGAGCCCAAGACGTGAGGTCGGCAGACCGAGGCGTGATGTTCCGGTTGTGAATCGCACGACCGCACCGACTGCCGACGCCGCCGGCACGAGGACCCACCCCTCGGGTAGCTATTCGATGACGTCGAAGCCGATGAACATCCCATTGCCGTAGTGGCCGGGGAGATTGCAGACCAACTGGTAGCTGCCTGGCTCGAGTGTCACGGTCAACGACTCGGTGGTTCCCATCGCGAACTGGCCAATCTCGTCGATCACCTCGATGCCGTCCGCATCCTCGGGAAAGTGATCACCCTCTATGGGAATCTCGCCCGGAGCAATGTCGGTCTTGACGATCAGGAACTCGTGTCCGATGGTGCCCTCGTTGGTGACCGTGAAGTCGACCGTGCCCGCCTCGGCAGCCGTGGCGTCGGTGTCGACCTCCCACTCCTTCACCGAACCCGTGATGTCGTTCGACGTGGCGGCCGTCGCCGATACGTCGGTGTTCCCATTGGCGTCGTTGCCGTCGCTACCGCACGCAGTCAGGAGCAGAGCGATGGCAAGCGCTCCATTCGTAGTGATGAGCACCCGTTTCATTTCGTCCCCCCGATTCATCCCAGGACGTCAGCGACGCCCCACTTCGACTCAACACCCATCCGCAGCGATGTCACCGATTCTTTACCGGACTGCAACGGACCGGACAGCGGTTACATCGTGCAAGGCGTACCTCCCCCGCCCGGCCTCGGCTGGATCCCCAACGACCTCCGCAGCTCGCGTCGAAGGCGGCGTCGGCCGGTGACCGTGAGACCGCCTCGAAACCCGTGATCGAGGGTGGGGTCGGCGACCGCCTCGCCCTGCTGGCAAGTACGTCGCCTTCCGCGCCGCCTCCCGGTCCCATCCGCTTGCCGCGCCGACAGGCATCAGATAATCTGATCTCATGTCGGAAGTGACCGCAACGGACGCTGCTCGAAGGTTCGCAGATCTGCTCGATTCAGTCGAACATGACGGCGAGCGCTACATAATCATCCGGCACGGTCGCGCAGTCGCACAGATCGAGCCCGTCTCTCGTGGCCGCGGATCCGACACCAAAGACCTGCTACGACGGAAAGGCCCCGACCGGGAGTGGGCGACGTCGCTCGACGAGGTCCGCGCGCTCGTCGAACTCGATGAGCGACGATGACCCTGCTGCTGCTCGACACCACATTCCTCATCGACGCCGAACGGACCGACGCTCAGCTCGACCAGGCAATCGGCGACGACGACGACGTCGCAATCGCAGCGATCACCGTCGCCGAGCTCCAAGTCGGGGCGCGCTTGGCGACGGGGCGACGACGAACACAACGCCAACGGTTTGTCGACGACGTGTGCGACGTCATCCCGATCCTCTCCTACGACCGATCAGTCGCCGCTGAACACGCCGAACTGCTCGTCGCCGTACGCCAGGCCGGCCGCCCACGCGGTGCCCACGACCTCATCATTGCTGCGACAGCACGCGCATCGAAGCGCTCCGTCGTGACCAGCGATCTCACAGCGTTCGACGATCTGCCTGGTGTGACGGTCCTCCACCATCGGTAGTCCCACCCCGCACACTTCGCCACACAGAATCCCGAAGCTCCCGCTCGCTGTACCACTCGCTATCGGCCCAAGCGTGACGTCACACTTTGACCGGCATATCTGCCCGAGCCGTGCACTGCATAGTCACGCCGGATCCGACCACACGGTGCACTTCGAACCGTCCGCTCGATGCGGTACTGCTCCGAGAGCCGGGCACGGGATGTCCCAACGCAACCACGCCAGGTCACAGAACATCGTGTAAGGATGCGGTCACTATCGTGTAACGGACCCGGTGAACCCGTCGCAACGCTCCTGCACAGAGACACTTGCCGACACCCGACCACGAGGTGTCCGTACGTCGGGCATCTGGGCGCCTGCACGTGGCCCTGGTTTCTACGGGAAGACTGCTCTCGGGGCGGGGAACGGCCCGTCGTGACGAGCAGGTGCGCTCCATGAGGGCCTGTCGGCGGTCGGGTCCGCGGCGCACCGCCTCCGCACCATCGACGCCCAACCGTGGCGCGCAGGTCGTGGAGTCGGCGTCATCGGCGACGCGTCCTCGTCCTGTTCGGATCGCGTAGAGTCCGGCCGGGGGAGGTGCGTTTGCGCCGTGAGTGGAACGGACACGACCACGTCGGAACGTTGGGCACGGGTCGCCAGGTTCGTGCCCGTGCTCCACTGGCTCCCGGCGTATCGGCGTGGCCGGCTGCGCAACGATCTGCTCGCAGGTGCGATCGTTGCTGCGTTGCTGGTTCCGCAGTCGCTCGGCTATGCGACGATCGCCGGCGTGCCCGTGCAGGTCGGGTTGTACGCGGTTCCACTCGCCTTGCTCGCGTACGGCGTGCTCGGATCGTCACCCCAGCTGATCGTCGGTCCCGCCTCGACCGTTGCGATCGTGTCAGGATCGCTGGTCGCCGACATCTCCCGCGACAATCCGCAGGACGCGGTGGCGATCACGTCGGCCCTCGCCATCGCCGCAGGGCTCGTGCTCGTCCTGGCCGGCATGTTGCGGATCTCGTGGCTGGCCGAGTTCCTGTCGAAGCCGATCGTGACGGGTTTCGTCCTCGGGTTGACGCTGACGATCATCATCGGCGAGCTGCCGACGATGCTCGGCATTCCGAAGCCGTCGGGGGATCTGATCGGGGTGTTCGTGCGCACGATGCAGAACCTCGACCAGACCCAGGTGCAGACGGCGGTGGTCGGGGGCGTTGCGCTCGCCGTGCTGTTCGGCGGTCAACGCATCGCGCCGCGCGTCCCATGGGGCCTCGTGACCCTCGTGCTCGGGGTCGTCGCATCGGTCGCGTTCGACCTGGAGGCCAAGGGGGTTGCCATGATCGGCGAGGTCCCCTCGGGGCTCCCCCCGCTCGGCCTGCCGTTCATCCCGCGTGACGACGTCGGACCGGTGCTGATCGGCGGGATGTCGCTCGGCCTCGTCGCCCTCGCCGAAGGCCTCGCCGCCAGCCGCCTCTTCGCGACTCGAGGGGGCTACCGCGTCGAGACGGACCGTGAACTCGTGGGAATGGGCGCCGCCAACGTCGCCGCCGGACTCTCCGGAGGCCTCGCGGTGGCCGGAAGTCTCTCGAAGACGGCCACCGCTGACCAGGCCGGCAGCGGGAGCCAGATCACCGGGCTGACCGCCGCTGCCTTCACCATGATCGTGCTCGTCGCGTTCACCTGGGTGTTCACCGATCTCCCCCAGGCGGTGCTCAGCGCCATCGTCGTCGCTGCGGTTCGGAGTCTGATCGATGTCTCGGCCCTGCGCCGCTACCGCCGCGTCCGTCGAGCCGACTTCTTCGCGGCGGTGGTCGGCGTTGGGGCGGTCGTGCTGTTCGGGCCGTTGCCCGGGCTCGGCATCGCCATTGCGACGTCGCTGCTGGCAATCGTGTACCGATCGTCGAGACCACGCATGGACGTGCTCGGAAAGATCGACGACGAGAAGGCCGCCTGGGGCAGGCTGCACAAGCACCCCGACAGGCGCCCGGTGGACGGTGTCGTCGTGGTGCGCCTCGATGCGCCGCTGTTCTGGGCGAACGCGACAGCGTTCGAGGAACAGTTGCTCGCCGAGGTCGATGACCGGCCCGGCACCAGGGCGCTCGTTCTCGACCTCGAGGCCACGACGCAGCTCGACACGACCAGCGCCGACGTCCTCACGCACCTGGCCGCCCAGCTCGACAGGCGCGGGGTCGATCTCTATCTCGCCCGGGTCCTCCACCGCGTCAACACCGTGCTGCAGCGGTCGGGCTTCGGTGATGTCGTGGGCCCCGACCGCTTCTGGCACAGCATCTCGCAGTGCGTGCGCGCGGCGCGGCGCGACACCGGTCTCAAGGGCAACGGTGCGCGCTCGGTCCCGGCGACCGCCGGCGGTGAGCCACCTGTGAACCAGGTCGGAGCGTCCGGCGACGGCGAAGTCGAGGTGGAGCAGGTGATCGAGTGGGACGATGACCAGCAGGCCGTCGACGGTGGCCCGGCGGCACCGACGACCTCCTGAATCAGCACCCAGGAGCAGATCGACGGGTACGGCACGGCGATCCGACCTGACGAGGACGGCGCGTCCGAGACATGTGAAATTCGCGTGAGAAATCGCTCAAGTTGGCCGAGCGTCGTGCCGATGACCTGGCGTCCGCCTTTGCTCCCGGGGGTTCCCTTGGCCACGTTCCAGCCGTCACTCGACCATCTCGACGAACTCCTGGCTCCCCTCGACGCCGATGGCCGACAGGTCGCTCAGCAGTTGTCGAACCTCGACGACGAGTGGACGGTCTACACCCGTCCCCAGCTCGGCCAGGACGTCCCCGACTTCGTGCTCGTCCACGACCGTCACGGGGTGATCGTCGTCGAGATCTTCGCCGATCGGCCGAACGTGGTCGACGTCGCCCGGCGGCATCGCAGCACGATCGTCGATCAGTTCTTCGCCCTGCCGGGCGACGATCGCGATCCCGGGGCCTCCGTGCGATCCGCCGTCGTCACCCCACATCTCCCGACCGCCGCGGCGGCGAGCACCGTCACGGCCGGCCCGTCGGACCCGACGGTGCTGCTCTGGGGGTCGGATGTGCTCGAGCAGCATCTCGCCGGTGTCGTGATGGCTCCGCCCGGTGTCGTGACCTCTCCGGAGTCGGTCCGCCGGCTGCACCACCAGTTGGTGGTCGACGGGGTCTCGCACGGAATGGTCACCCCGGTGCAGCTGAGCGGCGAGGCGCGCATGGTCGCAGCGAACCCGAAGGGGTCGGGCATCCGCGGGGTCACCGGCCCGCCGGGGAGCGGCAAGACGTTCGCGCTCACCGCTCGCGCAGCCCGACTCGCCGCAGAGGGCAAGAGCGTGCTGGTGCTCTGCTTCAACCTCACCCTCGCCCATCGCCTGCGTGGCCTCGTCGTGCAGCGCTGCGCCGAATACGGCGCCAATCCGGCCCGGGTGACGTGCACGAGCTTCCACACCTTCTGTGCCCGGGTGGTCGACGATGCGGCGCTGGCCGGTGTCGTTGCCGCCGAGCCGCCGCGCGGCACCTGGCCGGAGAAGATCGTCGTCAAGACCGAGGACGTGCTCAGCCACGGCTTCGAACGACGATTCGACGCCGTCCTCGTCGACGAAGGACAGGACTTCCGTCTCCAGTGGTGGAATCTGCTTCGCGAGCGTGTGGTCCGACCGGGTGGCGAGATGCTGCTGGTGACCGATCCGACGGTCGACCTCTACGGCAAGTCGAGTTGGGCGACACCGAGCACGCTCGAGGCCGCCGGTTTCACCGAACCGTGGATCGACATGACCGGGTCGTACCGGATGGCGCCCGAGCTCATCGAATCGACCAACCGCTTCGCTCGCGAGTACGTGTCCGACGACGCGCCGGTGCCCGTGGCGCCGTCGGATCAGGCCGCCGTGGTCGGCGCCGTCTCCTCCGGGCAACGGTCGTGGCGCAACGTCGATCGCGTGGCCGACCTCGGGCCCGAGATCGGCCGCGAGGTGGTTCGGCTCCTGCGTGAGCACCCGGATCTCGCTCCCCGCGACGTGATCTACCTGTGCGAGTACCACCATGACGGGCTCGTCGCCGCGGAGATCATCGAGGCGGCCGGCTACCCGGTTCACCACGTGTACAGCCGCGACCCCGACGAGCGTCAGCGCCGAAAGTCTCGATTCTGGCCGGACGCCGACGCCGTCAAGGGCTGCACCGTGCACGCCTTCAAGGGTTGGGAGAGCCCAGCGGTCGTGCTCGGCATCGGCATGGAGGAGCGGTCGCGGCGTCTCGCGTACACCGCGATGACACGCGTGACGTCGACGACCGGTCGGGCGTCGTCCCATCTCGTCGTCGTCAACGCCGACGCGCGGATGGTCGAGTTCACCGAGCGCTTCGAGCACGGCGTACCGGTCGGCGTCGACTCCTGACGTCGAGCGTCGCGGGACGCCGGCGCACTACCGTCGCGCCCCATGGACTTCGCGGAACTCCAGGACGTGATCGAGCGCACCTACGGCGACCGAGATCGCGCGCGGGGCGTGTCGGCCACGGTCGCCTGGCTGACCGAGGAGATCGGCGAACTCGCCCAGGCGGTCCGCAAGGGCACTCACGAGCAGCGCGTCCACGAGTTCGGCGACGTGGTCGCCTGGGTGGCCACACTGGCCAACCAGCAGGGCGTCGATCTGAACGAGGCGGTCGCCCGCTACGGCGCCGGCTGTCCCAAGTGCAGCTCGATCCCCTGCGCCTGCTGACTCACACGAGTAGTTCCGCGATCTGGATCGCGTTGAGGGCGGCGCCCTTGCGGAGGTTGTCGTTGCTGACGAACAGGGCCAGCCCGCGTCCACCGAGGACTCCCTCGTCGGCGCGGATACGGCCGACGTAGGTCGGGTCCTGGCCGGCGGCTTCGAGCGGTGTGGGGATGTCGGACAGTACGACGCCCGGCGCCGCGGCGAGCAGCTCGGTCGCCCGCTCGACCGAGATCGGGCGCTCGAACTCGGCGTTGATCGACAGCGAGTGACCGGTGAACACGGGCACCCGTACACAGGTGCCCGACACGAGCAGGTCGGGGATCCCGAGGATCTTGCGGCTCTCGTTGCGCAGCTTCTGTTCCTCGTCGGTCTCGAACGAGCCGTCGTCGACGATCGACCCGGCGAGCGGCACGACGTTGAACGCGATCGGCTTGGCGAACTTCTCCGGGGTGGGGAACGCGACCGCCGCGCCATCGTGGGTGAGTTCGGCGGCGGTGTCGACGACCTGGCGGGCCTGCTTGTCGAGCTCGTCGACGCCGGCGAGGCCGCCGCCGGACACCGCTTGGTAGGTCGCCGCGATGATCCGGACCAACCCGGCTTCGTCGTGCAGTGGCTTCAGCACCGGCATGAAGGCCATCGTCGTGCAGTTGGGGTTGGCGATGATGCCCTTCGGGGTGTCGGTGGCGAGGTCGCCGTTCACCTCGGCGACGATCAGCGGAACTTCGGGGTCCATCCTGAAGGCCGACGAGTTGTCGATCACGACGGCGCCGGCGGCGGCGAACTTGGCGGCGTAGGCGCGAGACGAGGTGGCGCCCGCCGAGAACAGGGCGATGTCGAGTCCGCTCGGGTCGGCGGTCTCGGCATCCTCGACGACGATGTCGGTGCCCTTCCAGGGAAGCGTGGTGCCGGCGGAACGGGCGGAGGCGAAGTACCGCATCTCGGCGACCGGAAAGTTGCGTTCGTCGAGGAGGCGACGCATGACGCCGCCGACCTGACCGGTCGCGCCGACCACGCCGATTCGGAGCCCTTGTGCTGCTGCAGACATGGCCCAGACGATAACGCCGGTCGCCGGCGGGGGCGCCGAAGGTTTCGCGACCGCGCTGGGCGGTTCCGGGATCGCTCTGGCACAATCGTCGGCATGCGTCGTCGTCCACAACTCGTTCCATGGAAGGCGGCCGGTCAGACCAGCGAACGTCAGGCGAGCGGCGACGACGTCGTGCGCACGACGGGGTGGGTCTTCAACAACGAGACGGGCAGCGAGTTGACGCTCGAGCAGTTCGTCGCCACCGGCGACTCCGAGGTGCCCGCCTACCTGACGGTGTTCGGCCTGCGGTCACCCGACGCCAACGGCCGCACACCCGACGACAAGACGCTGGTCGAGATCGGTTGTGGCATCGGCCGGATGACGTGCGCGTTCACTCGTGAGTACGGAACCGTGGTTGCCTGCGACCTCGACGCCGGCTTCCTCGAGCGTTGCATCGAGACGGTGAGCCAGTTCGGCAAGGTCGACCGGTTGCGCACGAGCCACGTCATCGACGGTCACACGCTCGATCTCCCGCCGAACTCGACCGATGTTGCGTTCAGCTACATCACGCTGCAGCACTGCGAGCCCGACGATGCGCTCGAGCTCACCTCTGAAGCGGTCCGGATCACGCGGCCCGGCGGCAAGATCGTGCTCAACTATCGCGCCAGGAGCGCCCAGGACGTCGTGCTGTTGCCGCTCGGTGCCATCACCCGCGCGCAGTTCCGGATCCCGAGGTACGGGCCGTGGCTGTCGCAGCGTCGATGGGCTGCCCGGCTCGGCTGGCAGGCCAACCGACTCCAGCCCGACGAACTGATCGGACCGCTGGCGCCACTGCTGACCGACATCGAGATCTGGCGCAACCCGAAGAGCAAGATCTCCGGACGAGGTGCCAAGGTGCAGGAGTTCGACGGGATCAACCCTCACCACTACTGGTTGATCGCCACCGTTCGCTGAACGTGCGGGGCGGCCGGGTCCGGGCCGGCTGGAGGTTGCGGATCGCGGATCGGGCGAGGTCGGTCACTCCTGGCTGGTCGGTGCCACCTGGGTGGTCGATGCGGTCGTCGGGTCGGCCGGGCGGATCGCCAGTTGTCGGATGCGGTGCCGCTCGATCGCTCGGACCTCGATCAGCCACTCTCCGACGACCAGGGTCTCACCGACCGAGGGGAAGCGGCCGAGCTCGTCGAGCACCAGCCCGGACACCGTGGTGAAGTCGCCGCCCGGGAGTTCGACGTCGAGATCGACGAGATCGTGGACGGGAAAGCTGCCGGGCAGGGTGATCGTCCCGTCCGGTTCGTGCCCGATCCTCGACAGGTCCGGATCGGTCTCGTCGTAGATCTCACCGACCAGTTCCTCGACCAGGTCTTCGACCGTGACGATCCCGAGCGCTTGACCGTGCTCGCCGATCACCACCGCCATCTGGGTGCGGTGGGCCTGGAACTCGCGCAGTGCGGTCAGCACGCGAGCAGCATCGGGAAACGCCGGCATCTCTCGCATCTGCTCGGTGACCGGTTCGTCGTTCCGTCCGATCAGGTTGCGGAGCCGAACCATCCCGACGGTTCGGTCGAGATTGCGTTTCTCGGAAACGGGTGCTCGCGAGTGGCCGGTCTCCAGCAGGAACGCCAGCGCCTCCGCGCAGGTGGCGGCGGCGTCGATGATCGCGACGTCGTTGCGGGGCACCATCACCTCGTCGAGTCGACGCTCGGCGATCTCGAACGCCCCGTCGATGATCAGACGTTGTTCGTCGGAGAAGGTCTCGTGGATCGCGACCATGTCGCGGAGTTCCTCCTCGGTGACGACCTCGCGTTGCATGTCGGGATCACCGCCGAGCAGCCGCACCGCGATGTCGGTGGACTTGGACAGCAGCCAGACGACCGGTTTGGTCAAGGTCGACAGCAGATCGAGCGGCCGGGCCATGACCATGCCCCACTTCTCGGCGCGTTGCATCGCGATGCGCTTCGGCGCCAGCTCGCCGAACACGAGCGTGAAGTACGCGAGCACCAGGGTGACGATGATCACCGAGGCGGCCTCGGCGGCCCCACCGAGGAAGCTCAGCGGCTCCTCGAGCGGTTGTGCGAGGGACACGGCGGCAGCGGCCGACGCGAGGAAACCGGCGAGTGTGATGCCGATCTGGATCGTGGCGAGGAACTGGTTCGGTTGCCGAGCCAGACGGGCGAGCACCGTCCCCGTCGACGAGCGCTCCTCGAGACGCTGCAGCTGGCTCTCGCGCAGCGAGACCAGGGCGAGTTCGGTTCCGGCGAACGCGGCGTTGATCACCACGAGCACGGCAACGAGCATCAGTTGCGGCCAGATGTCTCCCACTGCCGACATTCAAGCAAGGTACCGGCCGACCCGCCCCCCGCCTCCGGGTCCGGCTACTTGCGTTCGGGGAGGGGGGCGCTGTAGTCGGCGCCCGAGTCGAGGCCGAACGCGGTGTGGAGTGCTCGTGCGGCGCGCTCCATGTCGCCCGCCGCGCAGACGACCGACACTCGAATCGTCGAGGTCGAGATCATCTCGATGTTGACGCCCTCGTCGGCCAGGACGCGGAACATCTTGGCGGCGATGCCCGGGGCCGACTTCATGCCTGCACCCACCAGCGACACCTTGGCGATGTCGTTGTCGTGGGACACGCCGGTCGCACCGATCTCGGTGGCGACCCGCGACACGATCTGCTCGGCCTCGCCCATGTCCGCCATCGGCATCGTGAAGCTGATGTCGGTCGTGCCCTGCGTCGAGGTGTTCTGCACGATCATGTCGACGTTCACGTTGGCGTCGGCGAGCGGCTCGAACAGCGCGGCGGAAATGCCCGGCCGGTCGGGCACACCGAAGACGGTGACCTTTGCTTCGGACATGTCGGTGACGACACCGGAGATGATCGGATCTTCCACGGAAGCCTCCTCGTTGGTGACCCACGTGCCGGGTTCCCAGGTGAATGCGGAACGGACGTGGAGGGGTACGTCGTGATTGCGGGCGAACTCGACCGAGCGCAGCGCGAGCACTTTCGAGCCGGCGCCCGCCATTTCGAGCATTTCGTCGAAGTGGACCTTGGTGAGCTTGCGGGCCTGGGGCACGATGCGTGGGTCGGCGGTGAACACGCCGGTGACGTCGGTGTAGATCTCGCAGGCATCGGCACCCATGGCCTGGGCGAGTGCAGAAGCGGTGAGGTCGGAGGCGCCACGACCCATCGTGGTGACCTCCTTGTCGGTGCTGACGCCCTGGAAGCCGGCGATCACGCAGACCTTGCCCTCGCTGAGCGACTGGCGAACGCGGTCGCCCTTGACCTCGATGATCTTCGCCTTGCGGTGCGCGGTGTCGGTGATGATGCCGACCTGGCTGCCCGTGAAGCTGATGGCGTCGATTCCACGGTCGAAGAGCGCCATCGTCATCAGCGCGGCGGTCACGCGTTCGCCGGTCGTCAGCAGCATGTCCATCTCACGGCCCGGCTGGGTGGTCGACACGGAATTGGCGAGAGCGATCAGGTTGTCGGTGGCCTTGCCCATGGCTGACACCACGACGATCACGTCGTTGCCGCGTTTCTTGGTGAACGCGACGTTGTCGGCGACCGCGTTGATGCGATCCGGGTCGGCGACGGACGTGCCGCCGTACTTCTGGACGATCAGTGCCACGGGTACGGGAGGCTACAACCGCACTCGGGCTGCACCCCGCTGCGTTCTCGTGAACAAGGTGCGCCCATGGGCCGCATCTTGTTCACGAGAACGGGGTGATCGTCGGTCAGGAGCCCTTGACGACGTGCTCGACGACCTCGAACGACATGAGGTCGGCGCCTTGGGCGACCGGCTTGCGCGGCGCCTCGTCGCCGGCGGGCTGGTTGCCGTCGGCCTGGCCGCTGGCGTGGCCGTGTGCGAAGTCCTGGCTGTTCATCCACGCCTGGAAGTGCTCCTCGGACGCCCAGCGGGTGTAGACGAAGTAGCGATCCTCGCCCTCCACGGGGCGCAGCAGCTGGAAGTCCTCGAACCCGTCGAACTGCTCGACCATCTTCGCCCGCCCGGCGAAGCGCCCTTCGAGCTGCGGGCCCATGCCCTCGGGGATCGTGATGGCATTGATCTTGACGACGCTCATGCACTCCAGCATGCCCCGCCCACCCCGAAAAATGCCCGGATCGTCGCGCCCAGCGCCTCGGACGAGGCATGTTTCGGGGTTGAGGGGGTGTCAGGCGTCGCCGACGAGTTGGGCGAGGGAGGTGAGGGCGTCGAAGACGTCGACGAAGCTGGTGGTGAGCGGGGAGAGTCCGAAGCGGAGGACGTCGGGGTCGCGGTAGTCGACGATCACCTTGCGGTCGGCCAGCCCCTGTTGGAGTGAGCGGGCGTCGGGGTGACGGATCGCGACGTGGCCGCCGCGGCGGGTCGGGTCGCGTGGCGTGTCGGTCTCGAACCGGAGTTCGTCGGCCAGGTCGAGGCAGAACCCGGTCAACCTTCGGGCCTTGTCGGCGATGGCGCCGATGCCGGCTTCCACGGTGACTCGGATGCCCTCCTGGGCAGCGGTGAGGCCGAGCACGGGCGGCGTGCCGTTGAGCATCCGGCCGATGCCGGGCCGTGGATCGAACGGTCGATCCATCGCGAACTGGTCGGATTGGCCGAACCAACCCCAGATCGGCTGGGTCACCCGATCCTGGATCTCGCTCGCGACGAAGACGAACGCAGGAGCGCCCGGCCCGCCGTTGAGGAACTTGTAGGTGCAGCCGACGGCCAACTCCACCCCAGCGGCCGGAAGGTCGAGCTCGAGCACACCCGCCGCGTGCGACAGGTCCCAGACCGTGGTGGCTCCGTGCGCGGCGGCGCGTGCGGTCTCATCGGCGATGTCGGCGACCTCGGCGGTTCGGTAGTCGATCAACGAACGAACCACGACGTCGACGCCCTGGAGGTCGTGCAGGCCGCGCCGAACGGCGCACGAACGGAGACGTGCGACGCCTGCTGTCACGTACCGGTCGGTCGGGAAGTCACCGTCGTCGATGGCGAGCACCCGTCGGCCGGGGACGAGGTCGAGTGCGATGTTGACCTGCTGGAACAGCGCGACCGTGGTCGACTCGTGGACGGCGACTTCACCGGGCCGCGCACCGAGCAGCGGTGCCAGTTCGTCACCGACGGTGAGCGCGAGGTCGAGCCAGTCGTGTTCCCACCACGAGGTGATCAGGTCGCCCGACCACTCGTCGACCACCCGGTGCAGTGCGGCGACGGTTCGCTTCGGGGCGCGTCCGAGTGAGTTGCCGTCGAGATAGATCAGTTCGGGGTCGGCGACCACGAACTCGTCGCGCCAGTGCGCGAGGGGGTCGGCGGCGTCGAGGGCCAGCGCGTCGGAGCGTTCGATCATGCGGGGTCAGTCTGACCCGACCGGGAGCTGTCGACGACATCCGATCACGGGACTCCCGGTCCTTGGCGTCGTCGGCCTCCGGAGCATCGGGCTGCTCCGACGGTGCCGGTGTCACCGCACCAGGTCGACGAAGCTCGCATGGCGGACCAGGCCGTCGTTGGTGAACTCGGCGATCGACACCGTGGCGCGCAGCAGCGGTTCCACCCAGGTCGCCGTTCGGGCAATGCCGGTGGGAACTGGTGGATCGAACGGGCAGCGATCGGTCACCAGGGTGTCCAGCTTCGAGCGCAGCGCTGTGAGGGTGCGCTGGTCGAAGCCCGTCCCGACGCCTCCGGCGAAGCGCAGGACGCCGTCGGTGTCGGAACGTCCGACGAGCAACGCGCCGAACGTGGAGGAACGGTTGCCGGCACCCGTCGTGAATCCGCCGATGGTCACCTCCACCAGCGTCCGGTTCTTGATCTTGCGCCACACCTTGGATCGTGTCCCCGGGCGATAGGTGGAGTCGAGGCGCTTCGCGATCACACCCTCGAGACCCTCCGCCGCCGTCGCTTCCACCAGTTCGGCCCCGCCACCGACCCGGTACGCCGGGACGGTCCAGTTGGGTCCGGGTTCGACGAGCTGGTCGAGCAGTCGCCGTCGCGCCTCGTACGGCAGGTCGATCACGTCGGTCCCGTCGACCTGCAGCACGTCGAAGAACTGCAGCACGGCTTCATGGGTGGAAGCGGCCCCGGACTGTTGCACCAATTCGAATCGCGGTCGCCCGTCGTCGCCGAACACCACGAGCTCGGCGTCGAGGATGGCCGACGGGGCGTTCAACGCATCCCCGAGCCCGGCGAACTCCGGCCACCGGTCGGTGACGTCGTGGCCGGCCGTGCTCTGCAGCCGAACTGCGCCTCGGTCGACGTGGACGATCGTGCGGTACCCGTCCCACTTCACCTCGAACGCCCACTCGTCACCCTCCGGGATCGCCGCGGTGGAGCCCATCGTCGCCTTCATCGGCGCCACGGGAAATCGGAGCGTCACGTGAGGAAGGGTGTCAGGCCTCGGGGAGGCGGCTGGACAGGACGCCCGACGCCTCCAGCGAATCGACTCGTTGGTCGTCGAAGCCGAGCAGCTCGCCGAGCACCGAGCGGTTGTCCTCGCCGCGGTACTTGGGCACGCCGGACACGCCGACGTCCGGCGATGAACCGAACCGCCAAGGAGCATTCGGCACGCGGATCGTCCCACCGCCACGGTCGTCGACCTCGACCACGGCGTGGCGCTCACGAGCCCAGTCGGTGTCGGTCAGCTCGCCGGGTTCGTGGACCCGGCCCACGGCGAGCTGGTGCTTCGAGAACTGCTCCTCGAACGCTGCTGCATCGGGCACGGTGGCGGCGAAGTCGCGAATGATTTCGCGGAGCGCATCGAAGTTGGCCAGTCGGGATGCCACGTCGGCGAACCGCGGATCGTCGGCGAGGTCGCCCCGATCCATCGCCGCGATGAAGAAGTCGAAGGTGCCGCGCTCGGCGGGGTGCCCCGAGACCACCAGTGCCTCGCCGTTGGCGACCGTCAGCACGAGGTAGTCGCCGGGACGGAAGCTGCGGATCCACTGTGGGTCGTCGTGACCGTCCCACAGTGCGTCGTGGAGGTGCTCGTTGACGTACAGCATCGTCTCGGCCATCGACACGTCGATCCACTGGCCGTCGCCGGTGTGCTCGCGCTGGTAGAGCGCGGCGAGGATCGCCGACGCCGTCTCCAGCGAGGTGTACACGTCGGCGTGACTGTGCGGATCCTTGGCCAGCTCGCCCCCGCGGGCATTGCCCTGCGACGCGACGATGCCGGCCTCGGCCTCGACGACCGGCGCGTACGCCCGGCGCGTCACCCACGGCCCCGTCTGGCCGTACCCGGAGATCGAGGCATAGATCAGCCTCGGGTTGCGGGCCAGCATCGTGTCGGCGTCGAGACCGAGGCGGGCCATCACACCCGGGCGGTAGTTCTCGACGAGCACGTCGGCGTGCTCGGCGAGTGCGAGCAGGATCTCGGCGCCTTCCGGTGTCGCGAGGTCGATGCTCAGGTTGCGCTTGCCGACGTTCTGCTGCACGAAGTAGCTCGACAATCCGTGCCGGCGAGGTGTGGCGAACCGGGTGAGGTCGCCCGCCGGTGGCTCGACCTTGATCACGTCGGCACCCATGTCGGCGAGCATGCGGGTGCAGTGCGGCCCGGACAGCACGCGGCTGAGGTCGAGTACCCGCACCCCGGACAGTGGTCGGGCAGTGGTCGTGGTCGGTGTCACCGCAACATCGTGCCACCCTGCCCATCCAGACCCGGACCCGACGCACCGACACGCCGCGGCGACCGACGAGCAGTCACACTGACCCTATGCCGAACGATGAACTGGCCCGCCCGCTCGCCGACCACCTCGCACTGATCACGGGTGGAGGATCCGGCATCGGCCTCGCCTGCGCTCGGGCGCTGCTGGTCGACGGGGCCGGCGTGATGCTCGCTGCCCGCAACGTGGACCGGCTGGCCGCATCGGCCGCCGATCTGCGCACGGAGTTTCCCGGAGCCGTGGTCGACACGGTCGAGTGCGACGTCACCGACGAAGCCAGCGTCGAGGCGGCATGCGCCGCAGCGGCCGGGGTCGGTCCCCTCCGCATCGTGGTGGCCAACGCCGGCACCGGCTCGGCCGGGCCGTTCCATCTCACCTCGCTCGACGACTGGAACGCCGTGCTCGGCACGAACCTCACCGGTGCCTTCCTCACGCTGAAGCACGCGCTGCCACACCTCGCCGCGAACGGAGGTGGGGCGATCGTCGCGATGTCGTCGATCGCCGCGGTCGCGACGCACCGTTACATGACGCCGTACAACGTGTCGAAAGCCGGGCTGGAAATGCTCGTGCGTCAGGTCGCGGACGAACTCGGCGGGTCGGGCATCCGGGCGAATGCGGTGCGCCCGAGCCTGGTGCCGACCGACATCTCGGCCGGGCTGACCGCCGTTCCCGAGATCGTCGACGACTACCTGGAGCAGATGCCGTTGCGCCGCCTGGGTACCACCGACGACATCGCAGCGGTCGTGCGGTTCCTCGCCGGGCCCGAGAGTTCCTGGATCACCGGCGAGTGCATCAGTGCCGACGGTGGCCATCACCTCCGCCGGGGCCCGAACCTCGACGGCGTGATGCGAGCCGTGCTCGGCGACGCTGTCGCTCCGGACGGACCACCGTCGCCCTGACGAAGTTCACCCGGACTGGATGGCGCCGGCGCCTGCTGGACGCGCCATCATGTTCGGGTTCGTCCATCCATCTCACAGGAAGCGCCACGGCAACCGACATGACCGACGCACACGGCCCGATCGATTTCGTTCTGCTCGAGTTCACGGGAGGCCACGACCTCTCGTCGACGGCGGCGGCACTGATGGACCTCGTCGCTCGAGGCACGATCCGGTTGTACGACCTCGTCGCCATCCGCAAGGAGGACGACGACACGTTCTCGGTCGTCGAGCTCGATGCGCTCGAGGGTGAGATCTTCGTGCTCGCCGGTGCGCGCTCGGGTCTGCTCGGCGACGACGATCTCGAGGCGGCAGCCGACACGATGCTTCCCGGCACCACCGGCGTGCTGCTGATGTACGAGAACACGTGGGCGATCCCGTTCGTCAACGCTGCACTCGACGCCGGCGGCACGATGGTCGCGACGAGGCGCATCCCGGCCGAAGAGGTCATCGCCGCCCTCGACGAACTCGAAGCCGCCGACTGAACCACCTCACCGGCCCGCACGACACAGCCGCACGCCAGACCAGACCCCACACGCGAGAACCCCACACGCGAGAGAGGAACGACCATGCCAGGACTCGTCCGAGGAATTGCCAGGACCGCCGTCATCGCCGGAACCGCCACCGCGGTGTCCGGGCGCGTCGCCCGACGCCAGGCCTCCCGGTACACCGAGAAGGACGCGCAGCTCGCCGCCGACCGAACGGCGGCGTACCAGCGCGACATGGGCTACAACCAGCCGCCACCGCAGCAGTACGCGCCGGCACCGCAGCAGTACGCGCAACCCGCCCCGCCGCAGTACGCACCGGCACCGCAGCAGTACGCAGAGCCCGCCCCGGCCGCCGCGAGCCAGGACGACATGTCCGCCGAGCTCAAGCGGCTCGGTGATCTCCACGCAAGTGGAGTGCTCACCGACGAGGAGTTCGCGGCGGCGAAGGCGAAGGTGCTGGGCATCTGAGTCGGCACGTCGCCCGAGTCAGCGCCGGGCGTCACACCTGAACCGGGCGATCTCCCGGTAGGTTCATCCGTGCGCTGGTCGAATTCCCGGCTGGTGAGCGCACTCGGATAACTCTCTGCTCCGGTCCTGCGCTGTGTGAGCAACATAGAGGAGTCCCCCCAATGACCATCATCGATGACGCGCCGCGCGTCACGTCCCCCGACGCTGCCGAGGTAGCGATCCCGTTCCGAGACCTCGGCCTTCCCGACTCGATCGTGCACCGCCTGGAGAGCCAGGGCAAGCACACCGCGTTCCCCATCCAAGCCGCTGTCATCCCCGACGCGCTCGCCGGCCGCGACGTCGCTGGTCGAGCCCCCACCGGATCGGGCAAGACGCTCGGTTTCGGTCTCCCGCTCGTCGCTCGCCTCGTCGACGCCCGCCCGAAGCGCCCCGTCGCCCTCGTGCTGGCGCCCACCCGTGAGCTCGCCGAGCAGATCATGGCCGAGCTCACCCCGTTCGCGAAGGCCGCTGGGCACGACGCCGCGTCCGTCTACGGCGGCGTCGGCTACGGCGGGCAGCGCAAGGCCCTCGACCGTGGTGTCGAACTCGTCGTCGCCTGCCCCGGGCGTCTCGAGGATCTGATGCAGATGCGGGCGATCGACCTGCGTGATGTCGAGACCGTCGTGATCGACGAGGCCGACCAGATGGCCGACATGGGCTTCCTGCCCTCCGTGCGACGCATCGTCGAGCAGACGTCGAAGGATCGACAGGTGCTGCTGTTCTCGGCCACCCTCGACGGCCCCGTCGCGAAGCTCGTCGCCGACTTCCAGCACAACCCGGTGCGCCACGAGGTCGGCCCGAAGGGCCCCGACGTGCACGCCGCGCAGCACCACTTCTGGGTGGTCGACCGTGAAGACCGCGTCAGCACCACCGCCGACGTGATCCAACGTCTCGGTGCCACGATCGTGTTCACCCGAACCCGCCACGGTGCCGATCGGCTCGCCAAGCAGCTCGGTCGCAACGGCGTGTCCGCCGAGCCGATCCACGGTGGTCGGAGCCAGGGTCAGCGCGACCGTGCGCTCGCGTCGTTCAAGAAGGGTCAGGCGTCCGCGCTGATCGCCACCGACGTCGCCGCCCGCGGCATCCACGTCAACGGCGTCAACGCCGTCGTCCATTACGACCCGCCGGCCGAGGACGCAACGTATCTGCACCGCTCCGGCCGCACGGCACGTGCCGGCGCCATGGGCACCGTCGTCTCGCTGCTCGACCAGAGCCAGAAGAAGGACGCGATGAAGATGCAGCGCGGCATCGGCATCAGCGAGCCGTTGACCTCGGCCCGCGTGTCCGCGATCTCGTGATTCACGCCGCCCCGGTGGTCGCCAAGCAGGCGCACACCGAGGAGCTCGACGTCGAGCACCGCCAGACCCGGATCACCCGTGAGGCGACGCCGACCCGCGAGCCAGAGCGGCCCGCGAGTCGAAGTCCGACACGAGCCGTCCCGTCCCGACCGGCGACGCCGCCGACGGCAAGGGCACGGTCAAGTTCTTCAACTCCGGTCGCGGGTACGGGTTCATCACCCCCGACGACGGCGGCAAGGACCTCTTCGTGCACTTCTCGGTCATCCTCAACGAGGGCTTCAAGACCCTCGACAACGGCGCTCGCGTCGCCTACGACGTGCGCGAGGGTCGCAACGGTCAAGAAGCGTTCGACGTCCGGGTCGTCCCCTTCGCCTGAACCTCCACCCACCCCGCTGCGATGAGCCCAGGCGCGGCACGCGTCGCGCTGAGACTCATCGCTCGGGGGCGGAGCGGGTCGGGGGGAATAGGGTCGCGGCGTGTTCAGCGACCGCGACCTCGTCGAGAAACGCATCCAGCGCGAGCTGTGGGAGCGGGTCCTCCCGCTCGTCCACCGCGACCAGCGCCGGCTGACGATCGAGGCCGGTCCCGATCTCGATCACCTCGAGCCCTTCGAGGCCGGGTCGTCGTGGGGAGCCCCCTGGGCCACCACGTGGTTCCGGCTGTCGGGTGAGGTCCCGCCCGAGTGGGCGGGGCGACGCGTCGAAGCCGTCATCGACCTCGGGTTCCATCCCCGTGCCGCCGGTTTCCAGTGCGAGGCCCTGGTGGTCGAGATGATGCCGGATGGCTCGTTCCGACCGCTCCAGGGAATCCATCCGCGCCGTACCAACTACGCCGTGACCTCGGTGACCGGCCCCGTCGTGCTGCACCTCGAGGCCGCGTCGAACCCCTCGTTCCCCGGCTACACCCCGTCACCACTCGGCTCGCTCGAGACCGCCGGTGATCGCCTGCTCTACCGCCTCCGTCAGGCATCGCTCGTGGTCGTCGACCCCGCCGCCGAGGCCCTCGCCTACGACATCGAGGTGCTCGACGGCGTGATGCGCTCGCTCGCATCGGATGATCCTCGACGCGCGCGGTCTTCAGCGCACGCTCTCCGAGACGCTCGACCGGATTCCGGATGTCCCCGCCGCCCAGCGGGTGATCGCACCGGCGATGGCAGAGGACTTCGGCAACGCCACACGTCACCGATCGGTCGCGATCGGGCACGCCCACATCGACACCGCCTGGCTCTGGCCATTGCGCGAGACCAAGCGCAAGGTGACGCGGACGTTCGCGTCGGCGGCAGCGTTGATGGACGACTATCCGGAGTACCAGTTCTGCGCCTCGTCGGCCCAGCACTACACCTGGATCGAGGAGCGCCATCCCGAGCTCTTCGAGAAGATCGTCGAGCGCGTCGAGCGTGGGCAGTGGGTGCCCGTCGGGGGAATGTGGGTCGAGTCCGACATGAACCTCCCCTCCGGTGAGAGCCTGGTGCGCCAGATCGTGTTCGGCCAGCGCTACTTCGAGGACCGCTTCGGCATGCGCTGCACCGAGGTGTGGATCCCCGATGTGTTCGGTTACCCGGCGGGCCTGCCGCAGGTGTTCGCGGCAGGCGGGATGCACCGGTTCGTCACTCAGAAGCTGAGCTGGAACAAGCAGAACCGGTTCCCGCACAGCACCTTCTGGTGGGAGGGGCTCGACGGCACCCGCGTGCTCACCCACTTCCCGCCGGTCGACACCTACAACGCCGAGATCACGCCGGAGGAGTTCGCGTTCTCGATCACCAACTTCCGCGATCACGGCTGGAGCAACGATTCGTTGATGCCCTTCGGCCACGGCGACGGCGGTGGTGGCCCGACCCGCGAGATGCTGGAACGGGCGCGGCGACTCGCCCACATCGACGCCCGCGCCACGCTGGAGATCGACCGTCCGGCAGCGATGTTCGAACGCATCGAACGCGACGCTGATCGGGGGGCGCCGGTGCCGGTCTGGCGCGGCGAGCTCTACTTCGAGATGCACCGCGGCACGCTCACCAGCCAGCTCAAGACCAAGCTCGGCAACCGTCGCTGTGAACGGCTGCTCGTCGAGGCCGAGCTCTGGGCCGCCACGCTCGGCCGCCCGGCCGAGGTCGATCACCTGTGGAAGCAGGTGCTCACCCAGCAGTTCCACGACATCCTCCCGGGCTCGTCGATCGCGTGGGTGCACCAGGATGCGGAACGGATCCTGGGAGAGATCGAGGGGGAACTGGAGGGTCGAATCGCCGCCCTGCTCGGCGACATCGGCACCGGGCCACTGCTCGCCAATCCGGCCGACGCTCCGGTCGACGAGGTGCTGATCCTGGAACTCCGCGACGTCCCAGGCGAACTCGAAGACATTCCGGGCGAACTCGACGCCCGCCAGACCTTGTCAGACGGCACCGTGGCACTGCGCGCCCGCGGTGCCGGCGCTCGGGGTTGCACCCCTCGTGGCCGAGCCGGTGGGCGACCGAGTCGTGCTCTCGGATTCGTCGATGACCAACGGTCATCTGGCTGTCCGCTGGGACGCGCACGGCAACCTCACGTCGATCATCGATCTCGTGCGCGCTCGCGAGATCGTTCCCGTCGGTCAGGTCGCCGCCGCCCTCGAACTCGCGGCCGACCATCCGGTCGAATACGACGCGTGGGATCTCGAGTCGTGGACCCGCGTGGAGCGGTCGCGCTCACCGGGCCCGCCGAGGTGTCGATCGTCGAGTCCGGCCCGCTGGTTGCTCGTGTTCGTGTCGAGCGTTCGTTCGGCCCGTCGTCGTCGACGGTCACCTACGAGCTGCGGGCGGGGAGCCCCGAACTGCGCGTCCACGTCGAGCTCGACTGGAGGCACGACGAGCACCTGCTGTCGATGGCCTTCCCCCTCGACGTGCGCGCCGACATGGCGATGTGCGACGTCCAGTTCGGCGTGGTCGCGTCGCCCGACCCATCCGTCGAGTCCATGGGATGCCGCGAAGTTCGAGGTGTGCGCGCACCGTTTCGTCGACGTCGCCGAACCCGACTTCGGGGTGGCCGTGCTCAACGACGGCCGGTACGGCCACCACGTGTTCGACGGCGCCGTGCGGGTGAGCCTGGCCCGAGCGGCGCAGTATCCGGACCCGACCGCCGACCGTGGCCACCACGAGGTGACCCTCGCGATCCGGCCCCACGGCACCGGGCTCGCCGAGGTCCGGGCGGCGGCCGCCCGACTGAACTCGCCGGTTCGTGCGGTCGTGGGACGGTCCGCGTCGGCGGGATCGACGCCGGCGGTGACGGTCACGGGGGCCGACGGGTTGCCTGCGCTCGGCGTGGGGGTCGATGCCGTCAAGCTCGCTGACGACGGCGGTGGGGACCTCGTGGTGCGTCTCCACGAGGCGTGCGGCAACCGGACCCGTGTCTCGGTGGCGACGGCGGATCGGATCGCGTCGGCATGGCGCTGCAATCTCCTCGAGGAGCCGCAGACGGGTGAGGAGGTCGGTGACGGGATCGTGGCGTTCACGCTGCGCCCGTTCGAGCTCGTGACCCTCCGCCTCCGCCCGGCTCCCGGCAGCGACGGCCGATCCCTCACCGCCTGACGCCCGTCCACGCCCCCAACCCCGAAGAATGCCCCGATCTGCGCGCTCAGCGCGACAGACCAGGCATTCTTCGGGTGTTCTGGGATCGGTCAGGTGGGGGCGAGGTGACGGAGGGCGGCGGACGCGTACAGCGCTGTGCCCACCGCCATCGCCGGCTCGTCGAACATCACCCGGTTGGAGTGGTTCGGCGGCGCCGTCGCCGGGTTGAGACCCTCCGGGGTGCCACCGAGGAACATCATCGCTCCGGGCACGTTCTGCAACACGTAGCTGAAGTCCTCGGCCCCCATCACGGGGTGGGGCAGGCGCACCGTGGCATCGCTGCCGACGAGGTCGCGGGCGAGACCGAGCGAGAACTCGGCGAACTCGTCGTCGTTGCTGGTGACCGGATAGCCCTGAACGATGTCGATGCCGACGTCGCATCCGTGAGCGGCAGCGACGCCCTCGGCGACGCGCCGGATGCCGTCGTGGACCTTCGCCCGGGTTCGTTCGCTCGTGGCGCGGATCGTGCCCTCGATCTCGGCGACTTCCGGGATCACGTTGTTGGTCGTGCCCGCGCTGATCCGGCCGACGGTGACGACCGACGGATCGAACACGTCGATCGATCGGGTGATCATCGTCTGGAGGGCCTGCACGATCTCGCACGCCACCGGGATCGGGTCGAGCGCCCGATGTGGCTCGCTGGCGTGGCCGCCGCGTCCGATGACGCGGATCATCATCGTGTCGGCCGACGCCATCACCGGTCCGCCGCGTCCGCTGACCCACCCGCTCGGGAGCGCCGACGTGATGTGCAACGCGAACGCAGCGTCGACCGGCGACGGAGATCCGTCGGAGAGCGTCGGCACGTCGAGCAGGCCCTCGTCGAGCATGAAACGAGCTCCATGGTGCCCCTCCTCGCCCGGTTGGAACATGAAGAGCACGCGACCTGCGATCTCGTCGCGCCGGCCGCTGAGCAGCCGCGCCGCGCTCGACAGCATGGCGGTGTGGGTGTCGTGCCCGCAGGCGTGCATGCAGCCGTCGACGTGGGAGGCGAAGTCGAGGCCCGTGTCCTCGGGCATCGGCAGCGCATCCATGTCGCCGCGGAGCAGCATGGTCGGGCCCGGGCGTGAGCCTTCGAGCAGGGCGACGATGCCGCTCGTCGACTCGTGTGTGGTCACGGTCAGGGGGAGCCCCTCGAGCGACTCGAGCACACGGTCGCGGGTGATCGGGAGTTCGTTGCCCAGTTCCGGCCACTCGTGCAGTGTCCGCCGAAGGGTGATCGTGTCGCCGAGGAGGTCCTGGGCCTGTGACTTGACCGACTCGAGCATCGGCTCGTCGGCTGGTGGGGAGTCGTTCATCGCAGCATGGTAGGCGTTCCCCTCGATCGTTGTCATCGCCCACTCGAGCACGGACGGCGGGCACCTGCATCGTCGCCACCACGACCCAGGAGGAACCGCAGATGACGATGTACGGCGCCAATCCGGAGCAGCTGGCCAATCTCGGCACGACGCTGCAGCGACAGATCGACACGATTGCCCAGCTGATGTCCACCGTCGACGGCGCGCTGAACGGGACCACGTGGACCGGCCCGGCCCGGGATCGCTTCGTCGAGGACTGGAACGGCAGTTTCAAGCAGGCGTTGAACAAGCTCAACGACGCCTTCGGCCTCGCCGGACGCGACTGCGTCGCTCGTTCGGACGAGCTCCGTCGCATCATGGGCGTCGGTGCCTGACCGACCTCCGGGGCGAACGCTCTACGCTTGCCGGCGTGGCACACGTCGAGTTCACGATCGAGCCGTTCGTCGAGGGACGCCCTGGTCTCCATGTGACCGCGGCGATCGACGCGGCGCGTGCGAACGCGACGTCGACGTCGACGTCGGTCCGTTCGGCTCGTCGTGCACCGTCGAACTCGACGGCGTCGGCGAGCTCGTCGGCTCGATCTCCGATGCGGCGTTCGCGAACGGCGCCACGCACGTGACGGTGCACGTCGCTCGCGACACACCCACGTCGCCGCCTGCGTTCGTGATCCCCCCAGGAGCGTCCGAGTGAGCGAGTCGGGCCCGGCCCCGTCGCCCACGGTGTCGCCCGTTCGGCCGACGGTCCATCCGCTGATCCGGTCGGTCAAGCCGGTCGTCGAGGCGGTGGGCGCGTCGTTCGTCGCCGCCGCCGACATGGAGGCGAGCGATGTCCCGTTGGTGTGGGAGGGGCGAACGATCGCCGGGGTCCGGATGCCGCCGCTGCATGGTGCGCTCGACCGGCTGATCGATGCCGTCGAGGCCGAACTCGGCGACCGTCTGCCACTGCTGTCGCGCGAGGACAAGCAGCGAGCCGTGCGGTTGCTCGACGAGCGGGGGGCGTTCATCCTCCGTCGCGCCGTCGAGGACGTGGCCGACGCGATGGGCGTGAGTCGCATCACGGTGTACAACTACCTGAACGCCATCCACCGATGAGCCGCTCGAACGGCCCGGGCCGCCGCATCGACTCCTTCGACGTCGTCGCCTTCGACGCCGACGACACGCTGTGGCGCAGCGAGGACTCGTTCGCCCACGCCGAGCAGCGGTTCACCGAGCTGGTCGGGCCGTACGTGCCCACCGGGGTCGATCTCGACGCCGCACTGCGCGCCACGGAGAGGGCCGACCTCTCGATCTCGGGTTACGGCGTGAAGGCGTTCACGCTGTCGATGGTCCGCTCGGCGATCGACGTGACGGAGGGGAAGGTGCCGAGCACCGTCATCGGCGAACTCGTCGATCTCGGGCGGGCGATGCTGACCGAGCCGGTGCACCTGCTGCCGCACGTTCCCGAGGTGCTCGCCGCGGTGTCGCCGCACACTCGGGTGGCGTTGATCACCAAGGGCGATCTCGTGCACCAGACCCGCAAGGTGACCACCTCGGGGATCGAGCACCACTTCGACGACGTCGAGATCGTGCTCGAGAAGGATCCGGAAACGTACACCCGCCTCCTGCGGAGGATCGGTGTCGCTCCCGGGCGGTTCTGCATGATCGGGAACTCGGTGCGCAGCGACGTGCTGCCGGTGATGGCGATCGGCGGCCACGCCGTGCACGTGCCGTACCACGTCACCTGGGAGCTCGAACGCGTCGACGATCACGACGAGGACGTCACCGAACTCGCCTCGATCGCCGACGTGCCCCCCTGGCTCGGCGTCGCCGAGTTCTGATGCACACGCTGCGGGGTGTTGCTCAGAGGCGGAGGAGTTGGACGTGGTCGACGCGGTGGTCGGCGGTCTTGTGCATCACCAGCGATGCCCGGTCGCGAGTCGGCGCGATGTTCTCTCGGAGGTTCAAGCCGTTGATCTCGTGCCAGATCCGGCGTGCCGTCGCGACCGCCTCGTCGTCGCTCAACTCGGCGTAGAACCGGAAGAACGAGTTCGGGTCCTGGAACACCGACGCCCGCAGCGCCAGGAACCGTTCGACGTACCACTGCTCGATGTCGGGCTCGTCGGCATCGATGTAGATCGAGAAGTCGAAGTAGTCGCTGACGAACTCCGGAGCGCCACTGCGTGTCTGCAGCACGTTGAGGCCCTCGATGATCACGATGTCGGGGCTGCGGACGACGACGTGTTCGTCGGGGACGATGTCGTAGACGACGTGGCTGTACACCGGTGCCTCGACGATCTCGTCGCCGCTCTTGATCCGTCGGAGCACGTCGAGCAGCGCGCGGGTGTCGTACGACTCGGGGAACCCCTTGCGGTTCATGATGCCGCGCTCGTCGAGCACGCGGTTGGGGTACAGGAAGCCGTCGGTGGTGATCAGGTCGACCTTCGGGTGGTCGGGCCACTGGGCGAGCAGCGCCTGGAGGATGCGGGCGAACGTGCTCTTGCCCACCGCGACGCTGCCGGCGATGCCGATGACGTAGGGGACCTTCGGCGCGATCGTTCCCAGGAAGGTGGCCGACACCTTGTGGAGGTCCTGGGTTGCGCTGACGTAGAGGTTCAGCAGGCGGCTCAGCGGGAGATAGACGCTCGCCACCTCGTCGATGTCGATGCGCTCGTTGATGCCGCGGAGCCGTTCCAGCTCGGGCTGGTCCAACGTGAGCGGCGTCGCTGCCCGGAGTTGCGACCACGCCTCACGGTCGAACTCGAGGTAGCGGCTGGTGGCGGCCGGCGCGGTCACGTCGGCGACTGTAGATGCCAACGCTGCTGTCGGCCCCAAAGCGGTTCTTCGCTCGAGGTGTTGTCGTACCCTTCCGCCAGTGGAATCCCGGGCCGATCGCAAGCAGCTCGGCGCCTGGTACACCCCGGCCGATCTGGTCGCAACGGTCGTCGACGCCATCGTGACACCCGAGTTCGTCGCCGCCCGGACCCGGAGTCACCGACCGGTCTCGGTCCTCGACCCGGCCTGTGGCGACGGTCGTTTCCTCGCCGCGGTCGCCGAGCGCGTGCACCGTCTCGGTGGCTCGGTCGAACTGCACGGGGTCGACATCGACCCGGCCGCCGTCGCGGTCGTCGAGGCCGATCTTCCGGCCGTCGCCGTCCAGCGGGCCGATGCGCTGACCATCGACTGGTCGGGGCGTCGTTTCGACCTGGTGATCGGCAATCCCCCGTTCCTCTCGCAGCTGGCGAGCGGCACCACCCGTGGCGGATCGAGTGGGCGAGGGGGCGGGCCGTACGCCGATGCCGCCGTCGAGTTCCTGGCGCTCGCCGCCGACGTGGTCGATCCCGACGGAGGCCGGCTCGCCTTCGTGTTGCCCCAGTCGCTGCTCGCCTCCCGCGATGCCGCACCGATCCGGGACCGCATCGATCACCGGGCCACGATGATCTGGTCGTGGTGGACCGGTGATCGTGTGTTCGATGCCCAGGTGGTGGCGTGCGCCGTCGGATTCGAGTTCGGCACCGCAACCCCGACGCGCTCGTGGTCACACGTGGTGACGCAGCCCAGCGGGGTGCCGGAGCTGCCCGCCGACGTCGCCACGAGCGGGCGGCTCGGCGACCGTGCGACGCTGAACGCCAACTTCCGTGACGAGTACTACGGCCTGGTTCCCGCCGTCGGTGACCATCCCGAGGGGCCTCGGCTGATCACCAGCGGGCTGATCGATCCGGGCCGTTCGCTGTGGGGACAGCGCCCGATCACGTTCGCACGTCGGCGCTGGGAGCGGCCCCGGGTCGATCGATCAGCGCTCGACCCCAAGATGCAGGAGTGGGCGCGTCGCCGACTGGTCCCGAAGGTCCTCGTCGCGAACCAGACGCGGATCGTCGAAGCGGTCTGCGACGATCGGGGCGACTGGTTGCCGGCGGTGCCGGTGATCGCCGTCTACCCGACCGGCGCCCACTGGGACGATGTCGACGACGTGTCGACCGATGCCCTCGCCGACGCAGCGTGGGAGATCGCGGCGGTCTTGTGCTCCCCGTTCGTCTCTGCGTGGCTGTGGCATCGCGGGGCGGGGACCGGGCTCTCCGCATCCAGCATTCGCGTGTCGCCGGTCGTGCTCGCCGAGCTGCCGTGGCCGGCAGGATCGCTGACGGGGGCCGTCGGTGCGCTGCGTGCCGGCGACGTCCGCGGGTGCGCCGTCGGAGGTCGATCGGGCGTTCGGCGTCGACTCGAGTGTCGCCCTGTACCGGTGGTGGGACGAGCTATTTCAACGGGTCGAGGCGCGACAGCCGACGGCCGTGTGACCAACCGCGCCAGCCCGGAGATCCGGCGATCATCCAGAGCAGCGTCAGGCCCACCAGCTCCGAGACGTGGATCAACTCGGCCACCGGGGTCCGGGTGCCGCTCACGACGTCGGCGATCACGCTGACCAGCGTCGTCGCGACCAACGCGGCGGTGAAGGGGAGGAGGCCGAACGCCCGATGCGGCCTCCATGCGGCGTACGCGAAGCCGATGGCGAGTGCGGTGCCGAATGCGCCGAGGTGACGGGCGAGGTGCTGATCGGTGCCGGGCACGCTGCCGAACAGCAGCGCCGGGACGCTCTGCACGAGCATGACGACGGCGACCCAGGCCAGCGCAGGACGCAACCAGCCGCCGCGCCCGAGGCGCGCCGGACGTGCACGGGCGACGACGGCTGCCACGAGGTCGGGCACGGGCTCGGCGGGCCGGACGCGGAGCTGCCGGTCGAGCAGCCTGACGCTCTCGGCGTAGTGACGGCACGCAGGGCAGTCGTCGAGGTGCAGCTCGAGCCGGCGCTCGTCCCCGGTCGCTTCGTCGTCGGCCAACGATGAGACGGATTCGCGCGCCTGACTGCAGTCCATGGTGATGATGGTCGTCCCTGGTGCCCGGATGGTTCCCGACGTTCGTCACTGCGGCATTCGTCGTTTCCGCAGCGACAATGGAGAGGTGGACCATCTCACCGGCGTCCTCATCGCGGCACGCGACGGCGACCGAGCGGCGCTCGAGCGCTTCATCGCCGAGACCCAGGGCGACGTCTGGCGACTGTGCCGATACCTCGGCGACGCCCAGCTCGCCGACGATCTGGCGCAGGAGACCTACGAGCGGGCGATCGGTTCGATCCACCGCTATCGGGCAGACGGTTCCGCTCGAGGCTGGCTGCTGACGATCGCTCGTCGGACGTGCGCCGACCACACCCGTCGCGCCGGCCGCCGTCGCCGTCTCGATCACCGCGTGGCCCAGAACACCACGGCGGGCTCGCTCGAGGGCTCCATCGTCGAACCCGACCCCTCGGGTCGCATCGACCTCGACGACGTGCTGGCGCACCTCGACGACGACCGCCGCAGCGCCTTCGTGCTCACCCAGGTGCTCGGGATGCACTACGACGAGGCCGCCGAGATTCTCGGATGCCCGATCGGTACCGTGCGATCGAGGGTGTCGCGGGCACGTGCCGACCTGGTCGAGATGATGCGCGACGACCAAACGTGGAGCGAAGGAGACGAAGCCGTCGGATGAACAGCAGGAACCGATCACGAGACCACGTCGACCAGCTCGGGGTGCCGACCCCCGAACGCCTTCGTTCGCGCCTCGGTCGGCTCGCGCTCGCCGGCGGGATCACCGCGGCGATGGTGCTCGGCGCCGCCTGTGGAGACAACGCCGACTCCGACACCGCGACGGGAGGTGCGGAGCTGTCCGCGGCCGCGCAGAACGGCAAGCAGCTGTCGCAGAGCAAGGGGTGTGCCGGCTGCCACGGCCAGGACTTCGGCGGCGGTGCCGGGCCCGGGTGGATCGGTCTCGCCGGTTCCGAGGTGTTGCTGGTCGATGGTTCCACCGTGATGGCCGACGACGCGTACCTCACCCGGGCGATCGCCGACCCGTCGGCCGAACTCGTCGACGGGTACACACTCAAGATGCCTGCGAACAACCTCAGCGACGCCGAGATCGCCGACATCGTCGCCTTCATCAACGCCCTGGCCGCCGATGGGTGAGCGGAGGTTCATCCCAGCGGTGGCGGTCGCGGCGGTCGCGGTGCTGACCCTCGTCGCCTGCGGCAGCGACGAGTCGGCCGATCGGACGCGATCCTGCGCCGACGACCGTCGTCGCCGACGGCGCCGAGCGCGTCCTCGCCGGCATCGTGCGCGATCCGGCCCCCGCGGTCGACGCCACGACGTTGCCGTCGCTCACCAACCCGGGCGAGGACGTCACGTTCCGGGCCGATCCGGGCGGCCTGCGGGCCGTGTACTTCGGGTACACCAACTGTCCCGACGTGTGCCCGACCACGATGGCGGACTGGACGGTGGCGCTGCGCCGGCTGCCTCCCGAGATCGCCGAGCAGGTCAGCACCGTGATGGTCACCGTCGACCCCGAGCGCGACAACGAGCTCCTCACCGGCTACGTCCAGAGTTTCGTGCCCGATGCCGAGGCCGCCGGAACCCTCGACGCCGAACGCCTCGCGGCCGCTGCCGAACCGTTCGGTGTGAGCTACGACGTCACCACCAACGACGACGGCGACATCGAGGTGTCGCACAGCGGGTTCCTCTATCTCGTGGGTGACGACGGCACGCTGCTGGTGACGTGGCCGTTCGGCACGTCGTCGGAGGAGATGGCCGCCGACGTCCAACAGCTCTACGAGACGCAGGCGGCCACGTCGTGAGGTCGCGTTGGATCGCTGCGCTGGTCGCCGGGCTGCTGCTCGTCGCGTGTGGGAGCGACTCGTCGTCGCAACCCGCGGCCGAAGCGATCGAGGCCGTCGACGCCGCCACCTACGAGTTCGTCATCCCGGCCGGTGCCGGCGAGGCCCTCGACGCGGGAACGCCGCTGGAGATCCTCCCCGGCGAGCTCGACGTCCGTGTCGGCGAGACGATCAGGATCGTCAACGAGGACGACCGCGGCCACACGGTCGGCCCGTTCTTCGTCGGCGCCAACGAGACGCTCACGCAGCGGTTCTCGTCGCCGGGTGAGTTCGTGGGCGTCTGCACGGTGCACCCCAGCGGCCAGATCGTGCTCGTCGTCGAGGCGTGAGGAGCGCACGGATGTCGCTGACCCGCCGACTCCTGGCCGGCGTCGCCGTCGGGCTGCTCGGCTCCGTGCTCCTCGGTTCCACCGCCCTCGCCGACCCGGCCGGGCCCACCGACTACCAGTCCGAGATCGTCGCCGTGGAACCGCCGACGGCGACCATCGAGACCTCGATCGTCGGTGGCGACTCGTTCTTCCAGCTCACCGTCGACCCCGGCACCGAGGTGATCGTGGTCGGCTACCAGGGTGAGGATGCCCTGTGGTTCCGGCCCGATGGCACCGTGTGGGAGAACCGGAACTCGCCGAGCACGTACCTCAACGCCGACCGGCTCGGCGGCGGCGGCATCCCGGCGAACGCCACTGCCGACGCCGAACCCGACTGGCGACAGGTCGCCTCCGACGGCAACTTCTCGTGGCACGACCACCGTGCGCACTGGATGCAGGAGGCCCGGCCGTTCGGGCTCGGCCCCGGCGATCAGATCCTCGAGTCGGTGATCCCGCTGGTCGTCGACGGAGCCGACGTCGAGGTCACCGTGATCAGCACGTGGCAGCCAGCCCCGTCGCCGCTGCCCGCCGTCGTCGGCGTCGTCGGCGGGATCGCGCTGGCCGTCGCGGCGTGGTTCCTGCACCGGTCCCGGAGGCTGCCGGCCCTCCTCGCCGCCGCACCGGTCGTGGTGTCGGCCGTCGTCGTCGGCATCTGGCAGTTCCTCTCGCTGCCGCCGGAGACCGGCCCGCGCCCGGTCTGGTGGGTGTTGCCCGTGATCGCAGCGGTGTCGCTGGCGGTCGGTCTGGTCGTCGGCAGGCGCTCGGCGTTCGTCGCCGACGCCGCGATGCTGCTCGTCGGCGTCGAGCTGGCGATCTGGGGCTACGTCAAGCGAGACGGGCTGTCGGCGGCGATCATCCCGACCGACGCGCCCGGTTGGCTCGATCGGCTGGCGACGGCGATGGCGCTGAGCGGGGGGATCGCCTTCACGGCGGTCGCGCTGTGGTGGCTGTTCCACCCGCAGGTGGCCGAGCGTCGGGTCAGCGGTTCCAGGGAGCCGACGGGCTCGCCGCGCCCGGCCCACCCGTGAGCACCTCGACGCCGTCGTCGGTGACGAGCACGGTGTGTTCGAACTGGGCGGTGCGCTTGCCGTCGGCGGTCACCGCGGTCCAGTCGTCGTCCCAGATCTTGTAGTTCACGGTGCCGAGCGTGATCATCGGCTCGATCGTGAACGTCATCCCGGGCCGCATGATCGTGGAGGCACGCGAGTCGTAGTAGTGCAGCACCTGGATGTCGGTGTGGAACTGTTCGCCGATCCCGTGGCCGACGAAGGCACGGACGACGCCGTAGCGGTACTTCTTCGCGTGGTCCTCGATCGCCCGGCCGATGTCGCTGAGCGGACGGCCGGGCTTGACGGCCTCGATGCCGTACCAGGTGCACTCCTCGGTGACCCGGACGAGCTGGCGGCTCTCGGGGTCGACGTCGCCGACGAGGAACGTGGCGTTGGTGTCGCCGTGGACGCCACCGATGTAGCCGGTGACGTCGATGTTGCAGATGTCGCCCTCCTGCAGCACCCGGGTGTCGGGGATGCCGTGGCAGATGACCTCGTTGACCGATGTGCAGCAGGCCTTCGGATAGCCGTGGTAGTTGATCGTCGACGGGTAGGCGCCGCGCTCGACGAAGAGATCGTGGACGTAGATGTCGATCTCCTCGGTGGTCACCCCGGGAGCGACCATCTCACCGGACAGGCGGAGCACCTCGGCGGCGACCTTGCCGGCGTGGCGCATCTTCTCGATGATCTCGGGCGACTTGATCCGTGGTTCGTCCCACGGAACGACGTCGCCCGTGTCGGCGTACGGCGGCCGCTCGATCGAGTCGGGAACTCCGCGCATCGGCGACACGACCCCTTGCAGGACACGCCCTTCGGACTTCTTGTGGCACCGCTTGTACTTGCGCCCACTTCCGCACCAGCAGGGCTCGTTCGCCTTCGGCAAGGTGGAGGGCACGGCTGCCGTCACGGACATCTTCTTCAGGATAGGGGGAGTTCGCTGCGGCGACGAGTGGTGCGCACGTTCGTGTGTCCCTCGCCGAGCGCGCCTAGCCTGTCGGTGCGTGTCCCAGGAAGAGGTGCTGGCCCCGAGCGTCACATCGCCGCTGTTGGCTCTTTCGTCGATGGACGCCGACCGTGAACGGATCGAGTCGGCGATGCACGACGCCGTCGTCACACCCGATGCGTACCTGAACGAGATCGCGTCGCACCTGATCGTCGCGGGCGGCAAACGGCTCCGGCCCGTCCTGGCGGTGGCAGGCGCGCAGATCCTCGGCGAACGCGCCTCGAACGACGTCGTGCGCGGTGGCGTCGCGTGCGAGCTCGTGCACCTCGGATCGCTGTACCACGACGACGTGATGGACGAGGCCGACATGCGACGCGGCGTCGAGACGGTCAATGCGAAGTGGGGCAATCTGCAGGCGATCCTCGCCGGCGACTTCCTCCTGTCGCGGGCGTCGGAGATCGCCGCCTCGTTGGGGACCGAGGTCGCCGGGCTGCTCGCCCGCACGATCGGCTGGTTGTGCGAGGGGCAGATCGAGGAGCTGCGGCACACCTACGACGTCACCCGGACCGAGCAGAGCTACCTCGCCTCGATCCACGGCAAGACGGCGTCGCTCTACGGCACCGCCGCGCGGATCGGTGGGATCGCCGCCGGTCACGACCGCCCGCTCGTCGACGCACTCACCGAGTACGGCAACAGCTACGGCATGGTGTTCCAGATCGTCGACGACATCCTCGACATCACCGCCACCGACGAGCAGCTCGGCAAGCCTGCCGGCCACGACATCGTCGAAGGGGTGTACACGTTGCCGGTCCTGCGGACGTTGGCACTGGAAACACCGGCGGCGGCCGAGCTCGCCGACCTCCTGGGCTCGCCGCTCGACACCGCCCAGCAGGACAAGGCGCTGGCGATCCTGCGCTCGAACGACGGCATCGAGTCGGCGATCGAGACCGCCCACGAGTACGTCGCCCGTGCCGTCGCCGCCTGCGACGACTTCCCCGACTCGCCGGCCACCGAGGCGCTGCGAGACGCGCCGCGTGCGCTGATCACGTCGGTGTCGGTCGCGGCATGACCGCCTGATCCGCGTCGATCGGGCAGGCTGGGACGATGCATGTCGTCATCGTCGGGGCCGGAGAAGTCGGCTGGTACCTCGCTCAGCGTCTGGGCGCGGAGGGCAATGACGTCGTCGTCGTCGAACAGAACGAGGTGATCGCCGCGGCGATCGGTGCCGAACTCGACGTCCAGGTCGTGGTCGGGCAGCGCAACCGTGCCGTCGACGTTGCGTTCGGCGGGGATCGAGCGCGCCGACCTCCTGGCGGGTGTCACGCAGAACGACGAGGTGAACCTCCTGGCGTCGCTGTTGGCGAAGGAGTTCGGCGTCGCTCAGACCGTCGTGCGGATCCAGACCGAGGAACTGCGTGGCCCGCTCGGCGAGAAGCTGCTCGCCACGATGAAGGCCGACGTGATCATCGACCCCGACGCCGACACCGCCGACGAGATCATGGAACTGGCCCACGTGTCGGGCGCCGACGAGGTCTACCCGATGTCGGGTGGGGAGCTGTTGGTGCTCGGTGCCGTCATCGGGCCGACCTCGCCGTTCGTCGGACACGACCTCGCCGAGATCGGTCGGTCGTTCGAGCCCGACTGGCGGTTCCTGTTCGGTGCGCTGACCCGCGACGGCGAGACGGTGATCCCGCGAGGCGATCAGGTCCTCGAGGTCGGCGACCACGTCCGGGTGTTGACCACGCGGGAGGCGCGGCGCGAGATCCTCGAACTGCTCGGTGCGGCGACACGTCGGGCGCGACGCGTGATGGTCCTCGGCGGAGGAGCGGTCGGCACGAGAGTGGCCGAGCGGCTCCAGAGCGAAGGCGCCACCGTCGTGCTCGTGGAGAACGACCCGCACCGGGCGAAACGGCTCAGCGAACGGCTGCCCCGCGTCACCGTGGTCCAGGGTGACATCACCGACACCGAGTTGCTGCTCGAGGAGTCGGTCTCGCGCATGGACCTCGTGATCGCGGCCACGGGCGACGACGCGTCGAACGTCCTCGCATGCGCGTATGCGGCGGCCGAAGGTGACGCGTTCACGGTGGCGGTGCTCCACCGGCTCGCCCTGCTGCCGCTCGTGCGACAGTTCGGCATCGACGCCGCGCTCAGCCCGCGCACGGCGTCGGCGAACGCGGTGCTCCGACACATCCGCGGCGGCACCGCCTCGGTGGCGACCTTCCTCGAGAGCGACGTCGAGGTGAACGAGTTCGTCATCGAGGCCGGCAGCTCGGCCGACGGGACGCTGGTCGCCGACCTGCACCTGCCCCACTCGGTCCTGCTCGGCGCCGTGACACGTCCCGATCGGACCGCGCAGATCGTTCGGGGTCACACGACGCTCGCCGCCGGCGACAACGTCGTGGTCTTCTCCCGCCCGGATGCGCTCGCAGTCACCCGCAAGGCCTTCTCCGCGTGACGTTGGCGTCCGCATCGCAGCGGGAGGGTCTCGTGGCTGGGTGGCCGCGGCGAACGGTTGCTCGCACCGGGCCGGTACCCGTCGATCGTCGCCAACATCGTCGGGCTGACCGTCGCCGTCGTCGGTGTCGGCATCGCCGTCGCCGGCATCGTCGACGCCGTCGACGGGGGCCCCGACGTGCTGGTGCTGCTGGCCTCGGGGGTCGTCATCTGGGCGATCGGGTCGGTGATGTGGCGCGTCACGATCGTGCCGAAGCAGATCCGCACGCTCGACGTGTTCACCACGGTGACGCTCGCATGGGTCGCAATGGCGGTCACGGGGGCGATCCCGTACCTGCTCACGGGGGAGTTCACGAGGATCGACGACGCGCTGTTCGAGTCGATCGCCGGCTTCACGACGACGGGTGCCACGGTGATCCCCGACATCGAGGCCGTCTCGAAGGGCATGCTGTTCTGGCGCTCGACCACCCAGTGGATGGGCGGCATGGGCGTGATCGTGTTGGTCGTCGCCGTGCTGCCGACGGTCGGCGCCGGTGGCATGAGCCTGCTGTCGGCCGAGGCGCCCGGGCCGACCGACGAGCGGTTGACGCCGCGGGTGCGCGAGACCGCCCGGCGGCTCTGGGCGGTGTACGTCGGGTTCACGATCGTGCTCGCCGGCGCCTATCTGGTCGCGGGCATGAGCCCCTACGACGCCGTGTCGCACAGCTTCACCACGGTGTCGACCGGCGGCTTCTCGCCGTACCAGGGTTCGATCGGGCAGTTCGAGTCCGCTCCGATCGAGTGGATCTGCATCGTCGCGATGCTGCTCGCGGGCGGCAGCTTCACCTTGTACTACCGAGCCCTGAAGCGCGATCCGAAACCGTTGCTCCGCTCGACGGAGTTCAAGGTGTATCTCGCGATCGTCGCGGCGATCACGCTCTGGGCGTTCGTCGCGTCGGGCAACGACGGTGGCCAGGCCGCCGGGTTCCGCGACTCGTTGTTCACCACGGTGTCGACGGTGACCACCACCGGCTACGTCGTCACCGAGTACGGGCTGTGGAGTCAGACCGCACAGCTGGTGCTGCTGCTCGCGATGCCGATCGGAGCGATGGCGGGTTCGACCGCGGGCGGTGTCAAGGTCGTGCGGGTCATCGCCGTCGCGAGCTTCGCTCACCGCGAGGCGCTGCGCCACCTGCACCCGCGGTTGGTCCGTCCGGTCCGGATCGGCAACGGCATCCTCCCCGACGACGTGGCGCGACGGGTGCTCGGCTTCCTGGTGCTCGCCCTGGCGATCCTCGGTGGTGGCGCCTTCCTGATCTCGGCAACCGGTCCCGACATGATCACGTCGTTCTCGTCGTCGGCGACCGCGTTCGGCAACGTCGGCCCCGGCCTCGGGGACCTCGACCACGCCAACGACTTCCTGTCGATCCCGCCGCCCGGGCGCTGGGTGGCGATGGTGCAGATGTTGCTCGGGCGCCTGGAGATCTTTCCGTTGATCCTGGCGCTGTCCGTGGTCACCCTGCGCATCCCCCGGGTCGTTCGCCCCCGCCGCCGCGCCGGCTGAGCGTGCGTCACCAGTTGGGAGCGAACTTGGCGATCGTGTTGGCGACGCCGTAGGTGCGTTCGGCGCCGCCGCGGCGCTCGCCACTCCCGTCGCGCAGTTCGTTCGCGGCGATGCGCAGCACCGCGCCCATCACGCGTTCGCTGCGCACCCCGAGACGGAGTGTCGGACGCAGGATCATCGGCCGACCGAGGAAGCGGGCGCTGAGCCGCCCGACCTTGTGGAACTGGCCGACCTCGTCGGCGAGCAGTGTCGGATAGCGCTGCAGCGTGGTGGAGTTCCCGACGGTCAACGCCTCGTGGAGCACCTCGCCCGCGAGACGCCCGGTCATCAGTGCGGCGTCGACCCCGTCGCCGTTGAACGGATTGGCGACTCCGGCGGCGTCGCCCGCGACCAGGAACGTCGGCCCCATCTTCGGCCCGACGGAACCGCCGAGCGGGATCCGGAACCGGGTCGGCGCCTTGATCGGCGCGTCGGGATCGATCTCCCACCGTCGGGCGATGCTCGCGGAGAAGGCGCCGAGCAACTTGAGGGCGTTGACGCCCCGCACGTCGCGATACGTCGACAGCACCGCGACGCCGACGTTGACGGTGCCGTCACCCAGCGGGATCACCCAGCCGTACCCGGCGATCGGATTCCCGCTCGCGTCGGGGATGCCGAGCACCGATTCGATCCAGGGTTCCGCACTGCGCGGGCTGGCGAAGTAGGTGCGGGTGGCGATGCCGTACGGCCAGTTGCGGTGCCGGGCGGTCCCGAGTGCTCGGCCGAAGCTGCTGTTGGCGCCGTCGGCCACCACGACGAAACGTGATGTCACTTCGTGGACGTCCGACTCGATGCCGGGGTCGATGGTGAGTGCGGCGCCGCGCACGAAGCCCCGCTCGACGATCGGGGCCGTCGCTTCGTGGCCCATCAGCACGTCGGCACCGGCGGCGGCGGCGCGACGGCGCAGCTCGGTGTCGAGCAGGTCCCGGCGGAGCACGACCCCGTGGTCGGGCAGGTCGGGGTGGAGCGGCCACGGGACGATGACCTCGTGGCGGTCGTGCACCATCCGCACCCCGTCGACGCGGTGGCCACCGAGTTCGAGCGGATCGACGTCGAGACGAGCCAGTTCGCGCAGCGCTCGGGGCGTCAGTGCGTCACCGCACGCCTTGTGGCGCGGGACGGGGCGCTTCTCCAGGATGGTGACGTGGTGACCGGCGCTGGCCAACCAGTGGCCGACCGACGCCCCGGCGGGGCCTCCGCCGACGACGAGGACGTCGGTGTCCAGCGGGTGATCCGATCAGCCGGCCGACGCAGGCGAACCGGGAATCGGCTCGGGACCGACCGGGTCGACGCCCTCGATCGGGGACTCGGCGGACGTGTAGTCGTACTCGCCGCCCTCGACGGCCGTGAACACCTCGGACTCCGGGGAGCACCAGGTCTCGTACTCGTCGGCCCACTCCTCACTGGTGGGATCGGCGCCGCCCAGTGTGTAGCGCTCGTGGCACACGACGCCGATGATCTCGTACTGGGTGAGCTGGCCCCCGAAGGCCGGCATCACGCCGAGGTTGCCGGTGACGTGCGGGCCGCCCGGTCGGTCGGGGTTGCCGTAGATGTCGACGCCCGCGGCGTTGTAGCCCTCGGTGCCGTAGTACACGTAGCGGATCTGGTCCTCGATGTTCGGGAAGGTCTGCAGCACCGACTGGCCCTCGAACGGGTAGCCGACGCCGCCGCCCCCGGCCGCGCCATGGCAGCTGGCGCAGTTGCCGTACACCTCGGCGCCCATGCCGAGGGGACCCTCGACGACCTCGGGTGGCTCGGTGACCGCACGGACGTACATGAACGCCCAGACCGGCATGAGGCTGAGCGTGGCCATCGCCCAGAACGGGATCTTCTTGCGCTTCTTGGCCGCCTCGACGTACACGGGGTCGGGCTTCGGTGGAGGCGGGGCCGCGGGTGCCGGCGCTGCGGTGCGCGGGGCCGGTCCGGTCGCGGCGGGAGCTGCCGCAGCGGCGGTGGTCGCGGGTGCCGTGCTCGCGGTCGTCGCCGGCGTGGACGAGGTCGTCTCGTCGCTCGCGCCGGCGTCGTCACCCTTGCCGATCGCGGAGCGACGCTCACGCGATCGCTTCAGGAGATGTTCGGGAATCTCGGTCACTGCGCCGATGATAGATGCCTTCGCTCGCGAAGCGGGAATCTGTGTGTCCGAAAACGCCCGACGGGAACGGCGGACCCGCAGCTGCGGTCGTCGAACGGACGGGGAACTAATGCACAACCTGGCGCGCCGGTCACACTCGCGTGCCAGACTTCGTATCTCGGCAGCGGACGACTACAGTTCGTCAGCAATGTCCCGGGTTCGGCCACGGCCGTGATCCGGGTTGCCGCAGTAGATCCACCACGACAGGAAACACCAACGACATGATCGGAATCGACGTACTCGAGTGGCCCGGAATGAACCAGGCCTTCATCGCGTCGTTCGTCGCCACCGTGGTGCTGGCGTTGGCCATCATTCCCTACGGCAAGCGTCGCCCGGTCGACAAGCAGCTCACCTGGGGTGACGCGCTGCTCGGCTCGACGTACGTCTTCGGGCTGCTCTTCCTGGCGTTCGGCATGGTGCCGCACCAGTGGATCGACCATGCCGACAAGGACCTCGGGTGGTCCAAGGACAAGCTGATCTACGGCCCCGGTGGGATCCTGAAGCCCGAGTCGGCCGGCGGCTGGAATCCGATCACGCTCCAGTACGAGGCCCTCCGCGACATCGTCGTCGTGTTGATCCACCTCGTGTTGTTCGGCCTGTTCATCTTCATCGCCGTCTGGTGGCAGAAGCGCGGCGACGTCAAGCCGAAGGAACTCCCGACTTCCACCTACGGCCGCCCGCTGGTGAAGAAGGCCTGACATGGCGAGGACCGACGCCAATCCCCCGATGATGCCGTACACCGACGAGTACACGTTGGTGGAGGTCGACGCGGACTACCTGACCAAGGCCGTCAAGCCGAAGCAGTTCATCCACATCGACCAGACCGAGTGCATCGCGTGCGAGGGGTGCGTCGACATCTGCCCGTGGAAGTGCATCCACATGGTGTCGACGTCGGCGGTCGTCGAGGCGGAGGGCACCGAGCAGCCCGGCACCGACCCGTCCGATGCCTTCATGTTCACGATCGACGACGACATCTGCACCCGCTGCGCCCTCTGCGTCGACCGGTGCCCGACCGGTGTCATCATTCTCGGCAAGGCGGGTACCGCCACCGCTGCCGGCAACTCCCACGTCCGCACCAACAACCATGGCTACGGCTATGGCATGAGGCTCTGAGAGAACCACGATCCCAATGGCAAAGATCATCGACGACAAACCCCGTCCCACCGTCAAGGACCGCGTGAACTCCACGGTCGACGCGGTCCAGGGGAGCCAGGCCTGGAGCTCGATCTTCCGGCCCGGTTCGATCTTCCGCAAGGGCTACACCGACAGCCCACGCAACCGCAGCTACGTCATCATGAACTCGGTGCTGTACCACCTGCACCCGGTCAAGGTGAAGCGCCACGCGGTCAAGGTCAGCTACACGCTGTGCCTGGGAGGGTTGAGTTTCTTCCTCTTCATCCTGCTCACGGTCACCGGCATCTTCCTGATGTTCTTCTACCGCCCCGAGACCACGGCGGCCTGGAACGACATCCAGAACCTCCAGACCTCGGTGACCTTCGGGTTGTTGGTGAGGAACATGCACCGATGGGGCGCCCACCTGATGGTGCTCGCCGTCTTCTTGCACATGGCCCGCGTCTTCTACCACGGCGCCTACAAGCCACCGCGGGAGTTCAACTGGGTGATCGGCGTGATCCTGCTGACGCTCACGCTCCTGCTGTCGTTCACCGGGTACCTGCTCCCGTGGGACCAGTTGGCGCTGTGGGCGGTGGCCGTGGGCACGAACATGATGGGCTACACGCCCGTGTTCGGCCAGGAGGTCAGATTCGTCTTGCTGGGCGGTGCCGAGATCGGCTCCGAAACCCTGCTGCGATGGTATGTGTTGCACGTGTTGTTCCTGCCGTTCGTGATCGTGATCTTCATGGCGATCCACTTCTGGCGTGTCCGCAAGGACGGCGGAATTTCTGGTCCGTTGTGATCTGCCCTGTTGACTGGACGATGAGTATGACTGAGATCCCCGAGCATCTGCTGAAGCGAGCGCAAGCCGCGCGAGAGAAGTCGGCCGAGGCAGCTCCCGCTGCCGAGGAGAAGCCGGCTGAAGCCGCCGCGCCGTCGGACTCGCGCATCCCCGACCACCTGCTGCAGCGCAGCAAGGCCGCGAAGGCCGCCAAGGCGGGTGGCGAAACCGAGGCCCCGAGCGGTGGCGGCGCCGTCGCCGTCGCCGAGAAGGTCGGAGCGGTCGTCGCTGCTGCTCCTGCGGGTGGCGGCGTGCCGGTCGGCGCGGGCCCCGGCGGTCACACGCAGCGCCTCCTCACCGTCGTCAAGTCCGGCTCGATCCAGGACGTGAAGGCGACACCGGTCGACAAGGTCCACACCTGGCCGCACCTGCTCGCCGCCGAGTTCGTCGCTGCGCTCGCGATGACCGCGTTCACGTTCATCTTCTCGGTGTTCGTCCACGCTCCGTTGTTGCAGCTCGCCAACACCAACCTGACCCCGAACCCGTCGAAGGCACCCTGGTACTTCCTCGGGCTGCAGGAGATGCTGACGATGTTCCACCCGATGGTGGCGGGCGTGACGTTGCCCGGTGTCGGCCTGATCGCCCTCGTGTTGGCGCCGTATCTCGACCGCAATCCATCGAACAAGCCCGAGGATCGCAAGTTCCTCTACGGGCTTTTTCCATCTTCTTGATGTTCTGGGCCGTACTCGTATTGATCGGATCGTTCTTCCGAGGCCCTGGTTTCAACTTCGTCCTGCCCTGGGTCGAAGGTCTGTTCTTCGAATTGTGAGACTGCGAAAGGAGACCCCCCAGTCATGAGTACTGCAGCAGTTGTCGCCCTTGTCATCGGTGTCGTCGTCGTTCTCGGCGCCATCTCGTTCTTCACCCTCGCTCGTCGCAGCGACGTCCGAGGTGCCGGAGCGCTCTCGGGCGAGACGGTCCAGCGCGACCGCGCCGGACGCAAACAGCACGAGTCGGTCGTCGATGCTCCCACCGCTGCCGAGGTCGAGGCGGCCGGCCTGGCATCGCGCAGCACCGAGCTCGCACCGGTGGCCGAAACCCAAGTCGTCACCTGGACGCCACCGGACCCCGAGGTGATCGGCGTCTCCCGTCGTCAGTTCTTCAACCGGGCGACGGTCACGTTGATGAGCGCCGGGATCGGTGCGTTCGCGGCCGCCGCCTTCGTGGCGTTCCTGTGGCCGAGCGGCACCGGGGGCTTCGGTGGCGACGTCACCGTCGGCAAGATCGACACGATCAAGGCCGGGATCAAGCAGGGCAACGGGTTCTTCTACGTACCCGAAGCGCGTTCGTGGATCACCGAGTACCCGGCGGAGGCCCTGCCGCTCGCAGAGACCGTGTACCCCGAGTCGGTGCTCGTCTCGATGCGCGAGGGTCTCACGATCCTGAGCCAGAAGTGCCCGCACCTCGGATGCCGCGTCCCGGAGTGCAGCACCAGCCAGTGGTTCGAGTGCCAGTGCCACGGTTCGCAGTACAACCGAGCCGGCGAGAAGAAGGCCGGCCCGGCCCCGCGCGGCATGGACCGCTACCCGGCGGCGATCGCGTCCAACGGTGACGTCACGATCGACACCGGCACCCTGGTTCCCGGCCCTGCCATCGGCACCAACACCACCGGCCAGGAGGCCGAGGGACCGCACTGCACCAGCGGCGGGGAGCACTGATGGTCGCACTCACCACGACCACGATCGGCATCATCGGCCTCCTGATCGTCGTCGGGGGCTGGATCGTCTACGGACTGTTCAACGTCGCCGCCGGTCGCAAGGAGGTCGGGTCCGAGGTCGAACTCGCCGCCAACCGCAAGCCGTACTTCGACGACGAGACCCTTGAGGGCCCGCGACTCGAGCGTGTGCAGCTCTGGGGCGTCGTGCTGCTCGTCATCATCGTCGTCGCGCTCCCGCTCTACTGGGTGTTCGAGCCGAGCCGGCAAGCGGGGGCCCAGGAGGGCTGGGACAACCGCTTCGCGAGTTGGGGGTCGCAGCTGTTCGCGCCGACCGCCGAGGGCGGTTTCAACTGCGCCGGCTGTCACGGCGGCATGGCCGCGGTCGGCGGTGAGGCACCCTTCACGGTGACCGATCCGGTGACCCAGGAGGTGCAGGCGGTCAACTGGAAGGCGCCGGCGCTCAACACGATCTTCTACAAGTTCGACGAGAGCGAGATCCGCTTCATCCTCGTCTACGGACGTCCGTTCTCACCGATGTCGCCGTGGGGTCTCGCCGGTGGTGGACCGATGAACTCCCAACAGATCGACAACCTGATCGCCTACATGAAGAGCATCCAGATCCCCCGGGAGAACTGCGCCGAGGGTGAGGATCCGCTGATCTGCGATTCGGGCAACCTTCCCGCCGAGATCCAGGCCGACATCCAGGCCGCCGCCGAGCGTGCCGTCGCCGACGGTGAGGCCGCGACGATCGGCGAGGCATTGTTCAACCTCGAACTGGCCAGCGGCGCCTACAGCTGCGCACGCTGCCACACCCTCGGCTGGAGCTACGGCCAGCCGACGGTGTCCGGTCAGGGAGCCTTCGGTTGGAACCTCACCGGTGGCTCGGTGAACAACCACTTCGCCAGCCAGGACGAGTTGGTCACGTTCATCAAGAACGGCTCGGAGTTCGGAAAGCTGTACGGTCGCAACGGGCAGGGCTCCGGCCGCATGCCCGGTTTTGGAAGCCTGCTCACCGACGAGCAGATCGACTCGATCCTCGAATACGTACGGAGCTTGTGACCCATGACGTTGTTGGCAATCGGATGGGAGCCTGAGCTTCGCGGCCTGCTCACCGTCGTCATCGGTTTCGTGATCCTGTGCGGAAGCGTCTACATGATCATGGCGACCAACGTCGGTTCGCGTCTCGCCTTCCTCGTCGCTGCAACGGCCCTCGCCGGATGGATGATGCTGATGGGCGCCGTCTGGTGGGTCTACGGCATCGGCCTGCGCGGCCCCGATCCGACGTGGCAGCCCGTCGCCGGGTCGGCCGTGCTGCAGGACGTCGACGCGCTCGGCGCCGCCGGTGTCCTCGACCCGAACGCCGACGTGCCCGAGGACGTCGGCGCAACCGAGTCCGCCGAGATCGTCCGTGACACCTTCCTCGAACAGGGTTGGGTCGTTCTCGACAAGGCCTCGCCGGCCTTCGGCCAGGCCCAGGCGGCCGCCACCGAGATCCTGATCGAGGAGGAGGCGTTCGCGGCCGGTCAGTTCGAGATCGTCGAGGTCTTCGACATCGGTGGGGAGTCCTACCCGAAGATCAACGACACGCTCGACTTCCTGGCGTTCCGGCACACGCCGCACTACGTGGTCGCCGAAGCTGCGGCGTTCGTGCCCGTGCGCACCGAGCCCGGCCGAGCACCGGCCCGGCCCGAGATCGACGAGAACCGCCAGCGCGAGTACGTCTACATGATCCGTGACCTCGGTGCCCGGCGCCAGCCCCCCGCCGTGTTGACCATCGGTGCCGGCGCGGTGTTCTTCGCGCTCTGCTACCTGCTCAACCGCCGTGATCGCATCCGCACGGCCAACATGGCCCAACCGCTGCCCACGGCGAAGGCGACGACACCCGTCGAGGCCACCACCGCCGAACCGGAACGCGAGAAGGTCGACGCCGGCGTCTGATCATGGCCCAGTACCTTCCGATCGTCGTGTTGTTCTTCCTCGCCGTGATCTTCGGCGTGTTGAGCTTCGCGGCGTCGAGGCTGCTGGCGCCACGCCGACCGTCCACGGCCAAGGAAGCACCGTACGAGTGCGGCATCGTCCCGAGCCGTGAGCCGCCGGAACGGTTCCCGGTGAGCTTCTACATCGTGGCGATGCTGTTCATCATGTTCGACATCGAGATCATCTTCCTGTACCCGTACGCCGTGTCGCACTCGACGCTCGGCGCGTACGGGTTCTGGGCGGTGCTCGTCTTCTCGGTCGTGTTCTTCGTGACCTTCGTGTACGAGGTCGCACGCGGCGGACTCGACTGGGGCCCACTCCAGCGAGGGCGGCTGATGAGCGACGACGCGTCGATGGTGTCGCCCGAACGTACGCTGGCCTCGACCGTGCGTCGGGTCGGTACCGAAGGCCGCCTGCCGCTGGCGGGCACCGAAGAAGCCGCATAGCGAGACGAGGAGTCATCAGCATGGGCATCGTGAATGATGTGCGCGACGACGGCCTCGGTGGGCTGTCGCACAACGTCATCACCGGCAAACTCGAAGATCTCGTCAACTGGTCGCGGGCGCGTTCGTCGTGGCCGGCGTCGTTCGGTCTGGCGTGCTGTGCGATCGAGATGATGGCCACCGGAGCGGCGCACTACGACATCTCGCGCTTCGGCATGGAGGTGTTCCGTGCGTCACCGCGCCAGGCCGACATCATGATCGTCGCCGGACGGGTGAGCCAGAAGATGGCTCCGGTCCTCCGCCAGGTGTACGACCAGATGATGGAGCCCAAGTGGGTCATCTCGATGGGCGTGTGCGCGTCGTCGGGCGGGATGTTCAACAACTATGCGATCGTGCAGGGCGTCGACCAGGTCGTCCCCGTCGACGTGTATGCGCCGGGCTGCCCGCCGACGCCCGAGACCCTCATCCACGCGATCGAGACCCTGCACGGTCTGATCGAGACCAACCAGATCCTGAAGCGTCGCGACGAGACCGGTGCGGGTGCGAACGTGCACGTCGAGTACATCGAGCCGACCGGCGTGCCGGTGCTGCTCGGGACGAAGCAGCCATGAGCGACGCCCCGGACGAGGTACTCGCCGACGCCCCCGACGACACGGAGGCCGCTCCCGAGGTGCACGGTTGCCCGGTCGTCGACTCGAACGGCCAGACGGTGCTCCACGTGCCCCGCGACCGCTACCTCGACGTCGTCAAGGCGCTCGCCGACGACGGCTACGCGATGTGCGTCGACCTCACGGCCGTCGACGCTCTCGAACTCCCCGGACGGCAGCTTCCGCCGGGCGTCGCGCCCGAGCGTTTCGAGGTCGTCGTCAACCTGCTCGACATCCGCAACCGGCGTCGACTCCGTCTCCGTGTCCAGGTCCCCGAGGACGACGCGGTCCTGCCGACGCTGTTCGACGTGCATCCGGGCACCGAGGCGATGGAGCGTGAGGTCTTCGACATGTTCGGCGTGTCGTTCGCCGATCACCCCGACCTCACCCGCATCCTGATGCCCGAGGACTGGGTCGGCCATCCCCTCCGCAAGGACTACGACATCGGTCGGATCCCGGTCCAGTTCAAGGAGGCGAACACATGAGCGAGACGACCGTCGACGCGCCGGATCGACGAGGAGCCCGTCGAAGAAGAGCCCGTCGACTTCTACGAACGCTCCGTCGCCGGCACCGACGAGGGTGACCAGCAGCTGCGTCCGCGCAGTGAACAGACCGCCAAGGAGTTGATGCGCGAGGTCGGATCGGTGCTGCGCATGTCGGAGGCCGACGCGGCGATGCTCGGTGAGCTGCCCGACGATCCCGACGACGACCAGACGATGATCATCAACATGGGTCCGCAGCACCCGTCGACGCACGGCGTGCTGCGCCTCATGCTGGAACTGCAGGGCGAAACGGTGCTGCGGTGCAAGCCGATCATCGGTTACCTGCACACCGGCATGGAGAAGACCGGCGAGCAGCTGACCTTCGCCCAGGGCGGCACGAACGTCACCCGGATGGACTACCTGAGCCCGCTCGCCAACGAGCTGGTGTTCTCGATGGCCACCGAGAAGCTGCTCGGCATCGACGGCGACATCCCCGAGCGGGCCGTGTGGATCCGCATGCTGCTCGCCGAGATGAACCGCATGAGCAGCCACCTGCTGTTCATGGCCACCAACGGCATGGACCTCGGTGCGGTGTCGATGATGATCTACGGCTGGCGCGAGCGCGAGGAGGTACTGCGCTTCTTCCAGGAGGTCACCGGCCTGCGGATGAACCACAACTACATCCGTCCGGGCGGCCTCGCAGCCGACCTCCCGCCCGGTTGGCGCGACGGGGTCCTGCGGATCCTCGACATGCTTCCCGAGCGTCTCGACGAGTACGACGTCCTGATGACGGGACAGCCGATCTGGCGCGAGCGTCTCCAGGGTGTCGGTGTCATCACGCCGCAGGAGGCGTTGGCACTCGGTGCCACCGGCCCGATCCTGCGCTCGACCGGTGTCGAGTGGGACCTGCGCCGCGACCAGCCGTACCTGCACTACGACGAGATGGACTTCGACATCGTCGTCGGCTCCTACGGCGACGCCTTCGATCGCTACGCGATCAGGCTGGCGGAGATCCGTGAGTCGATGAAGATCGTCCGGCAGATCCTCGATCGGATGCCGGCCGGCGACTATCGGATCCAGGACAAGAAGGTGACGCCACCGCCGCGGGCGCGCATCGACGAGTCGATGGAAGCCCTGATCCACCACTTCAAGATCTTCACCGAGGGCTTCAAGGTGCCGGAAGGCGAGGTCTACGTCGGCATCGAGAGCCCTCGCGGCGAGATCGGCTGCTACATCGTCAGCGACGGTTCGGCCAACCCGTACCGGATGCACATGCGCGACCCGAGCTTCGTCAACATCCAGTGCCTGCCGCACATGATGCGCGGCGGGCTCGTCGCCGATGCGGTCGCCGTCATCTCGAGCGTCGATCCCGTGCTCGGCGGAGTGGACCGGTGAGAGGAGTGGACCGGTGAGCAGACTCAGCGATCACAACGTGCTCGTGGCGAAGGAGATCATCGCCCGGTACCCGAGGAAGAAGTCGGCGCTGATCCCGCTCGTGCACCTGAGCCAGGAGCAGAACGGATACGTCACCGACGACGCGATGCGCCACGTGGCGGAGTTGATCGACGTCACCCCGGCGGAGGTCTACGGCACGGCGTCGTTCTACGAGATGTTCCGGTTCGAGCCCACCGGGAAGTACCTGATCAACATCTGCGGCACGATGTCGTGCCAGCTCATGGGAGCGGAACAGTTGATGCATCACGCCGAGCACACCCTCGGCATCCGAGCGGGTTCCACCACGTCGGACGGCCTCATCACGTTGCAGCACGCCGAGTGTCAGGCGGCCTGCACCGAGGCGCCGACACTGCAGGTCAACTACCGACACCGCTACCGCGTCACCCCCGAGGCGTTCGACCGGCTCGTCGACGACCTCCGCTCGGGTGCCCTCGACGATGTGGTCCCTCCCCACGGCACACTGGCCCGCAACCGCCAGCAGATCCCCGCAGAACGTGCGGTCGGAGCCACCGACCCCGACGACGTCACGGAAGGACCCGCCTGGATCCAGGTGACCCCCGCATGAGCACCGAGCACACCGAGAACAACGACCGCGTGGTCAGCCCGCTGCCGTGGGCTCCGGGGTTCTACCCGGGTGATCGCCCGCAGATCGTCACCTCCCGCTTCCAGTACGAGGACGGCCACACCCTCGAGCGCTACCACGCGACCGGTGGCTACGACGGCCTCCGCGCCGCGCTGGCGAAGAGCCCGTCCGAGGTGAGCGAGGAGGTCAAGAACTCCACGTTGCTCGGCCGCGGCGGCGCCGGGTTCCCCGCGGGCGTCAAGTGGGGTTTCACGCCACAGGGCGTGTGGCCGCGCTACCTCGTCGTCAACGGCGACGAGTCCGAGCCGGGCACCTACAAGGACCGGCTCCTGATGGAGTGCGACCCGCACCAGCTGATCGAGGGCTGTCTGATCGCGAGCTACGCGGCCGGTCTGTCGCAGTGCTTCCTCTACATCCGCGGAGAGATGCCGCTCGCACACGAGCGGGTCGCCACGGCGCTCGACGAGGCCTACGCGGCCGGCTACATCGGCAAGAACATCCTCGGCACCGAC
>CAVQRU010000020.1:0-25467 GCA_963715285.1 Ilumatobacteraceae bacterium | reverse complement strand
AGGCCGGCGCGTTGCTCGCCGATCAGCCCGACTCCGAGACGCTCCTCGCCGAGCGGGCCGAGATCTCGGCCCTGTTCGGTGAGGTCGGCGCGCTGATGGTCGAACACGACGACACGCGCTTCGCCGAGTTGACCCGGCGTTGCGAGGAGCTGCAGGCGGCGCACCAGGCCAAGATCAACGAGTACGTGCACTCCAGCGAGCCCGGTCACCAGGTGGTGCCCCGTGCGATCTACTACCGCTACCTCAATCGGATCGTCGCGAACCTGCTCGGCATCGCTCGGGCGGCGGCCGAGCCGGTCGTGCTCGATCCGGACCTGCCGGTCACCGATCTCGACGAGTAGTCGAGCGGCGACCAGTTGCCGGCCAGGTGGTTCCGGGACACAGTGGGGTGATGAGAACCATCGGCAACATCTTGTGGCTGATCCTGAACGGGATCTGGATGGCGCTCGCGTGGGGCTTCATCGGCGTGTTGCTGTCGATCACGATCATCCTGTTCCCGTTCGGGCGACAGTGCTTCAAGCTGGCCAACTTCGCGCTCTGGCCGTTCGGCCGCACTGCGGTTCCCTCCCCCACTGCGGTGTCCGGGGGCATCATCGGCAACATCTTGTGGTTCATCCCGGGGCTGTTCCTGGCGTTGTCGTACGCCATCTCCGGCGTGGCGCTGTGCATCACGATCATCGGCATCCCGTTCGGCATCCAGGCCTTCAAGTTCGTCCCGTTGGCGCTGTTCCCGTTCGGCAAGGAGATCGTGTACTCGAAGGATCTGCGCGACGACCTCGGCGTCGCTCGCGCGGCGAGCTGACCGAGCTCAGCGCAGCGGGGCGATGACCTGTTCTGCGAAGCGCACGATCGGTTCGGTCGCCGCCGGGTTGCCGAAGTCCATCACCACGTGGTCGACGCCGATCTCGTGCCAGCGGGCGATCAGGTCGTGCAGTTCGGCCGACTCGGCGTCGGTCTCGGGCAGCGGACGTTCGATGGTGATGCCGGTCTCGATGTCGGCGGGGTCACGACCGGCGTCGATGGCGGCCTGCTTGACGATGTCGTACTTGCGCAGCCAGGTGTCCTCCTTGCGCGACATGTTGTGCCACATGTCGGCGATCCGCCCGGCGAGGGGCAGGCCGACCTGTTCGCCGTTGGCGCCGATGCACACCGGTGGCACCACCTCGGGCAGCGGCGGCGCGGCGGCACCGCTGATCGAGAAGTACGTCCCCTCGAAGCTGGGGTCGTCGTCGGTCCACATCAGCCGGCAGATCGCGACGACCTCTTCGAGCTGCGCATAGCGCACCGACGGCGTGGGGAACTCGTAGCCGTAGGCCGTGTACTCCTCGCCGCGCCATCCGGCGCCGATGCCGAGCATGAACCGGTTCTCGGAGAACACCTGGAGGGTGGCGGCCATCTTGGCGGTGAGCGCCGGCGGGCGGTAGCCGTGGCCGAGCACGTGGTGGCACAGCTGCACGTCGGGGAACTTGGCGGCGAGCCACGTCAGCGAGGTCCACGCTTCGACGAACGGGTCGGTCTTGGCGTCGAAGCCCCAGAAGTGGTCGGCGACCCACATCGAGTCGAAGTGGTCGTTGACGGTCGGCAGGATGTGCTTGGCCTGCTCGACCACGATCGGCTTGTGGTCGCTCCACTGGTTGCCGATGCACGGCGAGAGCCAACCGAATCGGAGCGGACGTCGTTCGGGTGCTGCCATCGGGCGAACCTACCGGCGAACGACCACCTCGACCGGAACAATTCCTTGACACTCAGCATCGTCGGGGCGCATACTCCTGACAATGTCAGGTAAAACGAACAATGACAGGCGAACCGAACGCCGTCAGGAGACGCAGCGTGAGATCGTCCAGGCGAGCTGGGACGTGGTGCGCGAGCACGGCCTCGCCGGACTGTCGATGCGCGATCTCGGCGACCGCGTGGGCATGCGGGCGCAATCGATCTACTCGTACTTCGCCTCCAAGAACGAGATCTACGACGCGATGTTCCTCGAGGGCTACCAGGCGTTTGCCCTCAGGATGGCGAACGCCGTCGACGACAACGACCTCTCCGCCGATCCGATCGGCGCGGCGAGAGCAGCGGTACGGACATTCGTCGAGTTCTGCACGAACGACCCCGTCCGCTACCAGCTGCTCTTCCAGCGCACCATCCCCGACTTCGCACCGTCACCCGAGAGCTACGCGGTGGCGGTCCAGACGTACGAGCAGATGAGCAAGCTGCTCGCCGGCGTCGGCGTGCGCGACCAGGCGACGCTCGACCTGTGGACCGCGGTGCTGACCGGCCTCACCGACCAGCAGATCTCCAACGATCCGGGCGGCACCCGATGGACCCAACTCATCGATCGCGCCGTCGACATGTTGATCACCGAATCCCGAACGACCACGACGAACACGACCGAAAGCGAGAAGGCATGACCACCATGACCACCACCGACGCCAACACCATCGAACCGATCACTCACCAGGAGGCGATGCAGCTCCAGGCGGTCGAACTCGACCGTGCCATTGCGATGCTGCGGTCGCTCGACACCGGGGACTGGTCGATGCCGACCGTCTGCCCCGACTGGGACGTCCGCCGCATGTGGCTCCACGTGCTCGGCGCGTGCGAGGCCGGCGCCTCCATGCGTGAGAACACGCACCAGATGCTCGCCGCCCGCAAGCGCCGCAAGGAGCTCGGTGTGGCGCTCGAAGCCGGCCTGTCCGGCGTCCAGGTCGCCGAACGCGAGGCCCTGTCACCCGACGAACTCATCGATCGCCTCGTGCAGGTCGCGCCGAAGACCGTCAAGGGTCGCTCACGCACACCGCGGCCGATGCGGGCGATGAAGATCGCCATCGACGCACCGGTCGTGGAGAAGTGGACCCTCGGGTACCTCATCGACGTCATCTACCTGCGCGACGCGTGGATGCACCGGGTCGACACCGCCCGCGCCACCGGCAAGGAACTCGTCCTCACCCCGGAGCACGACGGCCGCATCGTCGCCGACGTGGTCGCCGAGTGGGCCCGCCGCCACGGCGAGGCGTTCACGCTCGAGTTGACCGGTCCCGCAGGCGGCACCTTCACGTCGGGTGGCGGCGGCGAACCGACCGTGATCGACGCCGTCGAGTTCTGTTGCCTCCTCGCCGGGCGAGGCGAGGCCACCGGCCTGTTCACCACGATCGTCCCCTTCTGAACCCATCCAACGACAACACCACTCCGAAAGAGGCATCACCACCATGGACACCACCACCACCGAGATCGCCGACAACATCTTCCGCATCTCGACGTTCGTTCCCGATGCGGGAATGTCGTTCAACCAGATCCTCGTCAACGCCGACGAACCGCTCCTGTTCCACACCGGCATGCGAGCGCTGTTCCCCGCCGTGTCCGACGCCGTCAACACCGTGCTGCCGATCTCGTCGCTGCGCTGGATCGGGTTCGGGCACGTCGAAGCGGACGAGTGCGGCGCCATGAACCAGTGGCTCGACGCGGCCCCCGACGCCCAGGTGGCCTTCGGGGCCATCGGGTGCATGGTGTCGGTCAACGACCTCGCCGATCGGCCGCCCCGTCCGCTCGACGACGGCGACGTCATCGACCTCGGCGGCAAGCGGGTCCGCTGGATCGCCACACCCCACGTCCCGCACGGATGGGAGGCCGGCGTGTTCTTCGAGGAGACCACGTCGACGCTGTTGTGCGGTGACCTCTTCACCCAGGTGGGCGACGGTCCCGCCACGCGTACCGACTCGCCGATGGAGCAGGCGATCGCGGCCGAGGACATGTTCGGCTACTCGAGCCTGGCTCCCTCGACCGTGCCCACCGTCGAGCGACTCGCCGGTCTCGAGCCGACCACGCTGGCACTGATGCACGGCCCGACGTACCAGGGCGACGGCGGAGGCTGGCTGGGCGATCTCGCCGCCGAGTACCGCCGCCGTTGCGACACGACGCTCGTGCCGGCCTGAGCGAGCGCGGCCGACACGGCCGGCCCGCGCTGGATCACGGAGCAGAATGACGTCAGCGAGGAGGTGCAGGTGAAGCTCGAAGCGGTGCTGGGTGACATCACGAAGGAGCGCGTCGACGCGATCGTCAACGCGGCGAACTCGTCCCTGCTCGGCGGGGGCGGGGTCGACGGGGCGATCCACCGAGCGGCCGGCCCGGGACTCGACGAGGCGTGCCGTGCGCTCGGCGGGTGCCCGGAGGGCGGCGCCAAGGTGACGCCCGGGTTCGATCTGCCTGCCACGTGGATCATCCACGCCGTCGGACCCCGCTGGCGCGGTGGCGGGTCGGGCGAAGCGGAGCGGCTCGCCGACTGCTATCGCAACTCGCTGGCGAGAGCCGACGAGGTGGGCGCGGCCACGGTCGCGTTCCCAGCGATCTCGACCGGCATCTTCGGTTACCCGCTCGACGCCGCCACCGAGATCGCGGTCCGCACGGTCCGGTCGACTCCCACGTCGGTCGCCACGGTCCGCTTCGTCTGCTTCGACGACACGACGCTGCGTGCCTACCTCGAACGGCTCGCGCCGAGCTCGTAGCCGACCACCTGCGCGACCGCACCCGAGTGCGATCGGCAAGACTGTGGTGATGGCGGCGTTCGACGTCATCGGCGATGTGCACGGGCACGCGGACCGACTGCGCGGGCTGCTCGCGTCGATGGGCTACGCCGAGCGGTACGGCGTCTGGTCGCATCGGGATCGGACGGCGGTGTTCGTCGGTGACCTGATCGATCGTGGTCCCGGCCAATTCGACACGCTGCAGATGGTGCGGGCGATGGTCGCCGCCGGCGCGGCGCAGGTCGTGCTCGGCAACCACGAGTTCAATGCCGTCGCCTACGCCACGCACCATCCGGAGCGCGACGACTACTGCCGGCCCCACAACGAGAAGAACACCGGCCAGCACCGGGCGTTCCTGTCGGATTTCGCCTTCGGCTCGCCGTTGCACCGCTCGATCATCGACTGGTTCACGACGATCCCGTTGTGGCTCGACCTCGGTGGCCTGCGGGTGGTGCACGCCTGCTGGAGCGCCGACCACATCGACCACCTCGAGACGCAGACCGGCCCGGGCAACACCCTCACCGAACGGCTCGTGATCGACGCCACGACCGCGGGCACACCGACCCACGACGCGGTCGAGACCGTCCTGAAGGGGCCCGAGGTCCACCTCGACGGCGTTCGGTACGTCGACAAGGACGGCCACCCGCGCGATCACGCCCGGCTGCGCTGGTGGGACAACGAGGCGACCACCCTGCGCAGCGCCGTGTTGATCGAGGACGCCACCGAGCTCCACGACGCAGACGGTCGACCGATCGACGAACTCCCCGACCGCCCGCTCACCGACGACGAGCTGCAGCCGTACACCGAGCCCGATCCGGTGCTGTTCGGCCACTACTGGTGGCGCAGGGAGACCGCCGAGACGGTCAACCCCCGAGCGACGTGCCTCGACTTCAGCGTCGCGAAGGGCGGCGTCCTGCGCGCCTATCGCTGGGACGGCGAGGACCAGCTCGACGAGCGCAAGTTCGTCGAGGCCTGAGGCGCCTCCGGAACCCGGCGACAGCCCCTGAGTGCGCTGAGGGCGAGCGAGCTCGACCCAGCCCCTCGGCACCCGTTCGCCTCCACGAGCCTCCCGTTCCTGGACGCCGGTGACCTGGCCGTGTTCACGGCGCTGTTCGACCGGCCGAAGGACTGGCTCGACATCGCCGCCATGGCCGACGCCCGTGCGATCGATCCTGACGCCGTGGCCGACGTGCTCGCCGGTCTCGTCGGCGACGACGAACGGGTCGGACACCTGCGTGCCCTGGCCGCCGTCAACCCGTTCGATGCGTTGCTCGAGCGGCAAGCGCGGTGAGGTCGGATCGCTCACACTCTCGTACGAGCGGGCCGAGCGTCGACCGTACGATGACGCGATGGGTGACGATGCCGGGCCGGCGACGCTGACGGTCACCGTCTTCTACCGCGAGCGGATCGCCATGCCGCCGAACGCCGCGCTGATCGTGACCCTCGCGGACGTTTCCCGGGCCGATGCGCCCGCCGAGACGGTGGCGAGCCGGCGGATCGAGGAGCCCGGCAACGTGCCGATCGACGTCGAGCTGACCTACGACCCGTCGATCATCGACGAGCGCTTCACCTACGCGGTCCGGGCGACGATCGAGGTGGACGGAGAGATGTGGTGGACCTCGACCCAGGCGCACCACGTGCTCACGCGCGGCGCGCCGGGCCACGTCGAGGTGATGGTCTCTCGCGTCACCGGCTGAGCGGCGCCACTGCGACGGTCAGTCGTCGAGGGCGCCGAGCCGACCCTCTCGCAGATTCTGTGAGAAATCGGCGGGATCGAAGGCCTCGGGGTCGAACGGGGCGCCGATCCAGTCGGTGAGGTGCCGGTGGTCGGGATGGGTCGGGTCGGCGAGCGCTTCGAGGAGGTGTTCGTAGCCCCAGGGACCCCCGCAGTCCTCGGGTGGGCATGCTCGACGACCGCCGATGCAGGCAGGCACCGTCGTGCCGGTCTCGGCGGGAAGGACCTTCTCGACGGTGACCCGGTGGCTCCAGCCGTCGCCGAAGTCGTACAGGTAACCGAACGTCGAGCCGACGGTCACGACCGTGTCGAGCCGGACGCGCTGCTCGTGGACGGTCGGCGGCCCCCAGTCGTCGTCGGGGTCCGGATCGCCGTAGCGCGTCCCGTCGATCTCGAACTCGTGGAGGTGGTAGTTCCACCATCCGAACGCTGCCTGGATCACCTCGTGGACGTGGTCGAGGGTGCTGCCGGCGTCGACGACGACGCGACGCCACACCGGCGGTTTGATGTTCTGGAGCGTGATCTTCAGTTGGAAGATGCGCGCGGTCGCACTCGGTCGGATCGCGTTCGCGATCGCCGGGTTGGGTCGGTGGGAGCCAGGGAACTGGATCACGTTCGACGGGGGTTCTTGCTGCTCGTCGACGCCGAGCACGACAGCGAGTTCGCGGTCGGGCGATCCGGTCCCCTTCATGAGCGGCCCGACGATCATCGTCGACATCCGCATCGAGAGCGCCGGGAGATCGCCGTTCACGGCGCCGAACATGCGCTCGCCCACGATGCCGAATTCGTTCATCACGCCGACGATGCTGCGGTTGTCGGTCGGCGCGATCCGGTGGTCGCTCATTGCCGCCAACTCCGTCGCGATGATCGTGTCGTCGACACCGTGCAGACGCAGTGCCGACGCGATCGCGGCCGGTATCCGGTCGAGCAGCGTCGCCGCCGGCGCCAGGGGCATGAACACCGGGAGCAGCGTGCGCTCGTTCACCAGCAACGCCACCTGCGGCTTCCAGAACAAGGCCGTGGCGAACCAGTCGCCGAGCAGCGTGGTGGAGACCTCACCAGCGCCCGCCGGTGTGGCCCGCACCCGGTCCCGCAACTTCTTCGTCCCCCGTACGACCAGCACGGGATCGAGTCTGCCACCGCCGGCCGTCGGCTCGGGTCGTGCGGGGCTGCGAGAGTAAAACCGGGCTAGATACCAATCGCCTGGCTGGGCTCCAGGATGCGTCCTTCCGTCAACGCTCACGGGGAGTCGGCACGGACCACCGTAGGGAATCGATGTCACAGCGCATGCAGTCCAGCCGGTCGGATGACGGGGCAGTCACGGGCGCGACGCTGGGCCGCCTTCGGACAGTGCCCGAGCAGCCCGTGCCCCGGCAGGGCTGACTGCGGGACGACACGCCCGCGGACGCGTGGACCCATGACGACCAGGAAACCCTGTGACAGCCCCTGATTACGCTGAGGTCGAGCGAGCTCGACCAGCCCCTCGCCAACCGGGTGGTCCGACAATCCAGCGAACGAACTGGAGGCTCGCATGGCCACGCACACCGCCACCGGCACCACCCCCATCCCGCCCGGGCTGCGCCTGTCGCACGACCTGAACGACGCACTGACCACCTGGTCGACCAGCCAGCGCACCGTGATCGGCCTTGCGGCCGACTTCGCCGACTCCGGCGAGTGGATGGCCTCCGGCGCCGTGTCCGCTGCGCACTGGATCGCCGGTGTCGCCGACATCGAGGTATGCACGGCCCGAGAGTGGATCCGCGTCGGGCGACGGCTGCGAGTGCTGCCGGTGATCGCCGACCTGTTCGAGGCCGACGAGCTGTCATACAGCAAGGTGCGCACCCTGTCGCGCATCGCCACACCGGAGAACGAGCAACAGCTCGCCGCGATCGCCGCCGACGTGCCCGCGGGCGCGTTGCCGCGGGCGATTGCCGCCTGGTTGCACCGCACGAGCGACGACGCCGAACTCGAGCGGCACCAGCACGAGCAGCGCTCGGTGACGTGGCGAAACGAACCCGACGGCCTGGTCACCTTCACCGCCCGACTACCGCCACTGATCGCCGGCGTCCTGATCAGCCAGCTCACCACCCGCGTCATGAGCACCCGACCGAACCCCACCGCACCGATCGACCAGTGGCCGACTCTCGCCCAGCAGCACGCCGACGCGCTGGAGCACCTGCTGAACGACGGTGCCGGCGCAGTGACGACCGAGGTGATCGTGCACGTCCGCGACGACGGCGCCACCCTCAACGACGGCACAGCGCTGCCGATGTCGGTGGTCGAGCGGATCGCGCCGGAGGCGTTCATCCGGGCGCTGATCCACGACGCCGACAACCGCCCGATCAACGCCAGCGCCAAACGCCGCCACCCCAGCACCCGCCAGAAGCGAGTCGTGAAGGAACGCGACCGAGCCTGTGTCGACTGCGGAGCGACCGCCCTGCTCGAGTACGACCACGTCCCCGACTACGCCCAAACCGGCCACACCGTCGTCGAGGAACTGCAGCTTCGTTGCGCCCCGTGCCACCAGCGTCGACACGATCGGGAGGCGGCAGCGTGAGCCGGCGAGGGAATCGGCAGGCAGGTACGGTTCGGGAGGTGAACGTCGAGCGGACTTGGTCGGCAGCCGAGCTGGAGGCGCTCACGCCCGACGAGCGCGCTGCCGCCATGACGCGACGGATCGTCCGCGTCGACCCACCGTTCACCCTGGCCGACGCTGAGCACCTCCGCCAGCTTCTCGAACACGGCCGAACGTCCAGCCTTGCGGACGCACCGTCGATCACGGCGGAACGCGCCGAAGTTCTCGTCGGCGAGGTGCGAGCCGCACGGCGTGCTCGCTGATCGGTCTGCGCATGGATGCGTCCGGGGCCGATGTCCTGGTCGACGCCGCCCCAAGCCCCGACCCAACCCCCCGACCCGACGGTTATACTTAACGGTATGACTTATCGAGTGGGGCCGAAGGGACAGGTCGTCATCCCGAAGGATCTCCGCGACGAACTGGGCATCGAGCCGGGCGACGAAGTGAGCTTCTGGCTCGACGGCGATCACGTCGCGCTCCGCCCGACCAGGCACCGCCCGTCGTTGCGCGGCCGCTTCGAGGGCTCGGCACTGACCGAGGACCTCACAGCACAGCGCCAGGCTGACCGGATCCGCGAAGCCCGACGTTGACCATCGTCCTCGACTCCTGGGCGGTCCTGCGTTTCCTCGAGAACGCCGGGCCGGCGGCTGACGTCGTGGCCGCACTGCTCGACGAACAGCGCCCGTTGATGTCGTGGATCAACCTCGGCGAGGTGCACTACGTCGTGCGTCGATCCCACGGGGAGGACGCCGCGATGGAGACGGTGCGCGACCTTCGAGACGTCGTCGACGTGCGGCTCCCCGACGAGCGAGCGGTGCTCGATGCCGCCCGCATCAAGGCCGATCACCCGATGGCCTTTGCCGACGCCTTCGGTGCAGCCCTCGCAGTTGCCGAAGGAGCGACGTTGTGGACCGGCGACCCCGAGCTCCTCATCGCTGGCGCCGCCTGGCAGTGGCGCGACCTCCGCGACACGGAATGACACCGCTCACGCCCGGGTAGCGGTCGAGCAGCTCCGAGAGGTGGGGCCTCCAGGGCTCCGGTGCGTCAGCTCACGTGTCGAGCGATTCGTCGAGCAACTGCCAGTAGCCGGGATCGCGTGCGAAGTCGACGATCTCCACGAGGTCAATATCGGTCAGCACGCCGACGAACACCACCGGCCCGAAGAACGGATCGACGATCGTGTACGAGCGAACGGCGGGGACCAGATCGAACGACAGGTTCTCGAAGTCACGAAAGGCGAGCAGGGCAGCAGCGAGCGGGCCGGACACGAAGTCGTACTCGGATGGCGAGCCCTCCGCAGTTCTCTCCTCGCCGAACTCGTTGTGGGCTCTCTCGAGGACTGCTGCGCCGACAACGACGCGATGCGTCATGCGGGCAGTAGGCCGTGTTGTGCTGCTGCGTGATGTTCGAGTCGACGGCTGGTCGGCGTCGAGATCTGAGCGGCGCCGAGCAGGGCGGATTCGTAGGGGATGGTGTCGCCGAACTCGACGAGCCGCCAGCCCGCCTCCTCGTGCGAGAGATCGCTGACCTGGCGGGCGGTGAGGCCCTCCAGATCGCCGATCACCTTGTCGATCGTGGCCAACTCCGACTCCGAGAACACCGACGTATCGGCCGCACGCTTCGGGACCAGCCGGTGAACCGTGTACCCGAGGAAATCCTCCATCGAGATCTCGACATCCCCGCGCTCCACGAGCGAGTCCCGGATCGGCTTCAGCCGACGAGGTGCCGGGCCGTGGCGCAGCTTCTGGTACTCGGCGCCGGTGATAGGTGACCCGGTGCGACGCACATGCGCGAAGTCGGCGAAGTACAGCACCTTGTTGAGCTTCGTCGCGCCGCCAGACGTGTCGGACAGGAGTCGCTCGGCGACGTACACGAGCAGTTCGGTGAGCTTGCGCTCGTCGTAGTTGACTTCCATGCGTCGATCCTCGCGAAGGGGTGTCACAGAGACGGTAACGCATCTCTGGCTTGGTGCACGTGTGAGCGCCATCGAGCGTGCGGGCGCGCGTCCGCGGACGCGTGAGGGCAACCTCCCGGGAACTGCGTCACAGCCCGTGACTACGCTTGGTCGAGCAACTCGAGCAAGCCCCCTCGCCGCGCAGACGGCCCGGGGAAGGCGTCAGCGGCGAGAACATTGCCTGCTCTCGATACGGGCAGTGGCTCCACATAGCGGACCTCCTGCTCGACGTACTGCTCGACGGCCTTGGTGTAGGTGTCGGTGGCGAGCCGGTCGGTGCGGTCGGGTTCGTAGCGCACCGGCTCGTTCGGCAGGGGGACGTTCTCGTTGTCGCGCAGGTCAGGGTCGGGTTCGGGGTGGCCGTGCTTGTCGGTGATCGGGTCGGCGTCGGGATCACGTTGGGCCAGGGCGTCGACGATGGCGTTCTCGATCGGCTTGCCGTCGAGGTGCAGGTTTTCCATCCAGCGCTTCGCTTCCTTACGGGCGGCGGCCTCGCTGTCGAACGTCGTCCCCGCGCGTCCGCGGGCGTGTTCCGCGAGTGCTTGCCGCTGCTGCTCGTCGAGCTTGGCGAGCTTCTTGTCGGCCAGCAGCGCGTCTGCGGACGCGTCGGTGACTTCCCACTTCAGTCGCAGGGGTCGTTCGACGGTGATCCGCAGGAATCCGAACTCCTCGTTGGGGAAGATCTTCACTCGCTGCTCGTCGTCGTCGGTGAGCTGCTGATCGAAGTTGCCGTAGAGGCGGACGATGTCGGCGATCTGGTCGGCGCTGATCTCCTTGCGCTTCTCGCCCAGGCTCCTGCGCATCTTGGTGAAGCTCTGCCGGGCGTCGACGAGCTGCACCTTGCCCTTGCGGTTCGGGCTTTTGCGGTTGGTGACGATCCAGAAGTAGGTGGAGATGCCGGTGTTGTAGAAGAGCTGATCGGGCAGGGCGACCACGGCCTCGAGCCAGTCGTTCTCGATGATCCAGCAGCGGATCTCGCTCTCGCCGCTGCCGGCCGCGCCGGTGAACAGCGGGGAGCCGTTGAACACGATCGCCAGGCGGGAGCCACCCTGCTCGGGCGGGCGCATCTTGGAGATCATGTGCTGCAGGAACAGGAAGCTGCCGTCGTTGATCCGCGGCAGGCCCGCCCCGTACCGGCCGGCGAAGCCCTTGGACTCGTGCTCGTGCTTGACCGAGTCGGCGACCTTCTTCCACTCCACCCCGAACGGCGGATTGGCGAGCAGGTAGTCGAACCGCTCGTTCGGGTGCTGATCGCCCTGGTCGCCGGGATCCTCCGGGTCGTACGCCTTGAGGGAGTTGCCGACCTTGATGTTCGTGGCGCTCTGGCCCTTCAGCATCATGTCGGAGCGGCAGATCGCATACGACTCCGAGTTCAGCTCCTGGCCGTAGACGGTGAGGGTGGCCTGCGGGTTGTGGCTGCGCACGAAGTCCTCCGCCACGCTCAACATGCCACCGGTGCCACACGCCGGATCGAACAGCGTCGCCTTGGCGCCCGGCTTCGAGAGGATGTCGTCGTCCTCGATAAACAACAGGTTCACCATCAGCCGGATCACCTCACGCGGCGTGAAGTGCTCACCAGCCGTCTCGTTACTCAACTCCGAGAACCGGCGGATCAGCTCCTCATACAGGTAGCCCATCTCCAAGTTGGAGACCCGGTCGGGATGCAGGTCGATCTCGGCGAACTTGCCCAGCACCAGGTACAGCAGACCCGCCTTGTGGAGCCGGGTGATCTGGGTGGCGAACTCGAACCGGTCGAGGATCTCCCGGGCCTCCGGCGAGAAGCCGGCGATGTAGGCGCGCAGGTTGTCGGCGATGTGATCCGGGTCGTCGAGCAGCTTCGGCAGATCGAACTGGCTCGTGTTCCACAGCCCGTCGACAGAGGTGAGCTGATCGAGCACCGGCCCGAAGTTCTCGACCTTGCCCCTCAGGCGATCGTAGGTGTCGAGCATCTCCTGCTTCACCGGCGCCAGCACGCAGTCGAACCGGCGCAGCACCGTCAGCGGCAGCACCACCTTGCCGTACTCGGACTGCTTGTAGTCACCCCGCAGCAGATCGGCCACCGACCAGATGAACGACGCATGGTTCTTGATCGTCTCACTGGATCCGTTCGGCACCCGGCCATAGTGGCACGGGTTGCGTTCGTACGTGCCGACACCGACGGCCCTCAGCGAGTCAGGCACCCTGACGCCCGGCGACGACGTGCCCGCGGACGCGCGACCGTCGCGCGTCTCTCAACTCTGCGACAGCCCCTCATTAGGCTGGATCTCGCCGAGCGAGATCCAGCCCACGTGCTGTCGATCCGCTCAGCGCAGCGAGTGATTCGAACGCTCCACTCCGCCCGCCTCCAGGCGCCCGCACCGACGCGTCCGCGGACGCGTGGGCGAGACGTCGCCCGGTGCCTCGTCGACCCCGGTGGTCGTCAAGTCGAATCGGAATTGCCGCGCCGGTTGTGTCCAGCGTGTCGTCCCCGAGTGCAGCGACCAAGATCGAGTCGTCGCCGACGACGATCAGGTCGTGCCCGTCACCGACGCCCTGCAGTCGATCGTCGACCGGCTCGATGCGGCGTCTCTCAACTCTGTGACACCGCCGCGCGCATGCTGGTGTCACCGACTCCCCCCACATCGACGTCGCCAGACAGACCGACGCCGCCAGCGCATTTCACCCGCAGAGGAGTCACCAATGAGCGCAGAGCACCCCACCCCGTTGTGCGGCCCGGCTCCCAACGGACTTGCCCGCTCGGGTCGGGCTCGTGGTGGTAGCTTCAAATGCTAGCATCGGACTCCATGACCCGGACGACGTTCACGATGGACGAGGCGCTCGCCGAGGAGGCGAGGCGCCTCGGTGTCAACGTGTCCGCGGCGGCGCGCGACGGCGTGGCAGCAGCCGTGCGCGCCGCCCAACTCGACCAGGACCGGTCCGCATACCTCGCGAATCCAGAACGCATCGACGAGTTCTGGACCACCGCCGAGGCCTGGAGCGCCGAGTGAACCGCGGCGAGGTCTGGCTCGCCCAGGTGGGACGCAAGCGCCGCCCGGTGCTGGTCCTCACACGTACCGAGGTGCTCGACGTCCGCTCGTTGGTCACCGTCGCCGAGATCTCCACCTCGGCGCGCGGGCTCGCCGCCGAGGTCAAGATCGATCACGTCGCAGCCGGACTCGACCGGGAATGCGTGGCGAACGCCGACGGCCTGCACACCGTCGCCCAGTCGACACTCACCACCCGGGTCGGCGCCGTCGACGACCTCACGCTCGACGACGTGTGTCGCGCCGTCAACTACGCCCTCGGCTGCTGATCGCCGCCGGAATCGACTGTCGATGAGGTCTCGACCACGAGACTTCACATGAACCATCGCGTGTCGCTTGCCAGCGAGACGGCCGCTCTTCAGCGGGCCCGCAGGGTCCGCGCCACGACGACCGGCGTGGCCATCACCCCATGTGAAGATGGCGCCATGGAGCGAGAGATCCGCGGGCCGGTCGATCTGTGTGATCAGCGTGGGCGCCTGAATCCCGACGCTCGCGGCTGGTCACGTCAGCCTGCACTCCGAGCGAATCTGAGCCGGGCGTACGGGCGCAAGAAGCGATGGGACTACTGGTGTGTGATCGCCCCTGACGTCATCGTGTCGTTCGTGTACGCCGACATCGACTACGCCGGGCTGTCGAGCGTGTGGATCCTCGACCGCGCCGACTGGGCGCAAGCCGACGCCGGGACGCTCGTGCCGTTCGGCCGGGGCTTCTCGCTTCCCGAGCAGGTGTGTACGGGGACGGTCGCCGCGTCTCGGAACGGGTTCGAGCTCGCGATCGAGGAGCGCTCCGACGCCACCCGGCTCAGGGCATCGGCACCGTCATCTCGGCTCGGTGCGATCGATGTCGACATCTCCGTGGCGAAGCCGCCGGGTCACGAGTCACTCAACGTCGTGATCCCGTGGAGCGACCGGCGCTTCCAGTTCACGTCGAAGCAGAACACGCGGCCCGCGTCGGGATCGATCCGCGCGGGCGAGCGGAGCTGGGAGATCGGCGACACGCCGGCGTGGGGGGTACAGGATCTGGGTCGCGGAGTCTGGCCGTACTCGAACCGGTGGAACTGGGCGGCGGCGTCGGGTGTGGCGGGCGACGGTCGAACGATCGGACTCCAGTTCGGTGGCAAGTGGACCGAAGGCACCGGCTACACCGAGAACGCGCTGTGCATCGACGGGCGGCTCACCAAGATCCACGAGGAACTCGAGTGGACGTACGACTGGGACGAGCCGATGCGACCCTGGCGGGTGCGCACTCCAGGGTCGACGCAGGTCGACGTCGAACTCACGCCGTTCTTCGACCGATACGACTCGACCGACCTCAAGGCGCTGAAGATGGAGGTGCACCAGTGTTTCGGCACCTGGGCCGGCACCGTCTGCGGCGACGATGGTGTGCCTGCGACGCTCGAGGGGATCGACGGCTTCGCCGAGGAGGCCCGCAACCGCTGGTGACCGATGCGCGTCGCCGCGCCAAACGCCATCGGGTGCGCGCTGACCGCCGGGCACAACGTGCGGTGCTGCAGACTGTCGTGATGCCTGATGTCGTCGTGATCGGTGCGGGAATGGCCGGGGCGGCCACCACGTGGGCACTGGCTCGCAGAGGCAGGTCGGTGTTGCTCGTCGACCGCTTCGCTCGGGGTCACGATCGCGGCTCGTCGCACGGGGCGGAACGCATCTTCCGATTCGGGTACACCGACCCGGCCTACGTGACCCTGGCACAGGAATCGTTGGCCGGGTGGCACCTGCTGCAGGCGGGTGCCGGCCAACCCCTGCTCGACGCGAACGGGGTCGTCGATCACGGCGACGACGCCGAACTCGCTGCGGTGGAATCGGCGTGTGCTGCGGAGGGAGTGCGCACCGAGATGATGACGCCGCAGGAAGCAGCGGCGCGATGGCCAGGGGTGCGATTCGACGGGCCCGTGCTCCATCAGCCCGACGGCGGCCGGGTGCGCTCAGATCTCACACTCGAGGCCTGCTGGGACCAAGCGGTCGATGCCGGCGCGGAGATTCGCTTCGAAGCACCGGTGCGCACGGTCCGGCAGACGGGCTCCGGAGTGGCGGTGACCGTCGGAGGCGACGTCGTGACGGCCCGCGTCGCCGTGGTCGCCGCCGCAGGCTGGTCGAGCGGGCTGCTGGAACCGGACGTCGCTGCCACGTTGGTGCCGCCCATCACGGTGACCGCGGAGACGGTGGCGTTCTTCCGGCCGACTCGCGGGCCGTGGCCGAGCTTCATCCAGCGCGGCGACACGTTGGCATATGGGCTCGGCACTCCGGATGGGCTCGTCAAGGCCGGCCTGCACGGCGTCGGGCCGGTGATCGATCCGGACGATCGCCCGTCGCAGGTTCCAGGCGCCGTGGAGGCGCTCGAGGAGTACGCCCGCGAGTGGCTGCCCGGCGTCGAGCCCACGGCGTTGCGGAGCACCGTGTGCCTGTACGCGTCGAGCGCCACCGACGACTTCGTGCTCGATCGCGACGGCCCCATCGTGGTCGGCGTCGGCTTCGGTGGTCACGGCTTCAAGTTCACCCCGGCGATCGGTGAACGTCTCGCCGACCTGGCAGACGAAGCGCTCGGCCTGCGCCCGGCCGGCACGCGTCTCTTCACCGCCGCCCGGGCCGCCGGGACCACCGGCCAGCCACACTCCTGGCGGTGACATCGGCCTGACACGACGCGTGCTCGCCGGGTACCTCCTCGTCGCAGTGATCGGGCCCAGTCCGCGCCGTCGTCACGCGTGACCGAGGCGCTCGCGCGCCTCGAGGAGTGACGCGATCGCTGCGTCGATCGCCTCCTCCGTCGACGACGGCGTCGACAGGCCGTCGAGCAACATCCGGCGCGCCGTCTGCGACACGGTCTCGTCGCGGGTCGAGGCGACGACCTCGAGTCGACGGAACAGCTCCTCGGGCACCCGGATCGACACGTGGCGCGACTTCGGCGCAGCGGCCGCCGGACGCTCGAGCCGCTCGCCGGTCTCGTTCTCCAGCCACTCGATCAGTTGCGGTCTGCTCATCCTGTACCTCCGGTTCGCTCGATGGCGTCGGCGACGACGTACGCGATCGTGACGGCGTGGGCCCGGTTCGGCTCGTCGGGTTCGGACCCGTCGATCAGGGCACGCAGCGCAACGACGACGCGTGCGAGCTCGTCTCGATCGAGGTGAACGCCCTCCGGCGGAAGCCAGCCGAGATCCTCGGCCATCATTTGGAACACATCGTAACACACTCGATGCCGGTGTCGATCGTTCGCATGTTCATCTCCCGGGCTCGGGTTCGACGGGAGGGAGTCGGCTTCACCCAACCTACGCTCGGGGTGTCACAGCGATCCGGAGACGGCTCGGCGCCGAAAACTGATCGCGGTCGGACACCGTCGCCGCATCGTTCGACAACCTCGGCCCCCAGCCCGTCACAATGCTCACACGACGCATCGGGCATCACGGAGATCGGAGCCGGTTCGTGGGCCCGACCGCCGATCGGTGTCAAGCGGCGCCGTGGCGGCAGTAGCACGACGAGCGGATCGGCACCTCGGAGCGAGCGATCGCCTGCACGAGCAGTGACTGCACATGAGGTCGTTCGACCGTCTCGCCACGAGCGGCGAGGCATTCGTCGAGCCCGTGCAGTGACCAGACGTTGCGGGGGTGCTGGAAGGCCCGGGCGAGCGTGTCGTCGACGCCGAGATCGGCCCGGTAGATCGCCTCGGCGTCGGCGTGGCGACCCTGTTCGAGCAGGAGCGCGGCCAGCGCGTGGCGCGGCGGTTGCATCCAGCCCCACGGCTCGTCGTACAGCAGCGTGTCGGAGGCGACCACCGCGGCCCGCAGTTCATCGAGCCCCTCGTCCACGTTGCCGGACTTGTAGTACAACTCGCCCGCCGCCATGTGGTGCGCGATCTCGAGGATGCTCTCGGCCGGGTTGTTGAACATGTAGCGAGACTCCGGCACCACGGCCCGAGCCGCGACGAAGCTCGCGAATTCATCCTGGGCCGACGGGATCAGCCCGAGGTTCGCCATCGCCACGGTGCGGGCATAACGCTGCAGCACGGTGGTGAAGCTGAACAGCTCGGCGTCGTCGGGCAACGGTTCGTCGAGGATGTCCTGCCACATCCCGAACCGGATCATCACGTGGAGCCGGATGCCCCAGAACGCCTCGAAGAAGTCGGGCATGAACGCCACGGTCTCGACCGGCAACAACACCCGCAGCGAGTCGGCGGCATCCAGCGCCGTCGACTTCCGACCGATGAACATCGCGCCGTATGCCTCGAAGTGCACATTGTGGATCCGGTACAGCGTGTAGAAGTTCGCACTCCCCGCGTAGTCCGCGAACTTGCGATCGACCGCGGCCGCACGGCGGTTGCGGTCGATGACGTTCTGGTAGTCGCCGCACAAGACGTCGATGTGGGTCGCCATGTGTTGCAGGTGCCCGCTGTCGGGCACGAGCTCGCAGAGCCGGTCGCCGTGGCTGAGGGCCAGCTCCGGCCACGGCGACATCTCCATGAGGTGGATGTACAGGTGCAGCAGACCAGGGTGATCCCAGGCGCCACTGACGTGGGCGAAGGCCCCCTCGAGCGCGGTGCGGGCTTCATCGGTCGATGCTCCCTCGGCGGGTGTTCGCCGTTCGAGATCCCACAGCAGCCAGGGCGTCCGGTTCATCCCTGCTTCGGCGAAGATGGCGATCACCTCCAGGTCGTCCGGGTTGGCCTCGTACACGGGGCGCATCGCGTCGGTGAACGCGTCGTTCCACGGTTCGAAGTCCTCGATCTCGGGATCCGTCGGGTAGCGCTCGGCGAGCGCCTCGATCATCGCCGTCTCGACGGGAGCCAATCCCGACAGCGACCGAGCCGTGCCGAGCGCTTCGTGCGCCTCCTGCAACGCGGCGACCTTCTCCTCCGGTTCGAAGAGCTCCCACGGCTTGTTGTAGTTCGGCCCGATGGCATAGGCGAGACCCCAGTACGCCATGCCACAGCCGGGGTCGGCGCCGATGGCCTTGCGGAAGCACTCCGCGGCCTCTTCATGGTTGAAGCCGTACGTCCAACGGAGCCCTCGGTCGAACCAGGTCTGCGCCTCATCGGACGTCGTGGTCACGCGTCTCGAGTACCCACCGAGATCGAAGTAGTCCATATCTCCACCCCCATGTCTCCACCCCCGTAACGGCCTGGCGATGCTACTGCACCCTCGAGGCCCCGGGTTCCCACCGGCGCGAACGGCCTCAGAGTCGATTGGTGGCTTCGCGGCCGGCGAGGTGCTGGGCGATCATCACCGGCACCAGGGTGACCGCCATCACGATGATCGCCACGACGTTGAGCACCGGCCGGTTCCGTGGGCGGTTGAGGCTCCCGAGGATCCAGATGGGCAGGGTCTTCTGGTTGCCGGCGGTGAACGTGGTGACGATGATCTCGTCGAACGACAGCGCGAACGCCAGCATCGCCCCCGCGACCAGCGCGGTGCCGACGGACGGCAACAGCACGTAGCGGAACGTCTGGATGCCCGAGGCGCCGAGGTCCATCGACGCCTCGATCACCGAGCCGGACGATCGGCGGAGTCGGGCGAGCACGTTGTTGTAGACGATCACGACACAGAACGTGGCGTGTCCGACGACGATCGTGAACGTGCCGTACTCGAAGCCGAGGGTGTTGATCCCCGACCTCAGCGCGATCCCCGTGACGATGCCGGGCAGCGCGATCGGCAACAGGATGAGGAACGAGATCGCCTCGCGGCCGAAGAAGCGCGATCGAGCGACGGCGGCGGCCACCATGCTGCCCAGCACGAGCGAGAGGGCGGTCGCCAACAGGGCCACGCGCGTCGACAGCCACATTGCGTCCCAGATCTCCGGGTTGTCGCGGGCGATCCCGAACCACTTGGTCGTCAGCCCTGGTGGCGGGAACGTGGGCACCACGTCATCGGTGGTGAACGCGTAGAGAACGATGAGGACGAGCGGGAACCACAGGAAGAGGATCGCAAGTCCGACGGTGGCCTTCAGGACGAGATGGCGAGACCCGTGGCTGGCCATCACAACGCCTCGAATGCGCCGAGCCGCCGGGCGACGACCAGGTACACCGCCATGATCACCATCGGGATCGCCGTGTAGGCGGCGGCGAGCGGCAGGTTTCCTGCGACTCCCTGGAACTGGTAGATGGCGAGCCCGATCGTCGGCTTCGACGGACCGACGAGCTGGGGAATGATGTAGTCGCCGAGCGTGAGCGCGAAGGTGAAGATCGAACCGGCGACGATGCCGGGCAGGCCGAGCGGCCAGGTGATGTGTCGGAACGTGGCGAACGGTTTCGCTCCGAGGTCGCTCGACGCCTCGAGGACCGACGTCGGCACGCGTTCGAGGGCGACCTGGACCGGCAGGATCATGTAGGGCAGCCAGATGTAGAGGAACACGAGGTACTGGCCGGCAAAGCTCGTCGTGAGATCGGCGCCACCGATCACCGGAGCGTCGAGCACCGCATCGATCACCCAGGTGAGTCCCAGGCGGTCGGCGAACCACGTCAACACGCCGGCGCTGTTGAGGATCTGACGCCACGACAGCACACGCACGATGTAGCTCGACCACAGCGGCATCAGCACGGCGATGAAGAGCACCGTCTTCGCGCGGGGCGATGCCACTTTCGCCATGAAGTAACCGACGGGCATGGCGATGAGCGCCGCACCGACCGTCACCGCTGCCGCCATCACCACGGTCCGAACGACGATGTCTCGCGTCACCGCGTTCCACATCGAGCGCCAGGTGTCGAGTGTGAATGACTCGTCCACGGTGCCGGTGAAGCTGTCGAGTGAGTAGAAGCTCTGGATGAGCAGTGCCAGCAGCGACCCCATGTAGACGACGAGGAACCACGCCAGCGGCAGCGCGAGAATCAGCCACAGGCGAAGGCGCGGGTGACGATAGAAGAAGCTCGAGATCCGGTGTCCCAGCGAACGCGGGACCGGTGCAGTGGGCGTGGTGCTCATCGGCGGTGATGCTCGTGTGGGTCGGCGGGCCGGGGCGGTCCCGGCCCGCCGACGGGTCACATGTTGAGGATCTTCTGGTACTCCTCGACCCACGTGCTGTACGGCACGCAGGTGCCCTCGGGCTGGTCACCGAAACAGTTCGACTCCGGCGTCTTCCAGAACGCGATCTGGTCGAAGTTGTCGAAGCCGTTGGTGGAGCACCCGTCGGGACCGAGCAGGTCGCTGGATTCGCAGGCAGCGGGCACCGATGGCACGGCACCGAACCACGCCGATGCGTCGCCCTGCACGGTCGGGTTCAGCGACCACTCCATCCAGGCATATGCGCAGTTCGGGTGCGCGGCATCTGCGTGGAGCATCGTCGTGTCGGACCAGCCGGTCGCTCCCTCCTCGGGAACCACGCTGGCGATCGGCTGACCGTCGGCCGCGAGCAGGTTCACCTGGAACGGCCAGGTGCCGCTCGCCACGGTGGTGCCGCTCGTGAAGTCCTCCATCTGGACGAACACGTCGTGCCAGTAGCGGTTGACCAGCGCGTTCTGCTGCTCGAGCAAGGCAATCGAGGCGTCGAACTGCTCCTGGTTCAGTGCGTACACGTCGTCGATGCCGAGTTCCGGCGAGTGCACCTTCAGGAACTGCGCCGCGTCGGCGATGTGGATCGGCCCGTCATAGGCCTGAACTCGGCCGGCATTCGACTCGCCGTCGGGAAGATCCTGCTCCTCGAACACGACACTCCAGGACGTCGGCGCCTCGGTGAAGACGTCGGTGTTGTACATGAGCACGTTCGAGCCCCACAGGTACGGGGTGCCGTAGTGCTCGCCGTCGACGAAGTGCCACGGCGCTTCCGTGAGCCGGTCGTCGACCGTGCCGTAGCTGGGGATCCGCGAGATGTCGATCGGCTGGACGGTGCCACCACGGATGAGGCGCAGGCTCGCGTCACCGGATGCGGTGACGAGGTCGTACTCGCCGCTGCTCCCGGTCATCAGTGACACCATCTCGTCGGAGGTCGCCGCGGTCTTCACGGTCACCCCACAGCCGGTCTGCTCCTCGAACTCGGTCACCCAGTCGTAGGCCGGATCGGTCTCGCCCCGCTCGATGTAGCCCGCCCAGGCGATGATCGACACTTCGCCTTCGCCGCCCTCCAGCTCGCCCCCGGCCGCTGCGTCGGTGCCATCGGTCGCCTCCGTGTCCTCGGTGGCTGCGGTGTCCTCGGTGGCGGCGGTGTCCTCGGTGGCTGCGGTGTCCTCCGTCGAGGCGTCGTCGCTTGCTCCGTCGTCGTCGCTGCCACACGAGGCAACGATGAGCCCCCCGAGCATGACGACGGCGATCGCACGTCGTGTGATTCTCATGTTGATGTTCCCCCTGATTGAGGTGTGTTGGATTGAACCCCGTCGGTGGCCACCGGTCGGAGGGCACCTGGCGAGAACGAGAGGCGCGCTGGACGATCCATCACGCCGAGCGCCGGATCGGGCGCGCCGTCGGTGTTCTGCGACACGACGACGAGATCGCGACCACCGACGTCGACCCGGTAACGCGTGAGCGAGCCGAGGAACACCACGTCCCGGACGGTCCCGTCGAGCGTGAGGTCGCCGGGCGCGGGGGTCGAGTCGGCGGCGAGGAGACGGATGCGTTCGGGACGCAGGGTGTGAGGTGCCGGCGACCCGGTGAGCCGAGTCGCCAGTGGTCCGTCGACCAGGTTCGACGTGCCGAGGAAGCCGGCGACGAATGTCGTGTCGGGTTGCTCGTACACCTCGGACGGCACGCCCAACTGGTCGATGCGACCTTGGCTGAACACCGCGAGTCGGTCGCTCATCGTGAGCGCCTCCTCCTGGTCGTGCGTGACATACACGAACGTGATGCCCACGTCGCGCTGGATCTGCTTGAGCTCGACCTGCATCTCGTGACGCAGTTGGAGATCGAGGGCGCCGAGCGGCTCGTCGAGCAGCAGCACCCGCGGTCGGTTGACGAGCGCGCGGGCGAGCGCCACGCGCTGGCGCTGGCCTCCCGACAGCTGACCCGGCTTGCGGGCCCCGAGCCCTTCGAGACGCACCATGGCCAGCGCGTCGCCCACGCGTTGTGCGGTCTCGCTCTTCGCGACCTTCTTCACCTTCAGGCCGTAGGCGACGTTCTGTTCGACCGTCATGTGGGGGAACAGCGCGTAGTCCTGGAACACCGTGTTCACCTCGCGCTCGAAAGGGGGGCGGCCGGACACGTCGACACCGTGGAGTTCGATGATCCCACTGGTCGGCCGCTCGAACCCGGCGATCAAGCGGAGGCACGTCGTCTTGCCCGACCCGGACGGGCCGAGGAGGGAGAAGAACTCCCCGTCCGCGATCTCGAGATCGAGGTGATCGAGGGCGACGACGTGCCCGAAGGTCTTGCGCAGGCCGGTCAGTCGGACCGCCGGCGCCTCCATGGACCGTGTCGTCGTTGACACGGTCAAGGCCTCCGTCACGTTGTACTCCTCTTGCTCCTGTCGGAGCTGTCCCCACGGAGCATGCGCTCCCCCTCGGCGCCGAACAGTAGACGATCAACGTGTTCCCGCGTGCAACTCATCGATGCTGTCGAGCCGCTGGGTCCGTCCCGTCGACCAGCCCCTGTGACGGCGGTGTGCGCATACCCCGGCGAGACGGTTGAGACAGGCGACGGCGCGCATGCATTCGCGGCAGTGGTACAGCCGCCACCGGCTCGCCGCAGGCAACGCACACCTCGAGCACGGCCGAGCGACGCACACGGCCGCGATGTGCGGCGTCGATGCGGCAGTCGGTACGACCGGACATGGTTCCTCCTCATCGATGCCGGCAGTGGCACCGTGCCCGTCGGGGTCGGTTGCCTGACCGTCATCGAGCCGGAACTCTCGGGTCATCTGGATGAGTGCGCACCATTCCACCGGCCGGCTGTCACGGGGTGTCGGGTCGCTCACGGTCGAGGGTGAGCGTGCCGAGCCGGATCGGCAACACTTCGCCGATGGACGCTGTCGATCCCGCCGACTTCTACACGGGCATCGTCGTCGACGTGTACGGCCCGCTGCGGGGTTCGGTGCCCGATCCGCGCATCTCCGCTCGGTTCATCTCGAAGTGGGGCGAACCGGCGCTCGAACTCGGGTGCGGGGACGGCGATCCGCTGTTGACGCTGCGCGCCGATGGGCTCGACGTCCACGGGCTGGACTCGTCGGCCGACATGCTGGCCAAGTTGCGACGAACCGCGGCCAACCGGGACATCGACGTCACCGTCCACCACTCGAGCATCGAACGGATGGACCTGGGCACGACCTTCCGATCGATCTTCCTGGCCGGGCCGACCTTCAACCTGATCGTCGACGACTCGACGGCCGGCGCAGCGCTCGCACGCATCCGCGACCACCTCGACCCGGCCGGCGCGGCACTGATTCCGCTGTTCGTCCCCGACCCGGTCCCCGAGCGACAGCTCGGGCGCGTCCGTGAACACGTCGACGAACGTGGCCGCACCCTGCGGGTGTCGGCGACGTCGAGCGACCGTGACGAAGCATCCCGACTCCAGACCACCGTGCTGCGCTACGAGATCGTCGACGGCGACGACCATCAGGTGGTGGAGCGACCCTGGGTGCTCCGCTGGCACACCCTGCCCGGCTTCCGTGAGCTGGCAGCCGCCGCCGGGTTGGAGGTCAGCGCAGTCCTTGCATTCGACGGTTCACCCGCGGCCGACGATGCCACCGAGTTCGCCTTCGTGCTCCGACGGGCGACACGGGAACACTGACACACCCGTGTGCGCACACTCGCAGGACCGACTCCCTCCTCGAGCCATCAGAGCACGATCCGAGGAGTCCCCATGCGTCGCCGTCACCGACCGATTCCCTTCCCCGGGCCGATCCCGCCCGGGATGATGCGCATCAGCGCCGACATCCCCATCGAGCAGTGGGAGCAACTCCAGGAGGCGAGTCGACGCCGAGGCGTCCACGTCGATCACCTCATCCTCGCCGCACTCGACTTCGCGGCCACGGCGTGAGCGCATCCGCCCGACGGCCACCGATCGGACACCCGCGGGACGTGTTACCCGTTCCGCATGACGTCTTGTTGTGCTGAGCTCGTGCCGCAGCTGGTCACCCGCATCGACGACGAGACCGCCGACGAACTCGCCGCCACCGAGATCGCGCTCGGCACCGACGAAGGTCTCGACCTCGAGTGCGCCGCATCGTTCGACAACCTCGGCCCCCAGCCCGTCTCGATGCTCACACGACGCATCGGACGACTGCACGATGCGCGCAGCCGGATCCGCCACGCACTCGCCGCACTCGCCGACTGCTGAACACGTCTCGGCACCGCGCCGTCGGCTCCGCCATCTCCGGGGTGCGCTGTGCATCACGATCATCGGCATCCCGTTCGGGATCCAGTCGTTCAAGTTCGTGCCACTCCCGTTGTTCCCGTTCGGCAAGGAGATCGTCAGCGCCCACGACCTGCGCGACGAGATCGGCATCGCCCGCACGTCGTCCTGGGCCGGGCCTGTCCCCGATCGCCTGACCCGCCTCACCTTCGACGTGCCACCACGACTGTTGCGAGAACTCGAGCAAGCGAGTCGACGCCGTGGCGTTCCCCTCGACCAACTCGTCATCGCCGCGTTCTACGCGGCCGCAACGTCCTGACCGGCCAGAGAGATGTATGACGGCCATATCCTGGCTGTATGACGATGCTCAGTTTCCGGGTCGACGACGAGGACGCAGCAGCGATCCAACGGTGGGCGGACGAGCTCGGCATCGACCGATCGGCGCTCCTCC
>CAVQRU010000019.1:0-149846 GCA_963715285.1 Ilumatobacteraceae bacterium | reverse complement strand
GGTTCGACTCGTCGGAACACGTGGGCAGGCACTCGATCACGGCGTCGTGGTTCGGCTGCTGGAACCAGGCGATCGACCGGCGCCGGAACGCGCCCGTGTTGCCGGCGGCCGGCGGGACCACTCGATGGAGCGTCGATCGCCAACGGTCGTTCGACCATTCGGACAGGAGGTCACCGAGGTTGACGATGAAGCCGCCGTCGGGTGGCATCACGTCGTGCCACACGCCGGCGTCGTCGCAGATCTGGAGGCCCGGCACGGGATCGGCGAGCAGGACGGTGGTGCTCCCGTAGTCGGTGTGCGCACCCATGCGCATCTGGCCGTCGACCGGCGCCGTCGCGCCCTCGCGACGCTGGTAGTTGTTGGCCCGCATCACCGTCGGGCCCTTGTCGAGGAGGGGTACGAAGTGGTCGGCATCCATGCCGAGCGCGACGGCGGCCGCGGACATCACGGTGTTCGCCACGTCGTCGACCGCATCGAAGTAGGCGAGCCAGGTCTCGCGCAACTCGGCGGGCGCCGACGGCCACACGTTCGGTGCGAAGTAGCGGTGATCGGCGAAGTAGGGGTCGGCCAGCTGGTCGGCGGTGAGTTCGCAGCCGACGTTGAAGGCCTCGAACAGATCGGTCGGCAGATCGTCCTCACCGAGCGAGTACGCGAGCGCTTCGCTCCCCTCGGGCGCGTACCCACGGTTCGCGGTGCGGTCCTCGACGTAGTACCGCAGCTTCTCCTCGACGGGCAGGTCGAAGAAGGCGCCCGTGACGCGCAGCATCTCGTCGATCAGCTCGGGATCGACGCCGTGCCCCGTGATCGAGAAGAACCCGACCGTGCGCGCGGCGTGGTCGAAGGCCGAGGCGACCGAGCGGCGTTCTGCGTCGCCACCCTCACGGAACGGACGGAGGTCGATCGGTTCCACGCGCATCGCGCCACGGTAACGGTGCGCCGTCCACCCGCCGTTCCCACATCAATCGACCGCGATGGCACATTTGTTCGTTTTCTTGTTGTTTCTCGAACTGATGTGCTGTATCATGATGACATGTTCGCCAGCCTTGTCGCCGAGCTCCAGGGGCTCGACAACGACGCGACAACCGAACGTCTGCGGGAGCTCGAACTGCAACGGCGTCGCATCGACGCCGAGACCGCAGCACTGATCACGCTCGCTCAGGCTCGCGGCGTCCATCGTGACGACGGCCATCTGAGCATCGCCGGCTGGTTGCGAGCGAACCTCAACTGGTCGGGCCAGCAGGTCAGCGCGGCGAAGAAGGCCGCACGCCTCCTCGACGCCCACGAAACGGTCGGCGACGCCCTGCTCGCCGGTCATCTGGGCGCCGCGCAGGTGGGTGAACTCGCCCGCGCCTCCCGCAATCCGCGCTGCGGCGACGAGATCAGGGACGTGCTCGACCTGCTGCTCGACCAGGGAGAGCAACTGCCGTTCGACGACTTCCGATGCGTCGTGCGGCGTTGGGAGACCCTCGCCGACGAGGACGGCGCCGAGGTCGATGCCGAAGCGAGCCACGCCAACCGGACCGTGTCGGCGCACGAGATCGACGGCGCACTCCACCTGCGCGCTCGCGGCGGGTCGGCGATGGCCACCGCGGAGATGCTCGGGATCCTCGAGCGCTTCGTCCAGGACGAGTTCCGCAAGGACGTCGCTGCCCGAACCGACCTCCACGGTCCTGACGCGCCTGCCTCGCTGCTACCCCGCACCGATGCGCAGCGCCGGTTCGACGCCGTGCACGAGATCTTCCGGCGTGCGGCATCGACGCCCGCCGGCGCACGGGCACCCGAACCCGTCGTCAACATCCTGGTCGACCAGCACACCCAGGAGATCCTGCTCGCTCGACACCGCTTGATCCCGTTCCCCGACGACATCAGCGCCCCCGACCTCGACCGGCTGCGCTGCGAGACCGACTCCGGCATCCCGGTTCCGCCCGAGGCAGTGTTCCAGGCGATGATGCAGGGACATGTCCGCCGCGTCGTCGTCGACGACGACGGCGTGGTGATCGACATGGGGCGCAAGCGGCGCCTGTTCACCGGTGCCGCCCGGACCGCAGTGAAGCTGATGGAGCACCATTGCGGACACCTCGGCTGCACGGTGAGTTCGTCCCACGCCGACATCGACCACATGGACGAATGGGACCGCGACGACGGCCGCACCGACGTCGACAACGGACGCCCTCGCTGCAACGGACACAACCGTGAGAAGACCCGCCTCGGCCTGGTCGACCGGCGAATCCGCGGAGGACGCATCGTCACGTACCGACGCGACGGCACCGCCATGCTTCCGGTCGGATGCCGGGCGCCCGACGATGTCGACGACGAACCGCCCGACGGCCTGGCGATGCTCGCCCGAGCGCTGCGCCCACTCCTCGAGTAGCGGCGGGCGGCAATCCCGACCGGCCGTCAGTGTCGGCGACCGAGGGCCTCGAGGAGCCCCTGCATGCCACCGAAGGTGACCACCCGGAACTCCTCGGCGGCACCGACCCCGTACTTCGCGCCGACCCCCTCGCTCGCCGAACGCAACAACTGCGGCAGCAACTCGTCGACACGACCGGCAGCGAGCGCCTCGTCGACGGCCGGGATCGACCAGCCGCCCGTGTCGGACTGCAGGCGGAGCTGGTTGAAGAAGTTGAGCATCATCGTGCGGTGGCAGCAGCCTGCCTCGATCTTGCGGTCGAGCGTGGCGGAGATGTCGACGACGTCGGTGACGTCCTCGACGCGGCGCCCGAAGTACCACCGTTCGAAACAGCCGTGCGGTGCGAGCGCACCACCGGGTCGGTCGGCGTCGAAGTGCTCGGGATGATGGAGATCGAACTGGCTCGTCCAGAACGACTCGTCGACCGCCCGGGCGACCGTGATGTGATCGAGGTTGTCCTCGCCGTACATCGCGTACGGATCGAACGACACGAGCGCATACGGCCGGTGGGTCCGAACAGCTCGGATCACGTGCTCACGCAGCTCGACCGTCGAGACGTCACCGAGCATGTCGGTCGGATAGCCGAGTTCCACGATCTCGGCGACCCCGAGAACGGCACACGCCCGCTCGAACTCGTCGCGGTTGGCAGCGGCAGTCGAGCGCTCGTCGGACCCGACCGAATCCCAGCGATCATCGGTGGCCCGCACCACCACGACGCGCCAACCGGAATCGACCCAGGCGGCGACCGTGCCGCCGAGGAACAATGCGACATCGTCGGCGTGCGCCACCACCACGAGCACGACGCGGCCACCTCCGGGTTCGATCGTGCGGACGACGGTCGACACGGCCCGAACCGTAGCCGGGGTGCGATCATGACCGGATGAGCGAACTCGCGATCCACGGTGGACCGCCCGTCCGCACGGTGGCGTACCCGGCCTGGCCCGAGCACGACGATCGCGAGCGTGAGCTGCTGCTCGACGTGCTCGACAGCGGCCGGTGGTGGTCGACGCAGGGAACCCGGGTCCACGAGTTCGAGCATGCGTGGGGCGAGCTGCACGGCACCGGACCTGCCGTGGCCGTCACCAACGGCTCGCATGCGATCGAGGTGGCGCTGCTCGCCACCGGTGTCGGCCAGGGCGACGAGGTGATCGTGCCGAGCTGGACGTTCGTCGCCACCGCGGCGTCGGTGCTCATGGTGAACGCGAGTCCGGTCCTGGTCGACGTGGAACTCGGCACGGGATGCATCGATCCGGACGCCGTCGAGGCCGCGATCACCGAACGCACACGAGCCGTCATCGCCGTCCACATCGCCGGCCATCCCGCCGACATGGAACGTCTCACCGAGATCTGTGCCCGTCGTGACCTCGTGCTCATCGAGGACTGCGCCCATGCGCACGGGTCGTTGTTCAACGGGCAGATGGTCGGCACGTTCGGTTCGGCCGGCACCTACTCGTTCCAGGCATCGAAGCTGATGACCGGCGGGGAGGGCGGTGCGATCGTCACCACCGACCCCGAGGTTCGAGCGAGCGCCGCGTCGTACAGCGACTGCGGCCGACGCCCCGGCGAGTGGTTCTACTCCCACTTCGCACTCGGAGGGAACTACCGGATGACCGAATGGCAGGGCGCGGTGTTGCTCGCGCAACTCGAACGGTTCGAGGAGCAGGCCGCCCGGCGCGACGAGCGCTCGGCGCTGCTCGACAACGCACTGGCCACGATCCCCGGGGTGCATCCACAGACGCGCGACCCTCGCTGCGACCGCCAGGGCAACTACTGCTACGTCGTGCGCATCGACCCCCACGAGTTCGGCGTCGACCGTGAACCGGTGCGGCTCGCCCTCGCCGCCGAGGGGATCCCACTCACGATGGCGTACCCACCCATCCACCGACTCGACGTGTTCCGCGACCGCAACGGATTCGCCCCGCGCTTTCGCGAACGCACCGGGATGCAGGACTTCGCCGAACTCTCGCTCCCGGTCACCGAGCACCTGGCCGACACGACGCTGTGGTTCACCACGTCGGTCCTGATGGGGACGGAGGACGACGCACTCGATGTCGTTCGAGCCGTCGAGAAGGTCCAGCGCCATGCCGCGGAGCTGGTGACGCGATGAGCGACGAGCACACCGACCAGAACACCAGTGACGCCTCGCCCGGCGGCACACCCTTCGAGTGCGTGGAGCAGACCGCTGTCGCGACGCTCAACGATCTGCCGCCGTACCTCATCGCCGTCAACGACCCACCGTGGGCGTCGATCGCCGATCGGGTTCCGGCGCCGGTCACCGTGGTGATGGCGCACGACATGGAGCTCGCCAAGCTCGACCGCGACGTCGAGTCCACCGCCGACGACCGCGCGGAGATCGTCGTCGGCTTCGGCGGCGGCACCGCCCTCGACACCGCGAAGTACCTCGCCTGGAAGCGAGGACTCCCGCTCGTCCAGATCCCGACGATCACCTCGGTCGACGCCGGCTTCACCGATGCGATCGGCATCCGTGCGGACGGTCGGGTCCGCTACGTCGGAACGATCGAACCCGAGGTCGTCGTGCTCGACATCGATCTCGTCCGCAGCGCGCCCGCTCGCCTCAATCGTGCCGGGGTGGGCGACGTGCTGTCGTGCCACACCGGGCTCCACGACTGGCGAGCGGCGGTCGCGGTCGGCGAGGGCGTCGGGTGGGACGAGGACGGCGCGGCTCTCGGGGAGTCACTGCTGCTCGAACTCGACGCCGCCGTGCCGGACATCGTGGCGGTCACTCCCGATGGCGTGCGTTTCCTCGCCGACGCGTACCGGCGCGTCGGCGCGATGTCCGGTCGCCTCGGGCACAGCCGGTTCGAGGAGGGGTCGGAACACTTCTGGGCCTATGCGTACGAGCACGCCACCGGTGTGCACCACGTGCACGGCGAGCTGATCTCGTTCGCTGTCGTCGCGCTCGCCCACGTCCAGGGCAACGACCCGGAGTTCGCGCACCGCATCGTGTCGCAGGCCGGCGTCACCGCCCATCCCGACGATCTCCGGATCAGCCGCGCCGAGTTCGTCGACAACCTCGTCGGGCTCAGGGCGTACTCCCACGCCGAAGGCCTCGACGTCGGAGTCGCGGACCTGCGCGAGTTGACGACGGACGACGCCGACGCGGCCTACGACTTCGCGCTCACCCTGCCGAGAAGCTGACGGGCGTCAGCTGAGACCGAACTCGGCGAGTTCGACCGGGCGGCGTTCGTCGATCGATCGGTGCGCTGCAGCGCCGGTCGCGACCGCCCACATCCCCTCGGTGACCGTGACCGCCTCGGGCCGTCCGGCACGGATCGCGTCGAGCAGGTGGAGGTGCTCCATGAAGCTCGCACCCTGGTGGAAGTCGGGGTACGGCACACGGGGGTCCATCGGCGCTGCCACCTCGCGCACGCCGTGTCCGATGTTGTGTCCATGGCCTTCCGCCTTGGCACGTTCACCGACCCACACCGTGTCACCGGGAACGGTCGCTTCGAGCTTGGCCACATCGCCGGTGATCGCGAGCTCCTGCTCGTACCGGCCGCCTTCGGCGAACATGCACAGGTCGAGCATGCCCCGCACGCCGTTGGCGAACTCGACGATCACGAACGCGTTGTCGAGGATGTCGGAGCGCTCCATCCGGCCATCGACCTCGTAGTACTCGTCGAGGTGGTTGACGTCCTGGCCGCCACTCGCCATCACCCGCACCGGGTGCGCGCCGGCGACGAGGTGCATCAGGTCGAAGAAGTGACAGCACTTCTCCACGAGGGTGCCGCCGGTGTTGCGGGTGAACCGGTTCCAGTCGCCGACCTTGCCGAGGAACGGGTAGCGGTGTTCCCTGATCGACACCATGTGGGTGGTACCGCAGACACCCGAATCGAGCTGCTCGAGCATCGCGGCCGGGGTCGGCATGTACCGGTACTGGAGCCCCATCCACGTGATCGCATCACGGTGGCGGGCCGCCTCGACCACGCGCAGGCAGTCCTCGACGCGCGTGCACAGCGGCTTCTCGATCAGCACGTGCTTGTCGGTGGCGAGCACGTCGGCGAGGATCGCCGCGTGGGTGAAGTTCGGAGTGGTGATCACGACCACGTCGACGTTCGGATCGGCGAGCAACTCCCGATGGTCGGCGTAGGTGGCGACCCTGCTCTTCGCCTCGGCGCCGCCCGGTCCGGACTCGACGCAGCCGAGCCCCCACTCGATGCTGGACTCCACCGGGTCGGCGAGCGCCACCACGGCGGCGCCGTCGACGTGGTTGAGGTCGAGGATGTGCTCGCCGCCCATCATCCCGCTCCCGATGATGCCGTAACGGATCGTTTCGTTCGTCACGTGATCGACCCTACTTCTGGCAGGCGCCCACCGTGTAGTGCACGAAGTGGTGGCTCACCGATCTGGTCGTGGGGATGCCGAGCGAGCGCTATGTGGAAGGCACCTCGGTGACCGTCAGCTCGTCACGGGCCCGGTCGAGGAATCCCTGGCCTGGGCCGCCGGCGATGCCGCCCTGGGTCTCGAACTGCCAGATCACGCACTGCTTGGAGGGGTCGTCCGGGCACGCCGTCACGATGTCGGCGAGCGGCACCGTGACGAGGAGTTCGTCGCCGGCCTCGTTGACGACTGCCGTCGCATCCAGCGAACCGGTCAACTTCCCGTTGTCGTACTTGATCGTCTTGTCGACGCCGCCGTTGCCGTCGGTGTCGAAGCCGATGCGGTACTGGTAATCGGGCGAGATCACGCCGGCCACAGCGACGGTGAAGCCCGCAGCCGGGTCCCCGGATGCGGTCGCTGCGTCGAAGTCGAGCCCGCAGCCCACGATGTCGGCGTCGGGCAGGTCGGGAAGGTTGGCGACGTCACACGCCGGTCGGATCGTGAGACGATCGACGCCGATTCCTCCGTCGGAATCGACCACCCTGGTGGTGGCGATGATCGGGTCGGGTGCCGTGTCGTCGTAGAGCACGGTCACGTCGATCACGGCGTCGCCGTCGGCGTTGATCGTGTCCGGTTCCACCAACGCGCTCATCTGACTGACGGATCGACCCTCGAAGAGCACGCTGGCCCCGAAGTCCCACGCGTACCACACGGGCTCGACGAGCCCTTGGTTCGCGAAATCAGGAATCGTCACCGTGAGGGTGACGGGTTCACCGTCGACCAAGAAGCTCGGCCCACTGGCTTCGATGTCGATCACACTCGGCACGGTCGACTTGCCCGTGTAGGTGGTGACGTTGCCGGAGGTGTCGGCGAGCTGGATCAGGAAGCCCTCGTTGGCCCTGATGTCCGGAATCTCGAACGTGACGGTCGTCCCGTCCGGGTCCTTGACGAAGTCCGTGATGTCCTGCGAGGTGATCGCCCCGCCCAGCAGCCGGAGCACAACGATCTGGTCGAGATCGTCGTTCGTGTCGAGTCGCATGGTGACCGCCAGCGCACCCGGCGTCTCTGCGGCCTCGAAGTCGACCTGGCGGATGATCGGAGCGTCCCAGTCGTCGTCGGGGGAGCGCAACAGCTCGAGCGGGAGATCGTCGAACAGCCGCTGCGTGCCCCTGACCTCGGGGACGGCCGAGTCGCAGCGGAACTGGCCGGGCTTGATGCTCAGGGTCTGGAAGAGTTCTCCCCCACCCAGGTCCTGGGTGTTGACCTGGGCGAGTGTCGACGGCCACCAGGCGTCGAGACACACCTGTGGCTCGCCACCCCCCGACAACCACTCCGAGTTCGGGGTGTGGATGACCGGGTTGAAGCCGGATTCGTCTACGTAGCTTCCGGCGAGGTTGCCGTACGGTCCCGTGCCATCGCCTGGGCCCCGGATGAGCACACCGTGGACCGGGAGGGGCTCGGAAGCCAGCTCCCGCACGATCAGCGGCTGCTTCGGGCGCTCGTTGGTGACGAGCACATCGTCGGCCTCGTAGTAGTGGCCTCGGTCGGTCTCGACCTCAACGAGGCCAGCAGTGACTGAAGCACCGTCGACCGTTGCCTGGAACGGCTGCGATGTCTGGGCCGGCAGCTGCTCTGCCACGGACTCGGTGAGCGTTGCGGTCGATGCGAACCCCTGCGGTTCGGGGGCCGGGATCTCGTAGAAGGCCAGGCCGTACATCGTGGTCTGGATCATCGTCTTCTCGTGGTACTCGTCGAACTGCGTGATCGACGTGAGATAACGCTGTTGCGCAGCCACGAGCGCGTCGCCGACCGTCGGCTGGACCAGAAGTTCCTCGGCGAGGTACTGGTGGAGCAACTCGGTGTAGGCGACACCGGTGTCCTCACCGAGACCGAAGCCGGTGTTGCCGATCATCACCGCCTGCGCTGCCCGAGCGCCTGGGCCCAGTCGAGGCTGGCCCGCAGACCGGGGGCGACCTCGTCGACCTGCACCTCGTCGTCGGGCACGGCGAGACCGCCATGACACCCGATGGTCAGGTAGAACGAACCGGCCGCGATGCCCGATCCCGGCGCTCCGTTGGCCACAGCCGTCGAACCGATGATCTCGGACGGGTCGGCCGTCGCTGCACCCGTTGGCGAGAACGTCGCGAAGTGCAGGTAGTGCGCGTTGATGTCGTTGATTGCGACCGAGTCGGACAGCGTCAGCTCCGGGGTCGTCCCATCACAGGCACTCGCAACCCCGAAGACCGAACACAGGTAGTCGTCTGCCGTCGCCAGATCGGCTGCGGGGGCAGTTCGCCGGATCGATGATTCGATCGACCGTTGCTCCGCCATCCTCGAGCGCCGCTGCAACTGCTTCGGCGCCGTCGTCGAAGAACTCGCTGCCGGTGACGAGTGCCGTCTTGCCGAGGTCGGCGAGGCCGCCACTGGTGAGGTACGCATCGACCTGATCGGCGATCTCCACCTCGGTCTCGACCAGGCGAGACGTCGGCAGGTCGCCGACCCACAACGACCGGCCGCGCCACGGGGTCGGCACCTCATCGGTGAGGTGCGCATCGGTCAGGTTGAACCCGCCGGCCTTGCTGGCGAACAGCGGCTGGCCGGGGGCGAGGAACGAACTCGAGACGTACTGCGTCTCGTTGGCGTACGTCGTCTCGTCGACGACCCGCAGGAACGGGATCACGTCATCGCCGCCGACGACCACGACGTACTCGTAGTCACCGTTCGACAGAGCTTTCTGCACGGCGGCCCTGACGTCCTCGGCGACTGCGTTCGCGGCTGCCGGATCGCAGGTGTTGTCGTCCCACGCGGTCCACGCATCCGAGCGGACATCGATAATCGAGCCACCGACGTCGTTGACGAGTTCCTTGATGCCATCGAGCGCAATTGATGCCTCCGAGGGGTCTGCAAACTCGAGCCGAGCCTTCGAGGTGACGAACAGCGTGTCCTTGTCTACGGCGACACCATCCGCTGAATGCAGGACGTCGTACAGGACGTCTCCCGAGCTCACCAGGCCCCCGCGCTGCAACGCGTGCACACGTGCCACCGAACAGTTCGAGCTTGTCGGGATCGATCCGGCCGGCGGCGAGCACGGTCGAGTCGAACGGTGCCGAGCCCTCGATCTGGAGGGCGTAGGGCTCGACGTTGCTGAACTGGTTGTTGGCGCCGATCACGACGACGTAGACCTCGGTCCCCGGCTCGTTGATTCGAACCAGCACCGTGTCGTCCTCCAACCCGCGATTCGCCGAGTAGCCGGCGACCTCGAGGCCGTCGAGCCAAGTCGCCAAGGCCGAGTTCGTCGATGTCGACGTCGGTTCCGCTGAGGTTCGTGCCGCTGACGTCCGTGTACGCCCGCAGCGACAGTGGGTACAACTGGAACGGATTGACGTCGTACGGGGCGAGATCGTTGCTCGGCAGCAAGAGATCGTACAGCGAGGAGATCTGACCCGGAGAGATCTGACCCGGCGAGATCTGACCCGGAGAGATCTGACCCGGCGAGATCTGACCCGGAGAGATCTGACCCGGGGCCCGGAAGAGCGCCGAGATCTGACCCGGCGAGATCTGACCCGGCGAGATCTGACCCGGCGAGATCTGACCCGGCGAGATCTGACCCGGCGAGATCTGACCCGGCGAGATCTGACCCGGCGAGATCTGACCCGGAGAGATCTGACCCGGCGAGATCTGACCCGGCGAGATCTGACCCGGCGAGATCTGACCCGGCGAGATCTGACCCGGAGCAGTGCCACCGGATCGACCCACGAGCACGGCCACGTCGAAGTCGGCCGGCAGGTCGCGAAGGCTCACGAGAAGCTCGGTCCCCACCGGCAACACCTGGGGATCGTCGACGACGGTCCCGGGCCAGCCGACGCTGAAGAGATCGACGTCACCCGGCTGATCGATCCAGTCGGCGTACCGCTTGCCGATCGTCACCGGCCGTGAGGCCTCGTCACGTGTCTCGGCCTCGGGGTCGGTCTCGAACTGCAGCGGATCGTTGGCAATCGCCGTGATCGTTGCGGTGTCCTGCGTCATGCTGGGTGGCGTGGTCTTTCCGAATCCGGGCATGTCGGCGACCGTCACCTTCACTTCGACCGACGGGTCGCCCGTTTCAGGGTTCGTGACCGTTTGCGGTACGACGGCTTTCGCCTTGACGATGCCGGTCTCGACGGCGGGCAGATTGTCCTCGTCAAAGCAGGGTGCGGCCGCCGTAGGGTCGAACCCACGACAGCCATCGTCGTCCCTCTGCGCCTCGACCTCGCCGACCACGACCTTGTGGGTATCGTTCACACCGGCGTCGCCATAGCGCGCCACAACCTCGACCTCGCCGCTGCCTACGACAGCCTGCACATCGACGGCGTCGACGAGCGGCGGAGCGTTCTCGACGATGAGCGCCGGGAGGCAGGTGCCATCCGACGCCTGCACGCCCGGGCTGGACTCGTCATCCGGGAACCTCTCGTCCGTCAGAAGACACGGTGTGCCACCGAGACCGCCGACCGTGATCGTGTCGGTGAGACCTTCATTGTCTGTGACCGTCAGTTCGACCACATAGGTTCCCTCGTCATGCGGATAGATGAATCCGCTGGACGCAGTCGTGGTGGATGGCTCGGCCCCCGGCAAGGTGTCGGGGAACGTGATCGTCCACTGACGATCGACGATCTGGCCGTCGGGGTCGTAGGAGCAGTCGTTCAACGGGATCGGCTGGCCCTCGTAGAGGGTGCCGATCGGCGTGAAGGTGCAGTCTTCGGGGCGATCCAGGTCGAAGCGGGCGACCGGCGGGCTGTTGACGTTGTCGACGTAACCCCACGTCGCGAACGACGTCCGCTTGGTGCCACCGATCGTGATCTCGATCGTGTACTTGTTGGTCGCGGTCAAACCGGAGAAGGTCGCCTTGCGCCAGACGGTGCCGGTGTCGAACAGTCGCTTCTCGTTGCGTCCGCCGGTGTCGAACGAGTAGCTACACGTTCCCCCATTGCACCCACCACTGGTGTACTTCAAGACGTCTTCGAGTGCCAGCGATGCGGTGACGCCCGGCACTGACCTACCCGTGTCGTCGGAAATCGACACCCTGACAACGTCGTTGCCGTCCGGTTCCCAGGAGAAGACCCTGAACTGCAGTTCGAACGCATCGCTGTCTGCCGTGAACGTCTGCTTGACGATGTCGGGGTTCTTCGCCTGGCTCTCGCCCTGCTGCTTCGGGTTGCCGATCGCCAGCATCGAGTCACCCAGCGGTGGCGTGACCGTGATTCCCTTTTCCGCGTAGACGGCGCTGGACGACGGGCCTTCCTCGCCGACCACGCGGACGCGATCGTTGCGCTGGGACACCGTCCAACATGTCGGATCCCCACCGACGACGCCATCCTCGAAGCCCGAGTTGCGCAGCCCGCCGCCAACGCAGGGATCAACCTCCTGCGCCTCAACTGCTGGGCCCGACTCCGGCGGCAGCGCCACTGCGGTCAGCGCCGAGCCGATCGCCACTGCTGCGGCAACGACGATGATCTTTTTCTTGCCGAGAACGCCCATTTGAACCACTCCCCGTCTCCCCGCGACCACTAAGCGTGGTACTTAGCGGCGCCTGTCCACGGAGAGTAGCTGAATCCGCCGACAAGGCAAACAGACACCTGTCACACCCCGAGTTGTCGTCGGACCCCAGCAAGTCGTTCGGGAGCGTCGGGGTCGAGGCCCGTGACAACCAGCTCTTCCCAGGCATCGGCCTGTTCTCGAAGCGCACCCACCTCCTCGGCCAGACGAATGGCGCTGCGCAACTGGTCAACGGCTCCGGCGTCGTCGCCCTCACGCAGGGCCAGCCTCCCGGCGAAGATCGCCCCTCTCGCTTCGAAGAGCTGCAGGCCGAGACGGCGGGCCTCTCGAACGAAACGCTGATTGGCCCGCGCCGCATCGTCGAACTGCCCTCCTGCGACCAGGAGCTCGACACGCTGCTGTGCCGCCTCCAGCAGAAGGCCGCGTGCCCGCGCCCGCCTCAGCAATCGTGTGCCTGCTTCGAGGCTCTCCGCTGCCCGTACGAGCTGACCCTGCTGCACGTCGACGCGAGACTGATTGACCAGCGCCAAACCCGCCCAGGCCGGCGCCTGCCCCGTCTGCTCGTGAACAGACACCGCGATCGCGAAGCGGGCCGACGCGTCGTCCAACCGACCCTGCGCCAACAAGACCTCGCCGATGTTGTTCTCGATGACGGCGCGACCCTGCATGTTGCCGAGCCGGACCGCCGCCGCCGCGGCCTGCTCGTAGTGCTCCAGAGCTTCCTCGAGAGACCCGACGAGCTGATAGGCGGCACCGAGATTGTTGTGGCAACCCATCGAACCTCGGAGATCGCCTTCGGCTTCGAACAGTCGGACGGCCTCGACGCGCTGCTCGATCGCATCGCGTAGGCGCCCCTGCTCGAGGTACGTCATCGCCAGCATGTCGCGGGCGTAGGCGATCGTCGCCTGGTCGCCCGTTCGTTCAGCCAGTGCAACAGCCCGGCTGCCCTCCTCTGCGGCCGCCTCGTATCGGCCCAGCCGGAAGAGCGTGGTTCCCCGAAGTGCGGCCAACCTCGCCCGAAAGAGCCGAGGCGCCCGCGGCGACGCAGCTCGTTCGGCCCGGTCGAGCCACTCGAGCGCCCGTTCGTAGTGATCGGCTCGCTGATGCGCGTGCGCGATCTTCCGACACAATTCCGCGTGCCGCATCGCTCGGGGCGCGCCGTGGGTCAAGTTCCGGGGGAGTCGGGTTCCTTCGCCGTCCTGAAGTCGGTTCCAGCTCCGCAACGCCTGGATGTGGTGTTGCGCCGCCTCACTCGGCCGACCACCGAGGCTGACACAATCACCGAGGCGCTCGATCACGAAGCTCCGGTACGCCGCGAAGCTCCGGCCCGCCGCCCGGTATTGATCGGCGGCGACCGCGTACAGGGTCTCGGCCTCCCCGATGGCGTACGAGCTGAGTGCCCAGTCGCCCGCTCGGACCCCGAACAACGCTGCCCGCTCGTGATCACCCGCGATGCGGAAATGGCCGGCGATCGTGGCCGACTCCCGGTCGACCTCGCCAGCGTGCGCATCGACGAGGTGGTGGGCGAGATCTCGGTGCAGGTCGCGACGAGTTCGGAACAGGATGCTGTCGTAGGCGACATCGCGGACAGCCTCGTGACGGAACGTGTAGGACGTGTTCGCAGTGTCCGCCTCGGGCTCGAGCAGGCCCGCCTCGACGAGTTGCTGGAGCGCGGTCGCAACCGCGAGTTCCTTGCCGTCGGCGCGAAGCAGCGTCTCGAGCGTTGCCACGTCGAAACGGCTCCCGAGCACCGCTGCCCTCGTCAACGCCCAACGGGGCCCGGTGGCCAGACGATCGATGCGAGCCATCATCAGCTGCTGCAGCCGATCGGTGACGTCGAGCTCACCGAGGAGATCCTGGATCTGACGTGTCCCGAGCTCGGTGTCCCCGTCCAGCAGGGGACTCGCGCCGACCGCTCGCACCAGCTCTGCAGTGACCAGGACGTTGCCCCGGCCCCTGCGATAGATCTCGCTCAGCAACACCTCCGGCACGTCGTCGCTCCCGAGCAGGTCTCGCACGACACTGTCCGACCCAGCGCGGTCGAGCGGCCCGAGCGAGATGTCAACCGTACGACTGCGGAACGGTTCGAAGTCGGGAGCGAGATCGTCCCGATAGGTCACTGCGACCAGGAGACGTCCGCGCTTCCAGTCTCGGCTCCCCTGCTCCACGAAACGAATCGTCGACCGATCCGCGAAGTGCAGACCCTCGACCATCACGATCAGCGGAGCAACTTCAGCGGCTGCCGCGACGACCTCGACGAGCAGCCAGGTCAACCGCTCCGATCGCTCCGTCGCGCCGAGCGCCCGGACCACGTCGGTCTCCTCGATGCGCACCGAGATGAGACCGTTCAGCAGCGAGGCGAACGGGACGAGATGAGGAGCGAGATCCTCGAGCGTTCGCACCACGCGGGAACTGCGCTCATCCTGTTGCTCGTCGATCGCGTCGGCGACCCCGAGCAGGCGCTCGAACAGGGCGATCAGCGGAGCGAACGGGGTCTCGGAGAGGTACTGCTGACAACGACCACGGAAGACGGTCCACCCCCGCTCGGCCAACTCGTGGGAGATCTCGTTCACGAGGGCGCTCCCCCCGACCCCGGCCTCACCATGGACCACCAGGGTTCGGGGCGAACCGGCCTCGGCCCGAGCGCTGGCGCGACGAGCTGATCGGCGTTCACGCTCCCGTCCGATGACTTTGGGACGTTTGGCTTCGACCAGAAAATGACCCGCTTCGGTCGTCTGACCGCCCAGCGTGTGGACGGGGATCGGCATCGACTTGCCCTTGACCCGGATCGCCCGCGAGTCGCGCAGATCGAATCCGTCGCCGGCTTCGGAGGCAACCCAGTCGGCGACCACGACGCCACCGGCGTCCGCTGCGCCCATCAGTCGGGCGGCGAGGTTCACGGCGTCGCCGATCACGGTGTAGTCGCGTCGGAGATCGGACCCGACGTCACCGGCGAACACGTACCCGGCGTTGATGCCGATCCGGTGCCGGACATCCAGCCCCAGCTTCTCGATCTCCGCCATCAGCTCGACCGCGAGACGCAGCGCCGATGCCGCATCGTCCTCCTTGGCGATCGGCGCCCCGAACAGGACGATGAGCTTGATGCCCTTGTTGTCGATGTCGTTGCCGCTGATGAACCCACCGTGCTTCTCGGTGAGACGGGCGAGCGTCTCGACGTACGCCTGCGCCTGCCGGAGGGCCTCGGGAGCACCTTCGGCGTCGAGGAGTTCGTTCAGCCCGACCACGGAGATGAACAGCACGACAACCCGGCGATGTTCGTCCTCGAGTTCGCCGACATCGTCGGCGTTGCCGAGCGCGAGAGCCAGCGGCGGGGGCAGGTAGGCGAGAACCGTCTGGTCGTCAGGTGCGGGGCGTTGGCCCGAACGCGGAGACGGCTCGGCTCGGTTCCGACGTCGACCGACGAGGTACATCCCCGGTGACTCGTCGAGTTCCGTCGTCACGAGGCCGGCGTTGACGAGGCGCTCGGTCGCCGCGGTCACCACCACCTGCCCGGCGGACGCAGCGGTTTCGGCGTCTGCGACCCGTGCACAGTCGCGTCCGAGCAGCAGGTGCTGCATGCGCACGTCGGGAAGACCGACGCCCGCCGCCCAGAAGCGACCCGAGTGGACGCCGAGGCTCATCGCCAGCTTGTGACGACGTGGTCCGACCTTGACCGCCGGAAACCGCTTCGTCTCCGCCTGCATCTCCAGTGCCGATTCCACCGCACGGCGGGCGTGCTCGGGCCCGGTGAACAGCAGCAGCATGGCATCGCCGCCGAACTTCTGATTGCTCCCGCCCCACTTCGAGGCGATCGTGAGCATGCGACCGAAGAAGTCGTTCAGAATGGCCGTGAGGCGTTCCGACCCCTCGCGGCCCGTCGCAGCCAGCCCCTCGGAGAGGGGCGTGAACCCTGAGACATCGGCGAACACGAGCGTGCCTTCGGTCGGCTCGATGAACGTCGGATGTTCGACTCCGTGGTGCTCGACGGCGGCGAGCAACGTGCTCGGCAGGTAGGCGGTGGCTCGGCGGCGCAGCGCGGTCCGCTCGAGCGTCGGCTGCTCGCTCGTCGGCGCATGGCGATCGGCCGCGGACACGCCACAGGCTTACCACAGGTGCGTCGGGACCTTCAGAACGCCGACGAATCCCCTCATCGGTCGGCGTCCACACCCAGACGCCCGGAGTCGAGTCCGATCGCTCAGGACAACAGCGACGCCAACGCGGCGGTGTCGACGTACTCGTGCATGCCGGTGATCAGGCCCTGCTCGTCGAAGTGCAACATCACGCACACGTCGGTGGCGGCCGACACTCCGTCGGGGCGGGTGAGGCGAACCAGGTGCTGCTCGACGACGAACCGTTCGCCCACGCTCCGGCGGATGTCGGAGTACTCGACGGTGACACCGTCGCGTTTGAGACCCTTGATCATCGTCAGCAGACCGTCGATGCCGTGCTCGGGATTGCCGTTCTGACGCACTGCGGCGCCGGGTGCGAAGAGGTCGGTGAGCCCGTCGAACTCCTGGGTGGAGAAGTGCTCGAACAGCTCAGCGGTACGTGCGTCGAGGTCCATGCACGAACAGTATCCCGGCGGCCATCGTCGGGATCCGACCGACGGCCTAACCTGCCCGGATGACCGACCTGCTGATCGAATCGCAGACCCTCGAGGACCGGCTCCGGTCCGCGCTGCCGAGCGATGTCGACTACGCGTCCGCGCGCCTCGTCGACGAACGGTCGGAGCACCTGACGGTCCGCCGCAACCAGCTCGAGCCGATCTTCAACGAGTTCGACACCGGCGTGATGATCTCGATCTGGAACGAAGGCGGCCTCGGCTACGCGGCCACCACCGACCTCAGCGAGGCCGGACTGCGCAGCGCCGTCGACCGTGCCCGGTACTGGGCGACGGTCACCGCCGGCTCGATGGTGACGACCGCGGCCCCACGCAACCACGCGACCGGCACCTACGTGTCGCCGGTGGAGGTCACCTGGGACACCCTGCCGCTCGACGACCGCATCGGGCTGCTCCAGCAACAGTCCCGGCTCCTCGGCATCGACGACCGGATCGTCAACTGGGGCGCCTCGCTCGTGCGTCGCGACGTCGATCAACTGCTCCTCACCCGATCGAAGGTCGGCGCCACCGGACGAATCGAGCAGCGCTTCCGCTTCGTGTACCCGAGCCTCCAGGCCACGGCGAACGAAGGCACCAACACCCAGACCCGCACGTTCGGCGGCCATGCGTTCTGCGGACAGGGCGGTGCCGAGGTGCTCGGCCGCTACGGCTTCGGTGACGCCGCCTCGCAGGTCGCCGAACAGGCGCTGGAACTGCTCGACGCCCCGAACTGTCCGACCGGGGTGATGGATGCGCTGCTGGCGCCCGATCAGATGGTCCTGCAGATCCACGAGTCGATCGGTCATCCGCTCGAACTCGACCGCATCCTCGGCGACGAACGAAACTATGCGGGCACGAGCTTCGTGACACCCGAGATGTTCGGCACGTACCAGTACGGCTCGGAGCTGCTCAACGTCACCTTCGACCCGACGGTGCCGGGACAGCTGGCGTCGTATGCGTTCGACGACGACGGCACGCCGGCCAGGCGCCAGCACCTCATCGAGAACGGCATCCTCGTACGCGGCCTCGGCGGGGCCGTGTCGCAGGAGCGCAGCGGGGTTCCCGGCGTCGCGAACTCCCGCGCCGACAACTGGAACCGACCGCCGATCGACCGGATGGCCAACCTCAACGTCGAGCCGGGCGAGTCGACGCTCGAGGAGCTGATCGCCTCGATCGAGCACGGTGTCTACCTGCACACCAACAACTCGTGGTCGATCGACGACAGCCGCAACAAGTTCCAGTTCGGGTGCGAGTACGGCCAGCGGATCGAGGACGGCGAGATCGTCGGCGTGGTGCGCAATCCGGGCTACCGCGGGATCTCGTCGACGTTCTGGCGCAGCCTGAGCGGGGTCGCCGACGCCGACAGCTTCACGGTGATGGGCACGCCCAACTGCGGCAAGGGCGAACTCAACCAGATGATCGGCACCGGCCATGCGTCGCCCGCCTGCAAGTTCTCCGACATCGAGGTCTTCGGAGGCGAGCAGTGAGCGGCGGGCGCGACGAGCAGGCCTACTTCGACGAGTTGGTCACCACGGCGACGTCGGCCCTCGTCGGCGACGAGGTACTGCTCGCCAACGTGTCCGGTGAACGGACCGACTTCATCCGCCTCAACCAGAGCGAGGTCCGCCAGGCCGGCACGATCGACCAACGCACCTTGAAAGTCGACCTGGTCGAAGGTCGCCGCCACGTGGCGGGCAGCATCCGCCTGTCGGGGGTGCGCTCGATCGACGATTCCCGAATCGCCGCCCTCTTGCTGCAGTTGCGTGATCAGCGTCGCGTCGTCGCCGACGACCCGTTCCTGCTCTACAACACCGAGCCGGCCTCCACCGAGCGCATCGAGCGCGGGTCGATCCCCGCTCCCGACGCCGCCCTCGCCGACATCCGCGCCGCGGGAGCGGACCGCGACCTGGTCGGGATCTACGCCTCCGGTGACACGTTCAACGGCTTCGCCAACAGCCTCGGACAGCGCAACTGGTTCCAGTCGTCGACGTTCAACCTCGACTGGTGCTTCTACCTCCGCGCCGACAAGGCGGCGAAGAACCTCTACGCCGGCTTCGAGTGGGACGACGACGCGTTCGCCGCCAAGGTCGACTGGTCCGCCCGGCAGATCGCCGCCCTCGAGCGCGACCCGATCAGCCTCCCGCCCGGCGAGTACCGCACCTACCTCGCCCCGAGAGCCATGGAGGAGGTGATCCAGCTGCTCTCGGGGTACGGCGCCTTCGGCCGGCGCGCCCACGAGACCCGCCAGACCCCGCTGCTCAAGATGCTGGTCGAGGACGCCAGACTGTCGCCCCTGGTGTCGATCAGCGAGGACACGGCCAACGGGGTCGCCGCCAACTTCCAGTCGGCCGGATTCCTCCGGCCCGACTCGGTTCAGCTGATCGTCGACGGCACGTACGCCGACACACTCGTCTCACCTCGCTCCGCCCAGGAGTACGGCGTACCCACCAACGGCGCCGGCGATGCCGAATCGCCGCTCTCGGTGGCGATGTCGCCTGGCACGCTGCCGGCCGCATCGGTCGGCGAAACGCTGGGCACCGGGCTGTTCGTCGGCAACCTCTGGTACCTGAACTTCTCCGACCAGGCGGCCTGTCGCACCACCGGAATGACCCGATTCGCCACGTTCTGGATGGAGGACGGCGAGATCGTCGCGCCCGTCGACGTGCTTCGCTTCGACGACACCGCCTTCCATCTCCTCGGCGACCGCCTCGAAGGCCTCACCGACGACGCCGAGGTGCTGCTCGACACCTCCACGTACGGACGACGGTCCACGGGCAGCGCCCGGCTGCCCGGCGCGATGGTCGGTGCACTGCGCTTCGTGCTCTGAGCCGGCGTTCACCACTTGGAGCCGTCGAACGTTTGTGAGGACGGCCGGGCCGAGGGTACGGTCGACGTCATGAAGAAGCTTCTCATCATCATCGCCCTCATCGGAGCCGCCGCAGCCGCCGCAGCCGCGTTCCGACGTGACGACGTGAAGGCCGGCGCCAAGAAGGCGACCTCGACCGTCTCCAGCGCAGCCCAACAGGCCAAGGACAAGGTGCAGCCCGCCGCCGACTCGGCAGCCGACGCCGTCGAGGACGCCGCGTCCGACGCCGCCGACGCCGTCGAGAGCGCCGCCAGCACCAACTGATCAGCTGTGCGCCATGTCCGACCACCCGGACGACGCGGCGACCACGCCGAGTGAGACATCGGCTCAGCGGTGGGCCGCCCAGGCGCACGCGATCATCGAGGAAGAGGGCCCAGCAGGGCTCGAGCATCTCCTGGCTGACGGGTTCGTCCAGGAGACGCACCGCGGGGTCCCGCAGGCCATCCGCCGCGACGGTCTCCTCGGCACGGTCCGGTCCATGCGAGACATGGGCCTGCACGTCAGCGGTGTCACCGTGGCCACCGCCGGGGACCTCAGCGTCCTCACCCAACGCTCCTACCGTCACGGACCCACCACCGTCGAGCTCCTCGCGATCAGCGTCTGGACGGCCGATGGTCTGCTCGAACGCCTCGTCGAGTACGAGGTCAGTGCGCTCGACGAGGCCCTGACCACGCTCGCCGACGTCACGGGGGAACCGGTCGTCCGACTCGACCGACCATCCGAGCCCCCCGGGCAACTCTGACGCACCCCTCGTTCACACTGCTTCCCACGAGTGCATGAACGAAGGAGGAACGACATGTTGGTACTGGTGGCGACGAACGAACTCCAGGGAACGGCCCCGGGCGACTACGCCTGGACCGTCGAGGGCGAGCTGGTCACCCCGGTGGCCACCGAGTGCGCCTCGGGCGAGCGATGCGGCTGCAACCGCGGGTTCCCCGGGCTGGCGAGCGGCAGGGCCACCACCACCGCACTGGTGGTCGACCGACCCGGCGTCGGGCCGACCGACCTCCGCGACGCGGTGTACGACTGGCTCGATCGCGGTGGGTGGGTCGACCTCCTCCGGCAGACCGCGATCGACCGTTCGGTCGCGGCCGGACGCGGTGGCCACCTCGAACCATGGGATCACGACGACGTCCAGGCGATGGTCGACGCGGTGATCGACGAGCACGTCGAGATGATCGAGGAGGTGTGCTCGACGTTTCCCGAGGGCACGGTCCTCGTCCGGCAGGGCCCACTCGTCAGCACCCGAACCCACCCGTTCGCCGCCTGACGCCACGACGACCGGGGCCTCGACCCCGCCCCGTGCGTGCGAGCGCCTACGTTGGACCCCGATGGGTCTCTACGAACGCCACGTGCTCCCGCGTGTGATCAACCTCGCGTGCAGCGGGGGCGACATCGAGCGGCAGCGTCGCGCGGTGGTACCGCACGCCACGGGCCGGGTGCTCGAGGTCGGGATGGGTCCCGGGCTGAACCTGCCCTTCTACGACCCGTCGCAGGTCGAGTTCGTGTGGGGCCTCGAACCCAACGACGGGATGCGAAGCGTTGCCGCGGAGCGCATCGCACACGCCGCCGTCGAGGTGCGGTGGCTCGATCTTCCCGGTGAGGAGATCCCGCTCGACGACGAGAGTGTCGACACCGTGGTGCTCACCTACACGCTGTGCAGCATCGCCGACTGGAAGCGGGCACTCGACCAGATGCGGCGGGTCCTGAAGCCCGGTGGTCAGTTGTTGTTCGCCGAGCACGGCGAGTCGCCCGACGCGTCGGTGCGGCGGTGGCAACACCGCGTCGACCCGATCTGGACCCGGATCGCAGGCGGCTGCCACATCACGCGGCGAATCCCCGACCTGCTCGAGCACGGTGGCTTCCGCATCGACCGACTCGAGGAGGGGTACCTGCCTGGTCCGAAGATCAGTGCCTACCAGTCGTGGGGGCGCGCTCACCTCTGAGGCACGCGCCCCCGGGCACGGTCACCACAGCGTGAGGGGATCGCCCACGGCGACCACGCCGGGCTCGACCACCCTGGCGTAGATCCCCAGGTTCTGATCGAGGTCGCGCACGATGTGGCGCAGCACGGCGCGATCCGACGGGATGCGGTCGTCGATCTGTCGGGTGACCATCACACAACGAGGGCACGGCGCATCGAACTCGATCGTCGCGGTTCCGATCGTGGCACGCCGCCCGCGCCAGTCGAACTCGGGGTGGCCGGGCGTCGATGCCGCGGCACCGTCGTCACCGGTGTCGACCACGAGCGACGGCCGGAACCGGCGTACGTCGACGTTCGAGTCGGGAAGCGCACGCGCCAGCGCTGCGAGAGCGGCATTCGTCATCACCATCAGCGGGAACGCGTCGTAGTAGGTGCCGGGGGGCGACTCGAACTCGGCGATGATCGGCGGGAAGACCGAGAAGTCGGGGAACGGCTCGTCGGCCTCGCGTCCGAAGATCCCTCGCATCTCCGCCTCGATGTCGTCGGAGTCCGGCGCGCCGCGCCGATAGTGGTCGAGGTCGTCGGCGGGGCGCAACGGCTCCAGGCTGACCGGATGGTCGACGGCGGCGCTCACCCGAGCGTCGGCGTCGGGTTCGCCCGTTCGCACGAGCGAACCGTCGGGCAACGAGATCTCGACCTCGCCGTCACCCAGCTCACGGGCGGCGAGTTGCATGAGCGCCCCGATCTTCTTCGCCCCGCGGATTCCTCCGCGTTCGAGGTCGCGCACCGCCCACGTGCGGTCACCGACGACACCGAGTTCGTCGAGTCGGATCGTCTCGACGGTCTCGCCGACCATCGACTTGACCGGATACCGCCACAGCTCGCTCACCTGCATGCGGTGAACTCTAGGTGCGGAGCCGAGCTCGGGCGATCAGCAGACGAGCACGGCCGCCCCGCCGACGTCCCCGCTCGCCACCGCAGCAAGGGCATCGTTCGCGGCGGCCAGCGGGTGGATCTCGATCACCGTCCGGATCGGAATCGTCACGGCGAGCGCCAGGAACTCCTCGGCGTCGCGACGGGTGAAGTTGGCGACGCTGCGCAACCCGCGCTCACGCCACAACAGGTCGTAGTCGAACGACGGGATCTCGTCGAGGTGGATCGCATTGATCGCGACGGTTCCGCCCGGCCCGATCGCCCGGAGCGCCGCGACGACGACCGACCCGACCGGCGCGAAGGTCACCGCTGCGTCGAGCGGGACGGGCGGTACGTCGTCGTAACCGCCGGCCCACACCGCGCCGAGATCGAGCGCTCGCCGACGCTCGGGCTCCGAGCGGGTCGCGACGTACACCTCGCATCCCCAGTGGACGGCGACCTGCAACGCGAGCAGCGCGGACGCTCCGAAGCCGTAGAGGCCCAGCCGACCGCCGGGACGGATCCCCGACATCTTCAGCGATCGATATCCGATCACGCCGCCACACAGCAACGGCGCCGCGTCGGTGTCGCCGAACCCGTCGGGAATCGCGAACGCGAAGTCGGCTCGTGCGGTCATCTGTTCGGCATACCCGCCGTCACGGTCCCAACCGGTGAACTCGGCGTCCGCGCACAGGTTCTCGGCGCCCGAGCGGCACGCCGAACACGTCCCGCACGAGCCGGCCAACCAGGCAACGCCGACCCGATCCCCCACCGCCCACCGATCGACTCCGTCGCCGACGACCCGTACGCGACCGACGACCTGGTGACCGGGCACGATGGGCAGCCGCTTGGCCGGAAGGTCGCCCTCCACGAGTTGGAGATCGGTTCGACACACACCGCACGCGGCGACGTCGATCACGATCTCGCCCGGCGCGGGAACCGGGACCTCGACATCGACGGCGACCAGCGGAGCCTCACCGACCGGGGCCGGTCTGCGGAGTAGTTGCGCCCGCGCCAACGGCCACCGCCGTCAGAGCGCGAGGATGTCGGTGAAGGCGGACTCGATGGCGTCGCGGAAGTCGCCGGGCGCGTCGATGGCGACCGGGTCGATGAACAGGCCGATGTCGAAGCTGTTCTCGTACGACAGCGCCGTTGCGTTGCACGCGGTTCCGGCGACCGGACCCATCGAGATGATCCTCAGCACCCTCGCTCCGGACACGTAGAGCGCAAACGGCGCTCCCCGCAGGTTCGAGGTGGCGAAATCGATCTTCGCCGCCGCCGCTCGGGCGGCGCTCGTCACCACCGAGGTCGGCAGCAGGTTGGCGACTCCCGACAGCGCTCCCATGCCTCCACCGGTCGACATCGATTCGCGCTTGGCGGCCAGGCGCTCGTGGATGTCGCTGATCCGCTCGTCGAGCGGCATCGGGGCGCCCGGCACCTGGACCGGTACCGGCGTGAACGAGTTGCCGCCGATGGCGCTGTCGTGACGGGTACTGAGGACGAAGCTCGTGTTGAACGCGTCGACCTCGACGCCGCGTTCGGCGTGGTAGCGGACCGCGCCTTCGGTCAGGCCGGCGAGGAACACGTCGTTGACGGTCACCCCCGACCGTTTCGCCACCGCCTTGAGTTCGTCGAGCGGCACCGTCACGTGTTCGAGGTGGCGATGGCGCGACCGCTCCTTCCACAACGGTGAGCCGCCGGCGACCTCGTTGCCGGATCCGGTCAGGGCGCCGACCGTCGACGTCACCGCGCCGATCGCATCGTCGATGGTGTCACGCGCGCGCTGCGGGTCGGCCGGCCAGATCACGACCTCACCGGCGATGCGACGCACGACGCCGAGCTCTCGCCGAACGAGATGAGCGAGCGACTGTCCGACCGTGGTGGCGAACCCGTCGGTCAGATCCCCGCCGAGCTGTTTCGCGTGGTGCTCCTCGACGGCGGCGGCAACGATGGCTTCGAGGTCGATGTCGTCCGGCGCCGGATCGTCGGGGTCGAGCTGCTGGTACATCTCGGCCATGCGGAGCTGGCCGATCCCGTCGCTCACCGCATGGTGGACGATCGACCAGATCGCCGATCGTCCTCCCCGCAGGCCGTCGATGACGACGAACCGCCACAGCGGCCGGGTCCGGTCGAGCGGCTCCTGGTACAGCTGGGCGGCGAGGTCGAAGAGCTGCCGATCGGTCCCGGGCTTCGGCAGCCGCAACCGACGCATGTGGTAGTCGATGTCGAACTCCGGATCGGGCACCCACGCAGGCGGAGCGAGACGACCGAGCCCGGGCACCACCCGCTCGTAGAGACGGGGCATCTTGGCGACGGCCCGGCGCAGGGTACGGCGGAAGTGCTCCTCGTCGATCGTGCCCTTCAGGATCGTGACCGCGGCACCACTCGGGTTGAGCCACGGATCCTTCTCGATGTTCCACATGAGCGCCTCGTGATCGGACATGCGGTCGTTGAAGCGTTGTTCACGTTCTCGGGTGTCGGCCATGAGGTCCTCGGATGTCGAGTCGGGAGTTGCGGGCGGTGTCGGGTCGCGGCGTCAGGTGTCCGTGCCCGGGCGGCGGCTCAGTTCGGCCTCCGGATCACCGTGATACCCGGGCGGATAGGTCAGCGCCAACTCCTCGGGCGTCGGCGTGCGGCGCTGACGGGCCTCCGGCGGGAGCAGGGCGCTGATCGCCTTCATGATCTTCTTCGTGTCCGCATCGGGGCTGCGGTACTTCAGCGGCACCGGTGGCCCGATCGTGGCGGTGACCAGCGGGCGATCGTTGAGCGAGAACTTCGGGAGTCGAGCACTGCGGGGCCAGACCTTCTCGGTTCCCCAGAGCCCGACCGGGATCACCGGCGCACCGGTCGCGGCCGCGATACGGGCGGCACCCCAACGGCCCTTGAGCACCGGATCGAAGAAGGCCGGGCCGCGCGGGATCGTGCCCTCGGGAGCGATCATCAACAGTTCGCCCGCCTCGACCGCGGCGATCGCCGCCTCGAGCGGCTCGTCGGACCCGGTGCCGCGATCGACTCGGATCCCACCGGACGCCTTCATGATCCGACCGACGATCGGGACGTCGAAGACCTCCTTCTTCCCGAGGCCGCGAACGTTCCGTCCCGCCTTCGCGATCACGAGCGCCATCACCGTGGGATCGAAGTACGACCGGTGGTTGAAGACGAGGATCGCCGGACCGGACGACGGAACGTGCTCGATTCCTTCGAACTCGATGCGTGCGTTCGGCGCGAGGATCTCGGGTCGCACGAAGGGGCGCCCCCACTCCTGCAGCTCGCGGCCGGCGATCTTGGCGACACCCTCGGAACGGTCGAAGTGGGTCACCGGCCAGCCGCGGATGGTGGCGGTCACGCGCAGCTGCAGGTCCGGGTTGACGACGACCGGGTGGCCGACCGATGCGAGCAACGGCGCATCGAAGTAGCTGTCGCTGTAGGCCCAGCTCTCGGACAGCGCAACGCCGTGGTCGCTCGCCCACTCGGCGATCGCGTCGGCCTTCGTGCGCCCCCACACGAACGGTCCGTCCATCCGGCCGGTGAACGCCTCGCCGTCGGCGGTGCGCTCCCATCGGGTGGCGACGGTGTCGTCGAAGCCGAGTCGGTCCGCGAACGGCTTCACGAACACCATCGGCGACGTGGTCGCCATCACGAGGCGCCGACCCGCGGCCCGGTGCTCCTCGATCGCCTTCGCGGCACCGGGGAGCAGCATCGTGGCGAGCTCCTCGGCGGCAGCGCGCATGGCATCGGCAACCGTGTCCACACTCCACCCTGCAGCAGCTCGGCTCGACAGGCGTGCCGGTTGCATCAACAGCCAGGTCTCGCCGAACTGCTCGTAGAAGCGGGTGAACACGTCGACGAGCGGCAGATCGTGCCCGCCACCGAGGCCGTGCTCCGCCAGGTGCTTGCGGAACACGGTCGCCGACGACGAGGTGATCAACGTCCGATCGAGATCGAACACGGCGGCCACCTTTTGCGACATGGCCGCGAGACTACGTGGTCCGCTCAGGGAGTCAGCACGGGAAGGGTGCTCACACCCTGGATGATTCCGTTGCTCGCGACACGGTCAGGGTCGACGACCAACGCTCCACCGATCGTCACCGAACCCGAGGGATCCCGCACGACCGGCAACGCGTTGCCGTACTCCGCGTACTCGACGTCGGCCATGTCGGCCAGCGGAACCGTTCCACCGATGATCAACTGGAGCACGAAGTCTGCGGCCGCATCGGCGTCGGCGAGGAGCGAGTCGACGAACGCCGGATCGACGAAGGCCGAATCCTCGGGCGCCACGGCGGTGAAGGTCGCCGGATAGTCGAAGATGTCCGGCAACGACGGTTCGGCGGCCTCGACGATCTGCACGAGCGTTCCATACGTGCCCGCACTCTGGAGTTCCTCCAGCAGGGTGCCGGTCGGCTGAGGCGGGGTCGTCGTCGTCGGCGGCACCGTCGTGGCCGGCGGCTCCGTCGTGGGCGGGACCGTGGTCGCGGGTGGCACCGTCGTGGATGGCGGCACCGTCGTCGTGGGCGGCGTCCCGCTCGCAGCACCGAGCTCGTAGATCGCCTGCAGGGTGGCGGTGTCGATCACACCGGTCTCCGGCACGCCGAGCTCGCGCTGGAGTGCCTTGACCGAGTCGGTGAGTTCCGGCGTCCAGATGCCGTCGATCGGGCCGGTGTAGAACCCGAGCTCGGTGAGCAGGATCTGCACCTCCGTCGTGCTCTGCATCAGCGCGGCGGCCTGATCACCCAGCGCCTCGCGCATCGCCGCGTCGGTCGCCGCGTCCCACACGCCCGTCGGCGGGAGGCCGACGGAGGTCTGGAATGCAGCGATCGCCGCAGTCAGTTCCGGGCTGTCGAGTCCGTCGATCGGCCCGTCGTAGAAGCCGAGGAACGTCAGGGCCGTCTGAATCTGCGTGTTCAAGGATGCGGCGGCGTACGCCTCGTACTGTCGACGCAGGACCGTGATGTCGACGTCGGCGCTCTCGATGTCGGTGATCTCGCCACCTTCGAGACGGGCCGACGTGAACCGGGCGAACGTGGGATCGCCGTTGTCGTCGAGGGCGATCTGGCCGCTCACACCGTCGTAGTCGATGTCGTCGCCGGCGTTCAGCTTCTCCAGGCAGTCGTCGTAGGTCGTGCAGGTCACACCGTCACCGGTGACGGCGATCGCAGCCTCGGCGAGCGTGTCCGCGTCGCCCGCATCGAGCACGGCCGTGGCCAACGAGAGCACGACGGCGCAGTCGTACGCCTGCGGCGCGTTCGCGACCTGGCCGTTCGGGTCGGCGTCGTACAACCGCTGCAGGAAGGCTCGCGTCCCCATGGTCCCGAGCATCTGGAACCCGTCGACGGCGGTCGCCTCCGTACCAGCGGTGGCCAACTCGGCGATGCGCGGGGCGAAGAAGGCCTCGAGGCCGATCATCGTGGCCGGGTCGAGGCCTGCGGTGACCAGCGCCGACAGGAGGTTGGCGCCTTCCTCGTACGTGACCAGGATCGAGACGTCGGGCGCCAGCGCTGCGACCTCCTCGGCCGTGCCGGCGAATTGGACCCGGCGTGGGTTGTAGTCGACGACCGTCGGCACCAGACCGGCCGACTGCAGGACCGCAGCCATCGTGTTGCCGACCGACAGGCCGTACGCGTCGGAGCGGGCGACGATCGCCACCTTCCAGGCTGCTTCCGGAGCGGTCTCGTCACGACGGTTGATGATCTGACCGGCCAGGTAGGCGGCAGTCACGTCGTCGGGGACAGCGGTGCGGAACAACGCGAGCGGATCCTGGCCCAGCGTCAGCCTCGGCACGGTCGCCGACGCCGAACAGATCGTCGAGTCGAGCGCGACCACCTCGTCGCGCACCTCGATGCCACCGGACGAGCCGGCCGGGCCGATGAGCGCCTGGGCGCCGCCGTCGACCGCAGCTGCGACGTTCGCCCCGGGCTCGGCACCGGGCTCCGCGGCCAAGGTGCTGATCGACAGCGGCCCGTCGAGCACTCCACCGCCCTCGTTGACGTCCTCGACGGCGAAGTCGGCGCCACGCTGCTGCCCCTGGAAGAGCGTCGCCAACAAGCCGGGCGACGGGGCCAGCAGGGTGAGATCGAGGCCCTCACCGGTGAGGCCGGCCTCCGTGGTCGGGGCGCTCTCGGCCTCGGTGGTCGGCGCGCTCTCGGCCTCGGTGGTTGCAGGTGACGAGTCGTCGTCACTGCTGCACCCGACGATCACGACGGTGGCGGCGATCAACGCGGCAACCGGGCGGCTCCATCTGCTACGAACCATGACCACTCCTCGAATCCACGTCGTTGGCGGAATGCACTCGCGGGCGACGGGCGTCCGCGATCGAAACGTAGTTGAACATCGGCACCTCGGACGGTGAACTTGAGCACGAATTCGCGAGTTCACCCGAATCGGGTGAACGGCCGGTTGGCTAACCTCGGACGGTGCCCGAACGTCGAATGAGAATCGGTGTCCAACTCCCCGAAGTCGAGTGGGAGGTCCCGTTCGCGGAGCTGATCGCGATGGCGAAGACTGCCGAGGCGATCGGCTTCGACTCGCTCTGGCTGGGCGACCATCTGCAGTACGAACTCGCCGTCGGCGATCGTGGACCGTGGGAGGTGTGGACCTCGCTGGCAGCGATCGCAGCGTCGACCACCACGATCGACATCGGACCGCTGGTTGCATCGACCAGCTTCCACGCGCCGGCGATGTTGGCCAAGCAGGCGGCGACGGTCGATGCCGTCTCCGGCGGACGTCTCATCCTCGGGCTCGGCGCCGGCTGGAATCGTCGCGAGTACGAAGCGTTCGGGTTCGCGTACGATCACCGCGTCAGCCGGTTCGGCGAGGCCTTCACGATCGTGCGGACCCTCCTGCGCGAGGGTGCGATCGACTTCCACGGCGACTGGTACGACCTCGAGCGCTGTGTGCTGCACCCACGGGCGAGAGCTGCCGGCCCCCCACTCATGGTGGGCTCGATCGGCGCTCGGATGCTCGACATCACACTGCCCCACGTCGATGCGTGGAACATGTGGTGGAGTCAATACGGCAACACCGTCGACGGATTCCGGCGCGAGAAGGAGCGCGTCGACGAGCTGGTCGACGCTGCCGGCCGGACCGGGCAGGTCGCAGCGACGGCGGCCGTGCTCGTCCAGCTCGAGGGCGGGCTGGGCCGTCAGATGGGTGACTACGACGACGTCGACACGGTGCGGCCGATCACGGGCACAGCCGAGGAACTCGCCGACCACCTGCGCGAATTCGAGGCCGCGGGGGCCGCACACGTCCAACTCGTCGTCGACCCGATCACCCGAGAGTCGATCGAGTGGTTCGCGGACGTGCTCGCCGCGTTCCACCGACGACCGACGGCCACGTGAGGCTCAGTCGGCAACCGCGAGCGTCCACCAACGACGCAGTCGCTCCTCGTGATGTCCCGACGCGAGGACGATGTGGTTGCCCAACGGCCGCTCGAGCAACTCGCGCACGTGGCCGCTCGACACTGCGACCGTGACCTGCGTCCGGCAGAGGTCGGGGTCGTCGCCGGTGGCAACGATGTCGCCCTCCACGATCCAGCACTCGTCGAGATCGTCGCCACCGAGACGCAGCAGCGTGACCGGCTGCGACGCGAAGTGTCCGCTGATGCCGACGCCCTTGCCGGACTCGAAGTGCGTGTCGAGGGAGAACCCGTCGAGCATCGACGGCGCCACCGTGCAGTGCGCGAGCACCAGCCGGTTCTCGTCGACGTCGACGATTGCGGGGTTCGCCATCCACGACGGTTGATCGAGGAGGTGACGCACGAGCAGCATCGCGAGCGTCGACGGGACATCACCTTCGCAACCGGCGACGATGCCGTCGTCGTTCAGACTTGCGAGCGCGAGGCAACCCGACGTCCCGGGATCACCGAGGAGATCGAAACACCGCACGGTGACGGCGTCGAGCGAATGATCCTCGAGCACGTCACCGAGCGCGGAGCGCACGCCCATCGCATCACTGACGGCACGCGAGTCCACCGTGCTGCGGGCCGGATCGGCGACCTTGGTGAATCGCTCGGCGAGCACGCCGGTGGGAACCACCGGCACCCGCGTCAGCTCGATCATCCGGGTCGGTTCCACGGTGACGATCTCGGGACCCCAACGGCGCCGGACGACCTCTGCGCTCGGACTGCTCGCCACGAGCCACGACGACGGGCCGCCGATGATGCCGAGTCGGGTCGATCGGAACCTCCGAATGGCCTCGGCGTCGCGGACGGCCTCGTCGAGCCGGCGAGTGTCGGCGACGGGGTCACCCGTCACGAACACGATTCGGCCGCGGCCGCCGTGCTGGTGGACCGCGGCGAGCGTCTCGAGCGCCGCCGGCAGCGAGTTGTGCGCCCGATGCGCGACCAGCGTCACCACCTCGTCACCGTGTGACACCCTGCGCTCGGCGATCGCGTCGAGCACCGATCGCTCGGTTCCACCGGTGGCGATCACGAACACCACGGGAACCCGGGCCCCGTCGACGTCATCGGCTCCATCGACTCCAGCTGCTCCATCGACGAGCCGGCCTCCGAGTTGATCGAGCACACCGCGAATCGGTTCGGTGAGCTGGTCGACGGCGGCGGCATCGTGCAGCCCCGAGGCGAACACCGAGTAGCGGAACCGTTCGGTTGCACCGTCGGCAGAGGTCATCCGAGCGCCTCGATGCGAGCCCTCAACACGTGCTCGGGCTGCGCACCGACCACGGTCTCCACGACGTCGCCCTCGCGCATGAACAACAACATCGGGATGCTGCGAGCCTGATGGCGCTGTGCCGTCATCGGCGACTCGTCGACGTTGACCTTCACGACCTTGAGGTCCGTGGCGAATTCGACGGCGAGTTTCTCCAGGATCGGCGCCACCATCCGACAGGGCCCGCACCAGGGCGCCCACAGGTCGACCAGGACCAGCCGCTTCGTCTCGACCGCAGCGGCGAAGTCGGCATCGCCGGCCTCGACGAGCCACGGAAGGTCGACGTGACAGCTCGCGCACCGGGGGGAGCCGGATGCCGAGACCGGCACCCGGTTCTTCGTCCCACATGCCGGGCATGCAACCACCTGATTCGCCACGCCTCGGACGGTACGGCATGCCCACCCGGTCGACCAGGGTCGATCGTCCCTGGGGTCCGCTCGTGCGGTCGTTCGAGCCGTCGATCGGGTTCACTGGTGACATGGGCTATGTGATCGACCCGGCTGCTCCGACATCGCACGAGGTCCGCCGGGTTGCACGGGAACGGCTCGGCGACGCGATCGCCCGGCTCGACGAGGTGACCGCCGGCGATGAGGTCGACGTGGAGACCGTGATCCACGACGTGCGGAAACGCTGCAAGGAGACCAGGGGCCTCGCCCGACTCGTGCGCCCGGCGCTCGGCCGCGACTTCCGCGCCGTCGATCGTCTCGTGCGCGGCGCCGCCAACGAGCTGTCGGCGACGCGCGACGCCCACGCCCTGCTCGCGACCTTCGACACCCTGCTCGCCGCATCGTCCGCGCATTCGGACGACACGCTCGCCGGGCTGCGATCGGTACGCGACCACCAGGCCGCGTTGTCCGCCGAGGCGACCGCATCGATCGAGGACGGCGACGAGCGGATCCTGGCCGCCCGGGCACTGCTCGCCCAGGCCCGCGACCGCTCCGCGTGGCGGGTTCCCGACCGTTGGGCGCCGCTCGGAGCCGGTCTCGCTGCGACCTACGGGGACGGTCGGCGCTGGTTCCGTATCGCGTACGACCGACCCACCGATCGGCACATGCACGAGTGGCGCAAGTCGGTGAAGTACCTCTGGTACCAGACCCGCCTGCTCCGCGACGCCGCTCCGACGGTGATGGACCCCCTGATCGACCAGCTCGACGCGCTCGCCGAGGCGCTCGGCGACGATCACGACCTCGCCGTGCTCGTCGAACGTCTCGACGCCGATCCGAGTCGTTTCGGGAGCACCGACGCGGTCGAGAACGTCCGACGGCTGGCACGCGAGCAACAGGACGTGCTTCGCGACGCGGCGTTCCGCGCCGGGGCGACGATCTACGTCGAGTCGCCCGACGCGTTCCGTCGCCGGGTGCGCGGCTACTGGCGTCTGACGGTGCGGCGGGGCCGCGAGCGTCCGATCGGCGGCATCGCCGCACTCGCGGAACTCGCCGATGCTGCGCCGCGAACCGGCGCCGGTCCTCGCACGACGATCGAACGCGAACGGAAGTTCCTGGTCGACGCGATCCCACCGGGTCTCGACCTGTCCGACCGTGTCGAGATCCGCCAGGGGTATCTCGCCACCGGCACGCAGTCGTCGGTTCGCGTCCGCGACGCCGGAGCCGAGGGCTGCACGCTGACGTTCAAGGCGGGAATCGGCGCCGAGCGGACCGAGCTGGAGTGGGCGATCGACCGCGACGACTTCGACGCCGCGTGGCCGCACACCGACGGCAAGCGGATCGCCAAGACCCGCCACCGGATCGCCGACGGCGACAGCGTGATCGAACTCGACGTGTTCAGCGGAGCACACGGCGGGCTCGTGCTCGCCGAAGTCGAGTTCGAGTCGTCTGCCGCACTCGAGGCGTTCGAGGCACCGCAGTGGTTCGGCGCCGAGGTCACCGACGACGGTCGCTACACCAACGCCGCCCTCGCCCTCGACGGGCTCCCCGACCGCGTCGGGGAGGCCGGTGAGGAGGTGGCAAGCTCCTGATGATGAGCGACCTGCACTGGATGTCGGCCACCGAGATCGCTGCGGCGGTCCGCGAGCGGCAGCTCTCGAGCGTCGAGGTCCTCGATCACCTCGTCCGACGCATCGAGGAACTCGACGGCCCGGTCAACGCCATCGTGCAGTGGGACCTCGAACGAGCGCAGTCAGCCGCTCGTGCAGCCGACGAGGCCGTCGCGGCGGGGGAACCGGTCGGCGCGCTGCACGGCGTGCCGTTGACGATCAAGGACTCGTTCCAGACCGAGGGCTGCATCACCACGTCGGGGTCGACCGACCTCGCCGATCACGTTCCGACGCAGGACGCCTGGCCCGTCGCCAGACTTCGAGCGGCCGGAGCGATCCCCTTCGCCAAGACCAATCTGCCCCTGTTCGCCGACGACATCCAGAGCTTCAACGACGTCTACGGCACGACGAACAACCCGCACGACGTGCGCCACACCCCTGGCGGATCGTCCGGTGGGTCGACGGCGGCGCTGGCGATGGGCTTCACGCCCCTGGAGGTCGGCAGCGACATCGGCGGATCGATCCGCGTGCCGGCGCACTACAGCGGCGTGATGGGCCACAAACCGAGCTACGGGATCGTGCCCGGCCACGGCCAGATCCCCGGCATGCCCGGCACCCTCACCCAGGCCGACCTCGCGGTGGTCGGCCCGCTCGCCCGCACCGTCGACGACCTCGAGATCGGCCTCGACGTCCTCGCCGGACCCGACCGCTGGATGACACCGGCGTGGCGTCTCGAGCTGCCGCCGAGCCGGGCCCGGACGCTCGCCGACTTCCGCATCGCGGCATGGATCGACGACGGTGAGGCCCCGGTCGACCGGGACACCCGGCGCGTGCTCGGCGACACCATCGGCGCGCTCGCCGAGGCCGGCGGCCGCATCGACACCGAGGCCCGTCCGAGCTTCACGCTGTCGAAGGCGTTCGCGGTCTACGGCGATCTGCTCTTCGCTGCGCTGTCCGGGGGTGTTCCGAAGGACCGCCTCGACGAGTACGCGGCCGGCACGGGCGACGACCCGATGTCCTGGATCAAGCGGGCGTCCGCCGCTCGACACCGCGACTGGTTGTCGAACAACGAGCGACGGCTGCAGATCCGTGAGCGCTGGGCCGAGTTCTTCGAGGGCGTCGACGCGATCCTGCTCCCGGTGCATCCCCGCCCCGCACTCGTCCACGACCACTCGATGCCGCAGTTCGAGCGCACCGTCGACATCGACGGCGTCGAGCATCCCTACCTCGACCTGTGGAAGTGGATCGCGCCCGCCGGTGTCGGCATGCTCCCGGCGACGGTCGTCCCGGTCGGCACGAGCGCCGACGGTCTCCCGATCGGCGTCCAGATCGTCGGTCCGTTCCTCCACGACCGCACCACCCTGCAGCTCGCCCGGCTGGTGTCGGAGATCATGGCCGACCGCAACGGATGGCCGGCGGCGTGCCCGCGGCCCGACCTGGCCGGCTGACCGGCACCGGGCAGGTCACGTCGAGCAGGTCACGTCGATCAGGACGCGTCGATCAGCGCTTTGTCGAGGGCCGTCAACGCCAGGTCGATCTCGTCGGCGGTGACGGTCAAGGGCGGCATGAACCGCAGTGTCGTCCCGGCTGCGCCGGCGGTCATCGTGATCAGCTTGCCCTCACGCAGGCAGTGCGAGACGATCTGAGAGGTCCGCGCCGCGGTGTCGAACTGCGCGGCGATCATCAGCCCGAGCGCACGGACCTGCACGATCGAGGCGTGGTGCTCCTGCAGCCGGCGCAGCCCGTCGCCGAGCTGGCGGCCGCGCTCGGCGACCGCGGCCATGAAGCCGTCCGCGGTGAGCACCTCGATCGTCGCGAGCGCCGCAGCGCACCCCATCGGATTGCCGCCGTAGGTGCCGCCGTGCGATCCGGTGGGCCACTTGTCGTCGAGTTCGCGCCTCGTGCCGAGCGCCGAGAACGGGAAACCGGACGCGATCCCCTTGGCCATGCAGACGATGTCGGGCTGCACGTCGTAGTGCTCGATCGCGAACATCCTGCCCGTGCGACCGAACCCGGACTGGACCTCGTCGGCGATGAACAGCATCCCGTGTTCCTTGCAGCGACGATCGATCGCCTCGAGGAACCCGGCCGGCGCCGCGACGTACCCGCCCTCCCCGAGCACCGGCTCGATGATGACGGCTGCGGTCTCACTCGGGGCGGTGACGCTGGTGAGCAGTTCGTCGAATCCGGCGATCGCACGTGCCACTTCGTCCTGCACGTCGTCCGAGCGGACGTTCGGGTAGGGAGCGATGAAGATGCCCGACGGGAGCGGCGCATGGCCGGCGCGGTAGACGGTCTTCGACGTGGTCATCGCCATCGCCTGGTGCGTCCGGCCGTGGAAGCTGCCCTGGAACACGATGATGTTCGGACGACCCGTCGCCTGCTTGGCGAGCTTCACTGCGGCTTCGGTGATCTCGGCGCCGGAATTCGCGTAGAAGAAGGTGTCGATGCCCGGTGGCGAGATCTCGGCGAGCTTGGCTGCGAGCGGCTGCAGCAGGTCGTGGGTGTAGACGTTCGCCTGTGCGTGGACGAACCGCTTCGCCTGCTCCGCGATCGCTGCGGTCACCTGCGGGTGGCTGTGTCCGGTCGACGTGACGGCGATGCCCCCACTGAAGTCGAGATAGCGGTCTCCGGCGGTGGTGGTCACCCACGATCCCTCACCCGAGGCGACCTCGAGATCGGTGACCTTGAACCACACGTGCGACAGGTTGTCGGCGTTCATCGGCTCATCATCCCACGATGCGGTCGAGGACGGAAGCGAGACGTGAAGTTCGTTGCGTGCGTTGCTCGTCGTCGTCGACGAGCGCAGCGACGCGGAGTGCGCCGTTGATCGCCGTCCAACGCAACGGTTCGGGCTCCCAGCGCGGTGACCGGTGCCCCACCCAGGGAAGCGACACCAGCTCGGAATCGTTGCCCACGATCAGGTCGGCGAGCGTGCGGCCGGCCAGGTTGGTCGCCGCGACACCCTCGCCGACGTACCCCCCCGCCCACGCGACACCGCTCGAGCGGTCGAGGCCCACCGATGGCCGCCAATCGCGGGGACGCCGAGCACCCCGCCCCAGCGGTGGGTGATGTGAGCATCTCCGAGCGCCGGCAACAGATCGCGAAGCGTGGCGACGATCCGTTCGTGGACGCCCGACGACGCCTCCGTGGCCGCATCGATGCCCGACCCGTACCGATACGGCGCGCCGCGCCCACCGAAGGCGATCCGATCGTCGGTGGTCCGCTGTCCGTAGATCACCATCCGGCGATCGTCGGCGAAGGTCTCCCTCCCGCGCAGGCCGATGTCGTCCCACACGTCCGCGGACAACGGCTCGGTGGCGACCATCAGTGAGTAGAGGGGGACCAGGGTGCGGCGATGGCCGACGAGATCGCGGGTGTACCCCTCGGTTGCGCGCACGACGACGTCGGCGCGCACCACACCCCGGTCGGTCACCGCACGGGGCGACGACGTCGCTGTCCGACCGATGATCTCGCGGACCGCGGTGTCCTCGACGATGACGCCGCCGAGCCGCTCGACGGCGTCGGCCAGCCCCCTGGCGAGTCGCGCGGGCTGCACCCGAGCCGCGGGGGCGTAGAACAGGCCACCCAGGACGTCGGTGGCCGCCACGTGGCCGGTCGCCTCACCGGCGTCGAGGAGCCGGAGCGTGTCGTCACCGAAGCCGCGGCGCCGGTAGGCATCGACCTCGGCGCGCTGGCGGTCGGCCTGCGGAGTCGTCCGGGCAACCCGGATGACGCCCCCTCGGACGAATCCGCAGTCGATGCCCTCCGCTGCGACGGTGCGACCGACCTCGGCGACGGTGTCCATGATCGCTCTCGTCATGGCGACGCCCGCTTCGGGACCGGCAGCGGCAACCGCACCGTGCAGCCCGCCGGCCAGTTCCCCGACGCACCACCCCCCGTTGCGACCCGACGCTCCGAAGCCGACCGTCTCCCGATCGATCACCACCACGCGGATCGACGGGTCGGCCTGCAGGAGCGAGTAGGCGGTCCACAGGCCCGTGTAGCCCGCCCCGACGATGGCGACATCGACGTCGATCGGCCCTGCCAGCGGCGGCCGCCGCCGGATCGGTCCACCGAGTTGGTCGAGCCAGAGCGACCGCGATCGCAGTTGGGCGTCGTCCACGGAGCGGATCGTACCGAGCGTGCCGTGACGCACGCTGCTCTCGGGAGTCCTCGGCGCAGTACATTGCCAGCCCATGCGAGTACTCGTGGTCGGTGCAGGTGGCGTGGGTTCGGCATTCGTGGCGATCGCCTCGACGAGGGAGGTCTACACGCACATCACGGTGGCCGACATCGATGTCGCCAAGGCCGAGGCGGCGGTCGAGACCGCGAGTGGCAACGACGACCGCGAACGGATCGTCGCTGCGTACATCGATGCCTCCTCGGAGGTCTCGGTCGCCGAGTTGGCACGCTCGATGCGGGCCGATGTGGTCCTCAACGCCTGTGACCCGCGTTTCAACCCACCGATCTTCGACGGCGCGTTCGCCGCCGGCTGCAACTACGTCGACATGGCGATGAACCTCTCGGTGCCGCACCCGACCAAGCCCTACGAGAAGACCGGCATCCGCCTCGGCGACGGGCAGTTCGCCGAGTCGCCCACCTGGAAGGCCCGGGGGATGATGGCGCTGTGCGGGATGGGCGTCGAGCCCGGCTTCTCCGATGTCGCCGCCCGCTACGCCGCCGAGGAACTGTTCAGCGAGATCCACGAGATCGGTGTCCGTGACGGGGCCGACCTCGTGGTCGACGGCTACGACTTCGCGCCGACGTTCTCGATCTGGACGACGATCGAGGAGTGTCTCAACCCGCCCGTGATCTACGAACGCGAGCGGGGCTGGTTCACGACCGAGCCGTTCTCCGAGCCGGAGATCTTCACCTTCCCCGAGGGGATCGGACCGCTGCAGTGCGTCAACGTCGAGCACGAGGAGGTCATCCTGATCCCCCGGTGGATCGACACACAGCGCGTGACCTTCAAGTACGGCCTCGGCGAGGAGTTCATCGACGTCCTCAAGACGCTCCGCAAGCTCGACCTCCACTCCACCGAGACGATCGAGGTCAACGGCGTCCAGGTGTCGCCTCGCGATGTGGTGGCAGCGACCCTGCCCGACCCCGCGACACTGGGTGAGAAGATGACCGGTCGCACCTGCGCAGGTACCTGGGTCACCGGCCTCGGCAAGGACGGTGAGCCACGCGAGGTGTACGTGTACCACGTGGTCGACAACGCCTGGTCGATGAGCGAGTTCGGTCACCAGGCCGTCGTCTGGCAGACCGCGGTGATGCCCGCCGTCGCGATCGAACTGATCGCGACCGGGATCTGGCACCGTCCCGGCGTGGTCGGCCCGGAGGCGCTCCCCCCGATGCCCTTCCTCGACCTGCTCGACGAGTACGGCAGCGAATGGGAATGGGCCGACTACAAGGACCGCGCCCCGATCTGATTGCACCAGGGGTCAGACCCCTGCTGCAATCGTCAGGTGCTGGGGTCGACCACCCATCGACCGCGGACCTGGCCGTCGAGGATCGTCGGGCCACGTTCGAGGAGTTCGCTCAGCGGGACGATCTCGGTCATCGACTCGACGAGATCCGCCGGGAGATCGCGCCCGAGGCGCGCCCACGCCCGGTCACGAACCGGCGTCGGCGTCATCACGGACTCGACCCCCTGGAGTCGCACGTTGCGCAGGATGAACGGCATCACGGTGGTCGGCAGGTCGGCACCGCCGGCGAGACCACAGGCCGCAACGACACCGCCGTACTTCATCTGGGCGAGCAGCTTGGCGAGCATCCTCGAACCCACGGTGTCGACCGCTGCCGACCACTGCTCCGACTCGAGCGGCTTGGCGGGCTCGGTCATCTCCTCGCGGGTCAGGAACGCCGTGGCGCCCAGCCCGGCGAGATAGTCCTGCGTCTCGGGACGGCCCGTGACGGCGGTGACCTCGAAACCGAGCCCGGCGAGCAATGCGACCGCGACGGATCCGACACCGCCCGCCGCTCCCGTCACGAGCACCGGGCCCTCGCCGGGCATCACGTGAGCGTCCTCGATCGCCATCACGCAGAGCATCGCCGTGAGGCCGGCCGTACCGATCGACATCGCCGTGAGCGCACTCATGCCGTCGGGGCGCTTCACCAACCACTCCGAGCGGACACGCTGACGTTGGGTGTAGCCGCCCCAGAAGCGCTCCCCGACGGACCAACCGGTCGAGATGACCGCGTCACCCACGACGAAGTCGGGCGAGTCGCTGGCCACGACCGTGCCGGTGAGGTCGATGCCAGGCACCATCGGGTAGCTGCGCACGATCCGACCCTTGCCGGTGAGCGCCATGCCGTCCTTGTAGTTGAGCGAGGAGTAGTCGACGTCGATCGTGACGTCGCCGTCCGGCAGGTCGGCGTCGGTGAGTTGCTCCAGCGCCCCGACGGGACCGTCGTCGGTCTCGCGCAGGACCAGGGCCGTGAAGGTGTCGCTCATGCGATCATCGTCGCACATCGTCGGATGCCGGCGGCAGGTCGGCGCGTGGCAGAGTGACCCCATGACGTCGTCATCGACCCGTTCCGGCGCGCATGCCGGCGCGCAGTCCGTGCCGCCGATCGTCACGGTCGACTGGCTCCTCGGACGGCGCAACTCGACCGCCGGTCCGCTCGTCGTCTGCGAGGTGGGCTCGACGATGGCCGGCGGCGACCCCGACGCCGACCATCGCAGCGGCCACCTCCCCGGTGCCCTGTTGGTCGTGCTCGACGACGTGCTCGCCGATCCCCCGTCGGCGACAGCCGGCCGGCATCCGCTGCCGTCGCCGGAGGAGTTCGCACGACGCCTCGGCGCGACCGGGATCGCCGACGACGCCACCGTGGTCGCGTACGACCGCCGCGCCGGCGGCGGGCTCGCGGCCCGGCTCGTGTGGATGCTGCGGGTCATCGGCCAACCGGCGGCACTGCTGAGCGGCGGTCTCGAAGCATGGGGCCGGCCTCGCGAGGCCGGCGACGTCGCCGCGGGCACCGTCGTCCGCACGGTGCGGGCGTGGCCCTCGACCGCTGTCGCCGATGCCGACACCGTCGCCGAACACATCCGAGCGGGCGGCATCGTGATCGACAGCCGGGACCCCTCCCGATACTCCGGCGACAACGAACCGATCGATCCGATCGCCGGCCACGTTCCCGGTGCGATCAATCTGCCGTACACCGACAACCTCGACGAACACGGACGATTCCGACCCGACGCTGAACTCGTCGACCGATTCGCCGGGGCGACGGGCGACGACCACCCGATCGTCTACTGCGGTTCCGGCGTCACCGCATGCCACAACGCGCTCGCGATGGAGCACGCCGGACTCGGACTGCCACGTGTGTACGTCGGTTCGTGGTCGGGCTGGTCGGCCGACCACGAACGTCCGATCGCCACCGGTCCGAACCCGTGACGGATGTCGGGGGCCACGCCAGGTGACGGCGACCGAACTCGCCATCGTCCTCGTTGCCGTCGTCATCGGAGCGATCGCCAAGGCCGTCACCGGGATGGGGTTGCCCCTCATCGCGATTCCGATCGCATCGCTGTTCATCGACGTCGAGACAGCGATCGTCGTGATCGCGTTCCCGAACGTGCTCGCCAATGCGACGTTGGCCGTCAGGGAGCGTCACAGCTACCCCGACACGCGCGACCTGCCGACCCTGGCGATCGTCGGCGTGATCGGCGCCGTCGCCGGCACGCTGCTGTTGGTCAACATCCCGGAAACGCCGCTCGTGATCGCCGTGATCGTGGCCATCGTCACGTACATCGTGCTGTTCTTCGCCCACCCCGAGCTGCGCACCACCCCCGCTCGATCGAAGCGGCTCGCACCGGTCGTCGGTGGGGTCGCCGGAGTCTTCCAGGGCGCGGTCGGGATCTCCGGGCCGATCGTCGGGTCGTGGATCCACAGCTACCGGCTTCCCCGCAGTGCCCACATCCTCTCGGTGACATCGCTCTTCTTCATCACCGGTCTGGCCCAGCTGGTCGTCCTGATCAGTACCGGTGAACTCGCCGGTCGCGTTCCCGCGACGCTGCTCGCCTGCATCCCGGTGTTCGCGTCGATTCCGGTCGGCACCAGGCTGCGCAACTCGGTGTCGGGCCGCGGCTTCGACCTCGCGATCATCGCCATGCTCGGCGTGTCGGCTCTCGCCCTGAGCCTGCAGACATTCGTCTGACGCCGACCAGGCGGTAGGGTGATCTCGCCCACACAGGGGAGCTCGCTGGAACGGCGGGCTGAGAGGGTGACCGCCGTCGCCGACCCGAGAACCTGATCCGGATAATGCCGGCGGAGGAAACCGTGAACCAACACATCGTCATCGTCACCGGGGCTTCCCCGATCGACCCGGCCGTCGCCGACCGGATCCCGCCGTCGGCGATGCTGATGGCCGTCGACGGCGGCCTCGACCATGCGCTCGCCATCGGCCTCGAGCCACGACACCTCGTCGGCGACCTCGACTCGGTGTCGGACGACGGGCTCGCATGGGCGGCCCGCAACGCGTCGATCGACCGCCACCCGACCGACAAGGACAGCACCGACACCGAGTTGGCGTTGGCGCTGGCGGCCACGTTCGACCCGGAGCGAATCACGCTGATCGGCGGCGGCGACCGACTCGACCACACGATCGCCGGCATCGGAGCGCTGGGGGCGCTGGCGGTGACGAGCGTGCCGGTCCTCGATGCGTGGTGGGACGGCCAGCACGTCCGGGTCGTCCAGGGCCCGGGATCCGCTGTCCTCCGCCTCGTGCCCGGCTCGACGCTGTCGCTGCTGGCGCTCCACGGACCGTGCACCCACGTCACCCTGCGCAACACGCGATGGGAACTCGATCGCATCGACCTCCCACCGCTCGTGGGTCTCGGCGTGAGCAACGAGGTACCGCAGGCGTCGGGTCCCGTGGACGTCGAGGTGTCGCTGTCGGGCGGGACGCTCACGATCTTCGACGTCCCCGCCGACGAGCCGACCGAGTCATGACCGCCCGCCGGACCGACCGGTCGATCCCGAAGCGTTGGACGGCGATGGCGATCGTGGTCGTGACCCTCGCCGCCTGCGCGAGTGATGGATCCGACTCGGGGTCCGGCACCACCGACGAGGTCGCGGTCGGCGAACCACCCGCCGTCGCGCCGACCGACCCCGGCTCCGACACCGGCGACACGATCACGCTCGTCACGTACGACTCGTTCCCCGAAGCGGACACGACGCTCAACGATGCCCTGGCGTCGTTCACCGAACAGACCGGCATCGGCGTCGACATCCTCGTCGCGGGCGACACCGGCACGATGCTCTCGAAGGCGTCGCTCACGGCCGGCAACCCCGAGGGTGACGTGATGTGGGGCATCGACAACACGCTGCTGTCGCGGGCGATCGCGGACGACGTGTTCGAGCCCCACGTCGCCGCCGGGATCGCCGACGGCTCGATCCCGGTGCCCGAGGAGTTCACCGCGCTCACGCCCAACGGCGAGGCGACGCCGGTCGATTTCGGTGACGTGTGCGTCAACTACGACATCGGATGGTTCGCCGAGCGCGAGCTCGACCCACCGAGCACGCTCGCCGACCTGATCGACCCGACCTATGCCGGCATGCTCGTCGTGCAGAATCCGGCCACGTCGTCACCCGGGCTCGCCTTCCTCCTCGCCACGATCCACGAGTACGGCCTCGAAGGCTGGCAGGACTACTGGCGCGCGCTCGGCGCGAACGGTGTCGAGGTCGTCGAAGGCTGGACCGAGGCGTACTACGAACGCTTCACCTGGGCCGGCGGAGGCCCCACACCGATGGTGGTCAGCTACGGCTCCAGTCCGCCCGCCGAGGTGATCTTCGCCGACCCGCCCCGTGACGATGCCCCGACCGGCGTCGTCGAGGACACCTGCTTCCGCCAGGTCGAGTTCGCCGGCGTGCTGCGCGGCACCGACTCACCCGAGGCCGCCCGCCTGCTCGTCGACTTCCTGATCGGCGACGAGTTCCAGCGCGAGGTGCCGCTGAACCTGTTCGTGTATCCGAGCAACGCTGCGGTCGCCTTGCCGCAGGAGTTCGTCGACTTCGCCGTGATCCCCGACCAGCCCCGCACGCTCGACCCGGCGGTGATCGACGCCAACCGCTCGACGTGGATCGACGAGTGGACGGAGCTGGTGCTCGGGTGAACCGCCTGCCGCGCTGGCTGATCGCCGGGCTGGCGATCGGTCCCGTCGCAGCACTCGTCGTCTTCTACGCCTGGCCGTTCGGCACGCTTCTCGCCGAGGCGCTCACCGGGCGAACCGTCGGCGAGACGCTCCGGCGCCCGCAGACCTGGGACGTGGTCTGGTTCACGCTGTGGCAGGCGATCGTGTCGACGGTGGCAACGATCGTCGTGGGCCTCGTGCCCGCCTACGTCGTGGCCCGGTTCGACTTCCTCGGACGCAGCGTGCTGATCGGCCTGCTGACCGCCACGTTCGTCCTGCCGACGGTGGTGATGGGCGCCGCGTTCCTGGCGCTGCTGCCCGAGTCACTCGACCGCACGGTGTGGGCCGTGATCGGCGCGCACGTGGCGTTCAACCTCGCCGTGGTCGTCCGAGTGGTCGGCGCGCTGTGGGAACACCTGCCGACCGACATGGAGCACGCCGCGGCCACGCTCGGCGCGTCGCGCTGGCGCGTGTTCACGCAGATCTCGCTCCCGCTGATCCGCCCGGCGATCACCGCAGCAGCCACGATCGTGTTCCTGTTCACGTTCACCTCGTTCGGCGTCATCCGCATCCTCGCCGCGCCCGGCACGCGCACGATCGAGGTGGAGGTGTGGCGACGCGCCACGCAGCTCGGCGACATCGGCGGCGCCGCGGTCCTGACGCTGATCCAACTGGCGATGCTGGCGGTGGCGCTGGTGTGGTCGACGCTCGCCCAGCGTCGCCACAGTCGGCCGCTCGCGCTCCAGCCGGAGGCCGTCCGACGTCACCCCCGCAGCCGCGGCGAGCGAGCGTTCGTCGCAACCGCCGCAGGCGGGGCCGCGCTGATTGCGCTCGTCCCGTTGTCGGCCCTGGTGGTGCGCTCGTTCTCGACACCGTCGGGTTGGTCGACCAGCGCTTGGACCCAGCTCGGCCGCAGCGAGGTACGGCCCGGAATCCGCGTCGGCGTCGACCCGGTCGACGCGATCGGGAACTCGCTGAGCACCATGGCGTGGGCGACGATGTTCGCCGTCGTGATCGGTGGTGTCGCCAGCCTCGCGATCACGGCCGCCCAGCGCCACGGTCGGTTGATCGACGGCGGGCTGATGCTGCCGCTCGGCACCTCGGCGGTCACGATCGGCCTCGGCATGCTGATCACCTTCGATGCGCCTCCGGCCGACTGGCGGGCATCGTGGTGGCTCGTGCCGGTCGGCCACGCCCTGGTCGCCGTTCCGTTCGTGGTCCGCACGTGTGTGGGCGTGCTCAGGTCGGTCGATCCGGAGATGACCGCAGCCGCGGCGACGCTCGGAGCGGCGCCGGTGCGGGCGTGGCGGACCACGGTGGTGCCGTATCTCTGGCGACCGCTCGGCGTGGGCGCCGCCCTGGCCGCGGCGATCTCGCTCGGCGAGTTCGGTGCGACCAGCTTCCTGTCGCGATCCGGCGGTGAGACGCTCCCGATCGCGATCGAGCAGCTGCTCGGCCGGACCGGGACGATGCTGCAGGCGCAGGGGTACGTGCTGGCCACCCTGCTCGCGGCCACCACCGTCGTGCTCGTCGTCGTCGTCGAGCAACTGCAGACCGGTCGACGGGTCGCGCCGTGAGCGATCTCGAGGTCCGGGACGTGCACGTCTCGTTCGGCGACACGACGGTGCTCGACGGTGTGTCGCTGCACATCGCCGCCGGCGAGGTCGTCGCGCTGCTCGGGCCGTCGGGCAGCGGCAAGAGCACCCTGTTGCGGGTGATCGCCGGTCTCGTCGTACCGGACGCCGGCACCGTGGCGGTCGGCGGCGTCGACGTCACCGACGTCCCGACCCACCAGCGCGGCATCGGGATGGTGTTCCAGGACAACCAGCTGTTCCCACACCTCTCGACGCTCGACAACGTGACCTTCGGGCCGAAGATGTCGGGAGCGCCGAAGGCACGACGCGACGAACGCGGCTCGGCATGGCTCGACCGCGTCGGCCTCACCGGGTTCGGGCCACGCCGGGTGACCGACCTGTCCGGCGGCGAGGCGAAGCGAGTCGCGCTCGCCCGCACGCTCGCCGCCGAACCGGCCGTGGTGCTGCTCGACGAGCCGTTGACCGGTCTCGACCGCGAGCTGCACGACCGCCTCGCAGTCGACCTGGGTGACCTGCTCACCGGCGTGACCACGCTGCTGGTGACGCACGACCGCGACGAGGCCGCCGTCATCGCCGATCGCACCGTGCAGCTGTCGGATCTCTGAACGTTCCCCTGCGGCCGTTCCGGCGCCCACTGCGCGCCGATGGATGCGACCGCACGATCGAACCACCTGCGCCGACGAGCCCGAGACCTCCGCGACCTCGCCACGGCGATCGAGAATCTTCCTGTCATGTCCCTCGAGACCCACGCCGACGGCGACACCTGGCGCGGGCCGCGTCCGGATCTGTGCCGTTCGACGCTGCGTGCCAATCAACGGCAGCTCCACGGCGCCGCCGAGGATCTGCGTTGGCAGGCCTACCGGTTCGAGCACCAGGCCGCCGAACTCGATGCCATCGCCGCCGCTCGACTCGGACTCGCCGGCTGACGGGGTGGACACCGGCTACGACCCTCGTCGGGTGCGGGCGCTCGTGCATCGCACCGCCGAGGCCATCGAGCACCTGCGCGCGACCCGGTCCGACGATGTTGCCGCCGCCGAAGCGATGCGCACCGTGAGACTCACCCGGCGCAACCTCGAGGACCTCTGGATGCCGACGCTGCGACAGATCGAACGCAGCCAGGCGATGATCTCCTGGGAGCGATCGAAGCTCGCCGGACCGGTGATCCGCCAGGCCGAGCGGCGGCCGGCGGCAACGGGCGCCTCCGTGTGGACCTCGCTGAGTGCGCTGAGCTCCGACGAACTCGTCGGGTACCTGGAGTGGATCGACCGTCTGGCGTTCGCCGACACCTCGGACGAGGCCTGGCAGGCGTTCCTCGACCGCTCCGGCGCCGACCTCGACGTGCTCGCCATGGAACTGGCGGCACGGGTCACCCGCGATCCATCGTTCGCCGCGCGACTCGCCGCTGTTGCATCCGACCATCCGCTGCTCGGCCACCTGACTCGACGCGCTCCCTTTCCGGTGCCGTTCCTGTCGGCGGTCGTCCGGTCGATGATGTGGCCGCACGGCCCGAGGGCCACGGCCGACCTCGACGGCTTCGCGTCGTCGTTGTCGTCGGTGCTGGCGTCGCTCGTCGACCATCCCGCGGCGTGTCTCGACCTCCTGATGGACCCGACGGTCGTGTACGGCGTCGCGAGCTGGGAACGTCTCGACGCCGACATCGTCACGGAGTTCACGATCAGCGGCCTGCACACCGCCATCGCGGCGGACACCGATCGACTGGAGGACGGCTACCGCGTGATCGGCACGCTCGTCGACTTGACGAACGGAGCGCTCGACGGCGGCATCCAGCCCGGGGTCGCACTCGGGGTGGCGGCCTCGCTGACGGGCTACATCGACACCTTGGCGCCGGCGATCCGCCAGGAAGGGCCGTATCCGGTGATCGTGATCGACGACGGACTCGAAGTGGAACTGGGTTCGTACGACGACCTCGTCGATCTCGTCGGCGCGCTCCTGCGCCACGACGAGGCCCAGGCGGGGATCGGGACGGTGCTCGGCGCGTACACCACACGGATCGTCAGCGACCTCGGTGCCGACATCGGTGTGCGACCCGGCCTCGAGTACGTCACGCGGTTCGCCGATCTCGTCGCCGACGCGAGCCGCACCGAGCAGGCCGAACTGGTGATGGAGGCCGCTGCCGAGGAGGCACGTCGCCGACAGTTCGGACAGTTGATCGGCTTCGGTGTCAACGTGACGCTGTCGGTGGGTGGGGTCGGTTCGGTGACCCGGTCGCTGGTGTCACGGGCCGTGGCGCTCGCCACCGACCACATCGCCCCGGTCCGCGCGGCCTCGTTGCCCGACGCGCGAGTTCCCTCGATCACCTACGACCTGATCACCGTCGCCGCGCTGCAGGTGGTCGCCGGCAATCGAGTGGAGCGACACCGTGCCGGCCTCGATGCGGTCCCACCGTCGGCGTGGACCGAGCTCGAACGACGACTCGCGGCCATCGAGGTAGAGGACGACGCCGTCGAACGCACCCGGAAGGCGTTGCGGCTCGATCGGTGGATCGAGACCTCGGTGCCGCTGCTCGCCGGCCACCTCGGCCGCATCCGGTCGGTCCCCGGCATGGACGAACTGACCGAGGAACGCACGGCAGCGCGCACCGACCGAGGAGGCTGACGCTTGCCCCGTCACCACGGTTGCGTCAGGATGCGCGAATGCCCGACCTCGACGAGCACGGCCGAGCCGAACCGCCACCCGCGGCGAACGAACTCGACACCCTGCTGGGTTTCCTCGACTACCAGCGCGCCACCCTCGAGTGGAAGTGCCGGGACGTCGACGCCGTGGGCATGCGGCGCACGGTCGGCGCGTCCACGATGACACTCGGCGGCCTGCTCAAGCACATGAGCTTCGTCGAGGATCACTGGTTCTCGCAGTGTCTGCACGCGAACGAACCGGCGCCGCCGTGGGACACGGTCGACTGGGAGGTCGACCCCGACTGGGAGTGGCGCACCGCGGCCGACGACACCCCCGACGAGCTTCGTTGCGGCTGGTCCGAGGCGGTCGATCGATCGCGTCGGCTCGTCGCCGAGTCGCTCAGCCAGGGCGGGCTGTCACAGCCGGCGAAGCGGTCCTGGCCGGATGGCGAGGCACCGAGCCTGCGGTGGATCCTCGTGCACATGATCGAGGAATACGCCCGCCACAACGGTCATGCCGATCTGCTCCGCGAAGCCGTGGACGGCGAGGTCGGCGAGTAGCGGATCAGGCGCTGCGTCGGCGGTCGGCGGGTGGCGTGGCAGGTTGCCAGGTGGTGCGGTGTTCGGGTGGTGGGTTGAAGTGGAGCCAGTGGGTGTCGAGGCGTTCGCCGAGGGGGTGTTGGTAGACCCCTCGTGGGGGTGGTGGTGGCGCCCCGGGGGGCGTGGGTTTGGCTCCTGATGGTTTCAGTGGGTTGCCGTTGGTGTCGGTGAAGGCGACGGTGCCGTTGTCGGCGTTGCCCGCGATGGCGAGTTGGCCTTGGTGGTGCATGCGGTGGTGGTGGGGGCACAGGGCGATGAGGTTCCAGGTGTCGGTGGGGCCGCCGTCGTGCCAGTGGATGATGTGGTGCACTTCCAGGATGTGGCTGTGGGTGCAGCCCGGTACCCGACAGTGCTGGTCGCGTCGGATGACGAGACGGCGGGTGCGTTCGGGGATGATGCGTGCGGAGCGTCCGATCGAGATCGGTATCGCATCGTGGAGGAACGTGGGGGTGATCAGTGCGTCGCATCCGATGTGGCGGGCGATGGTGTCGGGGAGGCGTCGGCCTCGGTCGTCGGTGCAGGTGCCGTCGGTGTCGAGGTGGATGTGGATGCGGTAGCGGTCGCGGCGGGCGAGGTCGGCGACGGCGTCCAATGATCGTTCGGCGATGTCGCGGATCGTGTCGATCCAGTCGAGGTCGGGGTGGTCGTCGTGGAAGAGCCGGTCGCGTGATTCACGCAACGCGGCGTGGATGATCATGCCGGTGGTCTCGTCGCATTCGAGGTGCAGTCGGAACCGGCCGTCGGCGCCGACACCGAACCACACCCGCGGCTTCGGAGGTGACGGGTCAGCGACGGGATCGGCAGACGGCTCGGCATCATCGGTGTCGGTGTTCGCCGCCACCGGTTCGCTGTCGTCACGGTTGCTGTCGGGGTCGGGTTGGGGGTCGTGGGGGTTGGGGTAGTCGGGGAACGGGTACGTGGCGAGCGCGGTGCGCAGCTGGTGCACGGTGGCGTTGCGGGCCAGCTCGCACACTTCACGATCCGCCCACCACGGTGCCCGACGCACGACGGCAACGACCTGGTCGATCGCCAACTCACCGCGCCGCAACGCGTCGACCGTCACCGGGAGTTCACGGGCGCGTTCGGCGATCTCGACGATCTGTTTCGCTCGGGCGGTGGACAGCCCGACTTTCCAGGCGAGGTACAACTCGGGGCGTTCCACCCCGGGCCCGGCCCATGCGGTGCGGTCGGCGAGCATCCGCACACAGGCATCGACCAGGCGGCCGTGCAACGCGTTGAGGTGGCCGGCGGTCTCGTTCAGCACCGTGTCGAGATCGTCCTCGAAGGTGATGGCGCCGGCTGACTCCATGGAGTCATGGTAGCACACCAGTTCGATATCACAACATTTCTCGTACATGTATTCGTTTTGAGAACGACGGCAGATCTGCAACTCGTCGCTGCCTGGCCGCCGTGAGCAATCAGTAGATCGCCGCCGGATCGAGACCGTCGATCGCTGCGCGACCCGTCAGCCACGCCAGCCGATGCGGTGGCGGAACAGCGAGCGCACGGTCCGGAAGCGGTGTCATCCCCATCGGCTGCCGGGCGGCCCAGAGCATCTCCATCCGGCGCAGCTCCTCGCGGACGTAGACGTCGGGCAGGTCGTCGAACGTGTACCCCAGGCCGAGGTCTGCGTGATGGATCGCCACCTCGCGGATGCGCAGGAACGGCAGGTCGGCGATCGAGACGTCGCCGCCCATCGAGGCGCCGGTGCCGCTCCAGTCCGGCATCGCGGCCCAGCGGGCCTCGAGCGCAGCGATCGACCGCCGGAGGTCGTCGACCTGCTCCGACGCCGCCCGGGACGCGCCCTGCTCGATACCGCTGTTGCGTTGCTCGCGACCACCCGGGTACTGCTGGCCCACTTCACCTGCCACGGCAGCATCGAGCATCCGGAGGTGGCCGTCGCCGCTGTGGGTCACATGGGTGATCACGTGACCGACCGTCCAGTCGGGAAGCAGCGACGGAGCGGACACGTCGAGCGTTCCGGCAGCCAGTCGCTCGTCCAACCGGTCGAGCAGGCGTCGGTGTTCATCCGTTGCGACGGCGATCCAGGCGTTTGGCGCAGCAGTCCGGGCAGAAGCAGCCATCTCCCGAGCGTAGACACGCCGGCTTCGTGGCAGTCTGTGGCCATGCAACTCGGGATGATCGGACTCGGCCGGATGGGCGCCAACATGGTGCGACGGCTCCAACGCGACGGGCACGACTGCGTCGTCCACGACGTCGACGAGGAGGCGATCGCAGCGCTCGAAACCGAACTCGGCGTGGTCGGCGCCCGCACGCTCACCGAGATGGTCGAGGCGCTCGATCCACCGCGGGCGATCTGGATCATGGTGCCCGCGGCGTTCGTCGGCGCCACGGTCGACGCCCTCGCTCCCCTGCTCGACCCCCACGACACGATCATCGACGGCGGCAACTCGTGGTACCGCCACGACGTCGACCGGTCCGCCGCCCTCGCGCGCTCGTCGATCAACTACCTCGACGTCGGCACCAGCGGTGGCGTCTTCGGCCTCGAACGCGGCTACTGCCTGATGATCGGCGGGCCCGACGCCGCCGTGGAACGGCTCGCACCGATCTTCGAGACGCTCGCCCCCGGCATCGGCACGACCGAACGCACGCCGGGGCGTGCCGGCGCCGAGGCCTCGGAGGAACACGGTTGGCTCCACTGCGGACCGAGCGGGGCCGGACACTTCGTGAAGATGGTGCACAACGGAATCGAGTACGGCCTGATGGCCGCCTACGCCGAAGGTCTCAACGTGCTCGCCAAGGCCGACATCGGCGCTGTCGACCACGCCGCCGACGCCGAGACTGCACCGCTCGACGCCGCGCCCTACTACCAGTACGACCTCGACCTCGCCAGGATCACCGAGGTGTGGCGACGCGGGTCGGTGATCAGCTCCTGGCTGCTCGACCTCACCGCCGAGGCCTTCCACGCCGACCCGGAACTGAGCGCGTACGCCGGTGTCGTCAGCGACTCCGGCGAGGGGCGGTGGACGATCAACGCCGCCATCGACGAGGGCGTGCCGGTGCCCGTGCTGTCGGCCGCACTCTTCCAACGCTTCTCGTCGCGCGGGCGGTCCGACGTCGCGGACCAGGTGTTGTCGGCGATGCGGGCCGGGTTCGGCGGCCACGTCGAGCGGAAGGACCAGACACGATGAGCGATCACACCGACCCCACGATGGTCTCCGGCCACGTCGACTCCAGCCGGATGCAGACCACCCAGCCCGACGCCGACGCGCTGGTGCTGTTCGGCGCGACCGGCGATCTCGCGGTTCGCAAGCTGTTCCCGGCCCTCTACCGGCTCGAGCGATCCGGAATCCTGTGCGTGCCGGTCATCGGTGTGGCCCGCAGCGACTGGACCGACGACGACTTCCGCCGCCACGCCCGCGAGTCGATCGCCGAACACATCGACGATGCCGATCCGGCGGTGGTCGATTCGCTGTGCGCCCGCCTCGACCTGGTGCAGGGCGACTACGCCGACGAGTCGACCTGGAACGATCTCCGGGCCACGCTCGATCGCCACAACTCGCTGGTCGCGGTGTTCTACATGGCGATCCCACCGACCATCTTCCCGATGGTGGCCACCAAGTTGGCATCGGTCGACCTCCACCACCGCGGCCGGATCGTGGTCGAGAAGCCGTTCGGCCGCGACCTGCAATCGGCGATCGAGCTCAACAAGACGCTCCACGAGGTGTTCTCGGAGGACCACATCTTCCGCATCGACCACTATCTCGGCAAGGAGGCCGTGGAGGACCTGCTCGTGTTCCGGTTCGCCAACACCCTGTTGGAGCCGGTGTGGAACCGCAACTACGTCCGCAGCGTGCAGGTCACGATGTCGGAGACGCTCGACGTGGAGGGTCGCGGCTCGTTCTACGAGGGTGTCGGTGCGATTCGCGACGTGCTCCAGAACCACGTGCTGCAGGTCGTGTCGCTCCTCGCCATGGAGCCGCCGGCCGGCGCGGACTCGGGTTTCCTGCAGGACGAGAAGGCCAAGGTGATCGCCGCGATGCGGCCGATCGAACCCGACGCATTGGTGCGCGGCCAGTACGTCGGCTATCGCGACGAGCCCGGCGTCGATCCCAACTCCAACGTCGAGACGTTCGCCGCGGTGCGCCTCGAGATCGACTCGTGGCGGTGGGCCGGCGTGCCGTGGTACATCCGCGTCGGCAAGGCGATGCCCCAGAACGCCACCGAGGCGGTGTTGGAGCTGCGCGAACCACCGCGGATGCTGTTCGACGAATCGGGCGGGCCGCCACCGGGTCGGAACCTGATCCGGCTGCGGCTCGGCAAGAACGACGGCGTCACGTTCGCGCTGCAGGCGAAGACGCCGGGGCCGGATCTCGACAGTCAGGAGGTCGACGTCGACGTCGACTTCGCCGCCGCGCTCGGCGAACGGCAGGACGCCTACGAGCGCCTGCTGGGCGACGCATTGATCGGATCGCTGCGCCGCTTCGCCCGCCAGGACATCGTCGAGGGCACGTGGAGGGTCGTGCAGCCTGCGCTCGACGACCCCGGCGAGGTCGTTCCCTACTTCCGCGGTTCGTGGGGGCCCGCCGACGCCGACGACATCCTCCTCAATGGCGACCACTGGTTCCAGCCGAGCCCGTCGTGACCCAGCACCGCATCCTCGTCACGGCAGGCAGCATCCGCCGCGCCTCGGTCAACTCGCTCCTCGCTCGGGCCGTCGCCGACGAGCTGGCGCAGCGCGGCCGCGACCACCTGCTCGTCAGCCTCGGCGACCACGACATGCCGATCTACCACGGCGACCACGAGGACGAGCACGGCGTGCCTGCGACGGCGCACGAACTCGCCGCGCTCCTGCGCGACTCCGGCGGTCTGCTGATCGCCAGTCCCGAGTACAACGGTTCGTTCAGCCCGCTGCTGAAGAACTCGATCGACTGGGTCACCCGGATCGACATGGGTGTGTTGCGCGACACGTTCATCGGCCTGCTGGCGGCCTCGCCGGGCCGGGGCGGCGGGGTGCGAGGTCTGGCGATGGTTCGCACCTGGTTCGAGAACATGCGGCTGATCGTGGCAACCAGCGACCTGACGATCCCCCAGGTCAACGAACACCTCTCCGGCGAACACGGCTCGCTCGCGTTCGACATCGAGATCCGGGCGGCAATCGCCGAATGGATCGACGCCTACCTCGTCGAGTTCGACGAGTACTGCACCGGCCGGCCGCCCGCCTGACCGACACATCCGGGGTCTGACCCCGGGTGCAACACTGCGGGCGCACCATGTGGATACCCATCACCCTCGCGGCAGCGACGTTCCAGATCCTGCGCACGTCGCGGCAGCACCAGCTGCGCTCGGCGCTGTCGGTCAACGGGGCCGGGTTCGTCCGCTACGCGTACGGCTTCCCGCTCGCGTTGGCCGTCGCGCTCGTCACCTTCGGCATCGTCGGCGAGGAGATTCCGGCAATCCCCTGGCGCTTCTGGCCGATCATCGCCGGCGCGGGTGTTGCGCAGATCCTCGGGACGCTCGCACTGCTCCGGGCCTTCGACCTGCGCGACTTCGCCATCGGCACGGTGTACGCAAAGACGGAGGTGATACTGGTCGCGGTCGTGGCGGCGGTCGCGCTCGGGGAACCACTCGAACCGCTCGGCTGGGTGGCGGCGTTCGTCTGCATGGCCGGGGTCGCCTGGCTCGCAGCCCCCACACGCCTGCTCGACATCCTCGGCAACGCCCGTGACCCTGCGGCGATCATGGGCATCCTCGCCGCCGCCGGGTTCGCGATCGCAGCGGTCGGCATCCGCGGTGCCTCCACGTCACTCGACGGTCCCACCTGGAATCGAGCGCTGCTGACCCTCACCGTGATGCTCGGCATCCAGGCACTCGTCAACTCCACGCAGCTGTTCGTGTCCGACCGCGCCGAACTCCCCCGGGTCGCCCGTGCGTGGCGGTTCGCCCTGCCGGTCGGAATCCTCAGCCTCTGCGGTTCGATCGGCTGGGCGGTCGCCGTCACGCTCACGAACGCGGCGAAGGTCCGCACGCTCGGCCAGATCGAGATCGTCATCGCGTTCGTCATCTCCGCCCGTGTGCTCCACGAGCGCCACACCCGTGCCGAGTACCTCGCGAGCGCGCTCGTGCTCGTCGGTGTGGTCGGCGTCGTCGTGTTCGGCTGACGGCCCGCGAGGGCATCGCTAATCTCCGAGCATGCGTGGACTCGTCGTGCCCGAAGCAACGGAGGACTTCACGGCTGATCCGGTCGAACTGTTCTTCGACCTGGCATTCGTCTTCGCGTTCTCGCAGATCGTCGGACTGCTGCTCTACGACCCGACGTGGGACACGGTCGGCAAGTCGACGCTGATCTTCCTGCTGCTGTGGCTGCCATGGTCACAGTTCGCCTGGTCGGCCAACGCCGTGCCCGGCAACTCCCGAACGGTGAGGCTGCTGTTCCTCGTCGCAACCGCCGCGAGCGTGCCGATGGCCGCCTCGGTCACCACCGCCTTCGACCAGAGCGGCGCCCTCTTCGCGATCCCGCTCGCGGTCATCTTCCTGACAGCCCTCGCGATGATGGTCGTCGGTCTCGACAGCGACTCCGAGGTCTACCGGTCGAGTCTGCGCTACGGCGCACCGAACCTGGTCGGGATGGCGATCATCGTGGTCGGCGGCTTCCTCGACGGCGAGGCCCGCACGGCCGCGTGGATCCTCGGCATCGTGATCTTCGTCTACTCGACGATTCGGGCTGGCGGCAGCGAGTGGATCCTCCGCGCCGGCCACTTCGCCGAACGGCACGCGTTGATCATCATCGTGGCGCTCGGCGAGGTGATCGTGGCCCTCGGCAACTCGGTCGCGATCCCTCTGCAGGAGAACGGCGGGTTCCCCGCGAGTTCGGTGCTCGCCCTGGTGGCAGCAGGGGTGTTCGCCGGGCTGTTGTGGTGGGCCTACTTCGACCGGGTCCAGCCCGCGTTCGAGCACCGGGCGGAGGAGACCGCTCCTCTCGATCGAGGACGCTTCGCCCGAGACGTCTACACCTACGCTCATGCTCCGATCGTGGCCGGGGTGATCCTGTCGGCCGTCGCGATGGAGGAGATGGCGCTCCATCCGAGTGATCCGCTCGATGCGGCCTTCCGCGCGATGGCCGCCGGCGGCATGGTCCTCTACTTCGGTGGCGTCGGCATCGGTGTGTACCGAGCGTTCGGCGCCTTCGCCCGGGAACGGTTCGTCGCCGTGATCGCGATCTGCCTGCTGATGCTCTTCGGGTCGGACATCGACGGCGTGGTCCTGCTGGTGAGCATCGACGCCATCCTGCTCGCCACGCTCGTCCTCGAGCACCTCAGGATCGAGGGCACCCCGAGCGGCACAGGTGACCACTCAGTCCACGACCACCGGATCCACGACGGCGGGGTCGTCGACGACGCTGCGCAGTAGCCACTGGAAGATTCGCCATCCTGTCGACGCCGGGGCGAGCGTCTCGGCCGCGACCGCCGCGGCTGCGTCGGAGATGGCCATCCCGTTCGGGGCCTTGACATGCACCTCGGCGACCCGCTCGGCCATCACGAACCAGCCGACGGCCTCTTCGACCGATCCGCCTGCGGTGAGCAGTCCGTGGTTGCGGAGAATGCACAGCTTGGTGTCTCCCAGCGCCGCGGCGATGCGCTTGCCGCCGTCGTAGGACAGCACCTCGACCTCCTCGTCGTCGAAGAGCGACTGGTCGAACACGAACGCACACGACTCCTGACTGATCGCCCGGAACGGCTCGACGTTGGCCGACCACGGCGTCCCGAACTGGGTGTGGGTGTGCGCAGCGCTCACCGCGTCGGGCCGGGCAGCGAGGACCGGTGCGTGGATGTTGTAGCCAGCGGTGTTGACCGCACCGGTCGGATTGCCGGCGGCGTCCATCACCCGCCCGTCGGGGCCGACGAGCACGAGGTCGTCGACCGTCGCCTCACCGAACGGGATGCCCCAGTCGAGCAGCCAGAAGTGGTCGGTCAGGATCGGATCGCGGGCCGAGACGTGGCCGTCGCCGAGTTGCCCCCATCGCATCGCAGCGAAGATCCGGTACCCGAGGGCACACATCCGCTTGCGGTGCGCCCGCTCGTCCTCGGGTGTGCGCACGGCGTCGAACGGGTCGACCCCGGGAAACGTCGGATAGGGCGACTCGCTCATCCCTCCAGCGTAAACCCACCAGCCCACCCCCCGTTTGCGTCGACGTTTCTGTGGAGCGGCCCACCCAGATCCGCACACAAACGGTTTGGCGCGGTCCAGCGGCAGCCCACCCACGTTCGGGTCGACGTTTCTGTGGGGCGGCCCACCCAAAGTGCAACGCAAACGGGTTGGGACGGTCAGGGGGCGGGGAAGCCGCGACGGGGGACGACGATGACGGTGCCGTCGTCGGGGTCGACGTCGACGGTGACGCAGACGTGGAACACCTCGCCGAGTCGGTCGGCCGTCAGCACCTCCTCCGCCGAACCGGACGCCACCATCGCACCGCCGTCGAGCAGCAGCAGCCGGTCGGTGTAGGTGCCTGCCAGTGTGAGGTCGTGCATCGCCGAGAGCACGGTGATCGCCTGCTGCTCACGGAGTTCGGTCACCAGTTCGAGCGCCTGCTGTTGGTGGCCGATGTCGAGCGCCGACGTCGGCTCGTCGAGCAGCAGCACCGGGGCCTCCTGCGCCACCGCGCGGGCGATCACGACCCGTTGACGCTCCCCGCCGCTCATCGCCCCGAGCATCCGGTCGGCGAACGGGCCGAGCCGCAGGCGGTCGATCACGTCGGTGACCACGTCGCGGTCGTGTGACGACTCGGTCCCGAAGTAGCCCACGTACGGGGTCCGACCGAGCAGCACGTAGTCGAACGCCGTCATGTCGTCGGGGATCAGCGGGCTCTGCGCGACGTAGGCGACCCGGCTCGCCCGCTCCCGGTCGGTCATCGCCGCGAGCGGCGCACCGTCGACACAGATCGTCCCCGACGCCGGGATCAGGCCGGCGGCGGCCCGCAGCAGCGACGACTTGCCGGCACCGTTGGGTCCGATGACGCCGACCCACTCCCCCGACTCGATGCGGTCACTCAGCGGAGCGAGTGCGATGCGCTTGCCGTACGACACGCTGACCTGGCGGAGCTCCAGTGTGCTCATCACACGATCCGACGGGTGCGCAACAGGTAGATGAAGAACGGCGCGCCGAGGAACGCGGTGACCACGCCGATCGGCGTCTCGGCCGGGCTGGAGAGCATCCGTCCGGGGATGTCGGCGAGGATCAGGAACGCGGCGCCGAACAGCAACGACAGCGGGATCAGCCGCCGATACCCGGCGCCCGCGACGAGACGGATCGCGTGGGGGATCACGAGACCGACGAACGCGATCAGCCCGCTCACCGACACGACCGCAGCGGTCCCGAGGGTGGCGGCGATCACGATCACGAGCCGGGTCCGTCGAACCGACACCCCGAGCGCCGCGGCCTCGTCGTCGCCCACACGCAGGACGTCGAGGTGCCGCCGGTGGAGCATCAGCACCACGCAACTGAGCGTCACGTACGGCAGGATCAGCCGGATGTCGGCCCAGGTCGCTCCGGAGAGACGACCCAGGATCCACTGGAACACCTCGCGCACCACGTCCTGGTTGCGTTGCAGGATGAACGTCTGGACCGCGGTCACGAACGCGACGACGGCGACACCGGCGAGCACCAGCGTCACGCCACTCTGGCTCGAACCGGTGGGCGAGCCGCGGAACGAGGCCCCGACCAGGTAGGTCAGCCCGACCGTCAGCACCGCGACCACGAACGCCGACGTCGGCACCGGATCGACCGGCCACGACATGGTGGCGGCGCGCCCAGTGGTGAGTGCCAACGTGGCGCCGAGACCGGCCCCGGCAGCAGCACCGAGGAGATACGGGTCGACGAGCGGGTTCCGGAACACCCCCTGGTAGCTCGCGCCGGCGACGGACAACATGCCACCGACGAGCGCCGCGAGGATCACCCGCGGCATCCGGATCCGCCACACGATGTTCCACTCGGCCTCCGACACCCCGGAGTCGACGGCGATCAACGGCAGGTGGTCGAGCAGGGCGAGCGGCACCCGCCACGACGCCGGCCCGGCCGGCCCGATCGATGCGCCGACGACGACGGACGCGAGCAGGACCAGCGCCCCGGCGAGGTACCACCGGCCGTTGCCGGACCACGTGACGCGCGCCCGCGACGCGACGGCGTCCACCGCCGTCACGTCGGCGGGCGCGGCGACCATCAGCCGTTCGCTCCCGCGACGGCGTCGGACACCGACTGCAGGAACTCGACGATGCGCGGGCCCCATCGCGACGCCACGTCGTCGTCGAGTTCCACGACATTGCCGTCCTGGACGGCCGTGAGGTCGCCCCAGCCCGGACGAGCGGCGACCGTGTCGAGCGACTGCCCGCAGCACTTGGTGTCCGCGAGGAAGATGATGTCGGGGTCGGCCGACACGACGAACTCTGCGCTGAGCTGCGGGTACCCGCCGGAATCACCCTCGACGGAGTCGGCGATGTTCCGGAGACCGAGCAGCGAGTACAGCTCCCCGAACAGCGTGGTCGAGTCGAGGCTGAACAGGGTGTCGTCGAGTTCGTGGAAGATCGTCAACGGCTCCGGGGGGACCGGGGTGGTCGCAACGATGTCGGCGATGTCGTCCTGCATCGTCGCGACGAGCGCGGCGGCCTCGGCCTCGTGGCCGGTCGCGTCGCCGAGCTCCTCGATCTGTCGGTACGCATCGTCGATCGTCGTCGCGGCCGGGCCGTCCCACCAGCCGATGCCGAGCGTGTCGAGCTGCGGCCCGAGGCCGTTGAAGTCGCCCCCGATCAGGACGAGATCGGGTTCGTAGGCGGCGATCGCCTCGACGTTGTTGTCGAAGGCGGACAGATCGTTCGGCAACTCCTGCGCCTCGGCGGGGTAGTCGGAGAACTCGTCGACGGCGACCAGCTGATCGCCCGCGCCGATCGCGAACATCATCTCGGTGTGGGTCGGACTCAGCGACACGACCCGGAGCTCGACGTCGTCAGCGGGGATCGTCGCGTCAGCGGGGATCGTTGCGTCGGCGACCGATGGCGAGGATGTCGCCGACGGGTTGTCCCCGGCGGAGTCGTCGGATCCGCACGCGGCGGTGACGAGAGCGAGCCCGACGACGGCGCCGACCAGACGTCGGCGGAACCGACGGGGGTGGGTGTTCATGGATGCCTCCAAGGAGTTGGAGGACAAGATGGGTGCAGGCCGGAGACCGACCGGCGAGCCGTCCCTTGCCTCGAGGGTGATGGTCGCGTCACAGGGCAGGCGACCGGGCTCGCTCCCCTCGGACACATCGCTGCGTCGTCGGGAGACCACCGTTGCGGGACAGCGCCGGGTTCTCACCGGACTTCGCTGCGTCTGCGACAGTTCGACATCGTAGTGATGCCTGCGTACGCTCCCCAATCCCATGACCGACCACGAACCCACGGGCGACACCGTCCCCACCGAAGATCCCCGCCCGGACGGACTGCGCAGCGCCGACTCGCTCGTGGTCGTCAACACCGGCAACGGCAAGGGCAAGTCCTCCTCGGCATTCGGCATGATGATCCGAGCGGTCGCACGCGGCTGGAACGTCGCCGTCGTGCAGTTCATCAAGTCGGGCGACTGGAAGGTCGGCGAGGAGAAGGTCGGGCGAGAACTCGGCGTCGACTGGTTCGCGTTCGGCGACGGCTTCACGTGGGATTCCGACGACCTCACCAACGATCGGGCGCACGCCGCGGAGGGATGGGCCAAGGCCGCCGAGTTGGTACGGGCCGGCGAGCACCAACTGGTGATCTTCGACGAGTTGACGTATCTGCCCTCGTTCGGCTGGATCGACGTCGCGGACATCGTCGAGACGATCTCGAACCGGCCGCGGCACGTCAACGTGATCATCACCGGACGCGATGCCGCTCCCGAGCTGATCGAGATCGCCGACACCGTCACCGAGATGCGCGAGGTCAAGCACGCCTACCAGCAGGGCATCCGGGCGATGCGCGGCATCGACTACTGAGCGACGCCGAGCGATGCCGTCAGAACTGCTCCGCGCCCGCCTCGCCCCGCTGCCGGGGCACGACCCCGCTGCCGCCGATGCGGTGCACGAACGAGCCGCCAACCTGCTGCGACCGAGCGGTGCGCTCGCCTGGCTCGACGAGATCGCGGCCTGGGTGGCCGGTTGGCAGCACACCGCCACCCCCGCCGTCGAGCGACCGGCCGCGCTGATCTTCGCCGCCGACCACGGCGTCGCAGCGGCGACCAAGGTGAGCGCGTACCCCACCGGCATCACCCAGGCCCTGTTCGACGCGTACCGCCAAGGTCGGTCAACGATCGCCGCGTTCGCCAAGATCGCCGGGGCGAGCGTGTCGGCGATCGACGTCGGCATCGGTCGGCCGACCGGCGACATCCGATACGAGGCAGCCCTCTCCGACGAACGGTTCGACGAGATCGTCAGGATCGCATTCGACGCGGTCGACGCGCTCGACTGCGACCTGCTGGTGGTCGGCGAGATCGGGATCGGCAACACCACGCCGTCGGCGGCGATTGCCGCATCGTTGGCCGGAGGCGAGACCGCCGCATGGGTCGGGCGCGGCACCGGGGTCGATGACGACGGCCTCGCCCGCAAGCGATCGGCGGTGCAGGAGTCGGTGCGCCGGATCGCCGGGATCACCGACCCGATCGAGATCCTGCGTGAGGTGGGCGGTTCCGAACTCGTGGCGATCGCGGCCGCGACCGTGGCGGCGCGTCACCGCTCGATTCCCGTGGTCCTCGACGGCTACGTCGTGACCGCTGCCGTGCTCCCGCTGGTGATGGTCAACCCCGCCGCTCTCGACCACTGCATGGTCGGGCACTGCTCCACCGAACCCGGGCACCGCAAGCTCCTCGAGCGCCTCGGCAAGCGACCGCTACTCGACCTCGACATGCGCCTCGGCGAAGGCTCCGGAGCGATGGCGGCCGTCCCGTTGATCGCCATGGCGTGTGCGGGCGTCACGTCGGTGCCCACCTACGACGAGTGGTTCGGCTCGGCCTGACGGTCGATCCCTGATCGCCGCGTGCGACGGCGGACGAGGGAGCGGTGTCGCTAGCCTCGCTGCGTGCGAATTCCCACGCCCGTCGCCCAGGTCGTCCGCGGTTTCACGATGGGTTCTGCCGACATCGTCCCCGGTGTCTCCGGCGGAACGGTCGCCCTGGTACTCGGCATCTACGACCAGCTGATCCGCAACATCAGCCAAGGGGCCCACGCACTCAAGCAGCTCCTCACCCGTGACGTCGCCGGCGCCGTCGGCACCCTGAAGCGCATCGAATGGATCTGGCTCTTCACGCTGCTCGCCGGCATCCTCGCTGCGATCATCGCCTTGTCCTCGGTGATCGAGACGCTGCTCCACGAACAGCCGATCAGGATGTCGGCGTTGTTCTTCGGGCTGATCCTCGGCTCGATCTGGGTGGCGCTGCGGATGCTCGACAAGGTCGACGGTGTTGCGGTCGCGCTGATGCTGGGCATCGGTGGCACGATGTTCCTGTTGCTCGGCCTGCGCTCCGACACCGAGGTCGCCGACACCGCGGCCGAGATCGTCACCAAGCCCTGGTGGGTCTTCTTCCTCGCCGGGGCGATCGCCATCTGCGCCATGATCCTGCCCGGCATCTCCGGGTCGTTCATCCTCGTGATGCTCGGCATGTACACCGAGGTGCTCGGTGCCGTCAACGACCGCGACGTCGCGGTGTTGATCGCGTTCATGCTCGGATGTGTCGTCGGCCTCGCCTTGTTCTCCACCCTGCTCAACTGGCTGCTCGAGCGTTACCACCGGTGGGTGCTCGCGGCGATGATCGGGCTGATGCTCGGCTCGACGCGGGTGTTGTGGCCCTGGCCGAACGGCACCAACACCACGACGATGACGTTGCCACGGGAGGACGTCGTCGTGCCGCTGCTGATCATCGTGGTCGGTGCCGCGGTCGTGGTGATCGTCGATCTGCTCGCCGTGCGATTCGTGCACGTCGAACCGCTGCCCGAGCACGAAGCGGCTGTCGAAGCCGCCGGCTGAGCCGACAGTCGACGAAGATGAGCGCCATCGCCGACCGACTGCTCGAATTGGGACTCGTCCTGCCGCCACCGATGCCGGCCCCGCCCGGCGTGGTGCTGCCGTTCAGTCCGGTCATCGTGCGCGGACATCGGGCGGTGGTGTCCGGACACGGCCCGCAAGAACCCGACGGTTCCCTCGCCCGACCGCTCGGCAAGGTCGGAGCCGACCTGACCCTCGAACAGGGCTATCACGCCGCGCGCCTCACCGCGCTGGGGATCCTGGGATCGCTCGAGCGGGCGCTCGGCGACCTCGATCGAATCACCGGTTGGACCCGTGTGTTCGGCATGGTCAACGCGGCACCCGGATTCGTGAGCCTGCCGAGCGTGATCAACGGCTGCTCGGATCTGATCTTCGAGGTCTTCGGTGCCGAGGTGGGGGCACATGCCCGCAGCGCAGTCGGCCTGGCGGAGCTTCCCTTCTCGATTCCGGTCGAGATCGAATGCGAGGTGGAGATCCGTTGACTCGGACCCGGTCGCCGCGCGTCGACGTTCACGCTCACCCCGGCCGGTGCTTTCTCGCCGGACTCCCCGACTCCGATCCGGCGCGAGCCGTCCTCGGAAGCGACGACGCAGTCGCCGGGCTCCGAGGAGCGCAGGACGCCGGCATGGCGGCGGTCAGCTTTGCCACGGTCGCGGACCTTCGCGTCCTCCGGCTCGTCGAGAGTCGATTTGCCGCCGCACGAGAGTTCGCCCCGGGGGAGGCCCACGCCGACCATCGACGACAGCTCGATGCGGTCGCCGACATCGCACGCAAGCTCGACGCGACGATCGTTTCCGGTGCTGACGACGTCGAGCGTCTGCACCGGGCCGGCAGGACCGGGTTGCTGATCACCTGCGAAGGGGCGGACTTCGTCGAGGACGGCCCCGACGCCGACGCGTTCGAACGCGTGCACGAGGCGCATGCCCGAGGAGTCCGGTCGATCACCATCGTCCACTACCGCCAGAACCGATACGGCGACCTCCAGACCGAGCCGCCACTCCATCACGGGCTCTCGACAGCCGGTCGCGAACTCGTCGCCGTCATGAACGACCTCGGCATGATCGTCGACCTGGCGCACGCATCGTTCGACACGACCGTGGACGCCGTGGCGGTCTCGCGCCACCCCGTGATGATCTCCCACTCCCACCTCATCGGGCCCCAGGGCAACCATGCGCGACTGCTGACCGACGAGCACGCCCGCGTCGTCAGCGATGCCGGCGGGTTGATCGGGGCCTGGCCGTCGGGTGTGGTGTCGCAGACACTCGACGACTTCATCGACGAGGTGGTGCGGCTGGTCGACCTGGTGGGTGTGGAGCACGTGGCGATCGGCACCGATCTGGACGCCAACTTCCGACCGGTGCTGACCGACTACCGCCAGTTCGACGACCTCGAGGCTGGTCTCGCGGCGCGTGGGCTCGGTGCCGACGAGATCGATCGAGTGCTCGGCGGGAACGCCGTCGAACTCATCCGCACCGTGTGCGGCTCGTAGACGCCGACGTCGCCGCGTCAGCCGTTGACGAGGGCGGCGAACCGGTCGATGCCCTCGACGAGGTCGTCGTCGCCGAGTGCGAACGAGAACCGGCCGTAGCCGCCCAGGCCGAACGCCTCGCCCGGCACGAACGCCACCTTCGCCTTGTCGAGCACGAGGTCGGCGAGCTCGAGCGTGTTGGTCGCCGTGACCCCGTCGATCGGCCGGTCGAGCAGGCCGGTCAGATCCGGGTAGGCGTAGAACGCTCCCTGCGGTTCGAGGCAGGTGACCCCGTCGATCGCGTTGAGCTTCGTCCACATCGTCTGCGCCCGGCGGGCGAACGCGGTGCGCATCATCACGACGTCGTCGAGCGGACCCGAGACCGCGGCGAGTGCCGCGCGCTGTGACACGTTGGCGACGTTCGAGGTGGCGTGGCTCTGGAAGTTGGTCGACGCCTTGACGATGTCGTCTGGACCGATCATCCAGCCGACGCGCCAGCCGGTCATCGCATAGGTCTTCGCGACCCCGTTGACGATGATGCACTGGTTCGCCAGCTCGGGCACCAGCGTCGGCATCGACGCGAACACGTGGTCGCCGTAGGTGAGGTGCTCGTAGATCTCGTCGGTGATCACCCAGACGCCACGGTCGAGCGCCCATTCGCCGATCGCCTTCACCATGTCGGGCGGACACACCGAGCCCGACGGGTTGTCGGGACTCACGAACAGCAGCACCTTGGTGCGCTCGGTGTAGGCCGCGTCGAGCTGCTCGATCGTCACCTGGAACCCACTGGCCGCATCGGTGTCGATGACCACCGGAACGCCACCGGCGAGCGTGATCGCCTCCGGATAGGTCGTCCAGTACGGCGCCGGACAGATGACCTCGTCACCGGGATCGCACAGGGCAGCGAACGCGGTGTACACGGCGTGCTTGCCGCCGTTGGTGACGAGCACCTGGGATGCGTTGCACTCGAAACCGGAGTCGCGCAGCGTCTTGTCGGCGATCGCCTGCTTCAGCTCGGGCAGCCCGCCGGCCGGCGAATACCGGTGGTTCTTCGGATCGCGGCACGCCGCGACGGCCGCGTCCACGATGTGGGCGGGCGTCGGGAAATCGGGCTCACCGGCGCCGAATCCGATCACGTTCTCCCCCGCAGCCTGCAGGGCCTTGGCCTTGGCGTCGACGGCGAGGGTGGCGGAGGGGGCGATCGCGGCGAGTCGTTGAGATGTGCGCTTCACGGTGCAAGCCTGCCACAGCGGCCACCGCATCCCAACGACGATTCACGGCGTGGGATCGCGGGGTGCACGCGCCATGCTTGGGGCGTGAGTTCGGACCCCGCCACCATCGTGATCCCCGCCGACCTGCTGCCCGCCGACGGGCGCTTCGGGTGCGGCCCGTCGAAGGTCCGACCCGAACAGGTCGACCAGGTCGTCGCCGCGCAGCGCACCGTGCTCGGCACGTCGCACCGTCAGCCGCCGGTCAAGGATCTGGTCGGCAGCGTGCGCTCCGGTCTGTCGGCGCTGTTCGGACTCCCCGACGGGTGGGAGATCGTCCTCGGCAACGGTGGCTCCACCGTGTTCTGGGACGTCGCCACCTTCGGTCTCATCGAGCACCGCAGCCAGCACCTCGTGTTCGGCGAGTTCTCCTCGAAGTTCGCCGAGGCCTCGGCCGCCGCCCCCCATCTCGGCGAGCCGACGGTGATCCGCTCCGACACCGGCAGCCACCCGGACGCGGTGGCCGAGGACGGCATCGACGTCTACGCGCTCACCCACAACGAGACCTCGACCGGCGTGGCGATGGATCTCCGGCGGCCGGCCGGCACGACCGCCGCTGATGCACTCGTCGCCGTCGACGCCACATCGGCCGCCGGCGGGCTCACCTGGGATCCCGACGAGGTCGACGTCTACTACTTCGCCCCGCAGAAGAGCTTCGCCTCTGACGGTGGGTTGTGGCTGGCGGCGTGCTCGCCGGCCGCGCTCGACCGGATCGAGTCGATCGGCGCCGGCAACCGCTGGCGACCCGCGTCGCTCGACTTGAAGATCGCGCTCGACAACTCGAAGCTGAACCAGACCTACAACACGCCGGCGCTCGCCACGCTGCTGCTGCTCGACGCCCAGGTCCGCTGGATGAACGACAACGGCGGGATGCCCTTCGCCGCCGGGCGAAGCGCCGAGTCGGCCGCCACGCTCTACGGCTGGGCCGAGGCGAGCAGCTTCGCCACACCGTTCGTGGCCGATCCGGCCAAACGGTCGAATGTCGTCGGCACGATCGACCTCGACGACTCGATCGACGCCACCGCCGTCAACAAGGCCCTGCGAGCCAACGGCGTCGTCGACACCGACTCGTACCGCAAGCTCGGTCGCAACCAGCTGCGCATCGGCATGTTCCCCGCGATCGAACCGTCCGACGTGGAGGCGCTCACCCACTGCATCGACCACGTCGTCTCGAAGCTGGCATGAGACGCGGGGTCTGACCCCAGGGTCACATTTCGCTGGCAGACTCCTGGCGTGGATCCGACCGACGTGCTCGAATTCGGGACCGGTGACATCGGCGTGCTCGAGCGCCCGGTGATGCTCGTCGGGCTCGAGGGGTGGTTCGACGTCGGGGGCGCGGCCACCCAGGCGGTCAACGCCTTCGTCAGCGCCGATCATGCGGTGACGGTCGGGCAGATCGACCCCGACCCGTTCTACGACTTCACCCAGCAGCGGCCGCACGTGTCGATCGACGACGACGTCCGGGAGATCGTGTGGCCGTCGAACGAGTTCGTGCTCCAACGCAATCCCGGTCACCGCGACGTCGTCGCGTTGATCGGTGTCGAGCCTCACATGGCGTGGCGGACGTACACGGGCGCGATCAACGTCGTCGCGCAGGCACTCGGCTGCGAGGCGATCGTCACCGTCGGCTCGGGCGCCGAGGCGATCCCTCACACCCGCACCCCGCCGGTCACCGGCAGCACGGCCAACGCCGAGTTGGCGCGCCGCCTCGGCCTCGTGGCACCGTCGTACCAGGGCGTCACCGGTGTGGTCGGCGTGCTCCAGGCAGAACTCGAGGCCAGGAACATCCCGTCGATCTCGCTGCGCGTCGGCATTCCCCACTACCTGATGAACGCCGAGCACCCCCAGGCGGTGCAGGCGCTGGTCCGGCACCTCAGCCACGTGCTCGACGTGCCGAACACCAACGACCTCAGCGACCAGATCGACGGCTGGCGCGACGTCCACGACGAACTCGTCGCCAACGACGAGCAGCTCCGGATGTACGTCGCCCTGCTCGAAGCCGAGTTCGACCGGCGCGCCGAGGCGCAGATCCCGACCGCCGACGATCTCGGCGACCAGTTCGAGGAGTTCCTCCGCAACCAGCGCGACGACTGAATGAGACGTGGGGTCAGACCCCGCGTCTCATTTGGCGGCGGCGAAGGCCTGCTGGATGTCGGCGATGATGTCGTCGATCGACTCGAGGCCGACACTGATCCGCACCAGGCCCGGGGTCACGTCGGACGCGGCCTGCTCCTCGGGGGTGAGCTGCGAGTGGGTGGTGCTCGCCGGATGGATCACCAGGCTGCGGGCGTCGCCGATGTTGGCGACGTGGCTGTGGAGCGTGCAGCCCTCGACGAACTTCTTGCCCGCCTCCAGTCCGCCCTTGATCTCGAATGCCAGCACCGAGCCGTAGCCCCTGCCGCCACCGAGCTGCTTCGCACGCTCGTGCCACTGGCTCGACGGCAGGCCGGCGTAGTTGACCGATTCGACCTGGTCGTGCGTGGCGAGGTACTCGCCCACGACCTGCGCGTTCGAGAAGTGACGCTCCATGCGCAGGCTGAGCGTCTCGATGCCCTGCAGGATCATGAAGGCGTTGAACGGCGAGATCGCGAGGCCCATGTCGCGCAGCATCTGCACTCGCGCCTTGAGGATGAACGCGCCGTGGCCGAGCGCCGGGAAGTAGGCGAGGCCGTGGTAGCTCGGGTCGGGCTCGGTGAAGTTCGGGAAGCGACCGGAAGCCGCGTAGTCGAACGTGCCGCCGTCGACGATGGCGCCGGCGACCGACGTTCCGTGGCCGCCCATGAACTTCGTGAGGCTGTGGATCACGATGTCGGCGCCCCATTCGAGCGGACGGATCAGGTACGGCGTCGGCACCGTGTTGTCGACCATCAGCGGGATGCCGTTGGCGTGCGCCACACCGGCGATGCCCTCGATGTCGAGCACGTCGTTCTTCGGGTTCGGGATGACCTCGCCGAAGAAGACCTTGGTGTTGGGCTTGATCGCCGCTTCCCACTGCGACAGGTCGTCAGGGTCGTCGACGAAGGTGACCTCGACGCCGAACTTCGGCAGCGTGTAGTGCAGCAGGTTGTAGGTACCGCCGTAGAGCGACGGTGAGGCGACGACGTGGTCACCGGACTCGCACAGCGTCATGAACGCGAGCGTCTCGGCGGCCTGACCCGAGGCGACAGCGAGCGTGCCCGGAAGCCCGACGGCCGTGATGCAGCCGCCCTCCAGCGCATTGACGCGGGCCTCGAGCGCGGCCTGGGTCGGGTTCATGATGCGGGTGTAGATGTTGCCGATCTCGGCGAGACCAAAGAGATTGGCCGCGTGCTCGGTGTCGCGGAACTCGTACGACGTCGTCTGGTAGATCGGCACCGCCCGGGCACCGGTCGTCGGGTCGGGCTCGCCGCCGACATGGATCTGCTTGGTGTCAAAACCCCACTGGTCACTCATAGGGCTGCGACGCTACCGCCCAATTCCCGACCGTACAAGTCGGGTTTTCCGCGCGTCAGAGAAGGCTGGCGACGAGGCCGGCCTGACCGAGGTGGTAGGTGACCATCACCGTGACGGGCATCCAGCTCGCCGAGCCGACGAACTGGCGCCAGCCGAGCACGGAGTCGGAGGCGACGAAGAGGCCCGCACCGACGATCGCCCACGGGTTGCCGGTCGCCACCGCTGCGCAGAACATCAGCGAGATGGCCAGCAGATATGCCGAGACGGCCGGACCGAGCACCGGTTCGGATCGGCGAGCAGCACGGACGATTCGCAGCCCGACCGTCGAGACGAGCGCGACCACGAGCGCGACACCGACGACGAAGCCCGCCCACGACCAGTCCGGTGCCACGATCAGGCCCACGGTGTAGGCGACGTGCGCGAACAGGAACGCGACGAGTCCCGGCACGAACCGCCGATCGCCGTCGAGCAGGAACACGTCGCCCGCCAGCGAGCACACCAGCGCGACGACGAACCATGCCCGGACCGCCGGGTCCACCGGATCGAGCGTCACCGCGACGCCGACCAGGGCGATCAGCGCGAGCGGCTTGCTCCAGAGTTCGGTCCGACGATCGTCGGTCCAGCGGCTCCACCAGTTCGCGCCTGCGGCGATCGCGAACACGACCAGGAACGCCCATGCGGCGGTCGTCATGCTGCACCGCCCCCGCCATCCGCACCACCCGTGCGATGAGCGGGAGCCCAGCATGCGGGGAGTTCGCTCATCGGCGCGCCCGAGCGAGGCCCGCCCGACCCGAGCGATGAGCGAGCCCCGCACATACGGGGAGTTCGCTCATCGCTTGGGGTCATGTCAGCCGCCGGAGATGTCGGAGACCTTCTGCTTGCCGGCGCTGATGAACGGCATCATGCTGCGAAGCTCGCCACCGATCTCCTCGATCGGGTGCTCCTTGCCCTCTTCCTGCATGCGCTTGTAGTTCGGTCGGCCGGCCTCCGACTCGGCGATCCACTCGGCCGCGAACTCGCCGCTCTGGATCTCGCCGAGGATCTTCTTCATCTCGGCCTTGGTGGCCTCCGTGACCACACGCGGTCCGCGGGTCAGGTCGCCGTACTCGGCAGTGTCGGAGATCGAGTACCGCATGCCGGCGATGCCCTCTTCGTACATCAGGTCGACGATCAGCTTCACCTCGTGGAGGCACTCGAAGTACGCCATCTCCGGCGCGTACCCGGCCTCGGTCAGCGTCTCGAATCCGGCGCGCACCAGGGCCGTCACCCCGCCGCACAGCACCGCCTGCTCGCCGAACAGGTCGGTCTCGGTCTCCTCGGCGAACGTGGTCTCGATCACGCCGGCGCGGGTGCCACCGATGGCGTCGGCGTACGACATGGCGATGTCGCGGGCCTGACCGCTGGCGTCCTGTGCCACCGCGATGAGCGCAGGCACGCCACCGCCCTCGGTGTAGGTACGCCGCACGAGGTGACCCGGGCCCTTCGGGGCGATCATGATCACGTCGCAACCGGCGGGCGGCTGGATCCGGTCGAAGCGGATGTTGAAGCCGTGGGCGAAGGCGAGGGCCTTGCCGTCGGTCATGTGCTTGGCGATGTGTGCGTCGTAGATCGCCTTCTGCTCGGTGTCGGGAGCGAGGAGCATGATCACGTCGGCCCACTCCGCCGCCTCGTCGATGGTCATCACGGTGAGGCCGGCAGCCTCGGCCTTCGCGACGGAGGACGACTCGGGACGCAGCCCGACGACGACGTCGACGCCCGACTCCTTCAGGTTCAACGCGTGCGCGTGCCCCTGTGACCCGTAGCCGACGATGGCGACCTTCTTGCTGCGGATGATCGAAGGATCCGCGTCCTCTGCGTAGTAGACGGTGACGGCCATCTCAGCCAGCCTTTCCAGTGTTCGGGGTGGGGGTTTGGTTCACAGCGCGCAGGCGTGCGCCGCGATCGAGTTTCGGAAGCGCGACGCGACCCGTGCGCTGGAGCTCAACGATGCCATATCCGTCGAGCAAATCCTCAAAATCGTCGAGCTTGTCGGGATGACCCTCCAGGCTGACGGTCAGCACCGACTCGGCGACGGCGATGATCTTGCCCTCGAAGATGTTGGTGAGTTCGACCACCTTGGCGCGCTGCTCGTCCGGCGCCTTCACCGTGGCGATCAACAGCTCGCGCTCGACCGACCGGCGCGGGTCGAGCTCGGAGATCTTGACCACGTCGATCAGCTTGAACAGCTGCTTGGTGATCTGTTCGAGCGGGGTCGACTCGACGTCGACGACGATCGTGATCCGGCTCATGCCCTCGTCCTCGGCCGGAGCGACCGCCAACGAGAAGATGTTGTAGCCGCGGCGGGCGAAGAGGCCGGCCACCCGGGCGAGGACACCGGGTCGGTTCTGGACGAGCACCGACAGGATGTGATGGTTGAGCGTCTGGCCGCCGTACTGGTTGATGGTGGTCATGAGCGCAGGCTTTCGGCTCGGTCTTGCTGAGTGGGGTGGAGGATCAGGTCGTCGTTGCTGTGTCCGGCGGGCACCATCGGGAAGACCTTCTCGGATGCGTCGGTGCGGAACTCGATGACGACCGAGCGGTCGGTGATCGAGTTCGCCTTCTCGATGGCGGGGCCGACCTCCTCGGGCGACTCGACGAGGATGCCGACGCACCCCATCGACTCGGCCCACATCACGAAGTCGGGCACCTTGGCGTTGAGATACACCTCGGAGTAGCGCTCGTCGTAGAACATCTCCTGCCACTGACGGACCATGCCGAGGTAGCTGTTGTTCAGCAACGCCACCTTGATCGGGAGTCCTTCGACGGTCGAGGTCACCAACTCCTGAGCGGTCATCTGGAAGCAGCCGTCGCCGTCGACGGCCCACACGTCGCACTCGGGCTTGGCCGCCTTGGCGCCGATGGCGGCTGGAATCGAGAAGCCCATCGTGCCGAGTCCGCCCGAGTTGACCCAGGTGTACGGCTCGTTGAACTCGAAGAACTGCGAGGTGTACATCTGGTGCTGACCCACCCCGGACGCCACGATCGTGTGCGGTGAGGCGAGGCGGTTCAGCTCCTCGATGCAGTACTGCGGCTTGAGCGCGTCGCCCGGAGCCGACTGTTCGTAGGTCATCGGGAACTGCTCGCGCCATCCCGACACCCTGCTCTTCCACGCCGAGGTGTCGGCCTGCACCGCTCCGGCGGCGATCATCGCCTTGATCTCGGAGATGATCTCCTCGATCACGTACTTGGCGTCGCCGACGATCGGCACGTCGGGACGGCGAACCTTGCCCTGCTCGGCGGGGTCGATGTCGACGTGGATCACCTTGGCGACCGGGGCGAACGCATCGACCTTCCCGGTGATGCGATCGTCGAAGCGTGCGCCGAGCGTGATCAGCAGGTCGGCCTTCTGCATCGCGGTGACCGCGGTGGCGTTGCCGTGCATGCCCGGCATGCCGAGACAGAGCGGATGGTCGTCGGGAAACGCCCCGCGCGCCATCAGTGTGGTGACGACGTAGCTGTCGATCAGCTCGGCCAGCTCGCGCAGCGCCTCGGCGGCACGCGACTTGAGGATGCCGCCACCGGCATAGATGACCGGCCGCTCCGACGACATGATCAGACGGGCGGCCTCCTTGATCATCCGCGGGTGACCCTTGACGTTCGGGCGGTACCCGGGCAGCGAGTCGAGCACTTCCTGGTCGGTCGGCCAGTACCACTCCATGTCGTTCTGCAGGCAGTCCTTCGGCACGTCGATCAACGTCGGCCCGGGGCGTCCGGTGGTGGCGATGTGGAACGCCTGGCGCACGGCCATCGGGATGTCCTGCGCCGACATGACGAGTTCGTTGTGCTTGGTGCACGACCGGGTGATGCCGACCGTGTCGCACTCCTGGAAGGCATCGCTGCCGATCGCCGCGGTGGGGACCTGGCCGGTGATGGCGACCATCGGCACCGAGTCCATGTAGGCGTCCATCAGCGGCGTCACCAGGTTGGTGGCGGCCGGGCCCGACGTGACCATGGCGACGCCCGGCTTGCCCGAGACGTGCGCGTAGCCCTCGGCCATGTGGCCGGCGCCCTGCTCGTGACGCACGAGGACGTGGCGGATGGAGCTGTCCATCAGCGGGTCGTACGCCGGCAGGATGCACCCGCCGGGGTAGCCGAAGATGAGATCGACGTTCTCGTGTTCGAGTGCTCGGATCAGCGCCTCGGCGCCGGTGATTCGTTCAGCCATGATCGTGCTGCTTCCTGGTGGTGCTTCCTGTGGGGATCTTCGGGTGGTCGTGGGTGGGAACGGTGGGATGGTCGGTTCGGAACGGTGAGGTGCCGAAAAGCAAACGACCTCCCGGCTGGGAGGTCGTGAGCGCGTACAGCAGTGTGGCTGGACGCGCTACCGGATGAGTACTACGAGCAGGCTCGGGAGGGTCGTGGTCGTAGACACGGAAGACATCATAGCCCTCATCGGTCACCGGTCGGCAAGTCATGAGCAGTTCTCCGGTGACCGCTCACCGTCGGCGCCCGTGTCGACATCCCACCACCGTGTGACGACTCGAGGTCGACTCAGCCGGTGAACAGGCCTTGGAGCCGGGCCGCGGTCAGCGTGTTCTCCAGCAGGCAGGCGATCGTCATCGGCCCGGTGCCGCCGGGCATCGGCGTGATGTGGCCGGCGACCTCGGCGACGGGCGCGTAGTCGACGTCGCCGGCGATCCCGGCCTCGGTACGCGACACGCCCACGTCGATCACGGTGGCTCCGGGCTTGACCATGTCGGCGGTGATCATCCGCGCCTGGCCGGCCGCACCGACGACGATGTCGGCCTCACGCACCACGTCGGCCATGTCAGCCGTCCGTGAATGCGCCACCGTGACGGTGGCATCGACGCCCTTGCGGGCGAGCAGCAACGACAGGGGGAGGCCGACGAGCGTCGAGCGTCCGATGACCACCGCCCGCTTCCCGCTGGTCGGGATGTCGTAGCGCTCCAGGAGGCGCATCACCCCGAGCGGCGTACAGCCGACCAGTCCGGGGCGGCCCCGCAGCAGCCGGCCCATCGATCGCTCGGTGAGCCCGTCGACGTCCTTCTCGGGCGGGATGAGATCGAGGACGGGTTCGGGGTCGAGACCGTCGGGCAGCGGGAGCTGCACGAGGATGCCGTGGACATCGGCTGACGCAGCGAGTTCCCTGACCGCTCGCTCGACGTCGTCCTGCGAGGCGGTGGCCGGGAGGTCGACGTGCTTCGAGACGAGTCCCGCCTCCGCCGCCTTGGCGTGCTTCATCTTCACGTAGCGCTGGCTGGGAGGGTCGTCGCCCACCAGCACCGTGGCGAGACAGATCGGCGGCGACCCCGCCGCGTCGATGCGTCGCCTGATGTCGGCGACGATCTCGTCGCGCAGGGCATTGCCGTCCATCACCACAGCCGTCATGGCCACGACTGTATGGGATGTACCCCACCCGTTCCGTTTGCGTCGCGATTCCGGCGGGGTGACCCGCCGAGACCGCGACGCACAGGGGACGGGGGTGACGGTGACGGGTGTCGGGGTGTCAGCCGGCTTCGGAGTGGGTGACCGGCTGCTCGCCCATCCACTCGCGCAGGGTGTTCTTGAGCTTGGTCTGCTGGATGAACAGGTCGCTCTCCGCCGGGCTCTCGCCAGCAGCCTGCGGGGCCTTGAGGTAGAAGCTCAGCCACTCCTGCACGCCCGACTCGCCGGCACGATGCGCGAGGTCCATGAAGATCGCGAGGTCCAGCACGATCGGCGCCGCGAGGATCGAGTCGCGACAGAGGAAGTCGACCTTGATCTGCATCGGATAGCCGAGCCACCCGAAGATGTCGAGGTTGTCCCAGCCCTCCTTGTTGTCGCCGCGGGGCGGGTAGTAGTTGATGCGCACGACGTGGTCGATGTTGCCGTAGAGGTCCGGGTACACCTCGGGCTGCAGGATCCCGTCGAGCACACCGAGCTTCGACACTTCCTTCGACTTGAAGTTCTCCGGATCGTCGAGCACCTCACCGTCACGGTTGCCGAGGATGTTCGTCGAGTACCAGCCACGCAGGCCGAGCATGCGGGCCTTGAGGCCGGGCGCGAGGATCGTCTTCATCCACGTCTGGCCGGTCTTGAAGTCCTTGCCGGCGATCGGCACGTTGCGCGTCTTCGACAGCTCGATCATGCAGGGCAGATCGACCGACAGGTTCGGCGCACCGTTCGCGAACGGCACGTCCGACTGCAGGGCCGCGTACACGTAGATCTGGCTCGGCGAGATGTTGGCATCGTTGTCCTTGAGGCCCTGTTCGAACGCCGCAACGGTCTCGTGGACGGCCGAGGGCTCCTGGTACGCCTCGGTCGAACCGCACCACACCATCACCAGGCGGTCACAGCCGTTCGCCGACTTGAAGTTGGCGATGTCCTCCATGAGGGCCATGGCCTGGTCCCACTTGTTCTCGATCTTCTTGACGCGCACACCCTCGAGCCGCGAGACCCAGCGCTGGTCGAACACGGCCTCCATCGGAACGATCGCTTCGAGTTCACTCGAGATCGCATTGAGGTCTTCGCTGTTCAACACGCCGGCCGTGCGAGCAGCTTCGAGCGCGTTCGGCGAGATCGGGTCCCAACCGCCGAACACGATGTCGTCGAGGTCGGCCAGGGGCGCGAACTCCTTGATCATCGGGTTGCGGTTCTCCTCTTTCGTGCCGAGGCGGATGTGCGCCATCTGGCTGATCGAGCCGATCGGCGGGTGGATTCCCTTTCGGGCGGCGATCACGCCGGCGATGAAGGTGGAGGCCACGGCACCCATGCCGGGCGTGAGGACACCGAGTTTGCCGGTGGCGGGAGCGATCTGTCGTGCGGTCATCCCGACGATGATAAGCGATGATTCAGTTCAAGCATCAGTTGTGAAGCAAATCTGAAGTATCCTGCACGGGTGCGGCCACTTCCCGACCTGTCGATCCGCCAACTCGAATACCTCGTCGCGGTGGCCGAGGAACCGACGTGGGCGGTGGCCGCGGCCCGCGTCGGTGTCAGTGCGTCGGCCTTGTCGCAAGGCCTGGCCGAACTCGAACGTCGCGTCGGTGTGACGCTGTTCGACCGCGACGGCCGACGGCGAACCGTTCGACCGGGTGCGTCGCCCGTCGTCGCGCACGCACGCCAGGTACTCGGGCTCACGCACGACCTGGCCGAATGGGCCGACCGTCTGCGCTCGGGGCACAGCGGCACACTCCGATTGGGCATGATCGACGCCGCCGCTGTCGTCCACCACCCCGACCAACTGCGTCGCTACCGCTCGGAGCACCCCGACGTCGACCTGCGACTGCGCGTCGCCCCGTCGGCCGAACTCCTCGAACTCCTGGTCGCCGGGGAGCTCGACCTCGTCGTGTGCGTCGATCCACCGACGCCCGTGGGCGGCATCGACGCCGTCGCACTCCTCACCGAGGACCTCGCCGTCTACGCGCCGCCCGATCGCCGGCCCGGACCACCGCCGACCTGGGGACCGTGGGTGCTGTTTCCGGCCGGCTCACACACCCGTGCACTCGTCGTCGAGGAGTTGCGTCAGCTCGGCGCGCCGCTCGACGTGGTCGCCGAGAGCCATCAGCCCGACGTGCTGCGTGAGATGGTGCAGTTGGGCGTGGGCTGGACGGTGCTGCCGACCTCGCAGGCCGAACACGGCGACCGGCCACTGCGGAGGGTCCGCACGCTCACCACCCGCCCACTCGTGATCGCCACTCGCGCCGGCTCGGTGCACGATCCCGCCCTCGACGATCTCGCCGAGTCGCTGCGGCGCGGGTGAGGCCTCGACCGTCGATCGCCGCGTCGGTAGGTGTGTTCAGACCGGGGCGAGGGTGACCGGGACGGTCACACCCGGGTCGGCCGTCCGGAAGTCGAGCACCGGCCCGTCGCACGAATACGTGACGCCGCTGACCGGTGAGCTGTTGAGCAGGCCGTTCGCCAAGTCATTGCCACTGAACGTCACCCCGGCCACGGTGATCGAGACCGCCAGCCCGTTGACGTCCGACGTCGTCGCCACGGCACCGTCGACGGCCGACCAGTTCCCCGTGATCGATCCGGACACGACACCGGTGCCCACCTGCCCGGCAGCCTCGACGGTCAGATCGAACGCCGGAGCCCATTCGTAGGTGCCGTCGGCGCGGAAGCTCAGCGAGGCGCTCCCGACCGAGTCGAGCGTGAGTGGCGCCTCGACCGTCGTCATCAGACCGTCGTAGAAGGCGCTCATCTGCTCGTCCGTGACCACCCAGTCGCCGACGAGGCAGGATCCGTCGTCGTCGGCCGGTTCGGCCGGCGCCGCGGTCGACGCAGGAGCGACGGCCGTCGGAGGGTCGGTCGCCGGTGCTGCCGTGGTGGGCGCCGCCGCGCCGGAGCCGGCCGTGGTGGGGACTGCGGACGTCGCGACCGAGGTCGTGACCGCGCTCTCGGTGGTGGGGGCCACGGTCGCGAACGACGCACCGGACGGCACCGACGCGGTCTCGCCGTCGCCACACCCGGCCGCAACGGTGACGAGCGCGAGCAGCGCGACGGCGCCACCGAGGGAGTGCAGGGATCGCATGCGGCGGAGTCTGGCAGACGTCTCAGGCCACCGGGGTGGATCCACCGAGCACCGCGTGGAACTGTGCGGTGTCGACGTTGCCGCCGCAGAGCACGAACGCGCTGCGCTCGCCGCGGCGGTCGACCGACTCCGACAACAACCCGGCGAGCCCGATCGCCCCGGCGGACTCCGCCACGTTGTGGGTCGTGCGGAAGACGATGCGCATCGCCTCGGCGGTGGCGTCGTCGGACACGGCGATGACGCGAGCAGCGCCCTCGACGATCCCCGCGATCGAGACAGGATCCGGTGAACGTGTCGCAACTCCGTCGACGAAGGTGGCCGCCGACTCGGTCGCCACCACCTCGCCGCGCTCGAACGACAGCAACGTCGACGGCGCGCCTTCGCTCACGACGCCGACGATCGCCGTGTGGAGGCCCAGCAGGTCGCGCACACCGATCAGCGCGTTGATTCCCGAGCCCATCCCGACCGGGACGTACACCGTGTCGAGTGCCCCCGCCGCGTCGAACAACTCGCGGGCGTAGGTGGCCACGCCGAGCACGAGGTCGGGATGGAACGGCGGCACCGCCTCGAGACCGCGTTCGGACGCCACCTCGATCGAACGCTCGCGGGCCTCCTGGAAATCGCTGCCGAACTCGACCACCTCCGCGCCGAGCGCTCGCATCGCCGCGTTCTTCTCGACGCTGTTGCCGTGTGGCACGAAGATCGTGACCGACCGACCGTGCACGCGACCGGCGAACGCCAGGCTCTGGCCGTGGTTGCCCCGCGTGGCACTGACCACGCCGGCGACCTCGGGCCGTTCGCGCACCAAACGGTCCAGATAGACCAGGCCACCGCGCACCTTGAAGGCGCCCACCGGCGTGTGGTTCTCGTGCTTGACCACCACGGCGCTCCCGGCGACCTCGTTCAGCAACGGCCACTCGTACTGCGGCGTCGGCGGCACGTGACGCCGCACGATGGCGGTGGCACGCGCGAGATCGTCGAGATCGAACGCACTCACGGTCGGATCACCAGGCCCGAGTCGGTCACGATGCGATCGACGGCCACGTCGTGTGGCTCGGTCGGGAGCTCGTCGACGAGCTGCTCGCGGAAGCACACGCCGACGGTCTCGCAGTCGCCGCGGACACCGACCAGGAACCGGTCGTACCAACCGCCACCCTGGCCGAGCCGTTGTCCACCCGGCGTGAACGCGAGGCCCGGCACGATCACCACGTCGGGCCACGCCGGTTCGACGTCGTCCTCGGGGACGGCGAAGTCCACCCCGCGTGCCAGGCACCAGGCCTCCAGCGCGCCGACGTCCGGTTCGCCGGCGAGCGAGCGGAACGCGAGGACCCGTCGTGCTGTTGCGACTCCGGTCGAGGCGATCACCACCGCCCAGATCCGCTCGGACCGTCCAGCGCGATCATCGACCGAGCGGCGCAGGTCGCGCATCCGCCGGCGCAGGTGCTGCTTGGCCTCGGCGAACTCCGTCACAGCGGGCGGCGTGGGGTCGGCCATCGGGTTGGAGCGTACAGTGGGTGTCGATGAGCGATCAGCCGCCACTCCCAGACGCCAACGCCGTTGCCTTCGATTCGAAGCACTTCCGCACCGTGCTCGGCCACTTCCCCACGGGCGTCACGGTGATCACCGGCATGGCCGAGGGCGATCGTCCTCACGGCTTCACGATCGGGTCGTTCACGTCCGTGTCGCTCGACCCGCCGCTGGTCGGCTTCCTCCCGCAGGTCGACTCGGAGACCTGGGCCCTGATGGCCGACGCCGGCAGCTTCTGCGTGAACGTCTTGAGCGACAAGCAGAGCGACCTCTGCTGGAAGTTCGCCAAGAGCGGAACCGAGACCACCCGCTTCGACGGCGTCGACTGGCACGCTGCGCCGTCAGGCGCTCCCGTGCTCGAACGAGCGGTGGCGTGGATCGACTGCCAGGTCGAGCACGTCTACGAGATGGGCGACCACTACTTCGTGCTCGGTCGCGTCACCTCGCTCGACGCCGACGCGGACCACGACGGCCTGCCGCCGCAGCCGCTGGTGTTCTACCGCGGCACCATCGGTGGCTTCGCGGCCGAGGGGTGAGGTGCTGATGGATCGACGGGCGCCGCTCGCAGCGGGCCTCGACACCTTCTTCGTCGTGCTGTTCGTCGCCATCGGGCGCCGCAATCACGACGAAGACCCCGGGATCGGCGGCCTGATCGGCACGGTCGCACCGTTTCTCATCGCGCTGGCCATCGCCTGGCTCGTACTCCGTGCGTGGCACCGGCCGACCGACCTGCGAACGGGACTCGGTGTCTGGGCGATCGTCGTGGCAGGCGGGATGCTCCTGCGTCACTTCGTGTTCGACGACGGCACCGCCACGTCGTTCATCATCGTGGCGACGCTGTTCCTCGGGTTCTTCATCGTCGGCTGGCGCGCCGTGTTCATGCTGATCGAGCGGCGCCGCACCGACGTGCCACGCGCTGCCCCCCAGACCTGACGACGCCGGCTCAGAGGCCGGGCGAGACGGTCGATCCGTGATCGGTCCAGTAGTCGTTGATCGAGCGCTGGATGCGCAAGTACCAGATGAAGTTGCCGATGATCGGGAGCAGGAACCACAGGCCCCAGATGGTGGTGATCGGCGGTTCCTTGCCCTCACGGCGATAGAGCTGCTCGACCTCCGACGCCATCAGGAACATCGTCACCGGCGAGAGGAGCAACGTGATGAACAGGTAGGCGACGCCGCCCAGACCGGTGCGGGCGTGTTGCTTGAGCTCTTCGCCGTTCTGGTACGACCAGACGATCGTCCAGATACCGAACGTGACGATCGTCAACAGGATCACGAGGAAGGCCGAACGAGGCTTGCCGACCGGGCCGAGGGCTGCCGCTGCCGGAGCCCCCATCGGCGCCGGTGGTGGCGGCGCCGGTGATGGCGGTGGAGGTGATGACGCGGCCGGCGGCGGAACGCTGCTCGGATCGGATGGTGGTGGCATGTCGGTCATGGAATCACCGTAGATGGCGACCATCGATCGCTCGGGGAGGGTCGGCTCGTCGGCGACGCCATCGATACGGCATGCTCGCCGCATGAGCGCACTGAAGATCGAGATCGACCCCGCCGAAGCCGGCTTCGCCCCCGACCGGCTCGCCCGGATCGACCGCCATTTCCAGGGATACGTCGACCAGAAGAAGCTGGCCGGTTGGCACGTCGCCGTGAGCCGCGGGGGCCGGCTCGTGCATTCGTCGACCGCCGGTCACCGCGACATCGCGAGCGGCGAGCCGTTCACCGACGACACGGTCGTGCGGATGTTCTCGATGACCAAGCCGATCACGTCGGTCGCAACGATGATGCTGTACGAGGAAGGGCTGCTCGAGCTCAAGTCGCCGATCTCCAACTGGCTGCCGGAGTTCGGCGACACGCGGGTGTACCGGTCCGGATCGTTCCTCGCGCCGGTGACCGAACCGCAGGTCGAACCGATCCGCGTGTGGCACCTGCTCACCCACACGTCGGGCCTCACGTACGGATTCCACAACACGCATGTCACCGATGCGATCTACCGGCGCGGCGGGTTCGAGTGGGGCAATCCTCCCGGCGCCACCCTCGCCGAGTGCTGCGCGCTGTGGGCGCAGATGCCGCTTGCGTTCCAACCCGGCAGCGAATGGAACTACGGGGTGTCGACCGACGTGCTGGGCCGACTCGTCGAGGTGGTGTCGGGCATGGCGCTCGACGAGTTCTTCCGCACCCGGATCTTCGAGCCGCTCGGCATGACCGACACCGATTTCTTCGTCCCCGACGAGTCGATGGACCGCTTCGCCACGCTCTACGTTCGCAATCCGTCGACCGGTGAGGCGGTGCCGGCGCCAGCTGCACTCGGGCGCGCGTCCAACAAGCCCCCGGCGATGCTCGGCGGTGGCGGCGGACTGGTGGGCACCGCGCACGACTACCTGCGCTTCGCCCACATGTTGCTCAACCGGGGCGAACTCGACGGCGTCCGGCTCCTCGGCAGCCGCACGGTCGACTACATGACCCGAAACCACCTGCCGGGCAACGCCGATCTCGAGGCGTTCGGCCGTCCGCTGTTCGCCGAGACGAGCTTCGACGGAGTGGGCTTCGGGCTGGGCTTCTCGGTGGTCCTCGACGCGGCGGCGAACAAGGTGCTGCGATCGGAGGGCGAGTACTCCTGGGGTGGCGCAGCGAGCACGATCTTCTGGGTCGACCCGGCGCAGGAGATCGTGGCGCTGTTCCTCACCCAGCTCCTCCCGTCGAGCACGTATCCGATTCGCTCGCAGCTCAACCAGCTCGTCCAACAGGCCCTCGTCGACTGAATTGCAGCAGGGGTCTGACCCCTGCTGCAATCAGAGCGTGTTGGTGATGGCGCCGGTCTCGGCGCCTTGGACGAGCTTGGCGTACTTGCCGAGCACGCCCGTGGTGTAGCGGGGAGGATTCGGCGCCCAGCCGTCCATCCGGTTCGCCAGCTCCGCGGTGTCGACCAGCAGGTCGAGCGACTTGGTCGGGACGTCGATCCGGATCAGGTCACCGTCGCGGACGTAGGCGATCGGGCCGCCGTCGGTGGCCTCGGGCGCGACGTGGCCGATGCAGAACCCCCACGTGCCACCCGAGAAGCGGCCGTCGGTGATCAGTGCGCAGTCGGACCCGCGTCCCGCACCCTTCAGGGCACCGGTGATCGCGAGCATCTCGCGCATCCCCGGTCCACCCTTCGGACCCTCGTAGCGGATCACGATCACCGTGCCCGGCTGGATCGACCCGGCCAGGATCGCCTCCATCGCGAACGACTCGTCGTCGAACACGCGAGCGGGACCCTCGAAGTGCATCTGCGCATCGGACAGGCCGGCGACCTTGACGACCGCACCCTTCGGTGCGAGCGTGCCGGTGAGGATGTTGATTCCGCCCGCTTCGTGGATCGGCGCGTCGAGCGGATGGACGACGACCCCGTCGGCCGCCGGCGGGTCGATCTCCGCGAGGTTCTCGGCCATCGTCCTGCCGGTCACGGTCATCACGTCGCCGTGCAGCAGGCCGGCGTCGAGGAGCATCTTGAGCACGACCGGCACGCCGCCGACGCGGTCGAGGTCGCTCATGTGGAACTTGCCGCCCGGCTTCATGTCGGCGATGTGCGGCACGCGGTCGGCGATCCGGTTGAAGTCGTCGAGGTCCAGCTCGACGTGCGCCTCGTTGGCGAGCGCCAGCAGGTGCAGCACGGCGTTGGTCGACCCGCCGAGCGCCGACGTGACGGCGATCGCGTTCTCGAACGCCTGCTTCGTCATGATCTGGCGAGGCGTGATCCCGAGGCGCAGGAGGTTGACGACGGCGGCACCGGCACGCTCGGCGTCGCCCTCACGGCGCCCGTCGATCGCCGGCGGCGAGGCCGTGCCGGGAAGGCTCATCCCGATCGCCTCCGCGATCGAGCTCATCGTGTTGGCCGTGAACATGCCGCCACATGCGCCCTCGCCGGGACACGCCGTCGCCTCGATCTCGTGGAGTTCGGCCTCGGTCATGGTCCCAGCGGCACATGCCCCGACCGCCTCGAACACGCTCGTGATGTCGGTCGCCACTCCGTTGTGTTCACCCGGCATCGTCGAACCGTTGTAGACGAACACACTCGCGAGGTCGAGGCGGGCCGCCGCCATCAGCATCGCCGGGATCGACTTGTCGCAGCCCGCCAGGCCGACGAACCCGTCGAAGCGTTCGGCGTGCATCACGGTCTCGACCGAATCACAGATCACCTCGCGGGACACGAGCGACGCCCGCATGCCCTCGTGCCCCATCGAGATCCCGTCGCTGACGGTGATCGTTCCGAACTCGAGTGGGAAACCGCCGGCCTCACGCACCCCGACCTTCGCGTGCTCGGCGAGCTTGCGCAGCGTCATGTTGCACGGCGTGACCTCGTTCCACGACGACGCGATCGCGACCTGCGGCTTGTCCCAGTCGCCGTCGCCCATTCCGACGGCTCGCAGCATCGCCCGCGACGGCGCCTTCTGCATGCCGTCGGTGACGTCGCGGGACCGGGGCTTGACGTCGACCGGCGTGTCGATCGTGGGGTCGTTGGTGCTCATGCCCGCAGAGTAGTGGCGACGGACGGACCCCAACCTGGTGCTCTGCCCACCACGTCGGGCACCGGTGGCTCGGGGTGGCTCGGGGTGCCTCCGGCGCCGGCCGATGCCAGACTGGACCGATGGCCGACGTGCGAGAGACCAAGCTTCCCGGCGTCGGTGTGCGCCACGAGTTCACCACCGACGACGGCACCGACATCGGTGTGATCGTCTTCCACGACGGCCGTCGCGAGATCCTGGTCTACGACTCCGACGACCCCGACGCGGCATCGTCACTGCTCAGCCTGTCCGCAGCCGACACCAGAACCGTGTCGGAGCTGCTCGGGGCGAGCCGGGTCACCGAGGCCGTCGCCGCCGTCCAGCAGGAGATCGAGGGGCTGGCGATCGAGTGGATCGAGCTCGCCCCGACCTCGCCGGCGTCCGGAGCGACGATCGGCGACGGGATGTACCGCACCAAGACCGGGTCCTCGATCGTCGCCGTCATCCGCGACGGCCAGTCGATCCCGGCGCCCGGACCCGAGTTCGGTCTCCTCGCCGGCGACGTGGTGGTCGCCGTGGGGACGACCGACGGCCTCGCGACGATGCGTGACCTGATCCGGCGCTGACCGTCGTGCTGCTCGCTGCCGGCTCCAGCGACGCCGCACTGGCGTTCATCGAGATCGGCGCGCTCATCCTCGGCCTCGCACTGCTCTCGAGGGTCGCCGGCCGCTTCGGCCTCACTGCGGTGCCTCTCTACCTGCTCGCCGGCCTCGCGATGGGAGAGGGGGGCGTCATCCAGCTGGACGTGACACTCGAGTTCTTCGAGATCGCTGCGGAGATCGGCGTGCTGTTGCTGCTGTTCGCGCTCGGCCTCGAGTACTCCGAGAGCGAGCTGCGCGACGGCTTGCGATCGGGGGTCGCCCCCGGGGTGGTCGACATGCTGCTGAACGCCACCCCCGGTGTCGCCGCGGGGTTCCTGCTCGGCTGGGACCCGCTGGCGGCCGTGCTGCTCGGCGGCATCACCTGGATCACGTCGTCCGGTGTGGTGTCGAAGGTCCTCTCCGACCTGGGTCGACTCGGCTTCCGCGAAACACCCGCGGTGCTCAACCTGTTGGTGATCGAAGACCTCGCCATGGCCGTCTATCTGCCGGTGGTGGCAGCGTTGATCGTCGGTGGCAGCGCCACCGCGATGGCGACGAGCGTCGTGATCGCCCTCATCGCCGTGACCGTGATCCTGCTCGCTGCGCTGCGCTACGGACGCCGACTCAGCGATCTCGTCGTCGGTGGCTCGGACGAGGCGTTCCTCCTCACCGTGTTCGGCATCACGCTGCTCGTCGCCGGCATCGCCCAGGAACTGGAGGTGTCCGGGGCGATCGGAGCGTTCCTCGTCGGGCTGGCGCTGTCGGGACAGGCCGAGCTGCGAGCGAACATGCTGATCTCGCCCTTGCGTGACCTGTTCGCGGCGACGTTCTTCCTGTTCTTCTCCTTCCAGATCGACCCCGCCGATCTCGTCGGCGTCGCCGTTCCGGCGCTGTTGCTCGCGCTCGTCACCGTGCTCACCAAGGTCGCGACCGGGTGGTACGCGGCGGGCCGCACGGGGGTCGGGCCGAAGGGTCGCATGCGCGCCGGCACCGTTCTGGTGGCGCGCGGCGAGTTCTCGATCGTGATCGCTGCCCTCGGCTCCAGCCTGCTCGACGGTCCGGACTTGGGTGCCCTCGCAGCGTGCTATGTCCTGATCACGGCGATCATCGGGCCGTTGGCGGCGAAGTTCTCCGACCGGATCCCGCTGCCACCGCGGCTGATGCGGCGCAAGGTGGCGGCACAGGTCTGACACCGGCCTGCGGTCAGGAGACGAGCTCGAAGACCGGGTGGTCGGGTCCGGCAGCGAGCAGTTCGACGTCGGTCGAATCGGGGCCGACGCCGTCGAAGAACTGACCCACCTCCCACTTCCAGCGACGCAGGTAGGCCCGGAGGATCTCCGGCTTGTCGGTGTCGGCGAGCTCGACGAGGCCGACGTGCTCGTGGCGCCGGCCCACGCGCAGGTCGCACGAACCGGCGGCTCGTACGTTGCGGACCCACTGTGTGGTGCCGCGCGGTGCAACCAGGTAGCGACGATCACCGATCGTCAGCACGTTGACCGGTGTCGACCGGATCTCGCCGGACACGCGGCCCGGAACCTCCAGGACACGCGATCCCCACATGCTGATCCCCCACCTCGTGAGGCGGGCGACGACGGGGTTGAAGACCTTCCGGGTGAAGCCGTCGGGGGCGATGTAGCGGGGGGCTGCAGTCGAAGTCGTGGACATCGGATCCTCCTTGAAGAATGAGAGCGGTGCTCTCGTTTTGGATCACTGTACTCGCCTTCGGCCGGATGTCAAGAGCACTGCTCACATTTCGGAGCACAGATCTGCAAGACTGCCGACATGGCCCCGTCGCAACCGCCAGCCGCTCCGCCACGACCCGCGGGCGCCCGCGCCCGTGCCCACGCCGAAGTGCGGGCGTCGATCCTCGCCACCGCGAGCGCCCATCTCGCGGACCGGGGCGCGTCCGAGCTGTCGCTGCGGGCCGTCGCCCGAGACCTCGGCATGGTCTCGTCCGCGATGTACCGGTACTTCTCCAGTCGCGACGAGTTGCTCACGGCACTGATCGTCGAGGCCTACGACTCGCTCGGCGAACATGCCGAAACTGCGGTCGCCGCCAGCGCCGGGTTGCCTCCCGTCGAGCGCTGGGTGATCTCGGCAGCGGCGATCCGCGACTGGGCGTTCGCCAACCCACACGACTACGCGCTCCTCTACGGAACGCCGATCCCGGGGTACGCCGCTCCCGACGACACGGTCGTGCCGGGCACACGCGTCTCACGGGCCCTGGTGTCGATCGTCCGCGACGCAGCCACCGACGGACTCCTCGACCGACCGCCGCCGGGCACCTCGGTGAGCGCGACGACCGCCGAGTCGTTCGAGGCGTTGCGCAACGAGCTCGGCCTCGGCGACGTCGGCGACGACACGCTCCTCGCGCTCCTGCTCGCCTGGACGCAGCTCTTCGGACTGCTGACGTTCGAGCTCTTCGGTCAGACCCGGAACTTCGTGCACGACGACGAGCAACTCTTCACCGACGCCGCCACCACGATGGCCCGCAACATCGGTCTCACGTGAGGAATTGCAGCTGGGGTCTGACCCCAGCTGCAATTCCGGGCGTGACGGTCAGTGCTTGATCATGACGTGCTTGACCTCGGTGTAGGCCTCGACGGCGTACATCGACATGTCCTTGCCGTAGCCGGACTGCTTGAAGCCTCCATGGGGCATCTCCGAGACGATCGGGATGTGGTCGTTGACCCACACCGCGCCGAACTGCAGGGCCTTGCTCATCCGCATCGCCCGGCCGACGTCGCTCGTCCACACGCTGGCGGCCAACCCGTAGTCGACGTCGTTCGCCATGGCGAGCGCCGTCTCCTCGTCGGCGGCCGACTGGACGGTGACGACCGGTCCGAACACCTCGCGCTGGATGATCTCCGACGATTGCCCTGCGCCGACGACGACGGTGGGTTCGTAGAAGAATCCGGCGCCGGAGCGAGCCGAACCTCCGACCGTGACCTCGGCGCCGGCCTCGCGGGCACGGTCGACGTAGCCGGCAACCCGACCTCGATGGGTGTCGGAGATCACGGGGCCCATCTCGGTCTCCTCCGCCATCGGGTCGCCGACGTTGATGCTCGCCACCGCGTCGGTCAGCTGGTTGACGAAGTCGTCGTGCACTCGGCTCCCCGCGATGACGCGGCACGGCGCCGTACAGTCCTGCCCCGAGTTGTAGAAGGCCATCCCCTTCAGGTTCTCGACCACGGCGTCGATGTCGGCATCGTCGAACACGATCACCGGCGCCTTGCCGCCGAGCTCGAGGTGCACCCGCTTCAGCGATTCCGATGACGCCCGCGCCACCGCCTTGCCGGCACCGACGCTGCCCGTGATCGAGATCATCGCGATCCCCGGATGCTCGCTCAGCGCGGCACCGGCCACCGCGCCCTGACCGCACACGACGTTGAAGACGCCGGCCGGCAGGATGTCGGCAGTCAGCTCGGCGAGGCGCAGCACCGAGTACGGCGTCAGCTCCGACGGCTTGAGCACGATCGTGTTTCCCGCCGCGAGCGCAGGACCCAGTTTCCAGGTGGCCATGTTCAGGGGGTAGTTCCAGGGCGTGATCGAGCCGACGACGCCGAGCGGATCCCGGCGCACCATCGACGTGTAGCCCGCCAGGTACTCGCCTGCAGCCTTGCCCTCGAGGAACCGGCACGCCGAGGCGAAGAAGCGCCAGTTGTCCTTCGTGAGGTCCATCTCGAACTCGACGATGCCGACCGGCTTGCCGACGTTCTCGCACTCGATGCGGGAGAGCTCGTCGATGTGCTCGTCGATCACGTCGGCCACTCGGTGCAGGGTCTCGCTGCGCTCTCGTGGAGTCAGCGCCGCCCACGCCGGGAACGCCGCCGCCGCGGCCGCGACTGCGGCATCGATGTCGGACGCGTCGCTGGCGGGGACCTCGCCGATCGTCGCACCCGTCGCCGGGTTCAACACGAGGTCGGTGGCCCCGCTCGCAGCGGGGCGCCAGTCGCCACCGATGAAGTTGGAGTTCAAGGAGGACAGGTCGGATGACATGACCACAGATTGCCACGCGCCGAGCACGTTTGTTGCCGCCGGACGAACGATCCGGCGTTTGGAAGTGGGACCGGTCCGAGGTTGTAGTGTCACTCGATCATGAGCCCGGGACCCATGCTCCACCGGATCGAGGACGCGGCCACCAGATGAGCGACGTCGTCATCCAGCTCGATCACGTCCGCAAGTCGTTCGGCGACTTCGTGGCGGTCGAACGAGCCGACTTCGGAATCGAGCAGGGCGAGTTCTTCGCGATGCTCGGCCCATCGGGGTGCGGTAAGACCACGACGCTCAAGATGATCGCCGGGTTCGAGCAGCCGACGTCGGGCAAGGTGCTGCTGAACGGGGTCGACGTCAGCCGGGTGCCGCCGTACAAGCGCAACGTCAACACGGTGTTCCAGCAGTACGCGCTGTTCCCGCACATGACCGTGGCCGACAACGTCCGGTTCGGCCCGAAGTCGAAGAAGATCGCGAAGAGCGACTACGAGCCCAACGTCGAGCAGATGCTCGAGGTCGTGCGTCTCACCGAGTTCGCCGATCGCAAGCCGACACAGCTCTCCGGCGGGCAGCAGCAACGGGTCGCCCTCGCACGGGCGCTGGTCAACTTCCCGAGCGCGCTGCTGCTGGACGAGCCACTGGCAGCCCTCGACCTCAAGCTCCGCGAAGCGATGCAGTTCGAGCTCAAGCGGATCCAGCGCGAGGTCGGCATCACCTTCGTCTTCGTGACCCACGACCAGGGCGAAGCCCTCACGATGAGCGACCGGATCGCCGTGATGAGCGACGGCCGCGTCGAGCAGATCGGCACGCCCGAAGAGATCTACAACAGCCCCGCGACGCTGTTCGTCGCCGGGTTCATCGGATCGGCGAACCTCCTGCCGGGCGAAGTCGTGTCCACCGACGGCAGCGACACGGTCGTCAAGCTGAACGCCGGGCCGACCGTGCGGGCACGGACGAACACCGATCGCCTGCCCGGCGCCCCGGTCTCCGTCATGCTCCGGCCGGAACGCCTGACCGCCGCGACCGAGGGACGAGACGACGGCCGCTCGGTCGAAGGCACGGTCCGAGACGTCGTGTTCCAAGGGGCGACCGCCCGGATCAACGTGCACCTCGCCGACGACAGCGAAGTGATCGCGAGCGTGATCACCGGCACCGACCTCCCGTTCCTCCACCCGGGCAACACCGTCCACCTGTCCTGGGATCCCGGCAGCGCCTACATGCTCGGCGGTTGGCCGCGGCGACCGGGCGCCACGGCGAACGACATCGACACCCTCGAGGAGTTGGCCGATCCCTGATCGCCACCCCCGCACCGACCACCGCGACCCAACACGATCCGACAACTCAACTAGGAAAGACACATGACATTCCAACGTCCGAACCCGTTCTCTCCGCGGCGCGTCTCGATGACCCGGCGCCAACTGCTCCTGCGCGCCGGTGCCCTCGGCGCCGCCGGGATGTCGCTGCCGGCGATCCTCGCCGCCTGCGGCAGCGACTCCGACAGCGACAGCGGCGCGGCCGGAACGACCCCGGCCACCTCACCGGGAACCACGGCCGGTGGCGGTGGCGGAGGAGGAGGCGGCGGCGAGCTGTTCTTCGAGAACTGGCCGGCATACATCGATCCCACCGAGGACGGATTGACCGGCACGGTCGATCGCTTCATGGAAGCCACCGGGATCGACATGCGCTACACGGAGGCCTACAACGACAACAACGAGTACTTCGCCAAGATCCAGCCGATCCTCGGCCGGGGCGAGACGATCGACCCGGACATCATCGCCCCGACGGGCTGGATGGCCGGCCGTCTGCTGACACTCGGTTGGCTCGACAAGCTCCCGCTCGACCAGGTGCCCAACGCCGCCAACCTTCGCGCCGACCTGCAGAACGCGGCCTGGGACCCGACCGGCGAGTACTCGCTCCCGTGGCAGACCGGGTTCGCCGGCATCGCCTACAACATCGACGTCACCGGCCGTGAGCTGACGAGCGTCGACGATCTGTTCGACCCCGAGTTCGCCGGCAAGGTCGGCGCACTCACCGAGATGCGCGACACGATCGGACTGCTCCTGATGGCCGAGGGCATCGACATCTCGACGCTGACCACCTTCGAGGAGGCGGCCCCCGCGTTCGATCGACTCGAGAAGGCCAAGTCGGACGGCCAGATCCGCCGCTTCCACGGCAACGACTACTTCGACGACCTCTCGAACGGCAACTTCGCCGCCACGATCGGTTGGTCGGGTGACGTTGCATCGCTGGCACGCGACAACCCGGCCGTGCGGTTCGTGTTCCCGGAGACCGGCGCCACCGCGTGGGCCGACACGATGGTCATGCCGAAGGGTGCAGCCAACGTCGATGCCGCCGCCCAGTGGATGAACTTCGTGTACGACCCCGTGCAGGCCGCACAGATCGCTGCATGGGTCGGCTACGTCTCGCCCGTCGAGGGGGTTCGGGCCGAGCTGGAGAAGCTCGACCCGGCGCTCGCCGAGGATCCCCTGCTGTTCCCGGACGAGGCGACGCTCGCCCAGACCCAGACGTTCGCACAGCTCCCCGACGACGTCGAGGCCGAGTACGACGCCGCGTTCTCCTCGATCACGGGCGCCTGATGCGATGACCGCCGCGATGGTGCGCCGGGGGGTGAGGCGGCCCGAGAACCTCGGTCTCGGCGCGCTCGTCCTGGCCGGCGCACTGTTGGCGGCGGTCGGCACCCGGCTGATCACCGGGCCGGTCGCCGCGCTGTCACTGGCGATCGTGTTCGCGAGCATCGTGATGCTCGTGGTCGTGGCGACGCTCGGCACGCCCGAGACGCGCCGCAAGCTCGCTCCCTACGGGCTCCTCAAGCCCGGCATGCTCTGGCTGGCGCTGTTCTACCTGGCACCGCTGTTCACGCTGCTGCGTCTGTCGTTGTCGACCCTGCCGAGTCGATTCGCCGTCGAAGCGGACTTCGACTGGAACTTCGACAACTACGTCACCGCCTTCACCGACTTCGGCCCACAGTTCCAGCGAGCCTTCGTCTATGCGGCGATCGCCACGGTGTTGACCATCGCGATCGGGTACCCGCTCGCGTACGTCATCGCATTCCGCGGCGGCAAGTACCGCACGTTGCTCCTGGGCCTCGTCGTCATCCCGTTCTTCACGTCGTACCTGATCCGCACGATCGCCTGGCGCGCCATCCTGTCCGACGACGGGATCGCCACCGGGTTCATCGACGGCATCGGGCTCACGTGGCTCCTCGAGGCGACCAACCTGATGGACAACGGTCGGCTGATCAACACGCCGGGCGCCGTCGTCTTCGGGCTCACGTACAACTTCCTGCCCTTCATGATCCTGCCGATCTACGTGAGCCTCGAGAAGGTCGACGTGCGGCTCGTCGACGCGGCCAAGGACCTGTACTCCACCTCGACCTCGGCGTTCCGCAAGGTGGTCCTGCCACTGTCGCTCCCCGGCGTGTTCGCCGGCACCCTGCTCACGTTCATCCCGGCCGCCGGCGACTTCGTCAACTCGCTCTATCTCGGCAGCCCGAACACCACGATGATCGGCAACTCGATCCAGGACCAGTTCCTCGTACAGAACAACGTGCCGCTCGCGTCCGCGATGTCGTTCGTCCTGATGTTCATCATCACCGTCTTCGTGATCATCTACAGCAGGTTCTTCGGCACGGAGGACCTCGCGTGAGGGACCGGCCGTGAGCGCGCCGTCGTCGACCGGCGGCAAGATCGCGCGCCTCGCCCTGAACGTGTACGCGGGAGTCGCGCTGCTGTTCCTGTTCATCCCGATCATCTGGATCGTCGCCTTCTCGTTCAACCGGCCGTCGGGCAAGTACAACGTGACGTGGCAGGAGTTCACCCTCGACAACTGGAAGGACCCGTTCGGCGATCAGTCGCTGACGGACGCCTTCATCGTCAGCCTGAAGGTCGCCGCGATCTCCACCGTGATCGCCACGATCCTCGGTTCGTTGATCGCCGTCGCCCTCGCGCGGTACAAGTTCCGTGGCAGTGGCGGGTTGAACTTCCTCCTCGTGCTGCCGCTCACCACCCCGGAGATCGTGCTGGGCTCGTCGCTCGCCACGCTCTTCCTCGACTGGGACGTCACCCGGGGATTCACCACCGTGGTGATCGCTCACATCATGTTCCAGGTGAGCTTCGTCGCGTTGACCGTCCGCGCCCGCGTGCGCGGCTTCGACTGGACGCTCGAGCAGGCGGCGCAAGACCTCGGGGCGTCGCCGTTGCGAACGTTCTGGAAGGTCACGTTCCCGCTGATCCTTCCGGGCATCCTCGCGGCAGCCCTGCTGTCGTTCGCCCTGTCGCTGGACGACTTCATCATCACGCTGTTCAACGCCGGCTCACTGGTCACGTTCCCGCTGTACATCAACGGGGCGTTCCGGGTGCAGTTCCCGCCGGAGGTCAACGTCCTCGCCACCGCCATCCTGGTCGTGAGCGTCGCGTTGATGCTCACCGGGACGCTGTGGGGCGGTCGGGGCCGGCGTCGTTCGGCGTCCTGACGTCCCGGCATGAGCCGCCACGTCTTCGTCTACGGCACCCTGCGGCCGGGCGACGTCCGTTGGCCCGTCCTCGAACCGTTCACCGTCGACGAGGGGATGACCGACTCGGTGTCCGGTGAACTGTTCGACACCGGGCTCGACTACCCGGCTGCAGTGTTCGGGCCGAGCGGCACGATCCGCGGACACACCTTCGCGCTGTTGGAGGCATCGCTCGATCGGGCGCTCGCCGTGCTCGACGAGGTCGAGGACGTGGTCGGCGGCGAGTACCACCGCGTGATGGTGCGCACCCACCGGGGACTGGACGCGTGGGCGTACGCCTACGGGGCAGGACTCGAGCTCGTCCCGATCCCCTCGGGTGACTGGCTGGTGCACCGACCCGTCGAGTGACGCCTTGCGCGAGCGCGCCCATCGATGCGAACATGTGTTCGTGTCCGACGTGCGGTCGACCGCCACGATCCTCCATGCCGACCTCGACTCGTTCTACGCGTCGGTCGAGCAGCGTGACGATCCCTCGCTGCGCGGCAAGCCGGTCGTGGTCGGCGGTGGCGTGGTGCTCGCCGCCAGCTACGAGGCCAAGGCCTTCGGCGTCCGAACGGCGATGTCCGGTGGCGCCGCACGTCGTCTGTGTCCGAACCTGACCGAGGTCCCGCCGCGCTTCGAGGCCTACACCGAGGCGAGTCGGGCGGTGTTCGACATCTTCCGCGACACCTCCCCCATCGTCGAGCCGATGTCGATCGACGAGGCGTTCATCGACGTCGGCGGCCTGTGGCGCATCGCCGGCACTGCGACCGAGATCGCCACCCGTCTGCGGGCCCGGGTCGCGGCGGAGGTCGGCCTGCCGATCACCGTCGGCGTCGCCCGCACCAAGTTCCTCGCGAAGGTGGCGAGCGCCGTCGGCAAGCCCGACGGACTCCTGGTGGTCGAACCCGAGGGCGAACTCGACTTCCTGCACCCCCTCCCCGTGCAACGGCTCTGGGGCGTGGGGGCGATCACGGCCGCGAAGTTGCACGAACGAGGCATCCACACCGTCGCCGACGTCGCGTCGATGTCGCCCGGGGCACTCACGGCAATCGTCGGGGGCGCCATGGGGCACCAGCTCCACGCGCTCTCCCACAACCGTGACGCCCGGCGGGTCACCAACGGCAAGCGACGCGGCTCGATCGGGTCGCAGCAGGCGCTCGGCCGCCGGCGTCGTTCACGCGAGGAGATCGACGTCGTCCTGTGGCGCCTGGTCGACCGGATCACCGGGCGGATGCGCAAGGCTGATCGGGTCGGCCGAACGGTGACGCTCCGGTTCCGCTTCGACGACTTCACCCGGGCCACACGTTCACACTCGCTCCCCGACCCGACCGCGGGCACCGCAACCGTGCACGCCACGGCGGTGGCGATCCTCGACGGCGCCTGGCCGATGATCGAATCGCGAGGGATCTCGCTGCTCGGTGTGTCGGTCGGCAACCTCAGCGACGTCGACGCCGTCCAGCTGGTCCTGCCGTTCGAACGGAGCGAGTCAGCCGATCTCGACACGGTGCTCGATGCCGTTCGTGACCGCTTCGGTCGCAGTGCGCTCCAGCGGGCCACCACGATGCGCGGCGATCCGGGCATCCAGCTCCCGATGCTCCCCGACTGACGCCCCAGCACCGGCGGCCACCTACATTCGGTCGGATGAGCGCACGCGAACGATTGTCCGGCCCGTCCAACCTGGGGGTCTGGTACTTCACCGACGCGATGACCGCCGAGCAGGCGGCAGAGGCCGCCCGACGAATCGAGTCACTCGGCTACTCGACGCTGTGGGTTCCCGACACCGTGGGCCGTGATCCCTTCGCCCACCTGGCGTGGCTCGGTTCGCAGACCGAGACGCTGCAGTTCGCCACGGGCATCGCCAGCATCTTCTCGCGACATCCCGGCCCGATGCTGCAGGCAGCGAACACGCTCGCCGAGCAGACCGGCGGTCGGTTCGTGCTCGGCCTCGGCGTCAGCCACGAGCCGATGGTGGCAGGCCTCCGCAAGCTCGACTACTCGAAGCCCCTCACGCAGATGCGCGCCTACCTCGAAGCGATGGACGCGTCGCCGTTCATGGCGGTCGCACCCGCCGAACCCCCCGTGCGGCTGCTCGCGGCGCTCGGTCCGAAGATGCTCGAGTTGTCGGCCACCGCCGCCGACGGGGCCCACCCGTACTTCGTCACCCCGGAGCACACCGCGGAGGCCCGGGCGGCAATCGGGCCCGACAAGCTGCTGTGCGTCGAACAGAAGGTGATCCTGTCGACCGATGCGGAGGCCGCCCGCACGGCTGCGAACAAACAGATCGACCGATACGCCGGCTTGCCGAACTACCGCAACAACTGGAAGCGGATCGGCTTCACCGAGGACGAGATCGAGCAGCGCGTGAACCGATTCGTCGACCACGTGATCGTGTGGGGCGACGAGGACCGAGTTCGCGCCGGGATCCAGGCTCACTACGACGCAGGCGCCGACCACGTGTGCATCCAGCCGGTCTCGACCGAGGGCCCGCTCGTGCTCGACTGGAACCTGCTCGAGACCCTCGCCCCGAACGGTTGAGTCCGAGGAGATCACCATGAACGACTGGCAGCACGTCCGCTACGACGTCCCCGCCGAACGCGTGGCCCGCATCACGCTGGCCCGAGCCGAGATGGCGAACGCGCAGAACTACCTGATGATCTCCGAGGTCAACGAGGCGTTCGACGTCGCCGCGCGCGACGACGACATCCGCTGCATCGTCCTCGCCGCCGACGGCAAGCACTTCTCGTCCGGTCACGACCTCGCCGACCTCGATCCCGACATGGACGAGCTCCACACGATCGGCACCCAGTGCCACTTCGACGCCGACGGTGCGGAGGGCTACATGGCTCGCGAGGCCGAGATGTACGTCGGGATGTGCTGGCGGTGGCGCAACATCGCCAAGCCGACGATCGCCTCGGTCCAGGGCAAGGTGATCGCCGGCGGGTTGATGCTGGTGTGGCCGATGGACCTCGTCATCTGCTCCGAGGAGGCGACGTTCTCCGACCCCGTGGTGGCGTTCGGCGTCAACGGACACGAGTACTTCACACACCCGTACGAGGCCGGGGCGCGGCTGGCGAAGGAGATGCTGTTCACCGGCCGGGCGATCACCGCGCAGGAAGCGCTGATGCACGGCATGGTCAACAAGGTCGTGCCACGCGACGAACTGGAGTCGGCGACGCTGGAGATGGCGGCGCACATCGCGAAGCGCCCGATGTTCGGCCTGACGCTCGCCAAGCAGTCGGTCAACAACGCGCTCGACGCGATGGGGCAGTACACCGCGCTCCAGTCGGCGTTCGGGCTGCACCACGTCGGCCACAGCCACAACCGCCTGAAGTTCGACTCGCTGGTCGACCCGACGGGCATCAAGGTCATCCGCGACGAAGCCTGATTGCACCAGGGGTCAGACCCCTGGTGCAATTCTCAGGGTCGGTGGCCGAGGGCGAGCGAGCCGTGCTCGAGCCACGCTGCGGCGTCGGTCGGCAGCTCGGACACCATGGTGGCGTACCGGGCGAGCTGGTCGTCGGTCAGCACGCCTTCCCAACGACCGTTCGTCCCCTTGTGGAAGAACGAGGCCGCTCCGCCCTCGAAGCCGAGTTCGTGGAGCCCGGCGCTGTGCGCCTCGGACCGCATCGAGTCGATCCGGCACCGCTCCACGACGCTCGGCCACCGCTCCTCGGCGATGTCGAGCTCGAGGAAGTCGGCGATCCGCCGCATCTCCCCCTCGAGGTCGGCGCTCAAGTCGTTGTAGTGAACGAACAGCACGTACGGCTCGTTCCGCAGGGGCCACCATCCGGCCAGGTGATCGACGGGCGAACAGTCGCGCTCCCACTCGTCGAACAGCTGGTCCATGTCGCCGTTCCAGACGGGTGGCAGCGGTTCGACGTCGTCCCCGGCAGCGGCCTCGTTCAGCATCTCGACGACCTCGGGCCGCATCTTCTCGCGGTGGTTGCTCCACGACACGAGGGCATCGCGGCCGTCGCGGTACACGACGATGTTCCTGCCCTCGACGTCGACGGGATAGCCGGCGGCCGAGGTGTGGGTCTTGAGGAAGCGCCGATGGTCCTGCGTCTCGACCCGCACGATCAGCTCGTCGATCGGCGGAAGACGAAAGTCGATCCACGGGCTGAGGGCGGAGAAGGCGTCCGGCGCATCGCCGTTCGGCCAGAGCAATGCGGTCACGATGCCCTGCATCCACGTCGTCCCCGACTTCGGTGGCGTCGAGATCACGATGTCGTCGGGCCGTCGATCGATGTGTTCCCAACGCCGGCTGTCCTCGAGGTACGAGATCTTGTGACGCTCGGGAGGGCGGAATGCGTTCATCGCCGACCCTCGCTGCTCGTCGACCCGAGCCGGTCGAAGATGTTGCGCGTGATCCGCTCGACGTCACGGTCGGGTTCGGCGAGTCCCCACACCCAGTCGGTGCAGCCGGACGTGATCACGGTGCCACCACCCGGTGTGACGAACGTGCCGAGGACGGCGTGGCCGTGGGTGATGCGTTCGACCGCCGCCGGATCGCGGGTGTCGAACAGGCGCGATGCGATGAACTCGTCCTCGGCCGGCTCGTGCGGAGCCGGTGGCCGCGACGCCGTGGTCCGGCTGAAGTGGGCTGCCGGTGCCGTTCCGAGGATCTCGAAGTTGCCCGGTGTGCCGTCGACGCCGGTCGGGTACGGCAGGCCGTCGCGGTAGGTGAAGTCGCAGCCGTCGCACTCGTAGCCGACGATCGTCGCCGACGAGCCGAGCAGGTCGCCGTAGTCGAGGCCCGTGCCGTCGAAGATCCAGTGCTCGGGCCGGTGCAACGTGTAGCCACCGGCGCCCTTCGTGGCCCGTTTGCCGATGCGGTGGTAGCCGCCGCGGCTGAAGCTGACGCCGGTCATGTGGTTCTCGGGACGCTCGAGCAGATGGTCGGACCAGATCGTGGTCAGCTCGGCCTGCCGGTCGGTGCCGAACACGGGGTCCTGTTTGAAGAAGCCCTTGTAGCCGACCATCGTCGACGCCGGGCCGTCACCGTCGGCGCCGGTCGGGTCCTCCAACCGCACCTGCCAGAAGGCGGTGTTGCCGGAGAAGAACACGGCGTGCCCGCCCCGGGCGGTGAACGCCTCGACCGTGTCGCGCATCGGCGCCGACCAGTACTCGTCGTGGCCGATCGACAGGTACAGCGTGTACGGCGAGTCGGGTCCGAGCAGTTCGGGGTGCTCCTCGAGATCGGCATTGGTGACGACGTCGATCGCGTAGCCCTCGCGCTCGGCCCACTCGATGAACGGCAGGCTCCAGTTGGGCCAACCGGCCGAACCGCCGTAGGGCGACAGGTGGTTCATCCTCAGGTAGCCGACGTGGCTGGCCGACTGCGGGTCCGGCGGGTGGATGGACGTGACACGCTGGCCGGCCCCCGGTGGCTTGTAGAGGTAGCCGGGTGCCATCGGCCGCAGCATCGATGCCTGCGTGGCGCCGGTGTAGAGGTTGCGACCCCCGAAGTCGTTGTAGGCGTGCCACGTGTTGGTGTCGATCGCCCACAGCATCCTCGCCGAGGTGGTGGCCATCGTGGGACGCACCACGAAGAACGCCCGTGTCCGGCGCGGCTTGCCGTCGACCTCGATCGTGAGCAGCACCTCGTAGTAGCCCGACCGCCAACTCGAACCGACGGCGATCTCGGATGCCGCCGGCCAGTTGCAGCCGTGCTCGGGCGCATCGGTCGGCGTCGGATGATCGTCGGCCGGCACCGCAGCTTCCTCGAACACCACCTCGCGAGCCGCTCCCACACGCGTCACCTCGACCGACACCGGCCGCCCGCCTGCCGAGGAGACGTGCAGCGTCACCCGTTCCCCCGGCGCCACCGATTGCGGCCAGCAGTATCCGTTCACCGTCTCGTACGCCATCCGCCGACCCTACGCGGCGGGTCGCCGCGTCGACGGGTGGGGCCGATACCTTCGGTGGCGACATGGCCGACCTCCCCGCCAGCGTGTTCGTCGAGCCTCCGGCGATCGGGCGCGTCGTGAGCCGCACACGACCGGTCCGACTGGGCGACGTCGACGCCCGAGCACGGCTCCGCCTCGACGCGATCGCCCGCTACCTGCAGGACATCGCCACCGACGACGCCACCGACGCCCGACTCGACGATGCCTTCGGCTGGGTCGTGCGCCGCACGATGATCGACGTACGCCGCGCGGCCGGGCTCGACGAACACCTCGAGCTGTCCACGTTCTGTGCGGGCACCGGCCGGAGTTGGGCCGAACGTCGCACCTCGATCACCGGCGATCGCGGTGCGGTGATCGAGGCGGTCAGCCTCTGGATCCGCGTCGACCCGAGGTCCGGCCGGCCGACAGGACTCGGCGACGACTTCGAGTCGGCCTACGGCGAGGCGGCCGGCGGACGCCGCGTGTCGTCGCGGCTGCAGCTCCCGGGTCCACCCGCCGACGCCCGTCGCCGCCCGTGGGAACTCCGCCGCGTCGACATCGACCCGCTCGGGCACGTCAACAATGCGGCCCAGTGGGCGATCGTCGAAGAGACCCTGACCCCGGACGCGTCGCGGCGCGGCGTCGCCGAAGTCGAGCACCGCGCACCTGTCGACCCGCCGGAAGGAACTCCGCTCGATCTCGTCACGGCCGACGATCCGGCCGGCGGCGGCTCCTCATGGTTGGCCGTGGGCGGCGTGGTGCTCACCGCCGCTCGCTGGACGCCGGCCCGATGACCGGCGGCCCGGGAGCGATCTGCCTGCAGGGCGGTCGCGAGCTGACGGCGCCGTGCGACGAGATGGATCGCGCCGTGCTCGATCGCTGCACCGGCACCGTCGTCGTGCTCGCCGGAGCGGCGCGTCCGGGCAGCGATTATGCCGGTGCGTCCGCGCGCACCGTCGCCCACTACCGCCGCCTGGGCGCCGCCGTCGAGGTGGTTCCCGATCCTCGTGACGGTCACGCAGCAGCGCTCGCCGCTCTTCACGACGAGGTCGGGCTCGTCGTGCTCCCGGGTGGCTCGCCAGGCGGACTGCTCGACGTCCTCACCGGCCGGCCGAGCAGCGCCGCCTCGACGATCGCCGAGCGGTTGGTCGCGATGTGGGAGGCGGGCACGGTGATCTCGGGGGCTTCGGCCGGGGCGATGGTGTTGTGTGCGCACACCGCGACACCCGATCGGTCGGGCGGGCTGGCCGCTGGCCTCGATCTCGTGGCCGGTGTCGCGATCCCCCACTGGTCACCCGGCTCGGAGCGTCGCTGGTCGCTTCCCGACAGCCTGCTGTGGGGACTTCCCGAGTGCGGAGGTGTCCTGATCGAGAACGAGTCGATGGTCGGTGTCGGCCAGGGCACGGCCTCGGTCAGGGTCGAGGGGACCTGGCGCGCGATCGACCGGCGGCGACCCGAACCCGTTCTCGGCTGACAACGCGTGCACTGTTCGCGAGACTTGCGTCATGACCGCATCGAAGATCACCGTGCACCCGATCCATCTCGGCCTCGGCGCCACCGCGGAGATCGAGCCCGAGTTCACCGGCGGCATGGAGTGGTACGGCGGCTACTCGGCTCGCCATGCCGACGACGGCGCCGAGGGACGGCTGGTGACGGTGCACACGTTCACCGAGCCGTGGGATGTCTGGGAGATGCATCCGGTCGGCGCCGAGGTCGTGCTCTGCACCGACGGCGAGATCACGCTCCACCAGGAGCACGCCGACGGGTCGACCGCCACGGTCACACTCGCCGCCGGTGAGTACGCGATCAACCCGCCGGGCACGTGGCACACCGCCGACGTCGACGTCACGGCGACCGCACTGTTCATCACGGCCGGCGAAGGCACCGAGCACCGCTCACGCTGACTGGTCGTCGTCGACCGTCGCGACGGCGTCGAGCACGACCTCGTCGAACACCGACCCGTCCTGGCCCACGGCGCGCAGGACCAGCCGATCGTCCGTGATCGCGATGTCCACCAAGTGGTGCCATGAGTACGCCACGGCGGTGAAGTCATCCTCGCCCGTGCGTCGCGTACCGGATGCCGCTCCCGACACGACGAAAGTCGTCCCGTCGATCGGCACGCTGCGCTGGTAGTCGTGGTCGTGTCCCGAGAGGACGAGTTGGACGTCACCGCGTTCGACGTACGGAGCCAGCGCGTCGCGGACCTCGAGACTCGACCCCTGGTATCCCGCCGAGTACGGAGGGTGGTGGACCGCGACGATCCGCCAGGTGGCATCGGTCGACGCGAGGGTCTCGTCGAGGAACCTGAGCTGGTCCGGATCCTCCATCTCGTTCGAGTCGAGTCCGATGATCAGGACGTCGCCGAACTCCCGCGCCCAGTGGCGACCGGGCATGCCGAGTGCCGCCAGCTGTTCGTCGCCGTACCCACTGCCCTCGTCGTGGTTGCCGAGGATCGCCAGCAGCTCGGCGCCACCTTCGAGGACGCCGGCGAACGGCTCGAACACGGTGTCGGGGAGCTTGGACGGGTCGCCGTTGGGATACACGTTGTCACCGAGGAGGAGCAGCGCGTCGTACGGTTCGGCTTCCCCGATCCGGGCGGCCGCCGCGCCGGTGGCATCGATGCGGTCCCCGCCGTCGCCCACGTCGCCCACGACCGCGAGGTGGAACGTGGGCGGCGGATCGTGGGCCACGTACGGCCAGGTGACCGAGGGGCCACCCTTGCGATGCGAGACGTACGAGACGATCTGACGCCGGTAGACGAGCGCGGGCGCAGCCAACGCGACGAGCACGACCACGACCACAGCGACCACCACGCGGGGCCACCGCGCGCGCCTGCTCCCAGGCGCCGAGGCCGCGTCCGAACCGTTCGCGATCTCCACACCGTTCAGCCTGACACCGGATCGCCCCGCAGCATCAGAGTCCATCGGCCCGAGCCCACCCGCGCTCCGACACGTACCGTGGATGACGTGGGAGGTTGCTTCGTCGTGACGCTCTCGGACTCCGATGCGCAACGCGCTGCGTCGACCGGGGCGAAAGCTGCGAACCTCGCTCGCGCGGTGGCTGCGGGATTCCCGACGGTGCCCGGCTTCGTCATCACCACCGCCGGGGTCGACGCCGGGCTCGACGATCCGCGTGTCGCCGACGACGTCCGTCGGGCGTTCGACGAGCTGTGCGGCGGATCACCGGCCACGCTCGTCGTGCGATCGTCGTCCGCCATCGAGGACACGGGCGACTCCTCGATGGCCGGCCGCTTCACCTCCGTGCTCGGTGTCGTCGGATGGGACGAGTTCACCGACGCGGTGACTGCAGTGGTCCACTCGGCCACCGCCGTGCGTGACGCCTCCGGCGTCGTGGGGTCGATGGCGGTGCTCGTGCAGCGACAGATCGCGGCTCGCTGCGGCGGGGTGATGTTCGGTGTCGACCCGGTCACCGGGAGCACCCGTCACGTCGTGGTCGAGGTCGTCCCGTCCGGCCCGGAGGTGCTGGTGGGCGGTACGGCCGTCGCCGATCACTACGTGCTGACCCGTCGCGGACGGGTCGAACGGTCGACGCTCACCGGTGACTCCCCGCCGCTCGACCGTGCGCTCCGACGATCCCTCACGCGGATGGCCCGCAAGGCCGAACGGGTCTTCGGCGCGCCCCAGGACATCGAATGGCTCGTCGACTCGGCCGACCGGCTCTGGTTGCTGCAGAGCCGACCGGTCACTGCGATCGCGGCCGCCGACGACCACCGGGACTCCGTGCTCCTCGGCCCCGGACCGCTCGCCGAAACGTTTCCGGCCCCACTCCGGCCACTCGAGGACGACCTCTGGATCCCACCACTGCGCGAGGGCATCACCCGAGCACTCCGCACCTCCGGTGCCGTGTCGAGCCGCTCGCTCGACCGTTCACCCGTGGTGACCACGGTCGGAGGTTGGGCGGCGGCGGATCTGGAACTCATCGGTGTCGTCGAGGCGCGCTCGTCGCTGCGCCGTCGGATCGATCCCGTCGCGATCCTCCGACGCCTGGCCACGGCATGGCGTGTCGGTCGGCTCCGTGTGGCCATGCCCGGGTTGGCGCGGGACCTGGTGGCCACGGTCGACCGTGACCTCGCCGCGATCCCTCGACTCGACACGCTCACGACCGATGAGCTGGTCGACCTCCTGGACCGGGCGCGCCGCGAACTCGCCACCGTCCACTCCTACGAGGTGTTGGCCGGGATGCTGATGATCGGGCACGGGGCGACGACCTCGGGCGCCGCCGTGGCCGTACGGGAGCTGCACGACGCCCGCGCGGCCGGCTGGGACGACGACGACGTCGTGTCACGGTCGCCGATCGTGCTCACGCTGACCCCACCGAGCCTCGGCGGGTCCGATGCGCTTCCTGCCGGGTCGCCGACACCGTCCGGCCCGGTCGCCACGCTCGAGCAGCTCGATCAGCGTGAGGCGCTCCGTGTCCGGGCGCGGTGGCTGCAGGAACTCCTCGCCAGGACGGCCGACGAACTCGCACGCCGCCTCGTCGGGGACGGGATGCTCCCCGACGTCGGGGCCGTCGGTGACCTCGAACTCCGCGAGCTCGTCGAGGTCGCCGGTGGCGGCCCGCCGCCGAGCGACCTCGACGAGCGCGCCGCTCGCCGCCCGGGACCACCCCTGCCCGTCTCGTTCCGTCTGACCGTCGCCGGCGACGTGCGGTCGGCGAGTGTCTCCTCGCACGCCCGACCTTCCGGGCAGGCCGCCGGCATCGCGGCCGGTGGTGGCCGCACGGTGGGGGTTGCGTTCCATCGCGCGGACCACGGCACGCCGCCGGAGGGAGCCATCCTCGTGACCCGCCATCTCGAGCCTCAACTGGCAACGGTGCTCGGCCGGCTCGCCGGACTCGTGTCGGAGACCGGGAGCGCCCTGTCGCACCTGGCCATCCTCGCTCGGGAGGCCGACCTCCCGACCGTCGTCGGCGTCCCCGATGCACTCGAACGGTTTCCCGCCGGGAGCCGACTGATGGTCGACGGACGCACGGGCGAGGTCGAGGTGGTCGAGACGGCGCCGACCGACGCGCCGAGCTCGGTGGTGGGGCCATGAGTGCAGCACGGATCGCTCGTTCGATCGGGTTCGCGCTCGCTGCGGTCATCCTCGCCGTGTCCGGTGCGTACGTGGTGATCGACCTCGCCCGGTGGGAGTGGAACCGCGCCGTCATCTCCGCGCTGGTCATGGTCTCGGCGCTGATCGTGCTGGTGTCGATGGTGCTGTTCCGGCAGCTCCACCGGATCGAGCAGCGACTCGAGTCGCTCGAACACCAGGCCCAGCGCCGCGACGAGGCCGACACGCTCGACACGCTCCGGTCGACGAACAGCGCGGTCGCGAGCCGCCGCTTCCGGTGGCTCGAGCGTCCACCCGATCGGCTCGGCGTCTTCGTTCCGGTCCTGCTCGGTGCCGGCGTCCTGCTCTCACTGGCCGCCTATCTCGTCGAACGCATCGCCGGGGTGTTCGCGGCGGCCACGCTCGACCCGCAGACGGCCCGCCGCCTCGCCCCCGACCTGCCGCTCGGGAGCGGACTGATCCCCACCGAACCTGGTCCTCTCGCCCACACGACGGTTCGCCGCCGAGCGGTGACCGCGGCGGTCGTCGCCCTCACCGTGGTCGTGTCGCTCGGAGCGGTCGCCGTCCTGCGCGAGCTGACCCAGACCCGACCGAGGGAGGTGACCGCCGCCGGCACCACGTCGATCGTGCTCGACATCGACCAGCGCCGCCAGTCCCGGCCCGTCGCGATCGTGGCCGAGGACCTCTGGGGCGCCTGCCGCTCGCGGCTTCCCGGTGCCGGTGAACTCACCGCGATCATCCAGCTCGACGGGGAGCACGTCGAGATCGAGTTCGACCGTGCACTGGGCCGCACCGGGCGGACGCGGATCACGGGTTGCCTCGAGGACCACACGCTCGACCTCGTCCGCGCCGACGTGCTCGCCATCGAGTCGTACCCGGCCGACGACGGCTGACCTCGACCTCAGGCCCAGCGGTTGCCGTCGCCCCAGGACGGAGACTCCGGCGCCGGGCCGTCGGGCGACGCGGCCTACGCTTCGACGATGCAACCGTCGCACGGATCCGACCGGCCGCGGAACGTCGTGGTCGTGCTGCTCGACTCGCTCAATCGACACCTGCTCGGGGCGTACGGCGGCACCGAGTTCTCGACGCCGAACCTCGATCGGTTCGCAGCCCGCTCGACGCAGTTCACGAACCACGTCACCGGGTCGCTGCCGTGCATGCCGGCCCGCCACGACATCCTCGTCGGTGCGCTCGACTTCCTGTGGAAGCCGTGGGGTTCGATCGAGCTGTGGGAGGAGTCGATCACCGCGACGCTGCGACGCGCCGACGTGGCCACGATGCTGGTGTCCGACCATCCGCACCTGTTCGAGACCGGTGGCGAGAACTACCACACCGACTTCAGCGGCTGGGACTACCTGCGCGGCCACGAGGGTGACCCGTGGAAGACCTACCGCGACCCGAGCGCCGTCGGCGCACCGACGCTCGCCGCCGACGGGCGGCCACTGATCACCAACGCTGCCGACGGTGGCTGGTTCCTGCGCGATCAGCTCGGCATCGCCGACACCTCGTTCGGTCACCGCCACTACGACGACAGCCGCACCTGGTTCCGGGCCGAGGAGGACTTCCCCGGCCCGCGCACGATGGCGTCGGCCGCATCGTGGCTGCGTCACGCTTCGAGCGCCCACGACCGGTGGATGCTGTTCGTCGACGAGTTCGACCCGCACGAGCCGTTCGACACACCGGAGCCGTGGGCGTCGATGTACGACGGCGACCCGATCGACCCCGACGAGGCCCGCCTGATCTGGCCGCCGTACATCGTCGGTGGCACCACCAAGGGGGCGATCACCGACGCGCAGGCCCGCCAGATCCGCAACAACTACGGCGCCAAGCTGTCGATGATCGACCACCACCTCGGCACGATCCTCGACGAGCTCGACGCGCAGGACCTCTGGGACTCCACGGCGGTGATCGTCTGCACCGACCACGGCCACTATCTCGGCGATCGACGCGCAACGGGCGCGCCGGGCGACGACTCCGTCAACGACATCTGGGGCAAGCCGGCGATCCCCCAGTTCGAACCGCTCGGCCACACACCGCTGATGATCCACTGGCCCGCAACCGGTCGCAGCCCAGCGGCGACGATCGACGCACTGACGACGAACGTCGACATCAATGCCACGATCGCCGACGCATTCGGAGTGGCGCCGAGCCACCGCACCCACGGCCGATCGCTCGTGCCGTTGCTCACGGGGGAAGCGGCCTCGATCCGCGACTGGGCGATCGGTGGGATCTACGGCAACTGGGTTCAGGTCACCGACGGACGGCGCAAGTACGCGAGGGCGCCGACCGACGCGAACACGCCGCTGTCGATGTGGTCGAACCGGTGGTCGACGATGCCGAGCCACCGTGGCCTCGAGGACTTCATGCCGTTCCCGAAGCCGGACCGTCGGGCGAAGCTCGACTACATGCCCGGCTCGGACGTGCCCGTGATCCGCCAGCCGTTCGCCGAGGGTGACACGCTGCCCTTCTGGGCGGGAGGTGCGCGCAACCTGGGCCGCCACCATCTCTACGACCTCGACGTCGACCCCGACGAACAGGAGAACCGTCGCGGTGAGCCGACCGCGGAGAACGAGATGGCCGACCTCCTCCGCACCGCCCTGGCGGACGTCGAGGCGCCCGACGAGCAACTCGCCCGTCTGGGCCTCCGCTGAGTGTCGAGAGCCTCGGATCAGTCGGCGAGCAGGCCGTAGAAGACGAACTCGGTGCGGCGGTTGAGTGCCAGCGACGCGTCCGACTCGTCGTCGGCGAGCAGGTCCTGCTCACCGACGGCCCTCGCGGAGAGGCGGGCTGGATCGATGCCCTTGCCGACGAGGTAGCGCACCACCGACACCGCTCGGGCCTCCGAGAGCACGTAGTTGGTCCCGGCGTCGCCGAGCTGGTCCGCATGGCCGACGACCGTCACGGTGATGTGCGGCAACGCCGAGAGGATCGAGGCGACCCGGTCGAGCTGCAGGCCGTGCTCCGGCGTGATCTCGGAGCTTCCGGCGGGGAACCGGGGGGAGTTCATCTCGATGACCCGGGTCCCGATGCTGAGTGGAACCGCCGGATCGATCTGCAGCTCTGATTCGACGGTGGCAGTCGGATCGGTGCTGTTGGCGAGTGCGAGCGCCTCGAGTTGGGCTGCCTTCTCCTCACTGGGAACCCACCCGACGACCCGGATCGTCGGGCCGTCGAAGATCGCAACGATCGGCGCGGGGGATCCGTCCGGCAGGGTCAGGTACTTCGGAGCAGGGGCCGTGGTCGGCGCAGCGGTCGTGGTCGGCGCAGCGGTCGTCGTCGGCGCAGCGGTCGTCGTCGGCGCTGCGGTCGTGGTCGGCACTGCGGTCGTCGTCGGCGCTGCGGTCGTGGCCGGCGGGGCCACGGTCGTCGACGGTGCGACGAGCGGAATCTCGGCGACTCCCTGTCGGTCGGTCGCATCCGAGGCGTCTCCGTCACTCGTTGCGACGAGCAGGACCCCGACGAGACCCGCCACAGCGACCACCGCCGCGAGCGCCACGAGGAATGAGCGGCGCGGTCCCGACGAGACGCCACCGTCCTCGACCGGCACCGTGCCGGTCGACTCCTCGACCGGAGTGGGCGGGGTGGGTTCGGCGACTGCCGCCTCGGGTGGGGCGTCCGGGACGGCCACGGGAGGTGCCTGCACCGCTGGCGAGGGCGACTCGCCCACTGGGGCCGGCGGTGAAGGCGTCGCCGCTGGCGCGACAGGGACATCGACCGGCTGACCCGACGCGTCCGGCTGGAGGAGATCGCGCGCCCACTCCTCGACGGGACGGATCGAGGGCAACGGTGGCGGTGGCAGAGGCGAGCCGGCGCCGAGCGGCGGCTGGTCGATCGGCGGTTGCGGGGTCTGATCGGTCATGGCAACGAACCTGCCTGTGTGGTCGGTCTGCGCGCCGCCGCTCGTGAGCGCCGGCGCATGCTGTTGTCTGACCTATCGGCACGCGTGAGAAGAACTTGAGGAATCGACCACGGTGCGTGGGCACGCGAAGCGCCGCCGGCGGCGTCGGTGGACGTCGACTGAACGGCGAACCGGACGCGGCGCTGCTCACGACGTGCCCGGCACGTCGTGAGCAGCGCTCGAATCAGCTCGTCTCTTCGTCGGACACGACGAGCGCGGTCACCATGCCGAACATGCCCGACTCCCGCTCGACGTGGGTGAGGATGTGGCAGTGCCAGACCCACACGCCGGGGTCGCCGGCCTGGAAGATCACCGAGTAACGCTCGCCCGGAGCGACATTGACGGTGTCGGCCCAGTACGGGTTGTCCAGCGGGATCCCGTCCTTGGCGTACACCAGCTGCGGGAACTGGTGCTGGTGCATCGGGTGGGCGGTGAGGCCCTCGTTGTAGTAGTCCGCGGCGACCCAGTCGCCCGTGTTGAGCACCAGCGGCTCGGTCGCCGGGAAGCTCTTGCCGTTGAGGGTGAGGCCGATCGTGCCGGCGTCGTTGAGCACCATCGGGAGTTCGACGTCGGGCTCGAAGTCCTCGGGGATCGTCACACCGCTGATCGTCTGACCGCGTGGGTAGGGACGCTCACCGATGCGGAAGGCCGCGAACATCCCGTTGAGCACCGAGATCTGCGAGTGCAGGTGGGCGTGGTACATGCCGATCGCCGGCTCGTCGGCGACGAACTCGTAGGTGTAGGTCTCACCGACCCTGATCGGCTCCTGGGTGAACGGCGACACGCCGTCCTGGTCGTTGGGCGTGTGCACGCCGTGCCAGTGGATGTCGGTTCCGAGCGGGGTGTTGTTGGTGAGTTGCACCTGCACCTTGTCGCCGACGTCGACGATGATCTGCGGGCCGGGCACCATGCCGTTGTACGCCCAGGCCTCCACGAACTCGCCCGGCGAGACCTCCCAATCGATCAGCGAGGCTTCGAGGACGAACTTCTTGGTGCCGTCGGCGAGGACCTCCGGCTCGAGGATCGCGTTGCCCTTGCCCTCGGTCTCGGCCGGGAACTTCAGCATCGACTCGATCATCACGGCGTCCATCGCGTCGGCGTCGTAGCTCCCGTCGGCGTTCTGGTGGGTGTTGTGCTCGCCGCCGGCTGCGGCTTCTCCGGTCGGGGCATCGGTGCTGACGATCAGCGCCGTCTCCATGCCGGACTCCCGGTGGCCCGCGACGCTGCAGAACAGCGTGTAGCTCCCGGCGTCGAGGGATCCCAGGGGCAGCTCGGCGGACTCGCCACCATTGAGCATCGGCGTCTCGGCACCGGTCTGCTCGACCACCAGGTTGTGTTGCTGTGAACCGGTGTTCGCGACCGACAGGTTGACGTCACCGACGCCGGCGACGAGTTCACCGTCGATGGCGAACTCGGACAACGACACGTCGATCGTGGTCGCCGCCGGTGCGCCGCCGCCTGCACTCGCGCCGTCGTCGTCGTCGAGCAGCCCCACGATGCCGATCACCAGCAGCGACGCCACCAGTGCGATCAGCAGCGCGGTCATGCCGAAGAAGATGAGGCTGCCGAGCGTGCGTCCGCCGTCGGACTGTTCGGGTTCGGGCGTGCGCGGGGCCGCGGGCTTTTCGATGACGGTCACGTCATGTTCTCCAATCGTCGTGAGTGGGCAGCAGCATCGCACCGCCGCCGGCACGAACCCTAGGGACCATCGTCCCTTTCGGTCCAAATCGGGAACTTCCGGACCGTTACGGTCGACGCCATGCACATCGGCGTCGAGATCTTCCCCACCGACCAGACGATCGGAGCGATCGAACTCGCACGCGAGACCGAGGCGCACGGCTTCGAGTCGCTGTGGTTCCCGGAGCATTCGCACATCCCGACGCGGCGTGCCACGCCATGGGGCGGCCGCGAGGGTGCTCGACCACTGCCCGAGTTCTACTGGCGTACCTTCGATCCGTTCGTCGCGCTCGGTGCCTGCGCGGCCGTGACGACCACATTGAAGTTGGCCACGGGCATCTGCCTCGTGGCCCAACGTGATCCGATCCACACCGCCAAGGAGGTGGCGAGCGTCGACGCCTTGTCGGGCGGACGGTTCCTGTTCGGCATCGGGTACGGCTGGAACAAGGAGGAGATGGCGCAACACGGCACCGCGTACACCGAACGCCGGGCGATCCTGCGCGACAACATCCTGGCGATGAAGGCACTGTGGACGCAGGACGAGGCGTCCTACGACGGCACGCACGTCACCATCGAGCCGAGCTGGTCCTGGCCGAAGCCCGTCCAGACCCCCCATCCGCCGGTGATACTCGGCGGCGACGCCGGTCCGCGCACCGCCGCGGACATCGCTGAGTTCTGTGACGGCTGGATGCCGATCGGCGGGCGCCATGCGCTCGACAAGTTCGCCGAGGTCCGAGCGGCCTGCGAGCGCATCGGTCGTGACCCCGCCACGATCGAGCTCGGTGTGTTCGGCGCACCGCCGGACGAGGCGAAGCTGACCGAGTTGGCCGCCAAGGGCGTGTCCCGAGCCGTGTTCGGCCTTCCCCAGGGCCCGCGTGACGACGTGCTGACGGCCCTCGAGCAGTTCGCTCCACTCGTCGAGACGATGCGCTCGGCCTGATCGTCGAGTCGAGCGACACCCCACGTCGTTCAGCGCCGTCACGAACGGCTGATGTTCCCGAAACATCGCCGACACGCGCCAGGTTCAGACTGTGATTCATGGATTCGGCGCCGCTCCTCGTCACCGCCGTCGACCACCCGAGTCTCCACGGACAGCTCGAGGAGTTCCTGGAGCAGTTGCGGATCGAGCGTGCCTGCTCTGGCCGTCGGTCCGGACGGGCCCCGTTCCCGGCGTTGATCGAACGGCTCGGCGCACCGAGGATGTTGCGGCTCGGCGGGGTGACGGGAGGTCGGCTCGTCGCCGTCGCGGCGGTCGACAACGACGGCGCCGCTGCGGTCGCCGTCCTGGCCCCCTTCCGACGACGCGGGATCGCCAACGAACTCATGGAGGTCGTGATCGCCCGGACGACGGCGATCGGCTATCCCCCACTCCATCGCTTCACGGCACCACGTGCCAGATTGGCGGGCTGACGACGATCGGCCCACGCGAACTCCCCTCAGTCGAGTCGCTCGTCGACGCTCTGGTCCGACCCCCCCTCCGGCACCGAGATCACGTCATGAGCGGCCTCCGACGACACCGGTCCCGCCGACCCCCCTCCGGCGGGACCGGTGTCGCGTCCGGGATCGTGGCAAACTAGTTGTGATCACAACTATTGCTTGCTACGTTTATTGTTATGACAAACACCCTCTCCACCACCACCCTCCCGCTCGCCGCCGGCACCTGGGTCGCCGACCCCGCGCACACGACGGTCGGATTCGTCGTTCGCCACCTCGGCCTGTCGAAGGTGCGCGGGCGATTCGACGGCGTGTCGGCCCAGCTGGTCGTCGGCGACGATCTCGCGACCAGCTCGGTCTCCGCCGAGATCCAGATGGCCACCGTCACCACGGGCAACACGGACCGCGACGCCCACCTCACGTCGTCGGACTTCTTCAACGCCGAGACGAATCCCACGATGACCTTCGTCTCGACGAGCATCGCCGGCGAGGGCGAGGAGTACACGATGACCGGCGACCTGACGATCAACGGCATCACCCGGCAGGTCGAGCTCGACGTCGAGTTCTACGGAACCTCCGTCTTCCCGATGGACCAGTCGACGCGCGCCGGGTTCAGCGCCACGGGAACCCTCTCCCGCAAGGAGTTCGGGATCGAGTTCAACGTCCCGCTCGGCGGCAACAAGGTGATGATCGCCGACAAGGTCGCCCTCGACCTCGACGTCCAGCTGATCGCACCCTGACACCCCCCCACCCGAACCGGACACCCCCACTCCACCGACCCCAACCGAACTCGGCCCGGGCGTGCGCGCTGCGCACTCCCGGGCCGATTTTCGTTGCTGGACTCGGTGGCGCCGTCGTCAGAGGACGGTCATGCCGTACATCTCGCCGAGCGGGTCGGCGATCAGTTCGATGCGTTCACCGTCCGGGCCCATGAAGTACATCGAGGTGTCGCCCTCGAGGTGCATCGGCACCCCCGCTGCTTCGAGCTTCGCCTTGATGCGCTCCCAGTTGGCTCGCTCCATCGAGATCGCGAGATGGTGGTGGCCACCCAGGACTTCGGCGTACTCGCCGAGGCCGAGGCCGGGGAAGTCGAAGAACGCCAGCGCGTTGCCGTTGCCGATGTCGAAGAAGAAGTGGGTCGAGCCCACGTAGTCACGATTCTGGAACAACTCGGTCAGCGGGAACTCGAGGAGCCCTTGATAGAAGTCGATCGTCCGCTCGACGTCGGACGAGATCAGCGCCTGGTGGTGCACGCCCCGTGCCGACGAGACCGGCCGCTCGCCGGCGGGGAGCAGGTGCCTGGCCCGCATCTGCGCCCACTCGTCGTCGCGGTCGGGATGGTCGCCGTCACGTTCGGTGCCGAACTGCAGATCGTTGCTTGCCATCGCAACAGTCTGCCACGCCGTCACCCGGATCGATCCGGCACTGCGTGAAACAGCTGTGATCGGAGGCGACGCGCCCGAGCCGACCCGGCGGGCGAAACCGACTCAGCCGGTGGGCGCGACCGCGGCCGCGTAGGCCAGCGACCGCTCGCTGGTGCGGGTCACCGCGCCGTGCACGATCCGATGCCCCACCGCGACCGATGGGCCGATCGTCAACGCCAGCAGGACCGTGCCCAGTCCGACCGGCCCGCCCAGAGCGACACCGACGACGAGCCACGACAGTTCGATGGCCATCCGGACACGTGGCTCGGCGCGACCGCTGCGGTCGGACGCAGCCGAAGCGAGCAGCTCGCCCGACCCGGCGCCGAGCCGGGAGACGATCAACGCGCCGGCGCCGATCCCGATCGCACCGACCGCGAGCAGGTGGACGACGACCCGCACGACCAGCACGTCGGGCGCGTCGACCGGTTCGAGCATCGTGGCCGCGGCCTGCATCACCGCGCCGATGATCAGCGGCGAGACGAGCGTTCCCGGCCCGGGACGACGACCGAGCAGGCTCGACACGAGGATCATCGATCCGACGACGAGCCACACGGTCGGCCCGAGTGGGAGCCCGGTGCGGGTGCGAACCGCGCCGATGAACACGTCGAGCGGTCCTGGGCCGAGACCGTTCCACAACGTGGTCGCCACCGCGACGGCGATCGCCACGGAGCCCGCAACCAGGAGAGCGACACGCACCGACAGCCGCATCGCCTTCGTCGACGGCGCGCTGGCCAGCACCACAGCGATCGCCCCGGCGCGTGACCATGCCATGTCGCGCAGCGGTGACCGAACAGCAGGGGCGTCGGTGCGCGGCGGATCGATGACGTCGGAACTCACGCGTGCAGTATCGGCCCGGGCCGGCAGTTCTCCAGTGCCAGCGAGCGTGCCCTGCGGCACAGTCGCCCGAGCTGACCTCAGTCCGTGCGAACGGTCGGCGAGGCCTGATGCGCGAGATGGCGGCGCAGTGCCTCGAAGGCGATGAGATAGCTGTCAGCGCCGAACCCGGCGACCACCCCGAGACACACTGCGCTGACCACGGAGGTGTGGCGGAACTCCTCACGGGCATGCACGTTCGACAGGTGCGTCTCGACGACCGGGACGGAGATCGAGGCGATCGCGTCGCGCAACGCGATGCTGTAGTGGGTGTACGCGCCGGGGTTGAAGATCACGCCGTCGGCACGGGTGCGAGCCTCCTGGAGCGCGTCGATCAGGGCGCCCTCGCTGTTCGACTGGACGTCGTAGACCTCGACACCGTGTTCGGCACCGGCCGTGCGGATGTCGGCGAGGATCGAGTCGAGCGTGGCCGTGCCGTACACGTCGGTTTCGCGGGTGCCGAGCAGATTGAGGTTCGGGCCGTTGAGCACCAGGATGCGACAGGACATGCACGCAGGCTACGTGCTGCGCCGATCGCCCGGCGCCTCCGGTTCGCGGGACGGTCGGGACCGAGACGATGCCGCCGGCAGTCCGCAGGACCACCCAGCGTGGGAATCGATCGCCCGATCATTTCAGTTCGGCGACGGCCCGACCGATACACACGTGAGACGTCGCACACACCGGAGGCGGCGCCGGCAGGCAGGAACGTCGAGTGAGTCGAATTCGGTCACGAACGGCAGTGACACGCAGCGTGACCAGGACGGTCGCATGACCACCGAGGTCTACCTCGGACGCCAACCCCTGGTCGACATCGACCGACAGGTGTTCGGCTACGAACTGCTGTACCGCAACGGACCCGATCGAGCGACCACGTTCGACGACCCCGACCTCGCGACACGTGGCGTGATGGAGCGCGTGCTCCTCCAGTGGGGCATGGAACGCGTCGTCGGCGACCACTTCGGCATGATCAATGCCAGCGCGAGCCTCGTCGTTCACGGTCTGCACCGAGCGATGCCACCGGAGGGCATGATCATCGAGGTCCGCGCGGCGGAACCACTCGACGATGCAACCCTGGATGCACTGCAGCAGGCACGCTACGACGGATACCACTTCGCCCTCGACAACGTGAGTCGGCTGGGTGACCTCGAGGGGTCACGCCTCCTCCCGCTGGCGAGCATCGTCAAGATCGAGCTGACCACCGCACACGACGCCGAGATCGAACGCCTGATCGCCGTCGCCCGCGAACGCTCGCCCGGCACGCTCGTGGTGGCCGAGAAGGTCGAGTCGGTCGCCGACTTCAAGCGGTGCGTCGAGCACGGATTCGACCTCTTCCAGGGGTACTTCATCTCCGAACCCGAACTGCTGCGACGCCCCGCGAGGCCGACCGGCGCGCACTCCGCGGCAGCACTCCATCGGACCCTGGGCGGCGACACGCTCGACATCGACCGACTCGAGACGATCGTGGCGAGCGATCCGTCGCTCGCGTTCCGATTGCTCGCTGCCGTCAACGCCAACGCATTCGGACTCGACTCCAGCGTCGGCTCCCTCGATCAGGCGATGGGTCTGCTCGGCCCCGAGAAGCTCCGTTGCCTCGCCGAGCTGATCGCCACGTCCGCCGACACGATCGACGACGACAGCCACATCCGCCGCGGGGCGGTACGTGCACGCATGGCCGCCGAGCTGCTCGCCGGCACCGAGCACCTGGGCAGCGGTGTGACGGTGGCGCTGCTGTCGACGACGGACTCGCTGTACGGAGCAGCCATCGGCGAGCTGCTCGACGAGCTGCCGGTGTCCGACGAGATCGTCCGCGCCCTGCTCCACGGTCACGGGCCGCTCGGCGCCATGCTGGACGTCATCCGTGCGTGCGAGCACGACGATGTCGCCACGCTCGACGACCTGGCCCCGGGTCGGCGAGTGGAACTGGCAGCACTGCGAGCGGCAGCTGTCGACGCGGTCGACGCCGCTGCGGCGGCTGCGAGGAGCGACACCGCCGTTCCATCGTGACGTCCGCGCGCCTGTCAAGCTGAGCGGCATGAACGACGCCGATGCGATCGACTTCGCGCTCCTCCTGCTGCGCTGCGGGGCAGGTGCGGTGATGCTCGCCCACGGCATCAACCACATTCGGCCGAACATCGACGGCACGGCCTCCTGGTTCGGGTCGATGGGCATGCAACCGGCGAAGCTCCACGCCTGGCTCGCCAGCGTCACCGAGATCGGCGCGGGTGTCGTGCTGATCCTCGGTCTGTTCACGCCCTTCGGCGCCGCCGGCGTCGTCGGCGTCATGTTCGTCGCCTGGGCGATCAACCATCGCGGCAACGGATTCTTCATCTTCCGTCCGGGCGAAGGGTGGGAGTACGTGATGACGCTCGGCATCGTCGGCGTGGCGATCGGGGCACTCGGCCCAGGGGCCTGGTCGCTCGACGACGCGTTCGGCCTCGCCGACGACCTCACGGGCACGACCGGGCTGCTGATCGCAACGATCGGCGGCATCGGCGGCGGGGCGGCGCTGTTGGCCGCCTTCTGGCGCCCGGCTCGCAACGACACGGGGTGAGACGGCGGGACAGCGTCCCGCGTCCCGGTCAGATCAGCGGAGCGGCGGCGGTACTGAAGGTCGGGCTCAGATGGGAGGTGTCGTTCCAGCACCGGACCACCCAGCGGTCGCTCTCGACCACGATGTGCGAGATCGACGCGTTGTCCGAACCGGTGAAGGCGAATCCGCTCGAGCCGGTGGCGATGTTGATCACCTCGCCGATCACCCCTCCGTGCACCACGGCGACGACCAGTTCGTCCGGGTGCTCGGCCGCGATGCGTTCGATGCCGCGCTGAACCCGGTTGCGGAACTGATGCGCCGGTTCACCACCCGGGATGACGTCCCAGCGCTGCTCGACGTACATCAGCTGCGCGATCGGGTCGCCGTCGGCGACGCGCCTGCGGAACTCGCCGCCTTCCCAGTCGCCGAGAAACACCTCACGCAGGTCGGCCACGACGATCGGCGTCAGCCCCAGCCGTTCGACGAGCGGGGCGGCGGTCTGCACCGTGCGCTGCAACGTGGTGACGTACACGGCAGCGATGCGTTCACCGGTGTCGATCAGCCGTTGAGCAGCGAGTTGCGCCTGCTCGACGCCTGCGGGCGCGAGTGGCGGATCACCGTGGCCGCCGACGAGCGGGAACGACTCTCCCTCCACGTGGGGTGCCGACTCGCCGTGACGCACCAGCAGGACCTCGGTCGCGCCCGGTGGCGGGGCGAATCGCGATTGGGGAAACGTGCGGGTCTCGCTCACGATGCGAACCTACCCGCCCCCGTTGGTCACTCCCCGTTTGCGTCGGGCTCTCGGTGGACCGCCACACCGAAAGTGCGACTCGGACGATCAGTGCCACACTGGTCGGGTGAAGGCGCTGAACTCCCGGCCGATCGACACGGTCGATCTGCTGTCGCTTCCCGCATTCGTCGGCACGATGCTGTGGGAGTCGCGCGTCCTGGCGCGTCGCGACCTACGCGAGTTCGGCGACCTCGACGACGCGACACCGGAGGAGTTGGCCGACCCGAGCCTGCCGGCCGATCCGCTCGTGCCGGTCGGCTACGAACGACGCGACACCGCAGCGAGCCTGACGATGCTCGTCGGCAACGTCGCGGTGAACCTGGCGCTCGCCGGCGGCATCGCGGCGATGAATCGATTCGTGTTCAAACGCCGGATCGCCGACCTCGGCGCCACCAAGTGGTCGCTGCCGGTGGCGATGGTGGCCTGGGACTTCCTCTACTACTGGGATCACCGCTGGATGCACGAGGTCCGGCTGTTCTGGGCGAACCACGTGAGCCACCACTCGTCGGAGCGGTACAACCTGTCGACCGCGCTGCGTCAGCCCTGGTCGGGGTTCCTCACGTCATGGGTGTTCCTCCCGATGCCGCTGATCGGGATCCCGGCGCACCACGTGATCAAGGCCGGCCAGATCAACCTGCTGTACCAGTACTGGATCCACACGGAGACGATCGACAAGCTGCCCGCGCCGATCGAGGCGGTCTTCAACACGCCCTCACACCACCGCGTGCACCATGGCGCCAACCCGCAGTATCTCGACAAGAACTACGGGGGCATCCTCATCGTGTGGGACAAGCTGTTCGGGACGTTCGAGCCCGAGGTGCGTCGGATCAAGTACGGCCTCACCAAGAACATCCACACCTACAACCCGATCCGGATCGGATACCACGAGTTCGCCGACATCGCCCGCGACGTTCGCCGAGCCACGACCTGGCGCGATCGCTTCGGCTACGTCTTCCGCCGCCCCGGCTGGCAACCCACCACCTGACCGCTGGCGCCGACGCCGGGGAGCAGCCCCGTTTAGGGTGGGCTGATGAAGCAGTTCACGGGCAAGGTGGCCGCGATCACCGGCAGCGGGTCGGGAATCGGACGGGCGCTCGCGATCGAGCTGGCGGGCAGGGGTTGCCACGTGGCCTTGTCCGACGTCGACGACGAGGGGCTCGCCGAGACCGTGGTCCTGGTCGAGCAGACCGCACGGACGGTTCCGGTCAAGGTGAGTGCGGCGCACGTCGACGTCGCCGACCGCGACGCCGTCGAGTCGTGGGCCACGGCGTCGGCCGCCGAGTTCGGTCAGATCAACCTGATCTTCAACAACGCCGGCGTCGCGCTGTCGGCGAACGTGACGGCCATGAGCTACGACAGCTTCCGCTGGCTGATGGACATCAACTTCTGGGGCGTCGTCAACGGCACGCTCGCGTTCCTCCCTCATCTCCGAGCCTCCGGCGACGGCCACGTGGTCAACATCTCCAGCGTCTTCGGACTGCTCGGCATCCCGAGCCAGTCGGCGTACAACGCTGCCAAGTTCGCGGTTCGGGGCTTCACCGATGCGTTGCGGACCGAGCTCGACATCGAGGGGTGCGGCGTCTCGGCGACGACGATCCATCCGGGTGGCATCCGGACCAACATCGCCCGCAACGCCCGGTTCGAGTTCGCCGAGCACGAGGAGGCCGTCGATGCCGAACAGGCCGCCGTCGACTTCGAGAGGCTCACCCGCACCACCCCCGAGAAGGCGGCGAAGTTGATCCTCGGCGCCGTCGAGAAGAACAAGCGCCGCGCGCTCATCGGGCCCGACGCCCACCTCTTCGACGCGGCAGCGCGTCTCTCCCCCCGAGGCTCGCAGTGGGCGCTCGGCAAACTGATCGCCCGCGGCAACTCGACGATCGTGTGACGGTGACATCCGGGGTCCGACCCAGACGTCACACCCTGGTGGTCAGAGCCAGCCGGACTTCTTGAACTGGCGATGGAGCAACGCGACCACGATCGCCGTGAGGCTCAGCACGAGGGGATAGCCGACCGCCCACTCCAGTTCCGGCATGTTGTCGAAGTTCATCCCGTAGATGCCGGCGACCATCGTCGGCACCGCGGCCATCGCGACCCACGCCGAGATCTTGCGCATGTCGTCGTTCTGACGCACCGTGATCTGCGTGAGGCTGGCGGTCAGGGCAGCGTCGAGCAGCCCCGACAGGGAGTGAGCGCGGGTCACCGCTCGATCGAGCTGGTCCTCCGCCTCGTTGAGATCGGCGAGCACATCGGGGTCCATCTGTCGACCCCGCACGCGGATCAGTCGGGCGAGCGGATCGTCGAGGGAGTCGATCGCAACCAGCATCCGACGAACCTCGCGTTTGAGCTTGTAGAGCCGCTGCACCGGCTGGCGGTGCGTTTCGGAGAACACATCGCGCTCCACCTCGATGACGTCGTTCTCGAAACCGTCGAGCGCGGGGCCGTAGTCATCGATCACGAGTCCGATGACTGCGGCCACCACCGCCGGCGGCCCGAGTCGGAGCCGTTCCGGATCACGTTCGAGCGACGCCCGAACCGACGCCAACTGGCTCGCCTGCCCGTGCCGGATCGAGATGACCGCTCGGGGGGTGACCAGCAGTGTCATCTCGCCGAGCGCGATCGTCTCGTTGCGATCCTCGTAGGCCGCGGTGCGCAGGACGATCTGGACCGTGGAGCCCTCCACGGTGAGCACCGGGCGACGATGGGGCGTGAGCACCTCGAGCGCCGAGACCCCGGTGACGCCGAGCGAGTCGAGGCCTCGCTGCAGCTCCGCCTCGTCGGGCATGCGCAGGCCGAGCCACACGAAACCGTCGCCGACGACGGGGTCGTCGATCGTCATCGTGTCAGGGTCGAAGTCGCGCCGGCACCCGTCGACATAGGCGGCACAGTCGATTCTCACGGGTACAGCATCGCCGATCCGACGATCGACGCTCGACACCGATCGTCGGCGCGGCCGCCCTGCGGTAACAGGAATGACGGGGCGGTCGGCAAGCATGGGGATCGATGACCCAGACCGAGAGCACCACCACCGAATCGACGGGCGGCGCCACCGAGCACTTCGACGTGTTGATCGTCGGTGCCGGCATCTCCGGCGTCGGCGCCGCCTACCACCTCCAGGACCAGTACCCGGAGAAGTCGTTCGTCGTCCTCGAGAAGTTCGCCAGCTTCGGCGGCACGTGGCTGACGCACACCTACCCGGGCATTCGTTCCGACAGCGACCTCTACACGTTCGGCTACCGCTTCAAGCCGTGGATCGGCCCGCCGATCGCCACCGCCGACGAGATCCTGTCGTACATGGGTGAGGTGATCGAGGAGAACGACCTCGCCCGCCACATCCGCTACCACCACGCGATCGCATCGGCCGAGTGGTCGAGCGACGACGACGTCTGGACGCTGCACGGGACCCGCACCGATCCCGAGACGGGCGACACGACACCGATCACGTTCACGACGAACTTCCTCTGGATGTGCCAGGGCTACTACCGCCACGAGAAGGGCTACACCCCGGACTGGCCCGGGATGGACGACTTCGAGGGTGAGATCGTCCACCCGCAGACCTGGCCGAGCGACATCGATCTGAGTGACAAGCAGGTGCTCGTGATCGGATCCGGTGCCACGGCCGCGACGCTCGTCCCGGCGATCGCTGACGAGTGCGAGCACGTCACGATGCTGCAGCGCTCGCCGACGTACTTCTTCTCCCGACCCAACGTCAACGAGGTCGCCGACATGCTCCGCGACCTCGACATTCCCGAGGAGTGGACGCACGAGATCGTCCGTCGCAAAGCCCTCAAGGACGGCGACGAGATCGCACGGATGTCGTTCGAGTACCCGGAGATGGTCCGAGAGGAACTGATCGGTCTCGTCCGCGCCGAACTCCCCGAGGGGTACGACGTGGAGACCCACTTCACGCCGAGATATCTGCCGTGGCGGCAGCGCATCGCCATGGTGCCCGACGGCGATCTGTTCAAGGGGATCAGCAGCGGCAAGGCATCGGTGGTGACCGACGAGATCGAGACGTTCAACGACAAGGGCATCCTCACCAAGTCCGGCGAACAGCTGAGCGCCGACGTCATCATCACGGCGACGGGGTTCGACCTCAGCGTGCTCGGCGACATCCAGTTCACCGTCGACGGTTCACCGGTCAACTACGCCGACACGATCACGTATCGCGGGATGATGTTCACCGGCGTGCCGAACCTGGTGTGGGTGTTCGGCTACTTCCGGGCGAGCTGGACCCTGCGTGCCGACCTGATCGGCGACTGGGTGTGCCGCCTGCTGCACCACATGGACGAACTCGGCGTGCGCAAGGTCACCCCGCAGCTGCGCCCGGAGGATGCGGACATGCAACTCGGTTCGTGGATCGACCCGGAGAACTTCAACCCCGGGTACCTGATGCGCAGCCAGCACCTGATGCCCAAGCGCGGCGACAAGCCCGAATGGCAGCACACGCAGGACTACATGACCGAGAAGGACGCCCTGCCCGTCGCCGACCTCGACGACGGCTGCCTGATCTACGAGTGACCGAGACATCTGGCAGCAGGGGTCTGACCTCTGGGGTCTGCCCCGGATTCACGTGCGGGCATGACGATTCGGGTGGGGTTCTACGGGACGGGCTTCATCTCCCGGACCCACAACTGGTTCCTCAAGCACGCGACGGTCGACCATCGCATCGTCGCCGTGCACGATCCGGCGACCGAGCGAGCGCAGGCGTTCGCCGATCGTGTCGGCGCTGACGTCGTCGGCGAAGACGAGTTGCTCGACCGCGTCGACGCGGTGTTCGTCACCACGTGGACGTCGGAACACGCTCGGCTCGTGGCCAACGCCGCCGAGCGCGGCCTCGCGGTGTTCAGCGAGAAGCCGCTCGCGGTCGACGCGACGATCGCACGATCGATGGTCGAGTCCGTGGAGACCGCGGGGGTCGTCAACCAGGTCGGGTTGATCCTGCGGTTCGAACCCCAGTTCATCCACACCCGCACGCTGCTCGCCGACCCCCGGGCGGGGCGTCCCCTGGCGGTGTCGTTCCGCGACGACCAGTTCATCCCGATCCAGAGCTACTACGGCTCGACGTGGCGCATCGACCCGGCGAGGTGTGGCCGAGGCACGTTGCTCGAGCACTCGATCCACGACGTCGACATCCTGCAATGGCTCGCCGGCCCGGTCGATTCGGTGAGCGGGGTCGTACGTGAGGTTCACGGCCATCCGCGCATCGACGACGTCGCGATGGCTCGGCTGGAGTTCGCGAACGGTGCCGTCGCGTCACTCACCTCGATCTGGCACGACATGGTCAACCGCCCGAGCCTGCGACACATCGAGGTGTTCTGCGAGAACCTCTACGTTCGCCTCGACGGCACGCCCGAAGGCGAACTCGTGTGGCAGTTCACCGGTGACGACACACGCTCGCTGCAGGGCGAGGCGCTCGCAGCCGCCTGTGTCGAGGCCGGCCGAGCCGCTGCGGACGACATCGTGCCCGTTGCGGGCGGAGCGATGTTCAACCCGCTGAACGCGTTCCTCTCGGCGATCAGCGACGGTCGCCCCTCGCCACTCCCGATGAGCGAAGCGCTCCCCGCCCACGAACTCGTCGATGCGATCTACTCGTCCGCCGATCAGGGCGGTGCGGTCGTCTCCACGACCTGACGAGATTCGCCCCTGCGATTCCGGACCTGCTGCAGTTCAGGCGAACATCTTCATCAGGATTCCGGCCGAGTAGTGCTGGGCGAGGGCCTCGAGGAAGACCGGGAAGTCGATCGACGCCGTGCCGCTCGCGAGATCGGAGATCGAGCGGATCACGCACAGCGGCACATCACCGTGCTCGAGACACACCTGCGCAACCGCCGCCGCCTCCATGTCGACGCAGAGTGCGTCGGGGGTCCGAGTTCGTACGACGGCCTTGAGGTCGCCCTCGATGAACTCGTCACCCGTGGCGATCTGGCCGACGTGGACCCTCGGTCGATCGACCCCGAGCTCGGCCCGGCGATCGGAATCGACGATCGCGTCGATGTCGTCGGCAAACGAATGGGCCGCCGCCGTCGCCAGCGCGGTCAATGCGTCGTCGGTGCGGATCTCGACGACACCGGACAGCGGGATCTCACCGCGGGCGAACATCTCGGGCGGGCCCTGGAGGTCGTGTTGGATCAGATCGGTCGCGACCACGACATCGCCGATCCGGAGATCGTCGGCGAGCGCACCGGCGATCCCGGTGAAGACGATCGCATCGACGTCGAAGTCGCGGATCAGCGTCGTGGCGGTGATCGCTGCGGCCACCTTGCCGATGCGTGACTGCACGAGCGTGACACGCTGATCGCCGAGCCGGCCCTGGTGGAAACGACGGCCGACGCGTTCGGTGATCGTCTCGTCGGCGAGGAGTTCGTGCAGGCGCTGCACTTCCCCGGGCATCGCCCCGATCACACCGACGTGGGAGTGGGCGACGGCCATCGCAGCAGCGTAGATCCGGACGCCGCAAGCTCGGCCAGGCGCTGGCGGTCAGGCGGTGGGCGACGGGGTGCGGCGCGACGGGGCGCGACGCGACGCGGGTACGGAGCACGCCTTCATCGACTGACCGAACAGCGGGTTGATCGGGCAGACACCGAACACGCCGGTGGCGATCGGCAGGAGTGCGAACACGGCGAGCGCCGTTCCGAGCACGCCGCCGACGAGCAGCCCGATTCCGATGAGTGCCACGCCGCCGATCACCCGGATCCAGCGGCCGGTGGACGTGTTCATGAACATGAGGAACTTCATGCCCGGATTATACCCCCTGGGGTATCTTTCCACTCGCGGCCCGTGTTGGCGGGTGCGAGGGTGAGTATTAAGCTTGCCTAACTATGCGCAAGAAGCAAGCAACACGCGTGGCCGCGCTGGTCGCTGCAGCGGCGCTGGTCGTCGCTGCCTGCGGGAGCGACAGTGACACCGACGCTGACGGAAGCGCCGCATCGGGCGACGATGCGGGCACCGTCACCGTGTACACCGGGCGTCACTACGGCATCGAGTCCGTGTTCGACGAGTTCACCGCCGACACCGGCATCGAGGTCCGCTTCACCACCGGCAACGACCCCGAACTCCGCGAGCGGTTGGTCGCCGAAGGCGCCAACACGCCCGCCGACGTCCTGATGACGGCCGACGCCGCCAACGTCGAACTCGCCGCCGATGCCGGGGTGCTGGCCTCGGTCGACAGCGCCACACTCACTGACGCGATCCCGGCAGAGCTGCGCAGCGCGGAGAACGACTGGTTCTCGCTCAGCCGGCGTGCCCGCGTGGTCATTGCGAGCACCGAGCGGGTCGCCGACCCGCCGACGACCTACGCCGGCGTCGGCGACCCGGCGTGGGACGGCAGGATCTGTCTGCGGCCGAGCACCCACCCGTACACCCAGTCGCTCGTCGCCAGCCTGATCATCGCCGAGGGCGAGGAGCGCGCCACCGAGATCGTGCAGTCGTGGGTCGACAACGACCCGCTCTACATCAACAGCGACACCGACATCTACAAGGCCGTCGCCGACGGCGAATGCGACGTCGCCATCGCCAACACCTACTACCTGGGCCGTCTCCTCACCGAGGACCCGGAGTTCCCCGTCGAGATCGTGTGGCCCGAACAGGACGGGCGCGGCGCGCACGTCAACGTGAGCACGGCCGCCGTCACGAAGAACGCCCCGAACCCCGACGCAGCGCTCGCGCTCGTCGAGTGGCTCGCCACCGACGGCCAGCAGGCGTTCGCCGACGCCAACTTCGAGTTCCCCGCCGACCCCGACGTGGAACCGAACGAGATCATCGCGAGCTGGGGCGAGTTCGTCGCCGATCTCGGGGCGGTCACCCAGCTCGGCGAGTTCCAGCCGGCCGCGATCGAGGTGCTGAGCGCCACCGGCTACGAGTGAACCGATGACCGACGCCGCGACGCTGCGCCACCAGGCCCGAACCCTGTCGGGTTCGATCGTCGTCTTCGCGATCGCGCTCGCCCTCGCAATCCCGATCCTCGTGATCGTCTGGTCGATCGTCCAACCGAGCACCGACGTCTGGCGCGAGCTGTGGGCGACCCGGCTGCCCGGGATGATCCGCGACACCGCCACGCTGCTGGTGACCGTGCTCGCCGGAACCGTCGTGCTCGGCACCTCGCTCGCCTGGCTGGTGACCGCCCATCAGTTCCCCGGCCGCCGACTCCTCGGCTGGCTGCTCGTGACGCCGCTCGCGATCCCGGGCTACGTGCTCGGGTTCGTGTGGCTCGACACGCTGCAGGAACCGCTCGGCGCGCGCCAGGTGCGCTCGATCTGGTTGTGCGCGCTCGTGCTGACCCTCACGCTGTATCCGTACGTGTACCTGTTCGCCCGCGCCGCGTTCCGTGAGCAGTCCCAGCGCGCCGTCGACGTCGCACGGAGTCTCGGGTGCAGCCGCACCGAGGCGTTCTGGCGGGTCGTGTTGCCGATGGCACGCCCATCGATCGCCGGAGGCGCGGCACTCGTCGGCATGGAGGTGCTCACCGACGTGGGCACCGTTCGGCTGTTCAACGTCTCGACGATCGCCGACGGCGTGCTGCGGGTCTGGTTCGGCACCGGTGACCGCAACGCTGCGGCGGAACTCTCGGTGCTGTTGATCGGCGTCGCCGTGTTCCTGATCGCCGCCGAGCGGCTGATGCGCGGCCGAGCGCGCTACACGCAGAGCGGCACGCGGGTCGGGCTGCAGGTGCACCGCCTCCACGGACCGGCGGCCGCCGGCGCGGTGTTCGCCGGCTGGGGCGTCTTCACGATCGCGGTCGCACTCCCGGTGCTCCGACTGATCACCTGGGCCGACGAAGCTCGCCGAACCGACCAGACCGCCACGGTCGCCGGCGATCTCCCGTTCCACCTGATGTCGTCGCTGCGCATCGCGTCGATCGCCACCGTCGCCTGCCTCGTGCTCGGTGTCGTACTCGTGGTCGGCCTGAATCGCAAGCGGGCGAGCGGCGCCGTCATGGCGCGACTCGCCACGCTCGGCTACGCCGTTCCCGGACCCGTCGTTGCGATCGGCGTGTTGGTGACGCTCGCGGCGCTCGATCGCTCCGGGTGGCTCCCCGACGGCTGGCTGCTCGTCGGCTCGGTGGTCGGACTGATCTACGCGCTGGTCGTGCGCTTCCTCGCGGTCGCGTACCAGGGGATCGACTCGAGCGTCGGCAAGGTCTCGCCGTCGATGGTCGCCAGCGCACGGACGCTCGGCGCCGGGCGGTTCCGAGTGGCCACCCGGGTCGAACTCCCGCTCGCCGCGGCCGGGATCATCGCCGCGTCCGTCCTCGTCGCGATCGACACGCTCAAGGAACTGCCGATCACGCTGCTCCTGCGGCCGTTCGGTACGGAGACCCTGCCGATCTGGGTGTGGCAGGCGACGTCGGAGAGCCTGTGGGTCCAGGCCGCGGTGCCGTCGCTCGCCATCGTTGCGGTCGGCATGGTGCTCGTGGCCACGCTGCTCTGGGCGCTCGAACACGGCGCGGAGACCGTGTCGTGACCACCGTCGAGACCGATGCGTCCGAACGCGCGGCGAACGAGCGCCTGGCAGGCACCGACGGCGAACGTGCCGATACCGTTGCCGACCGCATGACGTCCTCCGCGGCCTCCGACTCGCCTGGCGTGGCGCTCGCGGTGAACGACGTGAGCCGCCGTCTCGGCGACCGCAACGTGGTCGACCACGTGTCGTTCGACGTCGCCGACGGCGAACTCATGGTGCTGGTCGGCCCCAGCGGGTGCGGGAAGTCGACCCTCCTGCGGATCATCGCCGGCCTCGACGCCGCCGCGACCGGCCGGATCGAACTCGACGGCAGCGACGTGACCGCTCTGCCGCCCGAGCGCAGGCGTATCGGTCTCGTGTTCCAGGACCACGCCCTGTTCCCCCATCGCAGCGTCGAGCAGAACATCGCCTTCGGACTCAGACACCTCGACCGGCGGGCGCGTGCCCGACGGGTCGACGAAGTGCTCGAGCTGGTCCGGCTCCCAGGGGTCGGCAAGCGCTACCCGCACGAGCTGTCGGGCGGCGAGCAGCAACGCATCGCGCTCGCCCGGGCATTGGCCCCGGACCCGGCGGTCGTCCTGCTCGACGAACCCTTCGCAAGCCTCGACTCCACGCTGCGCGACGACGTCCGCACCGATGTCGTCGCTGCCCTGCGCGCCCGCAACGCAGCGGCGGTCCTCGTCACCCACGAACGCGCCGAGGCGCTGGCGCTCGGCGACCGCATCGCGGTGATGTCGGAGGGCCGGGTGCTCCAGATCGACCGCCCCGACGAGGTCTACGAGCGGCCCGTCGACCGCTTCGTCGCCGAGTTCCTCGGCGAGACGTCGTTCCTGCCCGACGGGGACCACCTCGTGATGGCCCGCCCGCACGACCTCGCGGTCGTCGCCGGTGGCGCGGACACCGTGGTCACGCGGCGGTACCTCGGTGCGGCGTGGCGGTACGGCATCCGCCGGGCCGACGGCGTCGAGGTCGAGGTCGACGCACCTGGTTCGCCCGGTGCCCCGCCGCTCGATCTCGGTGCCGCCTGCACCGTCTCGGTGGCGGCGACGCACCCACTGCACCGGCTCTCGCCCTGACCGCCCCGCCGCCTACGGTGCGGCGGATGGAACTGAACGATCGTGTCGTCGTCGTGACCGGAGCCGGCTCGGGCATCGGTGAAGCCATCGCCCGCGCTGCACATGCCGCCGGTGCGCGCCATGTGGTGGTCGCCGATCTGAACGGGACCGAGGCCGAACGTGTCGCCTCCGAGATCGGTGGCACCCCGGTGACGATCGACGTCCGCGACGAATCGGCGATCGTCGCGATGGTCGAATCGACGCTCGACGCCCACGGCCCGATCGACCTGTTCGTGTCGAACGCCGGCTTCGTCACCGCGGCCGGCCTCGAGGACAGCAACGAGGCGATCCAGACGATGTGGGAGGTGCATTGCATGGCACACGTCTACGCAGCGCGAGCGGTCCTGCCGTCGATGATCGCCCGCGGTGAGGGCTACCTGCTGAACACGGCCTCCGCGGCGGGACTGCTGACACAGATCGGATCGATGACGTACTCGATGACGAAGGCGGCGGCGATCTCGCTCGCCGAGTGGCTGGCGATCTCCCATCACCATCAGGGCATCCGGGTCTCCGTGCTCTGTCCGCAGGCCGTGGCGACCAACATCGTCGCGAACAGCCCCGACAACCGAGCTGCCCGCGACGCGAACGGCGACGACGACGCCGGCGCGTTCGAGGGTGGCGTGGCGAGCGGTGACGGCGTGCTCGATCCCGCCGACGTCGCTGCGATGTGTCTCGATGCGATCCGCGACGAGCGCTTCCTCATCCTCCCCCACCCCGAAGTGGCCACCTACGTCGAGCGCAAGGCCACCGACCGCGACCGCTGGCTCGCCGGCATGCGTCGGTTCCAGTCGGCCCTGTACCCCGACGGCAACCTCCCCGGCGACGCGATTGCGCCAGGGGTCTGACCCCTGCTGCAATCCCGAATCGGAGAGGGATGCGGTCGGGTGCTTGACTGACGGCATGACTGCGATCTCCGAAACCGTCCGTCTCGAGACCGTCGCCGCCGACGTTGGCGACATCGCTCTGGTGATCGTCGACAATCCGCCGGTCAACGCGCTCAGTTGGCACGTGCGCCAAGGATTGTTCGACGGCATCAACCAGGCGGTCGAGGGTGGCGCGAAGGCGATCATCGTGATCTGCGACGGTCGCACGTTCATCGCCGGGGCCGACATCAGCGAGTTCGGCGGCAACGTGCCGCAGGCCGCCGGTCTCCACGAGGTCCAGGCCGCAATGGAGAACGCGTCCGTGCCCGTGATCGCCGCGATCCACGGCACCGCACTGGGCGGCGGCCTCGAAGTGGCGCTGTGCGCCCACTATCGCGTCGCGGTCGACTCCGCGAAGTTCGGTCTCCCCGAGGTCAACCTCGGCCTGCTGCCCGGTGCGGGCGGCACGCAGCGCCTTCCCCGGCTGGCCGGCGTGCCCAAGGCGCTCGAGATGATGACGTCGGGTCGCCACATCGGCACCGGCGAAGCACTCGAGGCCGGCCTGATCGACGACGTCACGACGGGCGGCCCCGCCGAACTCCGCGAGGCGGCGATCGCATTCGCCAACAAGGCGGTCGCCGAGAACCTCCCGCTGGCCCGCGTGCGCGACCGTGACGAGAAGGTGCTCGACGCTCGCGGCAACGACCAGTTGTTCGCCGACTTCCGTGCCTCGATCGCCCGCAAGACCCGCGGATTCCTCGCCCCCGAATACAACATCCGATGCATCGAAGCGGCTGCCAACCTGCCGTTCGACGAGGGACTGAAGGTCGAGGGCAAGCTGTTCATGGAGCTGATGACCGGACCGCAGTCGGGTGCGCAGCGCTATGCGTTCTTCGCCGAGCGAGCCGCCAACAAGATCCCCGACATCGCCAAGGACACTCCGATCGTCGACGTGAAGAAGTGCGGCGTGCTCGGTGCGGGCACGATGGGCGGCGGCATCGCGATGAACTTCGCGAACGTCGGGATCCCGGTGACGATCGTCGAACGCGACCAGGCCGCGCTCGACCGCGGCCTCGGCGTGGTCCGCAAGAACTACGAGCGCTCTGCGTCGCGTGGCTCGATCCCACCCGAGGCAGTCGAGCAGCGGATGGCGCTGATCACCGGCTCGACCGACAAGGCCGATTTCGCCGACTGCGACATGGTGATCGAGGCGGTGTTCGAGGACATGGATCTGAAGAAGTCGATCTTCCGCGAGCTCGACGAGATCTGCAAGCCGGGCGCGATCCTGGCCTCGAACACGTCCGCCCTCGACATCAACGAGATCGCCTCGGTGACCTCCCGTCCCGAGAGCGTGATCGGCATGCACTTCTTCTCCCCCGCCAACGTGATGAAGCTGTTGGAGAATGTCCGCGGCGACAAGTCGTCCGACACCGTGGTCGCGACCACGATGGCGATCGGCAAGAAGATCGGCAAGGTTCCGGTGATGGTCGGCGTGTGCCGGGGCTTCGTCGGAAACCGCATGCTGTTCATGCGCGGCGCCGAGGCCGAGCGGATGATCCTCGAGGGCGCGACGCCCGCGCAGGTCGACCGGGTGCTCTACGACTTCGGGTTCCCGATGGGACCGTTCGCGATGAGCGATCTCGCCGGCCTCGACATCGGCTGGAAGGAGGAGACGTCGTCGAGCTCCACCATCCGTGAGGTCCTGTGCGAGAACGGCCGACGCGGCCAGAAGAACGGCAAGGGCTACTACACCTACGACCCCGACACGCGGGCATCGACGCCGGACCCCGAGGTCGAGCAGCTGATCAAGGACTTCGCGATCGGCAAGGGCATCGAGCAGCGCGAGGTCACCGATCAGGAGGTGCTCGAGCGCCTGCTGTATCCGATGATCAACGAGGGCGCGAAGATCCTCGACGAGGGCATCGCCATCCGCGGCAGCGACATCGACGTCGTCTGGGTCAACGGCTACGGCTGGCCGGTGTACCGCGGCGGCCCCATGTACTGGGCCGACCAGGTCGGTCTCGCGGAGATCGTCGACAAGATCAAGGGCTACAGCGAGTCGCTCGGCGGCAACCACTGGAACCTGTCGCCGCTGCTCGAGCGCCTCGCTGCCGAAGGTGGCGCCCTCCACCAGTACAGCAACTGAATGAGACGTGGGGTCTGACCCCACGTCTCATTTGGGAGTCGTGTGTCAGACTCGCACCGATGGAGCCGAGCGCTGTTGCGATGACAGGGTGGAGAGGGCGGTTCCGGTCGCCGCGGGACACTCGGCGCGCCGGATGGTTGATGATCGGTGTCGGGATCGCGGCGATGCTGATCGCCGTGTTCGGCATGATCGTCGGATGGATCTTCGTCGGACAGTTGGCGACCGCGTCCGATGACAGCCTCGACGTGACCCTCCAGTCGCTCGACGCGATCGACGACACGATCGACCTGGCCGACGACGTCCTCGTGTCGACCGCGGACGGCATCACGGCGCTCGCCGGCACGCTCACCGCCGTGTCGGGATCGTTCGACGCCGGCACCCAGGCGATCGACGACATCGCCGGGCTGGCCACCACGATCGGCCCCTCACTGGAGGATGCGGGCAGCACCGTGCGCACGTTGGAGCGCATCGGCGACGACATCGACTCCGTGCTCGGCGCATTGTCGAACCTCCCGCTCGCACCGGACTACGACCCCTCCGCCGGCCTCGGCGACACGTTCGGCCAACTCGCCGACACCCTCGAAGCGCTCCCCGGCCAGTTGGAGTCGACGGCGGTCAGTCTCACCGAGTTCACGGGATCCGCCGACGAGCTGCAGCAGCAGCTCGACGAACTCGCGGGGTCGGTCCAGTCGATCAGCGACGATCTCGGTGACACCGGCACCCTGGTCGATCAGTACCGCGCGAGCGTCGACGACGCCCGACAGCTCGCGCTCGACGCGAACAGCGATCTCGACAACGGTGTGATCCTCATGCGGATCCTGCTCGTGGTCGGCGGCGTCACGCTCCTGCTCGGTCAAGTCGTACCGCTCTGGCTCGGGCGGTCGTTGCTCGACGATGCCGATCGCTCGGATGCCGCCACCGCTGCGACTCCCTGACAAGGTGTGACGCCATGACGATGAGCTTCCAGGAGGCCTGCGACACGGTCTGTGCGCCCGGCACACGGTTCGAGATCCAGGAGATCGACGTCTTCGGCGTGCCGACCAAGGTGTTCGCCGGGACGCCACCGAACATGCGGGACCTGTTCACCGCGGCAGCCGAGCGGACCGACGACTTCATCGTGTTCGAGGACGAGCGCTGGGCGATGCCGAGGGTGATGGAGTTGATCGGTCAGATCGGCCATGCGCTCGTGAACGAGCTCGGTGTGACCAAGGGCGACCGGGTCGCGATCGCCATGCGCAACTACCCCGAGTGGATCGCCACGTTCGCGGCGATCACCGCCGTCGGCGCAGTCGCCGTGCCGATGAACGCCTGGTGGCAGACCGACGAGATGGTGTTCGCCCTCGACGACTGTGGCGCCAAGATCGTCGTCGCCGACGCTGATCGCCTGAACCGGTTGCGTGCCGCCGAGCCCGGGGCGGTCGCCGCCAGGGTGGTCACCGTACGCGAGGGGGCGGAGGCCCGCGCCGACGACTGGCTCGACGTCGTCGACCTCGAATCGCTGCTCGAACCCGGCGCCGAGCTGCCGGACGTCGACATCGATCCCGACGACGACGCAACGATCCTCTACACGTCCGGCACCACCGGCCACCCGAAGGGTGCGGTCTCGACCCATCGGGCGGTCACGAGTTCGCTGATGGCGTTCGCCGCCCGCAACGCCGTCACCAACCTCGCCGACCCTCCGAGCGACGCCGACGAGCCCACGGAGAACATTCAGCCGGCGCTGATGCTGTGCGTGCCGTTGTTCCACGTCACCGGCCTCGTGCCGGTGATGCTCGGGGCCTTCGTCAACGGCTCGAAGCTCGTGATGACCTACCGCTGGGATCCCGACCGTGCCCTGGAGCTGATCGAGCGGGAGCGAGTCACCAATTTCGTCGGCGTCCCGACGATGAGCTGGGATCTGCTGGAGGCGCCGACCTTCGCTGAGCGCGACACCTCCAGTCTGCGATCGGTGGGCGGTGGCGGCGCACCGATGCCGGCCGAACTCGTGAAGCGCATCGACGACAACTTCGCGAAGGGCCGTCCCAGCCTCGGCTACGGCATGACCGAGACCAACGCCTACGGCCCCGGGATCTCCGGGTCGGACTTCATGGCACATCCCACCTCGACCGGGCGGACGGTGCCGGTGATGGACATCCGGGTGACCGACCCGCTGGGCGAGGAACTCCCGCGAGGCGAGACCGGCGAGATCTGGTTCCGGGGCCCGATGCTGATCCGCGGCTACTGGAACCGTCCCGATGCCACCGCTGACACGATCGTCGACGGGTGGCTTCGTTCGGGCGACATCGGTCGCGTCGACGACGAGGGGTTCGTGTACGTCAGCGACCGCGCCAAGGACATGATCCTGCGCGGCGGCGAGAACATCTACTGCGCCGAGGTCGAGGCCGCGATCTACGAACACCCGGCCGTGTACGAGGCGGCGGTGTACGGCATCCCGCACGAGCGCCTCGGCGAGGAGCTCGCCTGCCACGTGATGGTCAAACCGGGCGCCACCCTCGACGTCGGCGAACTGCAGCGCTTCGTGGGCGAACGACTCGCCAATTTCAAGGTGCCGACGACGGTCACGATCGTCACGGAGCAGCTGCCCCGCAACGCCTCCGGGAAGATCCTCAAACGCGAACTCCGCGACTCGGTCGTCGCGGCCCACTGACCACGGAACAAACTCGACGGACAACAGGGGTCTGATCCCTGTTGTCCGTCGTCGAAAGGAATCGACATGACACGCATCCTCATCACCGGGAGCAACAGCGGATTCGGCAAGCTGGCTGCGCTGAGCCTGGCCCGCTCGGGCCACGACGTCGTCGCAACCATGCGCAACCTCGCGAAGGGCGAGGAGCTGCGGGCGACCGCCGAGGCCGAGGGACTGCCGATCGAGATCCGCCCGCTCGATGTGTGCGATCCGGCGTCGGTCGCAGCGGGGGTCGGCGACCCGGGCGAACTCGACGTCGTCGTCAACAACGCCGGCTTCGAGGTCACCGGGGCCGTGGAGATGGTGAACGACGACCTGATGGCTCGCCAGTTCGACACGAACGTGATGGGCCCGATGCGCGTCGTACGTGAAGTGCTCCCGGCGTGGCGCGAGCGAGGCGGTGGAACGATCGTCAACGTGTCGAGCATCGCCGGCGTGGTCGGCGCCCCGTTCGGCGGGGTGTATGCGGCGTCGAAGCACGCGCTCGAGGCGCTCAGTGAAGCACTGCACTTCGAGACCAGCATCTACGGCATCCGCGTCCGCCTCGTGGAACCGGGGCGGTTCGACACCGGGTTCCACGACAACATCGTCCCCGTGCCCGGTTGGGAGGGCTCGGAGTACCAGGAACGCGCCGAACGGTTCCGCGCCAGCCAGGGCGTGCTCTCGGGCGACGGACCCGCACCCGACCCTCAGGACGTCGCCGATGCGATCGTGACGGCCTGCCTCGACCCCGATGCCCCGTTCCGCCAGTTCGTCGGCAACGACGCGCAGCTGATCTCGTCGGTGAAGGCCTCGATGTCGTTCGAGGAGTTCGAAGCCACCATGCGCACCACGCTCGACTGGTACGACTGACCTGCAACGGAACCGGCGGGGCGCGTATCGTCACACGGTGCGCACCGTCACGTTGACCTCGTCCCGCTGGCTGCGCACAGTCGCGCTCGGCGTCATCGTGATCGGCTCCGGGGTCCTCGCGGTGCAGTTGCACCGCAACGGGCACACGCAGGGCGACGACTTCGCGCTCTACCTGCGACAGGCCCGCAGCATCTTCGACGGTGACATCGGCGCCGTGATCGCCGACAACCGCTTCGCCGTCCTCAACTCCGACCCCTCGTTCAGCCCACTGATGTACCCGTGGGTGTGGCCGCTGCTGCTGTCCCCGTTCGTCAACCTGTGGGGCCTGGACTACGACCGGCTGAAGCTGGTCGAGGTCGCGGTGTTCATGGCGTGGCTGGTCCTGCTCCACGGCATCGTTCGCCGCCGTATCGGCCGACTCCCTGCACTCGCCATCGTCGCCGTCATCGGGACCGCGCCGCTGTATCTCGCGTACACCGACCAGTTGCTCACCGAACTCCCCCATCTCGCCGCCGTGGCCGTGGTCATCTGGTGGTACGACCGGGTACGCACACGCTCCACGCTGCTCTCGGCGACGCGTTCCGACCTCGTCGTGCTCGGTGCGCTGGTGACGATGACCTTCAATGTCCGACGCGAGGGGATCGCACTGCTCGCGGTCATCGCCGTCATGCAGCTCCACGACATCATCACCTCGACCGAGCGACCGCGCTCCCTGGCATCCATGGCTGCCACGATCCGCAACGGGTGGCACACACTGGTCACCCCCTACCTGTCGTTCGCGGTCACGGCCACGCTGTTCCAGTTGCTCCTCCCCACCGCGCTGCTGCCCGACAACGGGAACTCGTCGAAGTTCATCGACGACCGACTCGGCGAGTACCCCGGCATCCTCGCCGACCAGCTCGGGTTCGGCGTCCATCCCCTCGTCGGCATCGGCGTGCTCGGCCTCGCCGCGGCCGGAGCCGTGATCGGCGTCCGGGCACGGCCGACGCTCGACCTCCCGCTGCTGGTCCTCACGATCGTCAGCACGTTGATGATCAGCACCCACCTGCGCAAGGTGGACCGGTACTGGTTCCAGATCACACCGTGGGTGTTGTACTTCGCCACCGTCGCGTTGATGGGACTCGGCGCGATGGTGTTCAGGCAGCGAGCCCTGCTCGGCCGGTTCGTCGCGCTCGCCCCACTCGTGGCCGTCCTGGTCGCTCACCTGGTCGTGCTGCCGGGCCAGATCAGCGACGCCCGCGACTTCGACGCCGCCGGCCGGGTCCAGTCCGGTCCGACGAACCCTCGGTCCGCCCCGATCTTCGAGGCGGTCTCCGAGTTGACGCCGCCCGACTCGATCATCGCCTACTTCCGGGCGCGCACGATGACGCTCCTCACCGACCGACGCGCCTTTCAGACCAAGAACCTCGAACGCATCGCCCAGAACGCCGACTACTTCGCGCAGCGGCGCGGCAGCACGTACTGGCAGCCGGAGCTGACGCCGGGTGCCGCCCGATTGGCAGGGTTCGAGGAGGTCTGGTCCGACCCCACCTGGATCCTCTGGCGCACGCCCTCCGCTGACGACTGACCCAGCCACGCCGAACATCACCGATCCTGAATCGATCCCGATCCGTGACACCCGGGGTCACGGATCGGCGGGTGTGCGAGGCTGGTCGAGATGGCTGACACCGCGGCGATCACGACGTATCGGTATCTGCGCATCAGCATGGTCGTCGCCGTGCTGCTGCTCGCGGTGTCGATCGCCATCGAGCGCTCCCAGGTCGACTGCTGGCAGACCTCGGTGTCCGCGTACTACTACACGCCGGTCAAGGCGATCTTCGTCGGCGTCCTGATGGCCATCAGCCTGTGTCTCATCGTCATCAAGGGCCGCACCCCGTGGGAGGACGCCGCACTCAACGCCGCAGGCATGCTCGCGCCGATCGTCGCGGTCGTGCCGACCTCCGACGTGGGCACGTGCTGGTCGGTGACGCCCCGGCCGCTGCCGGTGAACGACGACGGGGAGCTCGCCGACTGGGTGGTCGCGAACATCGACAACAACATCACCGCGCTGATCATCACCGGCATCGTCGGGCTGATCGTGGCCGCCGTGATCGCCACGATCGCCACCGGCAACATGAGGGCGGTCGCCGAGATCGGACCGGTGCAGATGCGGCTCGGCCTGCTCGGGGCGATGGCCTTCCTGATCGCCGGCGCCGTGGTGTTCGTCGCCTGGGACGACTTCGACACCCTGGCCCACGGGCTCGCCGCCGTGGCCATGTTCCTGTTCCTGGCCATCGCTGTCGGTCTGAACGCCTGGCAGCACCGCAACGACCCGGCGCCGCGCGCCTACTTCTGGATCTACGCCGCGATCGCCGCGCTGATGGTGACTGCTGCGGCAGTGATGTTCCCGCTCGGTTCGAGCTGGGACCACATGGTGCTGGTCCTCGAGGCCACCGAGATCACGTTGTTCGCCGTCTTCTGGCTCGTCCAGACCAGGGAGCACTGGAACGAGACGGCTTGACCGCCACCCCGGCCTCTCGGGGGTGCCGCCGCTGGTCTACTCCTTCGTCTCCCTGCGGCTTCGCACGAACCACGCGAGGAGCCAGCCGGCGAGCATGCCGAGCACGAACGTGACCAGGAGTGCAACCCAGGTCCCGACGGTCCAGTCGAAGAACAGGAACTGGATCGAACGCTTCTCGGTGTTCTGCAGGATGAAGACCAGCGTGAGCACGGCCACGACACCGGCAGTGATCGCCTTCCAGTTCCAGTCGGAGGTCTGCTCGAGGTCGTCGGCCTCGAATTTCGGGCTGTTCATCGGACATCACCCTTTCAGACCTGACCATCCGCTACCAGTACCCACGGTACGACCAAGCCGGCTGGCGTAGCAATGCGCGGCGACGAATAGGGTCGGCCAGACACCCACGTCGCCATGACCATGTCCCCTGTTCCCTACACCGTGCTCGGCGGGTATCTCGGCGCCGGGAAGACGACGCTCCTGAATCAACTGCTGCGCTCCAACGCCGGCGTGCGCATCGCCGTCATCGTGAACGACTTCGGCGACATCGGCATCGATGCGGATCTCATCGCCAACCAGGACGGTGACACGATCAACCTCACCAACGGCTGTGTCTGCTGCAGCGCCAGCGACGGTCTCGCCAACGTGCTCGACGCGCTCCGCGCCCGCGCCGACCGCATCGACCACGTGATCGTCGAGGCGAGCGGCGTGAGCGACCCCGTCCGGATCGGTCACTACGCGGGGCCCTTCGGTTTCGAACTGTGCGGCGTGATCGTCCTCGCCGATGCCGAGCAGATTCGCTCCCGATCGGTCGACAAGTACGTCGGGGGCACGGTGATCAGCCAGTTGCGGGGAGCCGACATGCTGGTGTTGACGAAGACCGACCTCGTCGAGCAGTCGCAGCTCGACGAGGTGCGCGTGTGGCTGCGCGAGATCGCGCCCGGCACGCCGATCCTGCATGCAGCACATGGACGGCTCCCCACCGAACTGGTCCTCGGCGACCTCGGCGCGACACCGGAGTCATCCGCCGATGGCTCAACCCATCCAATCGACTACGACAGGTGGAGCCTGGACCGGTCCCGGCCCCTCGACCGATCGACGCTCGACGAGTTCATCGGCGGGCTGCCCGACGGGGTGCTCCGCGCAAAGGGGGTCGTCCACCTCACCGAGGATCCGGAACACCGGTACATCCTGCAGATCGTGGGCCACCGGGTGAGCCTGACGCAAGACCCCGACTGGACCGTGGACGGCGATCGTGACACTCGCCTGGTCGTGATCGCCGTACCGGGAACACTCGATCACGATCGCCTGACTGCCAGTATGTCGTTCTGATGCGCACGACCCTGTCCTGGATGTTCCTCGGTCTCGGAGCGATCCTCCTCGCCCTGTCGATCCCGGCCGGTTACGTCAATCGAACGGTGCTCGACGCTCCGACGTTCGCGAGCAAGGTGGACCAACTACGTCAACGCGACGACGTCAGCGACGTGTTGGGACGCGAGGTCAGCGCCCAGATCGTCTCCCTGAATCCCGACCTCGTGGCGATCCAGCCGCTCGTCGACCAGGTGGCCATCGGTGTCGTCGGCAGCGACGCACTGTCGGGTCCCGTCAGACTCGCAGCATCGCAGTTCCAGCGGGCGCTGACGACCGAGAACTCCGACCAGCTCGTTCTCCGGATCGCGGACGTTGGCGCGGTCGTCGCGAGCGTGATCGGCGCCGTCGCACCCGATCGCGCGCCCGAGTCCTCCGACATCGGACTGACACTCGCGAACCTCGGCGATCAGGGCTTCGCGACCGACATCATCGGGTACGCGAAGTTCGTCGACGCACTCGCGTGGTTGCTCCCACTGCTCACGATTGCACTGTTCGTGGCGGCAGTACTGGTCCACCCCGACCGCTGGACAGCGATCCGCCGCGTCGGGTGGTCGGCGATCATCGCCATCGGCGTCCTCGCGGTCGCGGTGATCCTGGGCGGTGCAACCGTGCGCGCGATCGGTGGCGACGAGCGCACGGACGCGATCGTCAACGGGGTCTGGGACCTCTTCGTTGCACCGATCTGGTGGTCACTCGGTCTCGTCGCTGGTCTCGGTGTGTTGCTGGTGATGGTCGGCTCCGGCCGCGCTGCCGAGTGGGATCTGGCCGGAATTGCCCGACGTGCAGCGGCGACTCCGACGACTCCCCGCTGGGTCGTCGCCAAGGCGCTTGCGTCGATCGCCGTCGGTGTCGCTCTCGTCGTCGAGCCGCGCGGCATGGTGACCCTGCTGGCGTTCGTGGCCGGCATCGTGCTGGTCGTCGCCGGGGTGGGGGCGCTCGCACGGCTCGGCGCCGCGTCCCGCGCGGCCACCGCGACCGACGACGACGGTTCGTGGGGTCCGCTCGTGATCGCCGCCGTCATCGGCGTGGTCGCACTCGTCGGTGTGGTCGTCTGGGCTGCCCGGCCTCCCGACTCGACGATCGCCGGCGCTGTGGGTGACGCCGTCAGCGGCGATGGCGACGTGTGCAACGGCCACGCGGAACTGTGCGACCGGACGTTCGACGAGGTGTCGTACGCGGCCACCCACAACTCGATGTCGGTCGCAGGAAAGCGCGGCTGGTTCCTCGGCGAACAGGGCCTCGACATCGTTCCCAGTCTCGATTCCGGGGTTCGGGCCCTGCTCATCGACGTCTGGTACGGCAACGACGCCGGCAGCGGGAAGGTCCGCACCGCAGCACGTTCCTACGAAGAAGCGCTCGCCATCGCCAACGAGGAGCTCGGCCCCGAGACCGTCAACGCCGCACTCAGGGTGATCGACGCCGTCGCTCCGGGCGAGGCCGGCGGGCCCGAGGCACTGTACATGTGCCATGGTCTCTGCGAGACCGGTGCGACGTCGTTCGACGACACACTCGGTGACATCCGTTCGTGGCTGGCGACCAACCCCGATGAGGTGCTGACGATCTTCGTCGAGGACCACGTCGACGCTGCCGACGTGGCCGAATCCGTCCTCGCCGCCGACCTGGAGGACTACCTCTTCACACCGGTCGACGGGGAGCCGTTCCCGACGCTCGCCGAGATGATCCAGAGCGGGCAGCGGCTCGTGGTGATGCTGGAGAGCGGTGACGGGCGTCCCGACCACCCGTGGCTGGTGAACGGCTTCGACTTCGTCCAGGAGACGCCCTACGACTTCCCGACGGTCGAGTCGTTCTCCTGCGCCCCCAATCGCGGAGTGCCCGACGCTCCGCTGCTGCAGATCAACCACTGGCTGAACGGATTCACCAACCTCGTCTCCGACGCCCAGCTGGTCAACGCCGCCGATGTGCTCGGGGCCCGCGCCGAGCAGTGTCGGGAGGAACGGGGCCTGCAACCCAACCTCGTGGCGGTGAACTACGCGGACATCGGCGACCTGATGGCCGTCGTCGACCGGCTCAACGGCGTGGACTGATGAGCGAGCCGCCCGTCGACGCGAACGGAGATGTCGGCGACCGGGTCGAGCTCCGCAAGGAGGCGTGGGTCATGGCGCTGTACGTCGCCGTCTGCCTGCTCGCTGCGTTGACGGCGGTGGCCGAGGAGGCGTCCGACGGCCACGTTCGAGCGTTCGGGATCATCTGGGGAACCACCATCGGCCTGGCCCTCGCGCACGCCTTCGCGTTCCGGGTGTCGGCTCGGATCGTGGCCCAGGGCAGGATCCGCCGCCTCAGCGCCGTGACGATCGCCCTGCTGAAAGAACGTCCTGAGCGGTCACTGAGCGTCACCGGCGACGGTCCCGGCCGCCGACTCAGCAGGGTTCTCGGCGCGACCTCCCCATCGGTTCCCGGATGGCTGGGCGTGAGGTCGGATCAGTAGCGAAGCGTGGCGGCCGCGGTGCCGCCGCCGGGGACGTCCTGCGCCGGGACCACGAACACGTCCCCGCCGTGGCGGAGCGTCTCCGTCGCTGCGACGTCCACCAGGTCGTGGTCGCCGGGGCCCCGGGCGTCGTGCTCGACGAGGACGACATGACCCGCTCGGTAGCGGCCCCAGCAGGCCAGGTCGGCAGGCACGAAGATCGATGCGACCTGTCCGGCCGCTGCGGCGATCACCGCCTGCTCGACGGTGTCGACGGTCGCGGCCGTGCGGGCGAGGTAGGACTCCCGGGCAGGCCGTTCCTTGTCCGAGGCGAGTGGTTCGACCAGCGGGCGGGCACGGTCGGCAAGGTCGCCGGCGCGGAGCTGTTCGGGGTTGCCGGGGATGTGTCCATCCACCACGTGCTGGCATCGAGTGACCCCTCGGTACGCGGCGACGAGCTCGTCGACGCCGGCGAGGACGAGTGGGAGCGTCGAACCCTGTCGATGGTCGACGACAGCGCGGTCGACCATCTGGAGGAACCGGTGGATGTCGGCGTCTCTGGAGTCGCTGCGCCCGCCTTGACCGTGGAACCCTGCGGTCACCCGGCCCCCGACGGTGCGACCAGCAGCATGACTCTGCAGTTGGCGCTCTCGGTCGTCCCATTGCAGTGCTTCGGGCATGCCCGAGGGCAGATCCGGAACGTCGAGTTCGGTTGCCACCGACCCGGATGCGCCCACGAGCCGCACTGCGTGCTGACTGAGCGCCAGCACCTCGAAACGCGTCGCGTTCGTGAGCGCGACCAGCAGCGGCTTGAGGTGGAAGCGATCGCTGACCACCGCCAGCTCGTCCACCTCTCCGGACAGCCGGACCACGGTCACGCCCCCGTCATCGGCGAGCACACCGAGGCCGGAGGAGTTGTGAGCCCAGAACTCGGGGTCGTCGGCGAGTTCACGGACGGCGTCGAGCATGGCTGGGTCATCGATCTCCTCGGTCGCGCGCTTGATCAGCCCACGAAAGCGGATCGGATCCTGCGCGACGTCCCGTCCGGCAGCATGGGTCGGAAGGTACAACGATGCGCGCTGGCCGGCACCGGCGCCGGCGAGCGCGACGATCTCATCGACGGACAGATCCTGATCGATGAGCAAGCGAATCGGCGATACAGACCTGGTCATGGGTTCACCCTCGCGCTGTTGCTCGGCGCGGGTAAGGGTCGAAAGACTGGCGTACCGAAGAGATCTCGGTGGGTACGAGACCGCGCCGGACGAGACCCGAAACCCGGGAGGGGCTGTCGGGCACGCTCGACCCAGGGGGTGCGGCAGCGTCCTCGCACCGGCGAGATCCGGCGCGGTGGTTGCGCTCGTCGCTCAGCTCTCGGGCAGGTCGGTGACGCGCAGCGAGGGGTTGTTCCGCGGTTCGGATCGGTTCTTTGCGTCGGTCAACTGGCGGATGAGTTCGTCGCGTACCTCGTGCAGCGCCTGGGCGAGATCCGGTTCGCTCGAGGTGGCGACGATACGCGGCTGCCCCGAGATCCAGACCTCCAGCACGGTGCGCTGGCTCGCTTCTCCCCGCTCCTTGACCGAGAGTTCCATGTCGACGGTTCCGGCATCGAACGAGCGGAGGCGGGCATCCAGACTCGCCCACCCTTCGACGATCGGTCTGCGTTCGTCCTGACTGAACCCGTTTCCGAGCCGCAAGCTCGCGTCCACCGTCGCCGTACCTTCGTCGCTCATCTCGTCCTCCTGGTTGAGTTCCGGCGTCAGAGGTGCAACGGTGCTCGAACATCGCACGCTCGATCAGATCCTCGGCCTCGATCACGGCAAGGCGCAAGTGATCTCCACCGGGGCACGCGACCACCCTCGGGCGGCGACGCCTCGTGCGACCATCGTCTCGCGCTCATCTCCAAGCCGGAAGAGGCCAACGTCCCTCCACCGTGGAGGCGTGCTGCTCGGCCTGTTCGGCCTCTCATCGAAGCGGATCGGCAGCGAAGCGCTTGTCGTATGCGGCATGCACGTCGGCGAGGTCGCTCGGCAACACGTCGGCTGCCTCGCAACCGGCGACGACGAGGCGCGCCTGTTCGGCGAGGACCGCGGTCCGAGACGGAAGCCCTGCCGCGATCAGCCCTTCCTGGAGGAGGTGCAGTGCCTCCAACAGGTAGATGCACACCGCCGGCTGCGTGGCGGCGGCGCGCCGGAGCTCACCGAACGCGAGGCGAACCAGATCGTCGCCGTTCGGCTCCTCGAGGAGCACCACACGGCGATTTCCGTCGCCCTCGAGCTCCCGGGGCGGTGGATCGCGTCGCAGCAACTCCGCGAGTACCGCCGCACTGTGGAAGATCGAGTCCTGCGCTGTGGTCGGATCGTTGATCCCCGGCGACAGCGCCTTGAGCCCGACATCGGCCATCTGGCGGAGCCCGAACGAGATGTCCTGCTGCATCGTGCGGGTGTTGCCCGTCGAGACAGCGTCGAAGATGGCCTCCTCGGTCGCCTCGAGGTCATCGGGCACCCTCGAGAGGGAACACAACGGTGCACCCGGGATCGCGTATCGGCCCGGAGCGGTGTGCACCCACGCGGTGGTCTCGTCGGCGAGACCGACCAGGAATGCGGTGGTGTCGATCTGCTGGACCCATCCGGCACGGTCGAAGCGGACGATGTGCGCAGGATGATCCGGTGCTTCGATCGGTTCCGGGGTCGGCGTGTCGGACTCGGCGACGCTCCATGCGTGACGGGCATGACCGATCGCCTCGTGCTCGACCCGGTCCAGGATCTGGCTGACGTCCATGGAGTGGGCGCTGTGGTCCAGGAACGCGACGATCGAGATGATCGTGGCGATGCCGAGCACGACCGCCGTGGCGACCGACAGGTTCGGGATGATCGCATCACCGCCGACCTCGGTGGAGGCCCGTACGGATCGGAGCACGACCAGGCAGTAGGTGAAGGTCCCCATGACGAGTCCCATGACTCGCTTGTTGAACGGATCTCGGAACAGGGTGTGCACCACCCGGGGCGAGAACTGACTCGACGCCTGCTGGATGATGAGCAGCGAGATCGAGAACGCGATCGCCGCGAACGAGATCGTGGCACCGGCGACGGTCGTCAGCACCGCCCGTGCGCTGTTGACCGTCGAGGTCACTCCCAGCGGTACGTCGCCACCCTGCAGATCGAGTCGGCTGTCGATCCAGATCGTGAATGCCGCACCGACGATGCTGAGGAGCACCCCCACCACCGGGATGAAGAACAGACTGGCCCGGATCCGTTCCATCAGTGAGCTCAGCCGGAGGCGCATCCGGCCAGTCTGACCTGCCGACGCCCCGCGTCAGGACTTGGTTCTCTGGCCGGTCTGGAAACGGTCGTCGGGCGGGTCTGGTCGAGACGGGTCGACGATCGCTCCCGCAAGTACTACGCCCGAAAGACCGTCCACTACGTGGTCGCTGCGGTGACCTTGATCGGACTGGGAATCCTGTGGCGACCGTTCGCCGGACAGCTCGGACTGGTCCTCGGGCTGATGGCCGCCGGCATCGCGATCGGGCTCCAGGATCTGATCGGCTCGCTCGCCGGCTGGTTCAACATCCAATCCGGCTCGATCTTCCGAGTCGGTTCGCAGAGCCCGATCGGTCAAGGACGAACTGACTCGACGGGTGCTCGACCGGCTCGCCATGGAAGGGATTCCGATCGCCTCGGCCACCCAGAACCTGACGCTCAGGCAGGACGCTCCCGGGAACATCAGGCCTCCGATCGTCGCCGAGCCCGACGTTTCCGACTGACCGGCCGGCCGACCCGGTGTTCGCGCGCAGCGGTCGCATTCCGAGATGCGGGGATCGGGCGAGCGGTTGGCACGGCCGGCGTGTCGGAGGACCGACCGCTACGTTGGGGTGATGCCCGACCACGGTGAATTGCTCGAGCGATTCGACGTGTCGAACGCCGACTTCCTTGCCGATCCGTACCCGACGATGGCGGCACTCCGGGAAGCGACGCCGATCTTCTGGAACGAACCGACGAGGCAATGGGTGATCACTCGGTTCGCCGACATCGCCGCCGCGCTACGGGACCGCCGTCTCGGTCGGGCCTATCTGCATCGGTACACCCACAGCGAGTTCGGACGCGAGGCACCCGACGAACGGTGGGCCCGATTCGCCGAACACGAGCAGTGGTCGCTGTTGTGCCTCGAACCGCCGGACCACACCCGGCTCCGTCGTCTGGTGTCGAAGGTCTTCACACCATCGGCCGTCGCCAAGCTGGCGCCTGACATCGAGCACTTCTCGACCGAGTACCTCGATCGCTGCGCCGACCTCGGCACGTTCGATCTGCTGGCCGACTATGCCCAGCCGTACTCCGTGGCCGTGATCTGTTCGATGCTCGGCGTTCCCCGCGCCGATGCCCGGTTGCTGCTCGACTGGTCGCACGCCATCGTGAAGATGTACGAGCTGACGGCGGACGAAGCGACCAAGGACGCCGCCGACCGTGCCGCGGGCGAGTACATCGAGTACACCCGAGCCGTGATCGCCGAGAAGCGTCGTCGCCCCGACGGCCTGCTCGTGTCACAGTTGGTCGCGGTCGAGGACGACGGCGACACCCTCACCGAAGCGCAGATCGTGTCGACGACGATGGTGCTCCTCGAGGCCGGTCACGAGGCGACCGTCAACACGCTCGGGAACGGAATGCGGGCAATGATGCTGCATCCGGACCAGTGGCGCCGGCTCACCTCGGGTGAGGTCGACGCCTCGGTCGCCGTGGAGGAGATGCTGCGCTGGGACGCGCCGCTGCAACTGTTCGAGCGTTGGGTGCTCGAGCCAGGTGTGCAGATCGCGGGACAGGAGCTGGCGGTCGGCGACGAGATCGCGATGCTCTTCGGCTCGGGGCAGCGCGATCCACGACGCTTCGACGAGCCTGACCGCTTCGATGTGGGCCGCAATGACCCGGCACACCTCGGCTTCGGTGGTGGCATCCACTTCTGTGTCGGCGCGCCGCTCGCTCGGCAGGAACTCGCTCAGTCACTGGCCGGGCTGGTCGGTCGCTTCCCGCAGCTGCAACTCGTGGAGGAACCGGTGTACCACCCGACGTTCGTGATCCGTGGCCTGACCGGTCTGCAACTGTCGACGCGGTGACCGCACTCGACGTGTGACCACGGCCCGGTTCGTCACTCCGGGCGGCGTTGCACGAACCGCCGGCTGCTCCCCCGGTCGAACGAGGCCGCACGCGGGGTCTACCGTTGCGGGAACCGCTCGGAGCCCCGTCTCGGGTCCGGGCACGGGCACCGAGGGGAAACGTGGACATTCGAGCGTTGGGCTACATCGGGATCGACGTCGGGGACCTCGACGCTTGGCGGCGCTACGCCGAACTGCTGGGAACCAGGGTGGTCGCCCACGGTGACGGGTTCACCATGAAGATCGACGACCGGCCATTCCGTGTGACGGCACGACGCGGGGAGTCGACCGAGGGCCTGGCGTTCGCCGGCTGGGAACTGCCGGATGCCACCGCGCTGGAGGTCTGTACTGCCGAGCTCGACGCCGCCGGATTCGCCGTCCACACGGGATCGGCAGCCGACTGCGACGAACGACGGGTTCGCGGACTGATCCGCACGACGGACCCCGGCGGGTTCACCGCGGAGTTCTTCCACGGCGTCGTCGAGGATCACGAACGGTTCGTCTCACCGGCCGGGGTCAGCGGGTTCACCACCGGCGTCCAGGGCATGGGCCACATCGTCCTGGGGACACCCGACATCGAGGGAAGTGTGCACTTCTACACGAACGTGCTCGGCTTCCGGGTCTCCGACTACTGGAGGCCCAGCGGCTCGGAGCACGACGTGGTGTTCCTCCACTGCAACCCCCGCCATCACAGCCTCGCGCTCGTCCCTGCCGGCGAGCCGAGGTTGTACCACTTCATGCTCGAGATGAACACGCTCGACGACGTCGGCTACACGCTCGATCGCCACGAGGAGACCGGCACGCCGATCGCGTCCGGGCTCGGCAAGCACACCAACGACCACATGGTCTCGTTCTACAGCGTGTCCCCGTCCGGCTTCGAAGTCGAGGTCGGTTGTGGTGGCCGTCTCGTCGACGACGACATCTGGACCGTCACCCAGCTCACGAAGCCGAGCTTCTGGGGGCATCGACCGCCTGGGAGCTCCTGAGGTTGCCCGGTCCGGCGGGTCGTACCGGATCGCGGTCGGAGCCGAATGCAGGATCATCGGGACGGCCCCGTGCCGGTGCGAGTCACCGCTGCTCGTTAGCGTGCGATGAATGCGCATCGAGGCAGACGAACCGTGCCCGCTGCCAGATGACCCGGTGCTCGCCGAGTGGGCAGCTGCCATGCGCGACATGGGCGACTGGGGATGGATCGTCGACTCGTCGTGGAACCTGCAGTTCATCACCGACGAGCAGCGCCTCTCGTTGGCGTACGACGTCGAGATGGTCCCGGTCGTCATCGGCGTGCACCTGTTCGGCCCGGAGACCACTGCGATGAGCGCGCATTGGCGCACCGCAGCAACGCAGCTGCACGAGACGTGGAGCGGGTTCTTCGCCAACGTCGGCGACTTGATGCTCGCCGACACCGCTGGCGGAAAGGCAAAACTGCGGTCGGTCGTCGATCCGTCGCTCGCCGGGATGGTCGACGAGCTGTCGCCGTCCCACGCCAGTGCCACGACGGGGAGCTCCTCGGCGGCGGGAACGCGCGATCGTGGCGGGGTCTTGCTCCAGAAGACGCTCCGAATCCGCGACGCCGAGGGCGGCCTCCGCGGCACGGCGGTCACCTTCAAACCGGCGGTGGGCATGAACGTGCTGGGGACGATGGCGTTGGAGCGTGACCCCGGCCACCTCAAGCGCACGCGGGCGGTGGCAAGCGCCCGCCGACGACCCTCGGCGATCCTCTTCGCCGACCTGGAAGGCTCGTCTGCGCTGTCGCGGACACTGTCGACCAGCAGCTACTTCGCAGCCGGCCGGCGAATCGTTCGCGCCACCGATCGCTGCGTCGTCGACGCCGGCGGCCTGGTCGGCCGGCACGTCGGCGACGGAGTGGTGGCGTTCTTTCCCGTCGAGGTCTTCGACTCGGAATCCGCGGCAGCGACGGCATGCATCCGTGCTGCGCGTGACATCGAAGCGGCGATGCCGGAGGTCGCATCACGGTGTGGGCTGGACGCGGACCAGTTGACCATGCGGTTCGGGCTCCACTGGGGGTCCACGATCTACATGGGCAACATCGGCACCCTGGCCCGTTCCGAGGTGACTGCACTCGGCGACGAGGTCAACGAAGCAGCCCGCATCGAAGCGTGCGCGACGGGCGGTCGCCTCCTGGCGTCGAAGCCCCTCGTCGAACGTCTCAACGACGGTGACGCGGCTTCGTTGGGGATCGATCCCGATCTGATCGCCTACACCCAATTGGCCCACCTGACCACCGCCACCGAGAAGGCCCGCCGAGACGCACCAGCGATCGCCGTGTGCGAGCTGTAGCCGCCGCTGAGTCCGACGACCGCGACCCAGGACGAGACGAACTACGGGACCTCGTCGACGACGCTGGTCCGCATGATCCACACTGTCGCCAGCACCACCGCCATCGTCGCAACTGCGGCGACGCCACCTGCGGCTGCCTCGGTCGCGGTGGCGAAGTTGTAGGCGGTGTGCCAGAGCGCTACCACGAGCACTGATCCCCGGGCGGCGCCCACCAACCACGCCAGAAAGACCGAGCCGAAGAACAAACCGACGACCCAACCGACCGTACCGGCCACGCCGAAGTCGCGGAAGTTGGCGACGATCCAGAACAGCGGGAGATGCCAGCAGCCCCACACGAGCCAGACGATCACCGAGGTGTCCCGCAACGACCGTTCGGTGCGCAGGCGCGTCACCATGAACCCCCGCCACCCCAGCTCCTCGCCGAACCCGTTGAGCAGGAGCACGAAGAGCACCGTCACGATCCCCAGTCGCGGCGCACCCGAGTACGACACCGAGTCGGTCGGACGATCGGCGACGAGCATCGCGAGCAACGCGAGCAGGACCGCCGCCGCGACGGCCGCCCACGCGATCATCGGCACCCGCCACATCAGACACCGACGCAGCAGCGTGGCCACATCGCGCCACCCCCCGCACAACCCCGCCGTGATGACGGCCGCGACAGCGGGCCCGGCGAGCCCGATCAGGTGCGTCGGCCAGCCCTGGCCGGCGCGCGCCACGTCACCGTGCAGGGCCATCGGAACCCACCACGCCCACGACAGCGCGTACGCGAAGGCGACGAACGTGACCAGCTGACGCTTCAGCGACCAGGGCCGACGATCGCCACTCATGACACGAGGAAACCGCGCCCTCAGCACCGGCGACAGAGGCCTTCTCGTCGGTTCCGTCGCGCCGAGAATCGGACCAGTCGCCGGTGCTGGCTAGTTCCCCGCGTCGTCGCCGGTCAGGTCTTCCACGGTCAAGGCGATGCCCAACCGTTCAGCGACCTCCCCGATCGAATCGAGCACGCCGTCGAGGTCTGCGTCGACCGGCACGGTCAACTGGGCGGTGATCTCGAACCGCCTGCCACCATCGTTGCCTGGCAAGTCGGTGACCGTGCCCAGGCGCGAGATGCTGATTCCGGCTTCGCTGATCGCTGTGGAGATCTGATGGACGACGCCCGGTCGGTCATCACCGGTGAATCGCAGGCGCACCTCATCGGCGTCGGGTGCGACAACGGGCTCCTCGACCTGCTGAGCGGTGACGTGCAAACCCTGGTCACGCAGAACCACCAGGTTGGTGAGGAGTTCGTCGACCCGGTCATCGCCGACCTCCACCACCACCACGCCAGCGAACGTTCCGGCGATCTCGGCCAACTCGCTGCGCTTCCAGTTGCCCTCGTGAAAGCGAACCACGTCGGCCAGTGACGCCACAACACCTGCCCGGTCGCGCCCGATGATGGTCAGCACCAGTTCGATCATCTCGTCACTATGTCACGCAGCGCAGATTCGCGATCAACGGTGGGGGCGCCGCAAGGCGATGCGGGCGGGGGTCAAGGGTCGACAGCTGACACCGTTGGACGCTGTGCGGGCCAACGACGCGAGTCACCTCGGAACCTTCGGGTCGCGGCCACGTCTGCCATCGAGCCGTCGTGTCGACTCGCGGCAAGTGGCGGGTCGTCGAAGGACACCTACCAGGTGTTTTGCAGCGCCCCTGGCAGGGATCGAACCTGCGACACACGGTTTAGGAATCGTCCCTTGCCCGTCCGGGTGGTGCGGGCGAATCCGGGAAAGCCCGTGAAACAAGGGTTTGCGGTCGCCGGTCATGCGCCGAGTGACGTGAAATCCGGGTAGTTCCGCCGCGTTTGCTACCCAAACGCTACCCAAATCGGCGTCGCGAGATCCGGCCGACGGCGCCTCAAGTGTCGTGCAGTGGTGCGTCGATGGGTAGCGCCGGAGCCCCTGGATCACTGAGTGACGTCATGGAGCGTGGAAGTGTTGCTCGAACTGGGCGGGCGTCACCACTGCAGGCCGTTGCAGTTTCCAGTCCAGCAGGTCATTGTCACCCGAGATGATGAGCTCGACGTCGTTCGCTCTCGCCAACGCAATGAGGTAGTCGTCATTCGGGTCGCGTGTCTCGGCCTGGATCTCGGTGGGATCGTCGACCAGATCGACGAGCGTCTCGATGGTGTCCACGAACAGCGTGGCGGTCTCGAGGCTGATCCACTTTCGAAGTCGAGGGCGGGCCGTCAGGACCTCTCGAACCTCGCCGAGCAGCTGAGGACACATCACGACCTCGAAGTGAGCAGTTCCGCTGAGCCACACCTCGATGATCCGATGAGACGCACCGCGTTGGATCGCAGCAGATACGAACACGTTCGCATCGATGACGACCACCACGGCTGCCGAGCCAGTCACCCCGTCGCTCGGCGACGGCGGGTGGCTCGAACCTCATCGACCGCCAGATCGACAGCGTCGTCCTCCCCGAGGGCGCTGTTGGCGCTCACGTTGGCGGCCAGTGCGCTGCGAGTCTCTGCAGTGAAGCTCTCCCAAGCCGATTGACGAGTGACACCGAGGGCGTCGCCGATCTGTTGCCAGGAGGCACCGGCCGCTCGTGCGGCGATGACTTGCGTGCGGCGAATCCGGTCGAGTTCATGTTCGCTCTCGGTGAGGATGCGTAGCGCGGACAACGGATCGCGGGGAAGCGAGTCAACTGCCACGATCACACTCATGACGTCAGGATAACCTGACAGGCTCGTGCAGGGCAACCCGCTGAATCCCCCCGGCCTCGGTGGAGGCAGTCGTGTGCCCCGGGTTTCCGCTGTCAGCTTGGTTGGAGGTATCGGCGAAGCGCTTCTCGAATCACGTCCGACGGTGAGGTTCGATCCTGCTCAGCGCGAAGCAAGAGTTGCTCCTTGAGTTCCGGATCGAGGCGCACGGACTCGACCGAGGCTGGTCCCGCTCCGAGTGTCGGGCGTCCTCGTTTGTTGCGCCTTGCGACGAGGTGGTCGATGTCGTAGCCGGCCTCGGCCTCGTCGGCGAGGGCCTCGATCTCTGAATCGGTGAGGGTTCGGTTCGTCGTCATGGTTCGAGCAGCTTTCGATACTTGGGCCGTAGCGCCATCGCGTGGATCACGATTTCGCCGCGCTGGTCGACGAGGACGACGAGTTCGAGCAAGTTGCCCGCTCGATCCGGGCCGATGACAAGCCATCGGTCTGGGTCCTCACCGATGTCCTCGATCGCCAGCGAGTGCTCAACGGCGTGCTGGATATCGAGATCGTCGACGCCATGCCGGCGGGCAGAGGAATGAATCTCCACACGTGAATATCGTACTACACAATCCAGGCAGCCGGGAAGGACCAGCGGGATTATGTGGCGCGGGACTTGGGCC
>CAVQRU010000018.1:0-16467 GCA_963715285.1 Ilumatobacteraceae bacterium | reverse complement strand
ACGACCTGCGGACCGAGTCGATCGACGCCTTCCGGGTGATGATCGGAGCAACGCTGGCGGTCTCCGCGGCGCAGTTCCACGACGTCGGGGGCTTCCCCGAACTGGGTGTGCGGGGCGTGGAGGACACGGCGTTCGGCTACCGCGTCCACAACAACGGCGGCGTCCTGATCCTCGACCGCGACGCGATCCACTGGCACCAGGGTCGACGCAACCTGAGCACCGGTCGCCGACAGGAGATCGACCGGGTCCGGGCCCCGTACGTGCAGAGCGTGATCCCGGTCCGCGGCTTCCGACGCGGCGGACCACCGGTCGACCCGCCGGTGCCGCCGGTGCCGATCGCCCGCGTGTTCGTCCGAGGCGACGGGGCCGCCGCCGAGTTCACCCGTCGGAGCGTCATCGAGGACGCGTCGGGCAACGTCGCGCTCGCCGACGGCGATCCCGCCACGTCGGAAGCGTTCGCCGCCTACGACGACGCGTTCCTGCACGTCGTCCTGCCACCCGGCCTCGGCTTGGGTGACGGCACGATGACGTCGATCCTCGATCTCCTCGCCCAGCACGACGTCGGCGTGTTGCGTGCCGTCGACGACGACGGATCGGTGATCGACGTCGTGCGGACCCGGGCCCTGCGGCGGGCGGTCCAACAGTGCCCGGACGACGATCCGATCACGGCGGCAGCGCAGCTCTTCGGCATCTGGTGGGTCGCCGTCGACGCCCTCGACATCACCCGGGACACCTCGGCGGCGCCGGCCGAGGCGGAGCCCACCGACGTGCCCTGGTGGCGCCGCCGGCAGCGTCGTCGACCTGTGGATCTTCGACGGGTGCGAGGCGTTGCTCCGCAGCGCAGCCCGCTGACGGGTCACGACCGCCGGCGAGCCGGCCGGTCAGCGATCGGGGTCGTCGGTGGAGACCCGAACGACGTAGACCGGTTTGCCCATGCTGCGGAAGTGGACCCGGCTCACGTACTCGCCGAGCACGCCGAGGCTCAGCAACTGGACGCCCGAGAACAGCGTGACGGTCGCCGCGAGGAACGTGAAGCCGGCGACGTCGCTGCCGGACACGACGAAGCGGATGATCACGTACAGCAGCAGCGCGAAGCCCAGGAACGCCGTGAACACGCCCAGCACGCTGACCATCCGCAGCGGACGTGAGGAGTAGCCGGTGACCATGTTCGCCATGTGCTTGATCAGCCGCGTCAGCGAGTAGCCGGACCGCCCGACCGCGCGATCCTGGTGCTCGACGGGCACGTCGACGATGCGGTTCGTCGCCCAACTGAGCAGCACGTCGATCGACAGCGACGGATCGTGCACCTCGGACGAGGCCGCCACCAGCTGCCGGCGGAACAACCGGAACGCACCCGAGCGTGGGTACACGTCGGGGCCGAGCGAGGTCGCCATCGCCCACTTGCCGATGCGGGACGCCGCGTTGCGCGCCGCACTCTGACGCTCCTGCTCGGGGCGCCCGTACACCAGGTCGACGTCGGGCTGCAGCGCGTCGAGGAGCTTGACGACCTCGCTGGGAGGATGCTGGAGGTCGTCGTCCATCGTGAGCACCAGCGGCTGGCGGGCGTCGCGGATCCCGGCCAGCAACGCGTTGTGCTGCCCGTAGTTGCGCAACAGCTGGAGGCCGCGCACCGAGCTGTCGTTCCTCGCCAGCTCCTCGATCGTCGCCCAGGTGCCGTCTCCGCTGCCGTCGTCGACGATCACGATCTCGAACCCGTCGACGAGCGGTTCGACGCACCGGTGCAGCTCCGCGACGAGATCCGGCAGCGTCGCGGACGACTTGTACGCGGGGATGACCACCGAGATGCCGCTGATCCCCCGTGCCTCCAGCGCCTCCCTGACGCCCGCGTCGGTCACGATGCGATCGGCTCGAACAGTGAAGCAACCATGCCGCGAGTAATGTACCAACACCCATGTCGGAGCCGATCCCCTTCAATCGACCCTGCCTGGTCGGGAACGAACTGGAGTACATGGCCGAGGCGGTCGCCTCCGGACATTCGGCCAGCGGCGGTCCGTTCACGCGTCGAGCGGTGGACGTCCTGCAGCACGTGCACGGCGCACACGACGTGCTCCTGACCACCTCGTGCACCGATGCGCTCGAGATGGCGGCGATGCTCATCGGCATCCGCCCCGGTGACGTCGTCGTGGTGCCCTCGTTCACGTTCACGTCGACCGCGCTCGCCTTCGCCCGCGAGGGCGCCCGGCTGCGCTTCTGCGACATCGAGCCCGGCACCCTGGGACTCGACCCCGATCATCTCGAAACGCTGCTCGACGATCGGGTGCGCGCCGTCGTCGTCGTGCACTACGCCGGGGTGCCGTGCGACGTCGATCGCATCGCCCCGCTCTGCGCCGCGCGTGGCATCGCGTTGGTCGAGGACAATGCGCACGGCTTGTTCGCAACCCATCGCGGGCAGCCGCTCGGCACGTTCGGCCGCATGTCGACGCTCAGCTTCCACGAGACGAAGAACTTCATCTGCGGGGAGGGGGGTGCGCTCGTCCTCAACACCCCCGACGACGTCGAAGCTGCGCACGTCCTGCTCGACAAGGGGACGAACCGCAAGGCGTTCCTCGACGGAGCCGTCGACAAGTACACCTGGCAGGGGCTCGGCTCGTCGTTCGGGCTCAGCGACATCCTCGCCGCGTTCCTGACCGCGCAGCTGGAGGAGGCGGACACGATCCGCGCCCGCCGTCGGCAGCTCCACACGCAGTACCGATCGTCGCTCACGCCGATGGCCGACCGTCTCGGTCTCCAACTGCCGTACGAACCGGCGACCGCCACACCGGCCGACCACATGTTCTACGTCCTGCTCGCCTCGGCGTCGTCGCGCAGCGACGTCATCGAGTCGATGCGCCGCGACGGTGTCAATCCGACGTTCCACTACGTCCCGCTGCACTCCTCGCCCGCCGGGATGCGATTCTCCGACAGCGTGTCCGAGTGCCCCGTGACCGACGACATCAGCGCCCGCCTGCTCCGTCTGCCGTTCTACAACGACATGACCGGCGCCGACGTCGAGCGCGTGGTGTCGAGTCTTGCTGCGGCCATCGCATCGTGACCCCGGCGATCGTGAGCGAGTCGCTCGTCGAGTCCGAGCGGTTCGGGCTCCGCATCGGGCGTGTGCACGTCGGCCCCGACGTCGACGTCGCGCAGCTCGAATCGGCGTGTTCCGGCTTCGACGTCGTGATCCTGCGTTGCGCGGCCAGTGAGGTCGGCCTCCCGTACCGGCTCCTGGGCCTGCGCGACTTCCGTGCGTTCACGGCCGACCATCTGAGCTACTGGCGATGGGAGGTCGGTGAGCCGGGGCCGATCGTGCTGCCCGACGGGTGGTCGGTCGGGCGCTCGACCGACGCCGCTGCGGTCGACGACGTCGTGCGCGACGCCTTCGCCGACTACCGGAACCACTACCGGGCGAACCCGTTGTTCGACGCGTCGGCGGCCCTCGACGGGTACGTCGACTGGGCGCACACCCTGATGGGGCGCTCCGACGATGCGTGCACGGTGCTGTGGGGTCCGACCGGCGACGCGGTCGGTGTCGCCCTCGTCGACTGGGACGGCGACGTCCCGGACATCAAGCTCGCCGGCATCCGCCGCCACGCCCAGGGTCGGGGCCGCTACGGCGCGTTGCTGTCGTACGTGATGGGGCTCGCGGTCGACCGGTCGTGTCAGGCGCTCACGATCTCGACGCAGTCGCACAACATGAACGTCATGCGCGCCTGGTCACGGCTGGGGTTCCTGCCGGTCGACACCGTGGCGACCATGCACCTCGTTCGTGGTGAGCTCCTCGGGGTCGCGACGGCAGGCGACCGGAGGCCGGACGCTGGGCCCGACCGGTAGTGTCGCACCGGTGGCGAGCGCTCCCGTCGAATCCCCGCCGGCCGATGCCACGACCGCCACCGTCGACGGTGGACGGGAGAACCCCGCGATGGCTGCTCGTGCCACTCGTTGTCGGCATCGCACTCGTCCTGCTCGCCGAGCAGGTGGCCGATGTCGTGGTCCGGCTGCTGCCCGGTCGGGCGCGGCTGCGGTCGCTCGGGACGAACTTCGAGAGCTTCGACGACATCGGTGCCGGCATCGTGGCGCGCACGGGGTGGGTGCTCGTTGCAGCCTGCGTGATCGCCGTGATCGCCCGTTGGCTGATCACCCGCGGCATCCGGTTCCGCATCGACGACCGACGGATCCACCTCGCGATCACGAGCGCCGTGGTCGCGGCGACCGCGGCGTGGTACGGCTGGCTCTCGACACCTCACAACGCGTTCCCGTCGAACGCCAGGTTCCACTGGGTCGACTACATCACCTGGGACAGCGACGACTACTTCTACGCACTGGGCCGCATCCCGCACCGCATCTTCTACGACGCGCCGTGGATGTGGCAGTCGATCAACGCCGCGATCGCCGTGGTGCTGTGTTACCTCATCGCCCGCCGGATGGGGATCGGCAGCGGGCTGAGCACGGTGCTGGCGAGCGTGATCGCGATCAGCGGCAACCTGCTGATCTTCGCGAACAGCGCAGAGGACGTCCTGCTCAACGTGACACTGATGCTCCTGCTGCTCTACGCATCCTGCGACGCATCGGCTGGTTCGTCGGGCTGGCGCTGCTGTTGCTGATCCTCGGTCGGCCGTCGTTCGCGATCGTCGCGTTCGCGCTGCCGATCGGCGAATTGCTCGTGGCGCTGCGCCACCGCGAGCGCCCCACCCGTCAGCAGGTGGTGTACGTCGGGACGGCGGCTGCCGTGACGGCGGTGGGAGTGCTGGTCACGCAGATCTACTTCACGATCGCCGGCCGCCGGTACTTCCTCACCGAGGGCCGGCTCGTGTACGTGCCCGAACTCGACGGCGTCACACCACGAGAGGTCGACGGTTTCACACTGTCGGCGTGGAGCGGTGCGTTCTCGATGCACCTGCTGTGGGTGATCCCGGTCTTCATCCTCGCGGGCGCGGTCGCTGCGGTGATCGTGGCGCGGCGGCAGGCCGTCCACGTCGAGTCCACCGTGTACCTGGCCGTGTCGGGCGCGATGCTCCTGGTCGTGGTCCTCGAGGCCAATCCGCTCCTGTACTACAACATCCGCTACCTGACCTACCTCCTGCCGTTGCTGATGGTCGCGGGATGGAGCCTGCTCGCACCCGGGGTGATCGGGTTCTCGAACACGGGCGACGCCCGCCGTCGGGTCCTCTCCTCTGCGGTCGTGATGCGACCGTTCGTCGCGGCGACGCTCGTTCTCAGCCCGATGGTGATCCCGGCCAACCCGGTCGGGATCAAGCGGGCGATCGAGGAACGCGACGAACTCGAACTCCTGGACGTCAACACCGAACTCCGCTCGCTCGCCGAGGGGCGAACGGTCTACCTGATGTTCGGCGCTGCGAGCACGCGGAACTACCTCTCCTACGTGCTGCGAGGGAGTCCGAACGACATCAAACTCCCCAGCGACGGCGGCCCGGGCGAGGGACTGGTGATCGTTCGCCGCGAGGACGCACCTGCCGGCGTCGAGCCGGTCCTCGAGACCGACAGCTTCGTCGTGTTCGTCAACGAGCCCTGAGCGTCGGCCGCGACCTCGCGGCCGAGGTCAGCCCGTCGATCGACCGGCGCGCACGATCAGGTGCGTGTACGGGGTCCGGAGCATGTCGTGGCGAACCTCCATGCTCACGTCGTCGAAGTGGTCGCCGACCAGGAGCCGCATCTGCTCGGGAGTGCGCACGAACTGTCCCCGGTCGCGCTCGATGAGGAATCGGGCGACGGCGTGTTGGTCGTCGGTGAGCGTCGGGTCGACCGACACGAACCTGCCGCCGGGTCGGAGCGCCTTCACCGCGAGCGCGAGCGCTTCGTGCGCGGTCTCGTCGTCCAGGTGGTGCAGTACACCGATCGCCGTCACCAACGTTCGATCCCCGAACGTGTCGTCGATGTCGGTGGGCGCGGCGGTGACGAAGCGACCGCGGTCGCCGAACCGTTCGCGCGCAGCGTCGACGTACCGGTCGCTCGAGTCGAACCCCAGGTAGTCGACCTCGGGGAGATGGTCGAGGATGTCAGCGGTTCCACATCCGACGTCCAGGATCCGATCGCCCTCGCTGACGTCGAGGACCTCGGCGGCCAACGTCTCACGGAATGCCTCGGCTCCGATGGCTCGTTGGGCGAACCGGTAGACCGACGCGAGCGACAGCACCGAGCGGATCCCGGTGGTGACTTGGGCGGGGTGGGTGGAGGTGGAGGTGTCTCGGCTCATGCGGAATCCGGTCGGCGATCTCGACGGCCGAGGGTGGGCTCGGCTCCGCTGAGCGTAACGGCCCGAGGCGGTGTCGTCCTCCACCCCTGTCCGCACTCTGTCGCGTGCAGGGAGCTACCCTCCGGGTCGATGACCGTCGCACCGACTCGCTCCGTCGACGACGTCGCCGACCCCGACTCCCGTACCGACGAGGGGGGTGACGCGGGGCGCCGTCACCGGGTGTCGTTGCGCGCGGTCCTCGCCCTCGCCGTCGGGTTCGTCTTCCTCGCCCTCGTGGCGCCGGCCCTGGCAGTCCGCTCACCGCTGGGGCACGACGAGGCCGTCTACTCGTTGCGCGGACGCGACCTGCTCACCGGGTGGACCCACCTGTCGGGTGACTACTGGCGTGACTACCGCGCGCCCGGGCTTCCACTGATGCTCGGTGGGCTGGGACGGGTGATCGGTGTCCACGTGACGACGTCGCGTCTCCTGGTGGTACTGCTCGCGCTGGTGATCATGGCGTCGACGGCGGCGATCGGGGCTCGCCTCGCTTCCCGGTCCGTCGGGCTGACCGCAGCGGCGCTCCTCCCGCTGATCTTCGGATTCTCGCTGACCGCGACGATCGTGCTGGCAGACACCCCCGGTGCCGCATTCGCGATGCTGGGCATCGCCGTCTATCTCCGAGACGTCGATGCCGGCCGATTGCGGCTCTCGCTCGTGGCCGTTCCCCTCCTGGCGTTCGCCGCGACGATGAGTCGTTTCGGTGCGCCGTTCATGCTCGGCGCCGGTCTGCTCGCCGTCGCGATCGTCTTCGCTCCCGACGTCGTCCGTCGTCGTGACTGGAGACTGGCTCTCGAGTCGGCGGGTCTCGCCCTGGCCGTCGCCGTGGTGGTCGCCGTCGTGGTGCTGACCGACACCTTCACCCTCGACGGGAGGTCGCCCGCCGCCGCCAACAGCGACCTCGTCGGGATGAACGGGTTCACGTTCAGAACCGGTCTGGGGAATCTGTTCGACGTCGTCAACCCGTGGGCCGCGCATTCGTTCCCGCTGTGGTCCAAGGCGGTCGCGCTGATCGTCGGAGCCGGTCTCGTCGCGGCGGTGGTGTCGGTGGTGTTCGAACGATCTCGCTGGCGGATCGTCACGTTCGGGCTGTTCGCCGGCGTCGTCTCGCTGGTCTGTGTCGTCGCCACCGTCGGGCTCGTGGTCCCGAACTACCTCATGCTGACGCTGCCGTTCTGGGCGCTGGTGGCCGCCGCCGGATGGGACTGGGTGGCGCGGGCGGTGTACGCACGCCTGCGCGGCCGCACGGTGATCGTTCGGGTCGTCGCAGCGATCGCCGTCGTCGGGCTGGTCGCCCTCGTCGTCGATGTCGGCTCCGACGTTCGACAGGTGCACCAACGGTACGAACAGCTCTACGCCAACATCCGTCAGGCGAGCCTGGCGACCAACGATCAGTTGGGCGACTCGTGCGTGCTGATCGCCCGGTACACGCCACAGGCCGGCTACTACTCGCGGCTGTCGCATCGCGCCCTTCGACGACCAGGAACTGCCGGACGGGTCGGAGTGGCTCGCCGTGTCGGTCGATCGTGTCGTCGAGCGCTGGGATCTCGGTGTCCCACCCGACGCGCCGATCGCCGTGATGCTCGTCGAGCAGGCCAACCGGCAACCGGACTTCACCGAACTGACCGAGCGCACCGACCTGTTCGGTGAGCGTCTGTTCGAGGCCGGCGACCCGGAGAAGTACCGGGACCACGTGATCGTCGCTGACCGTCGACCCCTGCGTGTCCGAGCGGAGCTGTGACGGTGACGAGCCACCCGGTTGAGCCGCTGCCGAGTTGCGCGGAGCATCGCCTGACCGGTCAGGTCAGCCGGTGGTCGCCGGTACGCGGTCACCGTTGCGCCACGACACGATCATCGGCGTCGCGAGCCCCGGTGGCAGTCGGCGCAGGGCGGGGGTGAGCGCACCGAGGACACCGGCCACTCGACCGAGCGCGGGGTGGCGCGCGGCGAACTCGGGTTCGGTGAAGCGGTCGATCGCGTCGCCGAGCAGCCCACGCTCGAACGTCACCGTTGCACCCTGTCGTGCGGCGATTCGCCGCACCTCGCGCGCGGTGACGAAGTTGAGCGATTCCCAGAGGCCGGTCGAGGTGATGCTGGTCGGAAGGACGCGTGCGGTGCTCGCCGGCCGGATCGGCAGCAGCGGGACCCCGAAGTGCGGTTCGTAGGGCACGTCGTAGTTCGGGCAGTTGTGCACCATCACGCCCCCTGGTCGCAGCAGGGCGCTGAGCGCGCCGAGCGCCGTCTCGACGTCGTCGACGTGCTCGAGCACGTTGTTCGAGAAGATCAGGTCGAACGTGCCGAGGTCCGAGGTCGTGATCTCCTCGACGGTGACCGCGACGTGCGGGTGCGTGATGCCGAGCGACGAACGCAGCAACGGGTTGACGCGTTCGTAGCGTTCGAAGCCGACGCCGCCCGGCTCCACCGAGCAGACGTCGACACCGCTCGACGCGAGGTACGCCGAGGTGAGCCCGAGGCCCGCACCCACTTCGAGGACCCGCCCGCCGTCGTGGAGCCAGGGTTCGAGCCAGCGCACCGTGTACTCGGCCTCCTCGAGCGACACCTTCAGCGTCGACTCGAGCCAGCCGTGCTCGACCTCCGCTGCCGTCGAGAGCTCGTCGAGCAGGTCGTCCGCCAACACCGCCCGCCGGAAATCGTCGAACGACAGCGAACCGTTGTGCGGACTCATCCGCAACGACACTAACGGTGTCGCACTCGCTGCCCGTGTCGGCGAGTCGGCGAGGGGGCGAGTCGGCCACGTCCGATCGTCGTAACCTGCCTGCGTGACCGCATCGCCCCTGACGATCGACTGGGTGGTGCTGACGATGGGAGATCGCCCCGCCCAACTCGGCGCCGCCGTGCGGTCACTCCTCGACCAACTGGGCGATCACGACCGCGTGGTGGTGGTCGCCAACGGTGCCGACCACGTCGACCTCCACGACGGCCCCGGCGTCGAACTCGTCACGTCCGACCACAATCTCGGTGTCCCCGGCGGACGAGAACTCGGTGTGCGTTCCGGGCGGGCCGACATCATCGCCTTCCTCGACGACGATGCCGTCCTGCTCGGTCGAGCCGAACGGATCCGGCAGGCGTTCGAGCACGATCCTGGCCTCGCCGCCGTCTCGCTCCGGCTCGTCGACGAGGACGGTCGGTCGCTCTCGCGACACGTTCCCCGACCCGGTGGATCCGATCCGTCGGTCAGCGGGGCGGTCGTCCATTTCCTCGGCGGGGCGAGTGCGATCCGCCGATCGGCCTACGAACAGGTCGGCGGCTACTTCGTCGACCTGTTCTACGGCCACGAGGAGATCGAGCTGAGCTGGCGGCTGATCGATGCCGGCTGGTCGATCCGCTACCTCGCCGACGTCGAGGTCGTCCATCCCCGCACCGAGATCTCGCGGCACGCCGAGGGCTGGCGGCTGACCGGGAGGAACCGGGTCTGGATCGCTCGACGAACCCTTCCGTGGTCGGTCGCCGTCGTGCACTCCATGACGTGGCTGATCCTGGGGCTGGTGCGCTGCGGCGCCGCGAACCGCCGGAGCTACCTCGCCGGCTGGTGGACCGGTTGGCGCTCCGACTGGCCGAGCGGGGTGTCCCGCCGACCGATCAGGTGGGCAACGGTGTGGCGGCTGACGCGCCTCGGTCGACCACCGGTGATCTGAGACCCGTCGACGACGCGCCATCCGGTGGCCCGGGCCGACGGAGCGCGCCGACGATCAGGCCGGAACCCCACGCGGCGTGGATCACCCCGGTGACCGCCGACTGCAGCACCGGGTGCGGCGCCCGCCTCGACGCCGCCGCCACGACGATCGCGTACGCGGCAGGAACCGCCAGCGCACGCCGGTTCCGGACGAGCCCGTACATCGTGGAGAGCACGATCCCGGCGACGGCGACCGGCGGCGCGACTTGACGCAACCGCGCCGACTCCGGGTGCAGCCGCATCACGACCGCCTTCCACTGGCCGTACTCGAAGTACTGGCGGGCGAGCGAACGCCAGGAGCCGCGCGGGCGGTAGCCGACCGACAACCCGGGATCGAACCACACCGTGCCGCCGGCCGTGCGCAGCCGGATGTTGAGTTCGTAGTCCTGGTTGCGGATCAGGCGCTCGTCGAACAGCCCGACCGCCTCGATCGCCGAGCGGTCGAACACGCCGAGGTACACCGTGTCGACAGGCCCCTCGGTGCCCCCGACCCGGTACGCCGCGCCGCCGGTGCCCAGCCACGACGTGGTCGCTGCGGCAACCGCCTCCTCGAACGGCGTGGTGGCCACCGGCACCTGACGTCCGCCGACGTTGTCCGCCCCGGTCCGGCGCATCGTCTCGACCGCGTGGCGGATGTACCCGTCGGACAGCTCGCTGTGGCCGTCGACGCGCACCACGATCGGCGCGGACCCGGCGCGGATCGCCGCGTTGAGCGCCGACGGCGTGAGCCCACTCGGGTTGGCCACCACGACGAGGTCCTCGCCCGACGCGGCGAGCTCGTCGGCGACCGCCTCGGTGCCGTCGTCGGAGGGTCCGACACCGAGGATGATCCGCAGCCGACCCGGATAGTCCTGCGAACGGACCGTGGCGACCGCGGACGCGAGGTGAGCGGCCTCGTTGCGGATCGGCATGACGACGTCGACGTCGGGCCACTCGGTGTCCGGCCAGTCGGTGTCGGCCACCTGCTCAGACACGGCGGCTGAGCACCACCCAGACCGTCCGGACGAGGATCTGTACATCGATCACGATCGACCAGTTGACGAGGTACTGGAGGTCGTAGCCGAGCTTGTACTCGGCATCGGTCCCGTACCGGCCGTGGATCTGGGCCAGACCGGTCAGGCCGGGGGGCAGTTCGTTGCGGCGGACGTAGCCGGGCACGCGCTGGACGATCTCGGCGACGAGTTCGGGCCGTTCCGGACGGGGGCCGACGAGGGACATCTCGCCCTTGAGCACGTTCCAGAGCTGCGGCAGCTCGTCGGCCCGCGTCGAGCGCATCCACCGCAGGGCCGGAACGACTCGATCGTCGTCCTCCGACGCAAGGCGTGGTTTCCCGTCGGGCTCCGCGTCGGTGACCATGGTCCGGAACTTGACACATCGGAACACGACGCCGTCGCGGCCGACCCTGGTCTGGCGGTAGAGCACCGGACGGCCCGAGGTGATCAGCACGTACAGCGCGACGAGCGCGACGACGGGGATCCACAACGGCGCGAACAGCACCAGCACGACGAGATCGAACAATCGCTTGAGCCGGGCCTTGTGTGTCGACACCGTGTGGAGTCGCAGCGGTACGAACGGCATGCCGCCGACCTGGCGGACGGTCTTGAGCCCGAGCAGGGTCTCCCGGGCGCTGACCCGCTGCAGGAATCCGACGCCCTCGGCGTCGAGCGAGTTGAGCGGCTCGGGGTACACGGAGCCGAAGGCGGTGACGTCGAGGAGCAGGACATCGGTTGCGTCGTGTGCCGTCACGGCGTCGGTCAGGAGCCCGGGGGAGCCCACCCGAGCGACGACGACCGCTTCCCGGTCGCTCTCGCCGAGATGCTGATCGGCCAGCTCGATCGACTCCGGTGACCCGACGAGCACGACACGCGGCGCACCCTGCCGTCGCAGCGAGAGCCGGCGGCTCAGATGCCGGTTCGCGACGAGCACGAACGACGCGAGCACCGCGTAGACGGCCAGGTTCAGTCGTGGCATCAGGTACCGGTCGAGGAGCACGAAGGCGAGGCCCATCACGGCGACGCCGATCACCGTGGCCAGCAGTGCCCGAGGGAGCCAGGGCCGGACACCCAGGCGGGGCTCGCGCTCGTACAGGCCGTCGAAGTAGTTGATGACCAACTGGATCGTCGTGGCGATGGCAAAGCCGACGAAGTACCTCGACAACGGGTAGGTGTCCCAGTCGAAACTGAACCCGAAACGGACGTAGCTGATCACCACCATCAGGAGGTAGAGACCGACCGCATCGAGGACCACGAGGAACCGGAACCCGCGATCCCACATGAACCCGAGCGGGCGACGCGCCCGTGACACCGCGCGTTCGATCGCCGGCGGGAAGGGCACGGGTTCGTGCGGTTCGCGCCGAGGGACCTCCGAGGTCGGCTGAGTCATCTCTCGCATAGGGGCCCTCCGAAGCGTAACCCTGTGACCCCGCCCGACGATGCCGCTCGTGCACGGCGGTCGCCGCGGGCGCCGAACGAAACCGGGTCGGGCATCGTCCCAGCTACCGTTGTCGATCGTGTCGCCCAGCGCAGCAGCCATCGACGTGACCGCGGTCGACGCCGACGACCAGCCGCAGCGCCTCGGCGACGAAGCCGCCCGGACGGAGCCGTCGATGGCCCGTCGCTGGCTGGTGCTGTTCCTCGCGCTCTTTCCCCTCGCCGCCGTGTGGGCGGTCACCAACCCGATGCTCGCGTCGCCCGACGAGACGCTGGCGGATCCGGCAGGCGTTCGAGTTCGACCCGAGCCTCGCCGCCGTCTCGCTCCGGCTCGTCGACGAGGACGGTCGGTCGCTCTCGCGACACGTTCCCCGTCTCGGTGGCTCCGATCCGTCGATCAGTGGGCCGGTCGTCCACTTCCTCGGCGGGGCGAGCGCGATCCGCCGCTCGGCCTACGAGGAGGCCGGCGGCTACTTCGTCGACCTCTTCTACGGCCACGAGGAGATCGAGTTGAGCTGGCGGCTGATCGATGCCGGCTGGTCGATCCGCTACCTCGCCGACGTCGAGGTCGTCCATCCCCGCACCGAGATCTCGCGGCACGCCGAGGGCTGGCGGCTCACCGGGAGGAACCGGGTCTGGATCGCTCGACGAACCCTTCCGTGGTCGGTCGCCGTCGTGCACACCATGACGTGGCTGATCCTCGGGCTGGTGCGCTGCGGCGCCGCAAACCGCCGGAGCTACCTCGCCGGCTGGTGGACCGGTTGGCGCTCCGACTGGCCGAGTGGGGTGTCCCGCCGACCGATCAGGTGGGCAACGGTGTGGCGGCTGACGCGCCTCGGTCGACCACCGGTGATCTGAGACCCGTCGACGACGCGCCATCCCGTGGCCCGGGCCGACGGAGCGCGCCGACGATCAGGCCGGAACCCCACGCGGCGTGGATCACCCCGGTGACCGCCGACTGCAGCACGGGGTGTGGCGCCCGCCTCGACGCCGCCGCCACGACGATCGCGTACGCAGCAGGAACCGCCAGCGCGCGCCGGTTCCGAACGAGCCCGTACAGCGTGGAGAGCACGATTCCGGCGACGGCAACCGGCGGCGCGAGTTGACGCAACCGCGCCGACTCCGGGTGCAGCCGCATCACGACCGCCTTCCACTGGCCGTACTCGAAGTACTGGCGGGCGAGCGAACGCCACGAACCGCGCGGGCGGTAGCCGACGGACAACTCGGGATCGAACCACACGGTGCCGCCGGCCTTGCGCAGCCGGATGTTGAGTTCGTAGTCCTGGTTGCGGATCAGGCGCTCGTCGAACAGCCCGACCGCCTCGATCGCCGAGCGGTCGAACACGCCGAGGTACACCGTGTCGACGGCCCCCTCGGCGCCCCCGACCCGGTACGCCGCGCCGCCCGTGCCCAACCATGACGTGGTCGCCGCTGCGACCGCCTCCTCGAACGGCGTGGTGGCCACCGGCACCTGACGCCCACCGACGTTGTCGGCCCCGGTCCGGCGCATCGTCTCGACCGCGTGGCGGATGTACCCGTCGGACAGCTCGCTGTGGCCGTCGACGCGCACCACGACCGGCGCGGACCCGGCGCGGATCGCGGCGTTGAGCGCCGACGGTGTGAGCCCGCTCGGGTTGGCCACCACGACGAGGTCGTCGCCCGACGCGGCGAGTTCGTCGGCGACCGATTCGGTGCCGTCGTCGGAGGGGCCGACACCGAGGAAGATCCGCAGCCGACCCGGATAGTCCTGCGAACGGACCGTGGCGACCGCGGACGCGAGGTGAGCGGCCTCGTTGCGGATCGGCATGACGACGTCGACGTCGGGCCACTCGACGTCGGGCCACTCGGTGTCGAGGACCTGCTCAGACACGGCGGCTGAGCACCACCCAGACCGTCCGGACGAGGATCTGCACATCGATCACGATCGACCAGTTGACGAGGTACTGGAGGTCGTAGCCGAGCTTGTACTCGGCATCGGTCCCGTACCGGCCGTGGATCTGGGCCAGACCGGTCAGGCCGGGGGGCAGTTCGTTGCGGCGGACGTAGCCGGGCACGCGCTGGACGATCTCGGCGACGAGTTCGGGCCGTTCCGGACGGGGGCCGACGAGGGACATCTCGCCCTTGAGCACGTTCCAGAGCTGCGGCAGCTCGTCGGCCCGCGTCGAGCGCATCCACCGCAGGGCCGGAACGACTCGATCGTCGTCCTCCGACGCAAGGCGTGGTTTCCCGTCGGGCTCCGCGTCGGTGACCATGGTCCGGAACTTGACACATCGGAACACGACGCCGTCGCGGCCGACCCGGGTCTGGCGGTAGAGCACCGGACGGCCCGAGGTGACCAGCACGTACAGCGCGACGAGCGCGACGACGGGGATCCACAACGGCGCGAACAGCACCAGCACGACGAGATCGAACAATCGCTTGAGCCGGGCCTTGTGTGTCGACACCGTGTGGAGTCGCAGCGGCACGAACGGCATGCCGCCGACCTGGCGGACGGTCTTGAGCCCGAGCAGGGTCTCGCGAGCGCTGACCCGCTGCAGGAATCCGACGCCTTCGGCGTCGAGCGAGTTGAGCGGCTCGGGGTACACCGAACCGAAGGCGGTGACGTCGAGGAGCAGGACGTCGGTTGCGTCGTGGGCCGTCACGGCGTCGGTCAGGAGCCGGGGAGAGCCCACACGAGCGACGACGACCGCCTCCCGGTCGCTCTCGCCGAGATGCTGATCGGCCAGCTCGATCGACTCCGGTGACCCGACGAGCACGACCCGGGGCGCTCCCTGGCGTCGCAGAGCGAGCCGGCGACTCAGATGCCGGTTCGCGACGAGCACGAACGACGCGAGCACCGCGTAGACGGCCAGGTTCAGCCGTGGCATCAGGTACCGGTCGAGGACCACGAAGGCGAGGCCCATCACGGCGACGCCGATCACCGTGGCCAACAGTGCCCGAGGGAGCCAGGGCCGGACACCCAGGCGAGGCTCGCGCTCGTACAGGCCGTCGAAGTAGTTGATCACCAGCTGGATCGTCGTCGCGATGGCGAAACCGACGAAGTACCTGGACAACGGGTAGGTGTCCCAGTCGAAACTGAACCCGAACCGGACGTAGCTGATCACCACCATCAGGAGGTACAGACCGACCGCATCGAGGACCACGAGGAACCGGAACCCGCGATCCCACATGAACCCGAGCGGGCGACGCGCCCGTGACACCGCGCGTTCGATCGCCGGCGGGAAGGGCACGGGTTCGTGCGGTTCGCGCCGAGGGACCTCCGAGGTCGGCTGAGTCATCTCTCGCATAGGGGCCCTCCGAAGCGTAACCCTGTGACCCCGCCCGACGATGCCGCCCGCGCCGGAGGCGGGCGTCGCGTGCGCCGCCGGAACGAAACCGGGTCGGGCATCGTCCCAGCTACCGTTGTCGATCGTGTCGTCCAGCGCAGAAGCCATCGACGTGATCGCGGTCGACGCCGACGACCAACCGCGACACTCCGACGACGAAGCCGCCCGGACGGAGCCGTCGATGGCCCGCCGCTGGCTGATCCTGTTCCTCGCGCTGTTTCCCCTCGCTGCCGTCTGGGCGGTCACCAACCCGATGCTCGCCTCGCCCGACGAGACGCTGCACATCATCAGGGCCCAGAGCATCGCTGCGGGAGATTTCAGCAACCCGTACACGACCGATGGACTCCCGATCGAGTCGATCGAGTGCTTCCGCTTCCAGCCGGAGGTGCCGGCGGCCTGCCAGGACCTGTCGTGGGGACCGGACGGCACCCAACGCATCGCGGCGACCGACGGCTACCCGCCGCTCTATCACGCGTTGGCGTCCGTGCCGGCTTTCTTCGTGTCCGGGTTGACCGGCGCGTACGTCATGCGCCTCTGGATGGCGGCGATCGTGATCGCCGTCGTGGCGTGGGCCGGAGCCCTCGTGACGCGCACCCGAGCCGGGCCGTGGCCGCTGACCGGGTTCGCGCTGGCGATGACGCCGATGGTCGTGTTCGTCGTGTCGACCGTGAACCCGTCGGGCCTGGCGGTCGCGTCCGCCATGCTGTTCGTCGCCGGCGTCGTGTCGCTCTGCACGAGTCCGTGGCGCGGGCGGGACGTGACGGCCGC
>CAVQRU010000017.1:0-282838 GCA_963715285.1 Ilumatobacteraceae bacterium | reverse complement strand
CAGGCGTTCGAGTTCGACCCGAGCCTCGCCGCCGTCTCGCTCCGGCTCGTCGACGAGGACGGTCGGTCGCTCTCGCGACACGTTCCCCGTCTCGGTGGCTCCGATCCGTCGATCAGTGGGCCGGTCGTCCACTTCCTCGGCGGGGCGAGCGCGATCCGCCGCTCGGCCTACGAGGAGGCCGGCGGCTACTTCGTCGACCTCTTCTACGGCCACGAGGAGATCGAGTTGAGCTGGCGGCTGATCGATGCCGGCTGGTCGATCCGCTACCTCGCCGACGTCGAGGTCGTCCATCCCCGCACCGAGATCTCGCGGCACGCCGAGGGCTGGCGGCTCACCGGGAGGAACCGGGTCTGGATCGCTCGACGAACCCTTCCGTGGTCGGTCGCCGTCGTGCACTCCATGACGTGGCTGATCCTGGGGCTGGTGCGCTGCGGCGCCGCAAACCGCCGGAGCTACCTCGCCGGCTGGTGGACCGGTTGGCGCTCCGACTGGCCGAGCGGGGTGTCCCGCCGACCGATCAGGTGGGCAACGGTGTGGCGGCTGACGCGCCTCGGTCGACCACCGGTGATCTGAGACCCGTCGACGACGCGCCATCCCGTGGCCCGGGCCGACGGAGCGCGCCGACGATCAGGCCGGAACCCCACGCGGCGTGGATCACCCCGGTGACCGCCGACTGCAGCACGGGGTGTGGCGCCCGCCTCGACGCCGCCGCCACGACGATCGCGTACGCAGCAGGAACCGCCAGCGCGCGCCGGTTCCGAACGAGCCCGTACAGCGTGGAGAGCACGATTCCGGCGACGGCAACCGGCGGCGCGAGTTGACGCAACCGCGCCGACTCCGGGTGCAGCCGCATCACGACCGCCTTCCACTGGCCGTACTCGAAGTACTGGCGGGCGAGCGAACGCCACGAACCGCGCGGGCGGTAGCCGACGGACAACTCGGGATCGAACCACACGGTGCCGCCGGCCTTGCGCAGCCGGATGTTGAGTTCGTAGTCCTGGTTGCGGATCAGGCGCTCGTCGAACAGCCCGACCGCCTCGATCGCCGAGCGGTCGAACACCCCGAGGTACACCGTGTCGACGGCCCCCTCCGTGCCCCCGACCCGGTACGCCGCGCCGCCCGTGCCCAGCCATGACGTGGTCGCCGCTGCGACCGCCTCCTCGAACGGCGTGGTGGCCACCGGCACCTGACGCCCGCCGACGTTGTCGCGCCCCGGTCCGTCGCATCGTCTCGACCGCGTGGCGGATGTACCCGTCGGACAGCTCGCTGTGGCCGTCGACGCGCACCACGACCGGCGCGGACCCGGCGCGGATCGCCGCGTTGAGCGCCGACGGTGTGAGCCCGCTCGGGTTGGCCACCACGACGAGGTCGTCGCCCGACGCGGCGAGCTCGTCGGCGACCGACTCGGTGCCGTCGTCGGAGGGGCCGACACCGAGGAAGATCCGCAGCCGACCCGGATAGTCCTGCGAACGGACCGTGGCGACCGCGGACGCGAGGTGAGCGGCCTCGTTGCGGATCGGCATGACGACGTCGACGTCCGGCCACTCGACGTCCGGCCACTCGGTGTCGAGGACCTGCTCAGACACGGCGGCTGAGCACCACCCAGACCGTCCGGACGAGGATCTGCACATCGATCACGATCGACCAGTTGACGAGGTACTGGAGGTCGTAGCCGAGCTTGTACTCGGCATCGGTCCCGTACCGGCCGTGGATCTGGGCCAGACCGGTCAGGCCGGGGGGCAGTTCGTTGCGGCGGACGTAGCCGGGCACGCGCTGGACGATCTCGGCGACGAGTTCGGGCCGTTCCGGACGGGGGCCGACGAGGGACATCTCGCCCTTGAGCACGTTCCAGAGCTGCGGCAGCTCGTCGGCCCGCGTCGAGCGCATCCACCGCAGGGCCGGAACGACTCGATCGTCGTCCTCCGACGCAAGGCGTGGTTTCCCGTCGGGCTCCGCGTCGGTGACCATGGTCCGGAACTTGACACATCGGAACACGACGCCGTCGCGGCCGACCCGGGTCTGGCGGTAGAGCACCGGACGGCCCGAGGTGACCAGCACGTACAGCGCGACGAGCGCGACGACGGGGATCCACAACGGCGCGAACAGCACCAGCACGACGAGATCGAACAATCGCTTGAGCCGGGCCTTGTGTGTCGACACCGTGTGGAGTCGCAGCGGCACGAACGGCATGCCGCCGACCTGGCGGACGGTCTTGAGCCCGAGCAGGGTCTCGCGAGCGCTCACCCGCTGCAGGAATCCGACGCCTTCGGCGTCGAGCGAGTTGAGCGGCTCGGGGTACACCGAACCGAAGGCGGTGACGTCGAGGAGCAGGACGTCGGTTGCGTCGTGGGCCATCACGGCGTCGGTCAGGAGCCGGGGAGAGCCCACGCGAGCGACGACGACCGCCTCCCGGTCGCTCTCGCCGAGATGCTGATCGGCCAGCTCGATCGACTCCGGTGACCCGACGAGCACGACCCGGGGCGCTCCCTGGCGTCGCAGAGCGAGCCGGCGACTCAGATGCCGGTTCGCGACGAGCACGAACGACGCGAGCACCGCGTAGACGGCCAGGTTCAGCCGTGGCATCAGGTACCGGTCGAGGACCACGAAGGCGAGGCCCATCACGGCGACGCCGATCACCGTGGCCAACAGTGCCCGAGGGAGCCAGGGCCGGACACCCAGGCGAGGCTCGCGCTCGTACAGGCCGTCGAAGTAGTTGATCACCAGCTGGATCGTCGTCGCGATGGCGAAACCGACGAAGTACCTGGACAACGGGTAGGTGTCCCAGTCGAAACTGAACCCGAACCGGACGTAGCTGATCACCACCATCAGGAGGTACAGACCGACCGCATCGAGGACCACGAGGAACCGGAACCCGCGATCCCACATGAACCCGAGCGGGCGACGCGCCCGTGACACCGCGCGTTCGATCGCCGGCGGGAAGGGCACGGGTTCGTGCGGTTCGCGCCGAGGGACCTCCGAGGTCGGCTGAGTCATCTCTCGCATAGGGGCCCTCCGAAGCGTAACCCTGTGACCCCGCCCGACGATGCCGCCCGCGCCGGAGGCGGGCGTCGCGTGCGCCGCCGGAACGAAACCGGGTCGGGCATCGTCCCAGCTACCGTTGTCGATCGTGTCGTCCAGCGCAGAAGCCATCGACGTGATCGCGGTCGACGCCGACGACCAACCGCGACACTCCGACGACGAAGCCGCCCGGACGGAGCCGTCGATGGCCCGCCGCTGGCTGATCCTGTTCCTCGCGCTGTTTCCCCTCGCTGCCGTCTGGGCGGTCACCAACCCGATGCTCGCCTCGCCCGACGAGACGCTGCACATCATCAGGGCCCAGAGCATCGCTGCGGGAGATTTCAGCAACCCGTACACGACCGATGGACTCCCGATCGAGTCGATCGAGTGCTTCCGCTTCCAGCCGGAGGTGCCGGCGGCCTGCCAGGACCTGTCGTGGGGACCGGACGGCACCCAACGCATCGCGGCGACCGACGGCTACCCGCCGCTCTATCACGCGTTGGCGTCCGTGCCGGCTTTCTTCGTGTCCGGGTTGACCGGCGCGTACGTCATGCGCCTCTGGATGGCGGCGATCGTGATCGCCGTCGTGGCGTGGGCCGGAGCCCTCGTGACGCGCACCCGAGCCGGGCCGTGGCCGCTGACCGGGTTCGCGCTGGCGATGACGCCGATGGTCGTGTTCGTCGTGTCGACCGTGAACCCGTCGGGCCTGGCGGTCGCGTCCGCCATGCTGTTCGTCGCCGGCGTCGTGTCGCTCTGCACGAGTCCGTGGCGCGGGCGGGACGTGACGGCCGCGGTGCTCGCCGGGGCCGCCGGGCTCGCGCTCACCCGTCGCGACGGTCTGCTCTGGCTCGCCATCCTGGCCGTCGTGCTCACTCCCGTCGCAGCCCGTCCCCTGATCGACTCGGTGCGACGTCGAGGTCGGCACGTCGTCGTCGCGGTCATCTCCGCCGTCGCGGTGTTCGTCGTCATCGCCGCCGTCTGGGCCCGACCGACGCTGTCCAGGTTCGGCCGGAACTGGCAGAACGGCGACGGCACCACGTGGTGGGAGGCGGCGCGCTACATCAGGACGTACCTCGTCCAGGCGGTCGGCGTCTTCGGATGGCTGGACTCGCCGATCGGTGAGGAGGCGTTCCTCGTCGCGATGGTCCTCGCCGGCTTCGTCACCCTGCTCGCGCTGGTCGGCACCCATCGCCGCCTGGCGACGGCGACGGCGCTCGGAGTCGTCGCGCTCGTCGTCACCCCGGTGGCGTTCGGGCTGGTCCGCTTCCCGTACCTCCAGGGCCGGTACCTCCTGCCGATCTGGGCGGGGACGCTGCTGGTCGCCGGTGCGTCGGCCTCCTTCGGCGACACCGGGGCCGGGTTCAACCGTCGTGCTGCACGGCTCGTGCTCGCCGGCTGGGCCGTCGTCCACCTCGTCGCCGGCATCCAGAACCTGCGTCGGTACGCCGTCGGTCGCAGCGGCTCGTGGAACTTCCTCACCGACGCCGACTGGCACCCGGACACGATGCCCAACTCGGTGGCGGTGGTCGCCTACGTCATCGCCGTGGCGATCGCCGTCGTCGGGTTCTCGATGGTGCTGCGCGAGGTCGATCCGCCGGCCGGCCCACCGGTCGAGCCGGTCGCCGAACCGGAGCCGACATGAGTTCGTCGCCGCCGCCACCCGGGCCGGACGAACTCCGGGCCCTCCTGCGGCTCGTCGAGGACCTCGACGCCGACAACGAACGGTTGCGACAACGCGTGCTCGAGACGATGGAGTGGACCGAGGCATCCGTCACCGACCGGGTGCGCGCCGAGCGAGAACTCGACGCGTGGCGTCGGCAGGCCCAGAACCTCGCAGCAGAGATCGACGCCATCCACGCCTCCGGGAGCTGGCGGCTGACCGCACCGGTGCGAGCGCTGAACCGGCGTCTCCGCCGCCGCGGGCCCACCGACACCACGATGCCGGCGGTCGCGGCGGGCCCTGACGGCGCCGTTCCGGAATCGACCCCGGGGTCGACCCCCGTGTTCATTCCCGTCCGCGACCGCGTGACCTCGCTGCGGACCCTGATCGACTGGCTGGAGACCGCCGGCCACGAGGAGATCTGGCTCGTCGACAACGCGTCCACCTACCGACCGCTGCTCGACTACCTCGATTCCACGCCTCATCGGGTGGTTCGCCTCGACCAGAACCTGGGACACCGGTCGCCGTTCCTCTCCGGGGTGGTCCAACGGGAGGCGGCCGGACGGTACTTCGTGATCACCGACCCCGACGTCGTGCCCGACGAGCACTGCCCGCCGGACGCGGTCGCCCACTTCCGCGAACTTCTCGACCGGTACCCCGAGATCGACAAGGTCGGCTTCGGGCTGCGCATCGACGACCTCCCGCCGGACCACCCCCTCGCCGCCGACGTGGTGGCCTGGGAGTCACGCTTCTGGGCCGACGAGGTCGAGCCCGGTGTGTACCGAGCCGACATCGACACGACGTTCGCGCTCTACCGCCCACTGGACCGTCGACATCGCGAGGACCGTGCCCTGCGTACCGGTGCTCCGTACCTCGCCCGCCACCTGCCCTGGTACGTGAGTCCCGCCGACGTCACCGACGAGGACCGTTGGTACCGCGACCACGCCGAACCGTCGACCGCCAACTGGGATCGCGACGACCTGCCGCGTTGGAAACGTCGCTGGCTCGACGCGAACGCGCTCGGCGACGACTCGAACCCCGGCTAGACCTCTTCGGCGAATCGCGGCTCGAGCCGGAGGAAGAGCGCCCAGCCGAGCGCCAGCGTGATCAGCCCGATCAGTGCGAGGGTCGCCAACGTGGTCAACGACGGTGAGGTGCCGTCGTACAACAGACTCCGGTAGGCGCCGACGAAGATCGCCATCGGGTTCGCCTCGAGGATCTGCACGGCCCAATCCGGAATGCTCTCGTTGTCGGCGAGATAGCTCGGCGGATACACGATCGGGGTCGCGAAGAACCACACCTGGATCACGATGGTCCACAGATAGGCCATGTCGCGGAAGTAGACGGCGAGCGATCCGAGGGCGAGCGCGAACCCCGAACCGAACATGATCAGGAACGCGGTGACGAGCAGCGTGACCGGGAGCCACGGGATCAGCGGGCTGCCGGCGATGAGCAGAATGACACACATCAGCGTCAGCTCGATGGCGAACTGGACGCACGCGTGCAGGACGTTCGCGAACACGAGGATCTCGCGGGGAACGCGACCCGTCGAACGAGACCTGCGTTGCCGTTGATCGCCCCGAGCCCGAGGTTGCACATCAACGCGAAGAAGTTCCAGGGGATCAGGCCGCAGAGCAGGAAGAGCGCGTAGCTCTCGAGCCCACTCGGGTCGCCGACCGGGGCGACGCCCGGGAAGACGACCCCGAACACGAACCAGTAGATCGCGAACGTGGCGAGCGGGTTGAGCATCGACCAGGTCCACCCCAGGACCGACCGGCGGTACTTCGTGCGCAGTTCGCGCAGCGTGAAGTTCCACAGGAGCTCTCGGGAGCTGTAGACGGTCGTGACAGGGTTCATGGCAGGCGCTGGAGGTTACCCCCGCCCGGGTGTGTCCAGGGCGGACGGCACGGTCACCGATCGTGGCCGGTGGCTCGGAATCCGGCCCCGGATCGGACACACTGGGACATCATGTCTGGTCCTGCCGTCGTCGTCGAAGACCTGTGGAAGAGCTTCCGGCTCTACGAGGAGAAGAACCAGTACCTCAAGGCCGCCGTGCTCAAGGGTCGCCGCTCGAGGTACAAGGAGTTCTGGGCGCTCCGCGAGATCGACTTCGAGGTCTTCCCGGGCAAGACCTTCGGCGTGGTCGGCTCCAACGGGTCCGGCAAGAGCACGCTGCTCAAGTGCCTGGCCGGCATCCTGCATCCCGAGCGCGGGAGCGTGTCCCACACCGGGCGCCTGTCGGCGCTGCTCGAGCTCGGCGCCGGCTTCCACATGGAGCTGAGCGGTCGCGAGAACGTCTACCTGAACGGCGCCATCCTCGGGTTCACCAAACGGGACCTCGACCGGCGATTCGACGACATCGTCGAGTTCGCCGGGCTGGAGGAGTTCATCGACACCCCCGTGAAGAACTACTCGTCGGGCATGTTCGTCCGACTCGGCTTCGCCGTCGCCGCGCACGTGGAGCCCGACGTGCTCCTGATCGACGAGGTCTTGTCGGTCGGCGACGAAGGCTTCCAGCGCAAGTGCGCAGAGCGGATCGAGGAGTTCCGACGCGACGGTCGAACGATCGTGTTCGTCAGTCACGGGCTCGCCCAGGTGGAGCAACTCTGCGAGACCGTTGCCTGGATCGACCACGGACACCTGCTCGAAGTCGGGCCGGCCAACGACGTCATCACGAGGTACCGCGGCGAGAGCCACGATGCCCACCGCGTCGAAGGCGAACTCGGCACCCGATGGGGCAGCGGCGAGGCCGAGATCCTCCACGCGGGGTTCGTGACGCCCGAGGGTGCGGTCCAGTCGCTGCTGACCACACTGGAGCCCGCCGTGCTGCGCATCGACTACGACGCCCATCAGCCGCTGCAGGACATCGTCGTCGGGTTCCGGATCGACACCGTCCACGGCCAGCTGGTGTGGGGAACGAGCACCCGCCTCGCCCGCAAGACCATCGGCCTCGCTCACGGCCCCGGCTCGGTCGAGCTGGCGATCGACGAGCTCCCGCTGCTCGAGGGTGTGTACGACCTGTCGGTGTCGATCACCGACAACACCGAACACCACGCCTACGACCACTGGGAACGCAGGGTCCGCTTCGAGGTTCGGCAGTACGCGACGAACGACGCGGGACTGTTCCACATGCCGGTCGACTGGCGGTTCACCGCCACCGACGCCCGCGCCGCGAGGCCTGGTTGACCGACCCGCGCCACGTGATCGAAACCACCGCAGCACCGTCGCCCACCGTCCGGGTGCCGGCCGCCACCGAACCGCTCGTCTCGATCGTCATCGTCACCTACGGCACCGGGCCGATCGTCGTCGACGCGCTCGCCGGCATCGCTGCACACACGCCTCGGCCCTACGAGGTGATCGTGGTCGACAATCCGCCGAGCGCAGGCGAACCGGCCGCGACGCTGCTCCGTGCCGAGACCGCCGGCGTGATCCTCGCGACGCCCGACGAGAATCTGGGGTTCGGAGGCGGGAACGATCTCGGTGTCGAGATCGCACGCGGCTCGATCATCTGCTTCCTGAACCCCGACGTGATCGTCGGCGACGGATGGCTCCCGCCGCTGCTCGCCGCGCTCGACGACCCCGTGGTCGCCGTCGCCGCACCGGTGCTGCTCGACCCCGACGGCACGCTGCAGGAGGCCGGACAGGTCATCTACGACGACGGATGCACCGCCGCGATCGGCGGACCCGAACTGTTCACCGGCGACCTCGGACAAGCCTTCGACCGGGACGTGGACTACGCGTCGGCGGCCTGCTGGCTGGTTCGACGCGACGAACACGTCGCACGCGGGGGATTCGACCCCCGATACCACCCGGCGTTCTTCGAGGACTCCGACTACGGCCTCCGGGTGGAGCTCGGCGGGCAGCGAACCCGCCTCGTCGCGGACGTTCCGGTGGTCCACCTCCGTGGCGGCGGAGGTGCAGGCCGAGATCTCGAGATGAGCGGACGTTCGCTCGAGGTGTTCCGGTCGATCTGGCAGTCCCGGCTCACCGGGCAACTCCCCAGGCCGACGTCGCCGGCAGACGCGCTGGCGAGCCGCGATCGTCTCGCCGCAGCGCGCTCGACCTGGGTGGATCGCACCGGCGGTGAGAGCCAGGCCGAGGCCCGGCGTGCCCTGGCCGAGGCAGCGGCGCACGCCGAGGCGTTCCCACGTGAACGGGTGAGCTACCTCACCACCGATGCGACGGGCCTCGACGTGCGAACCGCGAGGTGCTCCGGTGTGGAGGTGGTGATCGGCGACGTCGACTCGCTGGTCGGGGAACGAGCGGAGCTCGGCGGGACCTGGCACGACGTCCAGCCGACCGGACGTGGCGCGCGATCGGCGGCGCGTGCGCTGCTGAGTCCGTGGACCCTGCTCGTCGGCCTGGTCGGCATCGTGATCCGGGTCGTCGTGCTGCGATCGCCGTCCGGTGCACTGAACTCCGACGAGGCGTACACGGGGCTGCAGGCGATGGGTGTGCTCGACGGTCGGTTCCCGGTCGTCGTCGACGGCAACCGGTACTCCGCCGTCATCGACTCCTACCTGTTCGCACCGGTGGTCGGTGTCGCCGGCCCGAGCATCCTGCTGCTCAAGCTGATCCCGATCGTGTTCTTCGCCGTTGCCGCCGTCCTCACGTACTTCGTCGGTTCGTACCTGGCCGACCGTCGTGTCGGCGCGGTCGCCGGCGCGTTCGTCTGGATCACACCCGGAGCGCTGCTCGTGGTGTCGACGCTCGCCTACGTCGGATACGCGCTCGGGATGGCGGTCTGCGTCGCGACGCTGTGGTTCGGCGCCCGTCTGATCGACGGTGTCGCCCCGGATCGCCGACTCGCCGCCGCGACCGGTGGCTGCGCGGGGCTCGCCCTCTACGTGCACCCGATGTACGTCGCGGTCCTGCTTCCGATCCTCGTGCCCGTGGCCTGGGCATGGAGGCGGCACCTCCGGGCATTCTGGGCGCCGTTCGTCGGCGCCGGCGTCGCCGTCAACCTGCCGTTCCTGGCCTGGAACGCCGTCAACGGCTGGCCGTCGCTCGATGCCCAGAACTCGCTGCCCGGGACCTACACCGACCGGCTCTCCACGTTCGCCCGCGAGCTCGTGCCGCGCGGCTACGGCCTGCGTGACTCCCAGTTCGACTGGGTCTTCGGTCGTGGCCTCGGTCTCGTCGCCTACGGGGTGCTGGTCGGTGCGGCGGCGTTCGGAGCGTTGACGCTGTTGCGGGCGAGCCGTCGACGCAGCCGTGTGCTCGTGCCCAGCGCGCTCGTGTTCGTCTGGCCGATGATGGCGCTCTTCTCGCCGCTGATCTGGTCGCAGGACGGGCGGTACAACGTCATCGCGTTCCCCATCGTTGCGCTCGCCGTCGCGAGCAGCCTCACGGCGATACCGATCTCCGGCCGGTCGGTGCGGACGGCCACTGCGGTTGCCGCGGTCGCCGTGTGGGGGGCGGTCCTGATGTGGCCGCACCTCGACCGGGCCGTTGCCTGGCGAACCGGCGATGCCAACGCCGAGCTGTACGAACTCGTCGACCGTCTCGACGGCGAGGGGATCGACCGCGTGGCGGGCAGCTACTGGCGGGTGTTGACGATCGAGTACGCCAGCGACCGTCGGATCATCGGCGCCGTGACGCCCCCGTTCCCGATCCGCTTCCCCGAACGGCAACGGACCGTCGAGTCCAGCCCTGCGGTCGAGGTGGCGTTCGTCTTCCCGCTCGGCGCCGAGGACGAGGGCAGGCTCTGGTTGGCGCCCGACGCGTACGAACGCGTCGTGGTCGGTGACACGGTGATCTACCTCCCGCTCGCTCGGAGCTGACAGGATCATCTGCGATGTGGAACAACCGGACCGTCGCGGTCATCCTGCCGACCTACAACGAGGCCAGCAGCATCGCGGACTGCATCCGCGGGTTCGAGTCGCTCGGCATCGTCGACGACATCGTGGTCGTCAACAACAACGCACATCCCGACACGTCACCGGAGGTCGCCACGACGTCGGCGCGCGAGGTCCACGAGTCCGTGCAGGGGTACGGCGCAGCGATCCGGCGTGGGATCGCCGAGACCCGCAATGCCGACCTCGTCTGCGTGTGCGAACCCGACGGCACGTTCGACCCGGGCGACATCTTGAAGCTGCTCCCGTTCACCGCTGACGTCGATGTCGTCCTCGGGTCACGCACCGTTCAGACCTTCATCCTGAGCGGCGCGAACATGGGTTGGTTCCTCCGGTGGGGCAACTGGGCGGTCGCGAAGCTCACCGAGGTGCTGTTCAACACCGTCTACCTCTCCGATGTCGGCTGCACGTTCCGCGTGCTCACCCGCGGCGCGGTCGACCGACTCGAACCGCACTTCGAGTCCAACGAGTCGGCGTTCGGCTTCGAGATGATGCTGCTCGTCGCCCGGCTGCGCATCCCGCTCGTCCAGGTACCGGTGAAGTACCAGCCGCGGGTGGGCGTGAGCTCCGTCACGGGCGATCGCCGCAAGACCGTCGAACTCGGCCTGTCGATGATCGCCCTCTGTCTCCACCATCGCTTCCGCCGCACCTGAGAATGTGACGCGGGGTCTGACCCCGCGTCACATTCACGGGCGGAGGCACTCCCAGGTGGCGAAGTGGTAGCAGGGCTCGAAGCCCATCAGACGGGACTCCGCCCGATCGGCCACCACGTCGAGATCGTCCGGGCGGGCATGCTCCAACAGGCTGTCGACGTGGAAGCCGTCGCCGTGCGGGTCGGGCTCGGGCAGCCGGCCGCGCAGGACGGCGTCGTACTCCTCGGTGACCAGCACCCTGGTGGTGAAGCCGGCCGCACGCACCATGTCGGTGAGATCCCATCCGAAGTTCCAGAACACCGGCGTGTTGTCGGCATGGAACTCGGGCTCGGTCGGCGCCGCCGTGGCCCCGTAGACGATCGGGATCTGCAGGTACATGCGTCCCCCGGGTGCGATCACGCGGAACAGCTCGGCGAGCGCCTTCGCCGTGTCCGGAACGTGCTCGAGCACGTGCGGCGTCAGGACCACGTCGACCGCAGCATCCGGGAGATCGATCGACTGCAGGTCGAGTTGGATGTCGCCGCGATGGGCGCTGAGGTCGAAGTCGCTCGTTCGGTAGGAGAACCACCGGCGCATGTACTCGCGGTAGTCGTCACCGAGTCTCGGGCTCGTCTCGATGACACGGGCGCCACGCAGCTTCGGGCTCCGATTCGTGAAGCACCACAGCAGGAACCGGTCGCGTGCGATCGACCCGCACTGCGGACAGACCGCCGACTCCGTGTGTGCCTCGCCGAGGAACGCGGACCCCGTCCAGCGGCACACGTTGCACCAGCGGTCGCGCCGCTCCCTCGACGAAGGTGGACTCCACACGGGGCCGGCCTCCTGCCACCATTCGCTGACCGGTGCAGCCAGACCCACGCGGCGAGCCGCAGGCCGAAGCGCATCGAGGACCGATGGTGGAACGAGGGCGGTCACGCGAGCACGCAGTGAGACGTCGGGCATGACGGGAGGCTACCGAGCAGGACGGATCCCGTAGAGTCTGCGACGTGGCATCGTTCAAGGGATTCATCGGCCGCGTGCGCGGTGACCAGCTGGCAGCACTGACCGCCGAGGTCGCCGCCCTGCGCGAGGTGGTGCTGAACATCAACCACGTCGTGACCGAGATGAACCAGGTCGTGGGCGAGCTGAACCATGACGTCCGCTCGGGCGCCGAGCGGTCCCTTCCGCTCTTTCTCGGCTACAGCGAACGTCTCCGCCTCGATGCCGACACCGCGATCGGCGCCACGCAGGTGATCGAGCGACAGCTCGCACTGCTCGACCAACGCCTCGCCGCCGCGGGCGCCGACTCGGGCAGTCCCGCCTGACGATGTCGTCACCGGTCGACGCGTTGCTCGTCGACGCCCGCCCGGTCGATCACCCGACGGCCCGCCAACGCGGGATCGGGCGCTACGTGACCGGTCTGCTGCGTGGTCTCCACGAGATCGGCGCACCGCTCGTCGCCCTCCACGGCTCCGACGTCGACGCCGAGGTGCTCGCCGACGCGATTCCCGGGCTGAACCTCCGCCGCTGGAGCCCGCAGGCCGTTCGCGACCACGCTGCGCCCGGTACCTGGTACGTCGCCACGCAACTCATGCTCCACCCGATCCCGCTCGATCCGATCCCATCGGTGATCACCGAGGCGCGTCTGCCGGTCGCTGCGGTGATGTACGACGTGATCCCCTATCGGTTCCCCGACCGCTACCAGGTCGAGCCCAACGCACGCCGCCAGGCTCCACTGCGGGCGTCGTTGGCCCGCACCGTCGACACGATGCTCGCGATCTCGCAGTTCGCGGGCCGAACGGCCGCCGATGAGCTCGACTACCCGATCGAGCGGATCCGCAGCATCGGGGCAGGTGTCGAGCAGCAGTTCGTCGTCACGCCGGTCCGGCCCCGACCCGACGTCCTGCCGCCGTCCGTCGACCGGTACGTCGTGTCGGTCACCGGCGGGGACGAACGCAAGAACACCGAGGGACTGCTCCGAGCATGGGGTCGGGTCGATCCCGCGATCCGCCGTGGACGTCACCTCGTGATCGCCACGGCCCATTCGCCGGCGGTGCTGCGGCGCTGGGAGCGATGGGCCGCCGATGCCGGCGTGACCCACGAGGTCGTGTTCACCGGCAGCCTCACCGACGACGAGATGGTCGCGATCCTCCAGCACGCCGAACTCGCGGTGATGCCCTCCACCGAGGAGGGCTTCGGGTTGCCGGTCCTCGAGGCGGCGGCGTGCGGAACGCCCGCGATCTGCTCGAACGTGTCGTCGTTGCCCGAAGTGCTGGAGGAGCCTGCTGCCGAGTTCGACCCGTTCGACCCGGCAGCGATCGCCCGAGCGATCGAGCGGGCCCTCACCGACGCGCCCCACCGAGAGGTGCTCCTCGCCGCCGGCCGCCGGGCGGCCGAACGCTGGACCTGGCCCCGCGTGGCCGAGGAGGCGATCGAGGCGCTCCGCGATCTCGGACCGCGTTGGCCGCAGCGGTTGCACGTACCGGAACCCCGGATCGCCATCGCCGGACCGTTCGCCGGGTCGCCCTCGGGGATCGGCCGCTACGACGAACTGGTGGTCGCTGCCATCGAGCGACGTCGCGCCACCGACGCTTCGACGCCCCGCGTGGAGGTGTTCGTCGACAGCTCCGGCACGGCCGAGCCGACCCCGTCCGGTCGTCGCCCCGTCCGGGCGATCGGGCGCTACGCCAAGCCGTGGGATGTCGATCATCTCGTCGCCGTCCTCGGCAGCTCGCCGCACCACGTGGCCACCGCCGAACTGGCGCTCGCCGTGCCGTGTCACGTCTGGCTCCACGAAGCGTCACTCGTGGGTGTCCACCTGGGTCTCGCCCACGCCTCCGGGAGCGAGTCGTGGGCCTTGCGCCACGTCCGCGACCGGCTCGATCGGGCCGAGACCTCCGAGACGATCGACGCGGTCCCCGCCGCCGCCCTCCTCGACGCGCCCCGACTCGACGAACTCGGCGTGACGTTCCTCGGGGAGACACTCGACCGCGCCCGATCGGTGATCGTCAGCAGTCCACAGGCCGCGCGCACGGTGCGCCGCATCCGTCCTGACGGACCGCCGCTGCTGGTGCTGCCACTCGGACACCCGGCGGCACTCGCTCCAACGGTGACGCCGCCTCGTGGGGACGTGGTCGCCGTGGGCTGGCTGGCCGAGAACAAGTCACCGTCGCTTGCGATCGAGGTGCTCGCGCGACTCGACCCCGACGTGACGCTCACCTTCGTCGGACCGTCTGCCGGCGAGACCGTCGACGAGGTCCGCCGCGTTGCCGAACGGTGTGGCGTGGGCGAGCGGGTGTCGTTCACCGGTCACCTCGACGACGACGCATACGCCGCGAGGATCGCTCGCAGCCGGGTGGGACTGCAGCTCCGCACCGGCCACCGCGGCGAGATGTCCGCGGCGATCACCGATCTGTGCGCGCACGGCATCCCGACGGTCACCACCCTGGCCACGGCCGGACCCTCGTCGCCCGGGCTCCAGGTGATCGAGCCCGATGTCGCCGCACTGGTGACCGCGCTCGGCGCCCTGCTCTCCGACGAACAGTGGGAGCGCAGCTCCGCCGACGCGCTCTCCCGGGCAACGTCATGGACCTTCGACCACGTCGCCGCGGCACTGCTCGACTGGCTCCGCGACGTCGACGGCCTTCCGGCGGCAACCATCCGCCACTGCCCGACGGCGCTAGCGTCACCGCCGCCGCATGACTGAACTCGCACCCCTCGTCCGCGTCGTCGTGATCAACTTCGACGGTGGCCAACTGACGATCGACTGCCTCGACTCCCTGCTGGCGTCGGACTGGCCCTCCGACCGGCTGGAGATCGTGCTCGTCGACAACGGGTCCCTCGACGACGTCCTCGACCGTCTCGCCGCCGACGACCGCTACGCGTCGATCCGGATCCTCGAACCGCTCGCCAACCTCGGCTTCGCCGGGGGCTGCAACCTCGGGATCGCCCTCACCGGTGACCACGACCACGTCGCGCTGATCAACAACGATGCCACGGTGGCGCCGGGGTGGCTCCGGTCGATGGTGTCGGCCATCGACGCCGCCCCCGACATCGGCGCGGTCAGCGCCAAGATGTTGTTCGCCCGTCGCTACCACGGTGTCGAGTTCGATGTCGCCGACGCCTCCCATCTCGTGGCCGGCGAACCGCGCCTGCTCGGCGTGCGCGTCTCCGGCGTGCGTCTCGACGGCGAACGCGTCGACGATCGACTCGCGTTCGACGAGGGGTTCCACGGGGCGGAACCACCCGTTGCCGCCGACGGCGAGGAGATCGCCCGATGGTCGAGCGCTCGCGGCGCGCTGCGGATCGCGGCCGACGACGACGCCGGCTTGCCGCCCACGACCGTGTCGGTCCGACTCTCGTGCCTGGAACCGCGCACGGTGACGCTCCGAGCAGAGTCCGACCGGGGGCTCGGGGCCGAGGTCACCGTGCAGGTGAACCGGGACCCGAATTGGTTCGACGTGCCGATCCCGGCCGAGCCGTTCGACGTGATCAACAACGTCGGCTCGAACCTGTTCGCGGACGGCTTCGGCGGTGACCGCGGCTTCCTGGAGGTCGACACCGGCCAGTACGACGAGCCGGCCGAGGTGTTCGCCTGGTGCGGTGGCGCCGTCCTGCTCCGGCGCCGCTACCTCGATGACGTCGGGCTGTTCGACGAGCGGCTGTTCATGTACTACGAGGACACCGATCTGTCGTGGCGCGGCCGACTCCAGGGCTGGCGCTACGTCTACGCACCGGACGCGGTCGTCCGGCACCACCATGCTCAGTCCTCCGGTGTCGGGTCGCCGTTCTTCCGATTCCAGACCGAGCGCAACCGGCTCCTGGTCCTCGCCAAGAACGCGCCGGCCGGACTCGCATGGCGGGCGGGACTCGGTGAGGTCCGCCGGCTGCTCGGCGCACTGGTCCGGCACTACGTGATCCGCCCGCTCACGCTCCGGCTCCCGGCGCGAGCCGAGGTCGCACATCGCTGGAGGGTCTGCCGAAGCTACCTGCGGCTGCTGCCGGGGATGCTCGTCGACCGCTGGTCGTCGACGCCGACGGTCTCGCGTCGATCACTGATGTCGTGGGAGGTCGTCAAGTGGCCGCGGACGTGAATCCCGCCGGCCGCTTGACCGTGGGCGTCTACGACCTCTACTGGTCGACGCTCGGCGGTGGCGAGCAGGTCGACGGGAGCATCGCACAGGTACTCGCCGCCGACCACGACGTCACGCTGCTCGGACCCCGACCCGTCGACGTCGATGCGACCGCGCAGCGGCTCGGTGTCGACCTCTCGGCCTGTGGCTACCGGCGGGTCGACGACGACGAGGAGGCCTCGGCGGCCAGTGCCGACTTCGACCTGTTCGTCAACGGCACCTATCTGAGCAAGGCGCTCAATCGCGCCCCGCTCGGCTACTACTACGTCCACTTCCCCGGCGAGCGACGCACCCGGCTCGATCAGCTCCGGAGTCGAGCCGGCGTCGTCGGCGTCCGAGCCCTCTCGATCCCACCGCGTCTGCCCCAGCGGCTGAACGAGGTCCGTGCGGCGTTCGACCGTCGAGTCGAGCGCGTCGAGTTCCTCCCCAGCTACACCCGGTACCTCTCGAACTCGCGCTTCACGGCCGGCTGGGTCGAGCAGCTCTGGGGAATGCCGTCCGACGTGCTCTACCCGCCCGTGCGTCCGAGTGTGGTGCCGGGTGAGAAGCAGCCGCTGATCCTGGTGCTCGGTCGGTTCTTCGATCCGTCGTACGGGCACAGCAAGAAGCAGCACGAACTGCTCGCCACGTTCGCCGACCTGCACCGCTCGGGCCGGCTCCCCGGCTGGCGGATGGCGATCGTGGGCGGGTGTGACGCAGCGAACCGCGAGTATGCGCTGCAGGTGCGGCGTGACGCGATCGGTCTGCCCGTCGAGGTGCACGTCAATGCGCCCGGTCACGTCGTGGAGCGTCTGCTCGGCGACGCCTCCCTGTACTGGCACGGCGCCGGGCTGGGAGAGGACGCCGAGCGTCACCCGGAGCGTTTCGAGCACTTCGGGATCTCGGTCGTGGAGGCGATGGCCGCGGGTGCCGTACCGATCGTGTTCGGTGCCGCCGGTCCGGCCGAGATCGTGCGCGATGGTGTCGACGGTGTCCAGTGGCGCACCCTCGAACAGCTCGCGACGGCATCGATCCAACTGGCGGCCGACGACACGCGACGAGCGGCGATGTCGAAGTCGGCGGTCGAGCGCGCCGGTGACTTCTCGGCCGGCGCGTTTCGCTCGCGGTTGTCGGACCTGCTCGCCGACGACGTCAGCGGACGTAGCCCATGACGTCGACGATGACGTCGGTGGTCCCGAGCTCGTTGAAGATCGACAGCTGACCCCCTGAACCCAGCTTGAGCATCACCAGGTTCGGCACCGACTGGCCGGGCATGAAGTTCAGGCTCGATGCGACCGGCCGCGGCGAGCCACTCGGCCACGCGGTGAGGTAGCCGATCGTGCTGGTGTTCGTTGCGGTCACGTTGGCGATCACGGCGGTCGCCCCTGCGGGGACGCTGCCACGCCCGGCGACCTGCACCGAGCGGGTCTCGTTGGGGGCGAACCGGCGCGCCGAGGTGCCGACACCGGTTCGCGAGTCCATCAACCGCTCCGGGGTGATCGCGGTGACCTTTCCACCGTAGGGCCCGAAGCTGCCGAGGACGTCGACGACGACGTCGGTGTCGGTCTCCGCGACCAGCAGCCGGATGTCGCCGTTCGTGCCGATCTTGACGACCGCCGTGTTCGCGCGGACCGTCCCCGCGCTCATGTTGAGGTTCGAGGCGTTCGGGAGGCTCGTCCGGTCGGGATACGCGGTGATGTAGCCGTTGCGCGTCGAGCCGACCGAGGTGATGTTCACGACGATGCTCTCCGCGTTCGACGGGATGCCCGCCACACCACGGACCTCGACCGTTCGGGACTCGCCGGGAGCGAACCGGGTGCGCGGGCTGCCGACGCCGAGCCGGGTGTCCATCACCCGCGTGGGCACGACCCCGGCGAAGCCGGCACCGTCCGTGTGGGCGCCGCCGGTACCGAACCAACCGGCCACGTCGGCGATCACGTGCGTCGGGCCGAGGAAGTTGGCGACGCGGATCTTGCCGCCTGCGCCGACGCGGGCGAGCACGAGATTGGGGACCGGGTCGCCGTTGTCGATGTTCAGATTCGACGTGGAGGGGAACGCCCCGTAGCTCGCCTGGTCGTTGAAGATGTCTCCCACGCTGGGCGGCTTCGGTGTGATCGAGAGCCAGCCCGGTGCGGGCATGCCGGCGCTCAGCGCCGTCACGTTGAGCAGGACGGCCGACACGCCGCTCTCCGGGATGCCGAAGCGGCCCGTCACCTGCAGATCGTGGTTGGCGGTCGCCAGACGACGAGTGATCGGGTCGGGCGACGAGTTGCGACCGTCCCCCGTCGGCACCGGCCCCCAGAAGCCGAGCGGCGTGCGGGTGTCGAGGATTCGCGTCGGCTGCGTCGGATGGAACGTGCCGGCGGTGACCCCCGGCCCGCCCGCCAGATAGGTGCAGGTGTCGAACCCGAAACACACTGCGTCGAGATCGATGGTGGGGATCGAACCCGATCCGATGTCCGGTGTCGCCGTGATCTTCGTGCCGGTGACGGTGTCGGTGACGAACAGGATGTAGCGGCCGGCCCAACCGACGCCACCGCTCCACGTGGCACCTCGGCTCGCCGTGGACGCGAACGCGCCGTAGTCGACCCGACCGTTGGTCTGCAGCGGGGCAGGGTCGTCGGGATAGGCGGTCGTGATCTGGAACGTGTCGACGACGACGCGACCGGCCCCGATCGGTGTCGACGACAGGATGGTGCCGCGCATCGCGAACGCTCCGCCCTGGCCGGCGACCGGCATGACGATCTCACCCAGGTTCCCGCCGCCGAGATTCGCCTCGATGTGGACCCCGCCGACGTTGCTCCACCCGTCGTAGGAGCCACACGTCCCGGGATAGATCTCGAGGCGGACCTGGTTCGGCGTCCCGCCGACGCTGAACGCGATCGGCGAGCCAGGGGTTCCACCGAGCGCACACGGTGAGATGTCGTAGCCGGGGCTGCTCGTGCCACCGACCGCGTCGACGCCGATGTGGACCGGCACGGGGCTCTTCACCGACAGGCTGTAGTTCGCCGCGTCGGCCGGTGCAGCGGTCCCCGCAACCAGGGTCGATGCGCCGAGCAGGACGCCGAGTGTGAGGGTGATCGGGAACCGCGTGCGCACGAGATGGATGCTCCGAATCGAAGATGGACGGCAATCGGTCATCGGTCGCCGCCGCCCGCAGCTTGAGGAGTCCGTCCGCGACCGGTGACCGTAGCGCCGACTGCCAGCGCGATGGTCGCGAGCACCGCAGCCAGCGAGATCAACAGCGAGGCGCTCAGCCACGGCGATTCGTAGCGGAACGACACCGAGTGGTCACCTTCGGGCACCTGGACGCCGAGGAACAGCCCGTCGACCACGACCACGTCGGCCCGTTCGCCGTCGACGTCGACACGCCAGCCGGGCAGCGCCTGCTGGGACACGCTCACGAGCGTCGGCCGGTCGAATCCGGTCGCGATCTCGATCCGCTCGGGGCGGGACCGTTCGATCGTCACGCCGACCGGTGCGCAGTCGCTCCGTCGATCGGCCGCGCACGCGAACGCGTCGGCGGGGTCGGTCACGAGGGCGGACAGCGCCGCGCCTGCCGGTGACTCCCGGAGCAACTCGGCGGGGTCGTCCGACACGACGGCCGACGACCACGCAACGGCGTCACCCGTCCAGGTGGGGTTCTCCCACACCTCGAAGGAGTCGTCGCTCGCGACCGGTCCGTTCCAGCCGGGGACGAACACCTCGGGTGGTCGCTGACGATCGAGGAGGATCCAGCGGACGCCGAGGCGCCCGAGCGGCGCGGGTTCGATCGGCAGGTCGAGGCTGTTGCGCAGGGGGAGTTCGGTTGCCGGTGTCGGGGTGAGGCGTCGGAGCGCGTCGGCCCACCGCTCGGTGATCTGCACACCACCGTCGTAGCCGTCGATCGACGGCGCCGCCGCGAGCACGTTCGCGTTGGGTCGCATCCCCGGCACCTGGTACTCGGCCGGCCGGGCGTCGTCGGTCAGAGCGAGCACCAGGCCGGAGTCCTGGCCGGCGAGGAACTCCGTCGTGGTGGTGCGATGACCGGTGAACGGGACGTCGCTGCGCATCGCCTGCGGCAACGAGTGCGTCGACATCACCGTCAACTCCAGCGCCGCGAGCACGATCAGGGCGACGCCGCCCGCCCGCACGAGCCGGTGATGCGACGACATCGAGCTGACGGCGAGCACCACGATGACGGTCACTGCCGTGACGGCCCAGATCGTTGCCGAGCGGGAGTCAGCGACCTCCAGCACGCCGACGGCGAGCAACAGCGACGCGGCTGCGACCGCCCCGACGGCGCTCGCGAGCTGGCGGCGGTGTGCTCGCCGCCAGACCACGTCGACGCCGATCCCGGCGAACAGCGCCGCAACGAGCACGACGACCACCAGCCAGCGGGCTGACGCGCGTGCCAGGTCGAAGCCCGGCAGCAGGTCGAATGCGACGCGGAAGACCGGCGTGCGCGGCCCGGTGGCCCACACGAGTGCGACGGTGGCGGCGACGGTGAACGAGATCGCCCACGGTCGGGAGCGTCGATCGGTGATCGCCTGGACGCAGCCCACGACGGCGACGATCGCCACCACGACACCCAGGAACGCGATGCTCTCGAAACCGCCGGCGAATGCGGCGGGGTCACGATCCTGGATCGTGCCCAGCAGCGCTCGCGCGATCAACTCCGGTTGCAGCGACAACGTCGGCGACGACAGCTGGCTCAGCTCCCGTCCACCGGCGATCGCGCTGTCGGCGGTGGCAGACAACACCGCCACCAACTGGGGGAGCGCGATGCCCACGCCGAGGAGGGCTCCGGTGGCGACGTGGGGGAGGCGCCGCCAGCGGCGATCGTCGATCGCGAAGCCGATCAACGCCGCGAGCCCGACGAAGGCGGCCTCGTACACGAGCTGTGGGTGTCCGGCGAGCAGGATCGCGGCGGTCGTCGCAGCGAGGCCGGCCACCGCTCGCCACGGCCGATCCGATGTGAGGACCGCGTGAATCGTCGCCAACAGCATCGGGATCCAGGCCAGCACCAGGATCTGTTCGAACTGCACGGTCTTGGTGAGCGTGGATCCCGCTGCCATCGCGATGACGGCAGCGGCCGTCGCGCCGACTCGGCCGACGCCGACCCGCCGGGCCAGGACCACCATGCCGACGCCCAGCAGGACGACGTGGGCCGCGACGAGCAACCCCATCGAACGGTTGGTGCCGAAGGGCATGGTCAGCAGCTGGGCCGGGTAGAGCGCAAGAGCCGAGGGGTTCCCGAGGTGGGGGACACCGCCGAAGATCAGGTCGTTCAGGACCGGCAGTCGCCAGTTGCGCAACGCCCGTTCGGTGACCTCGAGGTTGGGGCCGGAGTAGGCGTAGGTGTCGAATCCGACGACGTAGTTTCCTGGGACCCAGAACGACCGCGTGAGCCAGAGGCCGACGACGGTGACGATCGCGAACGGCGCGGCGGCGATCAGCCGGGCGTGGCTCGCCCCTGCTTGTCCTTCTTCGCCGCCTTCTGCGCCTTCTTCCATTCGCGAACCTTCCCGAGTGTCTCCGGCCCGTCGATGTCGGCGACCGAGCGCGGCACATCATCGCCGAACACGCCGGCGGCCGTGCGCCAATCGGCCGGCTCGACGTGCATCCGCTTGCCCAGGATCGCCACGAAGATCTTCGACTTCTCCTCGCCGTAGCCGGGCAGCTCCCGCAGCCGGGCGTACAGCTCGTCTCCGGACTCGACGCCCTTCCAGACGTTGGCGCCCTTGCCGCCGTAGCGATCGGTCAGCATCACGCACATCTCGTGGATCCGGCGTCCCATCGACGCCGGGAACCGGTGGATCGCCGGCTTCTCACAGCACACGGCGACGAAGTCCTCGACGTCCATCGCTGCGATCTTCTTCGCGTCGAGGTGACCGAGCCGTTGCTTGAGCGTCGAGGGTCCGGCGAAGGCCCACTCCATCGGCACCTGCTGATCGAGCAGCATGCCGATCAGGAGCGCCGTGCCGTCGCGGTTGAGGAGGGCGTCGGCGGACTTGTCGCCGGTGATGTACAGCGTCCCAGCAGCCATGGCGGTCACGCTACCCGTTGGAGGTTCACGGGCGCCCGGTGGCGCTCATCGCCGTTCCGCGGTGCTCACGGCCGTTCGGCGATCAGGAGCATCTGGCCGGCGAGCGGGCGGTACGGCAGACGCAGGTAGAGCGGGACGAGACGGTGACCGAACGACAATCGCGACTTCATCGTCAGTGGGAGGAAGCGCGCCTCGACCCTGTCGAGCCGGAACCCGCGGGCGACGAGCAGGTCACCGAGCGACGTGTCGGTCCAGATCGTGCGGTGGGTGTAGTCGTCGAAGTAGCGCCGTGGCGCGAGGCGGAAGTTCGGCTGGATGAGGATCAGCCGCCCGCCCGGTCGCAGCACACGGTGGATGCCGTCGAGGAGTGCGTCGACGGCGTCGTGGTCGAGGTGCTCGACGAAGTTGCTGGCGATCACCGTGGCGAACTCGCCGTCGTCGAACGGCGAGAGGTCGGTCGCATCGCCGACGATCGCCTCGATGCCGTCGCCGACCAACTCCGGCAGCGTCGGGTTCGAGTCGATCGCGACCTTGCGTGACGCGACCGACGATCGGGTGACGTCGGCGTAACCGGCCGCGAGATCGAGCAACGGCCCGTCGGCGTCGACCCACGGCGCCAGATAGGCCGCGACGTGCCGCCACACCTCCGCACGGTTCGGATCGGGTGCGAGTCGGGTCTCGTAGTAGGCGTTCACGCGCTCCCATCGTCGCACACCGGATTGCAGCAGGGGTCTGACCCCTGCTGCAATCAGGCCCAGTAGGGGTCGATCGCGTCGGGGTCGATGTCGTAGCGGGCGATCGCGTCCTCGACGACGGACTCGTCGACCTTGCCGTCGGCGAGCAGACCATCGAGCACGGCGAGCACGACGTGGCCGGTGTCGACCTCGAAGTGGCGCCGGAGTGCCTCGCGGGTGTCGGAACGCCCCATGCCGTCGGTGCCCAGCGGCACGAACGTGCGATCGTGCACGAATCGCTGGACCTGCTCCGGCACGATCTTCATGAAGTCGGACACGGCGATGATCGGACCGTGGGAGTCGGCGAGGATCTGCGCCACCCGAGGCACCTTCGGCTCCTGTGAGGGATGCAGCCGGTTCCAGCGCTCCGCGGCCAAGGCCTCTTCGCGCAGCGCCTTGTACGACGTGGCCGACCAGAGCTCGGCGGCGACGCCGTAGTGCTCGGCCAGTTCGGCCACCGCCTCACGGGCAGCGGTGTGTGCCGTGCCCGAGAACAGGATGGTTGCCGGAATCGACGGATCCGACGGGGCGTCGGCGTACTTGTACAGCCCTTCGACGATCGCCTCGGCGAGGCCCGGTGTGTCGGGCATCGGCGGCATCTCGTAGTTCTCGTTGTACAGGGTGATGTAGTAGAAGACGTCGGTCTGCTCCGGTGGCCCACCGCCGTACATCCGCACCATCCCGGCCTGCACGATGGCGCCGACCTCGTAGGCGAACGCCGGGTCGTAGGCCTGGACGAACGGCACCGTGGAGGCCAGCACGAGGCTGTGGCCGTCCTGGTGCTGCAGCCCCTCACCGAGGAGCGTGGTGCGCCCTGCGGTGGCAGCCATCAGGAAGCCGCGCGTCCTCATGTCGGCCGCCTGCCAGATGAGGTCGCCCACACGCTGGAACCCGAACATCGAATAGAACGTGTAGAAGGGGACCATCGGGACGCCACGAGTGGAGTAGGCGGTGCCGGCAGCGATGAAGCTCGCCATCGAGCCCGCCTCGGTGATGCCCTCCTCGAGGATCTGGCCCTTGGTCGACTCGGAGTACGACAGCAACAGGTCGTGGTCGACCGGCTCGTACTTCTGGCCCTGCGACGCGTAGATGTTGAGCTCGCGGAAGAGCGCGTCCATACCGAACGTGCGGGCCTCGTCGGGAATGATCGGAACGACGCGCGGGCCGATGTGTTCGTCGCGGGCGAGACCGCGCAGCAGGCGGGTGAAGGCCATGGTGGTCGACACCTCCTGGCCGTTCGAGCCGGAACGCATCTCGGCGAAGGGGCCGTCGCCCGGCAGGTCGAGCGGACGGCGTGCCACGGTGGTGCGCTTCGGGATCGACCCGTCGAGCGCCTTGCGTCGCTCCATCATGTACTGGAACTCGACGGAGTCCTTCGCCAGCCTGATGTACGGGGGGCGATCCGCGTCGAGACCCTCGTCGCTGATGACGTCCTCGAGATGCAACCGGTCGCGCATCGCCAGGATCTGATCCTTCGTCATCTTCTTGATCTGGTGAGTCGAGTTGCGGCCTTCGAAACCCGGGCCGAGTGTCCATCCCTTCACCGTCTTGGCGAGGATCACCGTCGGTCGACCCGAGCCGAGGTTCTCGGTGGCGGCCTTGTAGGCGGCGTACAACTTGCGGTAGTCGTGACCGCCGCGGGGGAGGTTGCGCAGCTCGTCACCGCTGAGATCGGCAACCATCTTGCGCAGGCGTTCGTCGGGGCCGAAGAAGTTGTCACGGATGAACTCCCCGTCCTCCACCGCGTAGCGCTGGAACTCGCCGTCGACCGTGGTGTTCATCTGGTTGAGCAGGACGCCGTCCTTGTCCTGGGCCAGCAGGTCGTCCCACTTCGAACCCCAGATCACCTTGATGACGTTCCACCCGGCGCCGCGGAACGTCGCCTCGAGTTCCTGGATCACCTTGCCGTTGCCGCGGACGGGACCGTCGAGGCGCTGCAGATTGCAGTTGACCACGAAGATCAGGTTGTCGAGCTGCTCACGAGAGGCGAGCGAGATGGCGCCGAGGGTTTCGGGCTCGTCGGTCTCTCCGTCACCGAGGAAGGCCCAGACCCGGCTCCCGCTGGTGTCGTCGATGTGGCGGTTCTCGAGGTACCGGTTGAATCGGGCGTGGTAGAGCGCGGTGATCGGCCCGAGGCCCATCGACACCGTGGGGAACTCCCAGAAGTCCGGCATCAGGCGCGGGTGCGGATACGACGACAGGCCACGGCCCGGTCGGCCGATCTCGCGTCGGAAGTGGTCGAGGTCGTCCTCGTCCAGCCGGCCCTCGAGGAAGGCTCGGGCGTAGACGCCGGGCGCGGCGTGGCCCTGGTAGTACACGTGGTCACCGGGCGTGCCGTCGTCCTTGCCGCGGAAGAAGTGGTTGAAGCCGATCTCGTACAGCGACGCCGAGCTGGCGAACGTCGACAAGTGGCCGCCGATGCCGTCGGCGGTCTTGTTGGCCCGCACCACCATCATCGCCGCGTTCCATCGGATGTAGGCCCGGATCCGTCGCTCGATGTGCTCGTCGCCGGGGAACCACGGCTCCTGCTCACGGGGGATGGTGTTGACGTACGGCGTCGACACGGTTGCCGGGAACGACACCTGCGTCTCGGTCGCCCGTTCCATCAGGCGGCTGAGGAGATACCGGGCCCGGGTCTTGCCCTGCGCGTCGACGACGGCATCGAGGCTGTCCATCCACTCCCTGGTCTCGGTGGGGTCGATGTCGGGGAGCTGGTGGACGTGTCCGTCGAAAATCATTCGGCCAGTCTCGCAGTGTTACCGATCGGTACGCACCGAGGTCGGTAGGTTCCTGGCCGTGCAACAACTCGTGATCTACACCGACGGTGCCTGCAGCGGGAATCCCGGGCCCGGCGGTTGGGCGTGGGCCGTCGCTCCGGACGGGGAACCGCACGGAGCGGGTGGGGAGGACCGCACGACCAACCAACGCATGGAGATCCACGCGGTCCTCGACGCCCTGCGGGCCCACGCGCACCTCGCCGACGACCACGGTGCGCCGATGCCGATCGAGATCGTGTCCGACTCGACCTACGTCGTGAACTGCTTCCGCGACAAGTGGTGGGTGAAGTGGCAGCGCAACGGCTGGAGGAACTCCAAGAAGGAGCCGGTCGCGAACGTCGACCTCTGGGAGCCGCTGATCGAACTGGTGCAGGCCGGCGACGTGTCGTTCCGCTGGGTCAAGGGGCACAGCGGCGACCCGATGAACGACCTCGTCGACCAGCTCGCCGTCGCCGCCGTGCCGCGACCGTGATGTTCGGGACCTGACGGGCACGTGCTGAACTTCGGCAAGAATCGGTCAAGCCGCGTCGCCGAGCTGTCGAAAAATCACCCGTGGTGACCGCTCCACCTCCGAAAGCGACGTTACGGTCGCGTTGCATGCGTCGAGCTCTGATCGTTGTCGCGGCCGTGCTCGGCCTCACGTTGCTGCCGATCCCCGGCGGTTCGTCGTCGATCGCCCAGGCGGCGCCAAACGACGTCATCGCGGTGGTCGTCGACGGCGTCGGCAACGGTCACGGTCGTGGCATGAGCCAGTGGGGGGCCTACGGCTGGGCCGTCGAGCAGAACAAGTCGTGGCAGTGGATCCTCGATCACTACTACGGCGGCACCGTGTCCGGCACGGTGCCGACCGATCGACGGATCCGGGTCCGTCTGCTCCAACTCGACGGCGTCAGCACCGTCGGGATCATCTCCCACGGCGCAGGGGTCACCTGGGGCTCCACGACCCGGACGTCGATGCAGGTGATCCGCAACTCGGGCGGCGGCTACGACATCTTGGCCTCCGACGCCGTCGGTTGCCCCGGGCCGACGAACCTCGAGGTGCCGAACGGGCCGCTCGCCAAGGGCGCAGACGGTGATGCCGTCCGGCAGGTCCAGACCTTCCTCACGACGTTCGGTTTCGATCCCGGCTTCATCGACGGCGACTTCGGCAACCTGACCGAAGCCGCCGTGATCCGGTTCCAGATCGATCGCGCACTCCCGCAGGACGGCCGCTGGGACCTCGACGACGCCAACGCCGCGCGGGCGATGATCTCTGCCAGCGGTCCGGGTGCGACGTTCACGCGGATCGGCACGTCGGCCACGCCACCGCGTTTCACCACGGCACCGAACGCCGGCCCGGCCACCGCGCTCGGCCTCTGCGAACCCGACGGCTCGGTCACGCACTATCGCGGCGCGCTCGAGGTGTGGAACGTCGGCGGCGCCATCCGAGTGGTCAACGACGTCGCGGTCGAGGACTACCTGCGCGGCGTGGTGCCGAAGGAGATCTCGGCCAGTTGGGCCCAGGCCGGTTCGGGTCGCGGCGTCGAAGCCGTGCGGGCACAGGCGGTTGCCGCCCGCTCCTACGGGCTGCAACAGAACCGGTATGCACCGTACGCGACCACCTGCGACAGCCAGGCCTGCCAGGTGTACGGCGGCTCGGCCACCCGGGCGATCGCCACCGGCACGCCCCGGCTGGTCGAGGACCTCCGAACCGATCAGGCGATCGCGGCCACCGCCGGCGTCGTACGCTTCCGGGCCGGCACGACCAGCATCGTGTCGACCGAGTTCTCCGCCTCGAACGGCCCGCGCACGGCGGGCGGAGTGTTCCCGCCCGTCGACGACGCACCCGGCGACAGCGTTGCGAAGAACCCCAACCATCGATGGACGCGGGTGCTCGACGCCGACGCGCTGGCGGCCCGCTACGGCCTCGGTTCGATCACGTCCGCCACCATGGTCGAAGCCGCTGCTGCCAACTACCGGCAGTTCGACGGGATCTGGTTCAACGACATCGTGCTCACCGGCTCGAACGGGCAGACCGCGCGTCTGAACGCCTGGGACTTCCGCGGCCAGCAGGGGCTGCCGTCGCCCGGGTTCAACGTGAGCGTGGTCACCCGTGATTCGATCCCGGGGAACGTCGCGTTCATCGGCGACTCGGTGGGCAACTCGGTTGCCGGAGCGGTCACCTCGGAGTTCCGCACGTTGACCGACGGCACGTTCACGTCGCTCGCTGTCGACGTGCTCGACAGTCGTTTCATCACCAGGACCCCTCCATCGCCCAGCGGTGTGCAGGCCGCCGGCACCGTGCCGACGAACCTCGACCTCGCCATCGTCGAACTCGGGTACAACCCCTCGACCGACATGGCCGCCGACATCGACGCGATGATGAGCGCCCTCACGCAGCGCGGCACCAAGCGGGTGATCTGGGTGAACATGGCCGAGATCCGTACCGCCGCCGACGGTTCGTCGTTCTACGGTTCGGCCAATGCTGCGCTGAGCGCGGCGCAGCGACGCTGGCCGACACTCCAGGTCGCCGACTGGAACCAGGCCAGCGCAGCCGCCGGCATCGAGCGCAGCCGGTGGTTCGTCGACAGCGTGCACTTGAGCTCGACCGGCCAGGCCCAGTTCGCGCTCTGGCTCCGCCGGGTCGTCGGCGCGTCCGACGCGAGTGGCGGCAGCGGCGGCAGTGGCGGCGGCGTGGGGGCTCGGTGCCCTCGGTGTCCTCCCATCGATTCGCTCCCAACCAACGGATCGAACTCCCGGTGGTCGGTGAGCAGGTGGTCGGCGCCGACGGCGTCACACGGACGATTCCCGCCGATGCCTCGGCGGTCGCCTTCAACATCACCGCCGTCGGTCCCTCGGCAACCGGCTACATCACCGTGTGGCCGTGCGACGTCGCACGGCCCGAAGCCTCGAACCTCAACTTCGTCGCCGGCTCGATCGTCGCCAACGGTGTCATCGCCCCGGTCGGCGCCAGCGGCCGAGTCTGCTTCTTCTCCAACCAGACGACCGAGTTCCTCGTCGACGTCTCCGGTTGGTTCTCCGGTTCCTCGGGTGGCGCACCCACCTTCGTCGGGGCGACGCCGAGGCGAGTCCTCGACACCCGCAACGCGATCGGCGGACCCAGGGTCCGCATCCCCGCCGGCGGCACGATCACCCTGCCGATGGCCGGCATCCCCGTTCAGCGCACCGACGGAACGGAGGCGCTCATCCCCGCAGACACCACCGCGGTGGCCATGAACGTCACCGCGGTCAGTCCGTCGCAGACCGGCTACTTCACGGTGTGGCCGTGCGGGACACCGCGGCCGGAGGCCTCGAGCGTCAACTTCACACCGGGATCGATCGTCGCCAACGGGGTCGTCGCGTCGCTGGGCGCCAGCGGATCGGTCTGCCTCTACTCCAACCAGCAGTCCGACGTGCTCGTCGACGTCCTCGGCTGGTTCTCCGCCGGTGCCGTTCAGCCGCCGTACGTCGGCAGCGTGCCACTGCGACTGGTCGACACCCGCAACGGGATCGGAGGACCTCGCGGCGCCGTCACCCCGAGCACGCCGAAGGCGGTGCCGGTCCGCGGTGTCGCCGTCGTCGTCGACGGTGTCGCCCGGCAGATACCCGCCGACGCCACCGCCGTCGCGCTCAACGTGACGATGACCGAGACGCAGGGTGACGGCTACGCCACGGTGTGGCCGTGCGGCACCCCGCGTCCCGACGCCTCGAACGTCAACTTCACCAGAGGTGCCACCGTGGCCAACGGCGTCGTCGCCCCGATCGGCGCCAACGGCTCGGTCTGCATCTACACGTTCGCGAACGCCCACGTGCTCGTCGACATCGCCGGCTGGTTCACGGGTGGCTCCCAGCCGGCCTTCACCGGCAACATCCCCGAGCGCTTCGTCGACACCCGCAGCAAGGTCGGCCCCGCGCCGCGCTGACCCGGCGGCCGCTGCCCGATTCCTCGTTGCGGCCCCTCGCCGAATAGGTTTCGCGGCCATGGACATTTCTGGTGCAAGCGCAGTCGTCACAGGTGGAGCCTCCGGGATCGGGGCCGCGTCAGCACGGATGCTGGCTGCCCGCGGAGCCAAGGTCGTGATCGCCGACCTGCAGGAGGACAAGGGGAACGAACTCGCCGACGAGATCGGCGGTGCGTTCTGCAAGGTCGACGTCACCAACACCGACGACATCGTCAACGCCGTCGAGATGGCCAAGTCGATGGGCCCCCTGCGCGTGTTGGTCAACTCCGCCGGCATCGGATGGGCCCAGCGCACGGTCGGCAAGGACGGCACGCTCGAGTCGGCCGCCAACCTCGACGCGTTCAAGAAGGTCATCGCGATCAACCTGATCGGCACCTTCGACTGCATCCGCGTCGCCGCCACGGCGATGAGCACGACCGAACCGCTCGAGTACGGCGAGCGCGGAGCGATCGTCAACATCGCTTCGGTCGCAGCGTTCGACGGCCAGATCGGCCAGGCGAGCTACTCGGCCTCCAAGGGTGGCGTCGTCGGCATGACCCTCCCGATCGCCCGCGACCTCTCCGCCGTCGGCATCCGCGTCAACACCGTGGCTCCGGGCCTCATCGACACGCCGATCTACGGCGAGGGCGAGGCCAGCGAGGCGTTCAAGGAGAACCTCCAGAAGGGTGTGCTGTTCCCCAAGCGCCTCGGCGACCCCGAACAGCTCGCGTCGATGGTGCTCGAGTGCGTCACCAACAGTTACATGAACGCCGAGTCGATCCGCGTCGACGGCGGCATCAGGATGCCGCCGAAGTGATGCTGCACACGCTGCCGCACGGAGTCAGCTGGCTGGCTCGACTGTCCACACCGCGACCGGTTCGGTGAACCCCTTGAGCGTTCGGCGACCCGCCGGCTGCAGCGTCATGTCCGGTCCGACACCGCTCGACTGATCGGTCAGCACCTCGCCGGGGACCGCTTCGGCGGTGAGTCGCGACGCGAGATTGACCACCGGACCGTAGTAATCGCCCAAGCGGAACAGCACGTCACCGGCGCTGACACCGCCGCGAGGCGCAACGGAGGGATCGTCGCCCGTGGTGTCGACGAGTTCCAGCGCGATCGCAGCGACCGTTCGAGCGTCCGGCGCCGCGATCATGACCTCGTCACCGATGCTCTTCACGATTCGCCCACCGAAGCGATGTGCCGTCTCGAACGCTCGGCGCTCGAACCCCTCGATCGTCGCGATCAATTCGGCTGGTGACGCAAAGCGCGAGAACGAGGTGAACCCGACGAGGTCGACGAAGCCGACAGCCAGACGGACGACCTCCGGCGCGGCGACGCCGTCTTGCGCGATCCGTTGTCGCCGGACCGACGTCCACATGTGGTGCCGGAAGACCGTCGGGAGCAGATCCCCGAGGACCAGGACGAGCGTGGAGGCGAACGCGTTCTGATCCGCCTCGGCGATCAGGTCGCGCTCGTCGTCGTGATGCTCGACGTCTTGCACGTACGCGGCGACCGCCGCCTCGGCCAATCGAGAGAGCGCGCTGCCCGCGACCCGCAGGAGCTGTGGCCCGACCGTGTCGATGATCCCGCTCGTGTCGCTCGCGATCAACGAAATCAGCGCGACGTCGCCCTCGCCGAACCCGGCCAGGTCCTCGACCCGGAGACCCAGACCTTCGTAGATCGCTCGTACCTCGTCCGGGTCGCAACCAGCCTCGCGGGCGACATCGTCGAGCGTGAGCGAGAGGCCTGCCGAGAGCTGCAGATCTCCTGCGAGGCCGATCAGCTGGCCGTCGTCGAGGTCGGCGAGCTGGGCCTCGGTCGCGCCGAGCTTCGCGAGGTGGGCCAACAACGGTGATTCGGCCATGGCGAATGCTCCCACAACGATCGGTCCGAAGCGCGCGGGAAGGCCGCGGCCGTCGCTCGGAGGGGTCGAATCGGGTGGCCCTCAGGTGGTGTAGTCGGCGTTGAACCGGACGTAGTCGTCGCTGAGGTCGCAGCCCCAGACGGTGGCCGACTCGTCACCGGTGGCGAGCGAGACGTGGATCCGGACGTCGGGGCTGCGCATGTAGCCCGACAGGGCGGCGAGGGCCTCGTCGTCGAGGAGGGTCGGGTACACCTCGGTGTCGCCGAAGCGGATCACGACCTTGTCCTGGTCGATGTCGGTGTCGTCACTGCACTTTCCGATCGCCATCGCCACGCGGCCCCAGTTCGGGTCGCCGCCGTGGACCGCGGTCTTCACCAGCGGCGAGTTGACGATCGCCTTCGCGACGCGTTTGGCCTGCGCTCGATCCCGAGCGGTGTCGACGTGGACCTCGATCAGTGAATGGGCACCCTCGCCATCCCGGGCGATCTGCTTGGTCAGGTCGAGCGCCACGTCGTACAGCGCGGTCTCGAAGGCGTCGAGGTCGACCGGGCCGGCCGCTCCCGACGCGATGATCACCGACGAATCGCTCGTCGAGGTGTCGGAGTCGACGCTCACGCAGTTGAAGGTCCGGTCGACGACGCGGCGGAAGCAGGCATCGAGGGCGGTGGACGACAGCTCGGCGTCGGTGAACAGCAGCGAGATGTGCGTCGCCATGTCGGGCTCGATCATCCCGACCCCCTTCGCCATGCCGACCACACGAGCGGCACTGCCGGCGACCGTGGCCTCGGCGACCTTGGGGTGGGTGTCGGTGGTCATCATCCCGCGGGCGGGTCCGTCCGCGTCGTCCGACGTCAGCGACGACGGCAGTGCGGCGATGCCGGCACGCACCCGCTCGATGGGGTAGCGACGCCCGATGACGCCGGTCGACGTGACGACCACCTCGGTGGGCTCGCAACCCAGCCGTGCTGCAACCGAGCGAGCGATCTCGATCGCATCGGCGTGGCCGTCCGGTCCGGTGGCGACGTTGGCGTTCTTCGAGATCACCACCACGGCGCGGGCGACGCCGTCCGCGACGTTCGCACGGCTGAGCGTGACACTCGGGCCGGCGAAGCGGCTCTTCGTGAAGACGGCGGCCGTCGGCGACGCGGCATCGGCGGCGACGACCACGAAGTCATCGGTGTCGTCCTTGACACCGATGTTCGCGACGTGACTGCGGAAGCCGGCCGGCAGCGTGGTCACGATTCGAGGCCGGCGCTGATCGCCGTGAAGATCGACGCCATCGCGGCGACCTGTTGTTCGTCGAGGTGATCGAAGATGTGGCGCCGGACACTGTCGACGTGGTCGGGCGCGGCGTCGCGGAGCGAGGCGAAACCAGCCTCGGTGAGCTGGGCCATCATGACGCGGCGGTCCTCGGTGGACGGCACCCGGGTGACGAGGCCGGCCTTCACCAGGCCGTCGAGCCGTCGGGTGAGCCCGCTCGGCGACAGTTGGAGACGGTCGGCGAGATCGCACATGCGCATCGAATGACCGTCGGCCTCCGACAGGTACACCAGCACCTGGTAGTCGCCGAGGGTCAGGTCGTGGACGCTGAGGTCGCGTTCGATCGCCGCGACGAGGTCGGCATAGGTCTCGATGTACGTGCGCCAGGCGTCCATCTCACCGGGGGTGAGCCAGTTCGTTCCCATGCCATCGACGCTACCCCTCCCTCACAATTGTTGTGATGGTCAAAGGTCCTGCTCAGCGGTGTGATCGACGTCACTCCGTCGAGTCGGTGACGGCGCCGGGGTCGGTGTCGGTGTCGTCGGCGAAGTGGGCAGCGAGGCGATCGAGGGTGGCCTCGATCGCCTTGGCGTTGCGCTTCGGGGTGCCGGTGAGCTTCAACACCAAGGGCACGCGGGCCACCCCCCAGTCGAACTCCTCGGTCACCTCGGTACCGCCGTCGACGGGACGCAGGCGATACCGCCACACGTGGTGACCGGTGTGTCGCCAGGCGATCACGTTGGGTTCCTCGAACTCGACGACCTCGTTGGTGATCGAGTACGGAACACCCATCTTCATCGACATCCCGAACTTCGAGCCGAGCTCCAGCCGGTCGGGCAGATCGGCGGAGGCGGCCTTGACCGTGCCCGACCCGTCGATCAGTGGGTGCTGGCTCGGGTCGGCGAGGAGGTCGAAGATCGCTTGCGGTTCGGCGGACACGAATCGGATCCCTCGTTCGATCCGCTCGTCGGTGTGCGCGGTCGGATGGTTCTCGTTCCCGTCAGCCATGCGGCCCAGTGTGACCGATCGCTGCCGCAACCGCCAGCGCAGTGCGACGCCCGGAGTACATCGCGCCCTGGATCGACGCCGTGTCCCGGTGGTCGCCGCAGACGAATCGACCGTCGGGGAGCTCCACGCGCTGCTTGGGGTCGAACGGTGGCCGCTGTCCTGGTTGACCGTGCGCGATCCGGTAGGTGCGGACGTGGTCCCACGCATCGACTTGCGCACCCCACCAGCCGCGCAGCTGCGCGCGAGCGTCGTCGACGATCGTGTCGCCGACGTGGCCGGGCATCGCCGCCACGACGAGGTGGCGGCCCACGGGCGCGTAGGTGGGCGCGACGTTGCTCATGACGGCGACGTTGAGCACGGGCCCCCGACCGGTGCCGTCGAGGACCACGAACTTCGAGGCGATCGGGGCCTCCGGCGCCGAGAAGTACACCGCGCCGACCGACTTCGACACCACCGGTGGCAGGCCGAGCAGGTCGGCGGCGACCGGTCCTTCGGTGGCCACGACCACGGCGGCGGCCGGCTGTTCGGTGTCGCCCTCGAGCATGACGGCTCGATTCGTGGTCGCGACCGCGCGGGCGCCGAACTCGATCGCGTCGGCCGGCAGGCGAGCCGCGAGCTGGTCCGGGATCGCCTGCATGCCCGCGGCGGGGACGGCCGAGTCGCCGTCGGCCAGCATCCGGAAGATGATGTCGAACATGCGCCGGCTGTCCGCGAGCTCGGGGTCGAGTTGGATGCCCCCGACGAGCGGCCGGAAGAACCGGTCGACGATCGTGTCGGAGAACCCGGCGTCAGCGAGCGCATCGCGCGTCGAGGTGTCCTCGCCGCGCAGGAGCTGTACCGGATGCACGCTGCGCAACCGATGACGCAGCAGCCCGATGCGCGCCTTGTCGAACACGGAGCCGATCGGCGCCGTCGCGGTGGCGAACGTGGTGCCGGGTCGGCGGAACGGGTCGCCGACGACCGAGCCCTTGCCGTCACGCCACACGAGCGCGCCAGGATCGAACGCCCGGAGGTCGAGCGCGTCCATGTCGAGCTGGCGATGCATCTCGGGGTACGCGGTGAGCGCCACCTGGAATCCGCGATCGAGGGTGTAGCCGTCGACGAGGTCGGTACGTACCCGGCCGCCGACACCGTCGGAGGCTTCGACGACTCGGACCGCGACACCGGCCTCGTGGAGCGCGACGGCACAGGACAGGCCGGCGAGCCCGGCGCCGACGACGACGACCGGGGCGTCGGGGCGCGTCATCGCTCGCCCGTCACTTCGCCAGGAGCGCCTTCAGCGCCGTCGGCAGATCGGGGTGCTGGAAGCTGAACCCGGCGTCGGCCTCGAGCACGCGGGGGTGCACCTTCTGGCCGGAGAACAGCAGGTTGTCGGCGAGTTCACCACCGAGCAGGAGCTTGGGCCCGAACTTCGGGATCGGGAGGAACGTCGGGCGGTGGAGCGCGTCGCCGAGCGCCTCGGTGAACTCGGCGTTGGTCACCGGGTTCGGCGCCGTGAGGTTCACGGCACCGGAGGTCTCGGACGTGAGCAGGTGTGCGATCGCTGCGACTTCGTCGTCGATCGAGATCCAGCTCTGCCACTGCGTGCCCCCGGCCATCTTGCCGCCGAGTCCGAACTTGAACAGCGGCAGCTGCTTCTTGAGCGCGCCGCCCTTCGCCGACAGCACGATGCCGGTGCGCAGATGGACGACGCGGGCACCGGCGGCCTCGGCCATCCCCGTGGCCTGTTCCCACTGGACGCAGATGTCGGCGAGGAAGCCGGTGCCCGGCGCCGACGTCTCGTCGAGGTCCTCGTCGCCGCGAGCGCCGTAGATGCCGATCGCCGAGCCGGACAGGAACACCGTCGGGCCGTCGTCGGCCGCCGCGATCGCTTCGGAGATCAGCGTCGTGCCCTTGGTGCGGCTCTCGAGCAGCTCCCGCTTGTAGTCGTCGGTCCACCGTTTGTCACCGATTCCCGCGCCGGCGAGGTGCACCACCGCATCGACACCGTCGAGGGCGTGCGTGTCGATCCGGCAGTCCGCCGGCGACCACACGATGTCGGTGCCCGACGGGTTGCCCCGAACGACGCGGATCACCTCGTGGCCGAGCGATTCGAGGTGGGGTTTCAGGGCTGAGCCGATGAGGCCCGTTGATCCGGTGATGGCGACGCGCATGACTCCGAGCGTAGGAGCGTTCCGCTGGATCGGCTCGACCGAGCCGGCTCAGCGTGCGTGGTCGGTGTCGAGTGGGCTCACGCGGCTTCGGAGATGATCTGGTCGAGGAGGTCGCCGTCGACGGCTCCCGCGATCAGTTCGGTCGATCCGTCGGTCTTCACCACGACGAACGCAGGCTGGTACGAGATGCCGAACCGGTCGAACACCGCGCCGGGGTCGTCGCTGATCTGCGGGAACGTGAGACCGTGCTCGTCGATGAACGCCTGGAACGAGTCGTCGCTGCCGGTCCATGCGACGCCGATGAAGTTGGCGGAGTCCTGGAACTTCACTGCTGCCTCCTCGACCGAGGGGGCTTCACGGTTGCACGCGCTTCAAGTGGGCGCCCAGAACCAGAACACGGTCGGCTTGTCGGCGTACGCCGCGCCGTCGAACTCGCCGCCACCCACCAGCGGTGCGGTGAACTGGAGTGCCTCGGGTACCACCGCGGCGGGGACCGTCGTGTCCGCGTCGGCGCCGTCGGCCGGGGCGGGCCCGGTCGTGGGTTCGGCGGAGGGTTCGGCGGAGGGTTCGGCGGAGGGTTCAGCGGAGGGTGTCGTCTCCTCCGCCGGGTCGGGGTCAGGAGCCTCGGTCGGCTCGGGCGTCGCTGCGGCTTCCGGCACCGCGGTGACCTCGGCGTCGCTGCCACCGTCGGTGGACGAGCAGGCCGAGGCGACCAGTGCGAGTACCACCGCGCCCATGGCCAGGCGGCGTCTGCGGATCGTCGTGGGGGGAGTCACCGGGACGAAGCTAGCGATCCGGTGGCGATCGGGCATGTCGTGTCGGGGGACGTTTCCGAAACGTTCTCCTAGGCTGCAACGCCGATGAAGACCCGCACGCTGCTGCTGCTCTCGGTCGGCGTCGGCCTCGCCATCCTGCTCGCGGGCGGGGTCTTCCTGTTCCAACTCTCCAACGAGACCGCCTCGGTCGAGCCGGCCGAGATCGGTGAGGCGGTGTCGGTCGGCGATGTCGAGGTGACGGTCGTGGGAGTGAGCGAGACCGCAACGCTCCTCGCGGTCGACGTCGACGTGGGTGGTGTCGACGACTCGGTCGACAGCTTCGTGCTCGTCACCGGCGACCGTCGGCTCGACCCGCTCGGCGCCCCGGCGGACGGCCGGTGCACCGAGATCACCGAGGCGCCACGACGGTGCCGGCTCGAGTTCGACGTCAGTGCAGCCGAGGGATCGAGTCGCGTGCTGATCCTGCGCCGGGGCGACGAGCAGCGCAACTGGGTGCTGTCGGAGCCGTGAGGGGCGCTCGGCCGGCGCATCGTCGAGGGGCGACCGCTCGCCGGTCTGCTCGCCGGTCCGATGGTCGATGACGAGCCGTCGAATCCGGCGCTACGGTGAGACGAGTGAGTGACCATTTCGATCTGGTGGTGATTGGTGGCGGCCCAGGCGGTTATTCGGCGGCGCTGTACGGCGCGTCGGCCGGCTTGAACGTCGCCCTCGTCGAGAAGGATGCGCTCGGCGGGACCTGCCTCAACCGCGGCTGCATCCCCGCGAAGGCGTTCCTCGAGACCGCCGCCGTGAAGCGTCACGTCGACCATGCCGGCGACTTCGGCATCGACGCCGGCGCTCCGGCCTCGGTGAACTTCGCCCGCACACAGGAGCGCAAGCAAGGCATCGTGAACGGCCTGGTCAAGGGCATCGCCGCGATGTGCAAGGGCCGCAAGGTCGAGGTGTTCAACGGGGTCGGCCAACTCGGCGCCGGTCGTTCCGTGAGCGTCGCGATGGCCGACGGGTCGACCGCCACCATCAGCGGCGATTCGGTGATGCTTGCGAGCGGTTCGGTCCCGCGCCTGATCCCCGGTTTCGAGCGTGGCGGGCCGATCATGACCAGCGACGAGGTCCTCGACCTCGACCAGCTCCCCGCACGGGTCGTCGTGATCGGCGGCGGCGCGATCGGTTGCGAGTTCGCGTCGACCTTCGCCGACCTCGGGTCGGAGGTGACGATCCTCGAGGGCCTCCCGAAGATCCTCCCCGGCCTCGACGCCGACCTCGCCAAGGTCGTGGAGAAGTCGTTCAAGAAGAAGAAGATCGCGATCCGCACGGGCGTGATGGTGAAGGGCCACACACCGAACGGTTCCGGCGCAACCACCGTGTTGTTCGGTGACGACGAATCGGTCGAGGTCGACGCCGTGGTGGTGTCGGTCGGTCGCCGTCCGTTCGCCGACCAGCTCGGACTCCAGGGCACCGACGTGGTCGTCGACGAGCGCGGGTTCGTCGTCGTCGACGAGTACTGCCGCACCGGCGAGCCCGGCGTGTACGCGGTCGGCGACCTGATCGCCACCCCGCAGCTCGCGCACGTCGCCTACGCCGAAGCGATCCTCGTCATCAAGCACCTGCTCGGCGAATCGCCGATGCCGGTGATGTACGACCGGGTGCCCTGGGCGATCTACTGCCACCCCGAGGTGGCGTGGGCCGGTCCCGACGAGGAGCAGGCCAAGGCGGCCGGCCACGACGTCGTCGTCGCCAAGCACCCGTTCAAGTTCAACAGCCGTGCACAGATCGTCGGCGAGACCGAGGGCCTCGTGAAGATCATCGCCAAGCGCAACCCCGACGGCTCCGCCGGTCAGGTGCTCGGTGTGCACATGGTGGGCCCGTGGGTGACCGAGCAGCTCAGCGGCGGCTACCTGGCCGTCAACTGGGAGGCGACGGTCGACGAGATCGCCGAGTTCATCCAGCCCCACCCGAGTCTCTCCGAACTGTTCGGAGAGACCGTCATGTCACTCACCGGCCGCAACTTCAACGGCTAGCCACCAGCAGCCATCCGACCCGAACGAACCCGCGAAGGAATCCAGATCCATGGCAGACGTCACGCTCCCACAGCTCGGTGAAACGGTCACCGAAGGCACGATCACCCAGTGGTTCAAGAACGTCGGCGACACCGTCGCCGCCGACGAACCGTTGTTCGAGGTGTCGACCGACAAGGTCGACACCGAGGTCCCGTCACCGGTGTCGGGGGTGCTGACGGAGATCCGCGTACAGGAGGGTGACACCGTCGACGTCGGCACCGTGATCGCCGTCGTGGGTGACGCCGAAGGCGCGGCGCCCGCTGCGCCGGCCCCGGCTGCCGAGCCGGCCCCCGCGCCGGAACCGACTCCCGCTGCCGAACCGGCTCCCGCGCCCGAACCGGCCCCTGCCCCCGCCCCGGCCGCAGCCCCGGCCCCCGCCCCAGCGGTCGAATCGACGCCGCCGGCCGCGACGGCTCCGTCACCCGCCCCATCGCCGGCTCCTGCGGCCGCGGAGACGGCGACCGCCGGTGACAACCGGCTGCTGTCACCGGTGGTTCGACGCCTCGTCAACGAGCACGGGCTGAACCCCGACGCGATCACGGGCACCGGCCCGGGCGGTCGAATCACCCGCGACGACGTGCTCGACCACATCGATGCCACCGGCGCCAGCCGCCAGGAGCCCGCGGCTCCCGCGCCGGCTGCTGCGGTGTCGCAGGCTCCCGCCGCTGCTCCGGCTGCTCCCGCCCCGGCCGTACCGGCTCCGGCGCCGGCTCCCGCACCCGCTCCCGCAGCGCCTGCACCGGCTCCGGCCGTTGCTCCGGTGGTCAGCGCCGGCGAGCGTGACAGCGTCGTCGCACTGTCGAAGATCCGCCGGCTCACCGGTGACCACATGGTGATGAGCAAGGCCACGAGCCCACATGCGTTCAGCGTCGTCGAGGTCGACTTCGCGAACGTCGATGTCGTCCGTGGCCGGGTGAAGTCCGAGTGGAAGGCGAGCCACGGCTTCAGCCTCACCTACCTGCCGTTCATCGCCCGCGCCGTGATCGACGGTCTCCGCGAGTTCCCCCACCTCAACGCCAGTGTCGCCGGCAGCCAACTCGTGGTGCACAACTACATCGACCTCGGCATCGCCGTCGACCTCGACTACGAGGGCCTTCTCGCGCCGGTCATCCGCGACGCCGAGACGAAACGGCTCGGGGCGATCGCCACCGAGATCTCCGATCTCGCCGACCGGGCCCGCAGGCGCAAGCTCAGCCCGGACGAGATCTCCGACGGCACGTTCACGATCACCAACAACGGCTCGGCCGGTTCGGTGCTCACCATGCCGATCATCAACCAGCCGCAGGTGGCGATCATCTCGACCGACGCCATCGTCCGCAAGCCGGTGGTCACCAGCGGACCCGACGGTGGTGAAGCGATCGCGATCCACCCGGTCGGCAACCTCGCGATGAGTTGGGATCACCGTGCGTTCGACGGTGCCTACGCCGCTGGGTTCCTGAAGCGGGTCAAGGAGATCCTCGAGACGAAGGACTGGTCCACCGAGCTCTGACGAGCTCGGCCGTCCCGTGGTCGACCCGCTGCGCGTCCGCTGGCTGGGGCGCGTGCCCTACCGCGAGGCGCTGGCCGTGCAGACGTCGCTGTTCGAGCACGGCGCCGGGCAGCACCTGTTGTTGCTCGAACACCCGCACGTGTTCACCCACGGCGCCCGGGCCGACCTTTCGACCAACCTGCGCTGCGAACCGGCCGCTGTCGGGGCTGAACTGGTGGCGGCCAAGCGCGGTGGTGACATCACCTACCACGGCCCGGGTCAGCTCGTCGGCTACCCGATCGTCAACGTCGACAACCGACTCGGCGCATCGGCGCACGTGTGCAACGTCGAGGGCCTGATCATCGACGCACTCGCCGAACTCGGGCTTCCGAACGCCGGTCGACTCGACGGGTTCGCCGGCGTGTGGCTCGACGTCGGCCACCCCGACCCGGAGGTGGTTCCCCGCAAGATCTGCGCGATCGGGGTACGGCTCGCGAACGGCCGGACGATGCACGGCTTCGCCCTCAACGTCACGACCGACATGGCCTACCTTCGCGAGCACATCGTGCCGTGCGGGATCGGCGACAAGCCGGTCACGTCGCTGGCGGAGGAGGGCATCGACGTCACGATGCGCGAGGTGGCCGACGTCGTGGCCCGGCTCGCCGCCGACCGCTGGGCCGACGGTGCGATCGAACGTCAGGACGTTGCGTGGCGCCATCCCGCCGATGGCCGAGACCTCTCCGCATTCTCCCGCGGCGAGGGTCCCGGCGAACAGGTGAAGCTGGTCTCCGATCGCGCTGCTGCACGCCTGGAGGCGGCCGGAGTCACGAACGGATTGTCGATCGAGACACGCAAGCCCGAGTGGTTGCGGCCGAAGGTCGAACTCGGCGAGGGGGTCACGTCGCTGCGCAGGACGATCCGCGAACTCGACCTCGTGACCGTCTGTGAGGACGCCGGCTGTCCGAACCTGTCGGAGTGCTGGAGCGATGGCACCGCGACCTTCATGGTGCTGGGCGAGCGGTGCACGCGGGCATGCGGGTTCTGTCTCGTCGACACCAGCAAGCCGCTGGCCCCCGCCGCCGACGAGCCCGCCCGCGTCGCCGAGGCGATCGACCGGATGGACCTCGACCACGCCGTGCTGACGATGGTCGCTCGTGACGATCTCGCCGACGGTGGCATGGCCCACGTCGCCGCGTGTGTCGAGGCGATCAGGCTCCGGCGGCCCCGCACGCAGATCGAGACGTTGATCTCCGATGCCAAGGGCGACGACGCTGCGCTCGACGTGTTGTTCCGCGTGCGACCGGACGTGCTCAACCACAACGTCGAAACGGTTGCCCGGCTCCAGCGGGCGGTGCGCCCGTCGGCTGGTTACGCCCGCTCACTCGGCGTGCTCGCACGGGCGAAGGCGGCGGGGCTGACCGTCAAGACCGGGTTCATGGTCGGCTTGGGCGAGACCGACGTCGAGATCGTCGGGCTGCTCGCCGACCTCGCCGACCTCGGCGTCGACATCGTCACGATCGGTCAGTACCTGCGCCCGACGTCGAACCACCTGCCGATCGACCGCTACGCCGAACCCGCCGAGTTCGTGCGTTGGAAACAGCTCGGCGAGGCGTTCGGCATCGGCCACGTCGAGGCGAGCCCACTGACCCGCTCGAGCTATCACGCCAAGTCGGCCGCCGCCTCGGTGACCCCTCAGCCGGTCACGGTCGGCACTCGCCGCTGAGGCGCCGTCACCGCGTCCGAGGTGCGTTCCGGCGACCTCTGGTGTCATCCGCGCGGTGCCGCCCTCTGGGCCGGCCGAGCGCTGATCGAGGGCTGATCGAGGGCTGATCGAGCGGTGACAGCCGATCGGTACCATCGCTGCATGGCGACGTGGTCGGTGGAACAGGTCGAGGCGCTCGCCCCGACACCCGCGGCACTGACCGCTGCCCGACCGTTGGTGTCGCTCACCCGCTGGGGCTCGCTCGGCGCCGACGAGCGGGTCGTGTGGGGTGTGTGCCGCGGGAGTGGTTCCGAGCCCTACGACACGATGGTCGACCACATCGGTGTCGGTGCTTCGTGTACGTGCCCGAGCCGGCGGCGTCCGTGCAAACATGCGCTCGCGCTCTTGCTGCTGTGGGTCGACGGGCAGGTGCCCAACGCCATCGCGCCGCCGCCTGTCGACTCGTGGATCAGCTCCCGGGTCGCTCGCTCGAAGCACGCCGCCGGCACCGGGGCGTCCGAGACGTCGACCGGTTCCGGGACCGGCACGTCGACCGGTTCCGAGACCGCCGCGTCGGCGGGCTCCGACGAATCGAGTGCCCCGAGTGACTCGTCGAGCGCCGACGAGACGGCCGACCCGCCCGCCGACGAACCACCACCCGATCGCGATCGTGCTCGCGACGAGCGCGTCGAGCGGATGTTCGCCGGGCTCGTCGAACTCGACCGGTGGCTCGACGATCGGATGCGAACCGGCCTCGCCGATCCGGCACTCGCCCGGTACTCGACGTGGGACCAGCTCGCCGCCCGCCTGGTCGACGCCCAGGCAGGAAGTCTCGCCAACCGGATCCGGCGCCTGGCGGGCCTCGTCGGTGCGTCACCCGACTGGCACGGCGACGTGCTCGCCGAACTCGGGCTGCTCCATCTGCTGTCGCAGGCCGCCCGCCGCCTCGGGTCGCTGCCGAGCCCGACGGCCGACGCGGTGGCGACCACCGTCGGCTGGCAGGTCCGCCAGGCCGACGTGCTCGGCGGCGTCCCCGACACCGACGACTGGATCGTCGCCGGTCGCAGCGACACCCGCGAGGATCGCATCGAGGTGCGGCGACACTGGCTGCGGGGAGCGGCGTCGGGCCGCTGGGCCCTGGTGCTCTCGTTCGCCGCGTACCGACAGAGCCTCGACACCTCGCTGGTGGTCGGAACGTCGCTGGCGGCCGACCTCCACCGGTATCCGGGCCCGGCGCTGCGAGCGCTGGTCGGGCTCCGCCACGGCGAGCCCGTCGCGCCCGCCCGCCCGCCGGCGGTCGACGTCGGCGCAGCGTGCAACGAGATCGGCTCGATGCTCGTTGCCGAGCCCTGGCTCGACCGGTTGCCCGTGACGGTGCACGCCGCCGTGGCGCAGGCCGGATCGGCATGGGTGTTGACCGACGACTCCGGAAGCCTGCCCGTGATCGCCGGGCCGTCGATGGCCACGCTGCTCGCCGTGTCGGGCGGGGCAGCGGTCGACGTGACGGTGGAGTGGACGCCGCACGGCGTGGTCCCGTTGACCATCCACCTGCCCGACCGGTCGATCGACATCGGCCCCCGAGCCGACGACTCCTTCGTGAGCGCCGCATGACCATCCCCGCCCCCGCCCCGCCCCCGCCCGCCCGCCCGTTCCGTTTGCGTCGGGATTCGGGTGGACCGCCCCACCGAAGACGTCGCGCAAACGACTGCGGGGGTGCGGTGTGGACCTGATCACCCGCCTGCCCGTTCCGTTTGCGTCGGGATTCGGGTGGACCGCCCCACCGAAGACGTCGCGCAAACGTCTGCGGGGTCTGACATGAGCATGACGGAGCACTGGAGGGAACTGGTGAGCACGGCGATGCTCGGCACCGACCGCCGTGACCCGCCCGAGCCCGAGGGAGCCCTCGCGGACCTGGTCGACGACACGCTGCGGGCCGCGCCGTCGGAGCGGATGCTCGCACAGGTGGCAGCCTGCACGGCGTTGCTCCGAGCCGGTGTGCGACCGGCTCCGCCCGTGACCCGACTCCAGACTCCGGCCACCGACGATCGACCGGTCATCGTGCCGGCGGCGGCCGACCGGTGGCAGCACATCACGGTGTCGTGGCCCGTGTTGGAGGATGAATGGATGCTGGCGCTCATCACCAACGGATGGCGGGTTGCTCCGGAACTGGTGCCGGCGATCCTGCGTCGGCACCGACGTGACCCAGTGCGCCGAGCGCGGGCCGAGATCGCCTGCGGGCCGCTCGCCGACTGGCTCGTCGAGTTGGTCCCCGACCTCGCCGCCGCCGGCGCTGGGAGCACGCGCCGTGACCGATCGGAGGAGGACATCGCCGAGCTGGCGCCGCTGCCGATCCCGCCCGATCTGGAACCGTTGCTGTACGCCGACGGCGACGTGGTGGCCCGCCAGCTCGCCGGCGCCATCGACGACGGGATGCTCGTCCACGCCCACCGAGCCGTCCTGGTGAACCTCGTCGCCCGTCTGCGTCCCGATGCCCTCGGCGAGGTCGCGTCCGCGTTCGAAGCGATCGACGGCCGCTCGCCCGGGTTCGCCCTGGCATCGGTGCTCGGCGACCTCGCCCGCACCCGCCGGCACATGCTCGACGAGCTGTCGGTCAACTGACGGCATGTCGGTCCGGAAAACGTTCAGCGTCAGCACGAAGATGCGTTGCCTGCGCGGGAGCTGACGCTGACGCCCGCCGCGCAGGGGCGGACACCACCGCGGGTGGGGAGTCGATCAGGTGCCCACCGTCGCCGGCGACTGACACCTCGACCCCCCATGCACCGTTTGGGTGCAGATCCGGGTGGGACGGTCCACCCGATACGCGACACGGACAGCCACCCGCGAGCTCGGCCGACTCTGTCAGACCCCTTGGTCATGATGGTCGGTATGGAGGTCGCAGCGGTGGTCGAGCGGGTCGGGGTGATTGCTGCGGTGCGTGCGGAGTCGTCTGCGGGTGCTGATGTGATCGAGTCGGGTCTGGTCGCGGTGCGTGAGGTGCAGGCGTGGTGTGATGCCCAGCATGCTGGGCTGGTTGCCCGGTTGCGTGAGGTCGATTCGTTTCCCGAGCAACGCGTCGCGAAGGCGTCGAAGACGTCGTTGGGTCAGGCGGCGAAGTCGACCGAACGGTCAGCGACGTTGGGCAGGACCCCGAGGTTGGCGGGCGCGTTGGATGACGGTGCGATCACCGCCGATCATGTCGATGCCGTCACGAAGGCCTCGAAGCGACTCGACCCAACCAAGCGTGGCGAGTTGATCGAGCGTGCCGACGCGTTGGTCGATGTCGCCAAGGCCGGCAGCGTCGATGAGTTCACTCGCCGACTCGGCCTGGAGACCAAGCGGCTGCAAGACGGCGACGGTCTGGATCGCCTGGAGCGGCAGCGTCGCAACGCCCGTGCGCGGAGCTGGGTGGACGCCGAGGGGATGTGGAACCTGTCGGCGCGGTTCGACCCGGTGACCGGTGTCAGGATCGCCGGGCGGATCGACGCGGTGGTGCAGGCCCTGTTCGGCCAGGCGGTGCCCGAGGGGTGTCCGGACGATCCGATCGAGAAACAGCGCTACCTCGCCGCCCGCGCCGTTGCCCGCCTCTTGTTGGACGAGGCCCTCGACACCACCGATCACACCGACGCCGACAACGACAACGCAGGCACCGCCACCGCCAATGGCGAGCCTCGATCCCGGCCGACGCCGGTGCGCTCGACGCCGGGCCGGCCGGAGTTCGTCGTGGTCATCGACGCCGACGCCACCGACCAGGCCGGACCGGTCGCCGAGTTCTCGATGCCCGTCGAGGTGCCGGCCCGGGTGCTCGCCGCGCTCGCCGACACCGCCGACATCCACCCTGTCGTGGTGCGCAACGGTGTGGTGCTGTACGCCCCCGGCGAGTTGAACCTCGGTCGCACCACCCGCCTCGCCAACCGGGCCCAACGACGCGCACTACGCGGCCTCTACCGGTGTTGTGCGATCCCTGGCTGCACCGTCGCCTACGACCGCTGCAAACTCCACCACATCGTCTGGTGGCGCCACGGCGGCCGCACCGACCTGGCCAACCTGCTGCCCGTCTGCGCGGTCCACCACACCCGCATCCACCACGACAACTGGGTCATCGAACTCGCACCCAACCGCCAACTCACCCTCCGGCTCCCCGACGGAGGCATCCACGCCACGGGGCCACCCGGCCGGTCCGGTCGAAGTACGGCCGCCTGACGATGGTCGGGCAGCAGGAACAGAGCGACGGTGGGTCGGTAGCGTCACCGTCGATGAGTGCAACGGACGCTTCGGGTCGGACCCGGCCGGTCGACGCGCCGCAGGGCGACGTGCTGCGGCCACACGCCGAAGACCAGTACGCGCACGAGTTGTCGGCGCTCGCGGCACTCGACGATCGCGAACGGCCGCCGGGCTGGAGGCTGTCACCGTGGGCCGTCGTGCGCTACCTCCTCGGCGGCGAGTTGAGCGACGGCACGGTCATCGCCCCGAAGTACGTCGGCCAGCAGCGACTGGTCGAGATCGCGGTCGCCACGCTCGCCACCGACCGCGCCCTGCTCCTCCTCGGCGTGCCCGGCACGGCCAAGACCTGGGTCAGCGAGCACCTCGCCGCGGCGATCAGCAGCGACTCCACGCTGCTGGTGCAGGGCACGGCCGGCACCACCGAGGAGACCCTGCGCTACGGCTGGAACTACGCCCGCCTCCTCGCCGAGGGTCCGAGCACCGAAGCGCTCGTCCCCGGCCCGATCTACCGCGGGATGCAACGTGGCGCGCTCGTGCGCGTCGAGGAACTCACCCGGATGCCGCCCGAGGTCCAGGATGCGCTCGTCACCGTGCTGTCGGAGAAGGTGCTCCCGATCCCCGAACTCGACACCGAGATCGCCGCCGTCCGTGGCTTCAACGTGATCGCCACCGCCAACGACCGCGACCGCGGCGTCAACGACCTGTCGAGTGCGTTGCGCCGCCGCTTCAACACCGTCGTGCTCCCGCTGCCCGCCACGGTCGACGAGGAGATCGACATCGTGCAGCGTCGCGTCACCGAGCTCGGCGTCGCCCTCGCACTCCCCGAGGTACCTGCCGCCGCCGACGAGATCCGTCGCGTCGTCACCGTCTTCCGCGAGCTCCGCTCCGGTCTCACCGAGGACGAGCGGATCAGCCTCAAGATCCCCACGGCGACGCTGTCGACGGCGGAGGCGATCTCGGTCGTCACCAACGGCCTCGCACTCGCTGCCCACTTCGGCGACGGCCGACTCCGCGCCACCGACGTCGCCGGCGGCATCGTCGGTGCCGTGGTCAGCGACCCGGTCCACGACACCGTCGCGTGGCGCGAGTACCTCGAAGCGGTCGTGCGCGAACGTCCCGGCTGGGACGACTTCTACGACGCCTGCCGCGAGCTCGACGCATGACCGTGGACCAGCGATGACCGTGGACCAGCGATGACCGTGGACCAGCGATGACCGTGGACCAGCGATGACCCGTCGGCTGCCATGACGCTGCACCTGCTCGGGATCCGCCACCACGGTCCGGGCTCGGCCCGTTCGGTGCTCGCCGTGCTCGCGCAGGTCGAGCCCGACGTGGTCCTCGTCGAGCTGCCGGCCGACGTCGAACCGGCCCTCCGGTGGATCGGCGAGCCGGGCCTCACTCCGCCCGTCGCACTCCTCGGCTACGTCGCCAGCGAGCCGGCCCGCGCAGCGTTCGCACCGCTGGCGTCGTTCAGTCCCGAGTGGCAGGCGATCGCCTGGGCCAACGAGCGGGAGGTGCCCGTGCACGCGATCGACCTCCCCCTCTCGATCACCCTCGCACAGGCCCCTGACGACGACCTCCTCGGCACCGGCGCGCCACCGGACCCGATCGGCGACCTCGCCGCCGTCGCCGGCGACCCCGACCCGGAACGGTGGTGGGAGGACGTGATCGAACACCGCGGCGACGGCGCCCCGGCCTTCGACGCGATCGCCGAGGCGATGGTCGCCGCTCGCGATGGATTCGTCCCGTCGCTGGCGGAGACCCGACGCGAGGCCCACATGCGTCGTGCGATCCGAGCGGCTCGACGGACCGGTCACGAGCAGATCGTCGTCGTCTGCGGAGCCTGGCACGTACCCGCGCTCGACCTCGACGGTGTGCTGGACAGCCCTGCTGTGCCGTCGGTGTCGACCGACGCCGCCACCCTGCGCGGGCTGCGCAAGCAGAAGGTGGCGGTCGCCTGGGTGCCGTGGACGGCTCGACGACTCACGAGCCGCTCCGGCTACGGCGCCGGCGTCGACAGCCCCGGCTGGTACGGCCATGTGTTCGACCATCCCGGCGAGGACGGCGTGGTCCGCTTCTTCGTCGATGCGGCACGGTTGGTACGTGATCGCGGGGGAGCGGCGTCGCCCGACGAACTGATCGCGGGAACCCGGCTCGCCACCACGCTGGCCGCCATGCGGAATCGGCCTCGCCCCGGCCTGGCCGAGGTGCTCGACGCCGCGGACGCGGTCACCGGTGGACTCGACATCGTGCGCCGCGACCTCGTCGTCGGTCACTCGATCGGCGAGGTGCCCGACGCCGCACCGCAGGTGCCGCTCGCCCGGGACGTCGCGAAACTGCAGAAGTCGGCGCGCATCGCGCTCAGCGCCGATGTTCGCACCGTCGAGGTCGATCTGCGGACCCCGGTCGGTCGACGCAAGTCGCACCTGTTGCACCGGCTGACGGCGCTGGGGATCACGTGGGGCACCCAGGTCGAAGGGCGGGGCTCGTCGGGGACCTTCCGCGAGACCTGGGAGGTTCGCTGGGATCCCGACCTCTCGGTGCGGCTGATCGAACAGGCCGGCTACGGCACGACCCTCGAATCGGCCGCCACCGCCCGGCTGGTCGAACGAGCGGCCGCTGCGGGTGGGATCGCCGAACTCGTCGGCGTCGTCGAACGGGCGTTGTTCGCCGAGTTGCCGAGCGCCGTCGAGCCGGCAGTCGATCGGCTCGCCCGCCTGGCCGCCACCGATCCCGACGTCGGACACCTGCTCGATGCGATGCCCCCGCTCGCCTCGGCGTTGCGCTACGGCGACGTGCGCGGCACCGACGCAGACGCGCTCCGCCACGTGGTCGACGGCGTGGTCGTCCGCATCCTCGCCGGACTCCCCGGTGCCGCCCGGTCGCTCGACGACGATGCCGCGGCCCTGATGACCGAGCGCATGAGCGCGTTCCAGGGAGCGCTCGCCGTGCTCGACCACGACGCCAGACGGAACGGGTTGCCCGCCGCACTCGTCGATCTGGCCGCGACTGCGGGCCATGGGCTGGTTCGGGGCCGGGCGACCCGACTGCTCCACGACTCGGGCACCTGGAGCGTCGGCCAGGTGGAGCGCCGCCTCTCGCAGGCACTGTCCGGCGGGACCCCACCGGCGCAGGGCGCGGCCTTCGTCGAGGGGTTCCTGGCCGGATCGGGCTCGGTGCTGGTCCACGATGCCGATCTGCTCGCCGTGCTCGACGACTGGGTGTCGGCGCTCGCACCGTCTGCATTCGACGACGTCGTCGCCCTCCTCCGGCGGACGTTCGGGGCGTTCGAGGCCGCCGAGCGCCGCCAGCTGATGGCCGTGCTCATGGGGTCGGGGGTCGAGCGCCCGGGCGGATTCGGCGACGACGTCGACCCGGAGCGGGCCGCGGCCGTCATGGCGACCGTGCGCCGCATGCTCGGCCTTGCCGACCATGCCGATCTTCCCGACCGTGCCGATCGTGCCGACCGTGCCGGAGTGGTCTCGTGACCGCAGCGCTGCGCGTCTCCGACGCCGAGCGCCGTCGCCGGTGGCGGCTGCTGCTCGGGCCTGCTGCTGCCGACGTTCTCGCCGACGCTGCTGCCGAAGATCCCGACGGCGATACCGATGGTGACGATGCGCGATCGGGCGGGGGCGACGGATCGCTCCGCGGTGACGATGCCCGGATCGACGCCGCGCTCGGCGCGCTGTACGACGCCGACGACCGCGACGGCGGACCTTCGGGAGCCCGCCCCCGAGCCGGCCGATCGGGTGGCCTCGGTCGATCGAAGCCCGGGGTGGTCCGCTGGCTCGGCGACATCCGTCGGTACTTCCCGACGCCGGTCGTGCAGATCCTCCAGCGCGACGCCGTCGAACGCCTCGACCTGCGTCAGCTCCTCCTGGAGCCCGAGCTGCTCGTCGACCTCCAACCCGACGTCCACCTCGTGACGCTCCTCGTCGAACTCAACCGCCACCTCCCGGACGAGACCCGCGCCACCGCTCGCCAGGTGATCGCCAAGGTGCTCGCCGATCTCGAACGCCAACTGACCGACCAGACCCGCCAGGCCGTTCGCGGCGCGTTGGCGAGATCGGCGCGCACCCGCCGTCCGCGCCCAGGGGACATCGACTGGCCGATGACGATCTCGGCCAACCTGAAGCACTGGCTGCCCGAGCACCGCACGGTGATCCCCGAACGACTCGTCGGCCACGGGCGCCGCCAACGCAGCCTGGCCCGCGACGTCGTCATCGCCGTCGACCAGTCGGGGTCGATGGCCGACAGCGTCGTGTACGCATCGCTGTTCGCAGGTGTGCTCGCCCAGCTTCCGGCGCTGCGCACCTCGTTCATCGCGTTCGACACGTCGATCACCGACCTCACGGCCTTCCTGCACGATCCCGTCGAGGTGCTGTTCGGTGTACAGCTCGGCGGCGGCACGGACATCGCCAGTGCGCTCGGCTACTGCCAGCACCTCGTCGAGCGGCCGCGCGAGAGCGTGGTGGTCCTGGTCAGCGATCTGTTCGAGGGCGGCAACGTGGAGCTCATGCACCGACGGATCACCGAACTCGTGGCGGCCGGCGTGCAGGTGGTGGTGCTGCTCGCCCTCAGCGACGAAGGCACACCTGCGCACGACCACGGCAACGCGGCGACACTCGCGCAACTCGGCGCCACCGTGATGTCGACGACCCCTGACGAGTTCCCGTCCGTGCTCGCCGTCGCCCTGACGAAGTCTTGAGCATTCGTCTCGCCCGCCGCCGGCCGGCGCGACCGTGGCACCGGTACGTTGGCGGTGTGGTTCGGCGGAGCACATCACGAGCGGCACTCGGCCTGGGCGTCGTCCTCGTCGCGGCGAGCGGCTGCGGGTGGTTCGGTGACGACGGCTCGGTGTCGAGCACGTCGAGCGACGGGATGCGCCCGGTGCCGACGGTCGCCAGCCCCGACGACTCCGGCGCGGCGTCCGGTCCGGCCGGCGCGGCGACCACGACGATGCTGCCCGTCGCCGACGAGGAGGCCTTGGCCCCGCCCGTCACCGAACTCGTGGGCGACCCCCAGCCCGACCCCGACTCGCCGCTGACCCTGCCGCCGCTCCCGGAGCAACCGGTGGTCGACACGTGCGACCGCTCGAACGAACTGGCGATCGCCGACACGTTCGGAGCGTCCGTCGGTGGGCCGGTCGAGGTCGAGTCGATCTCGACCGAAGCCTGTCGTCTCACCGCCGGAGACGCAGTCGTCGAGGTCCACTACGTGTCGGAGTCGACGGTCGAGTCGGACTGGTTCGAGCGCAGCGGCATCCAACCGGTGGGTGCGGTCTCGGGTGACGCCGTCGGCATCGCCGAGTTCGTGCCGCCAGGATCCGAGCCGTCGAACGGGTACACGATCGCCCTGGTCAGTCGCCGGCAGGGAGCGATCGTCGCCGTCAGCGGGACGGCCGACGACCGCGCGCTGGCCGAAGAACTGGCATCGGTCGTCGACGGCTCCCTCTGACGGATGAGGGCGCGCGACGCCGACGGATAGGGGTGCGTGGCACGCAGGGGCGCTAGCGTTGCGGCGTCATGGGTCAGCTGGTCGCCGTCACCGAGAAGCCGAGTTCGACACGCGGTGTCGTCCGGTTCGAGATCAACCGTTCATTGTCCGGCATGGGCCATGAGCACTTCTCCTCCGTCGAGGACGCCTGGGGGAACACGCCCTCCGACGAGCTGGCGAGACGGTTCTTCGCGACGGGCCAGGTCGCAGGGGTCCACGTGTACGGCAACATCATCACCGTCGATCTCCTGAAGGGCCACGACTCCGAGGGTCTGGCCGAGGTGCTCCGCGACCTGTACCAGTACTGGAAGCCGGGCGTCGAGCCGCCGACGTTCGAGGATCTCGAGCCCGACGAGCCGGCGGCCTCCGTGCCCAGCGGTGACGGTGGCGGCGAAGATGCCGCGATGTCGGAGGCGGCCAAGCGGGTGCCGGCCCACCTGCTCGATCGCGGCCGGCAGGCTCGCGAGCGCTGGAACGCCAAGCAGGGCTGAGTACGCCCGCTCGCCAATGGCGGGCTGGGTTGGGCGCGCGACCCCATCGGGCCTCTAGCGTCGGGCAGCCGGCGCCAGCTGGGGAATCGCATGACCGACGGGGTACTCACACTGCAGGAAGCGGCCGACGAGCTCGGCGTTCACTACATGACCGCGTACCGGTACGTGCGGCTCGGCGTGATGGAGGCATCGAAGTCGGGTGGCGTCTGGCAGGTGCAGCGCTCGGCGCTCGATCGGTTCCGCGAGGACGCGAAGGTTGCAGCGGCGAGCACCGGCCCGTCCGGCAAGGGCGGCGCCCGCAACCGCCGGGCCCCGTGGTCGACCCGCCTGGAGTCGCGGCTGACCGCCGGGGACGCACCGGGAGCATGGAGCGTCATCGAAGCGGCGATGGCGGCAGGTGCAGAGCTCGACGAGATCTATCTCGACGTGTTGACGCCGGCGATGGTGTCGATCGGTGAGCGTTGGGCGGCGGGCGAGCTCGACATCTCGATCGAGCACCGTGCAACCGGGATCGCGATGCGGATCGTCGGTCGGATCGGCCCGCGGTTCAGCCGTCGTGGGCGTTCGCGTGGGATCGTGGCGCTCGGTGCTCCGGCCGGAGAGTTCCACGCACTGCCCGTTGCGATGCTCGGCGACCTGCTGCGGTTGCGGGGGTGGGAGGTCTCCGATTTCGGCGTCGACATGCCGAGCGAATCGATCGCCCACGTGATCCGGGCGACGCCCGATCTCCTCGCCGTCGGATTGTCCGCCATGTCGTCGGACAACCTCCCCTCGCTGGCCGATGCGTGTGAAGCGGCCCACGACGCCGACCCCGACGTGTTCGTCGTCGTCGGTGGACATGCGGTCGTCGACGCCGACCACGCCCGGACACTCGGGGCCGATGCCTACGCTGCGAGCGGCGACGACATGGACGCGGTGCTCGCTTCGCACGCTGCCACCTGAGCCGGTTCGCGAATCTCGGGACCATCCGGTGGCGCGTACGAACATGTGTTCGATACCCTGTCGGGATGGAACCGGCTGTCGACGTTGCATCCCTGACCGCCCCGCTCGCTGCACTGGGCGATCGTGTGGCGCCATTGGCGTTGGCGGGTGAACGCACGATCCCCGTCGACGAGACCTTCGGCGACCTGTTCGCCGAAGGCGGACTCGTCCGGGGCCGCACCATCGCCTGCCAGGGGTCGGCGGCCACGTCGACCGCACTGGCGCTCGTGGCGCCGGCCATCCGCTCCGGCGCCTGGCTCGCCCTGATCGACCTCCCGACGATCGGGCTCGACGCCGCCAGCGAGTTCGGGGTCCCGCTCGAGCGGATGGTCGCCATCGGGACCCACCCTCCAGGCACGGCCGACGATCCGGGCCGTTGGCTCGACGTGGTCGCTGCTGCTGCCGACGGCTTCGACGTCCTGCTCGTACGGGTACCGCTCGGTCTCCCCGCCGGTGGCGTCCGGAAACTCTCCGTCCGTCTCCGGCAACGCGACGTGGTCACGATCGCGCTCGGCGATCCCGGGTCGATGGCGTGCGACGGCACGCTCCACACCGATGCCGAGGAGTGGTCGGGGCTCGGTGACGGGTACGGGCATCTCCGACGGCGTCAGGTCGTCGTGCGTGCTTCCGGGCGCCGTCTGCCCGGGCGTCGTCACTGTCGCCTCACGATCCCGGCGACTTCCGCCGCTCCCACCACCACGACCACGACCGCTCCCACCACCACGACCGCTCGCCACCACCACCGGCGTGGCTGTTCCGGCTGTCGCTGCCATCTCGGCCTGACGGTCGCAGGCCACCGCATGGACGCGCCGCAGCGCATCGTGTCGATCTGGTACCCCGACTGGCCGGTGACGGCCGCCGGGTTCGGCGCCGATGTCCCCGCGGCGGTGATGTCGGCGAACCGGGTCATCGCCCGCACGACTGCGGCGGCATCCGACGGCGTGGTCGTCGGGCAACGACGCCGTCAAGCCCAACGACGCTGCCCGCAGATCACCCTGCTCGATCACGATCCCGATCGTGATGCCCGCGAATTCGAGCCGGTGGTTCGCTGTGTGGCCGAACTCTCTCCCCGGCTCGACGTGATCGAGCCGGGTTGGATCAGCCTGCGAGCTCGCGGGCCGTCGCGTCACGTCGGCGGAGACGAAGCGCTCGCCGAGCGGCTCGTCCAACTCACCGGCGAGCTGTCGACCTCGCTCGATGCTCCCGGTGTCGGCGTCGCCGACGGGCGGTTCGCGTCGAGCATCGCCGCCCGTCTGGCCGTTCGGCAGGGTCGGCCGGTGCTCGTCCCCGCCGGTGCGTCGCCGACGTTCTGCGCCGACCTCCCGATCGGATGGTTGCAGACGCTCGGCGAATGTGACCCCGACCTGGTCGAGCTGTTCGGTCGGCTCGGCCTGCGCCGGCTCGGCGATCTCGCCGCGCTCGATGCCGTCGACGTGCTCGGCCGTTTCGGTCATCCGGGGGTCCATGCCCACCGCCTCGCGTCCGGCGTGGACACCCGGCCGTCGAGCACCACCGATCCGGCGCCAGAACGGCGGCTCGACCACGTCCTCGACGATCCGGCCGCACAGTCGAGCGCGGTCGTGTTCGTCGCCAAGCAACTGGCCGACGAACTGGCGGGGTCGCTCGCCGCCGACGGTCGGGTGTGTACCCGTCTGGTGGTGGTGCTGGAGTCCGAGCACGGCGAACGGTCCGAGCGGTCGTGGTACCGATCCGCGGGGATGTCGGCAGCGGCGATGGTCGAACGGGTCCGCTGGCAACTCGATGCCTGGGTGAACCTGCCGCGTGGCAGCGACCAGGAGCTCACCGGCGGCGTCGTGCTCGTCCGCCTGACACCCGATGAGGTACGTGCCGACGACGGCAGTCAGCTGGGGCTGTGGGGAGGCCAGTCCGAGGCCGACCGCCGTGCGGCCCGGACCATCGCCCGGCTGACCACGCTGACCTCGTCCGATGCCGTGACGGTGCCGGTCTGGCGGGGTGGACGTCTGCCTGCCGACCGCTACGACTGGGTACCGGCAGCCATGGTCGATCTCGACCATCGAGCGGCGACCCGCATGGGGTCCGGTCCGGTCGGTCCGTGGCCCGGTGCGCTGCCGACGCCGTCGCCGGCGACGGTGTTCGCCGATCCGCTTCCCGCCGAGGTCCTCGACGAACACGGGGAACTCGTGCAGGTCACCGGGCGAGGGGCGGTATCGGCGGCGCCGGTGTCACTGCGGTTGCTGACGGGTGACGATGCAACGGGGTGGCGTCGTGGTCGCTCGCGGCCGATCATCGCCTGGGCGGGCCCGTGGCCGGTGGAGGAGCGCTGGTGGGAACCCGACCGCCATCGCCGACTGGCACGTTTCCAGATGGTGACCGACGACCGCGAGGGACTGCTCGTCGTCCTCGAGCACCGACGCTGGTGGATCAGCGCTCGCTACGACTGAGGCGGTTGCGTTCGGTGACCGGCGCCGAGTGCACCGTCAGCCGACGGCGAGGAGCCCGAACGGATGGGAGATCTCGAGCGAGTCGGTGACGTCGTTGGCCAGCCGGAACCCGACACCGCGAACGGTGTGGATCACCTTGTACTCGGGGGCGGCCTTGTCGAGCTTGCGGCGGAGGTTCGACAGGTGGACGTCGACGACGTGGTTGTCGCCGACCCAGGTCGGCCCCCACACGGCGTCGAGCAGATCCTCGCGGGTGCACACCTCGGTCGGGCGGCGGCACAGTTGCTCGAGCAGGGAGAACTCGATGCGGGTGGTGGCGACTTCCTCGTCGTCGATGCGGACCTCTCGCCGTCCGAGATCGATCGTCAGCGGCCCGAGATTGAGCACCGAGGTCAGGGCGGTCTCGACACGGTTCTGCATCTGGCGGGGACGACGCAGGAGTGCGTGGCAACGAGCAGCGAGTTCCTCGGGTGACACCGGAACCGACACTGCGTCGTCGGCGCCGGAGTGGAGCATGGCGGCACGGGTGCGGTGGGCGCCTTCTTCGGTGATGCAGAGCAGATACTGCTCGCTCGAGTCGCGAAGGCGTTCGAAGAGGGGGCGACCATCGGGGGATCGGAGCCGGGAACAGACGATCAACACGTCGGGGGAGAACGACTCGGCGAGCATGATCGCCGCTTCACCATCGGTGGGGGCGCTGACGCTGAAACCGGCGGACCGCAAGCCCGCAACGCTGATTCGACGCAGATCTGGATCGTCCACGGCGATCAGGATGCGAGGTGCGATGTTGGTGTCGTTGTTCATGTGAGTGTCCCGCCAGGTTCATCGGCCAGATCTGACCGCTCGTTGTGTGTCCTGTCGAGGTATCGGTCGGGAAACTGACGAACTCAAGAAGAAATCGAAAGAAATCACACGCGTGTGATTCGTGTCGTTCCTGGTACGGCCCCTCGTTGCTGGTGCACCGGTCGCTTCTGGGACACCGTGTCGCTTCTGGGACGCCGTGTCGCTTCTGGGACACCGTGTCGCTTCTGGGACGCCGTGTCGCTTCTGGTACACCGGCTGCGTCTGGTACACCGTGGTGGTGCACGCCGATGAACTCCACCAGCGGATACGGAGCGATGTTGCTGCCCGCCGACCCGTGGATCAGCGCGAGGCCGACTCCGTGGTGGCGTTCCTCGCTGCGTTCGACCGGCTGTCGGCGCCACTCGACCAGGAGTCCGACCCGATCCACGTGACCGGTTCGGGCATCGTGGTCGGTCCGCGGGGCGTGGTGCTCCTCGAACACAAACGTCTCGGGATCTGGCTCCAGCCCGGCGGTCACGTCGACCCGGGCGAGACGCCGTGGGACGCGGCGCTACGCGAGAGCCGCGAGGAGACCGGACTCGGCGTGTCGTTCGCCGGTTCCGTGGATCGCCATGGGGTGCCGGAGCTGATCCACGTCGACGTCCACGCCGGCGGACGCGGTCACACGCACCTCGATCTGCGCTACCTGATCGATGGCGGTGACGCCGACCCCGCGCCGCCGGAGGGCGAGAGTCAGCTCATCGACTGGTTCGCCTGGACAGCTGCGATCGATCGCGCCGATCCGGGCCTGCGGGGGCTCCTGCTGGCGTTGACGCCGTGACCGTCAGCGGGCGGTGGGGTACGTGTGCCAGGTGCCGGTCTCGAAGTCGTGGAGCTTGCACGCCTTCGTCGAGCGGAGGTAGTCGCGAACGCTGATCGGCTGTTCGACCACCTCGTCGGGGTAGGCGTCGGCGATCGCCCGGGCTGCTTCGGGGAGTCGGTAGCACGGGATCTGCATGTCGACATGGTGGGGGATGTGGACCATGATCCAGTGCACGAAGAAGTCCCAACCCGGCGGCCCCCACAGGATCGTGGTGCCCTCGACCTGGCCGCGGAAGCGGTTCCACTCCCGGCGGGGCCACCAGCGGATGTCGGGGGCGATGTGGTGGACGTGGACCACCCAACCGATCGCCTGGCAGAAGAGCAGGAAGGGGATCACGACGACCTTGACCCACTGCCAGATCCCGTCGGCGCCGTCGACGGCGACGAGGAGCACGAACGTGCCAAGTGCATACCCGGCGACCAGCGCCTGGTCGAGACGCATCCGGCGCCGCCAACGCGGTGGCGGCGTGAAGCGCACCATCTTGTTCCACCACACCTCGCGGAGGTAGTAGGCGCCGGCACCGAACGGCCCCCACTCGAGCTTGTGGCGCAGCTTGGCGAATCGTCCGAGCTCCTCGTACTGCTCGATGGTGAGCGGGTGCCACACGAAGTCCATGCCCTGGCGCAGCGTGTGGCCGTGGTGGACCCGGTTGTGGCCGAACACCCAGACCTCGACCGCGTGCAGCGACGGCAGCATGCTCACCCGGGCGACGACGGCATTGAGGCGTTTGGAGTCGAACAGTGCGCTGTGCGCGGCGTCGTGGCCGATCACGAAGAGACCGGCGACCATCACGCCGCTGAGCAGCCAGAGCGGAACGAGCAGCAGCGGGTTGTTCGTGGAGAGCAGCCCCCATGTCGCCAGTGCGAAGATGATCACGTCGCGCAGGAACAGGCCGAGCCCGCGGACCGTCGATCGCTCGTAGCAGTGCTCGGGGATGACGGCCAGGACCGGTTTGAGCCCGGTCGGTGTGGTCGGCGTCTCGATTCCGTGGGGATGGCGAGTGGAGGTGGTGTCGCTGGTGGTGTCGCTGGCGGTGGCGGCTGGCATGTCGTTCTCGGCGGGTGGGGAGGCGGATTGTCGTCTACCGACCAGTAGGTAGATCTGTGGGTCATCGTCGCGACGGATCCCGCTGCCCACCAGGGCATTTGGTCCCACTCGACGCCCCCGGCCCCCACCCACCCCGACAAATCGTGGAATCCGGTCGCTCAGCGTCCCGATTCCGAAGTTTTCGGGTTCTGGGGAGAGAGCGGGTTGCAGGAGGGCGAACATGTGTTCGATACTGGGTCGATGGGGTTCAACAACCCTTCGTGGTCGTGGAGTGAACTGGAGGCGACGCTGTCGGGGAGACCGTCGGCTCGGGCAACGGGACGAGACGGGCGCGCCCCTGGCAGCCCGTCGTGGAACTCGGGTGGTGACGGCCCGGCGTGGAGCCGCAAGCGCCAGCCGTTCGAGGCGCCGTCGGAACTGACCCGGTCGACATCCACGACGCCGGTCGTTCCCTACGCCGAGCTGCACTGTCATTCGAACTTCTCGTTCCTCGACGGGGCGTCGCACCCCGAGGAACTGGCCACCGAAGCGGCCCGGCTCGGTCTGGAGGCGTTGGCGATCACCGACCACGACGGCTTCTACGGGGTGGTCCGATTCGCCGAAGCGGCCAAGGCGGTCGGTCTCCCCACCGTGTTCGGCACCGAGATCGGGTTGTCGACCACCGAGCGATCGGTGGTCCGCTCCGAACGCGACACCGACCGTCAGATCGACACGGGGATGGTGCCCGACTCGCACGCGCCCGATCCGTCGGGCACACATCTCCTCGTCCTCGCCGATGGCCCCGACGGCTATGCCCGGCTCTCCCGGGTGTTGAGCAACGGGCACCTCGCCGGTGAGAAGGGTGCGCCGCAGTTCACGTTCGGCGACGTCGTCGACACCGTCGCCGGGCACGGGTGGGTGCTCACCGGGTGCCGCAAGGGTGCGGTGCCCGCGGCGCTGCTCGCCGATGGCCCGGCTGCGGCCCGTCGAGAGCTGCACCGGCTGGTCGACGCGTTCGGGCGCGACCGTGTGCTGGTGGAGTTGTGGGACCACGGCGACCCGCTCGACACCGCTCGGAACGACGCGCTCGCCGAACTCGCCCATCGTGAGCGCGTCGAGTGCGTGGCGACCAACAACGTCCACTACGCCACCCCGGGGCAACGTCGGTTGGCCACCGCGCTCGCGGCCGTGCGGTCGCGTCGCAGCCTCGATCAGGTCGACCCGTGGCTGCCGGCGGCAGCCGGCGCACACCTCCGATCCGGAGCAGAGCAGGCCAAGCGGTTCCGCCGCTACCCCGGGGTCGTCGAGCGGGCCGCGGAGATCGGGCGGGCTGCGGCATTCGACCTGTCGCTCGTCGCCCCCAAGCTGCCGCCGTTCCCGTGCCCCGTTCGAGCAGATGGCACGGCGCTGACCGAGATGCAGTACCTCCGGCAGGTGACCGAGGAGGGTGCTCGCCGCCGGTACGGGGAACGGCCGGTGCACTCCGAGGATCTCTCGCTGCGCGCTCGGGCGTGGAAGACGATCGACCACGAGCTGGCGCTGATCGAGCAGCTCGACTTCGCCGGGTACTTCCTGATCGTGTGGGACATCGTCGAGTTCTGCCGCCGCGCCGACATCTTCTGCCAGGGCCGCGGGAGCGCCGCCAACTCGGCAGTCTGCTATGCGATCGGCATCACCGCGGCCGATGCGGTCTCCCTCGGGCTGCTGTTCGAGCGGTTCCTGTCGCCCGAGCGCGACGGCCCGCCCGACATCGACGTCGACATCGAAAGTGACAGACGGGAAGAGGTGATCCAGTACGTCTACGAGCGCTACGGGCGCCACCACACCGCCCAGGTCGCGAACGTCATCACCTACCGGGCGCGCTCGGCGGTGCGCGACATGGCCAAGGCGCTCGGGTTCGAGCCGGGCCAGCAGGACGCGTGGTCGAAGCAGGTCGACGGCTGGGGCGGCGTGGCGGTGACCGCTGCGCAGGCCGACTGCTCGATCCCCGAACCGGTGCTGGAGTTGGCGTTGGAGGTCGAGGACGCGCCACGCCATCTCGGCATCCACTCGGGAGGCATGGTGATCTGCGACCGGCCGGTGATCGAGGTGTGCCCGGTCGAGTGGGCGCGGATGGACAAGCGCTCGGTGCTGCAGTGGGACAAGGACGACTGCGCCCGCACCGGCCTCGTCAAGTTCGACCTCCTCGGCCTCGGGATGCTGTCGGCGCTGCACTATGCGGTCGACCTCGTACGGGAGCACCGCGGCTACGAGATCGACCTCGCCACGATCCCCCAGGACGACGAGGTGTACGGGATGCTGTGCCGCGCCGACACCGTCGGAGTGTTCCAGATCGAATCGCGGGCGCAGATGGCAACGCTGCCGCGGCTCAAACCGCGCCGGTTCTACGACCTGGTGGTCGAGGTGGCGCTGATCCGGCCCGGGCCGATCCAGGGCGGTTCGGTGCATCCGTACATCCGGCGCCGCAACGGCCTCGAGCCGATCACGTACCTGCACCCGCTGCTGGAGAACTCGCTCGGCAAGACCCTCGGCGTGCCGCTGTTCCAGGAACAGCTGATGCAGATGGCGATCGACGTCGCCGGGTTCACCCCCGCCGAGTCCGACGAGCTGCGCCAGGCGATGGGATCGAAGCGCTCGGCGCGGCGGATGGAACGGCTGAAGGAGCGGCTGTATGCCGGGATGGCCGAACGGGGGATCACCGGCGAGGTCGCCGACGAGCTGTTCATGAAGATGAAGGCGTTCGCCAACTACGGCTTCCCCGAGTCGCACTCGGTGAGCTTCGCCTACCTCGTGTACGCGTCGTCGTGGATCAAGTACCACGAGCCGGCGGCGTTCTGCGCGGCGCTGCTCAACGCCCAGCCGATGGGATTCTGGTCTCCTCACACGCTGGTGCGCGACGCCCGCCGCCACGGCGTGGTGGTCCACACACCGGACCTGAACGCGTCGCTGGCGGCGGCGACGTTGGAACCGTGCGAGTCGTCGGAGGGTGGCGTGGCGGTGCGGCTGGGGATCGGGTCGGTGCGCGGGATCGGCACGGAGTTGGCCGAGGAGATCGAAGCGACCCGCAAGGCCGGCGGGTTGTTCACCGACACCGAGGATCTCGTTCGCCGGGTCCCGTCGCTGACGCTGGCGCAGTTGGAGGCGATGGCGACCGGCGGGCTGTTCGGCGACTGCTTCGACCTCGACCGACGCAAGGCGTTGTGGACCGTCGGCGCCACCGCCCAGTCGCGGCCCGGCCGACTGCCCGGTGTGGTGACCGGCGATGCGGCGCCACGGTTGCCCGGGATGACGCCGATGGAGGAGGCGGTCGCCGACCTGTGGGCCACCGGTGTGTCGCCCGACGGTCACCCGACAGTCTTCATACGGGAGGAACTGGGCAAGCTCGGAGTGCTCACGTCGTCGCAGCTGTGGGATCCCGAGCCGGGTTCGATCGTGCAGGTTGCCGGTGTGGTCACCCATCGTCAGCGACCGATGACCGCGCAGGGCGTCACGTTCCTCAACCTCGAGGACGAGACCGGCCTGATCAACGTCGTGGTGTCGAAGGGCTGCTGGGCAAGGTTCCGCAAGGTCGCGAGGGAAGCGCCGGCGATGCTGATCCGTGGCCGTCTCGAACGCAGCGAGGGCGTCGTCAACATCGTCGCCGACCACCTCGCCCCGCTCCCCATGTCCGCCAAGACCACGTCCCGCGACTTCCGCTGAATGAGACGCGGGGTCAGACCCCGCGTCTCATTCAGGGGGTGTCGGCCATGCTCAGGTGGAGGTCGCCGTCGCTGGGGTAGGGGTGGGCGAGGGCGACCGCTTCGTTCAGCTCCACGCCGAGGCCGGGCTCCCGCGACGGGATCACGTGGCCGTCATCCCACTCGATCGGGGTCGTCAACAGCTCGGCGTGGAAGCCGGTCCAGTCCTGGATTCCCTCCACGATCAGCAGGTTCGGCAGGGTCGCCGCCAGCTGGATGTTCGCTGCTCCGAGGATCGGGCCCGAGTACAGGTGCGGGGCGATCTGACATCCCGACGCCTCCGCGATCGCCGCGATCTTCTTGCCCGCCAGCAGCCCGCCGCAACGCCCGAGGTTCGGCTGCCAGATCGCCGCCGCCTGATGCCGCGCCAGCGCCGCGAACTCGGTGATCGTCGTCAGCCGCTCTCCGGCCGCGACCGGGATCGACGTCTGGCGGGCCACCCGTGCCATCTCCTCGGGTTGGTCGGGTTGCGTCGGTTCCTCGAACCACAGCGGGTCGAACGGCTCCAGCCGCTGGGCCAATCGGATCGCACCGGCCGCAGTGAACTGGCCGTGGGTTCCGAACAACAGGTCAGCTCGTGACCCGACAGCTTCACGAATCGCCGCGGTGATCGCCACCGACCGGTCGATGTCCTCCAGGCTCGGCTGGTGCCCGTCGAAGGCCGTGTAGGGCCCGGCGGGATCGAACTTCACCGCCGTGAACCCGCGCTCGACCTCGAACGCCGCCTGCTCGGCAGCCTGCGACGGGTCGGTGTAGACGTCGGGTCGGCCGTCGGCGGGGTACAGGTACGTGTAGGTCCGGATCCGCTCGTGGACCCGGCCTCCGAGGAGGTCGTAGACCGGCTTGCCGGCGTCCTTGCCGACGATGTCCCAGCACGCCATCTCGATCCCGCTCATCACCCCGACCAGCGTCGGATCCGGCCGCAGTGCATACCCGCTCGAGTACATCCGCCGCCACAGCAGCTCGATCCGGTTCGGGTCGGCATCGATCACCCACCGCTCGGCGAGGTCACCGACCATCGCCGCCACCGTGTGGGGTCCGAAGGTCGCCACGTAGATCTCGCCGTAGCCGACGATGCCCGTGTCGGTCGTCAGCTTCACCACGATGAAGTACCGCCCGCCGAAGTGCGGTGGCGGATTGGCGATCACGAACGTGGTGCAGTCGACGATACGCATCGTCCTCGACCCTAGATCGGCCGCAGTTCCCGATGTGCCGACGCACGGTGGCCACCGCGCGAACCCGATCGTGCATCGCACGGCGAACCGGGTCGCGAACCGAACGGTGAATCGGATCGCCACCGCACGGTTTGCCGGAGTGGCACAGGCTCTGGAAACGTCTCGCCGTGCTCCCCGAATTCGACCTCCTCGATCTCCAGCCGACCGGCGATCCGAACCGTCTGCAGCTGCGCGCTCGAAAGGAGCTCTGCACGCCGTTCGGGTTCCTCTACGGCGGTTCGGGGATCGCGGCCTCGATCGAGGCAGCCGAACGCGTGACCGGACGACCACTGCAGTGGATCACGACACAGTTCATCGGTCGGCCATTGCCCGACGAGGTGATCGATCTCGACGTGTCGATGCCGGCAGCGGGCAGGTCGACCACGCAGGCGCAGGTGACCGGCACGGTCGACGGCCGCCCGGTGTTCACGTCGCTGTGCGCCCACACCGATCGCCCGAGCGGCGACGCCGTGGGGTTCGGTCCGATGCCCGACGTGCCGCCGCCCGACGACTGCCCGTCGATGTCCGAGCCCTTCGCCGCAATCGTCGCCGGGAGCTTCTTCGACCATCTCGAACGCCGGCTCGCCGCGGGCAAGCTCGCAGTCGAGGCGATCGACGACCCTCAGTCCGGTCCGCTCGGACTGTGGTGCCGGATCCCCGACCACCTCATCGGCAGCCCGGCGACCCAGGCGTTCATCGCCGACATCATCCCCCTCGCCGTGTGTGCGGCGCTCGGCGCGATGCCGGGTGGGACGAGCCTCGACAACACGCTGCGGGTGATCGATCCCGAGCCGTCGGAGTGGGTCCTGCTCGACGTCGTCCCCGACGGATTCCACCGGTCGATCGGTCATGGTTCCCTGCGCCTGTGGAGTCGGGACGGCCGCCTGCTCGGCACCGCCCAGCAGACCTGCATCATCCGCACCAGTCACCACACCCACTGACCTCGCTGTCGTCCCACCGGGTGACGACACGCGGCCCAGCCGGCAGAATGCAGTGAAGACGAGCAGTGCTACGTTCGGGCGAAGCCGTGACGACGGGGGTGTCCATGGAGCGAGACCGCGACGAGCTGGGTCGGCTGGCCGACGAGAACCTTGCCGGGAGTTGGGCGTCGCTCGGCCGGCAACGTGGCGCCGTCGGGGGCTCCGACCGGTGCACGTTCGCGGCGACGGGCATCCCGGCGGCGTTCTTCAACGGAGCGTACGCAGCGGGCCCGGGCAGCGACCCCGAGCAGGTCGTCGCCGACGCGACCGCCTTCATGGCTGACCAGGGGGTGCCGTGGCTCCTCTGGGTCCGCGACGGCGTCGACGACGCCCTGCTCGACGCCGGTCGGCGGGCGGGCCTCACCGACGCCGGGGGACCGCCGGCGATGGCGTTGGCGGCGATCGACGAGATCCCCCAGACACCCGACGGGCTGGCGGTGAGGCTGGTCCGGGACCGTGCCGGTCTGGAGACCTTCCGTGATCTCGCCACGCGCGGCTTCGAGATGCCACCCGAGATCTCTTCGACGCTGATCACCGAGTCGTTGCTGGACGACCCGGCGATCGGGATGGTGGTGGGTTCGGTCGCCGGGACGCCGGTATCGGGTGCACTGGTCTCGATCACCGGCACGACCGCCGGGATCTACAACGTCGCGACCCCTCCCGAGTTCAGGCGACGTGGGTACGGGGCGGCGCTGACGTGGGCGGCGATCGAGGAGGGAGCGCGCCGCGGTTGCGACCACTCGATCCTGCAGGCCTCCGACATGGGCGCCCCGGTCTACCGGGCCATGGGCTTCGTCGACGTGGGCCGCTACGTCCAGTTGGAGGGCCCACAGCCGGCTGCGTGACCCCGAGCCGGCCCAGGCGAACCGCAGCGCCGGGCCCGGGTCGTAGCGACGGCATCGTCTTGGATCAGTCGCCCCCGTCCGTCGAGGTGGCGCTCGTCCAGCCAGGGGTGGACGGGCCGGAAAAACCATCCACCAGGTTCTCTCCAGATGCTCTCCAGGTGGTCTCCAAGCTTTGCCGGGCGCGTTCGTCGAAGGTGGTGACCGACGACAACGAACCCCGCTCAGCGAGACCGGACAGGAGACACCACCATGGCGATCACCACCAACCCCAGCATCGTGTTCGAGATGCTCGTCGCCCCGACCGCCGTCGAGGTGTGGCGCCGCCCCGGGGCGACCAGCTGAGGGGGAGTGATGCACGACCTCACTCCCGATGCGGTCCTGCTCGCGCCGGACCGCAGCACCAGCTACCACGTCTCGTCGGTGCGAGAACGCCGGCACCTGCTCGGTGTCTGGGCCCACCCCGACGACGAATCGTATCTCTCGGCCGGGCTCATGGGCCGGGCCATCGCGGCCGGCGACCGGGTCACGTTGGTGACCCTCACCGATGGCGAGGCCGGGTTCCCGGAGAACGATCGGCGTCCGCTCGCGGAGCGCGCGCAGTTGCGCCGGCGGGAGTTGAGGTCGGCGATGGAGCGGATCGGCGTGACCGACGTCCGCTTCGTGGGACTGCCCGACGGCGGTGTTGCCGATCACGGTGACGCCCTCGTCGGACACCTCGGCGACACGATGCGATCGCTCCAGCCGGACGTGATCGCCACGTTCGGGCCCGACGGCATCACCGGTCACGACGATCACGTCGCCAACTGGCGTGCGGTCACCCGGGCCTGGGTCGATGTCGGCGTCGGCGACCTCTGGTACGCGGCATTCACGGTGGAATGGCTCGACGAGTGGCGCAACGTCCACGACGACTTCGGCGTGTGGATGACCGGTGAGCCCGAGGGCATCGACCCCCGCTCGGCGGTCGCCCGGCTCGAACTCCGGGGTGACGAGCTCGCCCGGAAGCGGAGTGTGCTCGGTGAGCACGCCAGCCAGACGGTCGGCATCGCGACGGCGCTCGGCGAGGACACCTACCGGAGCTGGATCCGCCAGGAGACGTTCCGTCGTCCGACGGCCGACGACGTGCGTGCAGCGGTCCGACCGGAGGAGCACCTGCTGGCGGGGGTGGGGTCATGACCGTCACCGATTCCCGGACCTCGGCTGCCGTCGTCGCGTCGCCCGCCCGTGCCGGTTTCGACGACGCCCTGCCGTTCGCCCTCGCCCTGATCCCGTTCGGCCTCGCCGTCGGCGGGGCGAGTGCAGCGGCCGGGCTCTCCGCCACGACCGCCGCGTTCGGCGCCGTGGTCCTGCTCGCCGGTGCCGGTCAGCTCGCGGCAGTCGAGGTTCTCGGATCGGGAGGCGGGATCCTCTCGGTCGTCCTCATCGCAGGACTGGTCAACCTCCGATTCGTCTTCTACGGCGCAGGCATCGCCCAGTGGTTCACCGGCTTGCCGCTGCGCCAGCGGCTCCTGCTGGCCTTTCCGATCGTGGACCAGACGTTCATCCTCTGCCAGGAACGCTTCGCCGATCAACCTGATCCCGACTGGCGCAGGCGGTACTACCTCACGGCGACGGGCCTCCTCGCGGGCACCTTCGTGGCGAGCCAGGTGATCGCCTTCCAGCTGGGCTCGGGCATGCCGCGAGGTCTCGGCCTGCACCTGGCGGCGCCACTGGCGTTCGCCGGCCTGCTCGCCAACGCGATGAAGGGCCGCACCGAGATCGTCGCCGGGGCGATGGCCGCCGCGCTCCTGGTCGCCGGGTCGGGCGTGCTCGGTCCGCTGGCCCTGCCGGTCGCCGTCGCCGCCGGTGTGATCGTCGCATCCGCGTGGGGAACCGTTGCCGCGTCGCCGGCCGAGGAGGGGCCATGACCGCGCTGGTCGCGTTCACCCTTGCAGCCGCTGTCACCTTCGTGCTCCGCAGCTCGATGACCTGGGCCGGCAGTGCCATCGCTTCACCTCGGATGACGGCGTGGGTCGGACTCGTGACACCGGCCGTCCTGACGGCGATGGTCACGTCGGCTCTGGTTGTCGACCACGGTGCGATCCACCGCCCCGGGCTCGCCGAGACGTCGGCCGTCGTCGTTGCGATCGCCGCCGTCCGTCGGACCCATAACGTGTCGATGGCGCTGCTGTTCGGTCTGCCGGTCTACTGGTTCGCCGGCCTGGTCGGCTGGACCTGACCCGTTCACCGCCCGTCCACGCGGGCGCCAGCGAACACGATCACCCGGGAATCGGCATCGCCGGGGTCTACGAGTCCGTCGGGGGCGGGTTCCGTCTCAGGTCGTGACGCGCCAGGAAGGCGTCGACCCGCTCGCGTTCACCGTCGATCGGCACGTCGTCGATCTCGGCGATCCGTCCGGCGACGTCGATTCGGATGTCTTGAACGCTGTGGTGTTCGAGGTGGTCGCCCCCGACGTGGAGGGTGTCGACGAAGTCGATCCGTACTGCGCGGTCTGCGACCGGTCCGATGATCGCGTGGGAGAACTCCACGACGTCGAACAGTTGCCGGGCGAGTTCAGAGCCGGATCGATAGCTCTCGATCACGGCGGCCGGACCCCGGTGTTCGTCGTCGCCGATCCGGTACACGATGTCGTCGGCGAGCATCGGGAGGAGTGCATCGAAGTCGTCGGCGTCGAGCGCGGCCGCGAACGTGCGGGCGGTCTCGAGATCCTGTGTCGTCACCGACGTCCGTCGATCGCTTGTCACCGGCACAGTGTGACACGGCATCCGGAACTCATCGGCGCCGCGATCATCGGCGGGTTGGCCGGTGTTCGACATTCCCGACCACACTGGCCGGCTACACCCCGGTGTCGAGTGGTGCGGGCGGCGGGCCGTCGGTCAGGAGTTGGCGCAGGAGTGGGCCGAGGCGACGAGGTGAGAACCACACGCCGTCGGTGGTCGCCGACTCGATGTCGTCGAGGTGCCACCAGCGCAACTCGTGGAGACGCTCTGCACGCAACTGTTCCCAGGAGAGTGCCGGGGCCGGAGCGAACCGCTCCCTCGCCTCCACCAGGTAGTAGCGGTCCTGCTGGCCGTCCCACAGCCCGTCCTCGTGCGGGATGATGTGCTCGCGGTTCCAGACGTGGGCGCCGACGACCGGATCGTGGAGGCCGACCTCCTCGACCAACTCCCGGTGGAGCGCCTCGAGGTGACTTTCGCCTGGATCGATGCCGCCGCCGGGCAACGACCAGACCGTGGCGTCCGGGAACTCGAAGCGGACCAGCAGGATGTGCTGGTCGGCGGTGACGAGCAGCGCGCGAACTGCCTGTCGGATCCGCAACTCCGGCGGCTGGGTCATCGGTGGTCGTCAGTCGTTCGGTGTGTCGCGCAGGCCGTCGTTGAACGCCTTGTACATCTCGTAGACGCTCTTGCACTTCTCGCACACCGGGAGCTGCTTCGGGTCGCGCGACGGTACCCAGACGAACCCGCACAGCGCCTCGATCGGGGTGCCCATCACGCGGGCCTCCAACACGACGGCCGCGGCGTTCTCGCCGCGCTTGGTCTTGACGATGTGCGCTGACGTGGGTTCGCCGGTCTCCGTGGTCTCGTCGGTGTCGACGTCGACGCGCTCGACGGGCATCGTTTCGAGGTCGGTCATGGGATCAGTGAAGCACATCGCACAGCGAGACGTGTAGGGTGAAGACGTGCTCATCGCCGTCACCGTCATTGCTGCGCTCGTCGCAGCCGGTGCCGCAGCGGCAGCACGCGGCCCCGCACCCGTACTCATTCCGGTACGGGTCAGGCGGGGGACACGAGCCCAGCGGCCTCGCTGAGCATCGTCGAACTCGCCCGACCAGCCGGAAACCGGCGGCGGGCCACCGCTGTTGGTCTCTGGTGAACCCCTGCTCACCACACCCCTGTGAAGGACTGACCATGACCAGCACCTCGAACACCGACACCGAGACCGACACCGACAGTCCGGCCGGCACCCCGACCGGCACCGGGCCCGATGGCACGACGATCCCCGACGGCGTCGACATGACCGATCCGTATGCGGACGACCCGGCGTTCGTGCTCCATCAGGGAGGCAAGTTGTCGATTGCCTCCCGTGTGCCGATCGACGGACCCGACGACCTGTCACTCGCCTACACCCCGGGTGTCGGTCGCGTCTCGCAGGCGATCGCCGACGAGCCCAGCCGGGTCTGGACGTTGACCGGTCGCTCGAACGCCGTCGCGGTGCTGTCCAACGGCACCGCCGTGCTCGGCCTCGGCGACATCGGCCCCGAAGCGGCGATGCCGGTGATGGAGGGCAAGGCGGTGCTGTTCAAGCAGTTCGGTGGCGTCGACGCCTACCCGGTGTGCGTCGACGCCCGATCGGTCGAGGAGATGGTCGCCATCGGCAAGGCGATCGCACCGACCTTCGGTGGCATCAATCTCGAGGACATCAAGGCGCCCGAGTGCTTCGAGATCGAGCGACGTCTCCAGGACGAACTCGACATCCCGGTCTTCCACGACGATCAGCACGGCACCGCCATCGTTGCCCTGGCTGCGCTCATCAACGCCGCAGAGGTGGTCGGCAAACGTGTCGAGGAGCTGCGCGTCGTCGTCGTCGGTACCGGCGCCGCCGGGGTCGCGGTCGCCGAGCTGCTCCACGATGCACGTGTCGGCCAGGACGGAACCGGCGACATCATCGGCGTCGACTCCACCGGCATCCTGCACCGCGAGCGCCAGAACCTCACCCCGACCAAGCAGTGGTTCGTCGACAACGGCAACTGCGACGATCGGCGCGGCGGCGTGCGCGAGGCGCTGCAGGGCGCCGACGTGCTGCTCGGCCTGTCCGGCCCCGGCATCATCCAGCCCGAATGGCTCACCGAGATGGCGGACGGCGCGATCGTGTTCGCCATGGCGAACCCGACGCCCGAAGTCATGCCGGAACTGATGCCGTCGAACGTGTCCGTGATCGCAACGGGCCGAAGCGACTACCCGAACCAGATCAACAACGTGCTCGCCTTCCCCGGCGTGTTCCGCGGCATGCTCGACGTGCAGGCCACTCGCTGCACCATCGAGATGAAGCGCGCGGCGGCCGATGCGCTCGCCGGCCTCGTCGACCACCCGACCGCGGATCGCATCATTCCCGGCGCCTTCGAACCGGGTGTCGCGGACGCGATCGCCGAGTCGGTGAAGCAGCGGGCCGTCGCCCAGGGTCACGTGCGTTCCTGAGACGCCATCCGGAACGAGGCGGGGCACGGCTCCGAGCGTGAACGCGCGCGTCGCATCGGGCAAGGTGGGCTGATGTCGTCTGCCCGCGCCGGTCTCGCCGCGTCGTTCTCGTCGCTGCGCATCCCGGCGTACAAGACATTGTGGTGGGCGGGAACGTTCTCGTTCATGTCGGTCCAGATGCAGTTCCTGCTCCGTGGGGTGCTCGCCTGGGACCTCACCGAGCGTGAGAGCGCGCTCGGACTCGTCTATCTCTGCTTCGGGGTGGCGCTGCTCGTGTCGACGCCCCTCGGTGGTGTCGCCGCCGACCGCCTTCCGAAGCGCAAGGTGCTGCTGGTCAGCCAGGGTGCGATCCTGGCGGCTGCGGCGGGCATGGGCGCGGTCGTCGTCACCGACACGGTCCAGTTCTGGATGCTGCTGGTCGCCGCGCTCACGCAAGGGCTCGCATTCGGTTTCTACGGTCCCACCCGGGTTGCGTTCACCTCGGAGATCGTCGGACGTGAACAGCTGGGCAACGCGATCACCCTGTCGATGCTGAGCATGAACGGAACCCGCGTGTTCGCGCCATCGCTCGCCGGTGCGCTCGCCGGGATCGCGCTGGTCGGGATCGGCGGTGGCTACATCGTCTCGGCACTGTTCTCGCTGGGAGCATTCGTCCTGCTGCTGCGCTGCCCGGCGGGCGCCGAGCCGAGAGCGACCTCGACGGCGAAGCCGCTCGCCGAGATCATCGATGGTGTGCGCTACGTCGGCGCCCGACCCCATCTGCGGCGGCTGGTTCTCAGCTCGTTCGTGATCATCATGTTCGGCTTCAACTACGTCGCGTTCATCCCGGCACTGATCAAGGGCGACTTCGGCCTGACCGACGGGTGGGTCGGGTTGATCATGTCGGCGAGTTCGATCGGTGCGGTCGTCGTCGCGGTGCCGCTCGCAGGTCGCGCCGACGGCGCGGGCGTGTGGCGTCTGATGGTCGTGTCCGGCATCGCCTTCGGCGTCGGGGTGATCGCGCTCGGCCTGTCGCCGGTGTTCCTGACCGCGTTCGTCGTGGTGGCCTTCGTCGGTGCCGGAACCACGGGCTACCAGTCGCTGTCGAACACGCTCGCGCTCAACATGACCGAGGACACCCACCAGGGCCGTGTCCAGTCGCTGATGATGCTGAGCTTTGCCGGGTTCGGCATCGCCGCCGCACCGCTCGGCCTGCTGGCGGAGGCGATCGGGTTGCGCCCTGCGATCGTCTGCATGGGTGTGGTCACGTTGACCACCGTGGTCGGCTACGCACTCCTCGAACGGCCCGTGCAGGAGCAGATCGAACTCGGCACGCTCGCCGCGGCCGTCCCCACCGACCTCGGCGAGGTCGTCACCTGACGAACCGCCGGTCCCGTGGCGCGGCGCACGGCCGGTGATCTGCGTCGGCGAAGACGTTCGTTTCGGCGATTCGTGCTGACGCGGACGGGCGCGGTGCGGTCTGTGTCGGCGAGGACGTTCGTTTCGGCGATTCGTGCTGACGCAGACGGGGGGCGAGGCGGGGTCGGGGTTCAGGAGAATCGTGCGAGTTCGGCGGCGATGTTGGCGCGGGCGCGCTGCTCCCAACGCTCGCGGCCTGCCTCGGTGAGGAAGATCGCCGGTCGCTCGAGGAACCCCTGCAGGACCGACGTCCGACCGGTTCGCCACTCGTCGTCGTCGAGGTGGCGATACTCGGCGCGCACGCCGCTGACGTAGGCGGCGTAGCCGGCGGGGTCGGCGCCGAGGACGGCGAGGTCGGCGTCGAGGAGCACGGCGGTGTCGCCGGTCGGATCGATCGAGGACTCCGCACCGTGCTCGGTGGCCTCGATCATCGATGCAACACGGTCACACCGTGTGTCGGGCCAGCCGAGCGACGAGAGATCGCGACGGGCCAGCCGAGCGCTCGCTCGCTCGTTCGCCGGGTACGTGGGCTCGTAGATCGCATCGTGGTAGAAGGCCGCAGCGACGATCGCGTCGAGGTCGTCGACCGTCTCCGATCCAGCGAGATCGTCGACATGGCGGATCACCCAGGCGACGTGGGTTGCGTTGTGGTAGCGGCGATGCTTCTCACGATGGCGCGAGAGCAGCCCCTCGAGCGGTCGCCGGTCGGGGGAGACGTGCCGCTGCCACGCCACCTCGAGTTCGAGATCCGGCTCGGTCATGTCGATCAGTGTGCCAGGCCGCTGCTCGGACGCTCATCGGCACCATCCGTGTGCCAGGGTGGTCGACGTGACGATCCTGATCGACGACGCCCGATGGTGGTGGCGTGGCAAGAAGTGGTGTCACCTCGTGAGCGACGCCTCCTACGACGAGCTGCACGAGTTCGCGGATCGAACCGGGATTCCGCGCCGCGGGTTCCAGGGCGATCACTACGACATCCCCGAGGAGTACCGTGCGGAGTTGGTCGAGGCGGGCGCGGTGGAGGTCGAGAGTCGCGACCTCGTCCGCCGGCTCCGCGCCGCCGGCCTCCGCTTGTCGCCGGCCGAACGTCGGGCGCGCTCGGCTGCCGGCTGAACGCGGCGCCTCGGACCGTCGGGCACTACCGGCGTGACCACCGGGGCGGGTCGCCGGCGAGTTCACGCGGGCACGTGATGTGGGTGCCGATCACGAACCACTCGACGAGATCGATGCCGAGGTCGTCGCACTGCAGGCTCGCTTCGAGCCATCGGTCGAGATCGTCGACGACCAGGTCGCCGCCCGGCCGGCTGGTGGCGAGGATCAGCCCGGCGATCTCGGGACGACGGGCGTTGCCGCACGCCGCGATGACGCGGAAGATCGCGTCGGGGTCGGTGGTGCCGGTGACGACCAGGATGCCGACACCGCGGCGATCGGCATCGAGCAGGATCGCGGCCGTGTCGTCGCCGAACGGGGCGGCGAGGGCGAGCACCGCGAGGGCATCAGCTCGCGAGCGGATCGGGTCGACGCCCCCGCGCGGCACGAGATGGGTGGAGCAGTGGCGAGACACGGAGTCCCCTTCCTGTTGATCGTTCGGGAAGGAGGGAGTCGGTGCAGCTGACACTACCGAGGGGGTGTGACAACCGATGAGAGCAGGCCCGACACCAGGTCGTAACCTCGACCGCATGGCCGTGGCGACGATCTACCACAACACACATTGAAACTCGTCGATCAATGCCGTGCGCATTGCCGAGGATCTCGGTGTCGACGTCGACATCGTGAACTACATCAAGACCCCGCCCGATGCCGACACGCTCCGGGGGATCATCGCCAAGCTCGAGGACCCTCCGACCGCGCTCGTGCGGCGCGACAGCATGTGGAAGAAACTCGGGCTGACCGAGGACGATGCTGCGACCGACGATCAGATCGTGGCGCTGCTCGTGAAGCACAAGCAGTTGCTGCAGCGGCCGGTGGTGGTCACGGCCGAGACGGCGATCGTCGGACGTCCCAAGGAACGTGTCGCCGAGCTGCTCGCCCCGCTGGCGGGGAAGAACTCCTGACACCGATCGGGGTCGCCGATGAGTGAGTTCGCACCGCCTGACATCAGCGCGGACGACGCACCGTCGCGGTGGAAGCTCCTGTCGTCGACGCTGAAGGCGCAGCGCAAGAACCTGATCATCGGCAGTGCGATCGGCCTGCTGTGGATGGTCGGCAAGGTGTCGGTGCCGCTGCTGGTCCGCTACAGCATCGACCGCGGCATCGACCAGGGCGACATGCTCTGGCTCTGGGTGATGCTGATCGCGATCGCCGGAGTGTGCGTTGGCACGTTCACGGCGTTGCGCCGGTTCTTCGCCTTCCGCGAGGCCCGTTGGACCGAGACACGGCTGCGCGAGCGGTTGTTCAACCACATCCTGTCACTCCACGTCGGGTACCACGACCGGGCGCAGACCGGCCAGCTGATGAGCCGGTCGTCGAGCGACCTCCAGCAGATCCAGTCGTTCGTCGTGATGATCCCGATCACCTTGTCGAACTTCTCGATGATCATCGCGGTGTCGGTGATCCTGTTCGTCACCGACTGGCAACTGGCGTTGATCGCGCTCGCACCGCTGCCGTTCGTCAACATCGCCGGTCGTCGCTTCTCGCACTCGATCCACGGGGCCGTGCTCCAGGTGCAGATGGAGCAGGCGGAGCTGGCCACCGTCGTCGAGGAGACCGTCGGCGGTGTCCGCGTGGTGAAGGGGTTCGGCGCCGAGGAGGTCCAGTCGACCCGGCTGCGCAAGGAGGCCGACGACATCCAGGCGGCGTCGATCAGCGCCGCCCGGATCCGGGCCAAGTACCTCCCGGCGATCGAGCTGCTGCCGCAGCTCGGGCTGATCGCCGTGCTCGGCGTCGGCGGTATGCAGGTGATCAACGGCGACCTCACCGTCGGCCAGCTCGTGCAGTTCAACTTCTACGTCGCCCTCCTCGTGTCGCCGCTGCGCATGCTCGGCATGACGATCGCCTGGGCCCAGCGAGCGGGCGCTGCGCTCGAGCGGGTCAACGAGGTGCTCGACACGGCGCCGATGATCTCCGACCCCGAGCGCCCGCTCACCCTGCCGCCCGCCGAACGTGCCGGTGCCGTGCAGTTCCGGGGGGTCCGCTTCGGCTATGACCCCGCGGCGCCCGTCCTCGACGGATTCGACCTCGACCTCGCCCCCGGTGAGTCGGTCGCGCTCGTCGGCGCCACCGGCTCCGGCAAGTCGACCGTCGCCCGCCTGCTCGTGCGCTTCTACGACGTCGACGAGGGTCGGGTGCGCATCGACGGCGTCAACGTGCGCGACCTCTCGCTGCGCGACGTCCGCCGCGCCGTCGGCATCGTCTTCGAGGACACCCTGCTGTTCCACGACACGGTCGCGGCCAACATCGCCTTCGCCGAACCCGACGCCGATCAGGAGTCGATCGAACGGGCGGCGCGCCTCGCCGGCGCTCACGACTTCATCATGGGACTGCCCGAGGCGTACGACACGCTGCTGGGCGAGCGCGGCTTCTCGCTGTCGGGCGGCCAGCGTCAGCGCATCGCGATCGCCCGAGCGATCCTGGCCGACCCACGGGTGCTCGTGCTCGACGATGCGACCTCCGCAGTCGACCCGTCGAAGGAACACGAGATCCGCTCGGCGATGTCGACGGTGATGGACGGTCGCACCACGATCGTGATCGCCCACCGCCCCGGCACGATCGCACTCGCCGACACCGTGGTGTTGCTCGACGGTGGGCGCGTCGTCGCCTCCGGACCGCACCAGGAACTGCTCGACCGTGAGCCCCGCTATCGCGACGTGCTCGCAGCGATGGAGGCGGACGACGAGGAGCAGCGCGCCGAACTCGCCGCGCAGGCCGATGCCGCAGGGGCCGGAGCCGACGTCGTCTCGCGAACACCGGTGGGGGGTGACTGATGCACGGGATGGGAGCGATCTCCGACGAGGACAAGCTCGACGCCGAAGAGGCCAAGAAGGTGCTGCGTCGCACCGCCACGATGGCCCGACCGTTCCGCAAGACGGTCTTCGCAGCGCTCACCTTCACGGCGCTGTCGACGCTCGGGGTCGTGCTCGGCCCGGTCATCCTGGGATGGGCGATCGACAACGGGATCACGCCCCCGGGCGACAGCGGAGTCTTGCGCAATGCGGTGATCTTCTACATGGTGCTCACCGTGGTCGCCTACCTCGCGGCACGTCAGCAGTACATCCTGATCAATCGCGCCGGCGAAGGATTCCTGCGATCGTTGCGCGTCCGGGTGTTCGACCACATCCAGAAGCAGTCGCTGGCGTTCTTCGACCGCAACAAGTCCGGTGTGCTCGTCGCCCGCATGACCTCCGACGTCGAGTCGATGGGCGAGCTCGTGCAGTTCGGCCTGCTCCAGTTCGTCTCCGCGATCCTGCTCGTCGGATTCGCCCTGGTGGCGGCCCTGCTCACGTCATGGCAACTGACGCTCGCCGGCATGCTCGTGATGCCCGTGATCATCGTGGCGTCACGAAAGTTCCAGCGTGACTCCAACGCGGCGTACCTCGACGTGCGCGAGAACATCGGCCAGAACCTGTCGACCCTCCAGGAGGGCATCGCCGGCGTTCGGGTCATCCAGGCCTACGCCCGGGAGCCCGAGCAGCAGCGCCGGTTCAAGGTGTCGAATCGTCAGCTCTACGATTCGCATGTTCACAGCGTGCGGGTGTCGACGTGGTACTTCGGGCTCGTCGAGACCTCCGGTGTGTTGGCGACGGCGATCATCGTCGGTGTCGGCGGCTGGCTCTACTCGAACGACGAGGTGGAGATCGGCCAGATCATCACCGTCGTCCTGCTCTTCGCCCAGCTCTTCGAGCCGGTGCAGCAACTCTCGCAGCTGTACAACACGGTGCAGTCGTCCGCGGCCGCGCTCAACAAGCTGTTCGGCATCCTCGACACCGAGCCCGACGTCCAGGACGGGCCCGACGACCTCCCACCCAACGGGGAGCTCGTGGTGGATCGAGTGGGCTTCCGGTACCCCGCGACGGAGGCCCCCGTGTTGTCCGACGTGTCGATCACCGTCGCCGACGGCGAGCGACTCGCGCTCGTCGGGCCCACCGGGGCGGGCAAGTCGACGCTCGCCAAGCTGATGGCCCGCCTCTACGATCCGACCGAGGGCACCATCACCTTCGGCGGTGTCGATCTGCGTGATGCCACCCTCGCATCGTTGCGTCACCGAGTGGTGGTCGTGCCGCAGGAAGGGTTCCTGTTCGGAGGCACGGTTGCCGACAACGTCCGCATCGCCCGCGCAGATGCCACCGACGATGACGTCCGAGCGGCGTTCGACGCCATCGGCGCGCTCGAGCGGTTCGACGAGTTCCCCGACGGCATCCACACCGAGGTGCGCGAGCGCGGGTCGCGCCTGTCGGCAGGGGAACGCCAACTCGTGTCGTTGGCACGCGCGGCGCTCGTCGATCCGGCGGTGCTCGTGCTCGACGAAGCCACCAGCAACCTCGACCCCGGCACCGAGTTCATCGTCGAGCGAGCGCTCGACACGTTGATGACCGGTCGCACGACGATCGTCGTCGCGCACCGGCTCTCGACGATCCAGCGGGCCGACCGGATCGGCGTGATCGACGGCGGTCGTCTCGTCGAACTCGGGAACCACGCCGAATTGGTCGCGCTCGGTGGGCGCTATGCCACGCTCGCCGACGCCTGGGCGAAGAGCCAGCCCGTCGCCGGCGCCTAGCGCTGCGGTCTTGGCGCGATGAGTTTCCGGACCAACTGCTGGCCATGAAACTCATCACCCCGGTTCACCGACTCACTGGCCCGAGATGAACATCTCCGCGAAGTAGGTGTCCGCGCCGGGTGTTCCGTTGCCGAGATTTCCACTCGGCAAGGTCCAGTTGTTGACGCCTCGGATCGACTCGTCAGCAGCGATCATTGTCGGGGTCCCACCCGTGTACCACACCGGTGCTTGTTCGTTGATCCGGACCATGATCTTCGAGTAGAGGTCCTTGCGGGCCTCGAAGTCGTCGGTCTGGATGGCCTCGAGCGCCCAGCCGTAGGCCTCCGGATCGAACCAGTTCGGGAAGTTCCCGACCGATTCCGCCGGGTCGGCGAGGAACGGATTGAGCGCCGCGCTCGGGTCGGCCTGGGTGCCCCAACGCCAGCAGTGCGCCTCGTGGGTGTCGCTGATGGCGTTGTTGATGTGCGTGGCCTGGTCGAACTGTGTCAACGACACGTTGACCAGTTCGGAGCCGCTCCACACCTGCTCGATCACCTGCATCGCCGCGATCAACGTCGGGTCCGGGGGACACGACAGCTCGACGTCGATCTTCTCGCCGGGCGCCTTGCCGTCCGAACGAGCCGGATCGTCGATGTACTCCTGCAGCAGCGCCTTGCCGCCCTCGAAGTCGAACACCGGGTACGAATCGGCGGCGGCTTGCGTCCACCACGGGCTGTCCTTCGAGAACCACTGCGTCGACGGCAACGAGATCCCGCCAGCTCCGAGCGCCTCGATGATGCGCTCCTGGTCGTTCAGATGGTTCAAGCCCAGACGCACCCTGACATCGTCGAGTGGTGCGACCGCAGTGTTGTACATGCCGCCGCCGGTGCCGTTGCCCTGGAACTCGTACAGCACGATTCCCGATTGGGCACGTGCGTCACGGACCGCCCCACCGCGTCGTGCCTCGATGAGGTCGACCGTGCGCGACAGGAGTGCGTCGAGTCGAGTGCCCTCGTCGGGAATCGGACGGAACGAGATCGAGTCGAGATACGGCAACTGGTCACCGTTCGCCGCAGTGCGCCAGTAGTCCTCGTTGCGAACCACGATGGTCTCGTTGTCGATGTCACGCTTCTCGATCACGAACGGGCCGGTCCCGATCGGCGCAGTGCTGAAGCTCACCGGATCGGCTGCCGCAGCTGCCGGCTCGAACACGTAACCGAGTTCGACTGCATTGAGGTTCGCCGGGAAGGCCGAGTTCGGGGCGCTGAGTGTGTACACCACGGTCATGTCGTCGACAGCTTCGACGCCGGTGAGACCGGTCGTCGCGATCCGGCCCGCCGAGATCGCGCCCGTCTGCTGGATGGCGTACATGTCGACGATCGTCTGCGCGGTCAGCGGCACCCCGTTGTGGAACGTGATGTCCGGTCGCAACGTCATCGTCCAGACCGTGAAGTCCTCGTTCGGCGTGATCGACTCGGCCAGATACCCCTCGTACTCACCATCGCCGTTCTGCTGGATCAGGACGTCGAACACCGACCTCGCAATGTTCACACACGGCTCCCCGCAACCGTCCTCCCACGGTCGAAGACCAGTGGCTTCGGCCTCCAACCCCATCAGGATCGAACCGCCGTAGACAGGGGTGTCGGTCTCGGCCACCACCGACGTGTCGACATCGCCTTCGGCCTCGACCGCTCCAGCGTCATCTGCCTCCCCGCTACCGTCGTCCGCGGTCGTCGCGACCGTGCCACCGGGGGCCGCGGTGCTGTCGGAGGAGCTGTCGTCACTCCCGCACGAAGCGGCCACGAACGCGAACACCAGCGGAACGGCCATCACGGTGAGTACTCGTCGAAATCTCATCTCTCCCCCATCGCGTGGTCGGACATCTCAACGGTGTGTCGACAACCCCTCGACAACCAGAGCCAAACGGCCCAAACGCGCTGCCGCGTCCTCCAGGCGTGCCTGACGCGGCACGAGTTCAGGCGGCGCGTTCGAAGACGAGCACGAACTCGACGAGACCCTCGTCCTCGGTGCGCACCTGGCCGAACGACGGGTTGTCGATGCCGTAGTCGGCGAACACGACCGGGATCGATCCCAACACCCCGATCCGGCCGTCGGTGGTCTGGGCCGTGACCTCGAAGGTCACCGGATTCGTCACGCCGCGAAGTGTCAGCTCGCCGGTCGCCGTCGCGGTGACCTGCTCGTCACCGACCGGGATCGTGCCGAACTCGATCGGTTCGGTGAGGTTGAACGTTGCGGTCGGGAACTCGGCCGCGTTCATGATGCGACCCGTGAACTGATTGTCGCGCAGGCTGCTGTCGCTCTCGATGCTGTCGATCTGCACCTCGACGTCGACGGCGGTGGCTGTGGTGCCCTCGATCGTGAGCAGCCCGGTGATCTCGTTGCTGCGTCCGACCGCGGTCGTGTTGACACCGGCGAGGACCTCCTCGACCCGGTAGCCGAACTCCGACGCCTCGGTCGGCACCCAGTCGCCGTCGAAGTCGGCGGCCGGTGCGGGCGCTGCGTCGGTCTCCACCGGAGCGGCGTCGGTGGCCGGAGCCGCCGTGTCGCCGGCGCCCGCGTCGCTGGTCGTCTCGACAGTGGTGTCGACCGCCGGCGTCGTCTCCGGGGTGGTGGCGACCAGCGCGTCGGCGAGGTCACCGGCGTCGAGCTCGTCGGGTGAATCGTTCAGCACGAAGGCGTACAGCAGGATCGCACCGAACACCAGCACGACGAGGCCGACGGCGCCGATCAGGACCCACTTGAGGAATCGGCGGGGTGACTTCTGGTCGGGGGAGGAGGTCTGATCGTCGTCGGTCACGACCGGAGAGTGTGGCAGACGATCCTCGGAACCGAGGCGCGCTGCTCGAGGTTCTCAGAGGATCTGCGAGAGGAACAGTTTCGTACGATCCTCGCGAGGGTTCTCGAAGAAGTGCTCGGGTGTGCCGACCTCGACGATCTGTCCGTCGGCCATGAACACGACGCGGTCGGCGACCTCGCGGGCGAAGCCCATCTCATGGGTCACGACGATCATCGTCATGCCCGACCGTGCGAGGTCCTTCATCGTGTCGAGGACCTCGCCGATCATCTCGGGATCGAGCGCCGACGTCGGTTCGTCGAACAACATCACCTTGGGGTTCATCGCCAATGCCCGGGCGATGGCCACCCGCTGCTGCTGGCCGCCCGACAGTTGCCCGGGGTACTTGCTCGCCTGTTCCGGGATCTTCACCATCTCGAGCAACTCCATGCCCAGTTCGTCCGCTTTCGCTTTCGGCATGCGCCGAACCTTGCGCGGCGCGAGCGTGATGTTGTCGATCACGCTGAGGTGGGGGAACAGGTTGAACGACTGGAAGACCATCCCGGTCTCGCGGCGGATCTCCTGGATGTTGCGGATGTCGTTGGACAGCTCCGTACCGTCGACGACGATCCGTCCGGCGTCGTGTTCCTCCAGCCGGTTGATACAGCGGATCAGCGTCGACTTCCCCGATCCGGAGGGGCCGATCACCACGACGACCTCCTGGGCACCGACCTTCAGGTTGATGTCCTTGAGTGCCTGGAAGTCGCCGAAGAGCTTGTCGACGTGTTCGATCTCGATCATCACCCGGCGTTCGCCGGTCATTGCGGTCGCGTCGGTGAAGACCGTCGTGTCGGGCGGTTGCTGGTCGGTCATCGGAGTCCCACTCCCAGTCGTTTCTCGAGTCGTTGGCTTTCTCGGCTCATCGTGTACGACACCACCCAGAACATCAGGGCGGCGAACGTGAGCGTCTCGGCGATCAATCCCTGGCCGCGGAACTCCGGCTGCGCGGTGATCGCCCCGGACACCTGCAGCAGTTCGAAGAGGCCCATGGCAATCCCGGCGAGCGTGGTGTCCTTGAACAGGCTGATCAGCTGGCCGATCTGAGCAGGGATCACGTTGCGCAGGGCCTGCGGCAACACGATGTAGCCGGTCTGTCGAATCGGTGACAGCCCCACCGCCTTGGCCGCCTCGATCTGGCCGCGCGGGATCGATTGGAGCCCTCCACGGATGATCTCGGCCATGTAGGCCGCCGTGAAGAAGGTGAAGACGACGATCGCTCGGCTCGACGTCGACGGAGCGAGGGTGTCGGGGACGAAGAAGCCGAGAGCGACGTTGGCCAGCAGCAGCAGGACGAACAGCGGTGCGCCGCGGATCACCTCGATGTAGGTCGTGCAGACCAACCGGACGAGCGGGAGGCCGGACCGACGTCCGAGCGCGAGCAGTACCCCGAGCGGGTAGCACAGGATGATCGCACAGACCGCGAGGAAGAGGTTGAGCATGAATCCGCCCCACCCGTCGAAACCGACAGCCGTCACGACGTAGAAGTACATGCCGATCGGAATCGCCGCGAAGCACGACCACGACGACGGCCGAGCCTGCCGTACCGAGACGCAGCCGTCGCCGAAGAACGGCCCGATCAGCCGCCCGACCAGTGCGGCAGCGAGTGCCAGACCGACGGTGATCCAGGGACCGACGGTTCGCCGAGAGCAGCAACGCAGGAGCACTGCGGCGAGCGGGATCCAGAGACGCTCGAAGAGATCGAGGATCCGATTCCAGGTGAGCTTGGAATCTGCCGGAGTCATCTCGCCCGCTCTCACCTGTCGGCCGCGGAGGAATCCGGCGAGCAAACCGCCCCAGCCGGCGAGGACGATCACCGTCACGACGAGGCGGAGCATGTGGGCGTCGGGATACCGCCCGATCATCAGCAGCCGAAGGTTGACCTCGATGATCGTTCCAACGGCCGGTGACGAACACGAAGCTGATCGTCTTGTACAGCAGCCAGAGGCGAACAGTGCACCGAACACGACGGTCAGGACGGCGTCGCGCCAGGTGCGGAAGAGGTTGTGGCGTAGCCACCGCGACGTGCGTTCATCGTTCCACCAGCACCATTCGACGGTTCGCGACGTTGACGAGAGACGAGACCACGAGCGAGATGCAGATGTACACGGTCATGGTCAGGAAGAAGACGGGAACTGCCGGTGAGCCGTTGCCGACGGTGGTCTGCGCCACGAGGGTCAGGTCGTAATACCCGATCGCGGCGCCGAGCGACGAGTTCTTGATCAGGTTGAGGTACTGGTTGCCGATCGGAGGGATCGCCGATGCGCATCGCCTGCGGCAGGATGATGTACCACATCCGCTGGAACCCGCTCAGTGCGACCGCGTCAGCGGCTTCGCCCTGGCCTCGTGGGACGGCCTGGATCGAGCCCTCGGACGATCTCGGCGATGTGGCTGGCCGTGTAGATCGTCAGGGCGAGGAACAGCGCGAAGAAGGAGGGGTCGATTCGGATGCCGCCGACGGTGCCGCGCCCCTCGACCGACGGCAGTGTCGTACGAGTAGCCGAACAGCGATCCAGCCGACGGCAACGACGATCGTGAACGAAGGCACCAGACCCCACAGCCCCGATCGCGGGAGGGCGCCGGTCCGGTCGGCGACACGGACACGCCACTTGGCGACCAGCGTACCAGGCGAGCGCGCCGAGTGCCGAGGATCAGCAGCAGACCGGCACCCGATCCGCTGTACCAGGCCACAGCGACACCCCGGTTCGAGACGATCGACAGTCCGGCCAGATCCCAGGCGTCGGTGATCTGGGGAAAGACGCCCGAGCACGACCACCAGCACGCTGGCGGTGAGGAACAATGCGAGCGGGATGTTGCGGACCGCCTCGACGTAGACCGTCGCCAGCTTCTTGACGATCCAGTTCGACGACAGCCGTCCGATGCCGATCAGCGTTCCGAGCACGGTGGCGGCGATGATGCCGACGACGGCGATGCGCAACGTGTTGAGCAGCCCTTCGACCAGGGCATCTCGTACCGGTGCGCTCTGCGACAGCGAGTTCCCGGTGATCTGGAACGCCGCCGGATTGTCGAGGAAGTCGAAGTTGGTGGGGATGTTCTGCTGCGAGGCGTTCTCGGTGTAGTTGCCGTACAGCCAGATGACGATCGCGACCACGATCCCCACGACAACCAGCTGAGCGACCCACTTCAGGACGTTGACGTTGCGCCAGAGTGGAACCCGTGAACTGACCACTGCGGTCACGGGGCCGGCCTGCCTTCAGGTCGGCCCCATGACCGCAGTTGCTCGACGAGCATGTTGGTCAGCGGTACGGAGGTGCGTACATCAGTCCGCCGTCGGTCCACTGGGCGTTGATGCCACGCTCGAAGCCGAGCGGGGCGAGGTGCTCGCTCGTAGATCTCGCCGTAGTTGCCGACCTGGCTGACCACCTGGTAAGCGAAGTCGGTCGGTAGACCGAGGCCCGGATCGAGCACCGCTTCACCGTCGACGTCGAGGCCGAGGAATCGCTGGATGTTGATGTCATCGGTGCTCGTCGAACGTGTCGATGTTCTCGGACGTGATCCCGAGTTCCTCGGCGGCGATCGTGGCGAGGATCGCCCAGTTGACCGCTTGGGCCCACTCGGTGTCGCCATCGGCGACCGCGGGAGCGAGTGGCTCCTTGGAGAAGACCTCCGGCAGGATCGTCAGGGCATCGGGCCCTTCCGGGTAGGTCGACCGCAGGCCGGTGAGCTGGCTGACGTCGGACGACCAGCCGTCACATTGCCCTGCGACGAACGCTTCCTGGATGAGGTCGACGTTCTCGAACGGGACGTACCTCCCAGGTGAGGCCCAATCGGGTGGCGGCGGCGGCGGCGTTGCCCTCGTTCGTCGTGCCCTGGGCGACACAGATGATCACGCCGTCCATCTCCTCGATCGAGGTGAATCCACTGTCGGAGGCAACCATCATGCCCTGGCCGTCGTAGAAGTTCGGCTGCACGAACGTCGCGCCCTCGGCACCGTCACGCGTTGCGGTCCAGGTGGTGTTGCGGACCAGCGCATCGATCTCGCCGGACTGCAGTGCGGTGAAGCGGTCGGCGGTCTCGAGGTCGACCATCTCGACGGCGGTCGCATCGCCGAGCACGGCGGCCGCGATCACTCGACAGAAGTCGGAGTCGAACCCCACGTGCTCACCCTCGGCATCCAGCGTCGCGAAGCCCGGCAGATCGTTGCGCGTGCCGCACTTGAAGATTCCTGCCGACTGGACGCTGTCGAGCTTCGACTCGTCCGACTGCACGACCTCGACGGTGTCGCCGGGAGCAGTGGTCTCCTCGGGCGCCGTGGTCTCCCCTGGCGCGTCGGTCGCTGCCGGGGTGGTGTCACCCCCACCGGAGTCCCCGGAATCGTCGTCGCTGGTGCACGCAGCTCCGATCAGGACGAGTGCGACGAGCGGTGCAATCGCTCGGCGTGTGGTGGTTCGCATGTGTTCCCCTTTCCCGCGTCGTCGAGTCCGACGACACGTCTGTGTACCCCGTGGCGACCCGCGGTCGCCTCACGACGAAGCTAGACGGGTTGGGAGAGGAGGGCAAACGACCTCGTCGTCCCGAGCCGTCACCGGCCGGGCGAAGTGAGGTCGCGTACGACTCGTCGGCCAGACTGTCGGCATGACAGATGCCAGTGCCATTGTGTCCGCCGTCGAGGTCTCGACCGCCCGGAACATCCCGAAGTCGGCCACGGCCGTCGGGTACGCCGTCGCGACGAGGGGGACCGTGCCGCGCCAGCTCGGTCTGTCGCGAGCGGCGTTGGACTCGAACGGGTTCACCGGTGAGGCCGGACAGATCCTGTCGGTGCCGAGCGCCGACGGCGTGGCCGTGGCGATCGGTGTCGGCGAGCCGGGTGCGATCGACACCAACGGGCTCCGCGCTGCTGCGGCAGCGTTCGCCCGGGCGGTGGCGAAGCATGCTCACGTGGCGCTCAACCTGGCCGACCTCGACGGCGAGGCCCGGGCAGCGGGGCAGGCGGTCACCGAGGGGGTGTTGCTCGCGTCCTACCGGTACACCGGACTGAAGAACGACCCGAAGAACGCCGCACGCCTCGAATCGCTGACTCTCGTCGTCGGCGACAAGCGCCGCAGGGCGGTCGAGCAGGGCGCCGAACGAGGTCGGATCGTGGCCGGTGCCGCCGCGTTGGCGCGCGAGCTGGCGAACACGCCTCCGACGTACCTCAACGCCAAGGAGCTGGCGGCGAAGGCCGTCGACATCGGCTCCGCCAACGGTCTGCACGTCGAGGTGTTCAACAAGGACGAACTCGAACAGATGGGCTGCGGAGGACTGCTCGGGGTCAACCGCGGGTCGGTCGAGCCGCCACGGATGGTGAAGCTGACCTACGCGCCGAGGAACCCGACCGGCCATCTGGCGCTCGTCGGCAAGGGGATCACGTACGACTCGGGCGGCATCTCCCTGAAGCCGAGCGACGCGTCCCACCAGGTGATGAAGATGGACATGTCAGGCGCGGCCGCGGTCCTCTCGACGATGTCGGCGCTCAAGGCGCTCAAGTGCAGGACGAAGGTGACCGCCTGGCTGATGTGCACCGACAACATGCCGTCCGGAAGTGCACTGAAGCTCGGTGACGTCCTGACGATGCGCAACGGCAAGACCGTCGAGATCCACAACACCGACGCCGAAGGACGGCTGGTCCTCGCCGACGGCCTGTCGCTCGCAGTCGAGGACGGTCCGGACGCGATCGTCGACATCGCCACCCTGACCGGTGCCGTGATGGGCGCGCTCGGGCCCGAGATCGCCGGGCTGCTCGGCACCGATCAGACGCTCGTCGACCAGGTGAAGGCCTGCGCCGACGCGATCGACGAACCGGTGTGGCAACTGCCACTGGAGCAGGCCAGGTACCGCAAGCTGCTCGACTCGGTCGTGGCCGACATGAGGAACATCGGCGGTCCGTACGGCGGCACGATCACGGCGTCGATCTTCCTCAGCGAGTTCACCGGCGACGTACCGTGGGCGCACCTCGACATCGCCGGCCCGATGAAGGTCGACGGCGACGAGGGCATCTACTCCAAGGGAGCCACCGGGTTCGGTACCCGCCTGTTGATCGACCTCGCGACGAACTTCACGCCGCCGTCGTGAAGTCGGGGCGTCCGAACCTGCTGTTCATCATGAGCGACGACCACGCCGCTCATGCGATCTCCGCGTACAGCACGGCGTCGCGACGACCGGTGCTCAACGACACCCCGAACCTCGATCGCATCGCGAACGAGGGCATGCGGTTCGATTCGTGCTTCTGCACGAACTCGATCTGCACGCCGAGCCGGGCGTCGATCCTGACGGGCACGTACAACCACGTGAACGGTGTCACCACGCTGGTGACGCCGATGGACAACACGCTCGACACGTTTCCCAAGCGGCTGCAGGCGGCCGGCTACCAGACGGCGATGTTCGGCAAGTGGCATCTCGGCCACGGGCCCGAACACGACCCCACGGGGTTCGACCGCTGGCGGGTCCTTCCCGGTCAGGGGCACTACCACAACCCGGTGATGCTGCAGCCGCGTGACGACGGGCGCGGCCACACGATCGTCGAACGCGGCGGCTACGTGACCGACCTGATCACGGACGACTCGCTTCGTTGGCTCGACCAGCGCGATCCCGACCGGCCGTTCGCGCTGCTGTGCCACCACAAGGCACCGCACCGGTCGTGGGAGCCGTCACGCAAGCACTTCTCGATGTTCGACGACGTCGACATCCCCGAACCCGACACGCTGTGGGACGACCATGCGGGCCGCGCCGAGGTGGTGCAGGCCATACGGATGCGCATCATGGACCTCGACCCGGTCGTCGACCTCAAAGCGTCGGTGCCGCCCGGGATGACCGAGGACGAGGAGATCCGGTGGCGCTACCAGCGCTACATCAAGGACTACCTCCGCACGATCGCCTCGATCGACGACAACGTCGGCCGGATGCTCGACTGGCTCGACGCCAACGACCTCGCCGACGACACGATCGTGGTCTACACCTCCGACCAGGGGTTCTTCCTCGGCGATCACGGTTGGTTCGACAAGCGGATGATGTACGAGGAGTCGGTGGCGATGCCGCTGCTCGTGCGCTACCCGGCGATGGTCGAGGCCGGGTCGGTGTGCGACGACATCGCGCTCAACGTCGACTTCGCGCCCACGTTCCTCGACCTGGCCGGCGTCGACGTGCCCGCAGCGATGCAGGGAACGAGCCTCGCTCCACTGCTCGCGGGGGAGCGCCCGGACTCCTGGCAGGAGTCGATGTACTACCGCTACTGGATGCACGACGACGGCATCCATCGAGTGCCGGCGCACTACGGCGTCCGCACGCACACCCACAAACTGATCGGCTACTACAACGATCCCCTCGGCCAACCGGGCGCCCGCGAGCCGGCCGCGCTGCCGGAGTGGGAGCTGTTCGATCTCGTCGCCGATCCCGCTGAACTGCACAACGTCATCGCCGATCCGGCGTACCGCGAGGTGGCGATCGAGCTGAGAACGGAGTTGGCGCGCCTTCAAGCCGAGGTCGGTGACCGGCCCCATGCACCGGCCGACGCCGTCTTGGCCGAACTGCTCGGCGCGCCCGCCTGAGGCTCCCGCCCCCACGCCGATCGGGGCGATCAGGCCGAGCCGGCATGATGTGGTCAGGTGATCCGGTTGCCGGTGTCGAGGTCGAAGAGGTGAATCCGTTCCGAGTCGATCTCGACCGGGAACGGCTCCCAGAGACTGACGTCGTCGTGCAGGCCCACCGCCATGACGATCGTGGACCTGCGCTCGTCACGAACCTCGACGTGCCCAGCGTGCTGCACGATCCGGGGTGCGTCGATGTCGAGCCCGATGAACCGGTCGCGCCCGACGAGGGTCGTCGAGACGATGTCGAGCTCGACGGGGCTGGCGGTTCGACGACGGATGGCGTCGGGTCGAAATCCGAGGCCGACGGTTCGATCCGCCCACGACCGGATCGCCGGAACGCGGTGCGCCACATCGGGGCCGAGCGGTACGAGGTGTGATCCGACACGAAGCGCCGGATCGCCGTTCGCTTCGACGATCCTCGCCTCCACGAGGTTCATCGAGGGAGTGCCGACGAATTGCGCCACGAAGATGTCGGCGGGTGCGTCGTACACCTCGATCGGTCGACCGCTCTGCACGATCCGACCGTCACGCATCACCGCGAGTCGGTCACCCATCGCCATGGCCTCGTGCTGATCATGGGTGACCATCAACGTCGTGAGATCGAGCTGCCGCTGGATCCCGGCGATGACGAAGCCGGTCTGGTCGCGCAGCTTCGCGTCGAGGTTCGACATCGGCTCGTCGAGCAGGAGCAGCCGAGGCCCGCGGACGAGTGCGCGAGCCATCGCCGTTCGTTGCTGCTGCCCACCGGACAGCTGCCGCGGTCGGCGGTCGAGGACGTCGTCGATCTGCAACACCGCGGCGACCTCTCGCACATGTCGCTCGATCTCGTTGCGGTGGAGACCGTCGACCATCAGCGGAAAGCCGATGTTCTGGCTCACGGTCATGTGCGGGTACAGGGCGTACCCCTGGGAGGCGAGCGCGATGTCGCGCTTGCTCGTTCGTATGGTGTTCACGACGTCCCCGTCGATGATCACCTCGCCCGATGTCGGCTCCTCGAGGCCCGCCACCATACGCAGCAGGGTCGTCTTCCCGCAGCCGGATGGGCCCACGATGACGAGGAGGGCACCGTGGTCGACGACGAGATCGACATTGCTCACCGCCGTGGTTCCGTCGGGGAAGATCTTGCTCAATCCCCTCAGCTCGAGCCTCGTCACGGTCGCCTCCGTGGCCGTCGTCGGCCACGGTCCATGATGCCACGTCGCTTCGATCAGCCCGCTTCGATCAGCCCGCTTCGATCAGCTCGCCTGGGCGAGGCGGCAGGCGTTGTCGGCTGCTTCGGCAGCCACGGCATCGCTGACGCCGAGGGCCACGAGATGGTGCTCGATCACGGCGGTGTCGTCGCCGACCTCGACCATCACGGTCGCCAACCGGTGAGCGCGGGTCAGGTCGTCGAGGCTGATCGTCGTGCACTGCCAGGCGCGGTGCGCGGTCTGGAGCTGCTCGGGCATCCGCTGCAGGTGGCGCAGGCTGACCGGCGGGATACGTCGACGAACCGCCATGCCGCCGTCGACGGGGTGGGCGAGGCCGAACATCACGCAGCGTTGCAGCGCCTTGCTGAAGGGCGACGCCCGCCCGGCGGTGTAGCTCAGCCCCATGGCCCGTGCGGTTGCGACCAGGTCGAGTTCGTAGCCTGCGGGCGACTGCTCGAGGCCGGCGACCAGACGTCGGATCAGCCAGGTCGCCGTCGGGCCGAGCACCCCGAGCCAGAAGAGCTCGACGTATCGCGATCGCGGATCGAACCCGTCGTCGTCGACGACCGGGTCGACCCAGGGCCGAACCGTGATGTGCGGTACCGGTGATGATGTGTCGGACATGTGACCTCCCTCGACGTGGCGAGCGGGAGGAGTCGGTCGTGGCTCCAGTGGGCGATCACCCGATGGCGACGGAACCGGAGGTGGTGTCGGGTGTCGGGTCAGACTGGGATGATGCAGACGAGGATGCCGATCTGGCGCCATGTGATCGTGGGGCTGGCGATCGTGACGATGATGCTGTTGGCCGGGTTCCGGGTGATCGGCGCCGGCGTCGACTCCATGATCCGCCCAGAGCACTTCGACGCCAAGCAGGTGACCGTCTGGCCGGACGGCGCCGATGGCGTGCGGATTCGCGAGGTCGTCGACATCGACTTCGGCCTGGGTGAGAAGCGGGGTTACCAGCGCATCGTGCGCAACGACTTCGGGGTACCGACCGAGGTGACGGCCGAGTCACCGGACGCGAACGACGACTTGGCGGTGCTCGACACGGGCCCCGAGACCCGGATGCGAATCGGCGATCCCGACGTGACCTTCACCGGTCGGCACCGCTACATCCTCGAGTACACGCTCCCCGGAGCCGGCGTGGCGGCCGGCGCGCTGTTCCTCGACGTGATCGGCAACGACGAGACGCTGCAGACCCGGCGCTTCGAGGTCGTGCTGACCGGATTCGACGACCCGACGACCGACTGCGACACCGGCGCGTACGGCGCGCTCGGCGGCTGTGACTTCGTCGCGGACGAGCGGGGCAACCGCGTCGCGGTGATCGAGCCGCTCGCACCCGGCGCGGGGATCACGATCGGTGCCCGGTTCAACGGGCTGTCGGAACCGGACCTGCCTCCGATCCCCGCGCGGCCCGATCCGCTCCCGACCGGGTTCCAGCCGTTGGGGCTGCTCATGCTCCCACTCGGGCTCGGCGCCGCGCTCCTGGTGTTCCTGCTGGGTCGGTCGTACGGGAGCAACACGGTGCTCGCCGGCGGTGCCACCGAAGCTGCGTTCGGCGACCTGCCACTTCCCGGACAGCAGGCCCGCTCGGCCGACACGCCCACCTTCCGCGTTCCGGACTCGCGTCTGGCGGAGCTGGCGACGATCGAGTTCGTCCCGCCACGCGGGCTCGAGCCCTGGCAGGCCGCGGCGGTGCTGCGCGAGACGATCGACGACGACACCGTCGCGGCATGGTTCGCCGAGATGATCGCAACCGACGCGCTCGTGGTCACCGACGACGGCGGCACGGTCGAACTCCGGCCGGGCCCGGACACGTCGAGGCTGAGTGCCGTCGATCTCGGGCACCTCCACCGTCTCTTCGCCGGCCGCGACGTGATCGAGCTGGGCACGTACGACCCCGACTTCACGGCGACGTGGCGTGCGATCCAAGCGGAACAACGGGCGTTCGTCGGGGCAGCTGGTTGGTGGTCGCGTGGTGGACCCGGCGGGCGCGTGACCACACCGGCGCGTGTGGTCGCCGTCCTCGTCGCCGTCCTCGTCGCGCTCGCCGTGGTGGTCGTCGGTGTGATCGCGTTGGGAACGGACTTCTGGTTGGCGATCTCGTCGCCGTGGCTTGCCGTGATCGCCGGGTTCCTGGTTCCCCTCGTGGTCGCTGCCGGCGCCTACAGCAGCATGTTCCCGTCGCGCACCGCCACCGGATCGGCGCTCGCCCTGCGCACGGAGTCGTTCCGGCGATTCCTCGCTGCGAGCGAGGGCCAGCACGTCGAGTGGGCATGGGAGCAGGGACTGCTGCGCGAGTACAGCGCCTGGGCGGTCGCGCTCGGCGCGGCCGAAGCGTGGACGAGAGCGGTGCAGTCGTCGAACATCGCCGACCCACAGGTCGCACTCGCCGGGCCGCTGCTCGTCCACTCGGCGGCGTCGTCGTTCTCGTCGGCGCGGACCGCCCCGTCGAGTTCGGGCGGTGGTGGCGGAGGGGGCGGCGGCGTCGGTGGGGGCGGCGGAGGTGGGAGTTCCGGGTCCTGGTGAACAGGATCAGCCGGCGATGATGTGGTCGAGCGTGAGTTCCGGTTCGTTCTGTTCGATGCGGGCGAGTGCGTACTTGTTCTCGAAGAGCGCGACGAGATGCCCGTCGAACCGGGCGAGGATGCGCACGCCCGGCTTCTCGCGCAACACGGCCGCGGACTCCTTGTCGGTCAGTCGGATCGCCTGGTAGGGCGCCGACGACAGCTCGATGGGAGCGTTGAACTCGATGTCGAGACGGTTGGCGAAGACGTCGAACTGCAGCTGCCCGACGGCTGCCAGCACCGGTGAGGCGTCGCCCCAGTCGGGGTCCTTGAGGACCTGCACGACGCCTTCCTCGTTGAGTTGGTCGAGCCCCTTGCGGAACTGCTTGGTCTTGCCGGTGTCGACGGGTCGCGCCGTGGCGAACACCTCGGGGGCGAAGGCGGGGATCGCCGGGAACTTCACCGGCGGGCCGATCTCGTCGTACAGCGAATCGCCGATGTTCAGGCCGGTGGCGTTGACCAGGCCGACGACGTCGCCGGGGAAGGCCTCGTCGACGGTGGTGCGCTCGGCGCCGAACACGGTGGACGCGTACTTCGTGGCGAACGGCTTGCCGGTGCGTTCGCAGGTCATCACCATGCCGCGGTCGAACCGCCCCGAGCAGATCCGGGCGAAGGCGATGCGGTCGCGGTGGTTGCGATCCATGTTGGCCTGCACCTTGAACACGAACGCCGAACACGGCTCGTCGAGATGGCGGGGCTTGTCGTCGACGTCGAGGCGTGGCGACGGTGCCGGGGCGAGGTCGACGATCGCATCGAGGAGGTGACGCACCCCGAAGTTGGTGAGCGCGGAGCCGGCGAACACCGGGGTCGACTCGCCCGCCAGGAACGACGGCATGTCGACGTCGGCCTCCATCGCGCTGAGCAGGTCGGTCTCCTCGGTGCTCTTGGTCCAGGCGGCGCCCTCCTCCGTCGCGGCGCGGTCGGCCGGGACGTCCTCCTCCGGGGCGATCTGGCTGCCGCGGGCGGTTCGGGTGAACCGCGTGAAGATGTCGGTGCGGCGGTCGATCACACCGCGCAGGTCGCCGAACGAACCCACCGGCCAGGTGGCCGGTGTCGGCCGCAGGCCGATCTGCTCCTCGATCTGGTCGAGCAGCTCCAACGGTTCCATGCCGGGACGGTCGAGCTTGTTGAGGAACGTGATCACCGGCAGATTTCGCGATCGGCACACCTCGAACAACTTCAGGGTCTGGGGTTCGATGCCCTTCGCCGAGTCGAGCACCATCACCACGGCGTCGACCGCCGACAGCACCCGGTAGGTGTCCTCGGAGAAGTCTCGGTGGCCCGGCGTGTCGAGCAGGTTGAGTTCGTGGTCGCGGTAGGGGAAGTTGAGCGCCGTCGAGGTGATCGAGATCCCTCGCTTCTGCTCCATCTCCATCCAGTCGGACGTCGCGGAGCGGCGACCCTCGTGGGCCTTGACGGCACCGCCCGAGGTGATCGCCCCGGCGTAGAGGAGGAACTTCTCGGTGAGTGTGGTCTTGCCCGCGTCGGGATGGCTGATGATCGCGAACGTGCGACGACGCGCGGCTTCGCTGAGCACCTGGGCGGACATCTGATCGAGGCTACCGTCGCGCCGTGACTCCTCGAATGGCTCCCGACCCCCGTGTGATCGATCGGGCTGCGCTCGCCACGCTGATGTCCGAGGAGGAGCAACGGTTCGTCGAACTGCACCCCCGCTCCTCCGAACTCGCCGAGGCGGGCCGTCGGCACCTGCTGGCCGGCGTGCCGATGCCGTGGATGACGCGCTGGCCGGGGGCCTTCCCGATTCATGTCGCGTCCGCCGATGGCGCACGGTTCGTCGACGTCGACGGCATCGAGTACGTCGACTTCTGCCTCGGCGACACCGGCGCGATGACCGGGCACCGGACGGTCGGGCGCAGTGCTGCCGACGCGACGTCGACGACGATGTTGCCGAGCGAGGACGCGGCATGGGTCGCCGACGAACTGCATCGGCGTTTCGGCATGGCGAAGTGGCAACTGACGACGTCGGCCACCGACGCCAACCGGTTCGTGTTGCGCTTCGCCCGTCACCTCACCGGTCGGCCGAGGATCGCGGTGATGGACTGGTGTTACCACGGGACCGTCGACGAGACGCTCGCGATCCTCGACCCGAACGGTCGGGTGGTCAGCCGACCGGGCGCGATCGGCCCCCAGGTCGACCCCGCCGTCACGACGCGGGTGGTGCCGTTCAACGACCTCGATGCACTCGACGCAGCGCTCGCCCACGGGGATGTCGCCGCCCTCCTGATGGAGCCTGCGCTCACGAACATCGGCATCGTGCTGCCACAGCCCGGCTATCACGACGCCGTGCGGGAGATCACGCGTCGACATGGCGTGCTGCTGATCATCGACGAGACCCACACGATCTCGGCGGGGCCCGGTGGATGCACGAGGGCGTGGGGGCTCGATCCTGACATCGTGGTGATCGGCAAGCCGATCGGTGGTGGCTTCCCGGTGGCCACGTACGGCGTGACGGAGGCGATCGCGGCGGCACTCGATCCGGCGCTGCACGGCCACGACGCCGACGTCGGGGGAGTGGGCGGCACGCTGGCCGGGAGTGCCATGGCCACGGCGGCGATCCGGGCCACCTTGTCGACCACCCTGCTCGAGGCCGACTACGAGCGGATGATCCCCCTGGCGACGCGTTGGACCGACGGGGTGGCGGCCGCGATCGCGCAGCATGAACTGCCGTGGTCGGTGCAGCAGCTGGGGTGCCGGGCCGAGTACTGGTTCTGCCCGCTCCCGGTGAACGGCGCCGATGCCGCTGCAGCCGTGGACGAGGACCTCGACGCCTTCATGCACCTGTGGGCGCTCAACCGCGGGATCCTGATGACCCCGTTCCACAACATGGCGCTGCTCTCACCGGCCCACACCGGTGCCGACGTCGACCGTCACACCGACGTCTTCGCCGCCGCCCTCGCCGCCCTCACCTGACGTGCCGGCGATGAGCGAGACCCCCGGATGCGGAGGTTTCGCTCATCGGTGAGGTGTCCGACCGGTCTGCGATGAGCGAGGCCCCCGGATGCGGAGGTTTCGCTCATCGCTGACGTGGTTGGGGAGGGTCAGGGGGCGACGTCGGTCAGGCCGCCGAGTGCGTTGTCCGCCACGTCGCCGAGACCGCCGGGGAGCGACTCGGTGACGCCGTCGATGCCGATCGACTCGGTCACCTGGCCGAGGTCGATGCCGACGTTCTCGGCGAGGGCACTCCCCTCGCCCAGCAGCCCCTCGACGTGTTCGCTCAAACCGGTCGACTCGAGGACACCGCTCAGGCCGTCACCGCTGAACAGACCCTTGACCGCATCAAACAAACCCATTGTGAAACACCCTTTCAAGATGGTTGGTGGATGGAATCGTATCGTCACCACTTGCCCTCGGAACCGCGGGCCCGGCACAGTGTCGGGATGTCCGACGACCTCATCGCCGCTGCTCGTGACGCGCTCGACGCAGCACGACGGATCGTGGTGTTGACGGGTGCCGGAATCTCGACCGACTCGGGGATCCCCGACTTCCGCGGCCCGAACGGACTCTGGACGAAGAACCCGGCCGCCGAGAAGGCGTCGAACATCGAGTACTACCTCAACGACCCCGAGGTGCGCCGGGCAGCATGGCAGAACCGTCTGGTGACGCCCGCGTGGACGGCCGAACCGAACCACGGGCATGCGGCGATCGTCGAACTCGAGCGGCAGGGCCGACTCCACGGTGTCGTCACCCAGAACATCGACGGGCTCCATCAGAAGGCGGGCAACGACCCCGCCAAGGTGATCGAGGTCCACGGCACCGTCTGGTGGACCAGGTGTTGGGAATGCAACGATCGCCGGCCGATGGCCGAGGCGCTCGATCGGGTGCGCGCGGGCGTGGACGACCCTCCGTGTCTGGTGTGCGGCGGCATCTTGAAGAGCGACACGATCAGCTTCGGTCAGGCGCTCGTTCCCGAGGTGATCGACCGCGCACTGCAGGTGAGCGAGGAGTGCGACGTCCTGCTGGCGGTCGGGTCGACGCTCAGCGTGTTCCCGGCCGCCAACTGCGTGCCCAGGGCAAAGGCCGCCGGCGCGCGGGTGATCATCGTCAACGGCGCCGAGACGGCGATGGATCGCTACGCCGACTGGCTGCTCGTCGGCCAGATCGGCGAGGTGCTTCCCGCTCTCGTCGTCAGCAGCGGCGACGGCGGGAGCTGACGGGCCCGCAGCGGATCCGGTGGGTCGTCGGGGCCCGATGATCGTGGGTGCAGCGTGTCGACCTGAGCCTCTGCGGCGACGACCCGGCCGACCGGGGTGGGTACGATTGCCTCATGGGTGACAGCGACCACCCCAGGGGCGTGTTCCAGCGCCCGTTCGACGCGATCGCGTCCGTGGTCGTCCCCGTGGTTGCCGACGCTGTCGATCCCGACGACCTGGTCGACCGCATCGACGTGAATGCGCTGATCGACCGGATCGACGTCGATGCGGTGCTCGATCGCATCGACGTGAACGCACTCGTGTCGCGGCTCGACGTGGACGCGTTGCTCGACCGGGTCGATGTCGACGCGCTGATGAGTCGCATCGACCTCGATCGACTCGTCGGCCGGATCGACGTCGACGCGATCGTCGACCGCGTCGACGTCGAGCGGATCGTGTCTCGACTCGACCTGGACGCGATCGTCGATCGGGTCGATGTCGAGCGCGTGGTCGCCCGGGTCGATCTGGACGCGGCCGTCGATCGGGTCGATGTCGAGCGCGTGGTCGCCCGGGTCGACCTGGACGCGGCCGTCGCCCGCGTGGACCTCGATGCGGCGGTCGCCCGGGTCGATCTGAACGCCGCAGCAGACCGGATCGACGTCGACCGCGTCGTTGCCCGGGTCGACGTGGACGCGATCGCGGCGTCGCTCGACATCGACGCGATCGTCGCGGAGAGCACGAAGGGGGCGGTCGGCAGGTTCGTCGACCTCCTGCGCCGCCAGGTGGTCGGCATCGACGAGATCGCCATGCGCACGGTGAACCGTCTGCTGCGACGCGACTACGAGTCGCTGCCGGCCGGACCTCCGTTGGCGGCGGGTCACGAGGCACTCGTCGGCGACGGGGCCACCATGAGCGGGCGCTATGCAGGGCCGGTCTCACGGATCGGGGCGCTGGGTCTCGACGTGTTCCTGATCTCGTCAACATTCACGCTGTTGCTGGCCGGCGTCGGCTATCTCGCCGACGTGCTCTTCGGCGCGACCATCGACCCGAACGGAGGATGGCTGCCCGGCCTGCTCCTGCTGCTGTACGGGTTCACCTACTTCTGGATCTCGCAGGCGCTCACCGGGCGCACGATCTCACAGGCGCTCGTGGGCATCAAGGTGATCAGCAGCGACGGTGAGCCGCTCAGCCCCGGCGCCGCAGCGATTCGCACCATCGTGCTTCCTTTCAGTTTCCTGCTGTTCGGTGTGGGCGCGCTGATGGCACTGGTCGACCGTCGTCGCCGGGCCCTGCAGGACGTCGTGGCGCGATCGTCCGTGGTCTACGACTGGGGTGATCGTCCCGCCGCCCTGCCGGCGCCACTCACGCGATACCTCGAGCGCAAGGCGGCCGCTCCTCCGGCGGTGACGAAGCATCGGTAGCAACGGTTTCGAATCCTGACCGACTCGGTAGGCTTTCGGGATGGCAACGTTCCGTGACCTGCTCGCAGCCGCAAAGTCGGAGATCCGTGAAGTCGACCCCGAGGGCGCCGCCGCGCGCATCGCAGCCGGCGCGATCGCGCTCGACGTGCGCGAACCCGACGAGTACGCCGAAGGCGCGATTCCCGGGGCCATCCACATCCCCCGAGGTCACCTCGAGGCCCAGATCGAGAATCGCATCGCCGACAAGAACGCGCCGGTCGTGATCTACTGCGCCGGCGGTGTCCGCTCGGCTTTCGCTGCGGTGACGCTCGCCCAGCTCGGCTTCACCGACGTCGAGTCGATGGAAGGTGGCTTCGGCCGGTGGAAGGACGAGGGTCGTCCGTGGGCGACGCCCGCGACGCTGACGCCCGAGCAGACCAACCGCTACAAGCGTCACCTGCTGCTGCCCGAGGTGGGCGTCGAGGGTCAGACCAAGCTGCTCGGCGCAAAGGTGCTGATGCTCGGCGCCGGCGGCCTCGGATCGCCCGCCGCGCTCTATCTCGCCGCAGCCGGCGTCGGCACGATCGGCATCGTCGACATGGACGAGGTCGACTCGTCGAACCTGCAGCGCCAGATCCTCCACAACATCGACCGCATCGGCGACCGCAAGGTCGACTCCGCGAAGAAGACCCTCACGATGCTCAACCCCGACGTCAACGTGGTCACCTACGACACGCGGCTCGATGCATCGAACATCATCGACATCATCTCGGGGTACGACGTCATCGTCGACGGTGCCGACAACTTCCCGAGCCGGTATCTGCTCAACGACGCGAGCGTCAAGCTCGGCATCCCGGTGGTGCACGGCTCGATCTTCCGCTTCGAAGGCATGGTCAGCGTGTTCCACCCGACCGAGGGCCCGACGTATCGCGACATGGTGCCGCAGCCCCCGCCCGCCGAACTCGCCCCGAGTTGCGCCGAGGCCGGCGTGCTCGGCGTGCTGCCCGGCATCATCGGCTCGATCCAGGCGCTCGAGACGATCAAGGTGATCCTCGGCCTCGGCGAGCCGTTGATCGGGCGGATCCTCACCGTCGACACGACCGACATGGAGTTCCGGGTCTTCAACCTGAAAGCCGATCCCGCGAACGAGGTCACCTACGCGAACCGTGACCGCATCGAGATCAAGGAACTCGACGGCCTGTGCGCCCCCGGCCTCAAATGAGACGCGGGGTCTGACCCCGCGTCTCATTCAGGGCGTGACGATCGGGAAGTTCCGTTCGGTCTTCCCGATCACCGACACGAGCGTGCCGAGCGTCGACGGGTCGCCGTCGAGGCCGATCGTGCCGTCGGCGAGGCCGGCCGCGAAGTCGAGCCGCCCCGTGAACAACGCGATGAGCGACCGACGATCGAGAGACAGCGTCGTACTGTCGGCGGCAGGTTCCGTCGTGCGCCGGTGGTTCGCGACGCCGTTGCGGAGCTCGAACACGTAGGTCTCGTCGAGGTCGGTGATCACGAACGACAACACGAGGTGGAGATCCCACGCCTTCGGACCCTCGATGCGGATCGCGATGCTCGAGAGCATCTGCTCGACCGACAGCGCGCCGAGGAGGTCGGGTGCTCCCCGGTTCGCCGCGGTGGCCACGTCGCCGTCGCGCAGTTCCTTCGCCCCGACGAGGAACACGTTGCGCCAGGTGCCGTTCTCGGCGCCGAACGCGATCCGTTCGAAGGCGTCGGCCTGCAGTGCACGAGCCGCCGCATGGTGCTCGTCGGCGAACAGGACGTGGTTGAGCACTTCGACCGTCCAGCGCAGGTCGCCGTCGTCGAACGCTGCCCGCGCCAGCGCCACGGCAGCGTCGGCACCGCCCATCGCGGAGACGTAGCGTCGGGCCGCGGCGACGGGTGGGTGTGGCCACAGGTGCGCCGGGTTGCCGTCGTACCAGCCGAGGTAGCGCTGATAGATGGCCTTCACGTTGTGGCTGACCGATCCGTAGTAACCGTGCGTGTGCCACTGCTCGGCCAGCGCGGGCGGCATCTCGAGCATCTCGGCGATCTCCGATCCCACGTGGCCGAGGTTCATCAGACGCAGCGTCTGGTCGTGGAGGTAGGCGTACATGTCGCGCTGCATCGCCAGGAACTCCACTGCGCGTTCACGCCCCCAGGTCGGCCAGTGGTGCGACGCGAACACGACCTCGAGGTCGTCGCCCCACAGGTCGATCGTCTCGGTGAGGTAGGCCGCCCACCGTCGTGCGTCGCGCACCTGGGCGCCGCGCAGCGTGACGATGTTGTGCAACGTGTGGGAGGTGTTCTCCGCGGTGCACAGCGCCTTGTGGTCGGGGAAGTAGAAGTTCATCTCGGCGGGCGCCTCGGTTCCGGGCGTCACCTGGAACACGATCCGCACACCGTCGATCGTGAGCTCCTGGCCGGTGGCGGTGATGTCGATCGTGGGCGGGATCAGCGTCGGCTCACCGGTCGAGGTGGTCTGGCCGAGTCCACATCCGATCTGTCCGTCGGGGCCCTTGGGGAGCGCTGCGCCGTACATGAAGTCCGAGCGGCGCCCCATCGCCGTGCCGACGAAGACGTTCTCGGCCACCGCTTCCTCCATGAAGCCCTCCGGGGCGATCACCGCGATCCGTCCGGCGTCGACGTCGGCTTCGTCGATGATGCCCTTGACGCCGCCGAAGTGGTCGATGTGGGAGTGCGTGTAGACCATCGCCACCACGTCACGTGGGCCGCGGTGTTCCTGGTACAGCGCCCAGGCTGCTGCGGCGGTCTCCTTGCTGATCAGCGGGTCGATCACGATCACCCCGGTCTCGCCCTCGATGACGCTCATCACCGACAGGTCGAATCCGCGCAGCTGGTAGATGCCCGGCACCACTTCGAACAGGCCGTCGCGGATCAGCAGCTGCCCCTGACGCCACAGGCTGGCATGAGCGGTGTCGGTGGGCGGCTCGTCGAGGAAGCGGTAGGCGTCGAGGTCCCAGACCACTCGTCCGTCGGCGGCGGTGATCTGCCGTGTGGTCGCCCTGGCGATGAAGCCGCGTTCGGTGTCGTCGAAGTCCTGCGTGTCGTTGAACGGGAAGCCCGGTGTGTCCATGCCGGGAGTCTTGCGTTCAGTCTCCCGCGGCAACGACCCGCGACGACAGACGGCTGAGCAGGGCGATCACGATCAGGTAGAGCACCACGGAACCGAAGAGAACCGCACGGAAGCCGATCGTCATCGACACCATCGTCGTGAGCGTCGAACCGATCACGGAGAAGAACCCGTTGATCGCCCATCCCCAGGCGACGTACTCGCGTGAATGGGCGCTGTCGCGAGCCACGAGCGAGATCGACAGCGGCATGAACATGCCGAGGCAGAACCCGAGCGGCGCGCACAGCAGGGCGACCACGGCCGCCTTGGCGAGCAGCGGCCAGCTGAGCAGCGCATCCTCCAACGCCGGCCCGGCGAACCCGTAGAAGAGCCCGAGGGCGACGATGGCGACCGCCAGCGCGCCGAGCATGCGCCGCGGCGTGTGGTGCCAGCGTTCACTGACGAGCGCGCCGACACCGGTCGACAGGAGAATCGCCATCAGTGTCACGGTGAGGGAGTAGGTCGGGTAGCCGAGCACGAGGGAGAACCGCTGGATCAACGTGATCTCGAAGGCGATGAAGGCCAGCCCGAGGATCGCGAAGATCGGCGCGGTGTTCGCCTTGTACGGCAGCTGCTTCCAGGTGTCGCGCACCAGCACGAACGGCAGCAGGAGGAACACGGCGGCCAGCAGGATCGACATGACCAACAGCACGACGAGTACCCGTTCGCCGATCCCGACCTCGATGTCGAACGTGCTGACGGAGTCGCCCACGTCACCGATCACGTCCCAGAAGGGCGTGAAGTGCCAGAAGAACGGGCGATCGTCGCTGATCGCTCGCACGTCGTACGGGTAGTCGGAGATGTAGTCGTCGACCTCGCCGTCGGGCAGCGTGATGATGTTGTTGACCGGGCTGCCGTCGTCGGCCGGCCGGCCGGGCAGGTAGCGGACCTCACCGCCCGGCACCACGCCGATCTGCTCGGTGATGCGGTCGAGTTCGTCGTCGGTGAACGGCGATGCCTTCATGATCGTCGTCGAGAAGTTGTACGCCGGGAAGTCGAAGACCGGCGGCTCCGCGGTCGTGACGACCGCGACGTTGTCCGCCACCTCGCCGAAGTCGCTGTTCTCGTACGCCGAGCGTGCCGTCGCCGCCAGGCGGGCCGTGCGGTTCGGGCGCGCCTCGTAGTCGACCTCGCCGAACTGCATCACCACCATGCCGTCGCCGGCCAGGTGCCCCAGCGACTCCTCGATCATCTCGCGGGTGTAGAGGTAGCTCTCCGACAGGACGAAGGCGCCGCTGGACGCGGCGTTCGATGCGGCGTAGCTGTCGGGCGCCACGAACCAGATCAGGTCGTAGTCGTTGTCGGACTTGGCGAGGTAGCTCCGGCCGTCACCGACCACGTAGTTCACTTCGGGTCGATCGGTGAGGTTCGAGGTGTACTCGGCGTACTTGCCGCGCAGCAGCCCGGCGGTGGCCGGATTCAGTTCGACGGCGTCGATCTGCTCCGCGCCGAAGTGGATCGCGGCCTCGATCTCGTGACCGCCGGCGGCCCCGATGATCAGCATCCGCTCGGGCGGAGTGCCGAGCGCAGCGAACGGCACCGACCGCACGTCGTCGTCGAAACGGTCGAGCGACGCCGGGTCGCCGTCCCAGGGCCAGATCGCCGACCCCCAGGTGCCGTCGTGGTAGAGCACCGTGATCTCGGGGAGTTCGATGGCGTCCACTCGGAACAGCGCGCTCCACTCCGAGGCTGCCACGTTGGAGCCGGGCCGGATCCCCTTGCTCTCCTCGGTCCGGATGTCCGGAGCGGCGCCGGGCTGGAACACGACGACCGCGAGGAGGATCGCGAAGACCGCAGCACCGGCCGCCGCGGCTCGACCTGCCGCCGTCCGCCACTGGACGTCGGCGAGATGGACGCCGACAGCGAGCAGCATGATGCCGGCGAGCGCGATGATCGACACCGGGCCGATCGTGGCGATCAGCGGGACGACGACGAGACAGGCGAGCGCGGCACCGACGAGGTCGGAGAAGTACAGCCGGTTGATGTCGTCGGGCCGCCGTGCGAACAGTGCCGACACGCACATGCCGATCGGCAGGAAGCTGATGTAGAGCCCGAGCGCGATGATCACCAGCTGGCCCATCGCCGCGAGTTGGGGCCCCCGACCACCGGTCCACATCTCGATCGTGTCGAGCGGTGTGGTAGCGACGGCGACGTAGCCGACCACGACGCCGATGGTGGACGCGACGGCACACCGGGCGAGCAGCGACCGTGTCCCCAGGCCGTCGAGACGCTTCGAGACGGCGACGATCACCGCGCCGGATCCGAGCCCGAGCAGTGCCAGCCCGATCACGAGGTACGTGTAGTAGTAGTAGAGCTTGAACGAGATGATGCGGGTGTAGGCGATCTCGAGCAGGAGCGCTGCAGCACTGATCAGGAAGATCTCGACGAGGTACGTCGGGGTGGTGCCGTCGCCCCGCCGGTGGAAGAGTGATTTCACGTGCGCTCCCGCATTGAACTGAAAGTGTCCGGATCCGAACAGCGGCAGGATCGTAGTGGTCGCGACTCGGCACGACGGGCTTCGTCGGAAGCGATCAGGCGCGGTCGTCAGCTCGGCTCGACGAGCACTTCACGTTCGATGGGACCGAGTTCCTCGCGCTCCTGCACCAGGACGCCCACGACGACCAGGGCGATGCCCGCGAACTCGACACCGGAGGGCTGCTGGTCGAGCGCGATCCATCCGATGAGAACGGCGGTCACCGGCAGCAGCGCCAGCAGCAGGGAGAAGCGGCGGACCGGGATGCGACGCATCGTGAACTGGTCGATGCCGTAGCCGATCGCGTTCGAGAACACGCCGACCAGGAGGCACAGTGCCAGCAGCCGGGGGGACAGCCACACGTCGAGGCTTCCGGGGGCACCGATCGGCGTGATGGCGATCGCACCGATCGCGAGTCCGACGCCCAGGCCGGACACCCCGCGATCGAAGCGTGCCACCCGCGAGCCGATCACGATGTACGCCGCCCACATCACCGATGCCAGGAAGATGAAGAACAGCCCGAGCGCATTGCCGTCGATCTCCATTCCGCCGAGGATCGCGACGCCGGCGATCGCGAAGACGAGGGCGAGGGCGTTGCGGCGGCTGCGCGTGGCGATCGCCGCCACCGTGATCGGACCGATGAACTCGATCGTGACGGCGATGCCGAGGTCGACGCGGTCGATGCCGAGGTAGAAGAACGTGTTCATCAGCGCCGTCGCGACGCCGAACAGGGCGGCGGCTGCGAGTTCCGCGCGGGTCCAGCGTTGGCGCCAGGCTCTCGATGCGAGCACCACGGCAACGGCAGCGCCGATCACCCGGAACCAGGCGACGGTCTGTGGTGCGACCTCGTCGAAGAGCGCGACGGCGATCACGGCGCCGATGTACTGCGACACCGCCGACAGGACGAACAGCGCCTCCGGCTGTGCGGTGTTCAGCCAACGGGTGACCGGCCCCGTCGGCGTGGGGGCGGGGGAGCCGGACAGGGGTTACTCGAACAGTTCGGGGTCGGTGCGGGCGATCTCGTCCCACAACGGCTGGAAGCTGAACCACCCGGCGGCGTGGAATGCGGTGTTCTCGCGCGTGTAGGTGGCGTACTCGTCGTTGATCTCGATCGGGTCGCCGGCGGCCATCGCCATCAGCTGGGCCTGGCACGACCGTTCCATCGAGATGAACCAGAACGCGGCTTCGTCGACGGTCTCGCCGACGGTGAACAGACCGTGGTTCTGGTGGATCGCCGCCTTGCCGTCGGGGAACTTCGAGGCGAGTTCACGGCCGGCTTCGATGTCGAACACGACCGCGCCGCCCTGCTCGGAGATGACGTGATGATCCTCGTAGAAGATGCAGGCGTCCTGGGTGAGCGGTGCGAGCGGGATGCCGAGCGAGCTGAACGACTTGCCGTACGGGGAATGCGCGTGGGCGGCGGCCACCACGTCGGGGCGGGCGGCGTGGACGGCGGCGTGGATCACGAACGCCGCGCGGTTGACCGGCTTGGTGCCGTACACGACGTTGCCATCGTGGTCGACGAGGATCAGATCGCTCTGGCGGATGTGGCGGAAGCTCATCCCGAACGGGTTGACCCAGAACATGTCGGGGTACTCCGGATCGCGCACGGTGATGTGGCCGGCGACGCCCTCGCCGAAGCCGAACTTGCCGAAGATGCGCAACGCGCCGGCGAGGTGGGTCTTGCGATAGTGGCGTTCGTCGTCGACGTTGTCGAACGACGGGATCCCGTCGAGCCCGACGGTCTTGGGCGTGAGCTCGATGCCGTCGATCATTCCGGGCGAAGTGGTGGTGACGTCGAGTTCGTCTTCGGTGATGGCCATGGGCACACCGTAGTCGTGGGATCCGGCGGCGTCTCGGGCCGTACGATCGCGCGATGGCAGAGATCCGACCCGCCGACATCGCTGCGCCGGCGGCGAACTATGCCCACGCGGTGCTCACCGAGGGAGCATCGCACTGGCTGCACACGTCCGGCGTGGTGCCGGTGGCGCCTGACGGTTCGACCCCGGCCGATCTGGGCGAGCAGGCGGCGCTCGTGTGGTCGAACATCGCTGCGATGCTCCGTGACGCCGAGATGGCCGGCAGCGACATCGTGTCGGTCACCACCTACGTCGTGGTCGGTGAGGATCTCGGCCCGGTGATGGCGGCTCGAGACGCGGCGCTCGGCGTGCATCGGGCTGCATCGACCCTCGTCACGGTGCCCGCACTCGCCCGACCGGAGTGGCGCATGGAGATCGCCGTCGTTGCAGCACGCTGAAGCTCGTGCTGCGATCGCTCACGAGTTTCCGGGGCCGGTGCTGTCCTTGAAACGGATCATCTCGGACTCGGCACGCGCATTCGCATGCGACGTCGATTCGCCCGATCCGCGGCCATGGCTGCCCGGGTAGTCGCCATCGGAGGTGTAGTTGCGCATCTTGTTCCGCCAGCGCTTGAACCATGCCATCGGACACCTCCTCGGGTCAGGCGTGCGTTCAGCGTAGCCAGGCGTTCAGGGTGCTGCCGGGGCATCCCACTCGCGAAGTGTCGCCTCGACCTCCTCGGTGCACCGGACGGGGTGGCCGCATGCCCCCGCATCTCGCAGCCCGGCGCTGTCGACCGCGAACACCGTCTCGGGATCGAGCGGCGAGCGCGTCGAGGTGATCGCGCTCCGCAGGGGTGAACATGGGTCCGGCGAGGTGGAGCTTCACCGTCCAATCGTCGCAGGGGTGCGCGCAGCCCGACGAGATCAGGCGGCGCGCGGTCCGCTGGAATACGATCGGCGAGATGGCTGACGCAACCGACTTGCCGCAGACCGACTCGGGCATTCCGATCAAGCGGCTCTACGACGCCTCCGACCTCGACGGGTGGGATCCGGCCGAGATGCTCGGCGCTCCCGGCAAGCCCCCGTACACCCGTGGCGTCTACGGTTCGATGTACACGGGTCGGCTCTGGACGATGCGGCAGTACTCGGGGTTCGGCAACGCCGAGGCCACCAACGAACGCTTCAAGTTCCTGCTGAACGCCGGCCAGACCGGGCTGTCGTGTGCCTTCGACCTTCCTACCCAGATGGGCTACGACTCCGACCACGGCCGCGCCGAAGGTGAGGTCGGCAAGGTCGGTGTGGCCATCGACTCGATGGAGGACATGCGGCTCCTGCTCGCGGATCTCCCGCTCGACAAGGTCACCACGTCGATGACGATCAACTCGACCGCGGCGATCCTGCTCCTGATGTACGAACTCGTCGCCGAGGAGAACGGCGTGGCGAGCGACCGGATCGGCGGAACGATCCAGAACGACCTGCTCAAGGAGTACATCGCCCGCGGCACCTACGTGTATCCGCCCCGACCGTCGATGCGGATCATCACCGACATCTTCGCCTACTGCAGCAAGCACGTCCCCAACTGGAACACGATCTCGATCTCGGGCTACCACATCCGCGAGGCGGGGTCGACCGCCGTGCAGGAGATCGCCTTCACGCTCGCCAACGCGATCGCCTACGTCCAAGCGGCGATCGACGCCGGGCTCGACGTCGACGACTTCGCGCCTCGACTCAGCTTCTTCTGGAACGGCCACAACAACTTCTTCGAAGAGGTCGCCAAGTTCCGAGCGAGCCGCCGGATGTGGAACACGATCATGACCGAGCGGTTCGGCGCGAAGGATCCGAAGTCGGCGATGCTGCGCTTCCACACCCAGACGGGCGGTTCGACGCTGACGGCGCAGCAGCCGATGAACAACATCATGCGCGTGACCCTCCAAGCGCTTGCCGCCGTGATGGGTGGCACGCAGAGCCTGCACACCAACGGCTACGACGAGGCGCTCAGCCTGCCGACCGAGGAAGCAGCGCGCATGGCCCTGCGAACCCAACAGGTGATCGGGTACGAGTCCGGTGTGGTCGACACGCCCGATCCGCTGGCGGGGTCGTACTTCGTCGAGTCGCTGACCGACGAGGTCGAGCGCCTCGCCTGGGAGTACATCGAGCGGATCGACGAGATGGGTGGCGCGGTCACGGCGATCGAGTCGGGTTTCCAGATGGACGAAATCGAACAGGCTGCCTACGAGTACACCAAGTCGATCGACGACGACCAGCGCGTGATCGTCGGCGTCAACAAGTTCACGATGGACGACGAAGCCGAACCGAAGGTGTTCCCGATCGATCCGGAACTGGAGGGCAACCAGATCGCCCGGCTGAAGGCGTACAAGGCGAACCGTGACACCGCCGCCGTCGAATCGGCACTGGCCGCGGTGAAGGCCACCGCGCGCGGCGGGGACAACCTGTTGTACAGCATGAAGGACGCGTTGCGCGCCGATGCCACGCTCGGTGAGATCAGCGACGCCCTTCGCGAGGTCTTCGGCGTCTACACCCCGTGACCGAACCGAGTTCCGAAGCGGGTGGGGGCCCGCCGAGGCCCCCCACATCGATCGACGAAATCGACGCCGCCCTCGAAGCTCTGGGTGTGGACACCGGTGAGCTGGAGCGGCCGCCCGAGGCGCGAGCAACCGGCGGTCGTTCGGCGGCGCCCGTTCAGCCCTCGCGCTTCGGTCCGCGCCTGCCGCGCAACTTCCGGTTGCTCTGGGGGGCGACCGCACTCTCGAACCTCGGCGACGGGTTGCGGTTGGTGGCCCTGCCGTTGTTGGCGACCTCGGTGACCGACGACCCGCGGCTCATCGCCGGCGTCACGGTCGCCGAGCGGTTGCCGTGGCTGTTCTTCATCCTTCCGGGAGGAGCCTGGGCCGACCGCTACGACCGTCGCGTCCTCCGGATGCGTCTCGACATCGCCCGGGCGATCGTGATGGCGGTGCTCGTCGCCGTGATCCTCGTCGACCAGGTCTCGATCGTCGTGCTCTTCGTGGTCGCGGCGTTGCTCGCGTCCGCCGAGGCGGTGGTCGACTCGTCCAGCATGGCGATGATCCCGGCGACCGTGGACGGCAAGGACCTCGAACGGGCCGTCGGCCGCCTCGGGTCGACCGAGCTCGCGATGAACGATGTGCTGGGGCCGCCGCTCGGCGGCCTGCTCTTCACGCTGGCCGTCGCGGCGCCGTTCGGGCTCGACGCCCTCAGCTTTGCGGGGGCCGCACTCGTCATGGGGCTGATGTCGGGGGGTTTCGGAGTCTGGGTGGAGCCCCCTCGGCGCACCTCGATGCGATCCCAGGTCGGCGAGGGTTTCCGATGGCTCTGGAACCATCGCCTGCTGCGGACCCTCGCCCTGATCTCGACCGGGCTCGGCACGGCGTCGTTCATCGCCAACGCCGTCTTCGTGCTGTACGCACGGGACGAACTCGGCCTGTCGGAGTTCGGCTACGGCCTGCTGCTCGTCCCCGGGGCGATCGGCGGCATCGTGGGGTCGCTCGTGGCGCCGAGGTTCCGGCACCTCCCGCTGCGCATCACGCTGACCGTGGCGGTACTCGGATCCGGCCTCGCGATGTGGCTCGTCGCAGGGACCACGTCGCCGATCGCCGCAGGTCTGCTCACCGGTCTGTCGCTCGCCTGCGTGATGGTGTGGAACGTCCTCACGCTGGCGCTCCGTCAGCGCCTGATCCCCAACGAGCTGCTCGGACGCGTGGGCGCCAGCTACCGGTTCCTCGTGTACCTCGGCATGCCCGTCGGTGCACTGCTCGGCGGCGTCATCGCCAACCGGTACGGCGTGCGGGCGTCGTACTACGTGAGTGGCGGCTTCCTCGTCGTCATCGCGATGATGGTGCCGGTGCTGCTGCGCGGGGTCGAAGAGGTGGAGCCGTCGGGTTCCACCTGATCCGGCCGGGTCGTTCTCACTGATCGGTGCCGTGGCGTTTCCACAGGGCGTCGGCGATCAGGACGGCCGGCGCTGATGCGAGCACGATGATCCAGGCTCCGGCCGGTGGCCACTGCTGGTCGAGGAGGTCGGACGCAGCAGGGATCAGGAACATCGCGAGTGCGAACGCGAGCTCGATCAGCACCGAGACCAGCAGGAACCTGTTGGAGAACCAGCCGAGCGTCCAGGCCGGGCGTCGGCTGCTTCGGCACGCGAACGCGTTCGCGGTCTGGGCGATCACGACGGTCAGGAAGGCGGCGCCGGATGCTGCGTACAACGCCGGTCCGGTCGGGAAGGTGTCGCCGATGGTCCAGCCCGCGATCGCGAGGGCCACGACGAACGCGGTCATCTCGAACACGGCCTCCGTCGGTCCGAGGACTCCGAACGCGCGGGTCGCGACCGTCCTGTTCAGGAGCCGGCCGGAACTCGGTGGTTGCGACATCACGTGCGGGCCGGCGGGTTCGCTGCCGAGTGCGGCCGCCGACAGCGTGTCGGTGCCGATGTCGAGCGCGAGGATCTGCAGCACGCCGAGCGCCAGCGGGAACCGCCCGCCCGACAGCGCCCAGATCACGAACGGCGTCAGCTCGGCGACGTTGTCGGTCAGGTGATAGGTGAGGAAGCGGCGGGCGTTGGCGAACGTGGCCCGACCCTGCTCGACGGCTGCCACGATGGTGGCGAAGTTGTCGTCGAGCAGCACGAGATCGGCGGCTTCCCGGGCGACGTCGCTGCCGCTCGCTCCCATGGCGATGCCGATGTCGGCCTCCCGCAGCGCAGGTCCGTCGTTCACCCCGTCACCCGTCATGGCGATGACGTGTCCGCGAGCGCGAAGTGCTCGAGCGATGCGGAGCTTGTCCTCCGGCGTCACCCGGGCGATCACCACGCCATCGCGGTCGACGAGGGCTCCGAGGAGCTGCTCGTCGTCGGGGAGCTCGGCACCGATCAGCACGAGGCCGTCACTCGGTCGGAGGCCGGTCTCGTCGGCGATCGCCCGGGCGGTCAGTTGCGAGTCGCCGGTGATCATCGCCACCTTGATGCCCGCCCGGCGGCACGCCACCAGCGCGTCCTGCGCCGCGGGCCGAGGCGGATCCTCGAATCCGAGGAGGCCGAGCAGCTCGAGACCGGTCTCGGCCTCGTCGGGGTCGGTCGGCGCCGCACCGTCCACGGCGCGGGCGGCCACGGCCAGCACCCGGAGCCCCCGATCGGAGAGTTCGGTCATCGTCGCTCGCACTGCGGTCTCGGCGGCGGCGTCCATGCGGCACCGTTCGATGACCGCGTCCGGGGCGCCCTTCACGAGGACCCGATCGTGCGTCACCGCCGACGAGCGGCGTCGACGGGGATCGAACGCGAACCGTGCGGTTGTGCTGATCCTGTCGAGTTGGTCGCCGGTGAGCTGGATCGCGAGCGAGTCGATCGCTGCTTCCATCGGATCGCCCGACGACATCCAGGTGCCGTCCTCGGTCCGCACGGCCCGGCCGCGGGAGCAGCCTCTCGCCACGGTCGCCAGATCGACGAGCCGGGCGCGCAGGTCGTCGGTCAGGCCGTCGATCTCGCCGTCGGGGCCGTACCCGGACCCGGCTCGACGCACGCTGCCCTGAGGCATCCAGATCTCGACGATCCGCATGCGATTCTGGGTGAGTGTGCCGGTCTTGTCGGTGCAGATGAACGTCGTCGAGCCCAGCGTCTCCACCGAGTCGAGCCGTCGCACGAGGGCGTGCTGGTCGGCCATCCGCTGCGCTCCGATCGCCAACGACAACGTCACCGTCGGCAAGAGGCCCTCGGGGACGAGCGCCACGGTGATGCCGATGGCGAACACGAACCCGTCCGAGGGTGGTGTGTCGAGGAACAACGTGAGCAGGAAGAAACCCCCGCCGGCGGCGAGAGCGATCAGCGCGATCGTCCGGACGAGGCGGTGGAGTTCCCGGGTCAACGGCGTGTCCGGGCGCTCGGTGCCCTGGGTCAGGACGGCGATGCGGGCGAAGTCGGTCGATGCGCCCGTGGCAGTGACGATCGCTCGCCCCTCGCCCTCGACCACGAACGTGCCGGCACGGAGTTCGTCGCCGTCGCCGATCGAATCGGGCACGCTCTCGCCCGTCAGCGTCGAGGTGTCGATCAGCAGACCGTGGCTCTCGACACAGGTCATGTCGGCGGCCACCCGATCGCCGTCGGCGAGCACGACCAGGTCGCCGGGGACCACACCGTCGGCATCGATCACGAGCGGAGATCCATCGCGCACGACCAACACCTGGAGGGGGAGCAGGCTCCGCAGCCGCGCCGCTGCCTGCTCGGCCCGGTACTCCTGGGCGAACGCGAACAGTGCGTTCACCACGATGACGATGAAGATGGCGACGCCCAACTCGGGTAATCCGCCGACGATCGCCAGCGCGCCCGCGACCCACAACATCGCGGCGAAGAAGTGGGTGAGCTGGGCCGACAGTTGCCGCCAGACCGGTGTGCTGGGCGGTGCGGGGAGTGCGTTCGGGCCGACCTCGCGCAGGCGTTGCGCAGCCTGGGCCGAGGTCAGCCCGGTCAGCGGTGCGGCATCGAGCACGCCTCCAACATCTCCCGCGCTGCGTGAGTCGGCCAGGGCATTCCTGCCCTGCGGAGTCGCCGCGGCATGCAAGCCTCTCCGGCGTCTCCGGTGTCTCCGGTGTCTCCGGTGTCTCCGGTGTCAGAGGTGTGAGCGGATCGCAGCGAGCAGGTCGTCGTAGGTGTCGAGCGACGGATGTTGGGGAAACTCGGCGATCACATTCGCAGGTGCGTGGAAGAGATACCCGTGGTCGGCGGCACCGAGCATGGTGGTGTCGTTGTAGCTGTCGCCGGCGGCGATCACGCAGTAGTTCAGACTCTGGAGCGCCTCGACCGAGTGTTGCTTCTGGTTGGGTTGACGAAGTCGGTAGTCGACGATTCGATCGTCGTCCACCACGAGGCGATGGCAGAACACCGTCGGAAGCCCGAGCTGACGCATCAGCGGGCGGGCGAACTGCTCGAACGTGTCCGAGAGCAGGATGACCTGGGTCTCGTCGCGGAGCTGGTCGAGGAAGGCTCGGGCGCCGTCGAGTGGCTCGAGACCGCCGATGACATCCTCGATCAGCGACATCGTGAGGCCGTGTTCCGCGAGGAGATCGAGCCGGTAGCGCATCAGCACGTCGTAGTCGGGCTCGTCGCGCGTGGTTCGGCGCAGGCCGTCGACGCCGGTGCGTTCGGCGACGGCGATCCAGATCTCGGGCACCAGGACACCCTCGACATCGAGCGTCACGATCGTCTGGCGCTGGTCGTCGATCGCAGTCACCCGACCATTGTCGCCGCTCGGGCAGCGAGCGGCGAAAACGCCGGCAGCGTCGTCAGCCGGTGACGTGGGTGATCGGGAACTGCGGCCGTTCCGGAACCGGGCAGTCCTGCGCCGCCCAACCGAGATAGACGATGCCGACCAGGCGGTCATCGGCCTCGAAGCCGCACAACTCGAGCACCCGCCGGGGACGCTCGAGTGCGGGCGTGGACCAGAAACTGGCCAGGCCCAGTGCCGTTGCACCGAGGAGCAGGTTCTGGATACCGGCGGCGACGGCGTCGCGGTTCTCGTTGTGCAGCATCTCGTCGTCGTGAGGTGCGCACCCGACCACCAGGACCGCGGGTGTCCGCAGGTACTTTGCGCGGGTCTTGGCGCGCTTCGCGTCGTCGCCGTAGTCGACCCGTTCCATCTCGTCCGCCATCGTCTCGCCGAGCGCGGCCCTGCCGGCGCCCGTGAACACGGCGAAGCGCCATGGCCAGGTCTTCTTGTGGTTCGGGGCCCAGGTGGCCAGCCCGCACAGTTCGGCGACCAGGTCGAGCGGCACCTCTCGTTGCTGGTCGACGATCATCGAGGTTCGTCGTGATCGCACCAGCTCCGAGAAGTCGTCGAAGTCGGTGCGGTCCGGGTCCATGCGGTTCAGGATGTCACGCCGTCGCCCAGATCAGCACCTCGGCGCCGTCGACGCCCGCGGTGAGCGTGGGTGAGCCGGCCCCGGTGAGGCGGACAGCGTCGCCGGTGGCCAACGCGCCGGCCCCGTCGAGGGTGGCCGAGCCACGAGGGACGAAGACGTGGACGTGCCGGTCGTCGGGGACTGCCACCGACTCGCCCGCGCCGAGCCTGCCGCCCCAGAGTACGGCGCCGCGTTGGCGGATCGTGATGGCGGCGTCGTGGCCCCTGCCCGACGCGATCGGGACGAGTCCGCCGCGATCGAGTTCGGCGTTGATGTCGAGCTGCTCGTAGCCCGGGTCGATCGATTCCGTGTCCGGCGGCACCCACATCTGGACGAAGTGGACGTCCTCGCTGCCCGAGTTGTTCATCTCCGAGTGCCAGATGCCGGTGCCGGCCGACATCCGCTGCGCGAGGCCCGGATAGAGCACGCCACGGTTGCGCTCGGAGTCCTTGTGTTCGAGCTCGCCGGACAACACCCACGTGACGATCTCCATGTCGCGGTGGGGATGGGTGTCGAATCCCGAGCCGCCGCGGACGATGTCGTCGTTGTTCACGAGCAGCAGTCCATGGCCCGTGTTCGACGGGTCGTAGTGGCGACCGAAGCTGAACGAGTGCTTGGAGTCGAGCCAGCCGATCTTGGTGGCGGGCCGATCCGCGGCACGACGCACGTCGACGACCGGGGAGCTGTGGGTGGTGGGCATGTTCAATCAAACAGTTGCGCGCACAATGATATTCCGTCTCCGAGGACGGGTGTCCGGGCGAGCGGGACGACCACGTGTGCCACCGGGAATCGGATAGACAAGCGGGGTGCCGGGAACCGCGCGACCGATCGGGGCCGTCGTCGCTGCTGCCGCGCTCTTCGGGACGGCCGGCACTGCCCAGGACCTCGGTCCGGACGGGACGACCCCACTCGGGGTCGGTGCGGTGCGCATCGCCGTCGGCACGCTCGTGTTGTGGGTTGCCGTCGGGCTCTCGCCGTCGAGACCGTCCGTCGCCGACCTCGTCGGGACGGTCCGGACGATGTGGCGGCCGATCGTCATCGGTGGGCTCGGTGTCGCCGTCTATGGGCCGGCATTCTTCACCGCGGTCGATCGGACCGGCGTCGCCGTCGGCACGGTGGTCGGGGTCGGCAGCGGGCCGTTCTTCGCCGGAGCGCTCGAATCGGTCTGGCGAGCGACGCGTCCGTCGCTGGGATGGTTCATCGGCACGCTCGTCACCGTCGGCGGCGGCGTGGTGCTCGTCGCCGCCCAGTCCGGGGGTGATTCGCAGGTCGATGCGCTCGGCGTCGCGTTCGCGCTGGCGGCGGGTGCCGGGTACGCCCTGTACTCGGTCACGTCCAAGGTCACGATGGACGCAGGGCTCGCCCCGACCACGGCGTTGGCCGCGCCGTTCACGGTCGGAGCGGTCGTGGTGAGCGTCCTCGCCTTCCGGGAGCCGTACGGTTGGATCGGATCACCGGGTGGGCTGGCGACGGCGGTCCACCTCGGCGTCCTGGCGACGGGGGTCGCGTACGTGCTGTACGGCTACGGACTCAGTCGGCTCACCTCGGCGACGACCGTCACGCTCGTGCTCGCCGAGCCCTTGACGGCGAGCGTGCTGGCCGTCGTGGTGCTCGACGAGAGCATCTCGCCCGGCGGATGGGTGGGCATCGTGCTCGTGCTGCTCGGACTGATCGCCGTGGGTCGCACTGCCGAGCTCTCCGCCGAGGCCCCGGCTCGAGCCGGTGTTGCCGCAGTCCCCTGAACGGCTCGCCGGGGCGGCGGGTGCACCGTCGGGATCAGTCTGTCCGACGCGCCCGGCTCGGCTGCACACGGGGGGCCTCGTTCGGCATCTTCGGATACACGGGAGGCCAGGGTGCATCCGGGATGCCGTCGGCGAGATCGGCCGCGAACCGCTCGACCAGTGCAGTGATCGAGCACGTGGCATCGTCCATCAGCTCCCACGGGTCGCCGCGCTCGGTGAGTCGGCCAGGCACGGTGTCGATCGTCATCGCCTCGGGGTCGATCGAGTCGAGCTCGTCCCATCCGAACGGCGTCGACACCTGCGCCCCGACGCGTGGTCGCGCGCCCCAGGCACCGAACATGTTCTTGTGGGGAGCGTTCTGGTTGAAGTCGACGAACACGCGCGTGCCGCGCTCCTCCTTCCACCACTTGTCGGTGATCAGGTCCGGATGACGTCTGGCCAGCTCGCGGCCGAGCGCGACCACGGCTCCGCGGACGGCGAACGAGTCCCAGCCCGGCTCGACGCGCACGTACACGTGGATGCCCTTGCTCCCGGTGGTCTTCGGGAACCCGACCATGCCGAGTTCGGCGAGCAGGTCCCGGACGTGGCCTGCCGACTCGCGGACCATGTCGAACGTCACGCCGGGGGAGGGGTCGAGATCGATGCGCATCTCGTCGTGGTCCTCGGGGTTCGAGGCCCGGAACGGCCAGACGTGCAGACCCAGCACGCCCATGTTGACCGCCCACAGCACGTGGGCGAGGTCGGCGATGACGAGCGCTCGGGACGGGGTGCCGTTGATCGTCTCGACCGTCGTGGTCACGAGCCAGTCGGGAGCGGAGTCGGGGATCCGCTTCTGGAAGAACGACTTCTCCCGCACGCCGTTGGGGTAACGCTCGAGGAGTACCGGACGGTCGCGAACCGTCCGCATGAGAGCGTCACCGACAGCGACGTAGTACCGGGCGAGGTCGAGCTTGGTGCGGGGTTCCTTCGCGGGGCCGACCGACGGGAACATCACCTTGTCGGGATTGGTGATCGGCACGACGCGGACACCGGCGTCGACCCCGACCGGCGCTCCGAACTCGTCGGCCTTCCCCATCGGCCCGACGCTACCGGAGGGACAACACGGGTCTGACCCGTGTTGTCCGCGGGGCTACTGGGCGGTGTGGAGGTCGTCGTTGAGCGTGCCCCAACGTCCGGTGCGGGCGCGGGCGACGACCTTGCCGGACTGGCCGTCGCGGATGAACATCATGTTGCTCTGCCCCGACAGGGTTCGCGCCTTCACGACCCCGTCGGGCGTCAGGACCGGGGTGCTGGCGGTGACGTAGAGGCCGGCCTCGACGACGCAGTCGTCACCGAGGCTGATGCCGATGCCCGCGTTCGCGCCCAGCAGGCAGCGTTCACCAATGGTGATCTGTTCGGTCCCGCCGCCGGACAGCGTTCCCTGGATCGACGCGCCTCCCCCGATGTCGCTGCCGTTGCCGACCACCACGCCGGCAGAGATCCGCCCCTCGACCATCGACACACCGAGCGTGCCGGCGTTGAAGTTGCAGAACCCCTCGTGCATCACCGTCGTGCCCTCGGCGAGGTGGGCACCGAGGCGTACCCGGTCGGCATCGGCGATCCGGACGCCGGACGGAATCACGTAGTCGGTCATCCGCGGGAACTTGTCGAGTCCGTGCACCGAGATCACGCGGCCCTCCGCGCGCAGGCGCATGCGCACGTCGTCGATCTCGGACACGGCGACGGGACCGATACTGGTCCACGCCACGTTGTTCAACACGCCGAACGTGCCCTCCATGTCGAGCGTGCGCGGCGCTGCGAGACGGTGCGACAGCAGATGCAGCCGCAGGTAGGCATCCGACGCCGATGCCGGTGGCTCGTCGACGTCGATCGTGAGGCGGACCGGCCGGATCGTCACCCGCCGCACGTCGTCGGTCGCCTCTCGCATGCCGAGCTGCGACTCGATCTCGTCGATCGGGCAGCTGTCGTCACCGAACTCGCCCCAACCGAGCCACCGGAACCACGTGTCGAGCACCGTACCGTCCGTGGCGATCGTTGCGAGGCCCGCGCCCCATGCCGTTCGTGTCATTGTGCATCCTTCGGGTCGTCGGGGTGACGTTCGGTGTCGGGCACCAGTCGTCACATCACTTCGTGTCGCAGGGTCGGGAACAGGATGACCTCCTTGATCGAGTCGACCCCGGCCAACAGCATGGCAACGCGGTCCATGCCGATGCCGAGTCCGCCGGTGGGAGGCATGCCGTACTCGAGCGCCCGGATGTAGTCCTCGTCGACCGAACCCGCTTCGTGATCGCCGGCATCCTTGGCGGCCTGTTCCTCCTCGAAGCGCAGCCGTTGTTCGACCGGGTCGTTGAGCTCCGAATAGCCGTTGCCGAGCTCACGCGAGTCGACGAAGATCTCGAATCGCTCGGTCAACCAGGGATCACCGCGGTCGACGCGTGCGAGCGGAGAGATCTCCGTCGGGTGCCCCGTCACGAAGGTCGGGCGCACGATGTCGGCCTCGCACAGGGCCTCGAACAGCTCCTCGACGAGTTTGCCGCCACCCCAGCGTTGCTCCCAGCGGACCCCGTGAAGGTCCGCCAGTCGGCGCAGCTCCTCGATCGGCTGACTCGGGTGGACCTCCCGCCCGGCGCGTTCCGACACCGCATCGACCATGCGGAGGCGCGGCCACGGTTCGGCGAGGTCGATCTCCTGGTCGCGGATCGTGATCACCGTGGTGCCGATCGCGTCACGCGCGGCCTGCGTGACCAGGACCTCGCTGATGTCCATGACATCGTTCCAGTCACCGAATGCCTGGTAGAGCTCCATCATCGTGAACTCCGGGTTGTGGCGCGTCGAGATGCCTTCGTTCCGGAAGATGCGTCCGATCTCGAACACGCGCTCCATCCCGCCGACGATCAGCCGCTTGAGGTGGAGCTCGAGCGCGATGCGCAGGTACATCTGCATGTCGAGTGTGTGGTGATGGGTCGTGAACGGCCGAGCATGGGCGCCGCCTGCTTCGACGTGGAGCACCGGCGTCTCGACCTCGATGAAGCCGCGATCGTGCAAGGTGCGGCGGAAGCTGGCGATGATCTCGTGGCGGATCTCGAAGGTCCGTCGTGCCTGCTCGTTGACGATCAGGTCGGCGTAACGCTGACGGAAGCGGGTGTCGGTGTCGTGCAGGCCGTGGAACTTGTCCGGCATGGGCCGAATCGCCTTGGACAACAGCTCGACGTGGTCGGGCTTGACCGACAACTCGCCCTTCCGGGTGGTCATGACGGTGCCGCGGACGCCGACCCAGTCTCCGAGGTCGAGCTGCTTGACGCGGGCGAACTCCGCGTCGCCCACGACCGCCTTCGAGACGAACAGTTGAACCTCGCCGGATCGGTCGCGGATCGTGGCGAACACGAGCTTGCCGGAATCGCGCATCAGCATGATCCGGCCCGCCACGGCCACCGCATCGTCGGTCTCGATGCCGGCGTCGAGGTGTCCCCACGTCTCGCGGACCTCGCCGATCGTGTGCGTCCGATCGAAACGGTACGGGTAGGGGGTGCCCCCCTCCGCCCGGAGCGTGTCGATCTGCGCGAGTCGGCGGGCCTTCTCGGCAGCCAGCCCGCTGCCGGACGGCTCGCCGTCGGTGGTGGCGACGTCCGGGTGGTCGATCGGATCGGCGGCGGTCGGGCTGTCGTGGCTCACGGTGCCACGACGGTATCGAACCCACCCACGATGCGCGCGTTCGATTCGCGACGACGATGTCGGTGCCGAGGGCCGGTCGGTTGCCGTCGCCGCGGCACCGAGAGCCCGTACAGTTGCGGTCCGTGCGTGTTCGAACCGTCACCGGCCTGGCTGCCCTCCTCGTCGTCGCGATCGGTGCCGCGAGCGCCGCCGCTGCGCTCACCGAGAGCATCGATCGACCCGCAGTCGCTGTCCGTCAGGCCGAGCCGGCGTCGCCCCTCGTCGCCGAGGTCGTCACGATCTACAACTCCGGTCCGCTGCGCCAGGACGTCGCCGACCGCGCGGTGGCGGCCGCCCGGGCGTCGGGCTCCAGCGTCGCGTTCGGGCGCGCCGCGAGCGTCGGCATGGTCGCGCTCAGGCGCGGTGCGTCCCCGGTGCAGATCCCGCAGCAGGGCTTCGCCTACCCGATGGGCACCACCGTGCTGCCGCCTGACGTGGTCGCACGAACGATGGGCCGAGAGATCTCCGGCCTGCTCGGACCGAACACCGCCGTGATGGGAGCGCTGACCGCCGGGCTCCGCGGCGCACAGGCCGGGGACACGATGGATCTCGTCTCGGGATCCGGCGCGATCGTGCCGATCACCGTTGCCGCCGTCGTCGACGACGACGTGCTCGGCGGAACCGAGGTCCTGATCGTGCCGGCCGCCGCGGACCGACTCGGCATCACGAATCTGAGCCGCGCCGTGCTGTGGGGGTTCCCGTCACGGGCCGCGATCGATGCAGCGATGTCCAGCAACGGCCTGGTGTCGACGTCGATCCGGATCCGGAGGAGTTGGGACCCGGCCGACCCGGACAGCACGCTCGGGATGGCACAGACCAAGGCGGCGCTCGGCGAGTTCGCCTACCGGGTCAATGCGAACGGTTCGGTGAGCCTCGACGACGCCTGGCGGAGTCGTTACATCACGACCGGCGGTGTCGGCGGGCTCAGCCTGCAGACCGGGTGCCACTCGACGGTGCGGGTCGCACTGAAGGCGGCGATGGACGAGGTCGCGGCCCGCGGGCTCACCGGCACCATCAACTTCGTGGACGCGAACAGGGCGGGCGGATGCTTCCTGGCGCGGTTCAACCGACTGACGCCCGACAGCTCCCTCGGGTTCCTCTCCAGGCACTCGTGGGGGATGGCGGTCGACACCAACACCGTCGGCTCCTGCCAGGGATGTGCTCCGCCGGACTTCGCGACCAGGCCCGGCGGCTGCCAGACCGTCCAGATCTTCCGCAAGCACGGGTTCGCCTGGGGTGGCAACTTCCTGACCCCCGACGGGATGCACTTCGAGTGGGTCGGCGAACCCCGCGACCAGCTCTCGTATCCGTCGAGGTTCTGTCCCAACGTCGTGACCACCGCGCCGCTGACCACCGAACCGACCGAACGGGCGACGCTGTTCGCCGACGACGGCCTGTACGTCGGCGACCACTGACGTCGACGCGGCATAGCCTGGCGCCCGTGAGCACCAGATTCGTGATCATCGGAGGCGGTCCTGCGGGCAATGTCGCAGCGACCACGGCGGCCCGTCTCGGCGCCGAGGTGACGATGATCGAGCGCGACATCGTCGGTGGCGCCGCGCACCTGTGGGACTGCATTCCCTCGAAGTCGATGATCGCCACCGGCAGGGCGATCAGTCGGACGCGCGCGATCGGGGGGATGGGGCTGGCCACGGTCGACACCGCAGTCGACGTCGGCGGACTGACCGAACGCATCGAGTCGATCGAGAACACGATGCGTGACAACACCACGCAGTTGCTGACCAGTCAGGGTGTTCGGATGCTTCGGGGCTCCGGCCGTTTCACGGGACCGAACTCGGTCGTCGTCGAGGGTCCCGACGGTGTCGAGACGGTCGAGTTCGACGCGGCGCTCGTCTCGACCGGCTCGCGACCGCGGATCCCGGACTGGTGCGAACCCGACGGCGATCGGATCCTGACCACCCGAGACTGCTATCCCCCGAAGATCTTCCCGGAGAGCGTCACGGTGATCGGCTCGGGTGTCACCGGTGTCGAGTTCGTCCACATGTTCTCCTCGTTCGGCTCCAAGGTGACCCTGGTGGTGAGCCGCCAACAGGTGCTGCCCGGCAAGGATCCCGAGGTCGCAGCGGTGCTCGAGGAGGAGTTCATGCGGCGCGGGGTCAAGCTCGTGATGGGGGCCCGGGCCGAATCGATCGAACGGTCCGACGACAGTGTGGTCGTGCGCACCGACGACGGACGCTCGGTCACGTCGAGCCATGCCGTACTCGCCATCGGTTCGATACCGAACACCGAAGACGTCGGACTCGGGGCCGCCGGCGTCGCGGTCGACGAGTGGGGCTACGTCGGCATCAACCAGCACTGCGTCACGAACGTGCCCCACATCTACGCAGCGGGCGACATCAGCGGCAAGTTGCCGCTGTCGTCGGTGGCGTCGATGCAGGGACGCAAGGTCGCCGAGCACATCATGGGTGGCCACACGCGCAGCCACCGCCACCTCGACTACGACAAGGCTGCGTCGGCGATCTTCACCGAACCGGAGATCGCCGACGTCGGCCTCGCCGAGGCGGAGGCGTTCAGCTCGGGCCGCAAGATCCGCGTGACCAAGGTGCCGTTCTCGTCGACCGCGAAGGCGATGATCAACAACGACACGACGGGGTTCGTCAAGATCATCTCCGACCCGGCCACCGGTGAGGTGCTCGGGGGTTCGATCGTGGGGCGTCAGGCGGCCGAGCTGATCTCGGTGATCGCCGTCGCCGTGACCGCCGGTTTGACGGTCACCGATCTCGCCGAGAGCATCCTCGTCCACCCCGCCCTCAGCGAAGCCCTGTCCGAAGCCGCCGAATGAGACGTGGGGTCAGACCCCCCGTCTCATTCAAGGGCCTCGATGCTCCTCCACCGCGGAATGAGACGGGGGGTCTGACCCCACGTCTCATTCACTCGATCACGGCGAGGATGTCGCCGCCGCCGACGGTGTCGCCGGCGGTGACCTTGATCTCCTTGACGGTGCCTGCCTTCTCGGCGTTGATCTGGTTCTCCATCTTCATCGCCTCGAGCACGACGATGCCGGCGCCGACCTCGACGGTCTGTCCGACCTCGACGAGCACCTTCACGATCGTTCCCTGCATCGGCGCCTCGACCGAGCCGGAAGCGACACCGCTGCCGCTTCCGCTCCCGGAGCTGTGCTTCTTCTTCTTGGCCGGGGCGGCACCGCCCGACACGACGGCCGGAGTCTCGGGAACCCACATGTTGACGTCGAAGCGCTTGCCGTTCACCTCGACCGTCGTCGAACGCTTGACCAGCGGCTCCGCGTCGGCCTCGGTCTCGGGCGACGCCGACTCGGACTCGGACTTGCCGCCGATGCCGGTCAGGTCGAGCGTCTCCTCGACCCATTTGGTCGAGTGCTCCACGGCGACGAAGTCGGGATGTCGGAGGATCGCCAGATCGGCGGGGATCGTCGTCGCGACACCCTCGACCACCAGCTCGTCGAGTGCTCGGATCGTGCGGGCGATCGCGACGTCGCGGTCGCGGCCCCAGACGATCAGCTTGCCGACCAGGTTGTCGTAGAACTGGCTGATCTCGTCACCCGAGTGATAGCCGGAGTCGAACCGCACGCCGAACCCGTCCGGAGCGACGAGCCGGGTGATCGGGCCCGGCGACGGCAGGAACTTGCCCCCGGCGACGTCCTCGGCATTGATGCGGATCTCGATCGAGTGGCCGCGGCGGGAGGCGTCGACCTCGGCCTGCGTCATCGGGAGGTGCTCACCCGCCGCAACTCGGATCTGCCACTCGACGAGGTCGATGTCGGTGATCATCTCGCTGACCGGATGCTCGACCTGCAGACGCGTGTTCATCTCGAGGAAGAAGAACTCGCCGTCCTGGAAGATGAACTCGACCGTGCCGGCTCCGTAGTAGCCGACGGCCTTCGCAGCCTTGACCGCGGCCTCACCCATCGCCTGTTCCACTCCGTCGGGCAGGCCCGGCGCCGGCGCCTCCTCGACGAGCTTCTGGTGACGGCGCTGTGCGGAACAGTCGCGAGACGAGATCCACACACAGTTGCCGTGCTTGTCGCCGACCAGCTGGATCTCGACGTGACGCGGCCAGGTGAGGTACCGCTCGACGTAGACCTCGTCACGCCCGAAGAAGCTCTTGGCCTCCCGCTGGGCGCTCGCCATCGCGTCGTCGACCTCGGCCTCCGACTGCACGACCTTCATGCCGCGGCCGCCGCCGCCGAAGGCCGCCTTGATGCACACGGGCCAGCCGAACTCGTTGCCGAACGCCTTGATCTCCTCGGGTCCCTTGGCGAACTCGGTGGTGCCCGGCACGATCGGGGCGCCACCGCGGATCGCCGCGAGACGGCTCGACACCTTGTCGGACATCTCGTCCATCGCGCTCGCAGGAGGGCCGATGAACTCGACGCCCATCTCGGTGATCGCTCGGGCGAAGTCGGCGTTCTCGGAGAAGAAGCCGTAACCCGGGTGGACCGAGTCGGCGCCGCTGCGTCGGATCACGTCGAGCATCACGTCGGTGTTGATGTAGCTCTCGGCTGCGGTCTGCCCGCCGAGCGCGTAGGCCTCGTCGGCGAGGCGGACGTGGAGCGAATCTCGGTCCAGCTCGGAATAGACCGCCACCGTCGGAATGCCCATTTCCCGGGCAGCGCGGATGACACGGACAGCGATTTCGCCGCGGTTGGCGATCAGGATCTTCTGGAGCACGAGTGCCAATGTAGGGGCCGTGGACTCACGCGGGGACATCTGGGGCGACGATCCCGGTCGCGGCGTGTGGCCGACACGATGGGACGTGCGGCACGTCACGGAGACGGGCAGCACGAACGCCGACCTGCTGGCACTGGTCGAAGCCGGTGACGCGGGTGACCGAACCGTGCTGGTCACCGACCATCAGACCGCGGGACGCGGTCGCCTGGATCGCCGGTGGGAGGCACCTCGCGGCGCGAACCTGCTCGTGTCGATCGCCTTCGCCCCCGTGCCGGCCCGGCCGTCCGAGGCGACCCATCGCGTCGGTCTCGCCGCACTCGCGGCGACCCGGATGCTGCGGCCCGACCTCGACGCGTCGCTCAAGTGGCCGAACGACGTGCTCGTCGGCGGCCGCAAACTGGCCGGGATCCTCGCGCAACGGGCGTCGGTGGTCGACGCCGTCGTCGTGGGCCTCGGTCTCAACGTGGGGTGGGCCCCCGATGGTGCTGCATCGCTGGACGTCGACGCATCCCCGGCCGACGTGCTGCGCCTGGTGCTGTCGGCGATCGACGAGCTGCCGATGGACGTCGCTGCGGCGTATCGAGCCGAACTGTCGACGCTCGGTCGCCGTGTGCGCGTCGAGTTGCCGGGCGGCGCCGTCGCGTTCGGCACGGCCAGCGGCCTCGACGACGACGGTCGTCTCGTGGTCGAGGCGTCCGACGGGACGATCGCGTCCTACGGCGTCGGCGACGTCGTCCACCTCCGACCCGAGGACGATTCCGTGTGAATCCGGTGTGAGTCCGTGCTGGCGACCGTGCTGCCACCAGCGCTCGCGGTGGCACCAGTAGCGTTGTCTCCATGCCCCGTCCGTCCCGGCGTCGCCTGAGTTCCGCGCCCCTCGCGCTGCTGCTCGCGTCGGCCGTCGCGGGACTGGGTGCGTTCGGCGTCATCTCGGCTGCCAACGCTCGAACGTCCGACGTCGAACGGATCGAGGGGCTCGAGTTGGCGCTCACCGTGCAGGAAGGGCCGGCGCAGAACTACCTGCTGATCGGCTCCGACACCCGTGAGAACGCCGACCCGAACGACCCCGACTTCGGCGGCATCGGCGACACCAGCGAGGTCCAGGGTCGTCGATCGGACACGATCATGATCCTTCGACAGGAGGAGAACGGCGATGGTGCGTCGATCGTCAGCCTGCCCCGCGACCTCTGGGTGAACATCGCCGGGAGCGACGAAGCGAGCCGGATCAACTCGGCGTACAGCGACGGCACCGACGTGCTCGCCGCCACGATCACCCAGGAACTCGGTATTCCGATCCACCACGTCGTCGACATCGACTTCAATGGATTCAAGGACCTCGTCGACGCGGTCGGGGGCACGACGATCTGTTTCGAGTACGCGACGCGCGACAAGAACACCGGCCTCGACCAGCAGCCGGGATGCAACCAGCTCGACGGCGTGCAGGCCCTGCAATACGCCCGCAGCCGGTACTACGAGGAGTTCCGCGACGGCGCCTGGAGGACCGACCCGACCTCCGACCTCGGTCGGATCGAGCGCCAGCAGGACTTCCTGCAGCTCACGGCGGATGCCACGATCGACAAGTTGCAGTCCGACCCCTTCATGGCGTCCGAGCTGATCTCGGCTGCGAGCGGGGCGGTGCGGATGGATCCGGGCCTCGATCCGGTCGGCGCGGCGGGCACGCTCCGCAAGGCATTCTCGACCGGTCTCAACAAGTATCAGCTCCCTGTGGTCGGCGTGACGAAGAACGGCAATGCGGTCCTCGTGCTCGGCGACGGCGCCGAGCCGATCCTCGACTACTTCCGTGGGATCGGCCCGCCCCCGCCGGTCGGCCCCTGACAGCACGGCGCCACTGCCCGCCCTACACTGCGGCGCGTCATGAAGGCGCTCATTCTCGCCGGCGGTGCCGGCACACGGCTGCGGCCGATCACCCACACCCGGGCCAAGCAGCTCGTCCCCGTGGCCAACACGCCGATCCTGCACTACGGGATCCGCTCGATGGTGGCGGCCGGGATCACCGAACTCGGGGTCATCGTCGGCGACACTCGCGACGAGGTGATGGCCGACCTCGGCGACGGATCGCAGTTCGGAGCGCAGGTCACGTTCATCCCCCAGGACGAACCGCTCGGTCTGGCGCACTGTGTCCTGATCGCACGGGAGTTCCTCGGCGACGACGACTTCGTGATGTACCTCGGCGACAACCTGCTCGAACAGGATCTCGAGGCGTTCGTGGCGGCGTTCACCGCAGCCCGCGACGGCGACCAACCGCCGTCGGCGCAGATCCTGCTCAAGGAGGTCGACGACCCGCACCGTTTCGGGATCGCGTCACTCGACGCCGACGGTCACGTCGTCCACCTCGTCGAGAAGCCCGTCGACCCACCGTCGAACCTCGCCCTCGTCGGCGTCTACCTCTTCGATCGCGAGATCCACGAGGCGGTCGCCTCGATCGAACCGTCCGAGCGTGGCGAGTTGGAGATCACCGACGCCATCCAGTGGCTGATCGACCACGGGCGTCGTGTGCGCACGGAGATCCTCACCGGATGGTGGATCGACACCGGCAAGCTCACCCCGTTGCTCGAGGCGAACCGCCTCATCCTCGAGACGATCGCCACGAGGATCGACGGCTCGGTCGACGACGCCTCGTTCATCGACGGCCGGGTCGTCGTCGAGGCAGGTGCCGAGATCGTCAACTCGACCATTCGCGGACCGGTGGCGATCGGTCCCGGCACCAGGATCATCGACAGTTTCATCGGCCCCTTCAGCGCGATCGGTGCCGACTGTGAGGTCCGTCATTCCGAGATCGAGCACTCCGTCGTGATGGAGCGCAGCCAGGTGATCGACATCCCGCGGCTCGAGGACAGTCTGATCGGCAGCGACGCCATCGTGTCGCGTACCAAGCGCAAGCCCCGTGCGATCCGCCTGATGGTCGGTGACCACTGTCAGATCGACGTCGAGTGATGATCATCGACTTCACGACGCGGCGCGGCACGATCGACGGCCTGGTCATCGCCACGATGAAGCAGGTGACCGACGAACGGGGCACCGTCCGCGAACTGTTCCGCCGGTCGGCGTTGGCCGACGCCGCGCCGACGTTCGAGCGGATCGAGCAGATCAATGTCACACTGACGCACCTCGGCGGCGTCCGCGGCATGCACGCCGAGCAGATGACGAAGCTCGTTGCGGTCGCCCACGGGCGCGCCCACGGCGTGTACGTCGACGTTCGCCCCGGCTCGCCGACCTTCGGGATGGTCGACGAGGTCGAACTCGAGCCCGGCGTTCAGGTCCTCGTGCCGAGCGGCGTGGCCAACGGTTTCCAGGCGCTCGATCCGGAGACGGAGTACGCCTACTGCTTCGACCGCGAGTGGGAGCCGGGGATGCCGGGCTCGGGGTTCACTCCACTCGACCCGCTCGTCCTGGATCGGTGGCCGCTGCCGATCGACCCCGATGATCCAGCCCAGATCTCGGCGAAGGACCGTTCGGCCCCCGCGTTCACAGAGCCCAGTCAGGGAGTGCAGTCATGAAACTGTTCGTCACCGGCGCCGCCGGCTTCATCGGATCGAACTACGTGCGTCACGTGCTGGCGACGACCGACCACTCGGTCACGATCTACGACGCCCTCACGTACGCCGGCAACCTCGAGAGCATCCGGGACGTACTCGACGACCCCCGCGCGGAGTTCGTTCACGCCGACATCTGTGATGCCGACGACGTCGCGCGAGCGATGGACGGCCACGACGCCGTCGTGCACTTCGCGGCCGAGAGCCACGTCGACCGCTCGATCGCCGACGGCTCCAAGTTCGTCAGGACGAACTGCATGGGTACCAACGTGTTGTGCGACGTCGCCAACACGGTCGGCATCGGCAGGTTCCTGCACATCTCGACCGACGAGGTGTACGGCTCGGTCGAGGAGGGCTCCTCGGTGGAGACCGACGTCCTGGCCCCGCGCTCGCCGTATTCCGCCGCCAAGGCGGGCTCCGACCTGATCGCACTCTCGTACTTCTCGACCTACGGCCTTCCGGTGGTCGTGACGCGTTGCTCCAACAACTACGGCCCCTACCAGTTCCCCGAGAAGGTCATTCCGCTGTTCACCACCAACCTGCTCGACGGCAAGCAGGTGCCGCTGTACGGCGACGGACTGAACGTGCGCGACTGGATCCACGTCGAGGACCACAACATCGCGGCCCACCTCGTCCTCGAGCGCGGCGTTGCCGGCGAGATCTACAACATCGGGGCCGGCAACGAGGTCACGAACGTCGACCTGACGCACCGCCTGTTGGAGTTGACCGGCCGTGACGAGTCGTTCATCCGGCCGGTCGAGGATCGCCTCGGCCACGACCGCCGGTACTCGGTCAACATCGAGAAGGTGAGCGCGCTCGGGTGGTCGCTCTCGCGTTCGTTCGACGACTCGCTCGCCGCCACCGTCGAGTGGTACCGGACGAACCGGGAGTGGTGGGAACCCCTGAAGGCGAAGGCCGGGCTCTGAGAGCGCTGCGGTGAAGCTGCTCGTCACCGGCGCCGCAGGTCAGCTCGGCGTCGACGTCGTCGAGCACGCACGGTTGCTCGGCGACGACGTCGTCGCGGTCGATCGGTCGGCGCTCGACGTCACCGACGCGGTTGCGGTCGGCCAGCTCCTCGACGCCGTTCGGCCCGACGCGGTGATCAACGCCGCGGCGTACACGGCGGTCGATGCCTGTGAGACGAACGAGGCGCAGGCGTTCGCCGTGAACGCCGACGCGGTCGGCCATCTCTCGGCGGCCTGCGAGATGGTGGGAGCGCACCTGGTCCACGTCAGCACCGACTACGTGTTCGACGGCACCCTCGATCGTCCGTACCGTGAGGACGACCCGACGAACCCCCAGTCGGTGTACGGCCGCTCCAAACTCGCCGGGGAGCACGCCGCCGGCCCGGCAGCGGCGGTGGCGCGCACGTCGTGGGTGTGCGGCGAACACGGCAACAACATGGTCAAGCTGGTCCTGCGACTGGCATCGGACCCCGACCAGGTGTTGGCGTTCGTCGACGACCAGCGCGCTCATCCCACGTTCACCGCCGACCTCGCGCCGGCGCTGCGCCGACTCGCCCTCGAACGCCGAACGGGCATCCACCACGTGACCAACCAGGGCGTGGTCAGCTGGTTCGGGTTCGTGCGGGAGATCCTCGCCGCGGCCGGCCACGACCCTGATCGCGTCCGCCCGATCGCGACCGCCGACCTCGATCCGCCCCGCCCGGCACCACGACCCGCCAACAGCGTGCTCGAGAACGCCGTGTGGCGCTCTGCCGGCCTCCCGATGCTCCGCGACTTCCGCGCCCCCCTCGCCGAACTCGTCGCGAAGCTCACCTGACCGCGAGGAACTCCGTCCCCCACCTCCCACGACCGAAAAATGCCGGAATCGGGACGCGGAGCGACCGATTCCCGGCATATTTCGGGGTGGTGGGGTTCACGCGTGACGAACTGCAGGCCTACGTCGGTGCGACGGTGCCGGATCTGGTGGGCCCGGGGCTGCGGTTGTTGTTCGTCGGGATCAACCCGGGTCTGTGGACGGCCGCGACGCGGACGCACTTCGCCCACCCGGGGAATCGCTTCTACCCGGCACTGCTCGCCGCCGGGATCATCGAGCGGCCGATCGATCGTGGCGCCGGCATGACCGATGACGATCGCCGCCACTTGATCGAACGGGGCATCGGGATCACCAACGTGGTGCACCGAGCGACGGCGAAGGCATCCGAGCTCACCGCCGCTGAACTGCGCGCCGGCGGCGCCGAGCTGCGGTCGTTCGTGCTCGACCACCGGCCCGAGGTGGTGGCGATCGCCGGCATCACGGCGTACCGGACCGCATTCGGCGTTCCGAAGGCGACGATGGGGGAGCAGCCCGAGGGATTCGAGAACGCTCGGCTCTTCGTCGTTCCCAACCCGAGTGGCCTGAACGCCCACGAGACGGTCGACACGCTGGCCACGGCCTACCGCCGTCCCGCGATCGCAGCCGGCATCGTCTCGGCGAGGTGAGTTCGGACGGCGTCAGTGGGGGGCGCGCTCGGCCTCGGCGCGGTTGGTGAGGTACCACTCGATCGTGGCGCGCAGACCGGTCTCGAAGTCCATGGCGGGTACCCAGCCGAGCAGTTCGCGTGCGCGGCTGCCGTCGACCGCACGGCGCGGCTGACCATCGGGCTTCGACGCGTCCCACCGCAACTCGCCCTCGAAGCCGACGAGTCCGGCGATCGTCTCGACCGTCTCGCGGATCGTCACCTCTCGATCCGCGCCGAGGTTGATCGGATCCGCTCCGACGTGCATCTCGGCGGCGCGGACGATCGCATCGGCGGCATCGTCGACATAGAGGTACTCCCGGCTCGCGGCACCGGTCCCCCACACCTCGACGTGGTCGGCGCCGGCCTCCTTGGCCTCGACGCACTTCTTGATCAACGCGGGAATGACATGCGACACCGACGGGTGGAACTTGTCGCCCGGCCCGTAGAGGTTCGTGGGGATCAGGTAGGCGAAGCGTTGCCCGTACTGCTGCTCGTTGACCTGCGCATGGATCAGGTGGGCCTTCTTGGCGATGCCGTACGGGGCGTTCGTTTCCTCCGGGTAACCGTTCCAGAGGTCGTCCTCGGCGAACGGAACCGGTGTGAACTTCGGGTACGAACACACCGTTCCCACGAGCACCGTCTTGTCGATGCCGGCAGCGCGGGCGGCCTCGATCACATGGGTTCCCATCAGCAGGTTGGCGAGATAGAGCCGCGCGGGATGATCGAGGTTGTAGCCGATGCCACCGACATCGGCTGCGAGGTGGATCACGAGCGATGGCTGCAACGCGTCGAGCATCGCCTCCGCCGATCCGGGAACGGTGAGGTCGTACTCGCTGCTGCGCGGAGCCGACACCGTGGCGCCCGCGTCGTGCAGTCGAGCGACGACGCGGCGACCGAGGAAGCCGGCACCGCCGGTGACGGTGACACGGCGTCCGCCCCAGGTGTCGGCGGGATCGTGGCGGGTGGTTGGCGACGACATCGTGGTCAGGCTAGGGGCCCGAGCCATGATGGAGTGCGTCCTCGGTCGATGGCGTCCGGGGACCGCGTCGACACGGCATCATGGAGCGGTGTCCGACCAGTCCAGCGCAGCCGAACCCACGTCGGTGGCGCCCGCCGGACGGCCCGTTCGGGTCGCCTACACGGTCGAACAGTGTTGGCACCCGTCGCCCGGGGGCACGGCGATCGCCGCGCTCCGCGTGGCCCGTGAACTCGCACGCCGTCCCGCCGACGTCGAGATCCACCAGGTCGCGGGCCGCCACCCGAGCGTTCCGATCCCCGAGTTCCGCCCCGTTGGTGCCGTCGCGATGCTGCCTCTCGCCCGGCCGCTGCTGTACGAGAGCTGGATCCGCCTCAACTGGCCGAAGGTCGAGTCGGTCGTCGGTGAGATCGACGTCGCCCACGCCACCGGGCTCATTCCGTGTGCGACCGCCGCGCCGCTCGTGGTGACGGTGCACGACCTCGCGTTCGTCCACGAACCCTCGCAGTTCACCCGCCAGGGGGCCCGCGTCATGCGCCGCTCGCTCGACGCCATCGCGCGCCGGGCCGATCGCGTCCTGTGCTCCAGCCTCGCCACGATGCGCGAGTGCGAGGCCGCCGGTCTCGACCCCGCCACGCTGCGGCACGTGCCGCTCGGCGTCGACCTCGTCGACGTCACCGACGCCGACGTCGAACGGATCAGGGTGCGGTACCGACTGCCGAGCGAGTTCGTCCTGTTCGTCGGCACGATCGAACCGCGCAAGAACCTGAGACGGCTCGCCGCCGCCATGCAACGCCCCGACGTCGATCTGCCGCTGGTCATCGCCGGCGCCGCTGGATGGGGCGACGTCGGTGTGTCGGACGCCGGCGACGCGCTCTTCCTCGGATTCGTGCCCGCCGCCGATCTTGCCGCCTTGTACGCGGCCGCCACGGTCTTCGCGTACCCGAGCGAACGAGAGGGTTTCGGGTTGCCCGTCGCCGAAGCGATGGCCCAGGGCACCGCTGTGGTGACGAGCGCCGGGACCTCGACCGAGGAGGTGGCGGGCGGCGCGGCCGTGCTCGTCGATCCGTTCGACGTGGAGAGCATCGCCCGCGGCATCGTCGAGGCTGCCGACCGGCGCGACGAACTCGCGCCGACGGGCCGTCACCGAGCGGCCGAACTCACGTGGAAGGTCGCCGCCGACCGAACGCTCGCCGTCTACCGTGAACTCGTCCCATGACCGAACCGGACCCCTCCCTCGATGCCGCGGCGCACACTGCGGCGACCGTCGTGCCGACCGCTGACGCCCGACGGATGTCGGTGGTCGACGTGGCGGTCAACCTGCTGTGGTGCGTTCCCGGTGACGTCGGAGGCTCGGAGCAGTACCTCGTCCGACAGTTGCTCGGCCTGGCCATGCAACCGGCCCAGTTCGTGCCGACGCTCTACTGTCTGCCTGCGTTCGTCGACGCTCACCCCGAACTGCGCGACCTCTACCCGATGGTGGCCGCCGGCATCTCCGGCGACCGACGACCGAGGCGGATCGTGGCGGAGCACACCTGGCTTCGTCGCCGGACCCGCGGCGCCGACATCGTCCATCACGGCGGCGGCACCGCGCCGATGGGCGGTCACCGCCCGATCGTCCTGACCATCCACGACCTGCAGCACCTCACCCATCCGGGCTACCTGAGCGCCACGAAGCTCCGCTACCTGTCGTGGTCGATTCCCCGCAGCATCGGTCGCTCCGCCGTCGTCGCCGTCCCCACCGAGTACGTGCGCCGGACGGTCATCGACGCGTACGGCACCGACCCCGCCCGCGTGCTCGTGGTGCCGCACGGAGTCGAAGCGGCCCTCGGCGCCGATGCGCCATCCGAGTTCGAACTGCGACGCGACTACGGCCTCGGCAGCGGACCGGTCCTCGTGTTTCCCGCCATCACCCATCCGCACAAGGGTCACCGGTTCCTGCTCGAGGTGATGGCGCGCCACTGGGACGATCCGGATCTGCGCCTGGTGTTCCTCGGCGGGGCGGGCTCGGCCGACCCAGAGGTCACTGCAGCGATCGATCGTCTCGACCTCGCCCGACGAGTGGTCCGGCCGGGTCGGGTTCCCGACGCCCATCGCGACGGTCTGATCGCCCTGGCCGACGCACTCGTGTTCCCGAGCGAGTACGAGGGGTTCGGCGCTCCGGTGGCCGAAGCCATGGCGTTGGGCACGCCGGTGATCTGTTCCGACCAGCCCGCGCTCGCCGAGGTCTGCGGCGATGCTGGGCTCGTGCTCCCGCTCGACCACGACGCGTGGGCCGACGCCTTGGACGTGGTCGCGGCTCGCGCGGTCGAGATGCGCGCTGCTGGTCGACGTCGCGCCGAGATGTTCACGGCGCAACGATCCGGTGCGGGCCTCGCCCAGGCCTACCGAGCGGCGCTCGAGTACGCACGATGACCCGGCGTCGCGGCTCGGAGGAGCGGCGCCCGCTGATCGTGCTGTGTCCCCACTTCGAGCCGGACACCGCACCGACCGGCACCGTGATGACGCGCATCGTCGCGGAACTCGTCGAGCGAGGTCACACGGTCCACGTCGTGACGTCGTTGCCGTGGTACCGCGAGCACCGGATCGAGAGTGGATGGGATGGGGCGCTCGTGCGCCGAGAGGTGACCCCGTGGGGCTCGGTCACGCGGGTTCACCCGTTCCCCGGCGACGACAAGAGCAACCTCGTCCGTCGGGCGGTCGGGTTCGTCGCCTACTCGGTGTTGGCAGGAGTCCAGTGTCTCCGCGTCGGCGGCTGGCGCCGGCCCATCGGCGCCGTGATCGCGATGTCGCCGCCGCTCACGCTCGGCGTGACCGGGTGGCTGGTCAGTCGGCTGCGGCGGGCTCCGATGGTGTTCAACATCCAGGACGTGTTCCCCGACGCGGCGATCGAGACCGGCGCGATCAGCAACCGGTGGATCATTGCGGTGGCATCCTGGCTCGAGCGGGTCAGTTATCGCGCCGCTGACGCCGTGACGGTGCTGTCGGACGACCTCCGCGACAATGTCGTCTCGAAGATGTCGCCGGCCAGGCGACATCGCGTGCACGTGATCCCGAACTTCGTGGACACCGACGCCATCGTGCCGATGGATCGGCTGACCGACTACCGGCGCGAACTCGGCCTCGGCGACGGGCCGGTGGTGCTCTATGCGGGAAACGTCGGGTTCTCCCAGTCGCTCGATCTGGTCGTGGCGGCGGCCGAAGCACTCCCGGACGTGACGTTCCTGATCAACGGCGACGGTGCGGCGAAGGATGCGCTGCAGGCATCGGCGGCCGGTCGTCCCAACGTGCGGTTCGCCGGGTACATCGCACCCGCCCGTCTGGCGGAGTTGCTCGCAACGGGCGACATCCACGTGGTCCCGTTGCGTGCCGGTCTCGGGCGTGTCAGCGTGCCGTCGAAGACGTACTCGATCATGGCCGCAGGTCGCCCGGTCGTGGCCGCCATCGATGAGGACACGGCCGTCCCGAAGATCCTCGCCGTGTCGGGCGGTGGCCTCGCCGTCGCCCCCGACGACGTGTCCGCGTTCGTCGGAGGTCTTCGACGGCTCCTCGACGACCCGACGCTCAGAGACCGGATGGGGGAGCGCGGACGCGCCTGGGTGGTGAGCGAGGCGTCGCCCCGAGCGGTCGGCGCCGCCTACGACGACCTGCTCGCGGGGCTCTGACACGGCGCCGGCCGGGTACCGACTGCGCTCCGGTGGGGCGCAGATCGTGCGGGGCCCGACCCCCGAAGGCCGCCCCCCGCCGATAGCCTCTGATCCTCGTGGCACCCTCCTCGTCATCCACCAAGAAGGCCGCCAAGCTGGCCAAGTCCGGTCAGGGCAAGAAAGTCCGCTTCCAAGGCGGCACCTTGTTCCCGATGGTCGTTGCGGTCGTGGTCGTCCTCGGCCTGGCGCTGGTCGTGTACGCCCGCCAGAGTCGTCCCACCGTCGATGCGTCCGCACCGACGCAATCCGATCACTGGCACCACGCCTACGGCTTCTATCTCTGCGACACCTGGTTCCAGCTCAGCGGTGACGCTGAGGAGCGCGACGATGCCGGCTTCCTGAACACCGATTTCGCCCGCTCCGGCATCCACAGTCACGGTGACGGACTGATCCACTGGCACCCGTTCTCCGACGCCGCCGTCGGGAGCAACGCCACGCTCGGGGTGTTCCTCGACACCTACGACGTCGAACTGACCAACGACAAGCTGACCTTCCCGGAGAACCAGCGCGCCGGCCTGCCGTACCAGCAGGAGACCGGTGTCTTCGAGGAGGGTGAGACCACGTGCACCATCGACGGCTCCGACGAGGACGCCGAACTCAAGGTGGTCGTGTGGGACAACTTCTCCGACACCGACGACGGCACCACCTACATCGCCGACTTCGACAACATCCGCCTCGACCAGGACCAGATGGTGATCGCCATCGCGTTCGTGCCCGACGACACCGACGTCAGCATGCCGCCGTGGGCGCCTGATCTTCCCGAACTCGGGGCGATCGACAGTGGCCAGCTCACCCCGGCCGACGTGACGGAGTCGACGGTGGCCGGCGACTCCGTTCCGGAGTCGGCGCCGGCCGACGTGCCATCGACCACGGAGGGGTGATGCGCGCGGTCGTCCTCGTCGGCGGCTTCGGTACCCGGCTGCGCCCGCTCACGCTGAGCACGCCGAAGCCGATGCTCCCGGTGGGGCACGAGCCGATGATCGCCCGGCTGGTGGGTCGACTCGCACGTGGCGGCGTGACCGAGGTGGTGCTGGCGCTCGGGTTCCGACCCGAACCGTTCATCGAGGCCTTCCCGGACGGTCGTTGCGGCGACGTCACGCTGACCTATGCCGTCGAACCCGAGCCGCTCGACACCGCAGGCGCCATCCGGTTCGCCGCCGAGGCGGCCGGAATCGACGACACCTTCGTGGTCGCGAACGGCGACGTGATGACCGATCTCGACGTCGCGTCGCTCGTGGCGGCTCACCGTCGTTTCGGCGCCGAGGCGACCCTCCACCTGATCGGTGTCGAGGAGCCGTCGGCGTTCGGCGTCGTCGACCTCGCCCAGGACGGTCGGGTGCGGGCGTTCGTGGAGAAGCCGGCGCCGGGCACCGAGCCCAGCAACCTGATCAACGCCGGCACCTATGTGTTCGAGCCGAGCGTCCTCGACCTGATCGCGCCGGGTGAGCGTGTGTCGGTCGAGCGTGACACGTTCCCCCGTCTCGTCGCCGCCGGAACCATCTACGGGGTGTCGACCGACGACTACTGGATCGACGCCGGCCGGCCCGAGCTGTACCGGGCCGCGAACCTCGATCTGCTCGACGGCGCCCGTGTGACCGAGCACGCCGAGCCGATCGCACGATCCGCCGAGGTGGCGGCCGATGCGACGATCGACAACAGCATCATCGGCGACCACGCGACCGTCCACTCCGGCGCGGTCGTGACCGACTCGGTCCTGCTCCCGCATGCTCGTGTGGGCAGGGGCGCGATCGTCGAGCGATCGCTGGTGATGGGCAGCATCGGCGTGGGCGCACGCGTGTCCGACTGCATGATCGGAGCCGATGGCGCGGTCGCCGATGGCGAGAGCGTGAGCGACGCTGCGATCCCGCCGACGCCGTGAACGTCGTCGTCATCGGCGGAGCCGGTTTCATCGGCTCCCATCTCGTCGACCGGTTGCTGTCCGAGGACCACGCCGTCGACGTGATCGACGACCTCTCGGTCGGTTCGCTCGCCAATCTCGCCGACGCCCGCGCCAGCGGTGGAGCGCTCAAGATCCACCACCTCGATGCCAATTCGGGTGACGCCGACACGTTGATCGGCATGCGACGCCCTGACGTGGTGTACCTGCTCGCACCGGTCCCGCCGTCCGATGCCACAGGTCATGATCATGCCCGTGCCTTCGGGCTCGCGCTGACCACGTTGGAATCCGCCCGTCGCCACGGCGTGGCCAAGGTCGTCGTGGCGCTTCCCGCCACCGCCCTGCATGGGCACCCGTCGTCTCGCGCGCTGCCGCTGAAGGAGGGCGAGACGTCGCAGTTGGTGCCGCGTGGCGTGCGCGGTGTCGTCAGCCGAGCGATCATCGACCTGCTCGTGACGCACCGCGACCTCGACGCGATCGAGTTCACGGTGCTGGCGGTGTCGACCGTGTACGGCCCGCGCCAGCGCGTCGACGGCGGTGTCGTCGCGGCGTTCCTCGCCGCAGCACGAGCCCGAACCGCGCCGTCGATCGACGGTGACGGCCGGCAGACCCGGGACCTGCTGTTCGTCGACGACGCCGTCGATGCGCTCGCCAAGGCGCTCGATCACGGCGGCGGACTCGTGGTGAACGTCGGCACCGGTGTCCAGACCTCGATCGTGGAGTTGTGGCAACGGCTCGCGCCGCTCGTCGACGGTGCCGAGGCGCTCGAACCGGTCCATCGACCGCAGCGGCCCGATGAGCTGGCGCGTTTCGCGATCTCCCCCGTGAGGGCTCGGATCCACCTGGCGTGGTCGCCCTGGACCGACCTCGACGAGGGTCTCCGGCGGCTCGTGGCCGAAGCCTGAGACCGATCAGGCGATCGCGTCGAGCGTGGCCGTTGCCAGGTCCCGGGCGAGACCGGGTGTGGCCATCACCGACGGCGTGACGATGCACCGGAGTCCGGTCGCCTCCACGTCGGGCGCGAGGTGTGCGTCGACCGGATCGATCACCAGCGCGGTCGCGATCGGTGCATAGAGCTCGGCGACACCGACGACCGATGGCTCATGGCCGAGTTCGGTGAGCATGCGGTCGGCGGGCCCCTTGAGGGCAGCGCCGCCGACGATCGGCGAGACGGCAACGACGTGCTCCCGACGCCGTGCGAGGAGATCGTCGACGCCCGGGAGCGAGCGGATCGGACCGATGGACACGATGGGGTTCGACGGCGCGATGACCACGACGTCGGCCGTGTCGATCGCTCGGTGCGCCGTCGACGAGAGCCTGGCTGCACCGTCGAAGCGCACGGACCGGACCGGCACGCCGTGGCGGAGCCGGACGAAGTAGTCCTGGAAGGCGACGTCAGCGGGTGTGCCGTCGTCGGCCACGATCGTGACGATCGTCTCGACACGGTCGTCCGACATCGGCACGATGCCGATCGGGACCTGCCAGGCCCGACGGATCTCGTCGGTCACCTCGGTGAGCGTGGCGCCTTCGGCGAGGCGGGCCGTGCGATAGAAGTGGGTGGCCAGATCGCGGTCGCCGAGGTTGAACCAGCGCGGCGCCGCTGCTGATCCTTCGGGCCGGATCGCTTCGTACCGCTCCAGTGCAGCCATGGCCTTCCAGGTCTCGTCGACGAGTCCCCATCCTCGCTCCGGGTCGATCGCGCCGGCGAGCGTGTAGGTGACGGTGTCGAGATCGGGCGAGATGGCCAGGCCGTGCAGCACGCAGTCGTCGGCGGTGTTGACCACCGCGGTGACCGATGCATCGATCGTGCCGTGACGGCCGGCGTCGAGGATCCCGGCGAGCAGCCGCGCGGCACCGACCCCGCCGGACAGCACGGTGACGGTCCGACTCGTGCCACCCCTCATCTCGTGCCACCCCTCATCTCGTACCACCCCTCATCTCGTGCCACCCCTCATCTCGTGCCACCCTCATCTCGTGCCACTCATTCGGACACCTCCGCCAGGCTGACGTAGAGGTCGTCGAGTTGCGACGCCGTGTTCGCCCAGGAGAACCGGGCGACGTTGTTGTGTCCACGGCGGACCAACTTGGCGTGCATCTCGTCGTTGGTGACGACCCAGTAGAGGTTGGCGGCGAGTGCCTCGGCGTCGAGGGGCGGGCTGAGCAGCGCCGCGGCACCGGCGATCTGCGGGATCGACCCTGCCGTGCTCGCCACGACCGGCGTGCCCAACTGTTGCGCCTCGAGAATCGGGAAACCGAACCCCTCGTCGAGCGAGGGGTAGGCGAGTGCCCGTGCGTTCGCGACCAGCCACTGCTTGGTGTCGCCGTCGACGGTGCCGGTACGGATCACCCGCGCGGCGATCGCCCCGTCGAGTCGCCCGATCGCACGGTCGACGGCGCCGGCGTCGTTGCCGATGGCGCCCGCCATGACGAGGCGCACACTCTCGTGCTCGCGAGCGAGCCGACCGAATGCCGAGACGAGGGTGGGCAGGTTCTTGCGGCGTTCGAGTGTGCCGATGGCCAGGATGAACGGCGCACTGCTCAGGTCGGGCAAACCGGCGGGTGGATCGGTCGGAGCGACCACTGCGGGTGGCGGGCCGAGCAGGACCGTGTGGATCCGGTCGGTGCCGAGCAACTCTCCGGCTCGGCGGGTGGTCGCATCCGAGCTGGTGACCACATGGGCGCCGTCGTCGACCGCCCGACGCAGCACGGCGCCGGCGCGCCGCACGTCGGCGACGGCATCGGTGGGATGGTCGAGGAACCAGCAGTCGTAGACCGACACCAGGCGCGGACACCGCGTGGGCGGGACGACGTAGTTCGTTCCGTGGACGAGGTCGGGGTGACCCAGCCACCGGTCGACGGGAGGGGACCGGTGCGCCCAGGCCCGCAGCGCCACGGCAGCGGGGATGGGGAGTCGCCGTTGCGGTCGGCGCACCTTGGCGCGCATGCTCGTCACGTAGGGCCGCAGCGCGAGATCGTCGCGCTCGCCGAGCGCAGCGATCGTCCACTCGACGGCGTTGCCGATCCCTGTGCGCGCACCGTGCAGCGGCCCGGCATCGATGGCGACGGTCAGTGACACCGGGTCGTCCGGCGGCGCACGGTCTGCATGGTGGCGCGGATCGTATCGGCCGTAGGGAGCCGCGGTGCGAGCAGGTTGGCGGGGGGAGCGACGGTCCGGGTCCTAGACTCGAGTGCCTTATGCCCACAGCGTTTGTCACCGGTATCACTGGCCAGGATGGTCAGCATTTGGCGGAGTTCCTGCACGGTCAGGGTTATCACGTGTTCGGGATGGTGAAGGGTCAGAACAATCCGCGGGTGGAGGCGTTGCAGCAGGAGTTGCCGTTCGTGGAGTTGGTGTCGGGCGATCTGGCGGACCTGCCGTCGATCGTGGGTGCGATGGAAGCGTGTCAACCCGACGAGGTGTACAACCTGGGTGCGATCAGCTTCGTGGCCTTGTCGTTCTCGCAGGCGGAGTTGACGGCGAACATCACCGGGTTGGGCGTGCTCAGGATGTTGGAGGCGGTGCGGATGGTGGGCGGTTCGCAGAACAACCCGATCCGGTTCTACCAGGCGTCGTCGTCCGAGATGTTCGGGCAGGTGCGTGAGACACCCCAGACCGAGTTGACGCCCTTCCATCCCCGCTCGCCGTACGGGTGTGCGAAGGTGTTCGGCCATGACATCGTGGTGAACTACCGCGAGTCCTACGGAATGCACGCCAGCTCGGGGATCCTGTTCAACCACGAGGGTCCGCGGCGGGGGTTGGAGTTCGTGACACGCAAGGTGACCAACGCGGTCGCGCGGATCAAGCTGGGGTTGCAGGACGAGGTGGTGCTGGGGAACCTCGATTCGAAGCGTGACTGGGGGTACGCGGGCGACTACGTGAAGGGCATGTGGTTGATGCTGCAGCAGGATCAACCCGACGACTACGTGTTGGCGACCGGTGAGACCCATTCGATCGAGGACCTCGTGCGGCGGGCGTTCGCCGAGGTGGGGATCGACGACTGGGTCGACTACGTGCGCCAGGACCCGAAGTTCCTACGACCGGCCGAGGTCGATCTGCTGATCGGTGATGCCACCAAGGCGCGCACGAAGTTGGGGTGGGAACCCGAGGTCGACTTCCCGGCACTGGTCAAGATGATGGTCGCCCACGACCTCGAACGCGAAGCCGCCAAGGCGGGTATCCCCATCCCCGGCTGACCGGCACCGGCCACCGCCGGCAACTCGGTGTCGGGTTGCTCGGGCTCAGGTCTCGAAGGGCATGTCGGTGATCGCTTCCATCATCGACGACTGGTTCGGCACGGCGCCCGCACGGAGTCGGTGGCGCAGTGCCAGCGAGAACGCCACCAGCGCGGCGAGCGACGACACCACGAGGCCGACCTCGATCCGCCGGAAGACCTCGTCGCCCGACAGCCACGTGCCGAGCACGAACGTGAGCACACCGAGCACCCAGCCGAGCGCGACGAGCGCGTGGCCCTGCAGCGCAATGACCGCCTGCGCCGTCGCCAGCGCGAGCATGTACACCGCGCTGCTCAGCGAGAGCATCGCGAGCGTGCGCCCGCTGAGGTCGACGTCGTACACGAGACGAAGCGCCCAGGGACCGAGGACGAAGGCTCCGATCGTGCCGACCAGCCCGACGCCGAGCACGACCACCATCAGGCGCAACAACCCGGAGCGGAACTCGCCGAACTCCCCCCGTGCCGCCTGTTGGCTCAGTCTCGGCAGCAGCGCCGCCTGGACGGCCTGGAACAGGAACAGCGGGATGCGTGACAACAGCACGCCGTAGGAGAACGCCGTGATCAGTTCGTCGGAGCCGTCGGGTGCGAGCAGACTCGCTGCGATCGGACCGGCGTTCAACAGGGTCGCCGCGCAGACCGAACCGATCAACAGCCAACCGAGGTTCGGTGTCACTTCGCGCAGTTCGGCCGGCGGACCCGGATCGGTGCGCAGGCCCTTGCGCTGGTAGACGTAGGCAACGGCGAACAGCGGCGAGATGGCGATGGCCATTCCGTAGGCGCCGACCGCGGACACCCCGACGACGGCGAGTGCGACGCACAGCACGATGCGCACGATCCCGTCGGATCCCATGATCACGGCGTACTCGCGGAACCGACCGCTGCCGGAACACACGCCGCGCGCCATGTGGGCCGGTGCGTAGGCGGCGAACGCAGCGATCAGCGCCACGACCATGAACCAATCGCCGTCGAAGTAGGACGTCGCGATCAACGGGCTGAGCGCGAGGATGCACAGCGTGACGACGGCGACCAGAAGGCCGCCGAGCCCGACGACCTTGTTGACGACCGGACGTCCGCCGTCGCCGATCGCTCGTCGATGGGAGAGGGCGCGGCCCAATTCCTGTTCGAGCGGGAGGAAGAAGCCGGGCGCCAACGCGAAGACGGCGAACCACATCGAGGCGATCGGCGCGAATTCGTCGGCACCGCCGACGGCGACGGTGCCGACCTTGAAGAACGCGTACGTGGCGACCCCGGCGATCAGCAACGAGATCCCGACGGGGATCGTGCCCTCCGGCACGGGGAGGCGCGCCTGCGCGCTGGCGGGGGTCGACGACACGAGGAAACGATGATAACCCCGGGGGGATCCTCCCCGGAGGCACCGGTGAGGGACCCGTCGCCGCCCTCAGCGCCGGAGCGCCCGCTCGATCTCGCGTCGGCGGACCTGCGCGCGCTGGAAGCTCAACAACCCCAGCCCGACGGTGACATAGGTCGCATCCTTGGCGAGTTCGACCGTGCGGTCGCGAACCGCCCCCGTCGCATCGACGGTGGTCCGCACGAGGTCGGCCACGTCGAAGTCGGTCAGATCGACGTTGGTGGGGTCGAGACGGGTCCACAGGGCCATGACGGAAGGTTACCGATCGGTGTCGCTAGCCTCGCTCCATCGTGGAACCGGAGACCCAACAAGCCCCGCCTGTCGTCGCGGTCGTCGTCGTCCACGATCCAGGGCCATGGTTCGACACCAGCCTCGCCGCGCTCGTCTCCCAGGACTACCCCAATCTCCGCACGCTGTTCCTCGTCACCGGAGAGGAACCGGATCCGGGGCTCGAGGAGCGGATCCACCAGTGGCTGCCGGAGGCCTTCGTCCGAACGCTCGGGACCAATGCCGGCTTCGCAGCGACGGCGAACGAGGTCCTGCGGCTGGTCGAAGGCGACAACGGGATGTTCCTGATCTGTCACGACGACATCGCCCCGGATCCGGATGCGCTTCGGCTGATGGTCGAGGAGCTCTACCGGTCGAATGCCGGCGCCGTCGGTCCGAAGTACGTCGACTGGGACGATCCGGCCGTGCTCCAGGTCGTCGGGCTCGGGATGGATCGCTTCGGTGAGATCGATCCGGTGGTCGAGCCCGGTGAGGCCGATCAGGAGCAACACGACGGCGTGCGCGACGTCTTCGTCCTGCCGTCGGCGTGCTTCCTGGTCAGGGCCGATCTGTTCCGCACGCTCGGAGGGTTCGATCCGGCGATCGACTTCCACGGCGAGGATGTCGAGTTCTGCTGGCGCGTCCACCACAGCGGAGCTCGCGTGGTCGTCGCGCCGTCGGCCCGTGTGCGTCACCGGGCTCGTCTCGCGGAGCGTCGTCCCGACCTCCGCCACGGTCGGTTGCAGGCGCGCCACCGCATGCGGTCGGTCGCCACGCTGACCGGCGCAGCTCGGCTGCCGCTGCGGTCGTTCGAGATGGTGATGCTGACGCTCGCCGAGCTGGTCGTCGGCCTGTTCACGGGCCGGTTCGGACAGGCGTGGGCATCGCTGGGCGCACTGATCGGTCTCGTGCCACGCACGCCGGCGCTGCTGGCGCGTCGTCGGGAGGTCAAGCCGTGCCGGCTGGTCCCCGAGCGCGAGGTCTACAGCCTCCAGGAACGGGGAAGCGCACGTCTCAACTCCTATCTGCGCAGCCGGGAGACGGCGACCTACGTCGGGTCCGGTACCCAGGTCCGTCGCTGGCGGCAGAGCACGACGGCACCGGTCCTCGCCTGGATCGCCGTCATCGTCGGCGTGGTCATCGGTGCCCGCTCGTTCTTCGAGGGTGGAATCCCCCCGGTCGGTGAATTCCTCCCGTTCCCGTCGAGTCCGCGGCTCTTGCTCGACACGTACATGTCCGGATGGAATCCCGACGGTGCGGGTGCCACCTCGGCGAACCCGACCGGCTGGGCCACGCTGTCGGGTCTCTCCGTCCTGACGTTGTTCCGCATGGGCATGTTGCAGACCCTGTTCGTCCTGGGGTCGGTCGTCGTCGGTGCTGCCGGCGCGTGGAAGCTGGCGACCGTGTTCCCGTCGACCAGGGCGCAAGTGGCTGCGCTGCTGGTGTACGCCGCGACGCCACTCGTGAGCGGATCGATGTCGTCGGGGCGCCTGACCGTCCTCGTGGTGTATGCATTCGTCCCCTGGTTCGTGCACCTGTCGGGGCGCGCCGCCGGGCTGGCGACCGCCGACCCACGCGTCGCCGACCTCGACGTGGCCGATGGGTTGGTCGATCTCACCGTGCTCGAGCGGGTGCGTCGGATCGTGGTGCTCGGCATCGTCCTCGCGATCGCTGCGGCGTTCGCCCCGATCAGCTTGCCTCTTGCGGTCGTGTTGGGGGCGGTGCTCGCGCTCGGCACCCTGCTCGCCAGGGCGTCGTCGATGACGGCGATGTGGTTCTTCGTCACGGGCCTGGCTGCAACGGCTGTCGCCGCTGCCCTGAACCTGCCGTGGCTCTTCACCTGGTCCTGGGAGGACCTGGTCGGCGCATCCCCGGTCGGCGAGGCGGGCCTCGGGCTGGTGCCGTTGGCGTCGTTCGAGATCGGCCGGACCGACTTCGCAGCGCTCTCGTTGGCGCTGTACCTGCCGGTCATCGCGGCGCTGCTGATGGCGCGTGCATGGCGCCTCACCTGGGCCGTTCGTGCCGGTCTGCTCGTCGTCGTCTTCGGCGGCCTGGCCGTTCTCGGTGATCGCGGCGACCTGCCGTTCGCGGCTCCGCAGGCCGGCGTGCTGCTCGTGCCGGTTGCGCTCGGCACGGCGATCGCCGCCGCGGCGGCCCTCGCAGCGTTCGATCTCGACGTCCGCGATGCGTCGTTCGGGTGGAAACAGCCGCTGGGCATCCTCGCCAGTGTCGCCGTCGTCGTCGGCATCGTCCCCGGGGTCGCCGCGCTCGCCGACGGGTCGTTCCAGACGCCCTCGACCCCGCTGGCCCGCCTCGTCGATGCGTCCTTGCCCGTCCCTGACGCCTCCGGCGGCTACAACGTGCTGCTGATCGGCGATGCCCGCGTGCTCCCGGTCCCGTCGACCGAGTACCGCGACGGCGTGTCGTGGGCGATCATCGGCGATGATCCCCTCGACGCCCGCGATCGTTGGGCGCCGCCGCCGAACAGCGCCGCCGACCTCGTCACGACGGCGCTCGACGAGATGGCGGCGTCGTCCACGCTGCGCGCCGGCAGGCTGCTCTCGCCGCTCGGTATCCGCTACATCGTCGTGCCGGAGTTCGACGGCATCGTGTCGACGGTGAACGACCCGCTCCCGCTTCCCGTCGGATTGGTGCCGTCGCTGGAGGATCAGCTCGATCTCGTCGCACGCGAGCCGCGCCTGCCGACCATCGAGGTGTTCGAGAACCGGGCGTGGCTCCCGACGGCGGCGCTGCTCGAGGGCGCGGCGGCCGAAGCGACGTCCGCTGCGGGCTCCGACGTGTTGGTGCGCTCCGACCTCGGCGACCCGGTCGCGTTGTTCCCCGGCCTCGACCAGTTCGACACGTTCGTCGACGAGGTGACCCCCGGCGTCGTCCATCTCGCCGTGCCGTTCGACGACAACTGGTCGTTGGCGGTCGACGGGGAACCGATCGCCGCTCGGCGCGCCTTCGGCGAGACCACGGCGTTCGACGTGACGGCCGCCGGCACCGCCCGGCTCCGCTACGACTCGCCCGTGTCCCGCCTGCTCCTCGTGGTGCTGCAATCGCTGTTCTGGATCGTGGCGCTCGTGGTCGTGTCGAGGATCCAGCTCCCGGTGTCGAGGCGTGCCGGTCTCGCGACGAGCGACGAGACGCTCATCGACCTCACCGCAGAGCGGCCAGTCGATCCGCTCCACGCCGGTGACGGTGACGGGGTCGATCACGGAGACGGTGACGCTCACGGAGACGGTGACGCTCACGATCACCGGCTCGTCGATCCGAACGAGGTCGGCTCGTGATCCGGCGGGCGATTCCCGCCGTGGTCGTGGTGTCGGCGAGCCTGGCCGGCATCGTCGCGGTCGGCCGTGACGACGTCGTGCAGCCGGACGCGTTCTTCACCGCGCCGGCCGGGGCCTGGATGCCGTCGGTCACCGACAGCGACGCGCTCACCGGGAGCTGGTTCTGCCCCGGTGTGCCGGCCAGCGGTGAGGACGGCGTGGGCGGAGAGGTCGTCGTCGCCAATCGTGAGGACGAGCAGCTGGTGGGCCGTTTCAGCGTGCTGACTCCCGACGGTGTCGCAACCGAGCAGCCGCTCGTGGTCGAACCGTGGTCGCGCACCACCATCGATGTCGATGCGTTCGTCAACGCACCGTTCGCGAGCGTGGTCGTGGAGATCGAGGGTGGGTCGGGATTCGTCGAGCAGCGAGCGCTGCATCCGGCGGGCGACTCGGTGGCGGCGTGCGCCAACGACACGTCCGCCGAGTGGTACTTCGCCGACGGGTTCACCGTCGACGGCAGTGTGGAGACGCTGATCCTCACCAACCCCTACGACGACACCGCCAGCGTCAACCTCCGCTTCGCCACCCTCGCCGGTGAATCGACCCCTGCGGCGTTCCAGGGGTTCACCGTGCCGCCCCGGTCGGTCCGATTGATCCCGATCGCCGAACTCGGCGCCCGCGACGAACCGGTGATCGCTGTCGCGGTCGAGGCCCAGCGTGGCCGCCTCGTCGCCGCCCGGGCTCAGCACTACCTGGGTGGTGGACGTCTCGGCTACGGCGTCACGCTCGCTGCGCCGGCACTGCGTGACCAGTTCTGGTTCGCCGACGGCGAGGTCGCCGACGGCGTCACCGAGACGTTCGCGATCTACAACCCGACCGACACCGACGTGCAGGTCGACGCCGTGTTCCTCGGCCTCCCGCTCGACTCGACGTACGGTGATTCGCCACCGATCGACGTTCCGGCCAATCAGGTCGTCATCTTCGACCCGGCGGAGGCGGCCGGGGATGCTCCGCTGCCCGAGGGACGCCATGCATCGGTGTTCTCCACCCTCGCCCAGCCGTCGGTGGTCGTGGAGCGGATCATCACGCGGCCGGCAGGCGATTCGGTGTCGACGTCGGTGGTGATGGGAGCGCCACCTCGCGAGGACGGCTACGTGGCGTCGCGGTGGCACCTCGGCATCGGGCCTGCCGAACCGACACCGGCAGCGCTCGTGGTCTACAACGTCGACAACGTCGAGGGAACGATCACCGTGCAGGCGGTCGGGCCGGCCGGACCCACTCCGGTGCCGAGTCTGACCGACATCCCGATCGCTCCTGGTGGTGTCCTCACGATCGACCTCGTCGACCCCGACGTGCTGAACCGCGAACTGATCGTCGACTCGTCGACCCGCGTCTTCCTCGAACGGTCGCTGTCGCGTGGATCGGGGCGCGAGGGCCGATCCGGCTCGTGGGCACTGCCCTTCGCGCCTCGCTGAGCCTCGGTAGCCTCGCACGCCGTGGAACGTGTGCTCGTCGCGCTGGTGATCGTGGCGGTCGTGGCCGTGGTGGCGGTCGTGGCCCGTCGACGCCGGACTCCCGACGCCCCGACCCAGCGTCGCTACACGACACCGACGCAGCTCGATCGTCAGGACTTCGACCGTCCTGACACGCCCTGGCTGGTCGCCGTGTTCACGTCGGCGACCTGCTCGGTGTGTCGCAGCGTGCTCGACAAGGCCCGCGTCCTCGACAGTGACGACGTCGCCGTGGTCGACGTCGAGTACTCCACCGGTCGGGACCTGCACGAGCGGTACTCGATCGACGCCGTGCCGACCACCGTGGTGGCCGACGCCAACGGTGTCGCGGTGGCCACCTTTCTCGGGCCGATGACCGCCACCGACCTGTGGGCAGCCGTTGCCGAGGCTCGCGAGCCCGGCTCGACGCCGGGTGGCGGCTCGTGCCAGCGAACCGACACCGCCGGATGACCCGACGGGAGCGCGGTTCAGTGGGCGATGATGTCCTCGGCGGGCTGGCCTGACTCGGCCATTCCCTGCTGGATGAGCTTGGCGACGTCCGGGCCGTCGATCGTCTCGCGCTCGAGCAGGGCCTCGGCGATCAGCTGCAGGCCTCGACGGTGCCGCGACAGGATCTCACGGGCCCTGCTCTCCTGCGAGGTGAGGATCCGCGAGATCTCCTCGTCGAGCAGCTTCGCGGTGTCGTCGGAATACTCACGCTGCGACGACATCAGGTCTTCGCCCAGGAAGACCGCCTGCTGGCTGCTCCACGCCATGGGCCCCACGCGCTCGGACATGCCCCACTCACGGACCATGCGACGTGCGATCCCCGTGGCCTGCTCGAGGTCGTTCGCGGCGCCCGAGTTGAGGTGGCCGAACACGATCATCTCGGCGACGCGTCCACCCATCGCCTTGCAGATCGTGTCCTCGAAGTACTCCTTGGAGTACGTGTGACGCTCCTGGGGCAGCGACCAGGTGACACCGAGCGCCATGCCTCGCGGCAGGATCGTCACCTTGTGCAGCGGGTCGCCGTGCGGGAGCACGGTGGCCAGCAGTGCGTGTCCGCCCTCGTGGTACGCGGTCGCCTTCTTCTCCTCGGCTGACAGGATCATCGATTCGCGCTGCGCTCCGAGCACCACGCGATCCCGTGCGTTCTCGAAGTCGATCCGCTCGATCTCCTTCGAACCCCGACGCACGGCGACCAGGGCCGCCTCGTTGACCAGGTTGGCGAGATCCGCACCGGACATGCCGGGCGTGGCCGCGGCCATCGTCTCCATGTCGACGTCGGGGCTCATGCGCTTGTCGCGGCTGTGGACCTCGAGGATCGCCTTGCGTTCGCTCGACTCGGGCAACGGCACGACGATCTGACGGTCGAATCGTCCCGGCCGCAGCAGTGCCGGGTCGAGGATGTCGGGGCGGTTGGTCGCCGCCATGATCACGATGCCCTCCGACGGCTCGAAGCCGTCCATCTCGGCCAGCATCTGGTTGAGCGTCTGCTCCCGCTCGTCGTGGCCGCCGCCGAGGCCGGCGCCGCGCTTGCGTCCGATCGAGTCGATCTCGTCGACGAAGATGATCGCCTTGCCCATGCGGCGGGCCTGCTGGAACAAGTCGCGGACACGGCTCGCGCCGACGCCGACGAACATCTCCATGAAGTCCGAGCCGGTCACGCTGAGGAAGCCGACGCCGGCCTCACCGGCGACCGCTCGGGCGAACAGGGTCTTGCCGGTACCGGGGGGACCGACGAGGAGGATGCCCTTGGGGACCCGGGCGCCGATCTCGCGGAAGCGCTCGGGCATGCGCAGGAAGTCGACGACCTCGGTGATCTCCTGCTTCACCCCGGCGTAGCCGGCGATGTCGTCGAAGGTGGTGGAGGGCTTGTCGAGGTCGTAGCTCTTCGCCTTGCTCTTGCCGATCGACATCACGCCGCCCATCTGGCCCTGCGCGCGCCGCTGCATCCACACGAAGAAGCCGATGATCAGCATCACGGGCAGGAAGATCGACAGCACCCCGAGCAGCCAGTTGTTGCTCGGCGGGATGAACTTGTACTGGACGTTCTGCTCGATCAGCACCTGTTCGTCGGCTTCGGACACCCCGCGTTCGCCGCCGCCCGAGGTGCTGTACTTGTCTCCGTTGGCGAATTCGCCGGTGATCTTGCCGGAGCCGGTGTTGATCTCGGCGGTGGCGATGTTGCCTTCGATCACCTGCGTGCGCCACTCGGAGTACTCGAGGGTCTCACCGTCGTTGCTCGGCCAGAGGCTCGGCACGAGGAAGGCGGCTGCCAGGACTCCGATCAGGACCCAGATCGTCCATCGGGGCCAGCTCCCGGGCCCCTTGCCCGCCGGCGTGCCGTCGGGCTTGAGGTCGGAACCCTTGTGCTTGCGATCGGTGCCGCGTTCGTCGGGGCGTTGCTGCCCGCGCCCGCGCCCCGGGGGCGGGGGCGGAGGGGGAGGAGGCAGGTTGTTCATTCGTCCAATGCTACGCGTGTTCCCGGCCGATGCCAGGTCGTGCGCGGTTCCGGTATCCACCAGCGGACGCCTCGTCCGATCTAGCGTTGTGGGCCATGTTCACTGCGGGCAGATCGGGAGCGCACGGCAGATTGTGTTCGCGAACGGGTTGCTCCGAGTCGGCCGCGGTCACCTTGACGTACCACTACGGTCGATCGCAGGTCTGGCTCGACCACCTGTCGGCCGAGCGTGATCCGCACGCCTACGACCTGTGTGAACGCCATGCGGCCCGGCTGTCGGTGCCGTCCGGATGGGGTCTCGACGACCGTCGATTCGGTCACCACGAGCTGATCGCGGTCTGAACGCGGTCTGATCCCGGCCGACGCTAGGGTCGCCACGTGGTCGAATCGCCGCGCGGCGGCGCCTCATTGCCCGGCGGTTTCCTGCCGTCTGCGGCCCCGCGGCCGATCGACGCGCAGACCGCGGCGACCGTGTTCGTCGGTGCCTGGCTGGTCGCTCAGATCGTTGCCTCGATCATCATCGCAGTCCTGCACGGTTCCGATTCGAGCGTCGATCCGGCCTTCTCCGTCACCGTCATCGCGCTGCTGGGAGCCTGGACCACGTACCTCGTCGCCATGTGGATGACCTCGCAACGGGCGGGTTCGGCGAGCATGGTCGCCGACTACGGCGTGAGGTTCCGCTGGGTCGACGTGCTGGGGCTCGGTGTCGGCGTGCTCGGCAACCTCGTGCTGATCCGGCTGGTCTACCTCCCGCTCGAAGCCATCTGGCCGGGCACGTTCAACGACGACCGGCTCAACGAGAACGCGCGCGAGCTCGTCGATCGTGCCAGTGGATCGTCCACGCTGTTGTTGGTGCTCGTCGTGGTGGTCGGGGCACCGGTGGTCGAAGAGCTCTTCTACCGCGGGCTCCTGCAGCGCTCGCTCGCTTCCCGCTTCAACGAAGGTGCGGTCCTGGTGTTGGTCGCGCTCGTCTTCGCGGTGGTGCACTTCCGGCCGATCGAGATCCCGGGGTTGTTCGTGATCGGTCTCGTCTTCGGGTTCGCCGCGCTGCGCAGCGGTCGGCTCGGACCGGCGATCATGATCCATGCCGGCTTCAACGCGACCGGTCTCTTGCTGGCACTGTGACAGGTACCGACCGGTCGGCTTTGCCATGATGGGCGACCATGCGACCGGCGCTTCGACGGAGGACCCACGGTGAGTGACGACGTCCGTGACCCTGCCGCGTCCGGCGATGGAACCGGTGACGAGGACTTCGGCGACTGGTTCGACCGCGAATTCGGCCGGACCGTGATCACCGCCGACCCCGGCACCGAGGCCGCCACCGAGACCGGCGTCGATCGTGACGGCGACCTCGACGTCCACCCGGACGGAGCGTCCTCGTCGGGCGGAGAGGAAGGGGCCGGAGCCGAGGCGGCGACGGTGACCGGCGAACTCGGGTCGCGGGTGGTGCGACGGGTGTTTCGCCGCCCGGTGGCATGGTGGCGAAGGCCCTGGACGAATCAACGCATCGTCCAGGTGTTGGTGACCTCGGCGATCCTCGTGACCACGACGGTCGTGATGATGCTGGTGGTCCATCTCAACCCGCTCTCGCCGAGCAGCGACCTCGTGTTCGATCGCACCACGCCGACCGGAGGCGACATGGGCGCACACGTGTGGGCGCCCGCGTTCCTCCGTGACCACTTCCTGCCCAACTTCCAGTTGTCCGGATGGACGATGGACTGGTACGGCGGGCTCCCGCTGTACCGGTTCTACATGGTGATCCCCGCGCTCGCGATCGTCGCGCTCGACGTGGTGCTGCCCTACGGCGTGGCGTTCAAGCTCGTTGCGGTGTCGGGGCTGGTGCTGTTCCCGCTCGCATGCTGGGCGTTCGGTCGCCTGGCGAACTTCCGTCATCCCATCCCGGAGCTGTTCGCGGTGGCATCGCTGTGTTTCCTGCTCGACGAGAGCTTCTCGATCTACGGCGGCAACGTCAAGTCGACGATGGCCGGCGAGTACTCGTTCTCGATCGCGTTGACGCTCGCGGTGCTCGGCCTGGGCCTGCTCGCGAACGGATTGCGAACCGGCCGGTTCCGCGTCTGGGCGGCGGTCGTCCTGTCGCTCGCTGCCGTGTCGCACGGCATCGTGCTGATCTTCGTCGCCGTCAGCGCCACGATCCTCTGTCTGGTGTGGCTCGATCGTCGTCGTGCCGTCTACGCGCTCACGACCGGTGTCACCGTGCTGCTGCTCTCGGCGTGGTGGGTCGGACCGTTCCTGTTCGGCCACGAGTTCATGACCGACATGAAGTACGGGTTCCGGCCGGAGGGTGCCAACGACTCGTTCTGGGACATGTTCTTCCCGTTGGCGGCCCCACTCGACTTCATCATCACCGCGCTCGCCGTCATCGGATTCGTGGCGATGGTCGTCCGGCGGAACCTCACCGGTACGGCGATCGGCCTGACGAGCCTGACGTTCGTGGCGCTCGTCTACCTCACCCGCGACAGCCTGCCGGGCATCGGGTTGCTGTGGAATCCGAGGCTCCTGCCCTTCGTCTATCTCACCAGGTACCTGCTGATGGTGATCGGTGCGCTCGAACTGCTCACCTGGATCGTCAACGTCGTCAGGGATCGACGGGCGTCCACCGAGTTGACCACCTACGAGGGGGCGGTGGCCGCCGGCGTCATCACGTTGTCGTGTCTGGTCGTGTTCGGCTGGATGTACGAGACCCTCCCGTTCGACGGTCGCGCGTCCGACGGTGACTCGTCGGTGTATGCCTGGGGACCGTTCCGCAAGGGACCCGAGTCCGGTCGGGCGGTCGCTGATGGCTGGACCCGCTACAACATGCTCGGCTACGAGGGGCGGCCGAAGTATCCCGAGTACAACGAACTCGTCACGACGATGGGCGACATCGGCGACGAACGGGGATGCGGGCGTGCCCTGTGGGAGAACAACAGCGCCAACGGCGAGTACGGCACCACGATGGCGCTGATGCTGTTGCCGCACTGGACCGACGGCTGCATCGCCTCGATGGAGGGGCTCTTCTTCGAGGCGTCGGGGACCACGCCGTACCACTTCCTGACGGCGGCAGCGATGTCGGAGAGTTCGTCGAACCCGGTACGGCAGCTCCGCTACGTGAACAACGATGCCACCGTCGGCGTCCAGCACATGCATGATCTCGGTGTGCGCTACCTGATGGTCCGCACCGAGGAGGCGAAGGCCGAGGCCCGTCAGCAGCCGGACCTGGAGTTGGTCGACGTCGTCGGTCCGTGGGAGATCTACGAACTCGTGGGCGCCAGCATCGTCGAGGCGCTGACGGTCCAGCCCGTCGTCGTCGAGGAACGCGGCGGTGATCAGCGCGAGCGCAACCTCGAAGTCGGCACGAGCTGGTTCCAGCGCCAGGAGGACTGGCCGGCCATGCCCGCCGACGACGGCCCCGTCGACTGGCAGCGGATCCCCGTGGAGATCGATCTCGACGCCCGGGTCGGCGAGCCCGGTGACCGCAGTCGCAGCGTCGACTACGTCGTGCCCGCCGAGGCGATCGACCCGGTCGCGCTCGATCCCGTCGAGGTGTCCAACGTGGTGATCGAGGATCAGAAGATCGGTTTCGAGGTCGACCAGGTGGGCGTGCCGGTCCTGGTCCGGGTGAGCTACTTCCCGACCTGGAAGGTCGACGGCGCCGAGGGTCCGTACCGTGTCGCGCCGAACTTCATGGTGGTGGTCCCGACGAGCAACCAGGTCACGCTCAGCTACTCGAAGACGCCGCTCGACTGGTTCTTCTACGGATTGACGTTCCTCGGGATCGCACTGTGCTTCTACTGGCGTCGCCGTGGCGACGTCCGCTACGACAGCGACCGCCCGTCCTGGGCCCGTCCGGCGCGCGCCGGGACCGACGCCGCGATCGCACCGGAACACGAGCCGGAGCCGACCGAACTCGTCCCCGGACGTGACGGTCCGGATGCGTTCGTGCCCGCGGATCTGGAACCACCGCCGGTCGCTCAGCCGCCCGACCGGTAGCCTGGCACACCAATGTCTGTCCTCGACCAGATCGTCAAGGCGTACGACATCCGCGGGACCGTGCCCGATCAGCTCGATGCTGACGTTGCATACGCCCTCGGTGTCGGCTTCGCCACGTTCGTCTCCGCCGATCAGGTGGTGATCGCCCGCGACATGCGTCCGTCGGGTCCCGAACTGGTCGACGCGTTCTCGCGCGGCGTGATGGAACAGGGCATCGACGTCGTCGACATCGGGTTGGCCTCCACCGACCTCATGTACTACGCCTCCGGCGTACTCGACATGCCGGGTGCGATGTTCACGGCCTCGCACAACCCGGCCGGCTACAACGGCGTCAAGCTGTGCCTCGCCGGCGCCCGCCCGATCGGTGTCGACACCGGCCTCGGTGACGTCAAGGCGGTCGCCGAGCGTGTGCTCGCCGGCCACCGCCCGGCCACGGCGGCGTCGGCGGGCCGGCGCAGCGAACGCGACCTGCTCGGAGCGTTCGCCGACCACGTCGTCAGCTTCGTCGATGTCGGTGACATCGGCCCGATGAAGGTGGTGGCCGACACCGCCAACGGCATGGGTGGACTCGTGGTGCCGGCCGTGTTCGAACGGCTGCCCCGGGTGGAACTCGAATTGATGTACGGGGAACTCGACGGGACGTTCCCGAACCATCCGGCCGACCCGTTGCAGCCCGCCAACCAGCGCGACCTCCGTGCCCGCGTCGTGTCGGGCGGGTTCGATCTCGGACTCGCGTTCGACGGCGATGCCGACCGCGTGTTCGTCGTCGACGAGACCGGCAGTGGACTCAGCGGATCGACCACCACGGCGATCCTCGCTGCGGCCACCCTTCGTCAGCATCCCGGAGCCACGATCCTCCACAACCTGATCTGTTCGAAGGCGGTGCCCGAGGTGGTCGTCGAACTCGGTGGGACACCCGTGCGCACCAAGGTCGGTCACTCGTTCATCAAGCAGGTCATGGCCGAGACCAGCGCCGAGTTCGGCGGCGAGCACTCGGCGCACTACTACTTCGCCCGGAACTTCAACGCCGACAGTGGACTGATCGCCTCGATGATGGTGATGGCCGAGGTCGGCCGGTCCGGGCAGCCCTTGTCCGCGGTCCGGGCCCCCTACGAGCGCTATGCGGCGAGCGGGGAGATCAACACCGAGGTCGACGATGCGCTCGGGGTCATCGAGCGCATCAGCGAGTTGTACTCGTCCCATGACCAGGACCGTCTCGACGGTCTGACGGTCGACTGCGGCACGTGGTGGTTCAACCTCCGCCCCTCCAACACCGAACCGTTGCTGCGGCTCAACCTCGAAGCGCAGGACCGCGCCGGCTGCGACGACGGCGTCGGTCGACTGCTCGACCAGATCACGAACTCGAACTGAACGGAGACCCGACCATGGCACTCGATCCCGCGCTGCTCGAGATCCTCGCCTGCCCCGAGGACAAGGGCCCGTTGTACTACGTGGAGAGCGAGTCGCTGCTCTACAACCCGCGGCTCCACCGTCGCTACGACGTCCGCGACGGTATTCCGGTGATGCTGATCCCCGAGTCCACCACCGTCGACGATGCCGAACACGACCGGCTGATGGCGCTCGTCGAGTCGTCCGGGATCGGGATGACCTTCGATGCCGATTCAAGTGCGGGGTAGTATCGGCCGACGTACAAACGGGACGGCGCCGTCGAGCGCCGTCGTGGGCTGTTTGCGCCGGGCGGTCGGAATGGGACGGTTGTACGCATGATCACCACGAAGTCGAACCGGAACACCCTGTTGCGTCCGCTCATCGCGGTCGTACTCGGCGCCGCTGCCCTCGTGGCCGTGGTCCCGAACGAGATCTCGAGTGGGCCCGCCGCCGAGGCGCAGGCCCCCACCCTCGGCGCAGGCGGCGAGTACCACCCGGTGACGCCGTCGCGGATCTTCGACTCCCGCAGGTCCGGCGGCGCCCGCGCGACGAGTCCGCAGGGTTCGACGTTCGACGTCGACATCCTCGGTCGCGGGGGCGTGCCCGCCGAGGCCGGCAGCGTGCTCGCCGTGGTGGCCAACGTCACCGTCGCCGATCCGACGGCGGGTGGGTTCCTGTCGATCTCGCCGAGCGGCTCGAACGCCGGCGTCTCCTCGCTGATCAACTTCAACCCGGGCGAGAACGTGCCGAACCTCGCGATCGTCGGCGTCGGAGCGGGCGGCAAGGCCTCGATCACGCTGGTCACTCCAGCGGGCGCCGGGACCGCGAACGTGCTCGTCGACGTCTTCGGCTGGATCTCCACCTCGGGGTACGTCGACGCCGCCGACACCGGCGGGCGGTTCGTCCCGGTCGGTCCCTCGCGAGTGCTCGACACCCGTTCGGTCCCGGTCCCTGCCGGCTGGCCGAGCGCGAAACCGCTCGGCCGGGCGGAGCAGCTCACCTTGCCGATCCGTGGCGCCAACGGACTCGTGCCGGACTCGTCGAAGGTCACCGGAGTGATGGTCAACATCACCGCCGTGAACGATGCGCCGGGGAACACGGCGACCTTCGTGTCGGCCACGCCCGACACGACGCCGGCCGGAGTCGAGCCGACGACGTCGGTCACCAACGTGAACGCCGGCCAGATCAAGGCGAACATGGCGATCGTCCCGGTCGGATCCGACGGCAGCATCCGGCTGTACAACAGCCGCGGCGCAACCCACCTGATCGTCGACGTCCTCGGCTACCTCGAGAGCGGGGTCTCCGACACGTCACGCGCCGGGCGAGTGATTCCGCTCGATGCGCCGTTCCGTGTGTTCGACACCCGGCAGGCGGCATTCGGCAGCGCCCCGCTCGGATTCGCGACCAAGGAGGACTGGAGCTTCCGGGCGTTCGCCGAGTCCGTCAGCCTCGACGGCACGCCGCTCGGCAACCAGTCGGCGTTGATCGGCAACCTCACGGGGACCGATCTGGCGCCGCTGACGGCGGGCGCGTCGGTCGCCACCTACCTCACGATGTACCCCGGGAGCGGGTCGCCGCCGAACAGCTCGAACATCAACGTCACGCCCGGTCGGTCGGTTCCGAACATGTCGTTGCTGCGGTACGGAACCGTGGGGGGCGATCCGTACACGATCGCCGCGTTCAACTACGACGGAACGCTGCACTACCTGCTCGACGTGTACGCCGTCGTCCTCGCCGACTGAGCCGACGGCACCGGGTCGGCCCCGATCCCGCGTGGGGTCGGCCGCGTGTGGTCTCGACGTCGCTACAATGAAGGGACCGAATCGCCGGGCTGATTCGATCGGTGCCTGAAGGCCCCTGCCCGGTTCGTACCGACCCGAACCACGGAGGCTTTCCCCATGTCCGACACGATCACCTCTCCCGCCACGTCCACCGTCGCGTCCCGCAAGGACTTCCGCGTGGCCGACCTCTCGATGGCCCCGTTCGGCCGCAAGGAGATGATTCTCGCCGAGCACGAGATGCCCGGCCTGATGGCGCTGCGCAAGGAGTACGGCGAATCCAAGCCGCTCGCCGGCGCTCGCATCTCCGGTTCGTTGCACATGACGATCCAGACCGCCGTGCTGATCGAGACGCTCACCGCACTCGGCGCCGAGGTGCGTTGGGCCAGCTGCAACATCTTCTCGACGCAGGACCATGCCGCTGCCGCAGTCGTCGTCGGACCGAACGGCACGCCTGACGATCCGCAGGGTGTTCCCGTGTTCGCCTGGAAGGGCGAGACGCTCGAGGAGTACTGGTGGTGCACCGACCAGATGATGACGTGGCCTGATGCCGCCGACGGCACCAAGTACGACGGCCCGAACATGATCCTCGACGACGGCGGGGACGCCACGATGCTCCTGCACAAGGGCGTCGAGTACGAGAAGGCCGGCGCCGTCCCCGATCCGACCGAGGCGTCGAACCCCGAGCTCGCGATCGTGCTCGGTCTGCTCCAGCGCACGCTGAAGTCCGACCCGGGCAAGTGGACCCGGATGGCCGCGCACATCAAGGGCGTCACCGAGGAGACCACGACGGGCGTCAAGCGCCTCTACAAGATGATGAGCGACGGTGAGCTGCTGTTCCCGGCGATCAACGTCAACGACTCGGTCACCAAGTCGAAGTTCGACAACCTGTACGGCTGCCGCCACTCGCTGGTCGACTCGATCTCGCGGGCCACCGACGTGATGATCGGCGGCAAGACCGCGGTCGTGTGCGGCTACGGCGACGTCGGCAAGGGGTGCGTGCAGTCGTTGCAGGGTCAGGGTGCCCGCGTGATCGTGACCGAGATCGACCCGATCAACGCGTTGCAGGCCGCGATGGAGGGCATCCAGGTGCTGCCGATCGAGGACGTCGTCGACACCGCCGACATCTTCGTGTCGGCCACGGGCAACGCCGACATCATCACCGCCGACCACATGCGCCGGATGAAGCACAACGCGATCGTCTGCAACATCGGCCACTTCGACAACGAGATCGACATGGCCGGCCTCGCCCGTTCCGGTGCGGTTCGCGACGAGTTGAAGCCAGGCACCGACGTGTGGCGCTTCGACGACGGCCACCAGGTGATCATCCTCGCCGAGGGCCGGCTCGTGAACCTGGGCTGCGCGACCGGCCATCCGAGCTTCGTGATGTCGTGTTCGTTCACCAACCAGGTGATCGCACAGATCGAGTTGTTCCGCAACACCGAGAACTATCCGCTCGGTGTGTACGTCCTCCCGAAGCATCTCGACGAAAAGGTGGCTCGTCTGCACCTCGATGCGCTCGGCGTCAAGCTCACCGAGCTCAGCGACGAGCAGGCCGCCTACCTCGATCTCGACCCGTCCGGTCCGTTCAAGCCGGAGAACTACCGCTACTGATCGATCGGTTCGATCTTCCCCCCTCGGCACGCCTAGTGTGACGCCCGCCACTACCGAGCCCACCTCTGGGCGAGGCCGAGGAAAAGGGGAAGCATGGAGAACGAGATCCGGGTCGGGCGGGCGCCTGCACGTCACGAGTCCGTCGGTGAGCCGCTGCTCGTTGTCGATGATCTGCGGACGCAGTTCGCGGTCGCGGCGGGCTCGGTGCGCGCGGTCGACGGCGTGTCGTTCTCGCTCGATCGCGGAAAGACCCTCGGCGTGGTCGGCGAGTCCGGCTCCGGCAAGACCGTGCTGTCGCGTTCGATCATGGGTCTCAACACCTCCTCGAATGCGTCCACGACCGGGTCGGTCATGTACGCGGGCGACGAGATGATCGGCAAGTCGCCGAAGGAGAAGAAGGTCCTCTGGGGCGCCGAGATGGCGATGGTCTTCCAGGACCCGATGACGTCGCTGAACCCCGTGGTCACGATCGGCCGGCAGCTCACCGAACACGTGCGGTACCACCTCGACATGGGCCGCAAGGAGGCCGACGAGGTCGCGATCGCGTTGCTCAAGTCGGTCCACATCCCCGAAGCCGAGACGCGTCTCGACAACTATCCGCACCAGATGTCCGGCGGCATGCGCCAACGCGTGTGCATCGCCATCGCGCTCGCCTGCGGTCCGCGAATGCTCTTCGCCGACGAGCCCACCACGGCGCTCGACGTCACCGTGCAACACCAGATCCTCAACCTGCTCGCCGAGCAGCAGCGCGATCGTGCGATGGCGATGATCCTGGTCACGCACGACCTCGGTGTCGTCGCCGGGCGAACCGACGAGATCATGGTGATGTACGCCGGCAAGGTCGCCGAGAAGGCGCCGACGTCGAAGCTCTTCTCCGAGATGCGCCATCCCTACACCCAGGGACTGCTCTGGTCGATTCCCAAGGTCACCCAGGCCAAACACACCCGCCTGAATGCGATCCCGGGACGACCGCCGAACCTGATCGACCCCCCACCCGGCTGCAAGTTCGCGCCGCGTTGCGCGTACGCGCAGGACATCTGCCGCGCCGAGGAGCCCCAGCTGCGATCGATCGACGCCGCCGATCACGTCTTCGCGTGTCACTTCCCTGTCGGGACCCCCGAGGGTGAGGAGGCGTTCGAGCGCAACGTCGCCGCGGAGTACCCGCCGGCGTTGGCCGCGGCGGGCAAGCTGCGTGCCAGCGAAGAGGTGATGGGCTGATGGCCGGATCCGGCACCGCCCACCTCCGGCCCGCCGACGAGGTGCTGTTGCAGGTGACCGACCTCGTGGTCGAGTTCCCGGCGAGCAAGGGCCGCACCGTCAAGGCGGTGAGTGGTATCAGCTTCGATCTGGCACCCGGCGAGACGCTCGGGCTCGTCGGGGAGTCCGGTTGTGGGAAGTCCACCACCGGGCGGGCGATTCTGCAGCTGCCGAAGCCGACCGGTGGTTCGGTCGTGCTCGACGGCGAGGATCTCGCGTCGCTCGACGACGAGGCCATGCGGCAGCGGCGCACCAAGCTGCAGATGATCTTCCAGGATCCGATCTCCTCGCTCAATCCGCGTCGCATGATCGGTGAGGTGGTCGCGGAGCCCTTGAACGTGTGGGGTCCGAAGGACAAGGGCGAGCAGTGGAACATCGTCGCTCGGATCCTCGACCAGGTCGGCGTCGACCCCGGGCCGGCGCGCTACAAGCGCCCGCACGAGTTCTCCGGCGGTCAGTGCCAGCGCATCTCGATCGCCCGCGCGCTCGTGATGGACCCGCAGCTGATCATCTGCGACGAGCCGGTGTCGGCGCTCGACGTGTCGATCCAAGCGCAGATCCTCAACCTGCTCGACGACCTCAAGGCCCAGCACGGTCTCACGCTCGTGTTCATCGCTCACGATCTCGCCGTGGTCAAGAACATCAGCGACCGCGTCGCGGTGATGTACCTCGGCAAGATGTGCGAGATCTCCGAGGCCGACGAGCTGTACTCGACGCCGGCACACCCGTACACCGAGCTGTTGCTCGGCTCGAGCCCGGTGCCGGATCCGACCGTCGACGTCGACGACGTCCGGGTGATCGAAGGCGAGTTGCCGTCACCGTTGGCGCCACCGTCGGGGTGTCGATTCCGCACACGGTGCCCGCTCGCCGACGAGATCTGTGCTGTCGAGGAACCGCTGATGCGGCGGGTCGGCGACGACCACTTCGTGGCCTGTCACCACCCGCTGATCGAACCGTGGGACGACGCCCGTTCGGCGGCCACGCCGGTCGGGGTCACCGCCAAGCAGGAGGAGCACACTCCGACTGTGTGACGTACGTCATGCCGTGCTAGAAATTCGATGATCTCGCCCGGAAGAGTCGTCCGGTCGAGAGGGGGCGTTGATGGGGTGGAGACGAGACCACGCCATTCCATGGCGTCGGCATCGTGATCGACTCGAATCCACACCAATCAGCAACACCAACAGAAACATCCACGAGATGGGGGATACATGCGACAGCGACGAGTACTGAGTGCACTCGCGATTCCATTGGCCTTGGCCCTGGTGGCCGCGTCCTGCGGGAGCGACGACAGCTCCTCGGACGCCACCACGGCACCCGATGGAACCGAGGCCACTGAGTCGACCGAGGGCGGCGGCGACACCGAGACGACCGAGGCGCAGACCGCGCCCGACGAGGTCGACACGTCGGTGGTCGCGGAGACCGGCACCGCGGTGTACGGCGGAACGGTCACGATGGCGCTCGAGAGCGAGGCCACCGGCCTTCGCCCGTGGGAGGACTCCTGCTCCTCGCCGTGTTACAACATCATGCGGTCGATCTACGACCCGCTCACCGACCAGTACGCAGCGGGCGGTTACGGTCCGTATCTCGCGGAGAGCCTCGAATCCAACGAGGACTTCACGGTCTGGACGATGACCCTGCGCCCCGACGTGACGTTCCACAACGGCACGCCGCTGACGGCGCAGACCATCGCCGACATGTTCCCGATCCAGCAGGCGGGCGCCGCTGCTTCGTCGGCGATCGCGGCCTCCGGGCTCACCACCGTCACCGCGGTCGACGACCTCACGGTGGAGTACACCCTGGCGGCGCCGTTCGTGGCGTTCCCGTCGTACCTCGCCGGCGCGCCGCTCGGCATGCCGTTCGACCCGGCCGCGGCGACCGCCGATCCGACCGGCTACAGCACCAACCCGATCGGCACCGGCCCGTTCGTGATGAAGTCCCGCGACATCGACAACGAGACGGTCGTCGAGCGCAACCCGGACTACTGGCGCACGCTCGAGAACGGCGACCAGTTGCCGTACCTCGACTCGATCTCGTTCCGGCCGATCCCCGACGAGGGCACCCGTCTCGACGCACTCACGTCGGGCACGGTCAACGCGATGCAGACGCTGCGTCAGGGCACCATCCGTGACGCCCGTACGGTCGGCGACAGCATCAGCCTGATCGAAGCGCAGGGCAACAACACCGGTGGCGGCATGTTCAACACCGCCGTGCCGCCCTTCGACGACCAGCGTGTGCGACTGGGCCTCAACAAGATGAACGACCAGGAGCGCGTGATCGAGGCCCTCGGCGGCACCGGCATCTCGCTGCCGTCGACGCAGTGGTTCTCGGTCGACAGCCCCTGGTGGACCCAGGAGGCCGCCGACACCTACCCGACGTTCGACTTCGAGGGAGGCACGGCGCTCCTGCAGGAGTACGTCGACGATCCGGCCCGTTCCGACGGCAAGTCGCCGGGTGAGAAGATCGACGTCGAACTCTCGTGTCCCCCGGACCCGACGCTGATCGCCGCCATGCAGGTGCTCGAGCAGGTGTGGTCCGGTTCCAACTTGGTCAACGTCAGCCTGACGCAGTTCGACCAGGCCACGCACATCAACAACGCCGTGAGCGATGCGCACTTCGCCCACTGCTGGCGTTGGGGTGGCGACACCGACCCGGCCGCCCAGATCAACCCGTTCGTGGCTGATTCGGCGGTATCGGTGGCCAACTTCCCGAACTTCGACGACCCGGAAATGGTCGCCTGGGCCGACGAGGCCAACGCCACCGACGACTTCGAGGCCCGCAAGGACCTCTACTCGAAGATCATGGTTCGCATCAACGAGCAGGCGATCACCTGGTACTCGGGTTCCACCGCAACCCTGGTTGCGACGGCTCCCGACGTCCGCGGCATCCTGACGTGGACCATGCCCAACGGCGACCTCGGCACCGGGATCCTCCCGGACAACAACGTCCGTTGGTTCCAGGTCTACATCTCGGACGAGTGATCCGTTTCGAGACCTGAACACCCACTGATCACCCACTGAACACCCACCGAAGACCGACTCCGGGGAGCAGCACCGACCATCATGGCCAAGACCATCGCATTCGTACTCCTGCGATTGATCGCGACATTGCTCGCGGTCACGTTCTTGACCTTCCTGATGGTTGCGCTGCTCCCCGGGGATCCGGTCGACACGATCCTCGGCACAGGTCCTCGCTCGCCGGGAATCGAGGAACAGATCCGCGAGGACCTCAATCTCGACGACCCGTTCATCGTCCGCTACTTCAACTGGCTCGGCGATGCGGCCACCGGTGACCTGGGCACCTCGTACATCACCGACCAGCCGGTGTCCGACACGATCTCGGACCGTCTGCCGGTCACCGCTCAGCTCGCGATCATGTCGATCCTCATCTCGGTCGTGGTCGCCATCCCGATCGGCGTGTTGGGCGCCTACAAACAGGGGGGATGGCAGGACACATCGAGCTCGGCGTTCGTCCAGGTGGCCCTGTCGATCCCCAACTTCATCTTCGGCATCTTCCTGATCTGGCTGTTCGCGGTGCAGCTGAACTGGCTCCCCGCGTCGAACTGGAACCGCATCAGCGACGGCGTCGTCGACAACCTGAAGACGTCGATCCTTCCTGCGCTCGCGCTGGCGCTCGCACAGATGGCCGTGTTCTCCCGACTGATCCGCTCCGACATGATCGCCACGCTGCAGGAGGACTACATCCTGTCGGCCAGGGCCAAGGGCCTCAGCGACCGGTACATCCTCTTCCGCCACGCCCTGCGGCCGAGTTCGCTCAGCCTGATGACCATCATCGGCATCAGCTTCGGTGCGCTGCTCGGCGGCACCGTGGTGATCGAGACCCTCTTCGCTGTCCCGGGTCTCGGCTTCTCGTTGATCAATGCGATCAACGGACGTGACATCCTCGTCATCCAGGGGATCACGGTGTTCATCGCGGCGATGTTCGTGATCATCAACACCGTGGTCGACCTGCTGTACGCCATCCTCGACCCCCGTATCCGAAGGAGCTGAACATGGCGACCACCGAATCCGGCGTCGGGCAGTCCGGTATCGACAAGGCCAAGGATCTCCAGGTTGCGCAGATCGTGCAGCTGACCGGCGACAGCGGAGAGCCGGAGACGATCGACGGCTTCGTCGTCCCCCAGGGGGTCAAGCCCAAGCGCAAGTCGGTCTGGGGCGTCTTCAAGGAGATGCCCATCCTCGTCAAGCTCGGCACGTTGTGGTTGACGTTCATCTTCCTCAGCGCGATCTACGCCCAGCTCGACGTCCGTGTGTTCAACGGTGCGTTGCCGTTGGCGGACCCGAACCTCCAGCTCAACGGCTTCAATCCGGCGACCGGTGAGTTCGGAACCGGGGCCCCGCTCGAGAGTCCGTCGTGGTCGCACCCACTCGGCACCGACGCACTCGCTCGCGACTCGTTCTCCCGAGCGATGCACGGCTCCTACGTCAGCGTCACGGTCGCCATCGTGTCGGTCACCTGCGGTGTCATCGTCGGTGGACTGCTCGGATCGCTCGTCGGTTTCGTCCGTGGCAAGACCGAGACGGCGCTGATGGCCGGCATCGACGTCCTGCTCGCGTTCCCGGCGCTCGTCCTGCTGCTGGCACTCATCTCGATCTTCGAGGTGCGCGACCTGTTCGTCATCAGCTTCGTGATCGGCCTGTTGTCGATCCCGGCGTACACCCGTGTGTCGCGGGCGAACAGTCTGGCGATCTCGAACCGTGAGTTCGTGACCGCCGCCCAGGCGATCGGCACCAAGAAGTGGAAGATCCTCTGGCGCGAGATCATCCCCAACGTGCTGCCGACGCTGCTGGCGTACACGATGGTGGCCGCGGCGGCCGTGATCGTGGTCGAGGGCACACTGTCGTTCCTCGGTCTCAGCGTCCAGTTGCCGACGGCGACCTGGGGCAACATGATCAACCAGGCACGTCGAGACATCAAGGCCAACTTCGGGCAGGTGCTGTACCCCGCACTGATCCTCACGTTCACCGTGCTGGCGTTGAACCAGGTCGGCGACTTCTTCCAGCGCCGCAGCTCGCACCGCTCCTCGTCGATCTGACCGACGCCTCGGCGGCGCACGTCACGGTGTCGCGGGCTCGGCGGCCACCGTGCTCGGTGAAGCTGTCGGCACCGTGAGTCGTGGCAGGAACACCTGGACGAGAGGTCCGATCGCGAACGCGAAGGCGGCGGTGCCGATACCGACGGCGCCGCCGAGGAGTGCCCCGATCACGAGAACGGTGACCTCGATGCCCGTCCGCGCGGATCTGATCGAGACGCCGCGCCGCGCCAGGCCGGTCATGATGCCGTCTCGTGGTCCGGGGCCGAGCCCGGCGCCGATGTAGATCCCCGATCCGATCGCCACCAGCACGACGCCACCGAGCATCATCGCGAACCGGATCACCAGCGGCTCGGGCTGCGGGACCAGCGGGAGGACGAGATCGACCACCAGACCGATCTCGACCGCGTTGAGGAGTGTGCCGAGACCAGGGGTTTCGCGCAGTGGGATCCACAGGAACAGCAGCGCGAGGCCGGTGGCGATGATCACCGTGCCGACCGGAACGCCGGTCAACTCGCTGACGCCGGTGTGGAACACGTCCCACGGCGCCGCGCCGAGATCAGCATCGAGCAGCAGCGCCACACCGACACCGAAGACGGCGAGTCCGAGCATGCAGCGCACGATGCGTTCGACGGGGCGATCGGTGGGCACGAAGCGCGGCATCCCGGCACGCTAACGATCCGGCCGCGGTGATCGGTCCGGAGTTCCTCGTGGCGGCACCCGCACGACTGCGACGGACCCGTCGGTGCCGATGAGCGGTCAACTCTGTGACAGCCCTTCGTCACACTCGCGTCCATGATGCTCCAGACACGTTGTGCCGGCTGCGACGCCCCGGGCGCCGCAATCTGTCCCACCTGCCGGTTCGCCCTGCTCGGGCCGCGGCCGCGCCCCGGTGCGCATCAGGTGTATTCGGCGGTGCCGTTCACCGGTCGCGCCCGTGACGTCGTGCTCGGCCTGAAGTACCGCAACCGGCGCCAGGTCGCGCGCCACCTGGCGGGGCTCGTCGTCAACGCCGTGGTCGCCAACGGGCACCTCGACGCCGTCGACGAGGTCACCTGGGCGCCGACCAGCACGGCGCGGCGGCGCTCACGCGGTTTCGACCAGGGTGAGCTGGTCGCGGGCTACGTCGCTCGCCAGTTGGGTGTGCGATCTCGACGGTTGCTCGAGCGGGTCGGCGACGACGGACCTCAAACCGGCCGGACGCGCCGCGAGCGTCTGCACGGGCCGGCCTTCCGCAGTCACCCCGGAGTGGTGGGCGGCCGCATCCTGGTCGTCGACGACGTGGTCACCACCGGCGCGACGCTTCGCTCGGCGCGTGCGGAGCTGTTGCGTGGCGGAGCGGCCGACGTGTTGCTGTACGCCGTCGCTGCCACGCCGGCCGGTGTCGCTCCATCTCGACGCTCGACGTCGCGACGGCCGGGCCCGGGCGCTGTCGACGTGGCTGCCTGACCCGTCGGGACTTCGCCCGCCGGTAGCATCGTTCCCTGCATGGGAATTCTCGATCGCATCCTCCGGGCCGGTGAAGGCAAGAAGCTCAAGGCCCTCGAAGGCATGGTGCCCGAGATCAACGCTTTCGAGCCGGAGATCTCCGCACTGTCCGACGACGCACTGAAAGCCAAGACCGTCGAGTTCCGCGAGCGCCTCGACAACGGCGCCGACCTCGACGACCTCCTGCTCGAGGCGTTCGCGGTCTGTCGTGAGGCAGCCACACGAACGATCGGGCAACGTCACTACGACGTCCAGCTGATGGGCGGGGCAGCCCTGCACTTCGGCTGGGTGGCCGAGATGAAGACCGGCGAGGGCAAGACGCTCGTCTCGACGCTGCCCGCCTACCTCAACGGTCTCACCGGCAACGGCGTGCACCTGGTCACGGTCAACGACTACCTGGCCCGTCGTGACGCCGAATGGATGGGGCAGATCCACCGATGGCTCGGCCTCGAGGTCGGGCTGATCATCCCGGGGTTCCGCAACAGTCCCGCCGAGAAGCGGCGGAGCTACGGCGCCGACATCACCTACGCCACCAACAACGAGATGGGCTTCGACTACCTGCGCGACAACATGGCGCAGCGCAAGGACGACAAGGTCCAACAACGCGGCCACAACTACTGCATCGTCGACGAGGTCGACTCGATTCTCATCGACGAGGCTCGCACCCCGCTGATCATCTCCGGTCGCGTGGGCGACGCCGCGAAGCTGTACTACCGGTTCGCCTCGATCGTGCGGTCGCTCCAGCGCGACGTCGACTACGAGGTCGAAGAGGACAAGCGGGTCGTCGTCCCCCTCGAGGAAGGCATCGAGAGGGTCGAACGAGCGCTCGACGTCGAGAACCTCTACGACAACGTGCAGGCGAACCTCGTTCACCAGTTCACCGTGGCGTTGAAGGCCAAGGAGCTCTACAAGCGCGACAAGGACTACATCGTCCAGGGCGGCGAGGTGAAGATCGTCGACGAGTTCACCGGCCGCATCCTCGAAGGACGCCGCTGGTCGGAGGGCATCCACCAGGCGGTGGAGGCCAAGGAAGGGGTGAAGATCAAGGAGGAGAACCAGACGCTCGCCACGATCACCCTCCAGAACTACTTCCGCATGTACGACAAGCTCGCCGGGATGACCGGAACCGCCCAGACCGAGGCGGCCGAGCTGATGAACACCTACGGGCTCGGCGTGGTGCCCATCCCGACCAACCGTCCGCTCGCACGCATCGACGCCGCCGACTTGATCTACAAGAGCGAAGAGGCGAAGTTCAACGCGATCATCGACGACATCGAGCCGCGCCACGAGAAGGGCCAACCGATCCTGGTCGGTACCGCCAGCGTCGCTCGAAGTGAGATCCTCGGTCGTCTGCTCACACAACGCGGGATCCCCCACGAGGTCCTCAACGCCAAGCAGCACACCCGTGAAGCCGAGATCGTCACCCAGGCCGGTCGCCTCGGGGCCGTGACGGTGGCCACCAACATGGCCGGCCGCGGCGTCGACATCCTGCTCGGCGGCAATCCGGAGGGGCTCGCCCGCCACGACGTGCTCAAGGAGGGCTACGGCGCCGATCTGCTCGTCGACGAGTACGAACTGCCGCTGCCGATCGACCAGATGCCCGACGACTTCCGGGAGGCGCGGGCGAAGGCGCTCGCTCGCTACCGGGAACTGCTCGCGGAGTACTCGGCGCAGTGCAAGGCCGAGGGACAGGTCGTCCGCGAGCTGGGCGGCCTCTACGTCATCGGCTCCGAACGCCACGACAGCCGGCGCATCGACAACCAGCTGCGGGGACGTGCCGGTCGACAGGGCGATCCCGGTGAGAGCCGGTTCTTCCTGAGTCTCGACGACGAGTTGATGCGCTTGTTCGCGACGGGCGCGCTCAACTATGTGATGGGTCGAGCGCTGCCCGACGACGAGGCGATCGAGGCGAAGATGGTCACCAAGGCCATCGAGCGGGCGCAGACCACGGTGGAGACCAAGAACGCCGAGATCCGCAAGAACGTCCTGAAGTACGACGAGGTGATGAACGAGCAGCGCAAGGTCATCTACGCGCGCCGCGACCAGATCCTCGACGGCGAGGACCTGCGCGCCGCCGCCATGGAGTATCTGGCCGATGCGGTCGATGCGCTGATCGCCACACACTGCGCTTCGGTCGCCGACGACGAGTGGGACCTCGACGGCCTGGCCAAGGAGCTCACGCTCTACTTCCCGAACGCGATTTCCGAGGACCAGCTGCGTCAGTGTGGCACCACCGACGAGATCTACGACCTCGTGATGGCCGATGCCACCGCTCACTACGAGCGGCGCGAGCAGGAACTCGGCGAGGACGTCCTCCGTCAGGTCGAGCGACAGGTGATGTTGCGCATCATCGACCAGCGTTGGCGCGAGCACCTCGAGGAGATGGACTACCTGCAGGGGGGCATCAACCTGCGGGCGATGGGCCAGAAGGATCCGCTCACCGAGTGGCAGCGTGAGGGTTTCGAGCTGTTCGGCGGGATGATGACCGGCATCGCGCAGGACTTCGTGAAGTACGTGATGCACGTCCAGGTCGTGCAGAACCAGGCGCCCGTGGGTGACCCTGCGGCTGACACGGTCAAGAACCTGCAGACGTCGTCGTCGGACGACGTGGAGGTCAGCGGATTCGACCAGGCGGCACGCGCCGCCGTGGCCGAAGGCGAGCTCCCGGAGAGTGCGGCCCCGCCGGCGCCGACCAAGCAGCAGACCGTCGTGAAGGACGCATTCGACAAGACGCCGCGGAACGCTCCGTGCCCGTGCGGATCGGGCAAGAAGTTCAAGCAGTGCCACGGCGCTGCATGACGCCCCCGCGCCTGGATCGTCATGCGTGACTTCACCTCCGACCTCCGCGACGTCCAACGTCGCCTCGGGGAGGCCGAGACGTACCTCTCGATCGCCGACAACCGCGAGCGGTTCGCCGTGCTCGAGGCCGAGATCTCCGATCCGGCGCTCTGGGACGACCAGGAGCGGGCGAAGAAGCTCAACACGGAGTACGCGAACATCCGCGACGATCTCGCGGTGTTCGATCGGTTGACCGAGCAGTTCGGCGACGTCGAGGCGCTGCACGAGCTGGCCCGCGACGAGGACGACGAGTCGCAGGAACCGGAGATCGAGGCCGCGATCGCCGCGATCGACGCGACGCTCGATCAGCTGGAGCTGCGCAGCCTGTTCACGGGTGAGCACGACGACAGCGACTGCATCGTGCAGATCAACGCGAAGGACGGTGGCGTCGACGCCCAGGACTTCGCCGAGATGTTGCTTCGTATGTACGAACGCTGGTGTGAGCGACGTGGGTTCACGATCAGCCTCAACTACGTGTCCGAGGGTGCGGAGGCCGGAATCATGTCGGCCGAGGTGACGATCAGCGGCCGGTACGCGTACGGCCTGATGAGCGCCGAGCGCGGCACGCATCGACTCGTGCGGATCAGCCCGTTCGACAATCAGGGGCGCCGCCAGACCTCGTTCGCAGCGGTTCAGGTGTGGCCGTTGCTCGACGACGTCGACGTCGACATCGACGACTCCGACATCCGCATGGAGGTCTTCCGTGCATCCGGTGCCGGTGGACAGCACATCAACAAGACGTCGTCCGCCGTGCGGCTGATCCACGAACCGACCGGGCTGGTGGCCAGCTCGCAGGAGGAGCGCAGCCAGCTGCAGAACCGCGAGCGCGCGATGGGCCGGCTCACGGCGATGATCGCGGCCAAGGCCGAGGAGGACCGTGCAGCGGAACTCGACGCGATCGCCGGCAAGCAGGCCCAGGTGGGCTGGGGCAGCCAGATCCGCAGCTACGTCCTGCAGCCGTACCAGATGGTGAAGGACCTCCGTACGGAGATCGAGACCAGCGATGTCGACGGCGTGCTCGCCGGCGACATCGACGACTTCGTCGAGGGCTATCTCCGCATGCGCCGCGCGCAGGGCGACACCGACGAGTGAGTGTGACGCCGGAGGTCTGACCCCTGGCGTCGCAGGGTGACGCATCAGGCAGGGAGACCAGCGATACCCTTGGCGGGCCCTTCGGGGAGCGTGCATCATGATCCGACTCGAGAACGTCACCAAGAGCTATTCGACCGAGGTCGTCGCCGTGCGCGACGCAAGCTTCGATGTCGCCAAGGGCGAGTTCGTCTTCCTCGTCGGTCCGTCCGGCTCCGGAAAGAGCACGCTGTTGCGCATGCTCAACCGCCAGGACCGCCCCGAGCGCGGTGCGGTCTGGGTCGCCGGGCGCAACATCGTCGACATGCCGCCCACACGGGTGCCGCACCTGCGGCGCAACATCGGCAACATCTTCCAGGACTACAAGCTGCTGCTCGAGAAGAGTGTCTTCGAGAACGTCGCGTTCGCCCAGGAGGTCATCGGCCGACCCACGCACGTGATCAAGCAGCAGGTGCCCGCCGTGCTCGACCTGGTCGGGCTCGCCGGCAAGGAGGACCGCCTCCCGCATCAGCTGTCCGGTGGTGAACAGCAACGCGTGTCGATCGCCCGTGCGTTCGTGAACCGCCCGCTGATCCTGCTCGCCGACGAGCCGACCGGCAACCTCGACCCGGCCACCGGCGAGGGCATCATGCGTCTGCTCGACCGGATCAACAAGACCGGCACCACCGTGGTGATGGCCACACACGACCAACGCATCGTCAACACGATGCGCAAGCGCGTCATCCAGCTCGATCGTGGCGTCATCGTGCGCGACCAGGCCCGCGGCGTCTACGAGTGAGTTGAACTGAACCGTGCTGTCACGCCTCCGCTACATCCTGCGCGAAACCCTCGACAGTTTCCGACGCAACGCGACGTTGACCGTCGCGTCGATCATCACCGCCGCGATCTCGCTGCTCGGTGTCGGACTCACGCTGCTCAGCCAGCACGCGTTCGACAACCTGCTCGCGCGCTGGGAGGGCGGCGTCGAGATGATCGTCTTCATGAACCCGCAGGCGACCGGCGACCAGCTCAGTCTCGTGGAACGATCGCTGACCGAACAGGATCAGTTCATCGAGAGCTTCACGTATTGCGACGAGATCTGTTCGCTCGAGGAAGCCGACCGCATCTTCGCCGGTGAGCCCGGCGTCCGCGAGCTCCTCACCGAGGAGACCATCCTGACGCAGTTCAAGGCGGTGCCGACCGAGGACACCGACGTCGAACTCCTCCGCCAGGTGTCGGATGCCTTCTCCGAACTGCCCGGCGTGTACGACGTGAGCTTTGCCGAGGACCAGATCAGTCTGATCACCCAGCTGCAGAGCTTCTTCGGGTTCCGGCTGCTGTTGTTGTCGATCTTCCTGCTCCTCGCCGCGATCATGTTGATCTGGAACACGATCAGAACGGCGATCTTCGCGCGGCGCCGCGAGATCGAGGTGATGAAACTCGTGGGTGCGACCGACTGGTTCATCCGCGTCCCGTTCATGCTCGAAGGACTGCTCCACGGCATCATCGGCGCGGGGCTGGCGAGCCTCGGGTTGTGGGCGTGGAACAGCCAGTGGACGACCGGTGTCCAGAACTTCCCGGACAACAGCGGGTTCTCCGCGCTCGTGGTCGTCGACGGGTACGACCAGACGGTGATGCTGATCATGTTCGCGATCGGTGCGCTGGCCGGCGCCATCGGCTCAGGTATAGCGGCCTCGAGATTCCTCGACGTCTGAGCACGCGGGACCGCTCACGGGTCCTGTCACCGGCACAGCGCCGAGGCGTGCGGCCTGCGGCCGGTCCTCGGCACTGCCCCGGCGCCACCCGTTCGCTCGCGCTCCGTTCGACCCTTCCTGATTCGTTGCGTGGAGCGGAGCCTCCGCCGCGGCCGCTTCTCTGCGGGTGCCACTTGCTGGGTACCGTCCGGTGATGGACTACTCGGAGATTCTGTATGACGTGACGGACGGCATCGCGATGATCACGTTGCATCGGCCGGAGCGGATGAATGCGTTCACCGGGACGATGATGCACGAACTGATCGATGCCTTCGATCGCGTCGATGCCGACGACGACGTCAGGGTGGCGATCGTCACCGGGTCGGGGGACCGGGCGTTCTGCGCCGGAGCCGATCTGGGCTCGGGTGGGGACACCTTCGCCAAGGGGGGCAGCGACATCCAGACCGATGTCGGCGTGCCGCGCGATGGCGGCGGCATGGTGTCGCTGCGGATCTTCGACTGCACGAAGCCGGTGATCGGAGCCATCAACGGGGCCGCGGTGGGTGTGGGCGTGACGATGACGCTGCCGATGGACATCCGTCTCGCCTCCGAGGCCGCCCGTTTCGGGTTCGTGTTCGCTCGTCGGGGCATCGTTCCGGAGGCGTGCTCGTCGTGGTTCCTGCCCCGACTGGTCGGCATCAGCACGGCGACCGAATGGTGCTACACCGGCCGGGTCTTCCCGGCCACCGAAGCGCTCGAGCGGGGCCTGGTGCGCAGCGTGCATGCGCCGGACGAGCTGCTCCCCGCAGCGCGCGAGCTCGCCCGGGAGATCGCCGACAACACGGCGCCGGTGTCGGTGGCGCTCACCCGGCAGATGCTGTGGCGGATGCTCGGCGCCGATCACCCGATGGAGGCGCACCGCGTCGACTCCCGCGGGATCCAGTCACGGGGTGCGAGCGCCGATGCCAGGGAGGGCGTCGAGAGCTTCCTCGAGAAGCGTCAGCCCAGCTATCCCGTGAACGTCAGCGATGGACTCCCCGAGATCTTTCCCGACTGGGTCGAGCCGGAGTTCCACTGACGCGTTCGGCGGTGTCCGCACTGCTGGCCCTGATCGCTGACCGTCACCGCAGTCCTCGGGGAGAGGGTGACGTCTGACACGTCCTTCCTCGGGAATTCCTCAAGTCGACCGAGGTTGGTACCGATGCCTTGAACAACCCGAAGGCACGACCACACGAACGACAGGGACAGACCGATGACCACCATGTTGATGGAAAAGCTGCAGACCGGAGACGTGCTCGAGCTCCGCACCGCCGATCACGACGTGATGACCGTGCTGGTGCTCCTCGCCACGGATGACGCCGTCGTCCTCGACCCGTGCAACGACGAGACACCGTTCGTCCTCAACACCGAGGAACTGGTCGAGTACCGCCGCTTCGACGCCGAGTCGATGTTCCCTGACGCCTGAGCGTCAGCGGGGACTCCCGTCCCCACCAGATCTCCGGAGGCGATCCCCCTTCTCGCTTCCAGGAGAATCCCCCTAGCGTGGGCGCCGTGGACAACACGGCGCCCACGCTGTTTTTCCGGGTCGGCGGCATGCCGTTCTTCGAACGACTGGTCGATGCGTTCTATCGCGGTGTCGAGAACGACGAGGTGCTGCTGCCCTTGTATCCCGAACAGCCCGACCTCACCGGCGCCCGGCACCGGCTCACCCTGTTCCTCGCCCAGTACTGGGGCGGACCCACCACGTACATGGAAGAGCGCGGTCATCCCCGGTTGCGGATGCGACACTTCCCGTTTCCGATCGGGCCGCTGCAACGCGACCGATGGCTCGTGCACATGGCAGCGGCGGTCGAGGAGACCTGCGGCGACGGGTCGGTTCCTCCGGGTGTCGCCGACGAGATGATGGCGTACTTCGTGTCCGCGGCCGAACACCTCCGCAACGACACCGGACTACCGATCTCGTCGCCGGGCACGGGCGGGTAGGTTCGTCTGCGTATGCACGCCATCGACGTACGCGACCTGCGCAAGAACTACGGAGATGTCGTCGCCGTCGATGGAGTGAGCTTCCACGTCGCCGCCGGGGAGGTGTACGCGCTGCTCGGCGAGAACGGCGCCGGGAAGTCGACCGCTGTGGAGATCCTCGAAGGCCATCGCGTCGCCACGTCGGGCAGCGTGTCGGTGCTCGGCGTCGACCCGGCACGGGCCGACCGCGACTTCCGCGACCGCATCGGGATCGTGTTGCAGTCGTCCGGGGTCGAGACGGAGTTCACCGTCCGCGAGGTGATCGAGCTGTACGGCGGGTGCTACCGCTCACCCCGGCCGCTCGACGAGGTCGTGGCGCTGGTGGGGCTCGAGGAGAAGGTCGACGCTCGCATCGGTTCGCTCTCGGGTGGTCAGCGTCGCCGGGTCGACCTCGCGCTCGGCATCGTCGGGCGACCGGAACTGCTCTTCCTCGACGAGCCGACCACCGGGTTCGATCCGTCCGCCCGTCGCCGGTCCTGGGACCTGATCGAGGCGCTCGGGCAGGACGGGACGACGGTCCTGCTCACGACCCACTACCTCGACGAGGCCGAGCACCTCGCCGATCGGGTCGGCGTGTTGTCGTCCGGCCACATGATCGCGGAGGGCACGCCCGAACAGCTGATCAACGAGGTGAGCGGCACCGTCGTGAGCTTCATGCTGCCCGACGGGGTGCAGGCCGGCGACGCCGCCGCGACGTTCGGACACCTCCTCGGCGTCGACATTCGGGTGTCGGGCCGGCTGATCGAGGCGAGCATCGACCAACCGACGGCGGCGGTGCACCGGATCACGGGCTGGGCGGTCGACGCAGGCGTCGAACTCGAGTCGCTGTCGGTCAGTCGCGTCTCGCTGGAGGACGTCTACCTGTCGCTCACCGATCACGCCCACGACGAGGCGCAGAACGGGATCGACGAGCCCGCACGGGGACACGCCGACGAGGTCGACCGGTGACGGCCTTCCCGACCACGATCAGGCTCCTGGCGACCCAGACCCGCTACCAGATCGTCACCTTCTGGCGGATTCCGGTGGCGATGTTCTTCACGCTCGGGTTGCCGCTGATCATGCTGGTGTTGTTCAACGCATTGTTCGGCAGTGGCACCTTCTCAACCTCGGAGGGCGAGATCTCCGCACAGCAGTTCTACACCGGCGGCCTCGCGGCGTTCACCGCCGTGTCGGCCACGTTCACCAACCTTGCGAACATGGTGCCGCTGCGCCGAGACGAAGGGGTGCTCAAGCGGTGGCGGGGCACCCCGTTGCCGACCTGGACCTACGTGGGAGGGTTCATCGCGTCGGCGGTGATCATCGCCTTCGTCGGTGTCGTCCTGATGCTGACCCTCGGCGCAGTGGTGTACGACCTCGAGATCGAGGCGGCCAAGATGCCTGCCGCGATCATGACGTTCCTCGTCGGTGTCGGGTCGTTCGCAGCGCTGGGCATGGCGCTCGCCGCGGTGGTGAAGTCGGCGAGTTCGGCGTCGGCGGCCGCCAATGCGATCATCCTCCCGATGGCGTTCGTGTCGAACATCTTCATCCAGGTCGACGACGCACCGGAGTGGATCGTCGCGCTCGGGAACTTCTTCCCGCTGAAGCACTTCGCCGAAGCCTTCCAGAACTGCTTCACGCCCTTCGTCGAGCCTCCCGCGTTCGAGTGGGCGAGCATGGCCTACGTGGCGCTGTGGGGCGTGCTCGGTCTCGTCGTCGCACTTCGACGCTTCACCTGGGAACCGAGCGGCAGCGCCCCTCGCGGTCGCCGGTCGCGTCGCGCCGCCGTCGACGCCACGACCTGACCGCCCCGTCGCAGCCCCCCACAACCCGAAAAATGCCCGGTCTGGCGCGCTCAGCGCGCAGTTCCAGGCATTTTTCGGGTTGGTCGGGGGTCAGGAGAAGACGACGGTCTTGCGGCCGTGGACGATCACACGGTGTTCGAGGTGGGCGCGCACCGCACGGGCCAGTACGAGCGTCTCGAGATCGCGGCCGCGTGAGGTGAGGCGTCGGACGTCGTCGCGATGGGTGACGTGCACCGTGTCCTGCTCGATGATCGGTCCTTCGTCGAGGTCGGCGGTCGCGTAGTGCGCGGTCGCGCCGATCAGCTTGACGCCACGGTCGTGGGCCTGCCGGTACGGGTTGGCGCCGACGAACGCCGGCAGGAACGAGTGGTGGATGTTGATGATCCTGTTCGCGTGCGCCGTGACGAAGCGATCGCTGAGGATCTGCATGTAGCGAGCCATCACGACCAGCTCGATGTCGTGCTCATCGAGCGCGGCGAGGACCTGGGCCTCCTGGTCGGGCTTGGTGGCGGGGGTGACCGGGAGGTGCAGGTAGGGCACGCCCATGTGCTCGGCGATACCCGCGTGGTCGGGATGGTTGGACACGATGAGGCGCAGATCCATCGGCAGTTCACCGCTCCACCATCGGGTGAGGAGGTCGTAGAGGCAGTGCGGTTGGCGCGACGCCATGATCGCCGTGGGGGTCGGCGTGTCGGTGAACCGGAGGTCGACGGTCATGCCGAGGCGATCGGCGATCGGCGCGAAGGCGTCGAGGATCCGGTCGCGGTCGAGGCCGAATCCGTCGAGGTCGAACTCGATGCGCTGGAAGAACACGGCATCGTCGCTGCCCGTGCCCGGGTCGACGTGCTGTTCGGCGTGCACGATGTTGCCGTCGTGGTCCGCGAGGAACCGTGCCGTCGCGGCGACGACGCCCGGTTGGTCGGGGCACGAGAGCAACAGGACGGCGGTCACGGCACCTGTTCTACCGGCGATGTCAGGAAAGGTGGGGACCGAGCGCGAAGCAGGCCACGGCGGTCGCCGCTGCGGCGTTGAGCGAGTCGACGCCGGCCGCCATCGGGATGCGCACGGGTGTGGCAAGCGAGAGGAGTTCGTCGCTGAGGCCCGAGCGCTCCGACCCGATCATGATCCCGACGCGGCCGTTCGGCGTGATCGACCGGATCGGGGCTGCTGCGGGGTCCGGTGTCATCGCATAGAACTCGATGTCGGTGAGCAGCCGGAGTTCGCCGACGAGGTCGGTCGTGCGGGCGTGGGGGAGCGCGAAGACGGTGCCCATGCCGACGCGTAGCGAGCGACGGGCCAAGGGGTCGGCACTCGTGTGGTCGAGGATGAGGCCGTCCCAGCCGAGTGCGGCGGCGTTGCGGATGATCGAGCCGATGTTGGACGGATTGTCGACGGCCTCGACGATCACCAGTCGCTTCGAGGCCGCCGCGAGTTCCGCCACGCTCGGGCGCGCCGGGCGGTCGAACAGGGTGATGATCGACAGCGGGACACCGAGCTGTGACACCACGCGGCGGACCTCGGTGCCGCCGCCGTACACCGGGCAGTCGAGCGCGGCCGCGATGTCGGGGATCCGCTCGGCGTCGACGAGGGCGGCGACAGCCCGGCATCCGGCCGCGAGTGCTCGTTCGACCACGAGGTCGCCCTCGGCGAGGAACATCCCGGCGCCGGCGTCATCGCGCTTGTCGGAACGGCTCGCCAGGCCCCGCTCGTTGAGTCGGAACTGCCGGTACCGGGGGTCGTCCGGATCCTCGATCCGGATCAGCTCCATCAGCTCCCCTCGACGCCACTCAGGCCGTTTGCGTACGGATTCGGGTGACCCGTCGCACCCGAAGTGTCACGCAGGGGCGGTCGGTGCTCAGCCCGGCCGTTTGCGTACGGATTCGGGTGACCCGTCGCACCCGAAGTGTCACGTAAACGGGAAAGGTCTCGGGATCGCATCAGAAGTGGTACGGGTAGGCCGACCAGTCGGCCGGGCGCTTCTCGAGGAAGCTGTCGCGGCCTTCCTGGGCCTCGTCGGTCCCGTAGGCGAGGCGGGTCGCCTCGCCGGCGAAGATCTGTTGGCCGACGAGCCCGTCGTCGATCAGGTTGAACGAGTACTTGAGCATGCGTTGCGCGGTCGGGCTCTTCGCGCAGATCTCGCGACCCCACTGCAACGCGGTCGACTCGAGTTCGGCGTGCGGGATCGAAGCGTTGACCGCCCCCATCGCCACCATGTCGTCGGCGCTGTATTCGCGGCCGAGGAAGAAGATCTCGCGTGCGAACTTCTGGCCGACCTGCCTGGCGAGGTACGCCGAGCCGAAGCCGCCGTCGAAGCTGGCCACGTCGGCATCGGTCTGCTTGAAGCGGGCATGTTCGGTGCTCGCCAGCGTGAGGTCGGAGACGACGTGCAGCGAGTGGCCGCCACCGGCAGCCCAGCCCGGCACCACGCAGATGACGACTTTCGGCATGAAGCGGATCAGGCGCTGCACCTCGAGGATGTGGAGGCGGCCGGCCCGTCCCGGTTCGATCGTGTCGGCGGTGGTGCCCTCCGCGTACTTGTAGCCGTCCTTGCCGCGGATGCGCTGGTCGCCGCCGGAGCAGAAGGCCCAGCCGCCGTCCTTGGGCGACGGGCCGTTGCCGGTGAGCAGCACGCACCCCACGTCGGTCGACATTCGGGCGTGGTCGAGTGCGGTGTAGAGCTCGTCGACGGTGTGGGGACGGAAGGCGTTGCGGATCTCGGGGCGGTCGAAAGCGATCCGAACCACGCCGGCGTCGACGGCGCGGTGGTAGGTGATGTCGGTGAAGTCGAAGCCGTCGACGGCGCCCCACGCCCCGGGATCGAAGATCTCCGACACGGCGGCGGAGCGGGCGGGATCGGGAGCGTCGTTCACCATCGCCCCATGTTGGCCGATGGGATACCGTTCGCCCATGCCGCACGCCGACGTCAATGGTCAGAAGATCTTCTTCGAGGACACCGGGGGCGATGGCCCACCGGTGATTCTCGCGCACGGGTTCCTGATGGACCACGAGATGTTCGTGCACCAGGTCGCTGCGCTGCGAGACGACCATCGGGTGATCACCTGGGACGAGCGTGGGTTCGGTGCGACCGAGTACGACGGCGAGCCCTTCAGCTACTGGGACTCGGCGAACGACTGCCTGGCCCTGCTCGATCACCTCGGTGTCGAACGAGCCGTGGTGGGCGGGATGAGCCAGGGCGGCTTCCTGTCCCTGCGCGTGGCGCTCACTGCACCGGAGCGGGTGCGGGCGCTGATCCTGCTCGACACGCAGGCGGGCACCGAGGACCCTGCGGTGGTGCCCGAATACGAGGGCATGCGCGACGCCTGGCTGGCTGCGGGTCCCGTCGACGAGTTGGTCGAGGCGGTCGCCGGACTGATCATCTCCGATCCGGAGGTCAACCCGATCTGGATCGCCAAGTGGAAGCAGCGTCCGAACGACTTCATCCAGCAGCCGTTCGCCACCCTCATGTCGCGTGACGACGTCACGGATCGGCTGGGTGAGATCACCTGTCCGGCACTCGTGGTGCACGGCACCGAGGACGTGTCGATCTCGATGGACAAGGCCGAGGCGCTGGCGGCGGGTCTGCCGGGTGCCGGTCCCGTCGTCAAGGTGCCGGGAGCCCACGCGGCGAACCTGACCCATCCCGAACCGGTCAATGCGGCGATCCGCGAGTTCCTCGCGGGTCTGCCCGCTTGACGATGGCGCGCCTCGAGGTCGTCGGTATCGAGGGTCTGCCCGAGATCGTTGCCGGCGACGATCTCGCTGCGCAGATCGTGGCGGCAGCTGACGCCAACGGCGTGCCGCTGGTCGATCGTGACGTCGTGGTGGTCACGTCGAAGATCGTGTCGAAGGCCGAGGGATGCTCCGTCGAGCTCGACACCGTCGAGCCGTCGGTCTTCGCGAGGAGCTGGGCCGAGCGCTGGGAGAAGGATCCGCGTGTCGTCGAAGTGGTGCTGCGTGAGTCGAAGCGGATCATCCGCCAGATCGGCCCGGTGTTGATCACCGAAACGCACCACGGCTTCTGCTGTGCGAACTCGGGTGTCGACCAGTCGTCGAGCGGCGCTCACGGCCGCGTGCTGGTCCTCCCGGAGGACTCCGACGCCTCGGCCCGGCGGTTCCGTCAGCGCTTCGCCGAGTTGGGGGTCGACGTCGCCGTCGTGATCAGCGACACCTTCGGGCGGCCCTGGCGCGAGGGGCAGACCGACATCGCGATCGGCATCGCGGGAATGCATCCGCTGCACAGCTACATCGGCCAGCACGACCCGCACGGCCACGAGTTCCGGGTCCAGGAGATCTGCGTCGCCGACGAACTCACGGCCGCGGCCGAGCTCGTGAAGGGCAACACGAGTCGGGTGCCGGTGGCGGTGGTCCGCGGCCACCAGTGGGCGACCGACGACGACGCGACGATGGCCCCCGTCCTCCGCGACGCCGAACGCGACCTCTTCCGCTGAATGAGACGCGGGGTCTGACCCCGCGTCTCATTCAGCCGGTGAGGTCCTTGGCGATGCCGTAGAAGTAGTGGCCGGACAGACCGAGCGATTCGATGTCGATGCGTTCGTCGTTGCCGTGGAACCGGGAACCGAACGTGGCGAAGTCCATCCGTGGGGAGAACAGGCCGGCGCCGTAGGCGGTCACCCCGCGCTTGCGGTAGAAGCGGGCATCGGTGCCGCCGACGATCAGGCCCGGCACGAGCTCGGCGCCGGGATACGCGATCTGGGTGTGCTTGGTGACGGTCTCCCACAGTGCGTTCGAGGAGCCGAAGTCACACGCGGTCGGGTCGCTGTGCTGGAGCACGGTGACCTCGACCTGGTCGTACATGTCGCCCAGGGCCTCGCGCAGCATCGACTCGACGTCGTCGCGCGTCGTGCCGGGGACCGTGCGGATGTCGACGTCGATCTCGATGACGTCGGGGATCGTGTTCGTCTTCTGGCCACCGTGAACGACGTTCGGCGAGAACGTGGTGTGGGTCTCGGCGTGGCACATGCGAGCGACCGGAACGGGCATCGACTCGAGCGTCGAGAACAGCGTCTCGGTCGACAGCAGTCCGTCGCGTAGGTCGTCGGGCAGATCCATCGTCGCGACCTTCGCACGCCAGATGTCGTCGATGTGGGCGGCAGGACGGAATGCAGCGAGGCGGCGCACCACCTCAGCGGCCTTGATCAGGGCGTTGTCGGCGCCGAACGGCATCGAGCCGTGCCCAGGGGTGCCGCGAACGGTGAGACGACGCCAGGACATGCCCTTCTCGCCGACGTTGACCGTGACCGTGCGATGTCCGTGGTGGTCGACCGACGACCAACCCCCGAGCTCGGTGAGCACGTAGTCGGCTGCGATCGCGTCCCAGTGGTGCTCGACCATCCACTCCGCTCCCCACACCCCGCCGGCCTCCTCGTCGCCGACGCCGAAGTAGATCAGGTCGCCCTTGGGGCGGAACCCCTCGGTCGCGAGACGTCGGAACGCCACGGCCATCGACGAGGTGAGATTCAGCATGTCGATGGCGCCGCGCCCCAGACCTCACCATCGATCACCTCGCCGCCGAACGGGTCGTTGTGCCAGCCGTCCGGATTGACCGGCACGACGTCGGTGTGGCCCATCAGGCACAGCGACGGTGCGTCGGGATCGGAGCCCTCGATCCGGGCCACCATCGAGTCGCGCCCCGCGCGGGGTGTGAACCGTTCGACCTCGAGACCGGCGCCTTCGAGGTACGTCACGAGCAGATCAGAGTTGCGGGTCTCCCCACCGGAATCGGGGGTGCCGTCGTTGACGCAGGCGTTGCGGATCAACGCTTGGAGCAGCTCGGTCGTCGGTCCGGTGAACTCGTCGGGGGAGGCCATGGGCCAACGCTACTGGGATGGCCCGGTCCGTCGGGAGGGACGCCGCGCTCCCGGCGAATGTCAGCCGAGCGGGTCGGGGCGGCCGATGCCCATCACGATCGCCTGCCAGGTGAGATCGACCTGGGCGGGTTCGAGTCGTCCCCCGGGCGGTGGATCCAGCTCTGCCAGCCAGGTGCCGATGCGCTGCCCCTCGACCAGGAGGTTGCCGTGGGCGATCTCGTCCGACGCCGGACGCTTCGGATCCGGAGCTCCCCAGAACACGCGGGCCGACCACTGGCAGGTCGAGCCTGCCGGCCGAGCGAGCTCGTCGACCGGACCACGGGCGACGGCCGCCTCGGCCACGAGCTGGGCGGCGCCGGCGGACGCGGTCAGACGGTCGGGGTCGGGCCGGTCGGCGACCACCGTCGTGATGGCGATCACCCCGGGTGGTCCGATCACCACGTGATCGACGCCCCCGAGGGCACCGCCGATCTCGTAGACCACGCGCCACGGCGGCGACTCGAGCCGGTGGAGTGCTTCGGCGGTGAGTCGCACTCCCGACACCGGCTTCGCTTCGTCGGGGCGCATCCGGTCGATCGAGCGGCGGTACCACACGAACACCCCGATGATCACGAGCGGGAGAACGATCAGCGGGATGACGATGCCGAGGTCCACGTCTCTAGTCAAGCCGACGAAGTGGTCCGTCCTCGATATTCGTGGGTTCGAGCCGGATCAGCGCATCGGTGACGACGGCGCCATCGTCGGACACGATCACCGGATTGAGATCGAGTTCGGCGATCTCCGGATGGTCCGATGCCAACTGGGCGGCGAGCACGATCGCATCGACGAGCCTCCACGAGTCGAAGCCGGCCGCGTCGAGCGCGGCCATCAAGCGGGTTTCGGTGAGCATCGTCGTCGCGCTCGCCGGTGACACCGGGGCGAGTCGGCTGGTGCGGTCGTCGATGGCGTCGGCCTGGGCGCCGCCGAGCCCCACCGTGACGATCGCGCCGAGGCGCTCGTCGTGCTCGCAGCGAATCCTGACGTCGACGCCCGGCGCGGTCATCGCCTGCACCATCAGGTCGTCGGCGTCGGGGCCGAGCGATTCGCGCATCACGGCGATCGCCTCCTCGACGTCGTCGTCGGTGGTGAGGTCGAGTGCGACTCCGGCGCGAGCCGAACGTCCCGGGCGGCGACGGATGGCCTTGAGGGCCACCGGGTAGCCGATCCGGTTGGCGTCGACCACGGCGGTGCTCGGTGTCGTCTCGGACACCGGGGCCATGTCGATGCCGTACGTGCCGAGCAGGCGACGGCGAGTGGCGAGGTCGAGGCGGATCGGGTCGTCGCCCGCCGTCGCGACCGCGTCGCCGATGATCGCATGCGCCGCCGCGGGGTCGACGTGCCGTGCGGTGTCGTCGGGGATCTCGGCTTCGTCGCGGAGCCAACGTGCGTAGGCGTGCGATCGGCCGAGCACCGCAGCTGCCTGCTCGGGGAAGGTGAACGCCGGAACACGAGAACCCGGGCAGACCGGACCGTCGGCTCCGCCGAGCAGGACCGCCACGACCGGTTTCGTCGAGTCGGCGGCGCCGGCATCGATGTCCCGCGCCGCGGCGTCGACGTCGTCGGCGACTGCCGGCGCATGGATCACCAGCAGACCGTCGACGCTGTCGTCGTCGAGTGCGGCGCGCATGGCGGCGGGATAGTCGGTCGAGCGTGCGCTCCAGTCGAGCGTCACCGGCCCGGTCACCGGGTCGAGTCCGGCGGCGCTGAGCGCGGCGCTCGCGAGGGTGCCGGGGCTGCGGGAGTTGGTGAGCACGGCGACCCGCGGCCCCTGCAGCACCGGTTGCGTGGCGAGGACGCGGACGGTCTCGAGGAGCGCCGGGACGGTCGGCACCTCGATCAACCCGGCCTGTTGGTAGAGCGCGCCGCCCATCTCGCCGGTGGCGGCGGCACCGGTGCGTACGGCGACGATCGGACGGCTGCGCGACACGCGCCGGGCGATGCGGGCGAACTTGCGCGGGTTGCCGAACGACTCGGTGTACATCGCGACGACCGTGGTGTTGTCGTCGTACTCCCAGAACTGCAGGAGGTCGTTTGCCGAGATGTCGCTCTTGTCGCCGAGCGAGACGAACCAGGAGATCCCGAGATCGACGTCGCGGGCCTTGCGGAGCAACGACCCACCGAGCGATCCGGACTGCATCGAGATCGCGACACCACCGGGCGGGAGCGCCACCTCGACAAGGGCTGCCTGGAGTCGCGTCTCCGGGCGGGGCGAGGCGATGCCCATGCTCGACGGTCCGATGATCCGCAGGCCGTTGCGGCGCGCACGGCCCACCAGTGCCGGGACGTCGACGTCGGTCCCGTCGACCGACGTCACGATGACGGCACCGCGCATGCGCTTCGCGATGCAGGCGTCGATCGTGGCGTCGAGTGCGGTTGCCGGCACCGCGATGATCGCGAGCGACACCTCGTCGGGGAGGTCGTCGATCGAGCGCACGCAGGTCTGGCCGTGGATCGTGTCGTACCGCGGGTTGACCGCGTACGTCGGGACCTCGACGCTGTCGGAGACGTGACGCCAGATGGCGTCGCCGACCGATCCGGGGCGTTCGGATGCGCCGATGACGGCGACAGCTCGGGGGATGAGGATCCGCGCCACGGCGCGGGAGTCGGCGCGCTGCTCGCGGCGCTCGACGCTGTCGAGGAACTCGTCGGTGGTGGCGAGGTCCCAGTCGAGATCGACGACGCCCGAGTCGAACCGTCGCTGCAACGGCCACCCGGCCTTCGCGAACACGGCGAGCATGGCGCGGTTGTCGCCGAGCACCTCGGCGGTGAACCGCTCGATGCCGTTCGATCCGGCGATTGCCGCGAGGTGCTCGAGGAGGAGCGTGGCGATCCCTTCGCCGTGACGCGAGTCGTCGACCATGAAGGCCGCCTCGGCCTCGTTGCGCCCCGGCCACCGCTCGTAGCTCGCCCAGCCGATGAGCTCGTCGTGCGATTCCACGGCGAGTGCTGCTCGATCGACCATGTCGACGGCGGTGAAGTGGTCGAGCTCCTTGTCGCTGAGCTCCGGCTTGGGTGAGAAGAAGCGGCGGTAGATGCTCTCGGGCGACTGGCGGCGGTGGAACTCGGCGAGAGCCGGTTTGTCGTCGGGGGTCAGCGGCCTGATGAAGGCGGTGTCACCGCTTCCGAGCACGACCGACGACGCCCACGGCGACGCCGCTGCTTCCTCGTTGCTCATCGCGAACACCTCATGACCTCAGCATGTCATCTCCGATCGCTGCGAGGTACCGGTGTGACGTCTGTTGCTGTCCGGGTCGCAGTGCCTAGGGTGTGGAGGTGGCATCGCCCATCGCAGTGTTCGCAGCCTCCCGACTCGATCAGCACCTCACGCCCGACTGGCATCCGGAGCGTCCGGGGCGCCTCGATGCGTCGCTCGCCGGCATCGGCGAGGCCGGGCTGGGTGAAGCCGTGACCTTCCACGAACCGCGGATGGCGACGGTCGAGGAACTGGGTCGCGTCCACGATCCCTCCTACGTGTCCCAGCTCGAGCGGTTCTGCGAACGCGGGGGCGGCGATCTCGATCCCGACACGTTCGCTGCGCCCGGTTCGTGGGACACGAGCCGCCGGGCGGCGGGCGCCGTGCTCGATGCCGTCGACGCGCTGGCGTCGGGATCGTGCGACGTGGCGTTCGCCGCTGGTCGCCCGCCCGGACACCACGCCGTTCCCGATCGGGCGATGGGCTTCTGTCTGTTCAACAACGTCGCAGTTGCAGCGGCGAAGCTCGCCGACGAGGGGCAGCGGGTCGCGATCGTCGACTGGGACGTCCACCATGGCAACGGCACGCAGGACATCTTCTACGACGACCAGCGCGTGCTCTACGTGTCGACCCACGAGGCGCCGCTGTACCCGGGAACGGGCCGGGCCGACGAGACCGGCGGGCCGAACGCGCCGGGCTCGAACGTCAACCTCCCGTTTCCCGCCGGGACCCGTGGTGACGTGTACCGGCGGGTGTTCGACGACGTGGTGACGCCACTGGTGACCGACTTCGCGCCGGACTGGCTGTTCATCTCTGCGGGGTTCGATGCCCATCGGCGCGACCCGCTCGCCGGGTTGGAGCTGACGTCGGCCGACTATGCCGATCTCGCCGTTCGGCTCCAGGCGTTGGTGCCGGCGCGTCGCACGGTGGTGGTCCTGGAGGGCGGGTACGACTTCGAAGCATTGTCGGCGTCGACCGGAGCGACCCTCGCGGCGTTGATCGGTGAGTCGTACCGTCCGGAAGCCGCGTCGACCGGTGAGGTCGGACTGCCGACCGTCGCAGCAGCTCGACAGCGGTGGGGACTCGCCTGACCCGCACCTCGCCTGACCGCCTCGCCTGATCCGCTGGTGCGTCGCTGACCAGCGTCCGCCGGTCAGTTTCGGCCGGTCAGCGTGGTGAGCGGTCGGGCGGCCCGGTGGCCGCGATCCCCAGGTCGGCGGCCACCGCCGGCAGCAGCCGATCGCAGACCGCTCCGCCCGTGTTGGGCCGGGTGCCGGCCACGGTGGCGGCGACCACGGTGCGGCCGAGTTCCATCGTCCACACACACGACACGGCGCCATCGACGCTGCCGGTGTGGCCCCAGCCGTACTGGTCGACGAAGATGCCCGGCCACGTGACCAGTTCGCGGTCGAGTGCGGTCGTGGCGCCGACGACGGTTGCGAGGTCGTCGGTGGACACGATGAAGCTGCCGGCGCCGCCGAGCCGGTCGAGCCGGTCGACGCCGAGCGCGTAGCCGGCGTCGGATGGCAACTGGCCACCGGTGGTCAGGTGGACCCCGGAGATCGCGAGCGGATCGAGGAGGATCGTCTGAGCGGCCACGTCGAGTGGCACACCGGTGAGGCCTTCGACGACGAGACCGAGCGCGCAGTAGTTGCCGTTGGAGTACGTCCAGCGACCGCGGTGCGCCTGCGGTGGGGCACCGAGCAGCGTCGGCAGGAACGAGCGGCAGTCGCCCGAGCGCTCGAACCACCGGCTGCGCACCACCGGCATGCCCGAGGTGTGGGTGAGCAGTTCGCGCGGGGTGACGTCGTTCCACGCAGGGTGCGGCGTGATGCCGGTGACCGCCCACGGGGTGGGCGCGTCGACGTCGACGAACCCTGCCTCGTCCAGCCTGGCCACGAGGAGTGCGGTCAGGAGCTTGCTGACGCTCGCGACCACCATCGGGGTGTCGGAGGTGGCCGCGCTGCCGTCGATCGTGACGCCCGAGGCCCGGGTGAGTGCCGGCCGGCCGTCGCGGCGCACGGTGAGCGTCGCCGCGGGGTTGGCCGCAGCGATCGCGTCGAATGCCGCAGTCGTCGCCGGCATGGCAGGGTTCGGGAGAGGCTCGACGGTCGTCGTGGTGGTGCTGGTCGTGCTGGTCGTGCTGGTCGTGGTGGTGCTCGTCGTGCTGCTGGTCGTGCTCGTCGTGCTCGTGGTGACGCCGGTGGTCGTGGTGGGCGAGATGGTCGTGGTGGGCTCGGCGAGGGGGGTCGGCGAGGTGGTCGTCGGATCGGCGACCACGGCGGACGAGGCCCCGGCGCAGCCGACACCCGTGGCGGTCAGCGCGGCGACGAGCGACAGGAGTGCGTTTCGTGACGGGCTCGGGCGCACGCCCCGACAGTACCGGCGGACACCGGCGGTGGGTGGGGCACCTCCGTGCCGGGATCGGTAGCGTCGGGCCATCATGAGTTGGGAACTGAGCGACGACCACGAACTGCTGCGATCGTCCGTCCGGGACTTCGCCGAGCAGGAGATCGCTCCGCACGCGGCCGCCTGGGACCGGACGTGCCACTTTCCCACCGACGTCGTGTGGGCGATGGGCGACCTCGGCCTCTTCGGCATCGTGTTCCCCGAGCGGTGGGGTGGTGGGGGCGGTGACTTCGCGTCACTGTGCGTGGCGATCGAGGAGCTGGGTCGCGTCGACCAGTCGATGGGCATCACCCTGTCGGCGGGGGTCGGCCTCGGCGCCAACCCGATCTTCCGGTTCGGGACCGACGACCAGCGCGACCAGTGGCTTCCCGATCTCGTTGCCGGTCGCGCCCTCGGTGCGTTCGGCCTCACCGAACCCGACGGTGGTTCCGATGCCGGCGCGACGCGAACGCGAGCCGAACTCGTCGGTGGCGAGTGGGTGCTCAATGGTTCGAAGGCCTTCATCACCAACTGCGGCACCGACATCACGTCGGTCGTCACCGTCACCGCGAGGACCGGTGACGGCATCTCGGCGTTCATCGTCCCCGCCGGCACGCCCGGGATGATCATCGAGCCGGCCTACGACAAGCTCGGCTGGCACGCGAGCGACACCCACGGCATCACCTTCGTCGACTGTCGGATCCCGGCCGAGAACCTGCTCGGCCAGCCAGGGAAGGGATTCCGCAACTTCCTGTCGATTCTCGACGACGGCCGGATCGCCATCTCGGCCCTGGCGCTCGGCTCGGCTCGGGCGTGCCTCGAACTCTCCGTCGAATACGCGACGCAGCGCCATGCCTTCGGTGGCCCGATCGGGCGCTTCCAGGGTCTGGCGTTCCAGCTGTCCGATCTCGCCGTGCAGGTCGAGAATGCGCACAACCTGACCTACAAGGCAGCGTGGTTGAAGGATCACGACCGTCCGATCGGGCAGGCGGCCGCGATGGCCAAGCTCTACTCGACCGAGGCCGCGATGGATGCGGCGCGGGTCGCCACGCAGGTGTTCGGTGGAATGGGCTTCATGGAGGAGACGCCCGTGGCGCGCTTCTACCGCGACGCCAAGATCCTGGAGGTCGGTGAGGGCACGAGCGAGATCCAGCGCCTCGTCATCGCGAGGAACCTCGGCCTCCCCGTCGAGTGACTGTTGCAGCAGGGGTCAGACCCCTGCTGCAACGCTCAGTGCGACGCCCAGAACGCGAGCAGCGAGTCGGCGACCGGGTCGACGTCGTCGATCATCCACCAGTGACCACGGCCGTCGAGGCGGAGCGCCTCGGCGCCCAGCCGGCGGGCGATGTCGTTCGAGAGGTCGGACGAGACGTACGGGTCGAGCGCGGCGTCGACCACCAGGCCCGGCGGCAGCTTCATCTCGGCGAGGCGGTCGCCGAGCCGACCCACCGCGGGCTGGGCCCCGGTTCGATACAGCCGAAGGACACAGCGCCCCGTCTCGGCGTTCAAGCCGGTCGCGAGTTCGGCGGCGATGTCGGTGGGGAGACCGAAGCCGACGAAGCGCGCCAGCTTCTCGTCGTGGCTCGCTGTCGTCAGTCCTGCGACGACTCGCTCGCCGACGTCGGGCGTCTGCCACGCCTGCGCAGCGGCGTGCCACACGTACTCCGCGTGGAGGACGCCGGCGATGTCGCCCGTCCAGGTCCGAAGGAGGTCGGGGCGGCGAGCGAGCGCGCCGTAGACGTGCCCCGCACCCCAGTCGTGGCCGAGCAGGTCGATCTCCGCCCCGTCCGCTCGGATGGCGTCGAGTTCGCCGACCAGCCAGTCGGCATAGTTGTCCATCGTCGGATCGAAGTGCTCGGGGACCGGCGCCCCGAAGCCCGGCGGCGAAAGGGCAACGACGTTCGCCCGTCCCCGTTGGCGCAGCGCAGCGGTGAGAGGACCCCAGATCGCTGCGGTCTCCGGGTTGCCGTGGACGAGCACGGTGGTGCGATCGGTCATGGCGGAACGGTAGTCAGTGTCAGCGACGACGTCGTTCCCGTGCGTTGTCGCTCACGCTGACGGCCGATCGCTGCGCCGCGCGTACGGTGGCGGGCCATGGAGATCTCGACGACGTCCCGTCTCGCCCGCCGGTTGGGCTCCGTGCTCGAACCGGTCGTGGGACAGGTGTACTTCTCGCCTGAATGCCATGCGAACTACGAGGCGCTGGGCTTCGACCCGAGCCGGGGTGACGCCGACGGCGTCGCCCTCCCCGATGGCTCGGCCTACTTCGCCAGCCGGGGGAGCCTGCTCGGCCAGGTGCCCGGCGAGGTGATCGCCGCAGCGTTCGGGGTGTTCAGCGCCGCGGTCGTCGTGCCGTCGGTAGAGCTGGCCTGGACCCGCACCGACGCCGACACGATTCGTGTCGCCCGTGCCGATGGGGCGCTGGCGCAGCTGCGCCGATTGATCGGCGAGCGGCCCGACGGCGTCGAGCGGGCTCGGGAGTTGCTGCAGATCGCTGCCGCGTCGTTGCCGATCAACGGTCGCCCCCTCGCCGCCGGCATCGCCGCGCTGGACGTGCCCGACGACGACCTCGCGGCGGCGTGGCACCTCGGCGACTTCCTGCGCGAGTACCGGGGTGACTGCCACAACGCCGCGTGGGTGGCGGCAGGGTTGACCGCGACCGACATCGGCATCCTCACCGAGCTCTCGTGGGGGATGCCGGTGCGCAGCTACAGCCGTACTCGCGGGTGGACCACCGAGGAGTTCGACCGGTCGGAACACCACCTGCGCGATCTCGGTCACCTCGACGGGACCGGTGCCGACACGCACCTGTCGCAGCCGGGGCGCCACGCGCGCGAGGAGATCGAAGTCGCGACCGACGAGCAGATGCGCCCCGCGCTCGACGCGCTCGGCGACGACATCGGCGAGTTGTTCGGCATCCTCGCGCCGTGGGGCGAGGCGATCCGGGCGGGCAAGGGGTATCTCGGCGCCGGTCCCCACGACCTCGGATGATCGTGCCGATCGGTTTGGGCGTGATCGTGATCCGTCGTATTGAATGGTGTCAGAGGACGGGCTTCCAGCCCACCGCTTCGAAGGAGAAGTGATGACGAACCAGCATCCGGCCACGGTGGCCGACAGTCTCAGCGTGCACGGCGACCTGTACCAGAACGACATCGACAAGCTCGTCGATCACTGGGCGAAGCTCGACGCACGGTTGCGATCGTTCGACGCCGGGACCGTGTCCATGCAACTGTTCGTGAAGGACCGGGACACCAAGAGCCAGCACGTGACCCTCGACATGAAGATCGACGGTCACAATCCGTTGGTTGCGACGTCGTCGAACAGCGATCTCGATCGTGCGTTCAACGAGGTGCGCGACGAGATGATCCGTCAGCTCACCGACATGAAGACCAAGAGCGAGCCGCGCAACAACAAGCACCTGCGCGACACCGTTCGCGACTGAGCGGTCCCGCCGGCCTCCGACCAGTTGCCCTCAGGGGCCGGTTCGCAGGAATCTCAGCTGGGGAGTTCGACATCGACGCGAGGACAGTGCTCCAGAACTTCGGACATCGCGTCGGTCACCGCTGACAGGTCGATGTCGGCCATGAACGTGTTGAGGGTGAGGTGCGCGAGCACCCAACCCGGATCGGACGCCCACGGTGGGACGAACCGTGCCCGCTGGACCAGACCCTGGCTGCGGAGCTCTCCGAGCGCGGGGATCGCGAAGAGGTCCAGCTTGCCGGAGAACAGCAGCCCCAACGTGTCGGCGCGCCCGGCGCGGAACGCCGCGCGGATGAACGTCGCCACCGACAGGTAGCCGGAGAGGTACGCACAGTCCTTCGTGAACGGGGCACCCCCGCTGATCGGCGCACCCCGGAAGATCCGCCGTGTCGATTCGAAGGCCTGCTCGGGGTCGGCGCTGCGATCGAGGAACCAGCGGTAGAGCTCGATGAAGTCGGCCCCATCGATCACGAGCTGGGTTGCGACGATCCGGTCGGCGAGTCGGCGGAGCCGGTCCATGCCGAGCGTGCCCGACACGTACTCGGAGTAGACGGCGAGGCCCTCCTGGGTGCGAGTGGTGCCCGGGTGCCCGAGCGCAAGGATCGGGATGTCGGTCTGGGAACGACCGTTGAGGCCGGTCGCCACGTGGATGAATGCTTCGTGGTTCAGGAGCTGAGCCGAGTCCTTCAGGGTGAACTTCGCGTCGCGTCGGATCTTGATCCGACTCGTGGACGCCACCGCGTTGGCCGACAGTTCGTCGACGAGCAGGACCTCGGGGGCCGAGTCCCCGAAGTGCTCCGTGACCGCTTCCTCGATGAACGCGGCGACCTCCTCGCCGGTCCGACTCCGCACGACGGGAGGCACCAGCGCCGCGGCCTGCAGGTCGGCGAGCGACTCGTGGACCTTCTGCGCGAGTTCGAGCGGCGTGGCGGGGTCGTACCGCAGCGGTTGCGTCGGCACGCCGTAGAGCTTGCGGCTGTACGCATGGAACGCCGGGGTGCCGAGCGTCGACAGCATGAGGGCGGTCGACTCGATGGAGGTCGCCTCCCGGTCGAGCCAGTCGTCGACGATGTTGCCGGGACGAAGGAGGCGCCTCACTGCGGCCACGCCGTCGAGCACCGGTGTCGGGTCGACGCCGGCGTAGGTGGGCTCGGGCAGCTTGTCGGCGCCACCGGTGAGGAACTCCTCGCGGAGTTCGGCGGGCCACGCGAGCGCTGAGAGCACCCGCATCGGCTTGGCGATGTCGTGCAGGATCTGTGCCGCCTGGCGGTACCGATCCTGTGCATCCTCGTTGGTCATCGGCGAATCATTGCACCACATCGTCCGGCCGGGACCATCCACATCGGATGAGTTTCTCGCGCCCCCGCACGTGCGCCGGTCCGACTCACCAGCCGATGGGCGCCGGCCCGATCGCACGAAGCGACACCGTGTCGACGGCGACGACGTCCTGAGCAGCGCGGTCGTACACAGCGAGGCTCGAGCCTGCGAGGAATGCGGCGAAGCTGGCGTCCGCGTTCCAGATCACCGGCTGGGCGATCGCGAGGTCGGTGAGTTCTGGGAGCCTGCCGGTGACGGTGGTGGTGTCGAACATCGCCCACCGCCGCTCACCCGGCGAACGGACTTCGACCACGAGGACGTCACCGCCCGGCGCCACCGACGTGCCGAGAGCGACCCCGCGTTCGTCGGGGGCGATCGCAACCGGTGACAGCTCTCCCAACCCTTCGACGGGTGTCCGTTCGCCGGTTTGCCGGTCGAGACGGAGGATGTCGCAGGTCGCGATGTCGGCGCACTCGCGCACGTAGGCGGTGTCGGCACCGATCGCCACGAGATCGCCGGTGGTCAGGGGGTTGGCGCCGTCGACGCCGAGTGTGAACACGGTGCCGCCTCGGGTGACGACGAGACCGCCGCGGCCGTCGCTGCCGAGGAGTTCGGCGTCGGGGAACGCAAACGACGTGGTGAGGTCTCCGGTCGGGGCTCCGTCGACGCGGACGAGCTGGTACGCGATGGTGCTCATTGCCGGGACGATCCCCGGAGTGGGAACCCAGATCGTGCCGGGGACGGGTCCGGCGAACTTCGTCCCCTCGACGGCGAAGTCGGCGCCGAGCTCGGTCTCGGTGTCCGGGCTGGTCGCGTAGGCGACGGCGTCGGAGACCGGAAGTGCGACGATGGAGGCAGCGTCGGGGACGAGTGCGCCGTCCCAGCCGAGACGGCCGGACGTCGCCCAGCTCGAGACGACGCCGGCGTCGAGGTCGATCGACGACATCCCACCGGCGCGACCGGCCGCCGCGAGTACCAGCCCGGTCGCCTCCAGCGGGCGCGCTGGGACTGCAGCACTCTCGACGACGTTGGCGGCCGGCTCGAGTTCGGCGTCGGGCCAGCGGACGCCGAGTGCGACGACCGATCCCAACTCGTCGGCGAACGTGACCGACTCGCCGGTGCGGGTGGTGAAGCTGAGCCCGTCGCCGTCGGACGAGGCGTCGAAGACGCCGGAGCTGTCGGCCGCCCACGTCGAGGCCTGCGACCAGTTCGTCATCGGCCAGGCGGCGACCTCGCCCGCCTGGAAATCGACGAGGACTCGTGACGACGCGAACGTGTTGCGTTGGACCAGTGCTGCGCTGCCGTCGGGCGCCAACGCCAAGCCGTACACGAGGTCGGCGAAGTCATCGGGCAGCACGGCCGGATCGAGCACCCGGCGTTCCCCGGTGCTCACCGTCACGACGACCGTCGAGCAGGCCTGCGACTCGTCGCAGTCACGAACCAGACGGTGGTCGTCGGAGACCGCGTAGACGATGCCGTCCTCGATCCGTCGAGCCGCGCCGTCCGGTTCGATGGCATATGCGCCACCGGCGTCGTTGACGATCCATGATCCGTCGGGTGCGGTGACCGTGGGCCCGAAGCGCCCGAAGCGCCCGAAGAAGTCGACGTCGCTGCGGGTCCGTTCCTCGAGCGTGCCCGCCGTGTCGATCGACACGACTCGGACATCGCCCGAGTCCGACGGATAGATCGCGACGACGAAGCGCGTCGCTCCGTCGTCGCCGGTTCGCCAACCGACCGTCTCGATGCCGCCGACGCCGTCGCCGAAGTCTCCGTACTCCACGCCGACCGGTGGCCCCACCCGCGGGAGCACGACGAACTGGCCGTCGACCAGCCCGATCGCCGCCGCGTCCGGTGCCACGGTGATCTGGTTACCCCCGAATCCGAACAGGTCAGCTTCGTCGGACCCACCGACCGGAACCGACGTCACCCGTCCCGACGGCAGCGACAGCGTGTGCACGTAGCCGTCGGCGCTCAGGGCGATCACCTCGGTGGGCCGCTCGATCGCGCCGACGAGCGGGGGGAGTTCGACCAGCGTCGGCAATGACGGTGTCGGCGTCGCGGCGGCATTGTCGGCCGGTTCGCCGACCGGCGCGATCGTGCCTGGTGTGGTCGTCGCCGGCACGGTGTCGGACTCGCTTGTCGTGTCGGGCACCGTGGCGTTCGTCGCCGAGTCGTCGTCGTTGCCGGCTCGAGCCAGCAGGGTGCCGACGACTGCGATCATCACCAGTGCAGCGCCGGCGATCAGCAGGCGGGTTCGGCCGGCAGTCCAGCGCGAGCGACCGTCGGGCTCGTCGGGCGGCCCTGGGGCACTCGGCGCGCCGGAGTCCCCGGCGGGCAGCGGTTGGCTCAGCGTCACGGAGGGTTCGGCCGAGCGTTCCGGGCGGTTCCACACGATCTCGAGCGGATCGGCGTGCACCGGGATGTCGTCGGTGCTCCAGATCGATGCATCGTCATCCCGCGAGGAGCTCGAGATGCGTCGCTCGTCGCCGTCGGCCACCACCCCATCGAATCACACCACCGGCACGTTCCCTCGTCACGGGGGACCGCCCGGGACCTGGTGAGATGGCGTCAGTGGCCGATCGTGACCTCGGCGGTACGGAGATCGATGGTGACCTCGATGGCGGAGGAGGGCGCGGACCAACGCACGACCAGTTGATGGTCGGGGGAGTCGATCGGTTCGAAGGTTCCCTCGAACGCCTGCTCCGTGGAGCGCCAACGCAGCAGCTCGACGAGTCGCCGGACGACGGGACGCTGCAGTGCGTCGGCGAGTTCGGCAGGCGAGTACCGGTGGCGATTGACGTCGCGACCGACACCGGTGGCCGCGAGGAGATCCATGTCGTTGGGCCCGGCGAGCAGCCCGACGTAGTAGATCTGTGGGAACCCGGGAAGCACCAGCTGGATGGTGCGTGCTGCGAGGTAGCGGGCGTCGTCGCGTCCGAGCGCGTCGTAGAACGTGCAGTTGACCTGGTAGAGGTCGAGGTTCGACGCTGCTGCACCGGTGGCCGCACGGCTCGTGGCACCGGAGCGCTCGTGGATCCCTTCGACCAGGTCGTGGATGCGGTCGGGATCGAGCAGGCCCCTGCGGTTCGGGTCGCGGGCGTCGACGCCGACGTCGATGATCCCGATGCCGTCATGGGTGTCGAGCACGTTGACCGAGTTCGAGGGGCGGATCTCGATCCACCGCTTCAGCGCCCGGGCATCGCCGGTGAAGAGGGCGTCGAGCACGAGTGGCGGAAGGGCGAAGTCGTAGACGAGGTCGACCCGCTCGGCAATCGCGACCTGGTCGAGATGATGGCCGTGGATCTCGACCAGCACCTCCATGTCGCGTTCGTGGCAGGCCAGCGCGAGGCGGTCGATGAAGTCGAAGGTCTCGGGCAACATGAAACAGGACGTGCCGGCCCGCTTGATCGCATAGCCGACGGCGTCGAGTCGCACGATGCGAACACCGGAGTCGTGGAACCGGTCGAGGATGCCGGTCAGGTAGCGCCAGCCGAGTTCGTGCTCGACGTCGATGTCGACCTGCTGATCGGTGAACGTGGTCCAGACCGCCCGGGAGCTCCCATCGGCGAACTCGAACGTCGTGAACGGTGACGTGGGCCGCGGTCGGTAGATCGCACCGATCTCGTCGGGTTGTGGCGCGTGCCCGAAGACGCGCTCGGGGGTGAGGAACAGCGAAGCGAACGGCGACTGCTCTCCACGTGCCAGCCAGTCCTGGAACTCCGCCGACTCGGCGGAGATGTGATTGACGATCAGGTCGGCCATCACGACGTGCTCCTCCGCCAGCCGCCGCACGTCGGCCCAGGTTCCGACGCGCGGGTCGACCTCGGTGTGATCGACGGGGTCGAAGCCGGCGTCGGCGCCGTCGATCGGCACGAAGAAGGGGAGCAGGTGCACCCCACCGAAGGCGCCGGCCACGGTCCCGTCGACGAACGCTTCGACGCCGGCGATGTCGCCCGCCAGTCGGTCGGCGTAGGTGATCAACTGGGGTGCACGGGTGGGCGGATCGGTGGTCATGGGGTGCAGCGAATCGTAGACGCCGGACCGATCACCCGCCGCCCGGTCGGCTCGGCGCCGAACAGGTCGGGTGACGGGCGATCACGAGCTGCGGTCTGGTTTGCACGGGCGGGCGGTGTGCAGTCCAATGGGCGTCGTGAGCGATCCGGATCTGGGGAGTGCAATGACGGGCGAGGCCCCGTGAGGGCTCGCTCCGAGCAGTGCGTCCAGGACCGGGTGCGTCCGGGGCGTGCGATCACCGGGATGTCCGCGGTGCTGCTGCCGTACACGCCGGCCGGCGACATCGACTGGGCGGCCACCGAGGCGCACGTGGCCCGCACGACCGCCGCTGGTCTCATCCCTGCGGTCAACATGGACACGGGCTACGTGCAGTTGCTCGACGCCGCCGACAAGGACCGGGTTCTGGACGTCGCGGCCGCTGTGACCGGTGGCGACTTCGTGGCGGGTGCCTACGTGTCCGACGAGCCCGGCGCCGCGTTCGACCTGGCGGGGTACATCCGTGCCTGCGATGCCATCTCCGAGCGTGGTGGCACTCCGGTGGTGTTCCCGTCCCACGGGCTCAACGAGCTCGACGACGATGGTTGGGTCGGAGCCCTCGAGCAGATCGGGGCGCGAGTCGACCGGTTCATCGGGTTCGAACTCGGAGCGATGTTCGTCCCGTACGGGCGGATCCCCTCGCTCGACGCCTACGAGGGCCTGATGAGCGTCACCGCGTGCGTCGGCGCGAAGCACTCGTCGTTGAGTCGGGAGCTGGAGTGGGATCGGCTCGACCTCCGGGATCGAGTGCGGCCGGAGTTCACGGTGTTCACCGGCAACGACCTCGCGATCGACATGGTGATGTACGGCTCGGACTACCTGTTGGGCCTCTCCACGTTCGCTCCGGCGGCGTTCGCCACCCGGGATCGTCTCTGGGCCGCCGGCGATCCCGGTTTTCACGAGCTGAACGATCTGCTGCAGTACCTCGGGCACTTCACCTTCCGTCCGCCGGTGCCCGGCTATCGCCACGACGCGGCGATCATGTTCGAGCTCCGTGGCTGGGCACGCTGCGACGGCACACCGCCGCAGGCCCCGCGGCGACCCGATTCCGATCGAGCCGTGCTGGCGGACGTCCTCGAGCGGCTGCGACCGTACGAGGGGACGGCGGAGTGAGCGTGCGGTGGACCCAGGTCAAGAAGCTCGACAGTGTCGACGCGTTCCGCCGGCACTGCGGTGACCTCGGCATCGACGTTCCGATCGTCGACGAGGTGGTTCACCGCGGCTCGCTGGCCCGGCCTGTCGAGATCCGCGACGGCGGCGGTGGGGTCCTGGTCGCTCCGAATCGCTTCGCGGTGCTGCCGATGGAAGGCTGGGACGCCACCACCGACGGTCGACCGACCGACCTCGTCCGTCGCCGTTGGCGACGGTTCGCGTCGAGCGGGTGTGGCCTCGTGTGGGGCGAGGCGACGGCCGTGCGACCGGACGGCCGAGCCAATCCGAACCAGCTCGTGTTGAACGAGTCGACGCTCGACGGGATCGCCGAACTCCGGGGCATCCTGGCGCCCGATCAGGTGGTGGGCCTGCAGTTGACCCACTCGGGTCGCTGGTCGCGCCCAGGCACTGCACCCCTGCCGCGGACCGCGTACGAGCATCCGATCCTCGACGGTCGCCTGGGTGTCGGCGCCGAGGCCGTGTTCGGCGACGACGAGCTCGACGAGCTCGCCGAGGACTACGTCGTCGCGGCTGTCCTCGCTCGCCAGGCGGGGTTCGACTTCGTCGACGTCAAACACTGCCACGGCTACCTGCTCCACGAGCTGCTCACCGGGTACGACCGCAGCGGTCGGTACGGGGGCGACTTCGCCGGACGAACCGCGTTCCTGCGCCGGGTGGTGGCGGGTATCCGTGAACGGGCGCCCGGTCTCGTCGTGGCGGTGCGGCTGTCGGCATTCGATCTCGTGCCCTACCGGGCGGGTGACGGTGGCGTCGGGGTGCCCGAGACGACCGACGGCTACTCGTACGCGTTCGGCGGCGACGGCACCGGCCTCGGCATCGACCTCACCGAGACCCACGCCTTCCTCGATCTGTGTTCCGAACTGGGCATCGGACTGGTGAGCACCACGGCGGGGAGCCCCTACTACAACCCGCACGTGCAGCGCCCGGCCTACTTTCCGCCGTCGGATGGTTACCAGCCACCGGAGGATCCGCTGGTCGGCGTCGCCCGTCAACTCGCCGTCACGCGTGAGCTGACGATCACGCACCCGGAGGTGACGATCATCGGTTCGGGGTACTCCTACGTGCAGGACTGGCTGGCACACGTCGGCCAGGCAGTGCTCGACACCGGGGGCGCCTCGATGATCGGTCTCGGCCGCACGATGCTGTCGTACCCCGGGCTGGCGGCGGACACGCTGGCCGGGAAACCGCTCGACCGCAGCCTCGTGTGCCGGACGTTCAGCGACTGCACCACGGGGCCGCGCAACGGGCTCGTGTCGGGCTGCTACCCGCTCGACCCGTTCTACAAGGACCATCCGCAGCGCGTGGAGTTGACGCGGGCGAAGCAGGACGCGAAGGCGCGACTGCGCTGAGCGCCGACCGGACGGCGATGGGGCGGCGATGGGGCGGCGATGGGTCGGCGATGGGGCATGATCGGGTGATGGACCGTTCGAGGCCGCTGGACGAACTGACGCTCACCGTGGTGGTCGACAACGAGACCGACTCGTTGTCGAGCATCGACGCCGGGGTCCCGCAACTCCCGGAGATCGCGTCGCACGTGATGCGGCGACCAGCGGTCCGCCATCACGACGGGCACGACTGCGTCACCGTGTTCGACCACCTGTGCGTGGCGTGCCACGGGTTCTCGGTGCTCGTCACCGGGCGGATCGGCGACGAGTCGCGAACGGTCCTGTTCGATGTCGGTCCCTACGGCGACGTGTGGCTCGACAACGCGGAGCGGATGGGCGTCGATCTCGCAGCGATCGAGACGATCTTCCTGTCGCACTGGCACTGGGACCACAGCGGCGGGCTGCCCGTCGTGGTGGGGGCGATCGCCGCCGCCCGGCGCGCGGTGGGGCGTGCCGCCCCGGTCGTCGACCTGCATCCCGACCGACCTGACCAACGCGGGATCCAGTCGCCCGGCGGCACGTTCGTGCTGCTCCCCGAGGAACCGTCGTTCGCGTCGATCGAGGCGGCCGGCGGATCGGTCGTCCTGCACGCCGACGATCACCTGTTGGCCGACGGTCGGTTCCTCGGCAGTGGGGCGATCGAACGCACGACGCAGTACGAGGCGGGTCTCGTCGGCCACCACACGTTCCGCTTCGGTGCTGCTCCCGACGGAGGCGACCTCGTGGTCGCCGATCCGTTGATCATGGACGAGCGGTTCCTCGCGGCCGAGGTGCGGGGGCGGGGGGTGACCGTGCTGTCGGCGTGTTCGCACGCGGGCATCGTGAACGCGTGCCTCGGTGCGAAGGCACGCTTCCCTGCGACCCCGATCGACCTGGTGCTCGGCGGTTACCACCTCGCCGGTGGGCCGATGGAGCCACGCATCGAGTCGACCGTCGAGGATCTCGACACCGTGATCTCGCCGCGCCTCGTCGCGCCGGGGCACTGCACGGGTTGGCGGGCGAAGGCGGCGCTGGCGGAGCGGTTCGCGCCGGGACGGTACGGCCCGTCGGTGGTCGGCACCACCTACTCACTGCACGCCGAGTGACCCGCGGGCGGGGCGACTGCCGGCAGGAGTGGCAGACTGGTGGTGCGACGAAAGGTGATCGTCATGTCGACGTCCAATCGAGCTGGTACCGCGATCTCGATCCGAGATCTCGTGAAGACGTTCGGTTCGACCCGAGCCCTCGATGGGCTCGATCTCGAGGTCGCGACCGGTGAGGTCCACGGGTTCCTCGGCCCGAACGGAGCCGGCAAGACCGTCACGATCAGGGTGCTGCTCGGGCTGCTGCGGGCCGACAGCGGAAGCGCCACCATGCTCGGCGGCGACCCGTGGGCCGATGCGGTCGAACTCCACCGTCGTCTCGCGTACGTCCCCGGAGACGTCAACCTCTGGCCGAACCTCTCGGGTGGCGAGACGATCGATCTGCTCGCCCGGCTCCGCGGCGGTGTCAATCGGGCCAAGCGCGACGACCTGATCGAACGACTCGCGCTCGATCCGCGCAAGAAGAGCCGTACCTACTCGAAGGGCAACCGGCAGAAGGTGGCGTTGATCGCGGCGCTGGCCTCCGATGCCGAGTTGCTGTTGCTCGACGAGCCGACGTCGGGGCTCGACCCGCTCATGGAGTCGGTGTTCCAGGAGTGCATCCTCGATGCGACCGGTGAGGGTCGGACCGTGCTGCTGTCGAGCCACATCCTGGCCGAGGTCGAGAAGCTCTGCGACCGCGTCACCATCATCCGGCAGGGACGGGCGGTCCAGAGCGGCACGCTCGACGACCTCCGGTACCTCACCCGCACGAACGTGACTGCGGCCACGGACCGTCCGGTGTCGGGGCTCGACGATCTCGCCGGTGTCCACAACATCCGTTTCGACGACGGCCACGTCCACTTCGACGTCGACGGCGCCGGCCTCGACGCCGCGATCCGTCACTTGTCGTCGTTCGGTATCCATTCGCTGGTCAGTCAGCCGCCGACCCTCGAGGAGTTGTTCCTTCGTCACTACGGCGACGAACTGGCAGCGATGAACGGCGACGGCGCCGGTGCGAGCGGCGGTGTGGGATGACGGGCGTTGCCACCGCGATCGAAGTCGCCCAGGCCGAGGACCACGCCGCCGCGCCCTCCGCAGGGCGCCAGTCGATCGCCGGGGCGGCACGCCTCACCCGCTTCGTGCTCCGCCGCGACCGGGTGCGGATCCTGCTCTGGTTCGCCGCGATCGTGGGGCTGATCGTCGTGACGGCCGCCAGCATCACCGGGCTCTACGACACGCCCGAGCAACTCGAGTCGTACGCCCGAACGGTGCGGGGCAACTCGGCGTTGATCGTCCAGGCGGGCCCGGGCTACGGCCTCGACCGGCCCACGACCGGCGCAGTGATGATGAACGAACTCAGCGTCTCGACGATCATTGCAGTCGGCCTGATGGGCGTGTTCATGGTGGTGCGCCACACGCGAACCGAAGAGGAGTCGGAGCGCGCCGAGCTGGTGCGTGCCGCACCGGTCGGCCGCGATGCCCCGCTCGCCGCGGCGATGATCGGGACGGCGATCGCAGAGGCGGTCGTCGCGACCGGCGCCGCGTTGGCGCTCATCGCCTACGGCTTGCCGACCACCGGTTCGGTGGCGTTCGGTCTCGCCGTGTTCGGGGCCGGCCTGGTGTTCGCCGGCGTGGCGGCGGTGGCCGCCCAGGTGGCCAGCGGCTCGCGGGCGGCACTGGGCCTGGGCGGAGTCGCCATCGGTGTCGCGTTCGTGCTTCGAGCGGTCGGCGATGTCGGCAACGGAGTGCTCTCGTGGCTCTCGCCGATCGGCTGGGCCCAGGCGATCCGTGCGTTCGCCGACGAACGCTGGTGGGTGCTGCTGCTCCCGGTGGTGGCGACCGTTGTGCTCGTCGCGGGCGCGGTTGCACTCCAGGGCCGACGCGACTTCGGTGCAGGCCTGGTCGCGCAGCGACCCGGGGCGGCCGCAGCCGGGCCGCGACTGGCGAGCCCGCTCGGCCTCGCCGTGCGACTCCAGCGAGCATCGGTGCTGAGCTGGACGATCGGGCTGGGTCTGATCGCGTTCTTCTACGGCATCGTCGCCGATCAGGCCGAATCGATCCTCCAGGACAACCCCGAGATGGAGGACTTCTTCATCCAACTCGGTCAGGGCTCGATCGTCGACGCCTTCCTGTCGACTGCGGCGCTGATCATCGGGCTGATGGCGACCGGGTTCACGATCTCATCGGTGCTCCGGCTGCGATCGGAGGAGCTGGCGGGGCGCGTCGACGAGCTGCTCGCCACGCCCGTCTCCCGGCGGGCCGTCGCGAGGAGCCATCTCGTCATCGCCGCCGTCGGGTCGGTGATCGTGATGGCCGTGGCCGGTTTCGCGGTCGGTGTCGGCTACGCATTGGTCGTCGGCGACGCCGGTGAGGTGGCGCGGAACACGGCGGCCGGGTTGGTGATGGTGCCGGCGATGCTCGTGTTCGGCGCCATCGCGTTCGTCCTGTACGCGCTGAGTCCCCGATGGTCGCCGTTGGTGTGGGCGCTGTTCGTCTGGGCGCTCGTGGCCGGCATGCTCGCCTCGGTGCTGGACCTGCCGGACTGGACGCTGAACCTCTCGCCGTTCCAGCACGTCCCGGGACTTCCTGCCGCGCCGATGTCGTGGCTCCCGATCGTGGTGCTCCTGTTCGTGGCCGGGGCGCTCGTCTCGTTCGGCATGTGGGCCCTCGACCGTCGCGACATGTCCTGATCGACCACCGACTGCTTCGGCCCGCGTCGCCGCGGCGATGACGATGTTCGTGACGAGCGGCGACGGTGTCCACGACCACCTGCTCGACTTCAGCCGGCCGGTCACGGGGTCGTACTACTTCGCACCGAGCATCGACGACCTGGTCGCGATCGGCTTCGGCGAGGCCTGAGTTCGACAGCCAGGCGATACCGTCGCTGCGTGCGCGGAGTGAATCAGCGTCCGGTCCCTGGCTTCGACCCCCCTCGGTGTCGTTTCGGGTGATCTCCGCGACCGCATACGTGCTCTTCTACGCACTCGTCGCCGCAGCGAGCGCCCTCGTGCTGACGGCGACGCTCGTCGTGATCCGGAGCGAGCGCCAACGCACGAACAGCATCGCCTTCCTGATCGGGTTCCTGCTCGGGACGACGATCGCAGCTGTCCTGGGCCTGCTGCTCGGCCAGGCGGCCGTCGAGGGGTTCGAATCCCACGAGATTTTGCAGGGGTTGCTGGCGCTCCTGCTCGGACTCGTGCTCGTCGTGGTCGGGCTCCAGGAACGCCGTGGACCCAAGCGCCCCGAGGCCGAGTCGGATCGAGAGAGTGCGACGCTGGCGAGACTGGGCCGTGTCCGGCCCGGTGCGGTGCTGTCGATGGCGGTTCTCCTCGGCTTCGGTGGGCCGAAACGGCTCGTGCTCGCCTTCCTGGCCATGGCCTCGGTCAGCCAAGCGGATCTCGGCGGCGTCGCGGATCTGACGCTGCTCGTTCTCTACGTCGCGGTCGCCTCGCTGCTCGTGTCGGTGCCGCTCGGCATCGTGGTCGTCGGCGGTCGCCGTGCCGCCGTGATCATCGATCGGGGTCAGTCGTGGCTGACGACCAACGCAAGGCTGCTGCGCGTCTGGCTCGCCCTCGGTCTCGGTGGGGCGCTCATCGTCGACGGACTCGTACGCCTGTTGTGATCTCCCACGTTGCGTTCCGATGACGTGCGCGAACACCGGTACGGGCTCGCCGTGACCAGGATGTGCCAGCATCGCGGAATGGGAACCACACTGAGCATCACGGGTCTCGATCACATCGTTCTCGTCTCGGCCGATGTCGAGCGGACCCTTGCCTGGTACTGCGATCTACTGGGGCTGGAACCGGTGCGGGTGGAGGAGTGGCGCCGTGGTGAAGTGCCGTTCCCGTCGGTTCGGGTGAGCCCGACGACGATCATCGACCTGATCCCCGGCGAGCCCGTCGACGGGCGTCTCGATCACTTCTGTCTGGTGGTCGAGCCGACCGATCTCGACGCCATCGCGGCGTCCGGCGAGTTCACGGTCGTCGACGGACCGGCGCGCCGCTTCGGCGCACGCGGCGATGGCACATCGCTGTACGTGCGCGATCCCGACGGCACCCTGGTCGAACTCCGTCACTACTGAGGCCTCGGGCAACCGGTGCTCCGGTACTGTCATCGTGTGACCGCACCGCGACCTCTCGTCCTGCTCGTGCCGATCGTGTTGACCCTGGTCACCGCATGCGGAAGCGATGGAGCGGGCGGGGGCGGTGCCGAATCGCAAGCAGCTCGCACGATCGAGATCACCGCGACCGAGTATGCGTTCAACGGTGATCCCGGTGCGATCGGAGCCGGCGACACGATCGAGTTCGCCGTCGACAACGTCGGTGAGCTCGAGCACTCGCTCGAGGTCCTGTCCTCCGAAGGGCGGTCGCTGGGCAAGACCGATCGAATCCCTGCCGGATCGTCCGCGGCGGTGACCGTCACGTTCGACGACGCCGGGGTCTACCGACTGATCTGTGACGTCGACGACCACCTCAGTCGAGGCCAGTCGGCCTCGATCACCGTCAGCTGACGGTCGGTGGCAGATCGTTGACGAACCGTGCCACGAGGTCGGCGACCTCGGTGGCGTGCGAGTCCTCGTGCATCGAGTGGCCCCCACCGTCGACCACCTGCAGCCTGGCATCCGGCATCTTGCGTTCGAGGTACTGCCCGGCTCCGGTGTACTCCGGCCGGTCCGCGCTCCCTGCGAGCACGAGCGTCGGCGTGCGCATCTCGGCGAGACGGTCCATGACGACGGAGTCCTCCTGGAGGTTCATGGTGGTCACCTGCTCGGGCACGCCGAACCGGTGCGCGTTTCGGCGTGAGCGCGCGTTCCACTCCTCGCGCTTGGCATCGTCGCGATAGCCGGGGCCGGTGTTGAGGACCACGACACCGCGGACGGCGTCGGGCCGGGTCGCCGCGTATGCCAGCGCCAGGTAGCCGCCGAGAGAATGGCCGACGAGGACCGGCGGCTCCTCGAGTTCGCCGACGATGTCGTCGAGGTCGACCAGTGTGCGGTCGCGGGTGTACTCCGTCGGGTCGTCGAGAACGGGCGATTCACCGTGCCCGAGCAGGTCGGGGGCGATGACGGTGAAGCGGTCCTGCAGCAACTCCATGCAGCGGTTCCAGGTCGTCGCCGACGTTCCCATGCCGTGCAGGAACACGATCGGATCACCGGCACCGGCCCGCACGACGTGCAGCCGGCTCGTCATTCGTCGTACTCGTGCTCGGGGGCCGGGTAGACGCCCGACTCGACGTCCTCCCGATAGGCGATCGCCGCGGCGAGGAGATCCTGGCCGATCTGGGCGTACTGCTTCACGAACTTGGGGATGCGACCGCGCGTGAACCCGGCCCAGTCGCTCCACACGAGCAGCTGCCCGTCGCAGTCGGGTCCGGCGCCGACCGAGATCGTGGGGATCGCGAGTTCCTTGGTGGCCTGGGCCGCCACCGCCGACGGCACCATCTCCAACACGACGGCGAACGCACCGGCGTCCTCGACGGCGTGGGCGTCGTCGAGGAGCTGCTGGGCGCCCTCGCCGCGGCCCTGGATGATGTGGCCGCCGAGCCCGTGCTCGCTCTGCGGCGTGAATCCGATGTGCGCCATCACGGGGATCCCCGCCCGGACGATCCGCTTGATCTGCTTCGCGCTGCGCACACCGCCTTCGAGCTTGACCGCATGGGCACCGGTCTCCTTCATGAAGCGGATGGCGGTCGCCAGCGCCTCGTCGGGGCCGTTCTCGTAGGAGCCGAACGGCATGTCGGCGATCACGAGCGCCCGCTTCGCCCCACGAACCACCGCCGCCGTGAGTGGGATCAGCTCGTCGACCGTGACGGGAATCGTCGTGTCGTAGCCCAGCACGGTGTTCCCCGCGGAATCACCGACCAGCAGGAAGTCGATCCCGGCATCGTCGAAGATCGAGGCGGACAGGAAGTCGTAGCTCGTCAGCCCGGTGATCTTGATGCCCTGGTCCTTCGCCCGTTGGAAGTGTCGGGTTCGGACTCGTTTGAGGGCCGGATCGGCGCTGTCGCTGCCGTAGGGCCGCTGTTCGTCGGTCACGGGACCACCGTAGACCGTGAGGTCGCGATGCCCAAGTGGCCGTCGATCAGGTCTTCGCCCGCGAGATCGGTGGGAGCTCGTCGATCGCCGCGGTGAGGTGGCGAACCCAGACCGAGCGGAGTTCGTCGAGGTACGTGGAGTCGGCCTCGATCCGGTACTCCTCGAAGCCGAGCGCGCCGTTGCGGTAGACGGCGAGGTCGTACGGTGGGCCGACCGACAGGTTCGCGTGCGCCGTGCTGAGCATCGAGCCGAGCGCGATCTTCGCCGCGACCTCGAGGTCGACCTTGGTCCGCACCGCCAACTCGAGCCAGAACTTGCCGTACTTGGTCTCACCGATCTGCAGGAAGGGGCGTTCGTCGGATGCCCGGATGTAGTTGCCTTCGGGATACACGAGGAACAGGTCGGGGCGTGCGCCCTTGATCTGGCCGCCGAGGATGAAGGTTGCGGTCCCGTCCGCGCCCACGGCGCCAAGAGCAGCGGCATGGTCGGCCACGACCTCACGGCTCAGACGTCCGACGTACAGTGCCGCTTCGAACAGATGGCCGACCGTGGCGAGCGACTCGTGATCGCCGGGTGTCGCCAGGTCGCGGTCGATGCGGTCGAGCACCTCTTGGGTGGTGGCGAGGTTGCCGGCCGACTGGAGCACGAAGGCACGGTCCGGAGCCGGCTGGATCACGTGCATCTTGCGGTACGTGCTGACGTTGTCGACCCCGGCGTTCGTCCGGGTGTCGGAGAGCAGCAGCAGTCCTTCGTCGAGGCGAAGGGCGAGGCAGTAGGTCATGTCGGCGGATGCCGGTTCTTCAGAGCCGGCCGGCGGCTCGGGCGGCGTCTTCCGCTGCCGTGAGCTGACCCTCGACGATCCTCAGGCCGTTGCGCCAGAAGTCGGGGTCGGCCAGGTCACAGTCGACGATCCGAGCGAGGTTCTCCGGGGTGTCGGACCCACCGGCGCGCAGCAGATCGAGGTAGGCGGGGACGAAGGCGTCACCCTCGTCGCGGTATCGGGCGTACACCGACAGCGCCAGCAGTTGTCCGTAGGCGTAGGCGTACACGTAGCCGGGCGATCCCATGAAGTGGGGGACGTAGCTCCACCAGTTGCGGTAGCCGTCGGTGATCTCGACCGAGTCGCCGAGCATCGCCTGCTGGCTCTGTGCCCACAGGTCACCGAACCGTTCGACGCTCAACTCACCCTCCTCGCGACGCGCGGTGTGGCATGCGTGCTCGAAGCGGTTCATGGCGATCTGCCGAAAGACGGTGGCGATCGAGTCCTCGAGGGTGTTCGCGAGCAGGGAGAACCGTTCGTTGGGATCGTCGATCATCGACAGCAGCCGATTGCTCGTGACCGTCTCGCCGAACACCGATGCCGTCTCGGCGAGCGTCAACGGCGTGCTCTGGTGGAAGATCCCCTGCTCGCGGGCGAGGTGGAAGTGCACGCCGTGACCGAGTTCGTGGGCCAGGGTGGCGACGTCGCGGGTGGTGGAGGTCCAGTTGAGCAGGACGTAGGGGTGGTGAGCGGGCGAGACGCCGGCGCAGAACGCCCCGCCGCGCTTGCCGGGTCGCAGCGGTGCGTCGATCCACGACTCGTCGATGAAGCGGTTGACGATGCCGGCAAGTTCGGGCGAGAACGAGGCGTACGCGTCGCGCACGATCTGGGTTCCCTCCTCCCAGCCGACCTCGCGCTCGGCGGCCGCGACCGAGGCCATGCGGTCGTAGTCGGCGAGGCGGTCGACGCCGAGTATCTGTGCCTTGAGCGTGTACCAGCGTTGGGGGATCGAGTAGTTGTCGACCACGGCGTCGACGAGCGCCTGCACCGACTCGTCCGAGGCTTCGTTGGCGAGGTTTCGTGACGAGACCCACGAGTCGTAGTGCCGGAGTCGGTCGTCGACGGCCTTGTCGAGCAGCAACGTGTTGAACACGAAGGCACGGGTACGCAGGCCCGGCTCCAACGCAGCGCTGACCGCGCCGGCGACCTGTTGGCGCACGGAGCGGTCGGGGTGTTGGAGCATCGACAGTGCCTGCATCAGCGGGAGTCCGTTGCCTCCGAGCTCCTCCGCGAGGTCGACGTGGATCGCTGACGTCAGCTCGTCGAAGAGGCGGACCCACGCCGAGAATCCCGTCTGGCTCTTCTCGGCGACGATCGTCTCCTCTGCTTCGCTCAACAGATGGGGTCGCGTGAGGCGCAGGTTGGCGAGATGATGACGGCAGAAGTCGAGCCGTTCGTCGGCGAGCACGGCCTCGGCATGGGCGTCGTCGGTGGCTGCCCACTCGAGTTCGAAGAAGATCAGCTTGGTGCCGATCGCCGTCGCGCGTTCCTGGGCGGCCGCCATCGCCGCGCCGCGAGCGGGGTCGTCGGTTGCCGTGCTGAAGGCGAGCATGGCGTGATAGCTCGCCCGGGCAACGAGGTCCTGGAGTCGGGCGACCGTGTGCATCGCCTCGGCGAGTTCGCCGGCGTCGAGTTCACCGATTCGACCTCGTAGCGGCGCCAGCCCGTCGGCGATCGCCTCGGCCTCGTCGAAGAGGTCGTTCGGTGACGACCCTTCGGGCAGGATCGTGTCGATGTCCCAGCTGACACCAGCGGCGGTGAGGTCGGCGTTCCTGTCGGCGTCGGTCGTCGTCATGTCGAGAGTCTGCCGTGGAACGGCCACCGTCACATCGTTTCGTGGGGCAGCAGTACCTCGTCGGCGACGTCGCTCATGTCGGGCCAGAGCACGTGGATCAGGCCGATTGCCAGCCCGACGGCCACGAGCTGTGCGGCGATGAAGGCCGGCGCGCTCGCCGGCTCGATCCCGGCGAACGTGTCGGAGAACATGCGGGCCACCGTCACCGCAGGGTTGGCGAAGCTCGTCGACGACGTGAAGTAGTACGCCGCTGCGATGTAGCCACCGACCGCGAACGCGACGACCGAGCTCCGTCCCGAGCGCACGACGCCGAAGATCACGAGGAGCAGGCCGATCGTGGCGATGCCCTCGGCGAACACCAGGTTGATCGAGGAGCGATCCTTGGTGGACCAGTTGACCGCATCGAGGTCGAACATCACGTTGGCGATCATCACGCCGGCGATCGCTCCGGTGACCTGGGCGGCGACGTACCAGACCGAGGTCGGCGTGTCGATCCCGCCGAACGCTCGGTCGGTGATCGTGACCGCCGGGTTGAAGTGGGCGCCGGACACGGCGCCGAAGGCGAGGATCAGCGCGACGAGCGCGCCGGCGGTGGCGAAGGCGTTCTGGAGCAGTTGGAGCCCGACGTCGTCGGTGAGGTTCTCGGCCATGATCCCCGAGCCGACCACTGCAGCGAGGAGGAACGCGGTGCCGACGAACTCGCCGGTGAGCCGTCGCACGTCGGGCCGCCACGGCGACGCGGCAGGGACGCTCACGGCGTCTCGATCGCCAGGCTGGCGATCAGACCCTCGACGCGCTCGCGGATCTCGTCGCGCACGGTGCGGACGAACTCCACCGGTTGGCCGGCGGGATCGGTGAGTTCCCAGTCCTCGTAGCGCTTGCCGGGGTAGACCGGGCAGACGTCGCCGCACCCCATCGTGACGACCACGTCGGCGGAGCGGGCCTGGTCGTCGGTCCATCGCTGAGGTTGCTGTCCGGCGATGTCGATGCCCACCTCGCTCATCGCGGCGATCGCAGCGGGATTGACCTGGTCGGCCGGTTCCGAGCCGCCGGAGAACACCTGGACCCGGTCGCCGGCGAGATGGCGGAGCCAACCGGCGGCCATCTGCGAACGGCCGGCGTTGTGGACGCAGAGGAAGAGGACGGCGGGGCGGTCGTTCACGATGGGGTTCCTGTTCGTGGGAGGGTACGGGGGATCGAGTTCGAGGTCGACATCGAGTTCGAGTTCGTTGCGGGAGCAGTCAGGACGGTGGCGAGCTCGTCGAGACGCTCGCGGCGGAGTCGGAACCATGCCCACTTGCCGCGTTGCTCACGTTCGATGACACCGGCGTTGACCAGCAGCGACAGATGGTGGCTCACGGTCGGTTGGCTGCGATCGACGGACTCCGGCAGATCGCAGGCACACACCTCGCCCGTCGGCGACGTGGCGATCAGCGACATGAGCCGGAGCCGCACGGGGTCGGCGAGCACCTTGAACGCCGCGGCCAGTTCGTGTGCTTGCTCGTCGGTGAGGGCGTCCCCGCTCGTCGAACCGCAACACGACACGAGTGGCGTGTCGTTCACGGTGCCGGCAGCACGATCGGATTTCATATCGACGTTCATCGAAATGTGATGGTAACGTATCGACCATCATCAATACAACACCCACGGCACCACGATGTGGTGGACGTGGTGTTCCCTTCGGAAGGATCCGCCGATGCGCCTGCAACTCGCCCTCAACGTCACCGACCTCGACGCCGCGATCGACTTCTACTCCAAGATGTTCGACACGCCGCCGGCCAAGGTTCGTGACGGCTACGCGAACTTCGTGATCGAGAGCCCACCGCTCAAGCTCGTCCTGTTCGGTGGCGCCGGCCCCGACGGGTCGATCAACCATCTCGGTGTCGAGGTCGACAGCGCCGACGAGGTGACCGCGGCCGAGCGACGCCTCTCGTCGGTCGGGCTCGACACGACCGGCGTCGACGAGACGATCTGCTGTTATGCCGAGAAGGCGGAGACGTGGGTGCACGCTCCCGACGGCAATCGCTGGGAGTGGTACGTCAAGAAGGCCGATGCGGAGCAGATCGACATGGTCGTGATCGGGGGATCGGCCGAGCCGTCGACGAGCTGCTGCCCCTCCTGACACGCCGGGTCGCGGCAAGCCCGTCAGCGTCGGCGACGACGTCGATTCCGGCGATGTGCGCTGACGCAGAACGGAGAGTCGGGCCGGACGGGAGGCGCGGTCAGCGCAGCCGGATGCCGGGTTCGCCGGCGGTGACCGAACCGATTCGAGCGGCGGTGTGACCGGCGGCAGCCAGTTCCGCGAGGACGTCGTCGGTGGCGGCGCGATCGGTGCCGAAGACCAGGCCGCCGGAGGTCTGGGCGTCGGCGACGAGCAGCTGCTCGACCTCGTCGTGATCACCCGCGTCGAGGAAGTCGAGGGCCCAGGCCAGGTTCCGGCGGCTCCCACCCGGCATGACGCCGTCGCGGGCGAAGTCGACGGCGCCCGGCAGGAATGGCACGGCGTCGAACTCGACGGTCACCGCGACGCCGGACTCCAACGCCATTCGTCCGAGGTGGCCGGCGAGCCCGAAGCCGGTGACGTCGGTGCAGCCCGTCGCACCGGCGGCGAGTGCCAGCCGGCAGGCGACGTCGTTCAGCCGTGTCATCGAGGCCACCGCTGCCTCGGCCTGGGCGGCTGATGCGCGGCCCGCCTTGATCGCCGTGGTCAGCACACCGACGCCGAGCGGCTTCGTGAGGATGACGTCCTGGCCGGTGCGCAGGCCGGCGTTGGTCAGAATGCGATCGGGGTGGACCTCGCCGGTCACGGCCATGCCGTACTTCGGCTCCGGGTCGTCGATCGTGTGCCCGCCGACGATCACGAACCCCGCCTGCGTGGCGATGTCCTGGCCGCCGGCGAGGACCTCCTCGAGCAGCACGGTCGGCAGTTTGTCGGTGTTCCACCCGACGAGGTTCAGTGCGAACAGCGGCCGCCCACCCATTGCGTAGACGTCGGACACGCTGTTGGCCGCAGCGACACGTCCCCATGCGCGCGCGTCGTCGACCACCGGAGTGATGAAATCGGCGGTCGAGACGAGCGCTCGGTCCGCGTCGATTCGCCACACGGCGGCGTCGTCGCCGGTGTCGGGCCCGACGAGGAGCTCGGCTGGATGATCGGAGTTGAGGTGGTCCACCACGTGGGCCAGCTCGCCGGGGGCGAGCTTGCAGCCTCAACCGGCTCCGTGGCTGAACTGGGTCAGCCTGATCTGCTCGCGTGCGTTCTGCGGGTCGTCGCTCATCGTCACCCCCTCTCGGGAGCCGTGATGCCGTCTGGCGGTGTCGTGACTTCGAGGTCGACCATCAGCTCGTTGGCGATGTCTTCCAGAGCGACCTGGAGCGCGTCGAGGTCGAGATCGAGGGGCAGGCGGAGCGTGGCGGTTGCCTCGAAGAGCTGCTCCGCCGACATCGGCGCGGACACCGTCGACGTCTCGAGTTCCTCGATGCTGACGTTGCGCTGCGCGAGCGCGCGGGCGACCTCACGGATGATCCCCGGTCGGTCCTGGCCCACCAGATGGAGCTGGAGGAGCGACGAGGAGTCGATCGGCCCGCCGGCCGCAGCGATCGCGATGCGCACATCGAGGAGCCCCTGGGCCTGAACGCCCGCCAGGCTCGCGCTGAGCGAGTCGACGTGTTCGTCGGGGAGCGTGACCACGACGATGCCGGCGAACTTGCCGCCGAGCCGGGCCAGCTGGCTGCGGTCCCAGTTGCCCCCGTGGTCGGCGATCGGCCCGGCCAGGGCGTCGACGAGGCCCGAACGGTCGTCGCCGATCACCGAGAGGACGAGCGTGGCCATCGAGGAAGTCTGGCACGTGCGCGCCGGAAAGCGGATTCGATCGTGGAACTCGGGGATACGCCCGTCACGCGTGTCGGAGGAGTCAGGCCGGGTGGCCCTGGTCCGGCGCGGGGTCGACCGGTCGTCCGAGGAAGTCGTCGCTGATGCTGATGCGCACCCGCTGGCCGTCGAAGTCGCCGCCCGCTCGCTCGAACTCGGCGCGCTTGTCGGCGTAGTACCGCTCGCGATGGTCGCCGAGCGACGCTGCGTTGTAGGTGAGGTAGGCAGCGCGGCGGGGTCGGTCGGTGCGGTTCGTGTCGCTGTGGTGTGGGGTGTACGAGTCGAAGAACAACAGGTCGCCGGGCTCGACCGGAACCGGGCGCCACTCGAGTTCGGCCACGACCGTCGACTCGATCCGACCGCGATCGTCGGTGGGCAGGCGGCCCCGCTCGTGGCCGGGAGCGACCCACAGGCATCCGCTCGCCTCGGTCGCGGGGTCGAGGGGCACCATGCACGAGATGTGATGGTCGACGAATCGGTAGGCGGCTGCATCCTGGTGCGGCGCGAAGCCACCGCCACCGGGTTGTTTGTAGTTGATCTTCTCCTTGAACAGCACCGCTGGCTCTCCGAACAGCTCGGCGAGCACGTCGACCACGATGCCGCCGCAGATGAACTCGCGCAGGACGTCGCTGTCGTCGACGAACTCCTCACTCCGTGCGATCACCGCGCCGGCATCGGTCTGCTCGAAGTGGTGCAGCCCGGGGCCACCGTCGGCTGCCCAGTGCTCCAGTTGTGTGACGGCCTGGTCGATCGCAGCGAGTTCGGCTGGGTCGAGCACGCCCGGCACGAGCAGCCACCCATCGCGCCGGTAGCCGTCGACGTCGATCTCCGTCATGGTGAGGTGGCGTCCACGCGTGCACTCATGTCCAGCACCGTAGAACCTGTGCGTCGTCGGTGACTCGCCGGATGGTCACAGCAGGCGATGACGCAGCGGCCGCGAGTGCCGAGTGCGCTCACCGGTTCCATCGTTGACGACGCCGTGGGAGGGCACTGTTCTCATCGCTCGAGGGGTGACGGTGTGGATGTCTCACAGCCGTTGAGGAAATCGACCACGTGAGCAGCAGCGCGCTCAGGATCGTCGATCCAGGGGGCGTGCCCGGACCCGGGCCAGAGTCGAGCAGTACACAGCGGAAGGCACGCCGAGGTGCTCACCGCCGACGTGCTCGCCGCTCGCAGACCCTCCGTGCACGAAGAGAATGGTCGGGCCGTCGCCCACCTCCTGGAGACGTGCGGTCGTTTGGAGACGCGAGAGACGAACGTGCCGCTCGATCGGTCTGAGCCCGAGTGACTCCCACAGCCGTCGTTCGACGTCGCGATATCTGGCTTCGTTCATGGCGCTCGAACGCCAGCTACGCCCATGAGGTGGACCTCCACTCGACTTGTCGCGTCGGATGGAGTCAGCGGTTCACGTTCGGCGCTGACCACCTCAACCCTGTGACACCCCTTCGTCATGATGGGGGTATGGACGTAGCAGTGGTCGTGGAGCGGGTGCGGGTGATCGCCGCGGTGCGCGCCGACGCGGGCGCCGGCCGCTGCGATCGAGAGGCTGCGTTGACCGAGCTCCGGCGCGTCCGAGCGTGGGTCGATGCGTCGGAGGCCGATCTCGCCGCGGGACTGGCAGCCGAGGTCTCGTTCCCCGAGGACACCCTCGCCACGACATCGAAGGGATCGATCGGTGCTGCGGCGAAGACGCTGGAGCGATCCGACACGTTGGGAGCAGTTCCGTCGTTCGCTGCCGCGTTGGACGACGGGGCGATCACCTCGGGCCACGTCGACGCGGTCACCCGCGTGGCCAAGGGCCTGGAGCCCGACCAGCGAACCGAGCTGCTCGAGCGCGTCGGTGGGTTGGTGAACGTGGCCGCGCATGCGACCCAGGCCGAGTTCCGTCGGCGGGTTCGTGACGAGGCGCGACGCATCCAACAGTCCGACGGGCTCGATCGGCTGGAGCGGCAACGACGGGCAACGTCGTTGCGAACGTGGGTCGACGACGACGGGATGTGGAACCTGCGTGGCCGGTTCGATCCCCTGACCGGCGTGCGACTCGCGGCGAGGTTGGACGCCACAGTGGAGACCTTGTTCGCGGAGGCGACACCGCCGACGAGCCCCGCTGACCCCGTCGAGCGACAGCATCACCTGCGGGCGCTCGCGCTGGCGCGGATCGTTTCACCGGAGCAGTCCGCCGACGGCGGGGCACGGGGAACGACTGGCCACGGGCGGTCGGGCAGGGTGGAGTACGTCGTGGTGGTCGATGCGGATCAACCCGATGGCAGTGGTGGGGCGTGCGCCGAGTGGCCGATTCACGTCGAGGTGCCGTGGCGAGTGCTCGCCGAACTGGCGGACACCGCCGACGTCCACGCCGTGGTCGTGCGAAACGGTGTGGTGCTCCACGCTCCCGGCGAGCTCGACCTCGGGCGAACCACGCGACTCGCGAATCGAGCGCAACGACGTGCACTCCGCGGGCTCTACCGCACCTGTGCGATCCCGGGCTGTTCCACTCACTACGACCGCTGCAACCTGCACCATGTGATCTGGTGGCGTCACGGCGGCCGCACCGATCTCGACAATCTGGTGCCGTTGTGCACACATCATCACCACCGGGTACACGACGACGGTTGGCAGCTCGGGCTCGGCCCGAATCGCGAACTGACCCTCACGTTGCCCGACGGCACCGTTCGCAGTACCGGGCCGCCCGGTCGGCGCGCCGCCTGACGGGCAGTGACGAGTGTTGCGGCTTCGAACTCCTCGGCATGCCGCTACGGCTTCGGTGTCGGCATCACGCCGGCCTGACGGAGGCCGGCCAGGTTGTCGACGGTGTGTCTTCGGCCACCATCGCCAGGAGTTCCTCGTGGTGGTCCGGCATCGTCAGCGAGGCCCGCTCGACCATTTCACGAGCGGAGTCGCGTTCGGTTCGAAGTGGCGCCCAGGGCCGGTAGTCGGCGACGTCATCGAACGCATACAGCTCATCGATCGCCTCGAACCTGCATCCGTTCCAGATCTCGTCGAACAGACGGCGGACGACGGCCTTGTCCCGTGCGACGCTCATCGAGCCTCCGGTCGATCGTCGGTTTCCATCAATGCCATGCTCGCTGCAAGCAGGGAAAACGCCGAGCGCCGCCGACCGGATCGGTCGGCGGCGCTCCTCGGTGTCAGTCGATCAGAGTGCTCGGACGTTCTGGGCTTCGTCGCCCTTGCGGCCCTGGCCGATGTCGAATTCGACGCTCTGGCCCTCGTCGAGCGACTTGTAGCCCTCACCTGCGATGTTGGAGTGATGGACGAACACGTCCTCCCCGCCGTCGCGTGAGATGAAGCCGAAGCCCTTCTCGCTGTTGAAGAATTTCACGGTGCCTTGCATCAGTACAACTTTCGGTTCGAACACGCCATCGTGACGTGCTCACGCCGAACCCTACGGTGATCGTCGCGGCCATCCTCCGCTGCCCGGTCGCCGACGACCCGACAGTCCGACGCTCCGGTGAACCGAATGCGAGCCTCGATGGCACAACAGAGCATGACTCCGGAACACGGCATCGGTCGATCGGACTGGTCGAGCTACACGCGCAACTGGTGGAAGTTCCTGGTGGCCGGCCTCATGCTCATCGTCGCCGTCATCATCGGCTCCCGCGTGGGGCTCGACGCGTGGTTCGTCGGCTTCTTCACCGTGATCTCGGCGTTCCTGCTGGTCGCAGTCGGGCTCGTGCTCGGACTCGGCCACCTGGCCGCGCGACGACGCTCCGTCGCTCGCGTATGAGGCGGCCGTCGACGGCTGGGATGTCGATGGCGGCCTGATGGTCCCCAAGGAGCCGACCCTTCCGAAGATTCTGTGAACCGGTCGGCGCGATCGGTGGCACAGTTGGGCATGACACGGGGTGTCCGGACTGCCATCTGCGCAGCCTTCCACGGTCGAGGAGACCCTCGTTGCGCAATCGTCAGAGCATGCGCTGGCGGCGAAGGGACTTCATCGCGAAGTAGCCGAAGAGCGGCGGGATGTAGAACGTGATCAAGCGGTAGCACAGGGCAGCACCCATCGCGCTGGCACTGTCGACGCCGATCGCCGTGTACCCGGCCGTGAGCGCAGCCTCGGTGACCCCGACGCCACCTGGCACGGGCATCAGGCCGGCGAAGAGCGCCACGCACACGTTGACCAGCACCACATCGGCGAAGCCGACGTCCTGCCCGAACGCCCGCAGGATCGTGTAGCTCGTGAGCGAGAACAGCAACTGCACGAGCAGGTTCGCGAGCACCACCGAGATCAGTCGTCGTGGTGAGCTGAGCAGCGGCCCGATCTTCGACCATGTGGTCTTCACGACCGACACCACCGGGTCGCGGAACTTGGGAACGAAGGCGACGACCGCGATGCCGACGACGAGGACGATCAGGAGGATCACGAGCCACTTGCCGGTGAAGTCGACGCTCGATGTGCTGATGTTGAGGTTCAGGCTGCCGAGCCCGAATCCGACGATCCCGAAGAGCAGGATCATCTGGGCGACGAAACCGCCGACGCTGTCGAGCCCGCCGACTGCGATGGCCGTCGTCCGGTCGAGGCCGTTGCGTTGGAAGAAGCGGATGTTCACCGCGACACGCGCGGCGGTCGACGGCACGGCGAGGTTGACGAACGTGATCGCGAACTCGAGCAGCGTCAGCCGTCCGTACGGCACCGGAAGCGGCGCGGCCTTCGACACGCTGAGGGCGCCGGCGAACCGGGGGGTCTGGCCGATGACCAGGGCGAGGAGCAGGATCGCCGCGCTCGCCCCGGCGATCGAGTCGACGATCGACTGGAGACCGACCTGCTGGACCGCCCCGATGATCGAGTAGAGCACGATCGCCAGCAGGATCCACATCACCACGTTGCCGACGGAGAATCGACGGATCGCCTGGAGATCCTGCTCCTCGGCGCCGACCGCTTCGATGGTGGCCTTGCGCAGGTCGTCGATGTCGACGTCGGCAGCGTCGGCCTGATGGCGCAGCGCCGGCAGCATCGCCGCCGATTGCACGTACGTCGTGGTCGCGGTGAGGTCCTCGACTCCGACCGCGTCCACGGCTGCGGCGATTGCGCGGTCGGGGCCCACGACCACCGCCGTCGACGTCAGCAGCTGCGCCTCGTCGAGCCGGCGGGACAACTCGTCCCAGTCGATCGAGGCGCGTTCGAACTCCCCGATGTACACGCCTCCGTCGGCGACCTGGAGGTGGTCGGGAGTGATCCCGCCGTGGCGGATCCCGGCGTCGTGCAGCCGAGCCAGCGAGGCCCAGGCGCTCGCCAGGAGTCCGTCGTCGACCTGTCCACTGTCGGCTCCGAAGGCCGGGCCGACGCGCTCGGTGACGAAGAGGGCGTCGCCTCGTTGGTCGGTGGCCGCAGCCACGAGCGGAGCGACCCGTGCGCCTTCGCGTTCGGCGTACAGCGTGAGGTACGCCTGGTGCTCGATCTGGTGACGCCGGTTGACGGTGACGTTGCGGCCGCCCGAGCGATAGAAGACGAGCCGCCACAGCTTGACGAAGAACTGGCTGTCCCACGAGTCGCGTCCGTGCACGTGGACGTCGAGTTGGCGGTCGTCGGGAGTCCGAGCCGCAGCGACGATGACGCCGTTGCGTACTTCGACCTTGGTGGGTTGCGCATCGACGCCGATCGAGCGCAACGCCACGCGGAGGTCGTCGAGCGACATCGCTCCGTCGGGTGAACCGAACACGAGGTGAACCAGCGCACCGGCGGCCCAGCCGATCGCCACCGCGGACAAGCCGGCGCCCGGCGCGGTGATGCCGAGGACGAGCGCTGCGAGCCACGCCGTGCCGACCAGCCACCGACCGAACGTACGCAAGGGGCTGACGAAGTACGGACTGGCGACGGCGACGGTCGCGGCGCCGGCTGCGAGAGCGAGCGAGGGGTACGACCCGGGTCCGTCGGCGGTGCCGATGCTGTCGGTGAGCGTCGGGACGGCGCCCTCGACGAGCCAGCCCACGATGAGGACACCGCCGACGGTGAGGGCGAGGCTGACGGCCCAGTCGCGGAGGAGCCCCCATCGGCGTCGGGCGAGCGCCAGCACTCCGACGACGAGCACCCAGACCTGGACGAAGTCGTAGGCGATCTCCCACAGGAAGTCGAGGATTCCCGGGAGATTCGACAGCCACTGGGCGAAGCTCGTCTCGAAATCGCCGGGGTCATCGACAGCGACGGCGGTGACGGCCAGGATGACGAACGAGAGCCCCAGCAGCACGACATCGGTCGGGCGTCGGAAGCGCTGCGGCCTGGCCGGCACCGAGAACGCCCGAGTGGTCAGGCGTCCCGATCCGAGGTCGGAGAGCCTGATGGGGGCGTGTGCGGTGCCGGCATCGCCGTGTGGCGTGCTCATGGCTGAGACCAGTCGAGTGTCGTGATGCGACGACGGTAGCCGTCGACGATTCGCCAGGAGCGGATTCCGTCGGCGGGCGTGTCGAATCGGCGCCCCCCGTTCTATGTTGTCGGCGAACCACGAAACGACGACGACAGACGACGACAGAGGACGACAGAGGACGACATGAGCATCTCCCCGAACCAACTGATCGAGCCGACGTTCTGGCGCCAGCCACTCGCGGACCGCATGGCGCAGTTCGCCGACCTTCGCGAGCAGGGCTCGATCCTGCCCGTCGAGGTGCACAACCCGATGACCGAGTCGACCGAGGTCTTCCACGCACTCACCCGCTACGACGAAGTGGTCGAGGTCAGCAAGCGCCCGGAGGAGTTCTGTTCGGGCAAGGGTGCGGTGTCGATCTTCGACATGCCGATGGAGATGCTCGAGTTCTTCGGCAGCTTCATCAACATGGACAATCCGCGTCACGCGAACCAACGGCGAATCGTCGCCCACAGCTTCACGCCCACGCAGCTGCAGGGCGTCCTGGAGTCGGTCGAGTCGATCTGCACCGAGGTGATCGACGGGTTCTGCGAACAGGGCGAGGTCGACCTCGTCGAGGTGCTCTCCCAGCCGTTCCCGCTGCTGATCATCTGCGACATGATGGGCATCCCTCGTAGCGAGTTCGGCACCGTGCTCGACGCGACGAACGTGATCCTGAGCGGCGGCGATGCCGAGTTCATGGGTGACGGCGATCCGATGGCCGCCTACCTGAACGCCGGGATCGCCCTGAGCACGCTGATGGGCGAACTCATCGAGGAGCGGCGCAAGAACCCGACTGACGACCTGACCTCCAAGCTGGTGCACAACAACCTCCCCGAGGACTTGATGACCCCAGCGGAGATCACGTCGTTCTTCGTCCTCCTCGCCGTTGCCGGCAACGACACCACGCGAACAGCGATCAGCCACGGCGTGAACCTGCTGGCGACGAACCCCGATCAGAAGGCGATCTGGCAGGCGGACGTCGACGGTGTCACGAACAGTGCCGTCGAGGAGATCGTGCGGGCGGCGTCGCCGGTCACGTTCATGCGACGCACGGCGACGCGTGACGTGTCGCTTGCCGGACGCGAGTTCCAGGAGGGTGACAAGTTCGTGATGTTCTACGGTGCGGCCAACCGCGACCCGAGGGTCTTCGACGACCCCGAGAAGTTCGACGTGTTGCGTCAGCCCAACCCGCACGTCGGCTTCGGCGGTCCCGGTCCGCACTTCTGCCTCGGGGCGAACCTCGCCCGCCGCGAGGTGGCGATCGTGTTCCGCGAGCTGTTCAGGCGTCTCCCGGACCTGGAGGTCACGGGTCCGGCGATCCCACTCGACGCGGAGGGCATCCCGCTCGTGACGGGCATCAAGCACCTGCCGGTGCGCTTCACGCCCACCAGGCCGGTCGTGCGCTGACGCGGCAGGAGCTGCCCGACGGTCGGCGCCGTCAGCCCTTGTTCGCGCCGAGTGTGAGCCCGCCGATGAACTGCTTCTGCAGCACGATGTACACGATCAGTGTCGGCAAGGCGATCATGATCGACGCTGCGGCGATCAGGTTGAAGTCGGTTGCGTACTGCCCGTTGAGGACGGCGATCGACGACGTGATCGGACGCTGATCACCCTGGTTCAGGAGGACTGATCCCCAGAAGAAGTCGTTGTACAGCCATGCGAATTCGAGCGTGGCCAGAGCCGCCAGTGCGGGACGCGTCAGGGGGAGGATGATCTGCCAGTACTGGCGCAGCACGCCTGCGCCGTCGACGGCGGCCGCCTCGCCGAGTTCCTTCGGGATGGTCTTCATGTAGTTGGCGAGCACGAAGGTGCAGAACCCGAGCTGGAAAGCAATGTGGATGAAGATCACCGCGAGTTTGGTGCCGAGGAGGTTGCCCGTGTTGGCGTCGGAGAGCAGATCGGGCCAGGGCGTTCGCTTGAAGATCTGGAAGAGCGGTTGGAAGAGCACCTGTTGGGGCATGAGGTTGCCTGCGGTGAACAGCACGAGGAACGCGATGTTGAAACGCCAGCTGAATCTCGTGCAGGCGAACGCGAGGACCGACGCGAGCAGCAGGGTGATGACCAGTGCGGGAATGACGATGAATGCGGTGTTGAGAAACGTGTGGCTCATCTCGCCGACTCGCCACGCGTCTCGATAGTTGTCCAGCGTCAGCGACTCGGGCGCTGAGAACGGCCCGTTGACCTGTGTATCCGATTCGTAGTAGCGGAACGAGTTGTACAGCGCCGTCGCGATGGGGAGCAACCAGGCGAGGGCCAGGGTGAACAACACGATCTGGAGGAACACACGCATGGGCTTGAGTCCAGCGCGGTTGCGCTCCTCCACTTGTTCGGACAGCGCCTCGAACTCGTCGTGGCTCAGGGGAGCCCCTGCTCCGATCTGGCCGGACTCGGGCGTGATTGCGGTCACGGTTCCGTCTCTCGATAGTGATTGGTGACGTACCAGATGATGAAACCGAGACACAAGACGAGGAGGACGACACCGTATGACGAGCCGATTCCGACCCGTCCGCCTCCCTCACCGACGAGCGAATTCGTCACGATCGTGCCCATGACTTCGGTACCACGCGGTTCGTTGAGCGCCGCGACGATGTCGTACACGCGCAGCGCCTCGATGACGGTGATGACGGCGACCACGACGTTGATCGGCTTGAGCGCCGGCCACACCACGTGCCTGAAGCCCTGCCATTCGTTGCACCCGTCGATGGCTGCAGCTTCTCGCAGCGCTGGGTCGACTGCCTTCAGGCCGGCGAGATAGAGCACCATGACGTATCCGATGTGGCGCCAGGCCATCGCGATCAGCAGTGCGGCGAAGTTCCTCGACAACCCGAGCGGGAAGTCGAGGAACGGGAGGTCGATCTCGAACAGCTTCGTACTGTCGCCGACGAAGTCGATGGGTGGCCCCGGCCAGACGGAATTCAGCAGGCCGTCGTCGGCCGAGAACATCGTGGCCTTCCAGATGAACCCCACGACGGCGAGCGACAGCACCACCGGGAAGTAGAAGACGCTCTGGTAGAAACGGCTGCCTCGGATGTTCTTGTCGAGCAGGTACGCGAACAACATGCCGACCGCCGAACACCCGCCCAGGAACACGATCAACATCAGGTTGTTGAACAGTGCCGGGAAGAGTTGGGTGTCGAAGATCGTGAAGATCACCCAGTAGTTCTCGAATCCGACCCACGTCGCCGCGCTCAATGGTGTGAGGTTGTCCCACTCGGTGAACGACAGCACCACCGTCGAGATCGCCGGTACCCACACCAGCATGATGTGGATGAACGCCGGAATCCCCACCATCAGAGACAGAACGATCTTGTCGGATCGCGTCAGGGTCGAGACGCGCCGACGGCGCCCCTTTCGGGGCGCCGTCGGTTGCGACTCTGGGGCCGTGAGTTCAGATTCGGGAGTGGCCGAGACCGACATGCGATCAGATCACTCGAAGGTGTACGTCTGCTTCTGCTCCTCGACCGTCGCGAGCAGGCCGTCGATGGCCGTCGGGTCCGTGATGAAATCGGCGATCGCCTTGCCGACCACGTTGGACGCGAAATCCGGATCCGTGTCGCGGTCGAGGAACTGCGAGATGTACTTGGCCGATCCCACCAGTTCCGCTGCCTTGGCCTGCAGAGGGTTGTAGCCCGACGTGTCTGCCGTACTCGAGGCGGCCACGACCGAGGGATCGACCGCGATGTACGCCTCGATGGCCTCCTTCGAGCCGAGCGCGGCGAGCAGTTGCTTGGCGCACTCCTCGTTCTCGGGTGATGCTGCCATCATGAAGCCGTCGATCGGCGCCTCGATCGCTTCCTGACCGAACTCCGGGTTGATTTCCGGAAAGGCGAAGAAATCGATGTCGTCGATGATGTCCTGCTGGGTCTCGGAATCGAAGTTGCTGGTGAGGAAGTTCCCGAGGAGGTACATGCCGCACTTCTTCTCGCCGAATGAGTTCGCTGCGGCCTGCCATTCCCGGCCGTTGGCGTCGGGCTCGTAGTAGGGCAGGAGTTCGTTCCAGGCGGCGAACACGGCCTTGACCTCGTCGCTCGTCCAGTCCTCGTTGCCCGCCATCAGCGACACGTGGAAGTCGTAGCCGTTGATGCGCATGTTCAGCATGTCGAACATGCCCATCTGCGGCCAGCCGCCGTCGTTGGCGGCGCAGAACGGCGTGATGCCGTCGGCCTCCATCTGGGCGGACAGGGCGAGGAGTTCGTCCCACGTGGTGGGGATCTCGTACCCGTTCTCCTCGAACAAGCTCTTCCGGTAGTGGATACCCCAGGCGTAGAAGTAGAAGGGGACGAAGTACTGCTTGCCGTCGGTTCCCGTCGAAGCGTTCTTGAAGCCCTCGCTCATGTCGTCGAGGCTGGAGGACCACACATCGGAGATGTCGCCGACCACGCCCTTGTTCGCGAAGGCTCGCATGCGGTAGCCGGCGAACCACGCCATCACGTCATCGGGCTGCTGGACGTACGTGTTGAAGTTCTCCTGGTAGGTGTTGTGGTCGACGGTGTTGATGTCGGCGGTGACACCGGTCGCGGAGGCGACGGCGGCCGCCATTCCCGCCTTGGGCTTCTCGTCGGAGTAGTTGGATCCGAACGTGGTCTCGCATCCGTCACCAGACGTATCCGTGGCGGTGGAACCGGCGGCTTCGGTGGTCGCCGATTCGCCCGAGCTGCTGCTGGAGTCGTCATCGCTTCCGCATGCCGCGAGAAAGGCGCCGGCGCCGAGCGCTGTTGCCGCTCCGACGATGAACCGACGTCGGCCGAATCCTGTCGCTGCGGTTTCGGCTGGGTCCACCGGACCCTCTGGCTGATTCATACTCTCCCCCTCAGGATTGTGTGCACCCGGTCGGGTGCAGGTGGAATCACTCCGAAATCTTTCACATCACGCTCGCGGGAGTCAAGTATCGATGTGCGATTTCTGCACGCGATCGCACACAAGTGGACCTCTGCACTGGGTGGGGGCGCCGACCGTGTTCGATTCTGTTGACTTGCGTCCTGTTCGTGCGCCAAGCTCCACGGGATGAGATCGCTGGAGCGTCGCACGCTCGCGCAGCAGCGTCACGACCGGATCGTGAACGAAGTGAACGTCCGGGGCGCAGCGCGGGTCAGCGATCTCGCGGCGTTGCTCGGCGTCAGCGACATGACGGTTCGCCGCGATCTCGAGACCCTCGACGAGGCTGGTCGCCTCGCCAAGGTTCATGGCGGTGCGACGTCGGTCGCTCCCCACGTACGTGACGAACCGGGATTCGTGGCCAAGTCGATGCGCAGCGTCGACGAGAAGCTGCGCATCGCTCGGGCCGCGGCTCCTCGCGTCGTACCAGGAGGAACGGTCGGGCTGACCGCCGGAACGACAACCTGGCGCCTCGCGGCCGAGCTCACCTCTGTGGCGGACTTGACGGTCGTCACGAACAATTTGCGCGTGGTCGAGGTGTTCAACGCGCAGCCACGTCCGGATCGCACGGTGATTCTCACCGGTGGCGTCAGGACACCCAGTGATGCGCTGGTGGGATCGATCGCGGTCGGAGCACTTCGCACGTTGCACGTCGACACGCTGTTCGTCGGAGTGCACGGTGTGAGCGCGCGAACCGGATGCACGACGCCGAATCTGCTCGAGTCCGACACCAATCGGGCGTTCGTACGTGCCGCCCGTGAGACGGTGGTGCTCGCCGATCACACGAAGTGGGACGTCACCGGCCTCAGCTCGTTCGCCGATCTCGACGAGGTCGACGTGTTCATCACCGACGATGGCATCGATCCGCTCGCGGCGGAAGTGCTGTCGATGCACATCCCGGATGTCGTGATCGTTCCGACCGACGCCAACGACACCCGCGGGTACGGGACATGATTCGACCATCGAACAGCCGGTCAATGAAGACCCGATCAACGAAGAGCCGATCAATGAAGAGAGAGGGATCTCCAGATGGCTGAAGTCGTGTTCAAGCGAGCCACCCGGATCTATTCGAGCCTGGATCGTCCAGCCGTCAACGCACTCGACCTGGTCGTGGAGGACGGCGAGTTCCTCGTGTTGGTCGGGCCGTCCGGTTGTGGCAAGTCGACCACGTTGCGGATGCTCGCCGGGCTCGAACCGGTCGACTTCGGCGAGGTGTGGATCGGCGATCGGGACGTGACGTACATGCCTCCGAAAGACCGCGACATCGCGATGGTGTTCCAGTCCTACGCGCTGTACCCGCACATGACGGTGGCCGAGAACATCGGCTTCCATCTGAAGATCAAGAAGATCCCGAAAGACGAGCGTGCGCGACGAGTGGTCGAGGCAGCGAAAATCCTCGACCTCGAGGCGTACCTCGACCGCAAGCCCGCGAACTTGTCCGGTGGGCAGCGCCAACGTGTCGCGATGGGACGAGCGATCGTTCGCGAGCCGCAGGTGTTCCTCATGGACGAGCCACTCTCGAACCTCGATGCGAAGCTCCGTGTGCAGACGCGCACTCAGATCGCGGCCCTGCAACGCGATCTCGGCGTCACCACCGTCTACGTCACGCACGACCAGATCGAGGCGATGACGATGGGCGATCGTGTGGCGGTGTTGCTCGATGGAGTCCTCCAGCAGTGCGCTCCGCCTCGGGACCTCTTCATCAAACCGGTCAACGAGTTCGTTGCAGGGTTCATCGGCTCGCCAGCGATGAACCTGTTGGCGGCGACTTCGGGCGAGTTCGGCGCAACGTTTGGTTCGCTCGACATCCCACTCGCTCCCCATCAGCGAGAGGCGCTCACCTCGCCGGCAGTCACCATCGGCGTTCGCCCGAATGACCTCGAGGTTCGCTCCGCGGGGGGACTCGATGCGACCGTGGAGTTCGTCGAGGAGTTGGGTTCGGAAGCGTTCGTCTACTGCATCGCAGACGGCAGCAAGAAGGAGGTCGTCGCCCGCACGGACGGACTCAGCGCGGCCAAGAACGGCGATCGTGTGAGCCTGATCCCGAATCCCGCCGGAGTTCACCTGTTCGACGGCCTCACGGGAGCGAGACTCCCGGCTTGAGTGGCGCGGGCGATTCGATCGTGTTCGACCCGGGCCGGCAGCCTCATCGACGCCTCAATGCCTTGACTGGCGAGTGGGTCGTCGTGTCGCCGCAGCGTACGCAACGACCGTGGGACGGCCAGACCGGGCAGGGTGTGAAGCCGGTCGTGCCGCAGTTCGATCCCGACTGCTACCTGTGCCCCGGAAACGAACGAGCCGGTGGGGTGCGGAATCCGAACTACGACACCACCTTCGTCTTCCAGAACGATTTTCCGGCGCTGCTGAACGATGTGCCCGACTACGACCACCGGGACGGGTTGTTCCAGACCGAGTCGGTCGACGGCGAATGCCGGGTGATCTGCTTCTCACCGCGACACGACCTCTCGCTCGCGGCGATGGACCGCGCTGACATCGAGCGGGTGATCGGGCTGTGGCAGTCACAACTCGCCGAGCTGTCCGAACGGTACCGCTGGGTCCAGATCTTCGAGACCCGTGGAGCGATCTCCGGTGCATCGAACTCGCATCCACACGGGCAGATCTGGGCCTCGTCGTTCCTCCCGACCGAGGCGGTCAAGGAGCTCGGTCGGCAGGGCGAGTATCTCGCCGCTCAGGGGTCGCGCCTCCTGGTCGACTACGCCGCCCAGGAGGAGGCGCGGGGCGAACGCATCGTGGTCTCCAACGACCACTGGCTGATCGTCGTGCCGTATTGGGCGTACTGGCCCTTCGAGACCCTGGTGATTCCGCGGCGCCCCGTGGCGTCGCTCCTCGATCTCGACGACGACGAGACCACCTCGTTGGCGGCAGCACTGCGAACGATGTTGCGTGGCTTCGACAATCTCTTCGACACGCCGTTCCCCTATTGCTCCGGCTGGCACAACGCTCCTCGCGATGAGGAATCCGCGTGGCAGCTCCATGCGCACTACTACCCGCCTCTGCTCCGGTCAGCCGACGTGGCCAAGATCCCGGCGAGTTACGAACTGCTTGCGAACCTGCAGCGGGATCTGACGCCTGAGACGGCGGCGGAGTCGCTGCGCGTCGCGTGCGGCAACCGCTGACTTGCCGCACGCACAGACGGGCGCTGAGTCACTCAGCTCGGCGCGTTGCCCAGCTGCTCGAGCATCGCCTTCATCTGGGCGTGCACGGCGTTGATCGCCTGGAGCGGGCGCATCATCACCTTGAACTCGGTGATCATGCCGTCGTCGTCACACGTGATGATGTCGACGCCGTTGGCGTACTTGCCGTCGACCGTCGTCTCGAACTCGAGCATCGCGTGGTTGCCCTGGCGGATCTCCTTGACGTAGCGAAAGCCCCCACCCTGCGTCGCGTCGCCGTCGCCGAGGGCCTCGGTGACGCTGCCGCTCTCGCCGCCGAGCGTGCCGCCTGCGGCGGTCAGGTACAGCTTGGTGATCTCGCGGCCCTGTTGCGGGGTGAAGACGATCGGCGACAGGAACACGCAGTCTTCGTGGAGGATCGCATCGAGCCCACCGGTGAGATCGCCGTGCAGGTGGCGATGCCAGTTCTCGATGCAGCCTTCGATCGGATCGTCGCTGTGGCTGCTCATCGGACGGTCGCGACCGTCGAGATCGTGTCCTTCTTGCCGGGGCGGCGTCCGGGCTCGGCGAGCTTGGCGGACACCTTGGGCCGAACGGCGGCGAGGAACTGCTCGCGGCCGTCGTCCCTGGTCGTGATCGATCCTGCGACGATGAGCATGCGACGACTGTAGTGACCGCCGCCGATCAGCGTCGGAGTGCGGTCACTCGGTTTCGGTACCGGCCTGCTCCTCAGCGATCTGCCGTCGCACGTCGTCCATGTCGATTGCGCGGATCTGCGTGATCAGGTCGTCGAGGGCGTGGGCGGGCAGCGCGCCGGGCTGGGAGAACAACACGACGTTGTCGCGGATCGCCATCAAGGTGGGAATCGAGCGGATGTTGAAGTGGCCGGCGAGTTCCTGTTGGGTGTCGGCGTCGACCTTGCCGAACACGATGTCGGTGTGCTCCTGCGCTGCCTGTTCGAACACGGGGCCGAACTGGCGGCACGGTCCGCACCACTCCGCCCAGAAGTCGACGAAGACGGTGTCGTTGTCGTTGATCGTCTGTTCGAAGTTCTCGATCGTGAGTTCGATGGTTGACATGGGCGCTCCTGGATACTCTGGGGGGTACTTGTCCTCCCGTGCAACCGGTGACTCGGCCCGAGCATTCCCCGTCACCGCACAGCGTCAGATTCACCCGGAATGGGTGAGTGGCTCCGACCGGTCGACCGTGAGACTGGCACCGGTCATCCGGCCATCGTTCCTGCCAGTTGCCCTGTCGGCTTCTCCACAATCCCTGTCGGCTTCGCCACCCCGGTCGTCTTCTTCAAAGGAGTGCATCATGCGTCGTCTCGTCTCCGTCCTCATCGTTGCCGCGCTCGCCGGTTCGGCGTGTTCGAGTGACGACACACCGAACACGTTCTGTGAGAACCGTGCGGAACTCGGCAGCGCCATCGAGGACCTCCGTGACGTCAACGTGCGCGACGACGGCGTCGATGCGCTCGAGAGCCAACTCGACGTGGTGCAGTCCGATGTCGACGCACTGAGGACTTCTGCCGCTGAACTCCAGCCGGAGGTCGACGCACTGGGTTCGTCGGTCGTGACGCTGAAGTCGTCGATCGCCGACGCTGCGTCGATCGCCGACAAGGCCGCGGCGCTCAGCGCGGGCTTCACGTCGGTGCAGTCGGCGTGGCAGGCCCTCCTCGACGCATCCGGCGCCGACTGCGACTGAGGTTCTTCATCGGGCCCGCTCGACGGCTGGCGGGGGCTGACGGCCGCGATCAGGCGGTGGGCTCCTCCATGATCTCGGCCCAGCGCGGGTCGCTTTCGATCGCCAGTGTGCCGCCGCGACGCTTGATCACGATGACAGCGACGACCGTGCCGATCAGGAAGGAGAGGAGCATCACTGCCCACTTGCGGTTCGACTTCCCACGGAGTTCGTCGGCGGCCTCGGACAGCACTGCGGCAGCGACCTCTTTGCCCGCTTCCAGAACGATCGTTCCCATGTTCGAACTCTAGACGGCTTCGAAGCACACACCCAAGCAGGTGGGGTCGACGAGACGGATGTGCGACTCGGGAACGCACGGTCGGCTACGTTCCCGTTCGAGTCCGCCGGCTCGAGGGAGAACCGATGCACCATTCCGAGGTCGATCCACTCGGCGTCGGCGGAATGGTGTTGTGCACTCCCGTCGTGAGCCCTTCCCCAGAACCCCACGAGCGAGAGGAATTCTCATGAGAGCCGCAGTCCTGAACACGGTGCCCGGGCAGCTCGACATCGAGGAGATCGACATCGGTGAACCCGGGCCGCGCGAGGTGCTCGTCCGCACGGTCGCGGCCGGGCTCTGCCACAGCGATCTCCATTTCATGGAGGGCAAGTATCCGTTCCCGTGCCCAGCGGTGCTGGGGCACGAATCGGCTGGTGTGGTCGAAGCGGTCGGCTCCATGGTGCACTACGTGCAGCCGGGCGATCACGTGATCACCTGCCTGTCGGCTTTCTGTGGCCACTGTTCGCAGTGCACGGACGGCCACCTGACGTTGTGCGAGAACAAGGGGACCGAGCTGGTCCGCCAACCCGGCGAGCCGTCGCGGCTCAGTCGGGCCGGGGGAGAGGTGGTGAACCAGTACCTCCATCTGTCGTCGTTCGCGGAGAAGATGCTGATCCACGAGCAGGCGCTCGTGAAGATCGATCCGGAGATGCCGCTCGACAAGGCGGCGCTCATCGGGTGCGGCGTCACCACAGGGCTCGGCGCGGTGTTCCGCACCGCACGGGTGGCTCCTGGAGAGACCGTCGCGGTGATCGGCTGTGGCGGCATCGGCCTGTCCGCGGTTCAGGGTGCACGGATCGCCGGCGCGAACAAGATCATCGCCGTCGACATGAACCAGGGCAAGCTCGAACTCGCACAGCAGCTCGGGGCGACCCACATGGTGGACGCGAGCGCAGTCGATCCGGTTGCGGCCGTCAAGGAGTTGACCGGCGGGGGAGTGCACCACTCCTTCGAGGCGGTCGGCTTGAAGCAGACCGCCGAGCAGGCCTACCAGATGCTGCGCAACGGTGGCCAGGCGACCGTGATCGGCATGATCCCTGTCGGCACGCAGATCGAGATCCACGGCCCCGAGCTGCTCTACGAGAAGACCCTGACGGGCTCCAACATGGGCTCGAACCAGTTCCGCACCGACATGCCGCGCTACATCGAGATGTACCTCGACGGACGGCTGCACCTCGACGAGATGGTGTCGAAGACGATCACGCTCGACGAGATCAACGAGGGTTTCGAGGACATGAAGACAGGCAATGTCGCCCGCAGCGTCATCATCTTCGACGAGGTGTGACGTCGTCGTTCAGTGGCCGCTGTCGGCGTCCTCGGCAACGGTGTGGTCGAGCGCTGCCTCGATTCGATCGAGGCGTTCGCTGATCGAGGTCAGTGACGCTTCCAACCGCGCCATGACGCTCGCTTGGTCGACGCGGTCCGCCTCTCCGACCCGCTTCTCCGCGGCCTGCATGAACAGTGACGTCACGACGGCGGTCACCACCGTGATCAGGCCGATGGCCGTCAACATCACCGCCGCGGCCACGAAGCGGCCGATCGGTCGGGCCGGAGTGTTGTCGCCGTAACCCACGGTGGTGACGGTCTGGAGTGTGAACCACAGCGCCGAACCGAACGTCGGGTACTCCTGGCGGTCGAAGACCCGAATCGCGACGGCGCCGACGAGAACCATGGCAACGGTGACGGCGATGATCGTCGTCGTTGCGTAGCGAAGTGACGACGGGTTGGCCAGGAACCGTTCGAAGGTGCGGCGGACGTGCTTCATCGGAACATGATCATCGGTGTCGCGGCGTCGCGGACAATCGTTCTGGACGGGATGGAACCGGCTCAGCGTCATTCCGCCGACCGAACCGTCGGCGACGGTAGGGGAGTTCGCCCCTATCGCAACGGATCGGTGGTGCACCACCGTGAGGGTCAGGTCGACATCACCATGGCATCATCATCAGGACAGCTGCGTTCCGTCACTCCGTTTCGAGTCGTGCTCACGGGTGGTCCCGGCGGCGGGAAGACCACCGCTGCCGATCTGTTCCGACGGGAGATCGGTGACCGTGTGATCGTCGTTCCCGAGGCGGCCACCCTGTTGTTCTCGGGCGGCTTCCCGCGGCCGACGCAATCCGATGCGCAGCGCAGCGCGCAGTGCGCGATCTATCAGGTGCAACGCGGCCTGGAGGACATCCAGGCCAGTCAGTACCCGGAACGGATCCTGCTGTGCGACCGTGGAACGGTCGACGGCGGGGCCTATTGGCCTGACGGCGCAGCCGGCTTCTACGACACGGTCGGTTCGACCCATGACGACGAACTCGCGCGGTACGACGCGGTGCTGTTCTTCGAGACGGCAGCCCTCGGCGATCACGGATTCGAGAGCGAGAACCGATATCGCACCGAGTCGCAGCAGCAGGCCATCGAACTCGACGGTCGGCTCCGCGCGCTCTGGAGTCCGCACCCGCACTTCACCGTGGTCCCACACACCGCCTCGTTCTTCCGCAAGATGACGATCGGCCTCGGACTGCTCGAGAGCCTCGTCCTGCAGATGCCGACGTACCAGCACGGAGAGAGACCGGCGTCCGGCTGAGTCCCGTTCCTGGGCGCCCGTGGACCACCAGCGTGATCGCCCTCGCCCGGTTCGCACCGACGTGCTGATGGCGACACGAAGAAGCCCTGGCTGACCTTGCGGTCGACCAGGGCCTCGACGGTGTGGCGAGATCGGACGACCTCGCTCGGCATCATCCCGCTGAGGTTCGCCGGGAAAGCAGTGCGGCCACGGAACCGATGCCGATCAGCAGGGCGGAGATCAGGATGATCATCGAGATCGACGCCCCCGTGGTCGGGAGCGCCTGTGGCGCCGTTGCGGTCGGCGCGACCGCGCTGGCCGGATCGATCGGGGTCGCTGTCGGCGGCGCCTCGACCGGTGGGAGTGTCTCGATCGGTGGGAGTGCCTCGACCTCGACCTCGACCTCGACCTCCGGCTCGACGACCGGCGGCGTGGGCAACACGACCGGTGGGATCGGCTCCACGTCGGGTTCGACAACGGGCGGCAAGCTGGGCGGGAGGACGATGATCCTGGCAACCTGTCGGAGCACGACGGTGTGCTCGCAGGAGACGCCGCGGCCGCCGCCGCCGGACTTCGTGTCCGCTGCCTTCTTCTCCGCCGCCGGATTCGTGTCCGCTGCCTTCTTCTCCGCCGCCGGATTCGTGTCCGCTGCCTTCTTCTCCGCCGCCGGAGTCGTGTCCGCCGCCGGAGTCGTGTCCTCCGCCGGAGTCGTGTCCACCGCCGGCCTCATGGCCTCCACCCGATCCTCCGCCCCCACCAGGGCACCGGTCGAGGTCGCGCGCGTAGTACGGCCCGGCGTTCGCGTTCTCGACGGTCCAGTCGGGTGGCGACGGCCAGGTCACCGTGACCGTGTAGTTGGCCGTCGGCCGGGCGGGAACGATGAGTCCGTCAGCGCCCGAGCCGTGACCCGGGTTGTCGAACACGCACCGGAGTACCTCGCCGTCGGCCGGGTAGGTACACGTCGCCGAAGTCGGCATGCCCTTTCCTGTCTTGCTGGCTGCGGAGAGCTCGAACATCGATCGCCAGTCGAACGTCGGGGGGAACACGGCGTCGAGTTCGGCGATCTCATTCCCGCTCGTGTCGTACCAGATCACGGTGAAGGTGATCCGGTACGGGTTGCCCTGACCGCCCGATCCGCCCTCGTGACCCTCGTGACCCTCCTCGGGTTCGTCGGTCGGGGGCGGCGCGTCCGACGCGGGTGCGCTGGTCGAATCACCCGGCGTCGCCACATGGGAAGCCATCTCGGCCAGCGTGGTCTCGGTCGAATCTGCTGCTGCCACCTCGGCGTCGGGTGCGGCTGTCTCGACCATCGTCTCGACCATCGGTTCGACCATCGTCTCGAACATCGTCTCGACGTCGGGTGCGGCCGTCTCGACCACCGGTTCGGCGTCGGGTGCGGCTGTCTCGACCGTCGTCTCGGCATCGGGCATCACCATCTCGATGACGGCGATCTCGTCGAACGCTGGATCAGGCATCTCGTCGGAGACCATGTCCTCGTCGACTCGGTCGGTGTCGATCGCGTCGACGTCTCCCTCATCGGTGGGGGGCGAATCGGTTGGGGACGAATCGGTGGAGGACGAATCGGTGGAGGTCGGTATCGCCGGAGGGGGAGCCTCGACCACGGGCTCGACCGCCAGCTCGGGTTGGTCGATCGGGGGTGGCTCGTCGTCGGCAACAGCGACGGAACTCACCAGGGCGGATCCCACGAAGGCTCCTGCAGCGATCATCAGCGGAACCCAACGAACATCGAACCTGCGCATGGCAGACCTCGCTTCTTGGGCCGGACGACTCCGAGGGACGACGTCCGGCTGGGGACAATGACTCACTCGGCGAGCGGACCCGCCGGCGTCCCGGCGGGCGACGCTTCGTCTACCCCCTCAGCCTCCGCGGAACTCGCTGTCGGAACCAGAGTCGAACGACCCAGCGGGCCGTCACCGTCGCGGTGACCGACGTTGGGCCCTGGCCGATGCGGTTCGGCCCGGCGAAGCTGGTGGGGTGAGCCATGGTGCCGTCGCGGCCCTTCGACGCGCAATGTTGCCGTTCGTGGCTGTGGCGCTGGTGGCCGGGACCGTTGCGGCGATCCTCGATGCACAGGACCTCGCGGTGGCGGTGTGGTCCGTGGCATCCGGCGTCGTCGTCGTCGATCTCGTCGTCGTGACGGTGGCACGGCTCCGGGAGGGACGGGTGGCGGTCGACCTCGTGGCCCTGGTGGCCATGGTGGGCTCGATGGTGATGGGCGAGGCGCTCGCCGGTGCGATCCTGGCGCTGATGGTGGCGTCGGGGGACGCGCTCGAGCAGTACGCGCATCGGCGGGCACAGAGGTCGTTGTCGGAGTTGCTGTCGCTGGCGCCGAAGGTCGCCCACCGGTTGGTCGATGGTTCGGTTCTCACCGTTGCGGTCGACGAGGTCGTGCCGGGTGAGATGCTGCTCGTCAAGCCCGGCGAGGTCGTGCCGGTCGACGGGAGCGTGCTGGAGTCGGCCGTCCTCGACGAGTCGGTGCTGACCGGCGAGGCGCAGTCGGTCCAACGCGAGGTCGGGGAGTGGGCGCGCAGCGGGTCGGTGAATGCCGGCGGTGCATTCCGGATGTCGGCGTCAGCCACCGCGGCGGAGAGTTCCTACGCGGGGATCGTCAGGCTCGTGCAGTCCGCAGGTGTCAGTCGGGCTCCGTTCGTGCGGTTGGCCGACCGGTACGCCGTGCTGTTCGTCCCCGCGGTGTTCCTGATCGCAGCCGTCACCTGGCTGGTGACGGAGGATCAGACGCGGATGCTCGCAGTGCTGGTCGTCGCGACGCCGTGTCCGCTGGTGCTGGCGGCCCCGGTGGCGATCGTGTCAGGGATCGCCTGCGCAGCGCGCAACGGGGTGGTGGTCAAGGACGGCGCAGCGTTGGAGGCGATGGGGCAGACACGGACGGTCCTGTTGGACAAGACGGGCACCCTGACCGCAGGGCGCGCTCACGTCGTCGCGGTCGTCACCGCGCCGAACAGCGAGGCGGCCGACGTGCTGGCCTTGGCGGCGTCGGTCGAGCAGGCGTCGCCCCACGTGCTGGCCGCCATGCTGGTGCGCGAGGCCGGTGATCGGGGCTTGGAACTGGACGAGCCCACCGCCGTGGTCGAGCAAGCCGGCAGCGGTGTCGGCGGCACCGTCGGGGGACACCAGGTGTGGGTCGGTGCGCTCTCGGCGGTCGACACCGCTGAACGGGATCCGTGGCTGGCAGCTGCCGAGCGTCGGGCCCGGCGGGAGGGCTGCAGCGCAACGGTCGTGCTCGTCGATGGCGAACCGGTCGGGATGATCCTCTTCACCGATGAGCTGCGCACCGACACGTCGGCGGCGCTGCGGGCACTGCGGCGCGCCGGTGTGGACCGGGTGGTGATGGTGACCGGTGACCGGCTCGAGGTCGCCGAACCGATCGGGATGTCGTTGGGGATCGATCAGGTGTTCGCGGATCGGACTCCCGCCGAGAAGCTCGACGTCGTCCGTACCGAGTCGTCGTCGCGGTCGGGGATCACCGTGATGGTCGGCGACGGGGTCAACGATGCGCCTGCGCTCGCCGCAGCGGATCTCGGCGTGGCCATGGGCGCCCGTGGTGCGACAGCGTCGTCGGAGGCAGCCGACGTCGTGCTGATCGTCGATCGACTCGACCGGATGGCTGTCGGGGTCGTCATCGCCAAGCGGGCTCGGGCGATCGCGCGCCAGAGTGTGCTGCTGGGCATGGGCCTGTCGCTGCTCGGGATGGGCGCCGCGGCGGTCGGGTTGCTCGCTCCGGTTGGTGCGGCCGTCGCCCAAGAGGTCATCGACGTGCTGGCGATCGGCATGGCACTGCGGGCGCTGCGGCCGCCGCGGTCGCTCCGACACACCGGAGCCGTTCCCGACGCGTGGAGCCATCAGCTCGCAGAGGGTCATGGACCACTCAGGCTCGTTCTCGAGGATCTTCGGACGGTGGCGCTCGCGCTGGATGCCTGCGACGAGGCGACTGCTCTCGCATCCTTGCGCGAGGTCGCCTCTCGGATCTCCGAAGAAGTCGTCCCGCACGAACGCGAGGACGAGTCCCACATCTATCCGGGAGTCGCCGAGCGCCTCGGTGGGAACGACCCGTTGGCTCCGATGAGTCGTACCCATCAGGAGATCTTCCACCTCGCCTCGTTGCTCGATCGGCTCGTCGACGATGCGTCCGCCGAGGGCTTCGGCGACGACGACCGCAGCGAGGCGCGCCGGATCCTCTACGCCCTCGACGCGATTCTCCGTCTGCACTTCGCCCAGGAGGAAGAACTGCTGACGAGCATCAGCTTCGACGCTCCGGGCGAGCGCTGAGCGAAGCGGGCACCCTCACTCGACGACGCGGAGGGCGCCCGGGAGGTTCATGCGCCGAAGCCGGCGGACCAGCAGGAGTGGGGTGGCGGCGACGGAGGCGATCCCGACGACTGCCGCGATGACGATCGTGGTCGGCGAGAGGTAGACGTCGATCCCGACGTCGGGGAGTGTGGTGCTGGCAAGTGAGGTCAGCATCCACTGGAGGAAGGCGACGCCGCCGACGAGACCGATGACGGTCGCGAGGACGCCGATGACGGCGCTCTCCTTCACGACGACGCCGAGCACGGTCCGTATGGGAAGCCCGAAGGCCCGCATGGTGGCGTGTTCCCGACGCCGTTCCTCGACCGTGATCCGGGTGGCGTTGAACGCGATCAGGAGCGCGAGGACCATGACGGCGCCCGCGGTGACGATCAGGAAGCTGAGGAACTGGTCGAGGGCTTCGTCGATGGCCTCACTGATGCGGGCGACGGGTTGGCTGGACGTCACGCCGGGGAGCCCGAAGACCGCCCGCTGGACGTCGGAGCGGGTGGCGTCACCGGATGGATAGGCCTGTACGACGTTCACGGCGCCCTGGAGCCCGAACCGTTCGCTGTCGGCGAGGTCGAGGAAGGCGAACGTCCTGATCGGGTTGGCGTGGATACCGGCGACGACGAGCGGGGTCTCGGCGATCGAGAAGCCGCCCGCGTCGGTGCGGATCGGATGACGCAGGGTGACGGTGTCGCCCACCTGCGCTCCCAGATCGTCGGCTGCCTTTCGGGCGAGCAGGATCCCTGCTGCCTCGCCGCCGATCGTTGCCGCGCCCTCCTCGACGGTCGGCGTCCACACCGCGTTGTCGAAGTCGACGAACTCGACGAGCAGGTCGATGTTGTCGGCGGGTTCGGCCGCCAGGGCCGTCGCAGGCAGGCGCAGTCCGGCATCGATCCGTCCCACCGCGGGAGCGTCGGAAATCGCGCCGACGACAGGGGAATCGCCGGGATAGAACGTGTCGAGCTGCACGACGACCCGGTCGGCGTCGCCCTTGGTGAACTCGTCGTTTCCCTGCTCCAGGGTCCGACCGAAGCTGTCGAGCATCCCGAGAACCGCCACCAGGGCGGTGATCGCCGCGCCGACGCCGACCGCGGTCAGGGCGGTGCGCCGCGGCGTGCGCAGCACGTTACGGATCGGCATGGTCGTCATCGTCGAACCCGGCAGCCGGAACCGGCCCGTCCAGCCGGTCAGTCGGTTGGACCTGGCCGCGAGGTGACCGGTGCGAATCGCCTCGATCGGCTCGACGCGCAACGCTCGCCAGACCGGGAGTGCGCTGGCTGCGATCGGTATCGCGATCCCGAGCATGGCCGCCCGGAGGTACACGTCGTACTGGAACGGTGTGCGGTGTTCGGGAAGCGGCAGGAACGATTTGAGGAGGTCCCCGAAGGCGTTGCCCACGAGGAACCCGACGCCGAGGCCGGCGATCGTGCCGAGGATGGCCACCTGGACACCGATGAGCATGGGGCGGATCGCGAGCTGTGGCCGCGGGACACCGAGCGCCATCCCGATACCGATCTCGCGGCGCTGGGCCTCCACGATCCGGTTGATCAGGTTGAACGCGGCGAGCGCCGCAGCGAACAGCACGAGTGCCGACAGTGCGTTCCAGAAGCGTTGGTCGTTGTCGATGTCCTCGTACAGCACTCGAACGGCATCAGCGTCGTCGCGGCTCGAGACGGTGGCGCCGGCGCCGAGACCGGAGATCGCGTCGCTGAGTTCGGCGGCGACCGCGTCCCGGTCGGCGCCGTCGACGAGCACGATCACGGCGTCGTTCACCATCGTGTCGTGGCCGCTGATGTCCTGCGCCGCAGCCAGGGGGAGATACAGGATCGCCAGTTCTCCGGCAGCGAAGATCGTTCCCTGGGGGCCTTCGTAGAAGAAGTCCTCGGGGGCGACGCCCAGACCCGTGTAGGTGACCGTGCGGTCGCCGGCGACCGAAACCGTTCCGGCGGTCGGCAGTCCGTGCTGGTCGGCGAACTTGACCTCGAGGACGGCGCTGCGATCGGTCGGGTCGTCCGAGGGTGCGGTGCCATCGCGGACCCAGATGTCGTCGACCGGCCGAGTCGACCCGAACGTCATCCCGACGAGCCGGGCGGGAACCAGCACCGATTCGCCGTCGCCGATCGTCTGCGTGTCCACCTGGCTGTCCACGACGAGCCGTTCGGCGACGGAGCGGACCGAGTCCGTGCCGTCGATCGACGCGATCGCGTCGCTGAGTTGCCCCTGCTCGACGAACGTTCCGGGGCTGAGCGTGACTCGGAGGTCGTGCATCTCCAGTGCCGCGAAACTGGCGTCGTTGGACTGCCGTCGCCACTCTGCGGTGCTGCCGAGGCCTGCGTACACCCCGGTCCCGATCGCCAGGACGAGCGCGATCGCGACGACCGCGATCCAGTGCGATCGGAAGTCGCGCCACGACCAGCGCAGCCACCACCCGAGCCAACGGCTCGGCGGACGTGGGGTGGTCACCATTGCAGATCGCCGATGTCGGCCTTGCCGCCGGGCGGCGGCCCGTCGGAGACGATGCGACCGCTCGACAGCTCGACCACACGGTCGGCGACACGAGCGATCTCACGATTGTGCGTGACGACCAGCACGGTCATCCCCGCCCTCGCCTGCTCTTCGAGCACACCGAGGATCTGGACACCCGTCTGGAAGTCGAGTTCACCGGTCGGTTCGTCGGCGAGCAGGATCGGATTGCCGGTCGCCAAGGCGCGGGCGATCGCGACACGCTGCTGTTCACCGCCCGACAGTTGGTGGGGGAAGTGACGTTGGCGATCGGCGAGTCCGACCTGCGCCAGAGCCTGTTGTGCCCGCTCGGCGGGATCCGGTGTTCGCGCGGCATCCGCCCCGAAGCGCACGTTCTCGAGGGCGGTGAGGCCAGGGAACAGATTGAACGTCTGGAAGATGAAGCTCACGCTGTGCCGTCGCAACATCGACCGGTCGGCCGGCGACGCACCGGTGACGTCGACGCCGGCGACCCGTACGGATCCGGAGGTCGGTGTGTCAAGGGCGCCGATCATGTTCAGCAGCGTCGTCTTGCCGCAGCCGGACGGGCCGACGATCGCGACGAACGCGGCCTCGTCGACGTGCAGGTTGACGCCGTCGAGGGCGGTGACGTCGACCTCACCCACCCGGTACCGCTTGGTCAGGTCGTCGAGATCGATGCGGGTTCCTTCGTGACCCACACGCGCATCCACCGGGGTCGAGCCGACCTGACCGTTGACCACGTCATGGCTCATGCTTCAACGGTCGACCGACGGCGCGTGGGTGTCCAGAGACGAACGTCCCTGGCCGCCCCACCGAGACGTGCCGCCGACCCGAGGCGTGCCGACCCGGGACGCGCGGTCATTCGAGCATGTGCCGCCGGAACAACCAGAGCGCGACGACGACGGCGCCGATGGTGTAACCGCTGATCCAGTACACGTCGGAGGCGATGTCGCCGAATCCGGCGCCGTCGGCCATCACCGCTCGGGCGGCGTCGAGTGCGTGCTTGAAGGGCAGGACGTCGCCGATCGACAGGAACACGCCGCCGATCTCCTCGAGGTCGAACCACGCTCCACCGAAGATGGTCAGGATCAACACGACGGCGTAGGCGCCCGAGGTCTGTGCGACCGTCAGGACCGATCCGACGATCATGCCGAGCGCCACGTAGAAGACGGCCATCAGGCCGAAGATCAGCGCGACCAGGGCGATCGATCCGTTGACTTCGAGGCCGAGGAGTGCGCCGACGGTGAGCAGGACGATCGCCTGACCGATCGCCACCAAGACGTAGGGGAGTGCATAGCCGGACACGAAGTCGCCCGAACGCAGCGGTGTGGTCAGCAGCCGGGCGAGCAGCGCGGTCTCACGGTCGCGTGCGAGGATCATCGCCGAGCTGAACATCACCATCACGAAACCGAACAGCACGATGCCCGGTGTCAGCAGCGTCGGCGTGAGGAACGGTGTCCCGTCACCGCCGAGCGCCTGCAGCGTCAACAGCAGCACGAGGGGGAGCGCAACCGCGATTCCCAACGACAACGGATCCCGGGAGACCTCCTTCAAGTTCCGCTTGGTGAGTACGGTCGTGGCGCTGCTCATGTTCTCAATTCCTTGCCGGTGAGTTCGAGGAACACGTCGTCGAGCGACACCTGCTTGATCGAGGTCGAGCGGATGTCGACGTCGAACCGACGGAGGCAGTCGCCGATCTCGTACACGCTCAGATCGTCGCCCTCGATCTCGATGCCGCCGTCGACGCGTCGCGCGCTCGGGTAGACCTCGCGGAGCGCGTCGAGGGCGGCGCTTCCCACGTCGGGAGCCTCGACGACCATGACCGGTGTCCCTGCGACCTGCGCCTTGAGCTCCTCGGGTGTTCCGGACGCCACGACCGATCCGGCGTCGATCACGGCGACGCGGTCGGCGAGGGCGTCTGCTTCTTCGAGGTAGTGCGTCGTGAGGACGGTCGTCGTGCTCCCCTTCAAGCTCTCGATGTGCTCCCACATACCGCGTCGGGCCTGGGGATCCAGTCCGATCGTCGGTTCGTCGAGGAACAGCACCTCGGGTTCGGACACGAGGGCCATCGCGATGCTCAGGCGGCGTTGCATGCCGCCGGAGTACTTCTTGACCTTGTCGCCGGCTCGTGCTCCGAGTCCGGTGACCTCGATCAACTCCTCGGATCGACGACGTGCTCGGCGCTTGTCGATCCGGTGCAGCCCCGCCATCAGTTCGAGGTTCTCCCACGCGTCGAGGTTGGGCGCCACCGCCGTCTCCTGCGGCGAGACACCGATGATCCGTTTCACGGCGAGCGGATCGACGCGAATGTCGTGGCCCATGATCGTCGCGGTGCCGCCGGTCGGCCGAAGCAGGCAGCACAACATTCGGATCGTCGTGGTCTTGCCGGCGCCGTTCGGTCCGAGCAGGGAATACAGTTCGCCTCGTTCGATTCCGAGATCGATGCCGTCGACGGCGACACGATCCCCGAACGTCTTCGACAGCCCGAGGATCCGGATCGCCGTGTCGGAGTCGTCGCCGCGACTGCTCATGGGTCTCCCTTCGGTCCGGGGTCCACAGCTACCGGAGCCGAACGGATCCCGCCAGGGACGAAGGGCCTTCGAGATGCTGATCCGGCGACCGGGGCGCGTAGCGCCGGGGCCGGCGTCGCCTCAGGGCCTGCGGCCGGCGAATGCGATCAGTTTGTCCTGGGCGCTGGCGTCGTCCGGGACCTCCACTGCAGGCCCGAACATCGTTCCGCCCCTGAGCATCTCCTCCGGCATTCGGGTGAGGCCGGCCATGGCCGCGTCGACCGCCGTCGGTGGCAGTGTCTCGTCGGCTCCGATCGAGCGGGCGAGGTCCCACGAGTGCACCAGGAGGTCGGTGATCAGCAGCCCGAGGACTTGCTGTTTCGGCATGCCGCCGAACGCCTCGGCCGTGCCGTCGAGGTTCGACGGATCGTCGAGCGCTGATGCCAACGCGGGCTGGACGTCGCTCCATGGGTCGCCGGGCTCGGTGCCGGCGCCGAGGATGCCGCCACCCATCGCCTGCCAGTGCATCGCGTGGTCGACCAGCTGGCGGACCGTGAAGTCCTCACAGGTCGTCGGTTTCGACCAGTCGTCGTCGGTGACCTGTCCGGCGACCTCGGTCCACTTCTGTGCTGTCTGGCGCCAGATGGCTCCCTGTTCGGTCATGGTTCCTCCGTTCATCGATGTTCATCGGGCGAGATCAGTCGCGCAGTGGCATCACGATCTGGTCGTGGTCGAGTTCCGAGCGGAGCCGGACCAGCACGGTATGCGTGGGTGTTGGCATTGGGCCCCCTTCGTCCGCCATCAACTACGGGGTGACAGAGTAGCCCACGGCCGAGCGGTCGTCACTGCGTCATGGCGACCCGGCCGGCCCGTTCACGAGCGGAGCAGGGTGGCCTACACTCCGGGCGCGATCAGCTCGACCCTGCGTCCGTTGTCGGTTCGGGTCGGCGATCGTCGAGACGGAGGGGATGACCATGCAGGTAGGCCGGTCGATGACCGAGGTGGTGGGGCAGACCCCCGTCGTGCAGCTGCGCAAGGTGGTGCCCGAGGGTGCCGCCGACGTGTTCGTCAAGCTCGAATGGTTCAACCCGACCGGGTCGTACAAGGACCGGATGGCGCTGGCGATGATCGAGGAAGCGGAACGTCGCGGCGACCTTCGTCCGGGGATGACCGTGCTCGAGTACACAGCGGGGAGCACGGGTTCGTCGCTGGCGTACGTGTGCGCCGCCAAGGGGTACCACTTCAAGGTCGTGACGTCGGATGCGTTCGCCCCGGAGAAGCTCGCGACGATGGCGGCGCTGGGTGCTGATCTGACGATCGTGCCGAGCGTCGGCGGCAAGATCACCCCTGACCTCACTCCCCGGATGATCGAGACGGCGCGCGAACTCGCTGCCGACCCCGACGTGTACTGGACGGACCAGCTCCGCAACGCCGATTCACTCGTGGGCTACCACCGGGTCGGCGTGGAACTGCTCGAACAGATGGAGCGGCCGATCGACGTGTTCTGTTGCGCCGTCGGAACGAGCGGCATGGCCACCGGCGTGAGAAACGCGCTCGACGAGGCCGGCAGCTCGGCGCGGGTGGTGATCTTCGAGCCCGACTCGAGCCCGGTCATCTCCACGGGGCAGGCGGGGGTCAACTCGGTCGAGGGCATCGGGATCGGCCTGGTGCCTCCGCTGCTCGACCTCGATCGTTTCGACGAGGTTCGTGTGGTTTCCGAGGAGGGGGCGTTTGCGATGGCGCGGCGCCTGGCTGCCGAAGAGGGTCTGCTCGCCGGTGGATCGACGGGGCTCAACGTCACCGGTGCGGTCGAACTGGCCCGGGAGATCGGAGCCGGCAAGACTGTCGTCACCATCGCCTGCGACACCGGGCTCAAGTACCTGGCCGGTGACCTGTACGGGCGGTGACGACTCCCCGCGACCGGGTCCGACGCGACCGGTTCGCCGATGTCGACGAAGCGGGCCTCAGCCGATCGGGTTGCGTCCGATGAGTCCCAGGAAGCGTGTCATCGCTGGAGCGTCCGCGGGGACGTCGACCGGGTCGCCCATGAGCCCCATCCCGCGGAGCATGTCGGCGTTCGCCGAGATCACGGCGAACGAGGCGTCCGCGACGTCGTCACTGGCGTGGGCATCGAGGCCCACGGCCTGGGCGACGTCCCACGAGTGTCCGAGCTGGTCCCACACCGAGAACGCCAGGATGTCGTCGATCGTTCCTTCACCGAACCAGTAGTTGCCGACCCTCTTGAGTACGTCCGGATGGTCCAAGGCGTCGAGCAGGTCGTCTCGTGTGGTGTTCCACAGTTCGACCACGTCGTCGACCGGGTCCGGCGTCGCCGGGAGTGCGTTCTCGCCGGTTCTCGCCATGGCCTCGACCGCCTGCATGACACCGCACGCGTGGATCACGACATCGCGGGCCGACCAGCCGTCGCACGGCGAGTCGGCATCCCAACGGTCGGCCGGCACTCGCTGGATCACGGCATCGAAGCCGTAGAGCGCCTTCGTGTAGTTGCGCAAACTGGTGCTCATCGGGACCCCCATCCTCGAACGACCTCCCCGACCATACACAGTCCATGAGGCGGCCCTCTCTCCCCGCCTCGACGGGCCGTGCCCCGGGTTGCAGCGGACTGTCGCGACTACCGTGGTCGCCGAGATGAGAGCCGCAGTTCGCTCACACTTCGGACCGCCGGAGACGGTTCGCGTGACCGATGTCGATCGTCCGATACCCGGTCCTCGCGAGGTGCTCGTGCGAGTGCACGCCACCACGGTCAACCGCACCGACCGCGGCTATCGAGCCGGGAAGCCCGTGATCATTCGCCCGTTCGCTGGTCTGAGGACACCGAAGTTCGCCGTGCTGGGCACCGAGTTCGCCGGCGTCGTCGAGGCGGTCGGTGACGGTGCCGGCAGGTTCGCACCCGGCGACCGCGTGTGCGGCTACAACGAGAAGTCGTTCGGCGCTCACGCCGAGTTCATGACGATCCACGAGGACGGATCGGTGGTGGCGATGCCGCCCAACCTCGAGTTCGAGGACGCGGCGGCGGGGTTCGAGGGATCGCACTACGCGCTCGCGAACCTGCGAGCGGCGAACGTCGGGTCCGGGTGCGACCTGTTGGTGTACGGGGCGACGGGGGCGATCGGCTCGGCGGCGGTGCAGTTGGCCGTTGCGCTCGGTGCGAACGTGACGGCGGTCTGCCGAGGCGAGCACGCTGACCTGGTGGCAGGCTTGGGCGCCGGCCGCGTGATCGACTATCTGACGGAGGATTTCACGGCCGGGGACGCGACATACGACGTCGTGTTCGACGCGGTCGGCAAGACGTCGTACGCCCGCTGCAAGACCTTGGTGCGACCCGGTGGGATCTTTGCCGCCACCGACCTCGGACCGTTCCCGTGGAACCCGCTGCTCGCGTTGACCACTCGGCTGGTCGGTCGCCGGCGGGTGGTGTTCGCGCTGCCGAAGGACAACCGTGAGGTGATGTCGTACCTCCGCGACCGGCTTGCCTCCGGCGAGTTCCGTCCGGTCATCGACCGCACGTACCCACTCGACGACATCGTCGAGGCATACCGGTACGTCGAGACCGAGCAGAAGGTCGGCAACGTGGTGATCCGTGTGACCTGACGGCTGTCTGGCAGGTCGTTCGGCAACAGGTGCAACACCGGTACGACTGCTTCAGCGGGTTGGGGTTTCCCGTGTGGCCGCCGAGCACGGATTCCACGGTTTCCCACGTTCCGGCTCAGGGCCGCGATGGCGCGTCGGGCGATCCGCTCGTTCTTGAGTCACTTTCGTCTGCGTCGGTGCGGACGACGATGACGGACTTGCCCCGTGTCGTGCCGGCTTCCATCTGCCGGATGGCGTCGGCGGTGTGCTCGAGGGTGAAGCGTTGTCCGACCGCCGGGACGACCTCGCCGGTCTCGATGTACTCGGCGAGCCGCTCGATCGACGAGCGTGCCTCGCTGCTGATGAACGTGGTGAGTCGCTGCTTGGTGAACGGCGACAGCAGCATCGCACGCAACTGCCGCCCGATGCCGCCGGTCCACCGCCCGCCGTCCTCGCCCCCGACGATCACGAGCGTGCCCGAGCTGGTCAGCGCTCGGCGGAGCCGGCGGATGGGCGTGCGGCCGCCGACGTCGATGATCAGGTCGTACTGCCGGCTGCCGTCGGTGGGGTCGTCGGTCGTGTAGTCGACGACGTGGTCGGCGCCGAGTGAGCTGACGAGGTCGAGCTTCGTAGTGCTGGCCACGCCGGTGACCTGGGCGCCGAGTGCCTTGGCCAACTGCACGGCGAACGTGCCGACGCCTCCGGAGGCGCCGACGACCAGCACGTGCTGGCCCGCTTCGAGCTTGCCGACATCGGTCAGCGCTTGCAGGGCAGTGATGCCGGAGATCGCCGAGGCGGCCGCCTGCTCGAAGGTGACCCTGCTCGGCTTGTGGGCGAGCTTGTCGGCCTTGGCGGCGGCGAAGTCGGCGAACGACCCCTTGGAGATGCCGAACACCTCGTCGCCGGGGGAGAAGTGGGTGACGTCGGGTCCGACGGCGACGACGCGGCCGGCGACGTCGAGTCCCTGGATCGGCTGCTTCGGCTTCGTCAGCCCGAATCCGGCGAGCCGGATCAGGTAGGGGGTGCCGGTCATCAGGTGCCAGACGCCCCGGTCGACGCCGGCGGCGTGCACCTCCACGAGGACCTCGTCGGCAGCGATGGTCGGTCGGTCGACGAGTTCCATCTCGAGCTGGTCGACCGAACCGTACGAGCGCTGCACGATCGCCCGCATCGTCGTCGCGTGGTCCTCGGCCGATCCGGTCGACTTGGTCGGGTGGATTGTTGCTGTGGTCGTCATGGTGTTCTTCCTCGTTGTCGGTGCTTGCCTACCGTGACCGTACTTAGTACGATCACGTTGCTGGACCATACTCGTACTTAGTACGACAGTCAACCGTGAATGGAGAATCTCCTGATGTCGCGAACCGCCGACACGTCAGCGACCGCCGGGAACGAGGCGCCGGAGGCGGTCGTCTCGTCACGGCCCGCCCTCAATCCAGAGCGCGTGATCGCCGCCGCCGTGGCGCTCGCCGACGTGATCGGGGTCGATGCACTGACGATTCGCAAGTTGGCGGCGGAACTCGACGTGAAGCCGATGACGATCTACCACCACGTCCCCAACAAGGAGGCGATCATCGACGGCATGGTCGACCTGGTCTTCGGCGAGATCGACCTGCCGCCCGTTGGCGTCGACTGGAAACAGGCGATCCGGCAGCGCGCGGCGTCGGCCCGTGTCGTCCTGGCCAGGCATCCGTGGGCGGCGCCGCTGATGGAGTCGCGTACCTCGCCCGGGCCGGCAACGTTGCGCCATCACGACGCCGTGATCGGGTGCCTGCGAGCTGGTGGCTTCTCGCTCGAGATGACCGCACACGCCTACGCCGTGATCGACGCCTTCGTCTACGGGTTCGCGCTACAAGAAGCAAGCCTCCCGGCCACCGCCGGCGACGAGATGGCCGACCTCGTGCAGGCGATGTCCGCCGCCATGCCGGTGGGTGAGTACCCACACCTCGCCGAGTTCACCATCGAACACGTCCTGCGACCGGGCTACGACTTCGGTCGCGAATTCGACTTCGGTCTCGATCTCATCCTCGACGGCCTCGAGGCAGTCGCTGCCGAGTCGGCGTGATCGATCGGGTTCCGATGGAGACCGTGACACCTCGTCATGATGAAGTCGCTCCCGTCCAGCTGGATAGTCATCTCCGACGATTCGGCTACCGAGTTCATGCGTGCCGATTCGGGCCTGTCGTGCCACGTTTGTGACCACGGTGTGACCACGGTGTGACCACAGGGACGGGGTTGGACAACGTCGAGGCCGAGGGTGGAGAAGACAGCTCTCGGGGTATCCCTGATCGGCACCTCTGGGGGCAGGAGGCCCGGAGCTGGGATCCTGCAGCTTTGAGGAATATCGGGAGAGTTCTCTCAAGACCCGATCGAGTTGTGCCGAGGGCAACTCCTGCAACGGCCGTGGACGCAGGTCTCAAGGTGATGTCCGGGATGTCCGATCGATGTCCCCGGCCCGAACTGCCTCCACCGGTATCAGTCGACAACAGGAAGGACACACCGTGAGGCGTGCAAGGACGGCCTACATCTCGGCGGCATTGATTGTCGCGGCGTGCTCTTGTGGCAGCGACTCGGACCAGGCTGCTGATGAAAGTACGACGACGGAACAGCCCGCGGATCCGGCTGACCTTGCCATTGCCGAGTCGGCATTGCTGACTCTGAGCGACTTCCCGAGTGGCTGGAGCGAGGTTCCCAGCGTGGACGAGGAGTTCAGCGATGAGATGAACGATGCGCGATTGGAGTTCGCGGGCTGCTTCGGGAGCGAGAGCTTCTCAGTCCTCGATTTCTCAACGGCCAAGGCCGAGACAGGGGACTTCACGAGCCCTGACGAGAACACGATCAGCAACACCGTAGCGATTGGGGACCAAGCGGCAGCTGAGGCGTTCATGGATCGCTACGGTGGCGACGGTGTCTCAGCGTGCCTCACCGATGCAGCGGCCAAGATTATTGAGGTCGGGTTCTCGGAGGCCGACGACGCTCCAGACGATGCCGCAATCGGCACGGTCACCGTCGGACGGCTGAACCTGACGCCCGTCGGCGATGAGCTTGTGGCGTACCGCGTCACCGTGCCGATCTCGGTGAGTGGTTTCGAAGTCGAGTTCTACATCGACCAGATCGGCGTGCGGGTGGGGCGTGGCATCACCGGCGTCAATGTCGAGAGCAGTGTGTTCCCGATGGACGCAAGCGACATCGACGGGTACGTGGCGACCGCCGCGGAACGCCTCGCGGCCGCGCTCTGAATTGATCGAAACGCCGTCAGGCGAACTCAGCAACACCGCTCCCGCTAACGCCGCCCGACTGGCAGCCGCTCACAACCACGGCGAACACCCACAACGCCCGTCTCGCGCCGCCAACAGCAGGCATCCGATGCCGGCTCAACTGCGCCGCTCGACGGTTGCGGAATGTTGGACTTCTTGCTGGTCGCAGCAGTCGGATCGGCGGTTGCGACCATCGGCCCTGGTGATGCTGGTGCGTCTGGGGCACGGTGGATATCGAAGCAGACTCCTGCAGGACACGATCGGGGGAGCTGGGCTATGGGATTTCGGGCGGGGACGGCCGGATTGACGGTGGTGCTGCTCATCGCGACGGCTGCTGGTTGTGAGTTCGACGGCGACGACACGGTGCCTGGCTCGGGAGACATCGTCACGGAGGTCCGCGAGGTCAGTGGCTTCACCGAGGTGCACATCGAGGGCAGCGGTGATGTGATCGTCGACGTCGGAGAGAGCGAGTCGCTGACGATCGAGGCCGACGACAACCTGCTCGAGTTGATCACGACTTCGGTGAGTGGATCGCGCTTGGTGATCGAGTTCGACGAGCCGCTCCGCCCGAGCCAAGCCATCGTCTATCGAATCGGGGTGATCGAATTCGACGAGGTCGCCGTAGCTGGCAGCGCAGACGTGGTTGCACCAAACCTTGCGTGCGGCACATTCTCCGTGTCGGTTGCCGGATCCGGCTCGTTCGACCTTGGCGGCACGTGCGACGCACTCGACGTCTCGATCGCCGGGAGTGGCGACGTCGACGCGAGCGACCTCGCGGTGGTACGAGCCGATGTCTCGATCGCCGGAAGCGGCGATGTGTTGGTGAACGCCACCGACGCTCTCGGCGTCTCGATCGCAGGAAGCGGTGAAGTCGAATACCTCGGTGACCCGGCCATCGAGATGGACATCTCGGGCTCGGGCGACGTCCGCAAGAGTCCTTGAACACCGCCAGAGTGTCAGCTGTAGCGGTAGGCGGTGCTGCCGAGAACCAGGTGATCGCGTCCGAGATGCGCTGCCGCTGCTGGCCGGTGAGATCGAGTGTCACCGAGCGGGCACCCGGCGAGCAGGTCACCATGTTCTACGTCGGACCGATCATCCTCGCCACATCGGCCTAGGACGAACCCTCGACGGAACCCGCGTCATCCTGCTCATCGACGACCTCGACATCCGCGTCATCCACCACCACACCGGTGAGATCAACCGCACCCTCACCATCGACCCCGAACGCCGCTACCACGGCACCGGCAAACCCACCGGAGGCCCCAGAGGAACCCGGAAACCGAAACGGACGAACCCAACATGAGGGTTCGCCCGTCCGGGATGTCCCGAGACATCACAGAGTGGAGCTGGGGGGAATCGAACCCCCGTCCATCAGCCGGTGAACGAACTTGCTACGACCATTCCCGGTGTTGCCACTGACGCTGTGACACCGACGGGTCGGCTGTCCGCTCGAGGCGGACCACGCGCCGTCTTTCCGACAAGTCAGCGGTCTTTCTCGCCGTCAGCAGTCTTTCCTGCCGTCATCCCTCACTTCTGTTGCCGGGCTGTGATGGATTGGCCCCGTGCGACATTTCTGCTCACGATGACTCTTCGCTCACTTGATGTGAATCAGGCGGCGAGAGCGAACTGCTCATCGGCAATTCTTTTGGTTCCCCCGTTTAGCGAGTCTGAGGAACTCGGGTCGCAAACTCGAACAGCGTTACTGACGTCGAAACCAGTCAGCCCCGTGATCGATATGTCGACCTCCAGTATGTCGTGCCGTGCGGGGTTCCGTCGACAGGTGCCGACAAAGGTGGTCGCACGTGACGCTCCGCTCGAATTCCCTCCCCGTACACCCGAGGGGTGCGCGACACTGGTGTGGTGATCCGATGGGGGCTCGGAACGTGAGTGGCGTTGCTGCCGCCGTCCGCGCCCTGCCCACCGGCACCGTCACGTTCGTGTTCACGGACATCGAGGGATCGACGCGGCTCCTCAAGCGACTTCCAGACCTCGCCCCCGATCTCTTCGAACGTCACCGCGAGATCGTTCGGGCCGCCATCGCCGATCATGGTGGTTGCGAGGTGAGCACCGAGGGTGACGCGTTCTTCGTCGCGTTCGACGGTGTCGACCAGGCCGTCGCCGCGTGTGCGCAGCTCCAGCGTGACCTCGCGGCGGAACCCTGGCCGAGTGAGGGGGAGATACGCGTACGCGTCGGCATCCACACCGGTGTCGCCGTCCCGCGGAACGACAACTACATCGCCATGGCAGTGCACCAGGCGGCCCGCGTGGTGAACACGGCGCACGGTGGCCAGATCATCGCAACCAGGTCCACCCTCGACGGCCGGCGCGCTCCCTCACCGGTCAAGGAGTCGTCGCTCGGTCGATTCCGTGTCCGTGACTTCGACGAGCCGGTCGAGTTGGTGCGGCTCGATCCGATCGGGTTCCCCCCGACCCAGCGACCACTTCGAGCGATCCCCGCCGATGGGCACAATCTGGTTCGTGCCCCGACGTCGTTCGTCGGCCGTGAGTCGGTGCTCGACGAGGTCGTCGATGTCGTTGCGCAGGGTTTCATCGTCAGCGTCGTCGGACCGGGTGGGACCGGCAAGACGAGACTTGCCGTGGAGGTCGGTCTCGAACATGCGAGCGAGTGGGACGACGGCGTCTGGATGGCGGAATTGGCCGACGTCACTGATCCTGCGTTGGTGGAGTCCACGATCGCCGATGCAGTCGGCCTCAGCCCGGCTCCGGACAGCGATGTGCACCACGAGTTGCTCGTCTGGGCCCGTGACCGGCGGGCGCTGCTCATCGTCGACAACATCGAATCGTGCCTCGACGCGTGCGCACGGGTGTTGCCCGCGCTGGCCGCCTCGGGCCTCGCAATCCTGGCGACGAGCCGCGAGCCGCTGAACGTCCCCGCCGAGGTGGTGTGGCGTCTCGACCCGCTCGGTGTGGCCCCGCCCGGCTCGACCGACGCGGCGTTGGAGTCGTCCCCGGCGGTCGAGTTGTTCGTGGACCGGGCGAGGTCGGTGCGACCCGACTTCGACCCGACCCCGCATCTCGCCGACATCGCGCGCATCTGTACGCATCTCGACGGGCTCCCGCTCGCGATCGAGATCGCCGCTGCTCGGGTGAAGGTGCTCGCAGTGCCCGAGATCCTCGAGGGGCTGGCCGATCGCTTCAGCCTCCTGCGCAGCAACGAACGGCACCGCCCCGAACGGCAGCGCACGCTGCGGGGGTTGCTCCAGTGGAGCTACGACCTGCTCGACGACGACGCCCGGGCGGCGCTGCGCCGTCTCGCGGTGTTCGCCGGTTCGTTCACGCTCCGGTCTGCCACCGTCGCCCTCGCAGACGACGACCAGGGTCCGAGCGGGTCGACACCGACCGTGTTGGCCGCCGACGATGCTCCCGAGCTGGTCTGGTCGCTCTTCGACAAGTCGCTGGTCGCTCTCGATCAGTCGGGGTCGGGCACGCGGTACCGGCTGCTCGAGTCGGTCCGGGAGTTCGCCCTGGGTCTGCTCGTGGAGTCCGGCGAGTCCGACCTCGTCGTCGAGCGGGTCGCGACTCATCTGCTCGACCGCGTGGGACCGTGGCGGCCACCCGATCGGCAGTGGCTCGGCGAGATGTCGGTCGAGGCGGCCAGCCTTCGTGGTCTCGTCGCTCCGTTGGCAGCGGTCGATCACGAACGTGCGCAGGCCGTCGCCTGCAGCCTGGGCGCGCTTCCACGACGCGACGCAGCGATTCGAGGCCGGGATCGCCGAGCTGACCTCGTTGGCGCAGCGGCTCGGCGAACCGACACCCACCCGTGCGGTGCTCCTCGCTTCGCTGGCAGATCTTCATCTCCGTCGAGGTGAGCACGGTGAGGCGGAGCGCCTGCTCGTCGCTGCTGCCGAACTGAGCGACCGGGTGGGGACTCCGCCGTGGGCGGAGGTCGCGATCGAGCGGACGCGGGGCGAAGTGCTCCTCCGGCGCGGAGATTTCGTCGGCGCCGCCGACGTGGCCCGGGCTGCACTCGATCGAGCGGATCTGTCGCTCGCCGCGCAGGCTCGGATGTGGAATCTGCTCGGCATCGCGTCGATGAGCGACGGCGACCTCGAGGAGAGCCGGGCCGCCTTCCTGCAGGAACTGGCCGTCTACACCGCCCTGGACCTCGACACGAAGGCGGCATCGTCGAACGGCAACGTGGCCGAGGTGATGCTGCGTCTCGGCGACACGCGTGCTGCAGCTGCGCGCCAGCTCGCCTCGCTCGAGGCGGCGCTCGTGATGGGTCAACCGATCATGGTGGCCTTCTCGGCGGTGGTGGCTGCTCATCTGGCCGCTCGGCTGGGGATGTGGGGGACCGCCGTCCGTCTCCATTCAGCGGCAGAGTCGGAGCTCGCGGGTGCGGGAGTCTCGCTGTATCCGTCCGATGCCGAGGCGCTGGAACAACTGCGGACCGATGCCACCGAGCATGTCACCCCCGACGAACTCGCCGTCGAGCACGATGCCGGAGCGGGGCTCGACACCGTCGCGACCGCCGACCTCGCCCGCCAGGTGCTCGAGCGGGTCGTCGCCGAGGGAACCGACGCACCGGGCCGAGTGCCCGCGATCCATGGAGGAGAGGCCAGATGACCGACGACACGTCGCCACCCGAAGCACCGGGAGATCTCCCGGGACGAGCCACCGCCGGACCGGGCTCGCCCTCGACCGGGCTGGTCGAAACGGGTCCGCTACTCCCGCCGCGCCGGCGGGTACGCCCACCGTCCCGGGCAGGTCGTGTGCCTCGACCTCGCAGCGCGAGACGCAGCGCTCGGGCTACGTCCCGATGCCGTGTACGACCCGATCGAGATCGCCGATGCCGACGATGCGTACCTGGTTCGCTTCGGGGGAGATGTCGACGACCTCGTCAGCGAACTCCGCGACCGTGGACATCGGGCCGAGCCCAACTACGTCATGTTCGCGACACCCGTCTACGCGAATCCGGTCTACGCCAATCCGGTCTACGCCAATCCGGTGTACGCCAATCCGGTGTACGCCAATCCGGTGTACGCGAATCCGGTGTACGCGAATCCGGTGTACGCCAATCCGGTGTACGCGAACCCGGTGTACGCGAGCCCCGTCTATGCGAACCCCGTGTACGCGAGCTCGACGTTGGCGAACTCGTACGTCTGCTCGGGCCAGCGCCCGAGCACTGCCCGACCCGCCGCCGTTCCGGCGGAAGTGCCCGGTGCGTACTCGCCCAACCAGGTCGGCGCCCCGAAGGTCGTCATCCTCGACACCGGGATCTCGCAGGCAGCCAACTGCCCTCCGATGCTGGCGGCGCTGTCGGCCCAGTATCCGATGCAGGCGGAGAGTCCTGACGGAGGCGACCCCGACAACCCGCCCGACGACTTCCTCGATCCGGCGAGCGGCCACGGAACGTTCATCGCCGGGCTCGTGCACCTGCTCGCCCCCGGTCGAGCGATCGTTCCGGTCCGAGTGGTCGCCCCGTTCGGCGACGTCGACGTGCTGACGGTCGTGCAGGCGATCGAGCAGCTGCGCCAGGCGCACGTGCTCGACGAGCGAACGATCGTGAACATGTCGTTCGGCGGGTACGCGGACGAGGAGATGCTGGCGCTGGCAGCCGCAATTCGTCGTGTCCGGCGAACCGGCGCCGTCGTCGTGGCCTCCGCCGGCAACGACGCCACCGATCGTCCCATGTTCCCGGCCTGCCTTCCCGACGTGGTCGCCGTCGCGGCGCTCGATCCCTACGGTCCGGCGGCGTACACGAACCACGGCTCGTGGGTGGACGCATGTGCTCCGGGGACCGATCTCGTGAGTGCCTTCTTCGAGTTCGACGGCAAGATGGAAATGCCCCCCATGCCCGGCAGCACGGACCCCGACCTCTTCGAGCACTGGGCACGCTGGACCGGCACGAGCTTCGCCGCGCCGATCGTCGCCGCTGCGCTGTTGCGCCAGATGACGCTGGTCAGCCCGACCGCCGCCGACGCGGTGGCGCGTCTCGTGCACGCCGAGGGGCTGTTCCGGCTGCCGGGGCTCGGTACGGTCGTCAACCACACACCGATCGATCCGGGTTGCCTGGCCACCTGACGACGGGGGACCCGTCGGGATGCGTCGATGACGGCCGGCGGGACGCGACAACGGCGCCGCCGCGGGCAGGAACCAGCGGCGGCGCCGTCGCTCGTTCAGCAGCTGACGGATCGAGCTGCGTCAGTCGCCACTGATGTTCGCGTACAGGCCACTGCGAATCATGTCCGCAGTCGGGTCGGCCATCGCACCGGCCCAGAAGTCCTGCCATCCGGCGTCGCTCGCCGTCCGGTCGGCGTACGCACCGTAGGCATCGAGGTCGGCGAAGGTCACCACCACCATCGTCGTCATCGGGTGCGCTCCGATCACCGATTGCAGGGCCCTGGGTGTGCCGCCCATGCGCTTGACGTGCTCGTGCGACTCGATCACCTTCCCGATGAAGTCGGCCACGCGGCCGGGCTTCGCCCGCCATTGCGTCGCCATGACCACTCCGAGCGGGCGATCCGGGTCGGGCTGGAAGCTCGGGTCGAGGTCGCTGAGGAGCGAGCTCTCGACCTGGGTTGCCGACCCGCCCGACGACGCGCGCAGCCAGAACTCCTGCCACTTCTCGTCGGCCTGGATCTTCTGCATCGAGGCGACGTAGTCGGCATTGTCGGCGTAGTTGATCGACGTGGCGATGGTTCCGATGTCACCTCCCGCCATCGCCTGCAGCACGACGGCTCGCGCGCCGAGCCCCCGGAGCAGGCCCAGTGCCTCCATCGATGCGGCCAAATGGTCGGCCAGACGTCCGGGCTCGGTCTTGAACCCGTTGAGTGAAATGACACCCATGGCGGTGCCCCCCTTTTCATCGTGGCCGGCCACGGCTCCCCCATCCGGCCGAACCCGAACCTACATGTGGCCGTCGCGCTTGTCACGCGCCGATGTCGCTGGTCGGTGGCGCCTCGAACCACCCGCACCTACCGGTCGTGGCCGTACTTGTTCGCCCGGTTGAACTCGGTCTGCATTTCGCGGTCGGCGTCGCGCTCGGCCATGTGCTGACGCTTGTCGCCCTTCGTGCGACCCTTCGCGAGCCCGAGTTCGATCTTCGCCCGGCCGTCCTTCCAGTAGAGGCGCAGCGGCACGATCGTCAGGCTGCCCTGCGCGACGCGCTGGTCGAGCTTGTCGATCTCGGCCCGGTTCAGGAGCAGCTTGCGGGCCCGGTCGGGGTCGTGGGCGCCGAACCCGATCGCGTTCGTGTACGGCGGGATGTGGATGCCGTCGAGCCACACCTCGCCCCGTTGGACGCGTGCGTAACCTTCGGCGATCTGGGCGTTGCCCTCCCGCAGGCTCTTGACCTCGCTGCCGGTGAGGACCATGCCGGCTTCGTAGGTGTCGAGGATGTCGTAGTCGCGGTAGGCGCGCTTGTACGACGCGATCAACTGGGTGCCGTCGCCTGCACCCTTGTCCTTCTTGGTCTTCTTGCCCTTCGCCATGACGTCCTCGTTCTGCGGGAGACAGACCCTACCGAGGTCGTCGCGCCGGAGGTGCGGGGTTCGCAGTGGGGCGTTACGGTCGCCGCCGTGCAGATCGACAACAACGGCATCACGCTCCACGTCACCGAGGACGGCGACCCGGGAGCCCCCTCGCTGCTGCTGCTCCACGGCATCACGTCGTTCGGCGGCACATGGGACTGGGTCGTGCCCGAACTCGCCGAGCGGTTCCGGGTCCTGCGCCTCGACTTCCGCGGCCACGGCGCCTCGGCCCGCACGCCCGACGCCTACGGTTCGCCTGGTTACGTCAGCGATGCGGTCGCGGTCTGCGAACAGGTCATCGGTGAACCGTGCATCGTCATGGGGCACTCGCTCGGTGGCGTCACCGCGGCGATCATGATGCAGCGACGCCCCGAACTGATACGCGCGGCGATCCTCGAGGACCCGCCGCTGGGGCTCCCGGCCGGCACCGACAGCCGGCGGGGCGAGGGGCATGCGCTGTTCGAGTCGTTCCGCCTCATGCGCCAGTCGATCCCGGCTCTCCAGACCACCGGCTTGACCGCCGACGCGGTGGCCGGGTTCTTGGCGTCGGTGCCGACCGCCTCGGGGGCGACGATGGCGGATTCCATCGAGCCCGACGGTCTGCGCTCGATGGCGGGATCGTTGCTCGCGGTCGATGCAGCGGTGCTCGACCCAGTCCTGAACGGGACGATCGATCTCCTGCTCGATCCGGACAGAGGATTCGGGCCACCCACGCTGATCGTCACGGCCGACCCTGCCAAACCAGATGCGGTCGCCGATCCGACCACGGCACACCACTTCGCCTCGATCTCACCTGCCACCGAGGTGGTCACGATCGCCGGGGCCGGCCATCTGATCCACGACGAGATCGCATCCCGCCCGGTGTTCCGCGCGACGGTGGTGGAGTTCCTCGCTCGGGTGGCGCCGTGATCGAGATCTCCAAGGCGGCGTACGCAGCGATGGTCGCTGCCGCGTTCGATGCGTATCCGTACGAGGCGTGCGGTCTGATCGCAGGTCCTCCGGCTCCCGGCGGGGGAGCGGGCGACCGCGCGCCGACGTACTACCCGTGCACCAACCTGGCGGAGTCGGCGCGGGTCTACACGATCGATCCCAAGGATCACCTGCGCGCGGAACTGGACGCCGACGATCGCGGCTGGGAGATCAACGGCGTCGTGCACAGCCACACCCACTCCGAGCCGTATCCGAGTCCCACCGACGTCGCCGCCGCGCCCGACCCCTCGTGGCACTACGTGATCGTCAGCCTGAAGCGCGAGGCGCCAGAGGCGCGCAGCTACCGCATCGTCGACGGCCGGATCACCGAAGAACCGATCGCCGTCGTCTGACCGTCACCTCTGGAGTCGGACACCACGGGACGCTCGCGCTTCGACGGCCGGGTGGACCCGAATCAGGACTACCGGTACGATTCCCGACAGAAACCATCGGATTAGTCGGAATGTCTTCGCTGCCGTCGGTGTTGGGAGAATCGTGACGAACACCTTGAACCCGAACTTCACGCTGCCGGGGCTGGTCAACGACAGCGTGCTCGACATGATCGGCAACACGCCGATGGTCGACGTGTCCGTGCTCTCACCGAACCCGAACGTGCGGATCCTCGGCAAGATGGAGATGCAGAACCCGTTCGGGTCGGTCAAGGACCGCATCGCCAAGTCGATGATCGAAGCTGCCGAGAAGGAAGGCCGTCTGCTGCCCGGTCAGACGATTCTCGAGCCCTCGTCGGGCAACACCGGTATCGCGCTCGCCGCGATCGCCGGGATCAAGGGCTACCCGATCAAGATCATGATGCCGACGAGCGTGTCGATCGAGCGCCGTCAGATGCTCGAGGTGTTCGGCGCCGAGCTGATCCTGACGCCCGGCGAGGAGGGCTCGAACGGGGCCGTGGCTCGAGCGATCGAACTCGCCGCCCGGCATCCCGAGTGGTACTTCCCGTACCAGTACGCCAACGATGCCAACCCCCGGGCCCACTACGAGGGGACCGGCCCCGAGATCCTGCGTGACGTTCCCGAGATGACCCACTTCGTCGCCGGGCTCGGCACGAGCGGCACCCTGATGGGTGCCGGCCGCTACTTCAAGGAACAGAACCCCGACATCCAGATCGTCGCCGTCGAACCTCCACTCGGCGAGCGTGTCGAAGGCCTGCGCAACATCGGCGAGGGGTACATCCCGCCGGTGTTCGAGAACTGGAACGGGTTCGACATCCTCGACCGCAAGCGCGTCGTCCGCCCTCGCGAATCGATCGAGTGGACCCGCCGGCTCGTCAAGGAGTGCGGTGTGTTCGCCGGCATCTCCGCCGGTGCCGCCCTGGCAGGCGCGGCGAAGGTCGCCAGCCAGATCGACAGCGGCACGATCGTGTTCATCGTGTGCGACGGTGGCTGGAAGTACCTGTCGACCGGCGCCTACACCGACGACCTCGACACCGCCGAAGCCAACGCCGAAGAGATCATCTACTTCTGATCGGCTCGGGTTGCGACGACGTCCAGCCGCGGGCAGCGCCCGGCGCAGGCTGATTCTGTTCGTGCCGGAGGTGATCAGGACACGCCGTACGGATCGTACGGGTCCTTCGGGAGACGTTCGAGCTCGATCTCCTCGCCGACATCGTGCGCGGCCGCGAGTTCCACCGCGAGCCGCAGCGCCACGTCGTCCTCGACTGCCCACCCGGTCGAGTCGAACACCGTCAGCTCGTCGCGGCGCGTTTCGAACTCGTCGCCGCGCTGCATCACCTCGCTCAGTGACGGCCCGATCCGGTCGGAAGACACCTGTTGGCACTCGCCTTCGAGCACACACTGCTCCAAGGTGTCCGGCACGACGAACGATCGGTTGACGAACCTCGACGGCAGCTCGAGTTTGCCGGGGAAGTCGGCGCCCACCGCGTTCACGTGCAACCAGGGTCGGGCCTCACGATCGACGATCACGGGACCGGCACCGATCTCGACCGACGTGCACGTGCACAGCACGTCGACGTCGCCCAGGATGGTCGCCGCCCGATCCGGCCCGGAGGTGTCGACGTCGAGGCCGAGGAACCCCACGCGTTCGGGAAACGTGGCGGCAACATCGGGATCGACGTCGAAGCCGACGACGCGGTCCACCTCTCTCACCCGACTGATCGCGTGGAGCTGCGTCACCGCCTGTGCGCCGAGGCCGACGAGACCGACGACGACGGGCCCCCTCCGGGCCAGAAGCTCGGTGGCGAGCCCGGAGGCTGCGCCGGTGCGCACGGCAGTGAGGAGCGTGGCGTCGGCGACGGCGACGAGATGACCCGTCTCGGTGTCCCACATCGACGACGTTGCGATCACCGAGGGCAGCGACCGCTGGACGGGGTTGGTCGGGTGGTAGCCGACCATCTTCACGACGACGGGGCCACCGGTCTCATGAGTGGGCATCCACTCGATCAGACCGAGTTCGGGCTTGTCGTAGCGGAACCCGTCGCGCGGACGGACCTCGACCGCGGCGTCCGAGTGGTCGAGGAACCGGGCGCGCAGTCGCTCGATCATCAGATCCATGAACCCATCGAGCCCGACGACCTCGAGCAGGCGTGTCATGTCGGCGGCCGCGAGCACCCTCGTCTTCATCCGAGCGACCCTAGGGTCACCAGCTCGGCGTCACCCCGACCGAGCCCCGAATTCGAGCGTGTCAGGAGCGGGCGAAGTGCGCGATGCTCGCTGCGGTCTGACGGCTGACGTCGGGCAGCACCGGGGTGAACACGTCCATGCCGTGGCTGGTGCCCATCACGATCCGGCACTGTGCGGCGACCCCGGCGCGCAGGAGCAGGCGGTAGAAGTCGATGCCCTCGTCCCGGAGTGGGTCGGCTTCGTTGACGCTGATGAACGTCGGTGGTAGCCCGGCCACGTCGGTTTCGGTCGCATGCGACGGCCACGCCAGCGGATTGCCCTCCTCGAAGTGTTCGATTCCATAGGCGATCGCCCCGCGGTTGTGGTGGAGGTTGAGCAGGTACCCCTCGTTCTCGATCGATGACGGGAACCGGTCCTGGGGCCACTCGCCGGCGATGTACGGACAGAGCGCGTACAACCCCTTCACCAATCCGATGTCGCCGTCGCGGAGGAGCCGCATGCCGGTGGCCAGCGTGAGGTTTCCCCCGCCGCTCTCGCCGGCCACGATCACGCGCGCAGGGTCGATTCCGAGGTCGGCGGCGTTCGCCACTGCCCAGCGGAGCCCCGAGACGCAGTCGTGGAGTCCGGCGGGGAACGGTTCGACCTCGGGCGCCGTCGACGGGGTGACCGCGTTGCGGAAGTCGATCATCGCCACCGCGAGGCCCTCGGCGGCGAGTACCCGCGCCCAGATCCGGTACAGCGCATCGAACGCGCTGCCGTTCTGCATGCCGCCGCCGTGGATGTAGTACACGCACGGCAGCACCGTGTTGCCCTCGCGGTCGACGTCGGGGCGGACGTAGCGGATCTTGATCGTGTTGCCGTCGGGAGCGGAGGTCAACTCGTGGACCGTGATCGACAACCCGACCGACGAGGCGACCTCCTCGGTGTCGAGCGCGTCGTACAGCGCGGTGGCCTTCTCGCGCAGTGCGACCGCCTTCGGGTGGTTGCTGATCTCCAGCAGGGTCTCCCGGCTGTCGACGTCGCTGAGGTTCGTCACCGGGACGTTGCGCAGCGCCCACTTCACCCGCGGGTCGAGCCGTGGGTCGTTCTCGAGATCGGGCACGTCAGCGCTCTTCGCCGCGTGCTGCGATGTTGAAGATCGCGTCGGCCATCTGTGGCCAGTAGAGCGAGGGCATGTCGTGGCCCATCCGTCCGAACACCAGCAGCTCGGCGCCCGGGACAGCCGCTGCCGTCGCCTCGCCGCCGGACAGCGTGACGAGCGAGTCCTGGCGCCCGTGGATCACGAGTGTCGGGACATCGAGCGAACGCAGCCCCTCGGTCCGGTCCCCCGATGCGGCGATCGCCACGAGGTGGAATGCCGTGCCGGCGGGGTTGAAGCAGCGGTCGAACGACTCGGTGGCGATCGAGCGTGACAAGGCCTCGTCGAACAGTTCCCCGGAGATCACCCGGGAGGTCTCGACGTTCTGGCGGATGGCGCCGTCGCGGTCGGTCGGCGCGGGCGTCAGGAGCGCCATCATCGACTCCGCATCGGGCTGGCCGTCCTCGGTGTGGCCCGTCGTCGACATGATCGAGGTCAACGACAGCACCCGATCGGGGTGCTCGATGGCGATCGTCTGGACGATCATGCCGCCCATCGAGGCGCCGACGATGTGTGCCGCAGGAATGCCCAGTGCGTCGAGCAGCCCGACGGCATCGGCGGCGAGCGTGGACAGTGTGTACGGCGCTTCGATCGGCTGCCCGCTGAGGAACTGGGCGTAGATCGCCATCACGTCGGGCGGCTCGCCCGACGTCTTGGTCGACAGTCCGACGTCGCGGTTGTCGAAGCGGATGACCCGGAAGCCGCGGTCGAGGAGTTCGCTCACGAACCCGGGTGACCAGAGGTTCATCTGAGCACCGAGACCCATCACCAACAGCAGCGGCGGGGCATCGTCGGGGCCGAAGCTCTCGTAGCAGATCTCGATGTCGTTGACGGCAATGGTTGGCATTGCGGGAAGTCTGGCACGCAGCCCTTGGCGGTCGAGGACTCGCGCGGGTGTTCTCAAGGTGCCCTCAAGAAATCGAGCGGTCCGCCACCAGGCGTCGCTGCCCTGCCACACTGGCGCGCATGAGTGACACGGAGCCCACGCTGCCTGACGCGCCCGGAGGCGGTACTCCGCCGCCGCCGCCACCGCCGCCACCGCCACCTGGTGGGCCGAGTGATCCGCCGATCGATCCCAACCCGCCGACCGAGCCGCTTCCGACGGCTCCGGGCGTTCCCGATCAGTCGGTCGCCGCCCCGGGGATGGAGCCGACCACTCAGATGCCCGCCACCGACCAGCCGGTCGACCCCGCCGACCCCGCCGCTGGTGCCGGTGTGCCCCCTGCCGACCCGCCCGGGGCGCCCGTCGACCCGGACGAGAACCCCGAGGAACCCGTTCCGTGGTACAAGAAGCCGGGCCCGCTCGCGCTGGTGATCATCGTCGTGCTGGCGATCCTCGGACTCGTGGGTTGGCTGATCTTCGGCGGTGGTGACGACGATGACGATGCCGCGACGGCCACCTCGAGCCGGTTGATCTTCGAGGCAACCGACTCCGTCGGCGACCCGCTCGACACCGGGTTCATCGTCGAGGTCGCCGGACCCGCCGATGCAGCGACCTCGTTCGTCTGGCTCCGCCCGGCCGACGGCCCCCGCGGCGAACCCGCCGGTGATTCCACCGGATCCGACGGTCGAGTCGACTTCGAGTGGGAGGCCGACGACACCGTTGCCGATCCCACCGCATGGGTGTCCACTGCTGATGTCGTGGCCAACGTCCCGCCGGGCTGGATTCCTCCGGGGCCCGTTGTCGACTGCGTGCTGCAACCCTTCGAGGGTCAGCAGAGCGTGGTGTCGATGAGCGTCGAGTTGAGCTCGCCCGACACCACGATCGACCGTTTCGCGTCGCTCACGTTCCCGAACTACCAGTTCACGCCGGGCGACTCGGTCACCTGCAAGCTCGTGGCCACGGCGCCTGCTCCGACAACGGTCGTGGAGACGACGGTGGTGGAGACCACGGTGGTGGAGACGACCGTGCCGGAGACGACGGTCGTGGAGACGACGGTCGTGGAGACGACGGTCGCGCCGACCACGTCGGTGGCGCCGGTTCCCGCAACGCTGCGCGACGCCATCGCTGCCGATCCGACGCTCTCGGACTTCCTGGCGCTCGCCGACACCGCGGGCCTCGGTCCGGTGCTCGACGACCCCAATGCGGCGATCACGTTGTTCATTCCGGACAACGACGCCATCGCTGCGGCGAACATCCCTGCCGACATCACCCCCGACCAGCTCGAGGAAGTGCTGCTCGCCCACATCGACACCACCCAGGTGCTCGACGCCGCAGCGGTGCTGAGTCTGCCCGAGGTCCCCGTGGAGAACGGTGGTCCGCAACCCGTCGACAGCGCAGCGACGCCGCCCACCATCGGTGGCGCCGGGATCATTGCCGTGGATCAGCGTGGAGCACAGAGCATCTTCCACGTGCTCGACGCGGTGATGCCGATCCAGCCGTGACCCGCGGCTGAGATGCCCACATAGGCTGGGCCATCGTGGACCGGCCGATCGGGATGTTCGACTCCGGGTTCGGCGGGTTGACCGTCGCCCGGGCGACGATCGATCTGCTGCCCGCGGAGGACCTCGTCTACATCGGTGACACCGGTCGCTATCCGTACGGCTCCAAGCCGCTCGACGATGTGCGGGCATACGCGCAGGAACTCGCGTGGAGCCTCGTGAAGGACTACGACGCGAAGGCCGTCGTCGTCGCCTGCAACACGGCGACGGCGGCTGGTCTCGACGACCTCCGTGCCGAACTGCCCGTGCCGATCATCGACGTCGTGACCCCGGGCGCCCGGGCGCTCGTGACCACGACGGTCACCGGCCGCGTCGGAGTGATCGGCACCGTCGGCACGATTGCGTCCGGCGCGTACCTGCGGGCGGTCAACGACACCGGTGCGCCCGTGTCGTTGACCAGCGCGGCGTGTCCTGGATTCGTCGAGTTCGTCGAACGGGGTCAGACGACCGGTGACGAGGTCACGGTCCTCGCCGAGCGGCTGCTCGCACCGGTTCGTGATGCCGGCGTCGACGCGCTGTTGCTCGGATGTACGCACTATCCGTTCCTCGCCCGCACGCTCAGCGACGTGATGGGTCCCGGCGTCACGTTGGTCAGCTCGGCCGACGAGACGGCGTTCGAGGTGATGCACCGGCTCGGAGCGCTCGGACTGCTGCGCAGCGACGATCGGGTCGGACGGCACCGGTTCGTGTCCAGTGGCGACGTCGAGGTCTTCCGCGAACTCGGTGCGCAGTTGCTCGGACCCGAGCTCGATCACACCGAGTCCTGGACACCTTCCGCCGGCTCGTCCGCTTCCTGATCCGTCCGTGGCACCCTGTGCCGACCTCACCGCCACGTCTCGACGAAATTTCAACCACCACATCTGAACCGCCACAACCCACACCCAACCGCCACAACCCACACCCAACGGAGACACTCATGCCCCGCCCCGACGGTCGCCGCGACGACGAACTGCGACCCATCACCTTCGAACGTGACTTCACCGAAATGGCCGACGGTTCGTGCCTCGTCTCGTTCGGCAAGACCCGAGTCCTCTGCACGGCCTCGATCGACGACGACGTTCCCCGGTGGATGCGCAACTCCGGCAAGGGGTGGGTCACGGCGGAGTACTCGATGCTGCCCGGAGCGTCGCCCGAGCGCATCGGACGCGAGGCGGCGAAGGGCAAGCAGAGCGGCCGGACGGTCGAGATCCAACGCCTGATCGGTCGGTCGTTGCGCGCTGCCTGCGACATGGAGGCCCTCGGCGAACGTCAGGTGGTCGTCGACTGCGATGCCCTGCAGGCCGATGGCGGAACCCGCACCGCCAGCATCTGCGGAGGGTTCGTCGCGCTGCACGACGCGCTGGAGCGAGTGGTGCAGCGGGGCGACCTCCCGGCCAACCCGTTGCACTCCTTCTGCACGGCGATCAGCGTCGGCATCGTCGGCGGGACGCCCGTGCTGGACCTGCCGTACGTGGAGGACAGCACCGCCGAGGTCGACATGAACGTGGTGATGCTCCGTCCGATCGGCGGTGGTGACGCCAAGTTCGTCGAGGTGCAGGGAACCGCCGAGGGAATGGCGTTCTCGAGAGCCGAGCTCGACGCCCTCGTCATGCTGGCCGAGGGCGGCCTCCTCGAGATCGCCGATCTCCAGGCAGCGACGATCTCGACACCACCCGCGCCGCGCCCGACGGAACGCTGAGGCGGTCGTGTTGCAGCTCGTCTGTGCGTCGGCGAATCCCGACAAGGTGCGCGAGATCCAAGCGATCCTTGCAGCCGAGGTCGATCTGCTGCCTCGTCCCGCCGACGTCGCCGACGTGGTGGAGGACGCCGGTTCGTTCATCGGCAACGCACGTCTCAAGGCGTCCGCACTGTGCGCTGCCACCGGGCTTCCGGCGGTGGCCGACGACACGGGGCTCGAGGTCGACGCGCTCGGCGGGGCTCCGGGGGTCGACTCCGCGATCTACGCGGGCGACGGGTGCAGTTACGCCGACAACCGTCGCAAGCTGCTCGCCGAACTCGACGGCGTCGCCGATCGTCGCGCGGCGTTCAGGACCGTGGCGATCGTGGTGTGGCCCGACGGTTCGGAGCTGGCCGTCGAGGGTGTGTGCCCGGGCGTGATCACCACGTCGGAGCGCGGAGAAGTCGGCTTCGGCTACGACTCGGTGTTCCAGCCCGACGAGGGTGCGGGGTTGACGTTCGCCGAGATGGGCGCGGAGGCGAAGCATGCCATCTCCCATCGGGGGCGAGCGTTCCGGGCGCTGCTCAGCGAGTTGGCGCAACGGTGACGACGAATCCTCGGTGATCGCTCCCGGGGATCTCGAAGTCGTCCACCCCGGTCGACACCAGACCACCGATCGTGAGCGCGTGGTCGAGTCGGACGAATGCAGGCATGATCCTGTCGGTCGGCCACGACGTCGAGAAGCCGTCACCGTTCGCGGTGTGTGCGTCGACGAACCCGGCGTCGAGCAGTGTCCGGAAGTCCGGATGCCAGTACGACGCATTGAGGTCGCCGACCACCATGGTGGGCCCGGTCGCCGATCGCCCGATCTGCGCTGCCGTCTTCAGGTCTCGACGCCAGTGCTCGAAGTTGTTGATCGGTGTCGGCATGTGCATCGCCACCACCCGGACGGGACCATCGGGACCGTCGACGGTGAGGTCGATGCTGAAGGTGAAGGTGTCCGGGAAGCCGTTGACGGTCAGCCACGTCGTGCTCCACACGGCGATGCCACCAGCGAGCAGGCCGCTGCGATCGACACGGTACGGGTACGCGTCGACGAGCGGTGAGTTCAGCAGGGCCTGTTGGTGTTCGGGGGTGTACTCGTTGAACACGATCACGTCGGGTGCCAGCTCGGCCAGGTCCGCCGCGACGTCGTCGATGCGATCGTTGCCGTAGAGCAGGTTGACCGAGGCCACTCGCAGGCCTGTCGCACCCGCGATCGGCGGGGGCTGGTCGTCGGGAACGGCGAGCGGCGCAGCCAGCACCAGGATGCCGAGCCCGACCGCGCCGCAGGTGGCGGCGAGTGTGAACCGACCTCGCAGCACGGCGACCACACCGATCGGAGCGAGCAGGAGGCCGAGGTACGGGGTCAGCGCCTGGAAGGCGGCGACGATGCTCGTGCCGGACCACTCGAGCGCCTGGGTCAGGGTGACGGCGCCGACGAGGCCGACGACCACCCACGCGGCGCGTTCGACCCAGCGGATCGTGGTCGAGCGCGGGCCGCCTGCAGGCATCGCAGCAGGGTACGGCTGCAACCGGACCGAGCGATCGCCGCTGCGGTCCCATGACGTCGAGGGTCGGGGTCGGGGGTCGGGGGTCGGGGTCGGGGCTCGGGGCTCGGGGGTCGGACACCACCCGCGCCCGGTAGGTTCGGGCACGTCAGCCGACGTAGCCCAATTGGCAGAGGCACGGCGTTTAGGTCGCCGTCAGTGAGAGTTCGAGTCTCTCCGTCGGCACCGGGAACGCACGTCGGGGGTGCCGGCCCGTGTCGGTCGGTGTTGGTCGATGTCGGTCGAGTTCGGTTCAGGCGACCGGGACCCATGCGAGCGCGAGCTGGGTCACCTTCACGTCGGTGCGTTCGAGGCCCACCTCGAGCGTGGTCACCCGCTCGGCGAGGGCATCGAACTTCTCGGCGATGTCGGCGATGTCGGCAGCGGCGTCGGCCTCCAGTTCGTCGAGTTGAGTGGCGAGGCGGTTCACCTTGTTCTCGGCGGCGTCGACGCGTCGACCAGAGGCGTTGGTGCTCCCTCGGCGGCGCGCGGCGGTGCCGGCGTCGCCGAGCATGTCGCCGACCATCGCTCCCTTCGACTTGCGTCCACCGAGCAGGCCACCGAGGAGTGATCCGGCGGTCGAGAGGAACTCGGAGTTGCGTTTCGACTTCGCCTCCTCCTCCAACACGTCGACGCGATCCTCCGCCGCATCGATCTGGTCGCGCAGCTTCGTGGCCCGGGCTTCGTACTTGTCGCGCAGTCGAGCGATCGCCTCGTCGGCGCGTTCGTCGGCGACGGTCGCGCAACGGGCGGCGAACTCCTCGGCCGACTCGCCGGGACGGCCGAACAACTTCAGGTCCGGGTTGGCCGGCACCGTCAGCGTCAGGCTGCGGGTCAGGTGGTCTCGCAGGTCACGTTCGACCTGGGCGAAGAAGCTCTTGGTGGCGATCGGGGTGCCGGTCAGCCGGTAGGTGACACCGTCGGGAGGCTCGGGGCGCAGATCGCGGTCGTCGTAGTCCACCTGGACCGCGCTCGACACGTCGACCCGGTCGCCGAGCGGGAACAGGACGGCCTCGTACTCCTCGTCGTGGACGAGATCGGCCTTCGTCTCGTCGTAGCGGATCGCCACACGAGCCACGAGTCCCGCCTCTCGCAGCGTGCCGGCTGAATCGCCGCCGACGTCGCCGAGCCAGGGCGCTGCGACGTCGACCCAGCGAACCGCGACTCCGTCGGCCACCTGGGGCATCACCGCGGTCGCGTCGGCCGGTAGCGTCGCCGCAGGAGTCGACCCGGCGACCGGCACTGCTGCAGGGGCCGGGTGCGTGTGCGGCGAGGTCGACGTGCCCGGTGCGGCCGGGTCGTCGTGCGTCGTGACGTCGGCCATCGCCACCGCGATCTGGTCGCGGGTCATCGGGCCGCGCAGGTACGACATCGCCCAGCGGGTGGTGAACACCTCGGGCTGGTCCGTTCCGGCCCGTCGCAGCACGAACTCGCGCTTGCCGAGTCCGGAGATCGTGGCGTCGACCGCACCGACGTCGACACTTCCGGCCGCCGAGGCCATCCCGTCGAGCAGCCTGGCCTTGTCGCGGTCGGTCTGCAGACGACCGATCATCCACGTCCCGGCGTTCGACATCGCCTTGTAGTCGAGATCGACCGGGTTCTGGGTCGACAGGATCACGCCCACCCCGAACGCCCGGGCCTGCTTCATCAGCGTCATGATCGGCTTCTTGGTCGGCGGCTTCTCGGTCGGTGGGAGAGAGCCGGCCACCTCGTCCATGTAGAGCATCGCCCGGAGATCGGTCGTGCCGCTCTGGCGGCGCATCCACGTGACCAGCTTCGAGAGCAGGAGCGAGGTGACGAACTGGCGCTCCTCGTCCGAGAGGTGCGCCGTCGTCACGATCGCGCAACGGCCCCGCCCGTCGGGCGTGTACAGCATCGACTGGATGTCGAGGGGCGCCCCCATCGCCCACGACGCGAACGACGGCGACGCCAGCAGCCCGTTGAGCTTGATCGCCAGCGCCATGCGGTCGTCGGCGGGGAAGAACTGGTCGACGTCGAACACGCCGAGCTTGCGGATCGGTGGCGACGGCACCATGCCGACCAGGGTCATCAGGTCGAGCGCTCGCCCTTCGTTCCAGGAGTGCTGGATCAGGTTCGACAGCAGGATGTGTTCACGACTGGCCAGCGGGTCGGCGGCGATGCCGACCAGACCGAGCAGACCCGTGACATACCCCTCGATCTCGTCGGCGACCACCTCGGCATCGGACATGTCGGTGGGCACCTGCAGCGAGCCGACGATGTCGATCGGCACGCCGGCCTGGGATCCCGGCGTGTAGATCGTGAAGTCGGTCGCCGCTCGCATCGCCCCGATGTCGTTGCCGCTCAGCCCCCACCCGGCGAGCCCCGTCGTCCACAACGTCGCCTGGCTCGCGGCGAAGTCGTCGGGAGTCTGGCCGGTGTTCTGCGCCTGCGCCTCGTCGATCCACGGTCGGAAGTCGGCGGGAGCGAGATCCGGGAACGTGAGACAGAGGTTCGTCAGGTCGCCTTTCGGGTCGATTGCCAGCACCGGCAGCCCGGCTCGCAGGGCCTCCTCGATCAGGATCACGCCGAGACCGGTCTTGCCGGACCCGGTCATCCCGACGATCACCCCGTGCGTCGTGAGCGACTCCGTCGGCACGCTCACGTTGCCGGCCGGCTCACTGGTGGTGCGCTCGTGTGTGGCCGGATCGATCGAACCACCGAGGAACAGGTCTGCCATGGGTGGCGACAGTAGTGGCAGCGTGGGGACGCGCTCTCGGGCGCCGATCGCGATCCGACTGTCGGTCAGGAGCTCGGCCTGGCGCCCCCAGAGGCTTCCGACTCTTCACGTCGGGACCACTGCAGCCATAGGGTCGGTCCATGAGTCGGTGCCGCACCGGGAGGTGGGTCGTTTCGACCCTGACCGTTGCTGCGATCACCGCGTCGTGCGGTGGCAGCGAGGGAGGCGGCGATGACGGAGCGGCACCGGCCACATCCGACACGGCCGCAGCGGCGACCACGGCTGCGCCGGCGACCAGCGCCGCCGACGTCGCGAGCGGCGGCGCGGGAGACGAGGCACCCGACGACTCGGCAGCTGCCGGCGCGACTGCGAACTGTGATGCGATCTTCTCGATGGCCGAGATGGAGGAGTTCTTCGCGGAGCCGGTCGAGTCGACCGAGGAGACCAACGACAGCCTGGGGCAGCTCGTGTGTACGTGGGAGTCGATCGAGGACCCGGACGACATGGAGGATCTGGCCTTCAAGGTCCTGACGGTGCAGTTCTACTCGGGTTCGCCGGTCGAGGCGGCAGCGTTCTTCGATCCGTCGATCTTCGAGTCGGTCACCACCATCGAGGGAATCGGTGACCTCGCGTACACCGCCGACTCGTTGGGTCCGTCGTTCTACTTCGTCGACGAACCGGTCGGCGGGTCGATGAGCTACTCCGAGGTGGACATGGGCGACACCGACGCCCCGAAGCTGCACACCGCCGCCGACGTCGAAGAGCTCTTCCGGACGTTCCACGACCGCGTCACCTGAGCGGCCTCGCCGCCGCCGACCCGTCGAAGGCCGGTGACCGCACGAACTACCGTGATCCCATGGCGTTCAGCGGGTTCCCGGTCGAGGGCATCGAGTTCTACGAGCAGCTCGCTGCCGACAACTCACGTACGTTCTGGCAGGCGAACAAGGGCCGATTCGACGAGTTCGTCAAGCAACCGATGGTCGAGCTGACCGAGGCACTCGCGGACTTCGGGCCGTTCCACATGTTCCGGCCGTACAACGACGTCCGCTTCTCGAAGAACAAGCCGCCGTACAAGACGGCGCAAGGCGCGTACGGCGAATCGGAGGGCGGAACCGGCCACTACGTCCAGTTCTCCGCCGACGGGCTGATGGTCGGCGCCGGCTACTACGCGATGGCCAAGGACCAGCTCGAGCGGTTCCGCACGGCGATCGACGGCGAGGCGACCGGCACCGAGCTCGCCGAACTCGTGGCCGACGCGCAGCGCCGCAAGTACACGATCAGCGCAATCGACGAACTCAAGACCGCGCCCCGCGGCTACCCGAAGGACCATCCGCGCATCGAGCTGCTCCGGCGCAAGGGCCTGATCGCCATCCGTGAGTTCGGTGCTCCGAAGTGGATCCACACGGCCGGCGCCGCCAAACGCATCCGCGACTCGTGGACCGGCGTCGCCGATCTCTGCGCCTGGCTCGACGCCCACGTCGGCCCCAGCACCCTTCCCCCCGACGACCGCCCCTTCTAAATGAGACGCGGGGTCTGACCCCGCGTCTCATTTGACAGAATGTCAAGCGTGACTGCTGCCGACGTGATCGACCCCACCCGCAACGCCCTGGAGAACCAGTTCGGGTTGGCGGATCGGATCGTCGACGAGTCGGCGCTCGCCAACAGCGTCGAGCGGTTCCGTGCTCAGGGCATCACGCTGCCGACGTTCGCGCAGCTCGAAGATCCCGCGACGTTCGATCACGCCGACAAGGTCGGTGACGCCGACCCCCAGGGGCCCGACGCCCGCAACCTGTGGCGGGTCCACTGGTACAACGACCTCGCCGGCAACCGGGTAAACGTCCCCGACCACGTCGTGTTGCCGTCGAGCCTGACCGGCGTCGAGAGCCCGATCATCGTCGTGTTCGGCGACCGCTTCCCGATGATCACCGCCCACAAGGTGCTCGCCGCCTACGCCTGCCTCGCGCCCCGAGTCGTCACCGGCCAGTTCGACCCCACGCACCACCGCGCCATCTGGCCGTCCACGGGCAACTATGCCCGAGGCGGCATCGCGATCAGCCGGATCATGGCGAGCCGCGGCGTTGCCATCCTCCCCGAAGGCATGAGCCAGGAGCGCTTCGACTGGCTCGACCAGTGGTGCGCGAACCCCGCCGAGGACGTCATCCGCACGCACGGCACCGAGTCGAACGTCAAGGAGATCTACGACGCCTGCAACGAACTCGCACTCGACCCCGGCAACTTCGTGCTGAACCAGTTCTCCGAGTTCGGCAACCACCTCGGCCACTACCGGGTCACCGGACGCGCCTTCGGCCACGTCTTCGACACCGTGCGCGAGCAGTTCGCGAAGGACGGCCGCGACCTGCGCCTCGCCGCGTTCACGTCGGCCACCGGATCGGCCGGCACGATCGCCGCCGGTGACCGCCTCAAGGAGGAGTACGGCACCAAGATCGTCGCCGTCGAAGCCCTCGAATGCCCGACGATGCTCGAGAACGGCTTCGGCGAGCACAACATCCAGGGCATCGGCGACAAGCACATCCCGATCATCCACAACGTGATGAACACCGACGTCGTCGTCGCCATCTCCGACAAGTCGACCGACGAACTCGACGCCCTGTTCAACACCGACATCGGTCGCCAGTACCTCACGCAGCGCAAGGGCGTCCCCGCCGACATCGTCGCCTCACTCGAACACTTCGGCTTCTCCGCGATCTGCAACGTGCTCGCCGCCATCAAGACGGCCAAGCTCCTCGACCTCGGCCCCGACGACGCGATCGTCACCGTCGCCACCGACGGCGCCGCCCTCTATCCGAGCGAGCGCGCCAAGCTGCTCGCCACCCGCTACGGCAACGAGTTCACCGTCACCGATGCCGCCGAGGTGTTCGGCGAGCACCTCGGTTCGGTCGACACCGACAACATGATCGAGTGCACCGAGGCCGACCGGCGCCGGGTGTTCAACCTCGGCTACTACACCTGGGTCGAACAGCAGGGCACCCCGTTCGAGTTGTTCGAAGCGCGCCGAGACCAGACCTTCTGGACGGGCCTGCGCCGCTACGTCGACGTGTGGGACGACATGATCGACGACTTCAACGCCCGAGTAGCCGGCTGAACGTGGAGCGCGACCCGATGCGCGTGACCGGATGGCGTTGCGCCGTCTGTGACGCCACGGTCGCCATCGCCACACCCTTTCCGTGGCGTTGCCCCAACTCGACCGACGACGATCGCCACCACGTCCTGTCGATCGTCGATGGCGGCCCGTCGGCCCCCGGCCGATCGCCGGGTGAGCCGTCGCTGCTCGCCCACGACAGCGACCTCGCATGGGCTGCCTACGCCGACGCGAACGGCCTCGATCACACCGCCCGAGCCGAGCTCGTCGGGCAGACCGATGCCCTCGTCCGACGGGTCGCAGGAACCGGATTCGTCCCGACCCCGTTCGGCCGTTCCGACGAACTGTCGGACGAACTCGGCTTCGATGCCGAGGGTGGCGTGTGGGTCAAGGACGAGACCGGTGGAGTGGCCGGGAGCCAGAAGGCGCGCCACCTGGTGACGATCCTGCTGCACCTCCTGGCCGCCGAACGTCTCGGGCACCTCACCGATCGGCCCCGGCTGGCAATCGCCTCGTGCGGCAACGCGGCCCTCGCCGCATCGACGCTCGCGGCCGCGGTCGACTGGCCGATCGACGTCTACGTCCCCACCTGGATGAGCGACGGGTTCGGGGCGGAACTCGACCGCCTCGGCGCCACCGTCCACCGATGCGAACGCCGCCCGCACGACCCGCCAGGCGACCCCGCGATGTTTCGCTTCCGCGACGCCGTTGCCGCGGGCGCCATCCCGTTCACCGTTCAAGGCCCCGAGAACGCCCTCGCCCTCGACGGCGGCCGAACCATCGGGTGGGAGATCGCCGAGCAGGCGACCGCGCGGCTCGACCGCGTCTTCGTGCAGGTGGGTGGGGGAGCGTTCGCCGCGTGCCTCGGTTCCGGCCTCGCGGACACCTCGCCCACCACGCGGCTGCATGCCGTCCAGACGGCGGGGTGCGCCCCGCTCGCGGGCCTGGGAGCGAGCACAGAACGTTCCCGGCCGGCACGGCGATGTGGCCGCGATCGGACGACGGTGGAGTGATCTGATGACCGTCTGGGACGATCCGCACTCGATCGCCGATGGCATCCTCGACGACGAGACCTACGACTGGCTCGGCGTGTTCGTTGCGATGACGGCCTCTGGGGGCTCGCCGGTCGTCGCCGCCGAGGCCGACGTCGAGCGAGCCCACGCACTGGCTCGCGCCGCCGGCTTCGACGTGAGCGCCACCGGAAGCGCCGGGCTGGCCGGACTGCTGACGATCCGAGACGACGTCGCCCCGTCCGAACGCATCGCACTGGTGATGAGCGGAATCCACCGCTGAGGGCCGACCCCCGCCCGCGCAGGCCGCCGCGAGAACGCCTGGAGGCCGGTCGCGAGTACGGTTGGGAGCACGGATACAAGGTCCACCTCCCGCCGCAGGACGGCAGCGAGTCTCGGAGTTTGCGCCATCGTCGTCGCCGGCATCGTGGTGTCGAGCTCCTCCATCGGCGCGCAGACGGAGCTGCCCGTCATCGAGCCGGTCTCGGTCGACGCGAGCGGCGCCGTGCCTGTCGGCGCGTTCAACGGCAGCCCGGCGGTGTCCGACACCGGCGCCGTGGTCGCCTTCGACGCGTCCGACCTCGACGACCGGTCCGACCGCCGCGTCTGGATCCGTGACCGGACGGCCGCCACCACGACGCCGGTCGCGGAAGAACGCAGCTCGGCTCCGGGCATCAGCGGCAACGGCTGTCTCGTCGCCTACTCCGTCCCCGGCGGCGACGACGTCGCGCCCACCACCTCGCTCACGGTCGTCGACCGCTGCAGCTCGCCGAGCGACGACGCGCTCCCCACCGGCACCGTGATCGACACCGTCGATGCGGCCGACCACGACTCCGCACCCGCCCTGTCCTTCGACGGCTCGACGATCGTCTGGTCCACCGGTTCCGAGATCCGGCGGTACGAGCGTCCCGCCGCCGACCCCGCCGCCGACCCCGCCGCCGAGCCCGCTGCCGACCCCGCCGCCGCCGTGGTCGCTCCCGCCGATCACGTACTCGTCGGGGCGTTCGATACCGCAGTCACTCCGACTGCGGACATCGTGACGGGCGCCGACCTCGACATCTCCGTCGACGGGACCACGGTCGTCTACGTGGCGGGGCCGGGCCCGGCCCCGTTCACTCCCGACCCCGGCAACGTGTACGTGTGGAGTCTGCCCGACGCCGCGGTCACGCCGACCATCGAGCTCCTGTCACCGACCACAACGGGCGAACCGGGCGCCGCATCATCCGGATCGCCGACACTCTCTGGCGACGGTTCGCTCGTGTTCTTCGAGTCGTCGAGTACCGATCTTGCCGCACTCGGTGCCGACGCGACTGCGCCGGGCACCGACCCGGAGGTAGCAGGCACCGACACCGCCCCGGTCTCGTTCGTCGTCTACGTCGATCGGGTCGGCATGGTGACGCGGGTGCTGCTCGACGATGCCAGCCGGCCGGCGGTCTCGGCCGACGGTCTGCACGTGGTGTACGAACGAGCCGGCGCCATTCACCTCGTGTCGTCGATGGCAGGACCGACGTATGAGACCACGCAGGATCGTGTCGTCGAGGGATTGGAGAACGCGAACCCGGTCACCGGTTCTGTGCTCTCCCGATTCGGACGCTGGATCGTGTTCGACAGCGCCGACGGCGCATCGCTGACCGACGACATCGAGTTCCACGACGGCGTCGATGTCTGGGCCGCCGACCAGCGACCGTCCGACGACGGCACGGTCGTCGACACGACCACGACGACCACGACGACGACCACCACCACCGACGACGACGACCACCACGCCGCCAACCACGACCACGCCGCCGACCGTTCCGGGAAGGGGGGGCGGTTCGTACCCGACCACCCGACCCGGGTCGGGCGGGTCGTCAGGATCGTCGACCGTTGTCGCGAGCGTGCCGCTCGTGGAGCCCGGCACCTTGGTGTTCGAGCCGACGATCATCGCCGCCGGGCGCCGAACCGCGACCGTCTCGCTGTCGAATCCGTCGACGCGAACCGCAACGGTCGTGGCCGCTCGCGTCGACTCCGGCGACGGAGCCTTCTCGCTCGTCACCGACGGCTGTAGCGGCGTGTCGTTGCCCACCGGCTCGTCGTGCACCGTCGAGGTCCAGTTCGCACCGCTCTCCGTCGGTGCCGCAAACGGCCTCCTCGTCTTCGACCTCGCCGACGGCACCACGGCCTCTGCGGCCCTGGTCGGCGAGGGGTCGGCCGAGCCCACGCTCGATGTCGTCCCGTCGGTGGCCGCTCCCGGTCAGGTCGTCACCGTGTTCGGCGCCGGATTCCCCGCCGGTGCCGTCGTCGAGCTCTCACGGTCGTCCTTTCCCGACGTGGACCAGGTGACCGTCGATCCCGATGGCACGTTCGCCCACGTCTTCGTCGTCCTCCCGAACACTTCGTCGGGTCCGATGACCCTCACCGTCGCCGGGCAGCCCGACTCGTTCGGCGACGTCACCGGTGAACTGCTGGTGTCGAACCGCAGTGGCGACTCGAACACGGCGGCGTTCCGGGACATCGGCAGCCCGACCCGACGCTGACGCCCGGCAGACGCTGACGCCGGGTGCGACGCTGACGCCGGGTGGGACGGTCAGTCCGCGTCGTCGACGAACCCGAGAATCGCAGCTCCGACCGGGCAGTCGCTCGATCCCGGGCCGGGTGTCCGGCAGGTGACCTCCAACGAGACCTCCGACGACGGCTCGAACACGTACGGCGCCACGAGGTGCAGGTCGTAGTCGCGGAAGTTCGCCAGTTCGGACTGCAGCAGCACCTCGCCGTCGCGCAGCAGCGCCACCGTGCCGACCGCCCCGGACGGGTTCTGGAAGACCACATCGGTGACCGACAGCCGCTCGCCCGAAGCGATCGTCTGCGAATCGGTCTCGGAATTGCCCCCGGCGGGAGCGACGCTCAAACGGAGATCGGTCGGCGCGCCGAGCGGGAGTTCCCGGGCCCTGGCTGCCGCTGCATCGAGTTCGTCGATCTGCTCCTGCAATGCGGCGCGGTCCTGATCGCGTGCAGCCGCCGCCGCATCGTCGGCAGTGTTCTGCACCCACGGCCGCAGGAACGCGAACCATGCAATCGCACCGATCAGCAGCGCCGCGCCTGCGCCGGCGGCCGCGGGCCCGACCCATCGAGGGACGCGTGGCCGCTGCTCGTAGGTTCCGGCGAACTCGCCGGTCGACCCATCCGAGCTGGTGGTCCGCACGATGAACGGGTGCTCCTGCGCCGGGCCGTTCCAGTACGTCGTCGACGGCGTGACGCGTAGGTTCACGCGGGCGGTGGCTCCGGGCGTGACCACGAACGTCGGCTCCACGTCGAGCGTGATCTCCCCGTCGAGCGTGTCGGGGGCGAGTTCGACCGTGACCGGAACGTTTCCGGAGTTGACGACCGTGATCGTGTGTCGCCCCGCTGAGGACCCGCGCGACCGCAGCGGCGACAACTCGATGGAGTGCTCGCTGTGAGCGACGACCTCGGCGGCGATCGTGGCGGTCGAGTTGCCGCACTCGGAGGTGAGTTCGACGGCGGGTTGACGCACGCCGGCTTCGATGGTGGGGCCGACCTCGATGCTCACCGGGATGTCGAAGATCTGGTTCGACTGGATCGCTGCGGTACTGACGTCGAGCGCGACGAATTCGGCGAGGTCGCCCGAGGGCGTGAGATTCACGACCTGAGGTGCCTCTTCGTTGTTGTGCAGCCGAAGCGTCAACGTGGTGGGCACGCCGGAAACGAGTTCGATCGACTCCGGCAGGAACTTGGCGGTCACAGGCATTGCCGTCGAACGCTACCCGCCCCGATGCTCATGGTCGATTGCGCCGGGGCCGAGTCGCCGCGGCGAGACCAGCGGTAGCGTGTCCTCCATGTCGGATCTCATGTCACCGCAGGCCCTCGAGGGTGGTTTCGATCCTCGCTCCGCAGTCTTCGATCGCCTCCTCAAGAACCGGGTGGTCATGTTGGGTTCCGATGTCAACGACGAGATCGCCAACCAGATCTGTGCGCAGCTGCTCTACCTCGAAGGTGAAGACCCCGGCCAGGACATCTGGCTGTACATCAACAGCCCGGGCGGGTCGGTCACCGCAGGCATGGCGATCTACGACACGATGCAGTTCGTCGGCTGCGACGTGGCCACGGTGTGCCTCGGTCTGGCCGCATCGATGGGCCAGTTCCTGCTCACCGCCGGCGCCGACGGCAAGCGGTACACGCTGCCCAACGCCCGCATCATGATGCACCAGCCGTTGGCCGGTCTGCGCGGTCAGGCCTCCGACATCGCCATCCAGGCCGAGCAGCTCCGCTACACCAAGCTGCGCATGGCCACGCTGATCGCCGAGCACTCGGGCCAGGCGCTCGAGCAGATCCAGGCCGACTCCGAACGCGATCGCTGGTTCACCGCCGAGGAGGCGAAGGACTACGGCCTCGTCGACAAGGTCATCCTGCGCCGCGGCGAAATCGCGTGACCGCGCTCATCTGATCAGATGCTCTGATCCCGCCCACCTGATCGTGCTCAGGGTGCGACGGTGCCGTCCGGGACGGTCGGTGCCGGACCGGTCACGGGTGTGTGGGGCACGATCGTGAACACCGGACCGATGTCGACGGCACAGTTCGCCCGCAGCCACGCGTCGATCGCCGCGGCCGATTCCTCCGAGGAGTAGATGGCCGCAAGCGCTTCCTGCTCCGACTCCTGGTCGCCGGGCAGCACCGTGCTCGCCGTCTCGTACGCCGACACGAGCTGGTTCCAATCGGCTTCGACGGCGAGCGGCGCGAGGTCGCCGATGTCGCGGTAGAGATCGAGGAGCGGTTCGATGTCGTCGGAGTAGACGAGTTGCGGATTGGTGAGGGCGTCGCGGTTGGCCGCGACCTCGCCACAGAACCGTTCAGCGCTCCCGCCGTCGTCGCCACACGCCGCCCCGACCAGCACGACGCCGGTGATCAGCGCGATGCCGGCGACCGGCGACCGACGCCTCCGTCGACGGGCGCGCCGGTTCTCGGAGGGGTCGATCGTGGCGAACACGGCTGGCATTGTCGCATGCGACGCGATCGAATCGGCGGCGCCCCGGTGGGCCTGTGACACCCCGTCGGTACAGTTCCAGAGGTCGAACCGGCCCTGCGGGCGCCGGTCGGGGTCGCTGGGCCCGAGTCCGCCCTTCCTCTGTGTTCCGCCGCGGCGTTGTCGCGCTCACTCAGGAGGTTGCGATGTACGGATCGATCACGTCGGCCACGGTGCTCGGCGCCCAGGGCCACCGGATCAACGTCGAAGTCCAGGTCAGCAAGGGGATGCCCGGATTCCGGATGGTCGGTCGGCCCGACGAGTCCACCCGGGAGGCGCGCGATCGTGCCCGGGCCGCGGTGATGAGCTGCGGCCTCGAGTGGCCGGCCACGAGCATCACGGTCAACCTGGCGCCGTCGAGCGACCGCAAGACCGGATCGGGTCTCGACCTCGCCATCGCCGTGGGTGTGTTGGTGGCCGCCGAGATCGTGCCGCCCGAGTCGGTCGCAGGGCTCGCCTTCGTGGGTGAGCTGGGCCTCGACGGATCGCTGCGACCCGTGGCCGGCATCGTGCCGATGGTCGGCGTGCTCGGCGAACTCGACGTCGTCGTACCGGTCGAGTGCGCGGTCGAGGCCCGAGTGGCGGCGCTCGGGCGCGTTCGTCTGATCTCGCACCTGCGCGAGTTGGTGGGTGTGTTGTGTGGCGCCGAGCCGTGGCCGGACCACGACGACGCCGTCCCGGAGGCCCCGGAGGGCGACACCGACGCCCCCGATCTCGCCGACCTCCACGGCCAGCCCCTCGCCCGCCAGGCGCTGGAGATCGCCGCTGCGGGTGCGCACCACACCCTGTTCATCGGCCCGCCCGGCTCCGGCAAGACGATGCTGGCCTCGCGTCTGCCCGGGTTGCTGCCCCGTCTCGATCGCACCCGGGCCCTGGAGGCCACGATGGTGCACTCCGCAGCGGGGGCGGTGCTGCCTCCGGGCGGCCTGATCCAACGCCCGCCGTTCCGAGCACCGCACCACACCAGCTCCCTCGTCGCGTTGGTCGGTGGCGGCTCCCACACCCTCCGGCCCGGCGAGATCTCGATGGCGCACTGCGGCGTACTCTTCATGGACGAGCTGGCGGAGTTCTCCCCGTCGGTGCTCGACGGTCTGCGGCAACCGCTCGAACAGCGCATCGTCACCGTCGACCGTGCGCATCTGCACGTCGTCCTGCCGGCCGACTTCCTCCTGGTGGCCGCGATGAACCCGTGCCCCTGTGGCGGCGGGCCACCCGGTTCGTGCCTGTGCGGTGACGCGGTGCTGCATCGCTACACCCGCCGGGTATCCGGGCCCCTGCTCGATCGCTTCGACCTGCGCGTCAACGTGCACCGACCCGCCGTCGACGATCTGATCGCCAACGAGCCGTCCGAACCGTCGGTCGTCGTCGCCGCCCGCGTCGAGGCGGCCCGCGACGCCGCACTCCTGCGCCAGGACGTGCTCAACAGCGCGCTGCCGGCGTCACGGCTCGATCACGTCGCCCGCCTCGACGCCGGCGCGCAACTCCATCTGCGTCACGAGATGGAGCGGGGTCGGCTGAGTGGACGGGGCTACCACCGTGTGCGCCGCGTGGCTCGCACGATCGCCGACCTGCGCGGCGACCTGTCCGACTCGGTGACCGAGGACGACGTCGTGCTCGCGCTGCGGTTCCGAGCCGACCTCGCGAGCGCGCTGCGACTGGGGCGAGCGGCGTGATCCCGCCCGCCGGTTACGTCGCTTCGCTCGCCGGCTTCGACCGGATGACGAGTTCGCGCCTCTCGTCGCTGCTGTCGAACCGGTCGCCCGTCGACGCATTCGCGATCGCGTCCGGCGAGGTCCGGCCTCCGGCGCCGATCGCCGCGCTCCTCCAGCGTGACCCCGACCTGGGGGCGTCGTGGCGCGCCGACGCGGTTCGTCGACCACCCGAGGAGGTCTGGCAACGATGCGTCGACAGCGAGATCGGCGTCGTGTTGCCGGGCGACGCGGCCTTCCCGCCGCAGTTGCTCGACGATCCACGACGGCCGGCGGTGCTGTTCGTCCGGGGCGACCTGAGCGTGCTCGACGCTCGGCGCGTCGGCATCGTCGGAACGCGCAACGCCACACAGCGCGGGCTCGAGACCGCCGCCCGGTTCGGCTACGAGCTGTCGAGTGCGGAGGTCGTCGTCGTGTCCGGCCTCGCCAAGGGAATCGATGGGGCGGCCCACCGCGGCGCACTCGCCGTCGCCCACGCCCGCCCGGTCGCGGTCGTCGGCAGCGGGCTCGACCGTCCCTACCCGTCGCAGCACCGCGAGTTGTGGGAGGCGGTGGCCGAACGAGGCGCCGTGATCTCCGAGTGGCCACCCGGGACCGCTCCCGACGCCTTCCGGTTCCCACTGCGCAACCGCATCCTCGCCGCCCTCGTCGAGGTGCTCGTGGTCGTCGAGAGTCGAGAACGCGGCGGCAGCCTGATCACGGCGCGCGAGGCGGCCGAACGTGGCGTCGACGTGTTCGCGGTCCCGGGCCCGGTTCGGAGTCGCGCCTCGGTCGGAACGAACCGGTTGCTGTGCGATGGCGCAGCCCCGGCGACGGAGGTGACCGACGTGCTGGTGGCGCTCGGGCTCGACCGTCGCCGAGCCGGCCGATCCAGGTTCGACGCTCGGCCGCGCCCCAGCGCCGACGACCTGGTGTTCCTCAGCGCATGTCGCGCCGGGGCGCGGTCGATCGAGGAGCTCTCCGCCGAGTCCGGTCGGAGCGTGGTCGACGTGGCCTTGGCGGTGGCTCGACTCGAGCACGCCGGCTGGCTGCGCGAAACCGGCGGATGGTTCGAGGCGATCGACGAGTGGGCTGACCTGACATGACCCATCCGACCGTGACGTGCGCCCCATCCGCGGCTACCTCACCCTCGGGGCAATACCATCTGCGCCGTGGACCTCTGGCGCATCGACGAGTTCGCCGACGCGCTCACCTCGTTGTCCGACAACACGGTGGCGGCCTACACGTCCGATCTCCGCGCGTTCCAGGGATGGTGCGCCCGCAGCGACCTGACCGATCCCGCGCAGGTGAAGCGCACCACGGTGCGTCGGTACCTGGCGCACCTCACCACGAGACAGTTCGCTCGTCGCACCATCGCCCGCAAGACCGCGGCGTTGCGGCGGTACTACCGCTGGCTCGTCGCCGGCGGGTACGCCGAGGTCGATCCCACCAGTGGCGTGTCCGCGCCGGCAGGAGCCGGACGTCTGCCTCGCGTGCTCGACCAACGAGAGCTCGACGGTCTGCTCGATGGTGCAGCGCCCGATGGCGAACCCGACTGGCGCCGCCGTCGCGACGACGCGGTGCTCGAGCTGCTCTACGGATCCGGGCTGCGTGTCGGCGAACTCTGCGGACTGCAGGTGGGGTCGCTGTCGTTGGAGTCCGGTGCGGCCGACGTCTGGGGCAAGGGCGCGAAGGAGCGCCGGGTCCCCGTCAGCGAGGCAGCTGTACGGGCGTTGCGACGGTGGCTCGCCATCCGCGGCGACGTCCTGCCCGCCGATGCGGGCGACGTGCTCTTCGGCAACGAGCGCGGTCGGCCGCTCACGCCGCGCGACGTTCGCCGCATCATCGATCGCCGATCCTCGAGCCCGACGCATCCGCATGCGCTGCGGCACACGTTCGCGACGCATCTGCTCGACGGAGGCGCCGACCTCCGTGCGGTGCAGGAGCTGCTCGGCCACACCGATGTGGCCACCACCCAGCGCTACACCCACGTCAGCCGGGAGCGACTGTCGGCTGCCTACCGCGAGGCCCACCCCAGAGCATGAGTATCGTTCCCGAAGACGCCGACCTCCAGATGCAGTGGACGCGATGGCTGAACCGCCGCAACGCGGCCGCCCGCGACCACCTGATCGTCCACTACTCGCCGTTGGTGAAGTTCGTCGCCGGTCGTGTCGGTGCCGGGTTGCCGTCGAGTGTCGATCCCGGCGACCTCGTCAGCTCGGGCGTGTTCGGCCTGATCGATGCCATCGAGCGGTTCGATCCCGAACGGGGGGTCAAGTTCGAGACGTTCGCCGTGCCGCGCATCCGTGGTGCGGTCTACGACGGTCTGCGCAAGCTCGACTGGGTGCCGCGCTCGATCCGGAGTCGTGCGCGCAGTGTCGAGAAGGCGATCTCGGAACTCGAGCACAAGCTGGGGCGTGGACCGAACGACGAGGAACTGGCTGCTCACCTGAACATCTCGGGCGACGAGCTCACGCGCTGGCTTGCCGCCATCGCGAGCACCACCGTCGGTCCGTTGGATCGCGCGATCGCGGCCGGGGCCGAACCGGCTGCGCTCGACGGCCCCGGATCGGGATCGCCCGCGGCGGTCGTCGAGGACACCGAACTCGGCGAGATCATGCGAGCCGAGATCCGCAAGCTGCCCGACCGGGAGAAGCTCGTCCTGTCGCTGTACTACGACGAGGGGTTGACACTCTCGGAGATCGGTGAGGTCCTCGGCGTCACCGAGAGTCGGGTGTCGCAGATCCACACCAAGTCCGTGCTGCACCTGCGTTCGCGCCTGGCTGCCGCCGGCGTCGGCTGACCGGCCCACCGCTCGGCGCTCCTGCGCCCCCAGTTCCGACCGGCGCGCGCCGGTCCGACACGAGGAGGCACACATGCGAGGTCGTACGGACGTCGGTACCGGTGAGGGCACGGAACGCGGGCGCGGGGCGAAGCAGGCCGGTCCACGCCGAAAGGTCCGGTTCGCACCGGCGATGGGGCTGTGGGCGGCACTGGTCGCGATCGCCTCGGTGGCGTCGCCGACCTCGGTCGACGCGGCACCGTGCCTGCGTCCGCCGGTGATCGGCACGGTCGTCGACCCCTTTCGTGCCCCGGCGTGCGAGTGGTGTGCGGGCAACCGGGGCATCGAGTACCGGGTGGGGCCCGACGCCGCCGTGCGGGCAGCTGCCACCGGCACCGTGACGTTCGTCGGTTCGGTGGCCGGCACGACCTATCTGGTGGTCGAACTTCCGAACGGTTGGCGGTTGACCCACGGTCGACTCGAGAGCACACGCCTGCGACTCGGCGACCGGGTCGTGGCCGGGTCGATCGTGGGGCACGCGACCGGTGACTTCTACTTCGGCTTGCGCATCGGCGACGAGTACCACGACCCGGCGCCGTTCATCGGGCGGCTGATCGGCCGCGCCCGGTTGATCCCGCTCGACGGGACGCCGGCACTCGCACGCGATCCCGCCGACGCGACGGTGCGGACCTGTCCGGCACGTGACCTGGCTGCAGGTGTCGTGGCTGCAGGTGTCGTGGCGGCCGGTACCGCCGATAGCATCCCGGAGGTCGATTCACCCGGATCGACCGCTGTTCGCAGCGATGTCTCACAGTTCCGCCGGTCAACAAGCGGTCGCCCGTCACGGGCGCCGACCGGGGGAATGCAACCGCACAAGGAGAATCATCATGGCCGTCATCACCATGCGGCAAATGCTCGAAGCCGGCGCCCACTTCGGTCACCAGACCCGACGGTGGAACCCGAAGATGAAGCGTTTCATCTTCGGTGAGCGCAACGGCATCTACATCATCGACCTCGAGCAGACGCTCGGTCGGGTGGAGACGGCGTACGGTTTCGTCCGCGACCTCGTCGCCGGTGGCGGCACGATCCTGTTCGTCGGCACCAAGAAGCAGGCGCAGGACCCCGTGAAGAGCTACGCCGACAAGTGCGGGATGCCGTACGTCAACGAACGTTGGCTCGGTGGCATGCTCACCAACTTCGAGACGATGTCGAAGCGCGTCAACAAGATGCTCGAGTACGAGCGCATGCAGGCGTCCGGCGAGTTCGACGCGATGATCAAGAAGGAAGCCCTGCTGCTCGATCGCGAGCTCACGAAGCTCCAGCGCAACCTCGGCGGTCTGCGCAGCCTCAAGAAGGCGCCCGACGCCATCTTCGTGCTCGACACGAAGAAGGAGCACATCGCGGTGACCGAGGCGAACAAGCTGGGCATCCCGGTGGTCGCCGTCGTCGACACCAACGTCGACCCCGAGGTCATCCAGTACCCGATCCCGGGCAACGACGACGCCATCCGGTCCAACAGCCTCTTCGCCCGCGTCATCGCCGACGCCGTCGAGGAGGGGCGATTCATCGCCAACAAGCGCACCCCGGCACCGGCTCCGGTCGCTGAGCGCACCCCCGAGGAAGAGGCCGAGTTCGCAGCAGCGCAGGCCGCCGCACGCGACGCCGCCGCCCAGGCGCAGGCCGATCGCGACGCCCGCCTCGCCGCCGCCAAGGCCTCGCCCGTGGTCGAGGAAGCTGCCGCCGATGCAGCTGCGATCGCCACCGAGGAAGGCGCTCCCGACGAGGTCGTGGCGGAGATTGCCGAGGAGACCGCTGCCGAGGTGGCCGAGCAGGTTGCCGACAGCACCACCGACGATGCCGTCGCCCAGTCCGACACCACCCCCGAACCAAGCACGGAGAGCTGAAGACATGTCATTCACCGCACAAGACGTCAAGGCGCTCCGCGACTCGTCCGGCGCCGGAATGATGGACTGCAAGAAGGCCTTGCAGGAGAACGACGGCGACATGGAGGCCGCGAAGCAGTGGCTGCGTGAGAAGGGCCTGGCCGCCAGTGCCAAGCGTGAGGACCGCGAAGCGTCACAGGGCGTCGTCAGCCTCGTGATCGACGGCAACGTCGGCGCGATCGTCGAACTCAAGAGCGAGACCGACTTCGTCGCCGGCTCGGACCAGTTCAAGGCCGAGGCCGACGCACTGGCCGAGCTCGTCGCCGCCAAGGGCGTCGACGCCGTCGCCGAGCGCGCCACCGAGCTCGAGGAGCTCAAGGTCACGCTCAAGGAGAACATCGGCCTCGGCGACGTCAAGCGCATCGAAGCGGCCGACGGCAACCTCCTGGGCAGCTACCAGCACATCCAGGGTGGCCGCGGTGTCAACGCCGTCCTCGTCGAGATCGCCGGCGGTACGCCGGAACTCGCCCACGACGTCGCGGTCCACATCGCCTTCGCACGTCCCACGTACCTGAGCCGCGACGACATCCCCGCCGACGTGGTCGCCGCCGAGCGCGCCACGCTCGAGACGATCAGCCGCAACGAGGGCAAGCCGGAAGCAGCGCTGCCGAAGATCGTCGAAGGCCGCATCAACGGCTTCTACAAGGACGTCGCGCTGCTCGACCAGCCCTACGCGAAGGACGACAAGCAGTCGGTGAGCCAGTTCATCGGCGGCGCCACCATCGTCGACTTCGCCCAGGTCGAAATCGGCTGACCCCAAACCGTTCTCGTGAACAACCTGCGGCCCAGGTGCGCACGTTGTTCACGAGAACGGGTGGACAGCGGCGTTTTCGGTCCTCTGGCCGCTGCTCTAGTACGGTCGGCGGTCGATGAGCGACCAGCCGATCCATCCCCGTGGAGGGCCGCGGCCCAGTTGGA
>CAVQRU010000016.1:0-33122 GCA_963715285.1 Ilumatobacteraceae bacterium | reverse complement strand
TCGCGTCGGCTGCTCGGTACCGGCCGCCGCAGGTGGTGGTGGAGATCGCCCTCGACGAGGCGCCGAGTGTGGTGCGCGAGCGTCACGGCGTGTACTTCGACGGCAGCTCGCCGCTGGAGGACGACCCGGCCGCGCCGTACGGCAAGGACTTCTCCGACCCCGCCAACCTGCCGTTCTGGTGGAGCCTCGGCGCCCTCGGCATGTGGCCGCTGGCCGAGGTGAGCGTGGCGACCGCCAACGAGTTCCGGCTCTGGGAGACGTCCGAGTTCGGCGACATCAACCTGCTCGCCTCGATCAACGACTACGACCCGGCCAAGATCCGCGTCTGGGAGCAGGAGCGGGCGGCCGTGATCAACTTCGGGTTCCTGTCGGAGGCGAACACGTACGCGTACCGCCAGCCGAAGGTGTCGATGGCGTCGGTGATCGACCACCGCTTCGGCGAGATGCGCGACCAGGGCCACGCCTGGCAGGCGGCGATCGACGAGAACGCGATGGTCTTCACGAACCACCCCGTGCCCGACACGGCGCAGTCGACCATCTGGGCCGAGGACAGCGAGCCCGGCTACTGGACGGGGGAGGCGTCGATGCCGCGGTCGGCCCAGTACCAGGGCACGGCGGTGCACATCTACCAACCGAAGTGGGACGAGTCGACCGATCCGCTCGTGTGGGGTGTGTTCGAGTACCGGCCGTTCACCCACGCCTACGTGCCGCAGGATCACTTCGACGAGGTGCGTCAGGTGGGCAACTGGACGATCGCCGCGAAGAACGGCGCCTACATCGCGCTGTGGTCGTGGCGCACCCCGACGTGGCGTGAGTACGACCCGGCGGTCGTGTCGACCAACGGCATGGTCAAGCCGTTCGACCTCGTCGCCGAGGGCGGTCCGGACAACGTGTGGTTGGTGGAGGTCGGCAGCGACGACGGCGGCTCGCTCGACGACTTCATCGCCGCGTTGACCGCGGCCGACCCGTCGGTGGTGCGCGACGACGTCGGATTCACCGTGTCGTGGACGTCACCGTCCGCGGGCATCGTCGACTTCTCGAGCACGGGACCGTTCCTGATCGAGGGCGAGGAGCAGCCGCTCGCCCTCTTCCCCCGCCACGAATCGCCGTGGGGCGGCATCGAACACCTGTCGCGCCAGTACAACCTGACCGCCGGCGACGCCACGTGGTCGTGCGACTTCGACACCATGACCCGAACCCTCTCGTGAATTGCAGCAGGGGTCTGACCCCTGCTGCAATCGTGTGATGACGGTGCGACTCGGCGTGAACGGGCTCGATCACAACCACGTGTTCGAGATCGTCGACCGGCTGGTGAAGGCCGGCGCGGTCGCCGCGTGTCACGTGCCCGAGGGCGGATTCCTCGAGCACTACGAGGGTTGGCAGACCGAGTCGCAGGCGGTCACCTACGACGAGATGCTCGCCGACGACACGATCGACCTGATCGTCACCGCGGCGGTCCCCAACCGGCGGGCGGAGATCGCCCTCGCCGCGATCGGCGCCGGCAAGCACGTGGTCACCGACAAGCCGGGCCTCACCACGATGGCCCAGCTCGACGCCGTCCGCGCGGCGATCGCCGGCAGGCCCGGCCGGCCGTGGACCGTGCTGTTCACCGAGCGCTACGAGAACCGCGCAATCTCCGAGGCCGTTCGCCTCGCCCGCGCCGGTGCGGTCGGGCGGATCGTGCACGTGATCGGTGCCGGACCCCACACGATGTGGGCCAAGCGGCGGCCCGACTGGTTCTGGGACCCCGACGCCACCGGCGGGATCCTCGTCGACATCGGCTCGCACCAGGTCGACCAGTTCCTCACGATCGCCGACCTCGCGGCCGCCGACGTCTCCGTGGTCACCTCCGCGGTCGGCAACGTCGCCTCGCCCGACCATCCGGCGATGCAGGACATCGGCTCGATGACCCTCGCCGGACCCGACGTCGTGAGCGACCACCGGCTCGACTACCTCACCGCCAAGGGCCTCGGGACCTGGGGTGACTGCCGCCTCACGATCGTCGGCCTCGACGGCACGATCGAAGCCCGCGCCAACGTCGACATCGCGGGGGCCGAAGGTGCCGAGCACCTGATCGTCGTCGACGGAGACGGCACCCGGCGCGTCGACATCTCCGACGTGGTCGTCGATTGGGGCGAGCGACTGATCGCCGACCTCGCCGACCACGGGGAGCGGCTGATGACCCAGCAGCACGCGATCGACGTCACCGACGTCTGCCTGCGGGCCCAGGCTGCCGCACGCCCGTGGGGACGTCCGATCTCCTGACTCGACCCCGGCGGTTGTGTGTTGATTCGGGTGACCGGTCCTGCCGGAACCTCGACCCGAGCCGGGGTGGGGTTGGGCCCGGGCGTTCGTGTGCGGGTTTGGGTGACCCATCCCGCCGGAACCTCGACGGAAATGGGGGAGCGATGGCTCGCAGCGGTGCTGGTCTGCGGCGTGTAGGCACGCGGTAGCGTCGCTGCGATGACTGAGTTGCGCGTCGCCGTCGTCGGGATGGGGATCGGGCAGAGCCACCTCCTGAGCTGGCGCGAGGTCGCCGGGGCATCGGCCACCGTGTTCGCCGAACTCGACGACGCCAAGCGTGCGAAGGGAGAGTCCGACTGGGGCATCCCGGGCGTCGCGTCGCTCGACGTCCTGCTCGACCCCGCGTCGCCGCACGAGGTGGACGTGATCGATCTCTGCACGCCGCCGTCGATGCACGAGGAGCAGGTCACCCGCTGCCTCGACGCCGGCAAGCACGTGATCTGCGAGAAGCCGCTCGTCGATTCAGTGGCGGCGTGCGATCGTCTGGCCATTGCCGTCGATCGGGCGGCGGCCACCTCCGGCGCACGCTTCATGCCGATCTTCCAGTACCGCTTCGGCGAAGGCGCCGCTCGGGCCCGGGCGCTGATCGATGCCGGCATCACGGGCCGGCTCTTCACCGCGTCGGCGTCCACCTGGTGGCGTCGTGGCAAGGGCTACTACGCCGCGGCGCCGTGGCGCGGGACCTGGGCGGGGGAGCGCGGCGGGTGCGTCCTGAGCCACGCGATCCACAACCACGACATGCTGATGTGGATGGCCGGACCGTTCGTCGAGCTTCGGGCGATGGCGACGACCCGGGTCAACGACGTGCAGACCGAGGACTGCGCGGTTGCCATCGGGCGCACCGCCGACGGCGCGCTGGTCACGATGAACGTGACCCTCGGCGCGGCGAGCGAGTTCGTCGCAACTCGTGTGGCACTTCGACAACGTCACGATCACGTCGTCGACCGAGGCGTACGACCCCGGCGCCGGGCCGTGGAACTTCGAGTTCCGACGGTCGGCCTTCGCCGAGGAGGCCGAGCAGGTGTGGGCCGACATGGCGCCGTCGGCCACGCAGTACACCGGGCAGTTCCAGGGCTTCGTCGACGCGCTCGCCGCCGGCGGTGACTTCCCGGTGACGCTCGCCGACGCCCAGGCGTCGTTGGAGTTGGTGACCGCCTGGTACCACTCCGAGCGCACGGGCTCCGTGGAGACGCTCCCACTTCCCGCCGACCACCCCGCCCGCGCCTCCTGGCAACCCGACGGCGTCGCATGACCTCTGCCGCTGTGCTCACTGCCCCGGCCGGCCCACCCCGTTTGCGTCGACCTTCCGGTGGGGCGGGCCACGCGTCTTGCGACGCAAACGTGGGAGGTGGAGTGGCGGGTGGACCGGCTCGTTTGCGTTGCGTTTCGGGTGGGGCGGCTCACCGGAATCCTCACGCAAACGCTGTCGGGGGAGTGGTGGCTGGGGTGGCTGGTTTGGGTTGCGTTTCGGGTGGGGCGGGTCACCGGAATCCTCACGCAAACGCTGTCGGGGGAGTGGTGGCTGGGGTGGCTCGTTTGGGTTGCGTTTCGGGTGGGGCGGGTCACCGGAATCCTCACGCAAACGCTGTCGGGGGAGTGGTGGCTGGGGTGGCTCGTTTGGGTTGCGTTTCGGGTGGGGCGGGTCACCGGAATCCTCACGCAAACGGAGGGGAGTGGGCGCGGTGAGCTCGCCGACACCGCCGTTACCTGAGATGCCGCCGACGCCGGGGGGCCGGTTCGGGATGCCGCTGCCGGGCGGGACGTCGGTGAGCCATGTGAAGGTGTACGACACGATCGGCCCGGACGGACTCGCCGGCGGGTCACCTCACTTGCACACGGTGTGCACCGAGGCCTACCTGGTGATCAACGGCGAGGGCATGGTCCAGACGCTGTCGGGGGAGGGGTACGCCGAGACGCCACTGGTCGCCGGCACCATCGCCTGGTTCTCGCCGGGCACCGTCCACCGGTTGATCAACCTCGACGGCCGACTCGAGCTGTACGTGCTCATGTCGAACGCCGGGCTGCCGGAGGCGGGCGACATGGTCCTCGCGTTCGAGCCCGACCTGCTCGCCGACGAGGCGGGCTACCGATCTCGGGCCGAGCTTCCGCAGAACAACGCCACTACCGATGGTGCCCCCGACGCTGCGATGGCCCGCCGTGATCTCGCGGTCAACGGGTTCGCTCACTGGCGTTCGGAGGTCGAATCACGCGGCGCCGCAGCCGGACTCGATCCCCTGTACTCGGCCGCCATCGAACTCGTCGGTGAGCGCGCCCGGAACTGGGGAGCGATCCTCGACGGCGACCCGGCGGCCGACCTCGACGCGTCGCGCGCTCAGATCGAGGCGATCGCCGACGAGCCTTCCGGGCGCGCCGCGGTCGATCGGCTCGCCGGTTCTGCGATCCGCTCACGTTCGCTGCTGCCCGCCACCCGTCGGATGGGTTGCTGCGGCACGCTCGGCACCGTCATCCACTGACCGACCGCGCCCCTCCACGGCGTTTGCGTCGCGTTCTCGGTGGACCGACCCACCCAAAGTGCAGCCCAAACGAGCCGGCCCAGCCGGCCCAGCCGGCCCTCCGCCCACGGCGTTTGCGTCACGATTTCGGTGGACCGCCCCACCCGAAATGCAGCGCAAACGGTGCTGGGGTCGGGCGCTGGGGTCGGGCGCTGGGCCAGGCGCTGGGGTCAGGAGGTGGGCGCCGGGGTCTTCGCCTGGTCGGCGGCGTGGGGGAACATGATCTGGCCCGCCAGCACCTTGGAGACGTCGGAGAGCTGCTCGGCGACGAGCACGAGCACGTCATCGAGCGAGACGATTCCGACGACTCGATCATGGTCGACGATGGGGACGCGGCGAACCGCGTGGTCGCGGAACACGTGCAACAGGTCCTCGAGGTCGTGGCCGACGTCGAGGGCGATGAGACCCATGCTCATCAGACCGTCGATCCGACCGTCGATCGGGTAGTTCGTGGCGACACCGCGCGTGACGATGTCGCGATCGGTCACCATGCCGACCGGGCGCTCTCCATCGACGACGATCACCGAACCGACACCGGCACTCGTCATCAACGAGGCGGTGTCGGCGACCGTGGCATCACACGCGATCACCACAGGTGCTCGCACGGCGAGATCAGAGACGTTCATCACGAGTCCTTTCCAGTGCCGGCCAGATGCTCGATGCGGCAATCCGGTCCGGGAAACAACAGCGTGGTTCGACCGGTGTCATCCCATCGGACCACGTACGGGGGGCCACCGTCGGCGCCGCGCGTCTCCTCCACCTTGCCGGTACGACGAGGCAAGCCGACCCGGTGACCCTCGATGATCAGTTCGTCTCCGACGTTGGCGTACATGCGCAGACCTGCTTTCGAGATGATCGAGTTTCCGCTTCGAGCATTCCAGGCGTTCCTCGGATCCGGTAGGGAACAACGTCATGGGCTGTACGAGCTCGATGACGTCCGGCCCTGGCGAGATCGGCGCGGTGGTTCGACAGTGGAGCAATGGAGAGCTTTCAACCACATGCCTGGACACTCAGGTTCGAGACCCGTGAAGACGAGGACCACTGCGAGATCGTCGTGCACCTCGATGCCGGCGATCGGTCGTTGTCGGGTTACGGACGGTCGCGTCGAAACCCCAGCGACCCGTTGGTGCCCCAGGTCGGTGAGGAGCTGGCCGCGGCGCGAGCGCTGCACGACCTGGCCCGTCACCTGACCGAGGACGCCTGGAACATGATCGAGTCGTACCCGTCGGCGACCGCCTGATTCACCTCGGTGACGTCCGGGCGCGGCGGGTCAGACGACCGCGCCGAACACCGCACCGATCGCAGCGGTCACGCCCATCGCCAGCGCGCCCCAGAACGTGACTCGGAACGCCGCCACCCCGAGCGGTGCCCCGCCGGCGCGAGCGCCGACCACGCCCAGCACGGCCAGGAAGATCAGCGCCGTCGCGGCGATGATCGCGATCTGCCGCGCTGCCTGATGCGAGCGCAGCGGCGAGCAGCGGCAACAGCGCGCCGATCGCGAACGTCCCGGCCGAGGTGAATGCGGCCTGCACCGGACGCGCCGTCGTCGACTCGAGGATCCCCAACTCCTCGCGAGCGTGCGCGCCGAGAGCATCGTGTTCGGTGAGCCCGACCGCGACCTGCTGTGCGAGTTCCGGGTCGAGCCCGCGAGCCGTGTAGTACGAGGCGAGCTCGGCGAGTTCGCGGTCCGGGGAGTCGCGGAGCTCGCGTCGTTCACGCTCCAGGTCTGCCCGTTCCGTGTCGGCCTGCGAGCTGACCGACACGTACTCGCCTGCGGCCATCGACATCGCGCCTGCCACGAGGCCGGCCACGCCGGCGATCATCACCTCGTTCTGGCTCGCATTCGAGGCAGCGACGCCGATGAGCAGGCTGGCGGTCGACACGAGCCCGTCGTTGGCGCCGAGCACCGCGGCACGCAGCCACCCGACCCGGTGTGTCCGATGAACCTCGGCGTGCATCACACCGCATTCTCTCACCAGCGGGTTCAGGGCGGTGAAATCTGACCCAGCCAGATCGTTGCCGCGTGCTCACTCGTTGCTTCGCTGGTCGACCTCGACGGCTCGAGCGTGGTGTTCGTCGACAACGCGCTCGGCTCGTTGCTCCCTGTCGATCTCGCCACCGGCGAGACAAGCGGCGTTCACCACCGACGTCTTCGGAGTGCATCCGGATCCACGTCCGATCACCTGAGGCCGTCATCCGTCGGTACGACCGGGTGACAGCACACCGCAAGGTTCCCACGGGCGCGCCTAGTGTCGGAGCGCATCCGCCCGGGTGGCGAAACTGGCAGACGCGGGGGGCTTAAACCCCCCTTCCACTCACGTGGAGTGCGGGTTCAAATCCCGCCCCGGGCACCGACACGCTGGTGTTTCGCGTTCGGGTGCGGGCGATTGCGACCCGCTCGGTATCGACGACGCGCAGCAGCTCCGCACCCGTCCTGGATCCGGCAATCTGGTTGTCAATCACCCACTCATAACGCCCGCTCCGTAATCCGATCGCGGCCGGCGCGAGCGCGCCGCATCACGGCCCAAGTCGAGCACCCGATAACCCCGTCGAGGACGGGTCTGCCGAACACGGTCGGTGACCGCGTTATGAGCTACCCGCTTGTCCGGTTGAGGCGCAACAGTGCGCCGGGTATCGGGCGCCCATCAGGTTTGGTCGTCTTGGTGAAGTCGATGCTCGAAGGCGGTCTCTGTACCGTCGGCCCGTAGCCACCCGAGCGGAGTCCAGCCCATTGCGCCATAGAACGCGTGGCCGCGTTGGTAACCGGTGACGGTCCACAAGATTGCCGAGTCGTATGCCAGTCGGAGAAAGCTGAGCGCATCCTCCATCAGCACACGGCCCACTCCGCGCCGCCAGGACGGCGGATCGACGGCGATGGTTTGGAGTTCGCCGAGTGCAGGGTCAACAGGGTCACGGCTTGGCCCCACGCCACAGAACCCGACGACGTCGCCGTCCATCTCTGCGACCGTCCAGGTCACTGCGGGATCGTGGATGTCCTGTCGCCAGCGATCGCGCCGCTCGCGGCTGTGCGTTCGATAACCCATAAGATCGCCGAACCCACGGTTCCAGGAGTCGATGTAGATCCGGGCAAGCGCGTCGACGTCGGAATCAGTCGGTTTCCGAAGTTCGATCACGACGCGAGTCTGCTACGAACTCACGCCGCTCGGTATCGGCCCAAGTCGCGCGCCCCATAATCACGTCGGCCAGCCGGCTCCTTGAACCTCCGACGTTGACCGGGATTACGTGCTGGCCAACTCGAGCAGCACCGCGTCACGGTGCACCGGTTGTCGCGTGGCCGGGAGGTCGGTGATTCAAGGCTTGACCGGTGATGGTCACCCGCCTTCGCCTACACGTCGGCGGCAATCTCCCACTCCACGATGTTCGCCTCACCGGATGCGAATGCTCCCCACTGATCCAGGAATCCGTTCTCAATCCGCCAGCCGAGATAGGCCTGCTGGTTCTCGCCGGGGGCAACACTCGGTGACTCAGAACCCGAAGCTCCGCACTCGGTGTCAGCCAGTCCAGCTGCCCGCGAACGCCGGATCAGGGGCGCACATCGACATCCGCCGACGCCGCCTGGACCAGCGCGTGAGCATCGACGGCGGGAGTGCAGCCCGCCGGTGGGATTCGATTGTCGTCGGTGGCTAGCTCGCGACGGTTTCCCGATGGGCCTGCGGGCTCACGCCGCGAACGCGCTTGAAGGCGGAGCTGAGGGCGAACGGTGTGCTGTAGCCGACCTGCTGGGCGACGGCGCCGAGCGTGAGGTCGGGCTGGCGGAGGAGGTCGGCGGCGAGGTCGATCCGCCAGTTCGTCAGGAACGTCATCGGCGGCTCGTCGAGCATCTCGGTGAACCGCTTGGCCAGCACGGCGCGTGACACGCCGGTCGCCGACGCGATCGACGAGACGGTCCACGGTTCGGCTGGGTTGGCCTGCATGAGCTGGATGGCGGTGCCGACGATCGGGTCGCTGAGAGCCTTGTACCAGGCTGGCGGCTCGGCGTCGGGTCGGTCGAACCACTCGCGGAGTGCGGCGATGACGACGAGATCGAGGAGCCGGTCGAGGACGGCGACCTGGCCGGGATGGTCCTTGACCACTTCGTCGTCGAGGACCGGCACGAGTGGGCACTCCCATTGTTCGTGGGGCAACACCAGGACCGGGGGCAGTGTGCGAAGGAGCCGGTCGCCGATTTCGCCGAAGGAGTGGTAGGCACCGACCATCATGATCGTCTCACCCTCGTGGTGGTTTCCCCAGCTGCGCACCCCGAGTGACATCGATTCCTCGACCGTGTCGCCGTTCTCGTCGCGGCAGTCCTGGCCCGGGAAGATCGTGATCGTCGGTTCAGTGCCGGGATGGTCCACGACCGAGTAGTGGCCGGGGCCCCGGGTGATGGCGATGTCGCCGGTGCCAACGTGGAGCGGGGGGTCGCCGTCGGGGAGGATCCACAGCTCCCCGCGGGGCACGGCCAGCAAGGTGAGGGGCGACTCGGCCAGGATCCGCAGTCCCCACCGCCCGCTCCAACTCGAGCGAAGCAGGAAGGCCCCCCGTGCCCTCGGCCCGTCGAGCAGTCCGGCCAACGCGTCCATGTGTCCCAAGCCTATGGCAGCGCCAGCCGCAGATACAGACGGTGACGCATGCAGCCGAGCGTCTGAGCGATTCCCAGATCGGGGGGCATCGCGGACACTCGTCGTATGGACAACACACACACCCACACCACGCGTACCACCCTCGTGATCGGCGCTACCGGCAAGACCGGTTCTCGCGTCGCGGCCCGGCTCCGCGACCTGGGCGCCCCGGTCAAGCCGGCGTCCCGGTCGAGCGAGACCTACTTCGACTGGACCGATCCCGACTCGTGGGTCGAGGCGCTCGACGGCGTCGACGCGACCTACATCACCTACTTCCCCGACCTCGCGCTGCCAGGGGCCGCCGAGACGGTCCGAGCCTTCGTCGACGTCGCCCTGGATCGCGGTGTACGCCGTCACGTCCTGCTGGCCGGCCGCGGCGAGGAGGGGGCGGAGCGCGCCGAGCGCTTGTTGATGGAATCGGGCGCCGACTGGACGATCCTGCGCTGCGGGTTCTTCGCCCAGAACTTCAGTGAGATCTTCGCCGACCCGATCCGGGCCGGGATCATGGCCATGCCCGAAGCCGCCGGACCTGACCCGTTCCTCGACATCGACGACGTCGCCGACGTCGCCGTCGCGGCCCTCACCGACGACTCGCACATCGGTCAACTCCACGAACTCACCGGTCCCCGCATCGTCACGATGGAGGAGGTCGCCGACGTCCTCAGCGACGTCACCGGGCGGCCGGTGCGCTACGTCCCGATGCCCCACGACGCCTACACGGCCGAGCTGGTCGACGCTGGTCTGCCCGCCGAGGTCGCCGGCCACCTCACCGACGTCATCACCGAGGCGCTCGACGGGCGCAACGCTCGTGTCACCAACGGCGTCGAGCAGGTCCTCGGCCGTCCGGCACGCGACTTCGCCGACTACGCCAGACACGCCGCTGCCACGGGTGCCTGGGACCTGCCGGCTGCGGTGACCGTGTGAAGGGACCAACGATGAACGCGAACAACACTCTCCTCATCACGGGCGTCATCGGGACGGGGCTCGTCGCGGGGCTCCTCTACGGCTGGGCCGTCTCGGTCATCCCCGGCACGACCCGGGTCGGCGACCACACCTACGTCGAGACCATGCAGGACATCAACCGGGCCATCATCAACCCGGCCTTCATCGTCCCCTTCATGGGCGTACCACTCGTGCTCGGCGCCGCATCGATCCTGCACTTCCGGACCGGCGACACCCGGCGTGGCTGGCTGCTGGCCAGCGCCACCGGGACCTACCTGGTCGGTGTCCTCGGCGTGACGATCAGGGGAAACATCCCCCTCAACGACGCCCTCGACGCCTTCGACCTGCCCGCTGCCGCCAGCGACGACCTGTCCGAGCGGCGCAGCACCTACGAACGGCCCTGGAACCGATTCCACCGCCTCCGCACCGCGGCCAGCGTGGTCTCATTCGGTCTCGCCGCGGCAGCGGCGATGGTGACCGCCGACTGAAATCCCGCAGACGCACCGACCATTCCCGGCGCCCACCACCAGGGCGCCGGGAACTGGCGCGCTCAACCGCTCCCCGGCCCGCCCGACGTCGACACGGACGTCTCCCGTGGTCGGATTGGGAACGGGAACATCCACAACGCCAGCGGTCGACGTTGCGCGCGGTACCGAGCGGATCCCCGCCAGGCGGAACCGTCACAGATCACGCGCCGGGTTGTACGTGCGGGGCGGCGAGCGACACTCGAGTCGAGCCCTCGATACCTGCGCCGTCGCAAGCGCCTCTTACCCATCCGGTATCCGGCAAGATGCCCCGCGACGGACCACGCATAACGCCCACCCGGTAACCCCGCCGACGCCGGTGCGAGCGCGCCGCATCGCGGCCCATATCGAGCACCGCATATTCGCGGTGGCGCTTGCATCGGTTGGACACTGGTCGCGTGTCACATTCGTGTCACGGGATCAGCCGGACGCATTTGCACTCGACATCATTCGAGGAGACCCGCCGGACGAGTATTCGCAGCTCAACGGCACTGCCCGGCACGCGACTGCACCGCCCGGCACGGCCTTCTCGAACTTCAACCCCCCTTCCACTCACGTGGAGTGCGCGTTCAAATCCCGCCCCGGGCACCAACAGAGCTGTGCACAGCGCCTTCACGCCGGTGCGGTCGCGGTACCCGATGGGGGGTCGTACCCACGGACGACGATCGTCTCTTCTCGGAGGCAACCGATCCGACACCGGCGAGCACCGCGCACATCACCACGGTCGCCGACGTACGCCCCACCAACGCGCCTTGTCGAACCACGCCCAGCACGACGGTCGACCGTCGCATCGCGGCCTGTTGCCTGGATGCGGAACGTGTTCGGCTGCTCGTCGAGCACGACGACCGGAGATGTTCAGAGAGCGAGCGAGTCGATGGCCCGATGCAGTCCGGACCAGAACCGTTCGGGCTGCTCGAACCATGGGAAGTGCCCGGCCTCTTCGACCAGCACGAACTTCGAGCCTCGGAGCGCGTGGTGAACGATCTGACCCCGCGGCGGCGAGCACACGAAGTCGTCCGAAGCCGCCAGGACGACCGATGGGACATCGATCGTCGACAGCAGCCCGTCGGTGACCCTGCGGTCGATGCACTCTGGGCTCTCGGCGACCATGGCGTCGACTCGACACGACATCCCGTCGGTCTCTGCGAGAAACCGGTGACATGTGTCGAGGTCACGGAAGTACAGCGGCATGATGTCAGCGAGCAGCTGAAGTGCTTCGCCGTCGGTCGTGGGGACCGTGGAGAACGCTGCGAGTGCGTCGTCGCAGCCCGGTTCGCCGGCGCGAGCTGTGCCCCGGGCGATGAGTTCTTCGAAGTTCGCCGGGTCGCCGGCCGGCAGCGTGCACAGGAGGATCGACCCCAGCGATCGGTCTGGATGATGGGCGATGTAGTCCTGGACGAGGGCGCCGCCGAAGGAATGTCCTGCGAGCCACCACGCCTCGATTCCGAGCGCGTCCCGGAGGGCTTCGGCATCGGAGGTGAAGCTGGAGAGTCGGTAGTCGTGGTCCTGTGGCGCGGTCGACTCGCCGGTGCCACGTGTCTCGCACCAGACCACGGTGAAGCGCTGCTCGAGCGGGCGCAGACCGCGGTATGCGGCGATGTTGACACCCCAGCCAGGGGTCACGAACAGAAGTGGTGGCCCGGCGCCGGCGACCTCGATCGAGAGTTCGACACCGTTCACCGGCACCCGTTGTCTGCCTTGCTCCAGCATCTGCGCCCCCAGTTCGGAGTTCGGAGTGCGGCCAGGCTAGTCGACGACCCCACGTCGCCTTCTCGGGCGAGCGCGCACACCGACACCGCCGGCAGCGACGCCCACGACGCAAGCGTCAAGACCGGAGGTCCGGGGTGGAGAGGCCACTCGGCTGCGTCACCGCGTACTCTTGCGCGCGATGAGTTCGGCCCCGCGTTCGGCGTCCGCTCACCCGGTGACGTGGAAGTTCGGGTACCCGATCTTCCACGCCGAATCCCGTGCGCAATGGCGCGCCTGGCTCGAGGCGAATCACGACACCGCTCCCGGCGTCTGGCTGTGCTCGTGGAGGTCGGTCACCGGCAGACCGAGGTGCCCCTACCCCGACGTGGTCGAAGAGGCGATCTGCTTCGGCTGGATCGACTCGACCGCGAGCCGCCTCGACGACGACAGAGGATTGCAGCTCCTCACACCCCGCAAACCGAAGAGCACCTGGACCCGGCTGAACCGACAACGAGTGGCGGACATGGAGGCAGCCGGATTGATGACCGATGCCGGACGTCGCGCCGTCGACGTTGCGAAAGGCAACGGTTGGTGGACGATCCTCGATCCCGTGGAGGACCTCGTCGAGCCCGACGACCTCGCCGCCGCGCTCGACGCCGACCCACGGGCCCGTCTCGCTTGGGACAGCTTCTCCCCGAGTGCCCGCAAGGCGATGCTCTGGTGGGTCATCAGCGCAGTCAGGCAAGACACGAGAGATCGCAGGATCGACATGATCGTGGCCAAGGCCGCGAACGGCGAGCGCGCCCAGGGATGAAGTGCCGCGAACTGGTCGGCGCACCGGCCCTTCGATGGGCAGGCGCGCTGCAGAGCATTTCGTCTCTTCCGCAGCTCCGCCGTCGTCCGTAACGTCGGACCTGGCAACCGGTTGCGTCCAGAGATCTTGCACTGCGTGCTCGACCGTGCCGGACGCGTGCGAAGGAGAAGGACATGAGCAAGGTCAAGGTCGGCGTCGCCGGGTACGGGGTCATCGGCAATCGTCTCGCCGCAGGGGTGATCGCCCAGGACGACATGGAGTTGGTCGGCGTCGCGGACGTCGCCCCGACCCTCGCGGTGCGAGCGCTGAAGGAGCGGGGGATGCCGTTCCCGCTGTTCGCCGCCGTGCCTGGCTCCGAGCGCGTGCTCGGCGATGCGGGCATTCCGGTCAGCGGGTCGTTCGACGAACTGCTCGGTGAGGTCGACGTCATGCTCGACTCCGCGCCAGGCGGGATCGGCGCGAAGAACAAGGAGCGGTATCTCGAGCACGGCGTGAAGGCCGTGTTCCAGGGCGGCGAGGCGTCGTCGGTGGCCGACGTCTTCTTCCATGGCACGGTCAACTACGAGCAGGGACTCGGGGTCGACTACCTGAAGCTGACGTCGTGCAACACGACCGGGCTGATCCGTGCCGTGGACGCCATCCATCGGGCGGTCGGGGTCACCAAGACGTTCATCACGATCGTGCGCCGTGTCGCCGATCCGGGCGACACCCACCGCGGCCTCACCAACGTCCTCCAGGTCGAACCGGTCCCGAACCATCAAGCCGTCGACCTGATGCACATCATGCCCGAGATCGATGCGACCGGGATGCTGATCCACGCTCCGGTGACCCACGGTCACATCATCACCGTGTCGGTGACGCCGAAGGAGAAGATGTCGGTCGACTCGGCGATCGAGGCGTTCCGGGCCTACCCGAGGATCATGGTCGTGCGCATCGATGAAGGCTTCGACTCGAACTCCTCGCTGTTCCAGTGGGCCCGATACATGGAGTACCCGCGAGCCGACATGTACGAGATCGGCCTCTGGGAGGAGATGGTCGGGCTGTCGGGCGACGACATCGTTTTCGCCATCAACATCCCACAGGAGTCGGTGACGATCCCCGAGACGATCGACGCGATCAGGGCGGCGATGAAGATGCAACCGACGGGAGCGGAGGCGGTCGCGGCAACCGACGGCTACCTCAAGATCACGTGAGCATCCGGTCGAGCGCCGATCTCGACGTCGCCGGAAAGCGGGTGCTCGTTCGAGTCGACATCAACTCGCCGATCGACCCGGACACCAAGCGCATCGTCGACGAGGCCCGGATCGAGAGGTCGGTTCCGACGATCCGCGATCTCGCCGAACGGTCGGCGCGGGTCGTGATCCTGGCGCACCAGGGTGACGCGCTCGACTACCACAACCTGATTCCGACCGAGGAGCACGCCGGCAAGCTCGCCGCGAGGCTGGGCCGGCCCGTGCACTGGGTCGACGACGTCGCCGGCCCGGAGGCGCGACGGCGCATCGAGGCGCTGGAGGACGGCGAGATCCTGCTGCTCGACAACGTCCGCATCTACGGCGAGGAACTCACCACGTTCGAGCGCGACGTCGAGCTCACACCGGGGCAGATGGCCAACACCTACCTCGTCCGCAACCTGGCGCCGCTCTTCGACGCGTACGTCAACGACGCGTTCGCCACCGCGCATCGCTCCGCACCGTCGATGGTCGCGTTCCAGCGCCTGCTCCCCTCGGCAGCCGGGCTGCTGCTGAGCGCAGAGCTGGCCGGACTCGCCCGCATCGTCGACGCCCCGGCGCGACCGGCCGTGTTCCTGCTCGGCGGTCTGAAGGTGTCCGACGGCTTCTCGATGATGGGTCGCGTGCTCGGCGACGGAACGGCTGACCGGGTGCTCACCGCCGGGGTGCTCGGCGAGATCTTCCTGATGGCCGATGGGCTCGCGCTCGGCGGGCCGACGGAGCGGTTCGTCCACGACCACAACCTGGCCGGGTACATCGGTGAGGCCCGAACACTCCTGGCCGATCACCGGGACCGGATCGCACTGCCGGTCGACGTGGCGGTACTCGACGGCGGCGTACGACGCGAGCTCGCGGTCGACGACCTCCCTGTGGACCAGCTCTGTGTCGACATCGGCGAGGCGACGATCGCGATCTACGAGAACGTGATCGCCGCAGCCGGCACGGTCTTCGCCAACGGGCCGGCCGGCGCCTACGAACAACCCGGCGCGGACGTCGGGACACGTCGCCTGTGGACTGCCGTTGCGGGCGCTCCAGGCGTGAGCGCGATCGGCGGCGGTGACACCGTCGCCAGCGCCCGCCGCTTCGTCGACCTCGACGACATCACGCTCGTCAGCACCGGCGGCGGCGCGCTGATCCGCTACGTGAGCGGACAGTCGCTGCCGCTGCTGGAGGCCTTCGACGTGTCGTGAGGGCTCGGCGGTGCCGAGTCGCTGGCACAGCGCTGGCACAGCGCGTGGCGGACTTGCAGGCGCAGGTTGCGGTGCTGGAATCAGAACTCGGCGTGTCAACAGAGCCGTCGTGATGCAGCGGGTCGACCTGTCCGACGAGTAGCTCGCCACGCGGCCACCATTCGTGATCGGTCGTCCATCACCGACGCGGAAGTCGGGTGCCCGGTACGGGCCGTTCCGGAGTCAGGACACGGCGCGCCGATGAGCCTCACTCGAAGACGACCGGAACCGTCGTCGCGCCGTGCCCGGTGCTGATGACCAGCGTCCCCTGCGCGCCTGCGGGGCCAACGCCGTTGCAGACGCTGACGAGGGAGAAGAGGGAGGCGAGGCCGGGGTTGCAGAGGGCCGTGTCGACGACTCCCGAGAACGACCCGGCGGCGAAGACGCCTCCACCGTTGAACTGCGCCTCGAACGAGGGCGTCGCCGAACCGGTGACGAAGACGCGGAGTTCAGGACCCCTGCTGATGAGCGTGTTCGAGTAGGTCATCTCGAACACCGAGCCAATCCGGTCGCCCGGAAGCGGCCGACCGACCGGCAATGATGCGGATCGAGCTTGGGTCACCTCCCAGCCGCCGTACAGCTCGGACCGGCTGACGGCGACCGTCATCGTGGGCTGCACGAGCTGCCCCTGCGTCATGTCGAACGTCAACGGTGTGTACGTGACCTCGACCTCAGCCGAGGCGCCGTCGGATGTGACCTCACCGATCGTCCACGGATCGAGATCGGCGACGGTGCGTTCGAGCCATCCCATGAACGCCTCTGCAGCGGAGACAGGGTCGCCGAACAGCACCCCCGACGCCCATGGAGGAGTCGGAGCCTGGCGGGTATCGAGGATCCGCTGGTTCACGGGGGTGAACACGGACGAGGCGAAGTAGCCCTGCAGGTCGGCGATCAGGTGTGCGCCACCCTGGGTGTAGAAACACGCCGTTCCGTCGGCGTCGAGTTGCGCGATCGCCAAGTTCGCGCGGGTCTGGCCCGCGCGGTCGGAGTTCAGGTTCGAGAACGCTCCCTCCACCTCGGCGCATTCGAGCACCTGGAAGTACCCGGGTGCCCGAGTCTCGGCACCGATGAGCGACAGGACGGCCACCCCGTTCGCCTGACCGACCACTTCAGACCTGCTACCGGCGAGCAGTGGGGGCGTCGGCGGAGGCTGGCGAGTGTCCAGCAACCGCTGTGATGCAACGGTGAACGTTGCTGGATCGAGGTAGCCCTGCAGATCGACGATCACGTGTCCGCCACCCTGGGTGTAGATGCACGACTCGCCCTTGGCGTCGAGCTGCACGATCGCCAGGTTGGCGATGGTCTGACCGGCTCGGTCGACGTTCAGATTGGAGTACGCACCGGGCGACGCGGTACACGGCAGCGCCTGCACGTAGCCGGGGGCGAGGGTCTCGGTCGCCACGATCGAGACGACGGCCAACCCACTCGGCCGGCCGACGAACGCGACGCGGTCGCCGGCCTCGATCGGGGGCTTCGGTGAGGGCTGACGGGTGTCCAACAACCGTTGCGGTTCCGGTGTGAACGCCGACGGGTCGAGGTATCCCTGCACGTCGACGAAGATGTCGGAAGCACTCTCGTTGTACACGCATGCCTTGCCGGCGGCGTCCAGTTGGACGATCGCCAGGTTGGCGATGGTCTCACCGGCCTCGGCGGCGTTCACTGTCGAGTACGCCCCTGGCGTCGCATCGCACGGCAATACCTGGAAGTAGCCCCCCGCCCACGTGTTCGTCGCGCCCACGGACAGGACGGCAAGACCGTCCGGCCGACCCGTGATCTCGGTCTTCGCTCCGGCGGGAACTGCGGCGCTCGCCGAGTTGGACTGCGTGGCGACTTCGATGGTCGCCGTTCCAGCCGCCAGCACGAGCGAAGCGGCCACGAGCACGGCGAGTCGCCGATTGAGTCTCCGACCGGATGACAGCACACGCCGTCCGTGCGAGTTGCTCCTCGAGACGAATGCAGCTTCGCGCGTGCTGTGACTGGAAACGACCGATCCGTACCTCTCGATCTCACCCATAGCTCGACCGTAGGACCCGAACCGGTTGGACCGTAGGGCCCTTCGTCGTAAACGAGGATTCGGCCGCGCTGCAGGCCCGGACCAGGCCTGCTCGCCACTGGAGTTCCGAGCGTGTCGGCGGCATCGACGAACTCCACGGCGCTCAGAACAACAGCTCGAGTCGGGCGGCGCCCCAGGCCAGGTGCCACAGGGAGTAGTAGGCCAGTCGGAAGGTGAGCATCCAGACGAACCCGAACCTCCAGAACATCCACACCTGAGCCACCCCGAACACCATGAGGTGGACGGCACTGAAGACCGACGTACCGATCGACGGGGCGTAGACGGCCTGCAGCACGGCCTCGATGAGGGCGACCGGGATCGCGATCCGCCAGAAGGTCGCGTCCAACCCGGTCGGCATCCCGAAAAACGAAACGAGCACCGCGATCGGGACGATGTGCAGCGCGCTCTCGACGAACACGGCGATCGCGGGGTAGAACCTCAGCGCATCGGGCAGTGCCACGTTCGTGTCCTCGGCGTAGCGGAAGACGAGGTCTGCGCCGATCGCAGCGACGGCGAGCAGCGGGACCGCCCAGGCGATGACCGAGACGGCCTCCCTCGACGTGCCGGGGCCGAGCACTGCGAAGTCCGAGATCCCCTGGAGATACGCCATCGCGACGGTGCCGACGACTGCGACAGCGGTCATCACCACGATCGGATCCGCTGGGCCGAGGAAGCGCTCGAACACCGACCGATCGACCCCTACCTGCCAAGCCGTCAACGCGACCGCGACGACGGAGCTCACGAGGAACGGGCCCATCCCCGTCCAGTCGAATCTCCACGTCACGGCTCCAACTCGACCGGAGTGACGACCCCTCGTGCCAGGGCCGAAAGGCCGACCGGGTGGTGCCGCTACAGGCCGGTGGCGTCGAGTTCGGCGACGTACTGCTCGAGTTTGGCGAGGGCCGGCTCGGCATGGTCGAGCGCGCCCATCATCACGCTCATCAGCTGCTCGCTCGGCGGGGTCGTCGTGCTGAAACCATCCAGACGGGAGCTGGCGAGCCACGCCTGGAGATCGGGGTCGGCGCCCCAGCGGCTCGAGTTGGTCGAGTTGCCGTAGGCGGTGCGAATCCAGTCGGTGGCGCTGTCGGGATGGGGCACCACACCGCAGAGATGGTTCCTCGCCTCGTCGGTGTCGTAGGCGACCTCGCAGTGGGCGATGAAGGCAGCGCTGAACACCTGCTGGCAGTGGCGGACCGTCTGCAGGGTCACCCGGTTGCCGTCGAACACCGGGACGGCGGGACGACGTTCGAGGCCGTCGGCGCTGCAGTCGATGTGTGCCGTGGCGGCGGTGGTGGGAACCACGCCGTCGTCGAGGACGATCTCGGTGGGGTCGATGCGCTGCACACGACCGAGGCGGATGACGTTCGTGATGCGCCGCAGCTGCTCGAGTTCGGCCTGCGTCACCGTGGAGCAGCGGTACATCGTCGGCTCGACCGTCGGGTCGAGGCGCAGCAGCAGGCCGTCGGCCTCGAGGCGAGCGAAGAGGTCGGGGATCGAGGTCGACTCCGCTACGTGTCGGAACTGGGTGATGAATCGCCCCGCGGTGACCTCGAAGAAGTCGCCGGGCTGGATCTGCGCCCGGTCGAGATACCACGAGTCGCGCGGCATCACCCATCGGATCTCGTCGGGATCGACGCCGTTCGCGAGCAGCCAGAGGCAGGCATCGGCGCCGGTCTTGCCCGCGCCGATCACGACGTACCCGTCGGCGGGCCGCGCGAGGCGAGGGAGGTCGTTCAGGGGCACACACAGCATCCCGTCGGCGACGCCGTACTTCGGTGGGCGCTGCGACGGGACGCTGACGTTCATGTACGTGGCGTCGATCACCTTGCGTGCGATCACCTCGGTCTCGACGCCGCTGACCAGCGACGAGAAGCGGCCGCGCACGCGCCCGTCGGCGTCGGTTCCCGTACCCGTGACATCGCTCATCGGGAAGTAGTGGACGCGACCCGACGGCAGGAAGTCACGCTGCATCAGGTGGTCGTAGTACGTGAGCACCTCGGCACCCGAGGCGAGTTCGTAGAGCCCGGCGTTCCAGCCGACGGCGTCCTTGCGGTCCTCGCCGAGCGGGCGCGAGTTGACGCCGTAGAACGCTGACGGTTGGTGCAGTCGAACGAACGGGTAGGCGTCGTTCCAGTGTCCGCCCGGCCGCGAGTGTCGGTCGACCAAGGTGACGGTCGCGTCGTCGGTCTCGGAGAGAATCGTGTCGGCGAAGGCCAGTCCCATGGCCCCCGCTCCGATGATGAGGTAGTCGGTGTCGATCATGTGCGGGACAGTGTCGCGTACTCGGCGACAACCGGCGTCGCCGCACTACTCCGGCCGTACCGTTGCGGTCGTGACGAGCGAGGTCGAGGCCACCCAACCCGCCCAGTCGGCCCTGGCCGGCCGGCGGGCGTTGCAGGTCGGGCTCGTTGCCGTCGTGACGCTCGTCGCCTTCGAGTCGCTCGCCGTCACCACGATCCTGCCCGAGATCGAAGCCGACCTCGGAGGGATCGCCTGGTACGGCTGGGTGACGAGCGCCTTCTTCCTCGGCACGATGATCGGAATCGTCTTCGCCGGTGATCAGGCCGACCGGCGCGGCGCCGGGCCGCCGTACGTCGTCGGGTTGGTGCTGTTCGCCATCGGCCTTGCGATCGGCGGCTTCGCCCCCAGCATGCCGATCCTCGTCGTCGGCCGATTCGTGCAGGGCTTCGGCGCCGGCGTCGTGCCCGCGATCGGCTACGTCGCGATCGGGCGAGCGTTCTCGGTCGCAGAACGTCCGCGGATGTTCGCGATCCTGTCGACCGCCTGGGTCGTGCCCGGACTGATCGGTCCCGTGCTCGCCGAGCGCATCGCCGACGGTGTCGGCTGGCGGTGGGTGTTCCTCGCCCTGATCCCGCTCGTGGCGGTCGCCGGAGCACTCGTGGTCCCGGCGATGATGCGCCTCGGCCCCGTCGCCGACGTCGACACCACACCGGTGCCGTTCGCGCGGCGCCGTCTCGTCGAAGCGGCGCGGGTGGCGGCGGGTGCGGCACTCGTGGTCGCCGGCCTCACGTTCGAACGCTGGATGCTCCTCCCCGCTCTGGCCGCCGGCCTCGTGGTCGGTCTCGGCCCGCTTCGGCGACTCACGCCGAACGGAACCCTGCGCGCAGCCGCAGGTCTCCCCGCCGTGATCGCGTCACGCGGTCTGCTGACGTTCGCGTTCTTCGGACTCGACGCGTTCGTCCCGTACGCGATCACGAACGGCCGCGATCGGTCGACGTTCGCGGCGAGCATCGCGGTGACGGTGGCGACGGTGAGCTGGACCACGGCGACGTGGATCCAGCAGCGATGGATCGGCCAACTCGGCGAGGCATGGTTCGTGCGCGTCGGCTACCTGTTCCTCGTGGTCGGTGTCATCGTGGTGGGGGTCGGCTCGATCCCCGATGCTGCGCCCTTCTGGTCGATCTATCTCGGCGCGATCGCCGCCGGCTTCGGCATGGGCCTTGCGTACTCGGCCCATGCGCAGCTCGCGCTGCGCAGCGTCGAGGAGGGTCGCGTCGGCGGTGCCGCGGCGTCGCTGCAGCTGTCGGACAATCTCGGCGTCGCGCTCGGCACGGGGGTGGTCGGCGCGATCGTCGCGTTCGGCGACGATGTCGGCTGGCCGGCGGGTGACGCCGTCGCGATCGCGATGACGGTCCCCGCCGGCATCGCCGTGCTCGGGGTGTTCCTGTCGCGCCGGATGCCCAGCGGCGTCGACGCGTCAGCGAACTGACGACGGCGCGCCGGCTCAGTTCACGAGCGGACGCTTGTCGTCCTTCTTCTCGCGCTTCGCCGCGCGCTTCTCCTTGAGGGTCTTGCCGGGCTTCTTGCCGGAGTTTCGCTGTGGTGATCGGTCGGCCATGTTCGTCTCCTCTGTTGGGGGCGGTTACCGGGTGGGTGGGTTCGATGTTCGGTGTTGGCCCGGGATCAGTGCCTCGGCACACGTCGGGCATGCCCACCACTCGGGCTGCTCGTCGGGGTCGGCGGCAACATCGAGCGGGAAGCGATTGCGGCAGCGGCCGCACTGGCGCGTCGGGGTGGCCCCGTCGGGGACCGAAGCGTGGATGGACATGGCAACTCCTCGAACCGTTGGTGGCTCAGGTCGAGGCGTCGGGCCTGTACGGGGCGACAGCGCAACCGGCCGTCCTGCCCAAACGAGGCGACTCATCCCAAGAGCGCCAACCTACCCCGGATCTTGCGAGGCCAGGGCGCGGTGGAGACGGCGGTGGGGAGCGTCGTCGGGCCGATACGGTGCCAGATGTCGACATCAGCCCGATGACGAGCACGATCATCGTGAACCGGAGGTTCCCATGGATGCACTCCGGATGACACGTTGCGACTCCGTGCGCCTCGTTCCCGACTCGCGGCGGGTGATCACCAAACCGTTCCTCCCGGGCCAGGAGATCCATGCGAACGGGGCGTCGCGTCTCCAGATCGTGCTCGAGCGCATCATGGCGATGCCGGAACACGAGGTCGTCGAGACGCTCGACGCAGCCCGTCGGGACTTCGTCGGGCGCCACCGCGATCTCGACGCGGTGCTCGAGCGCACTGCCGGCATCGTCGCTGCCCGGCTCGATCAGGTCGAGTTGGTCGGTGTGTCGCTCTCACCCGCTCGGCTCCGGTTGATCGGCGCGTACTTCACCCACGAGTACTCGATCGAAGCGGCCGCGCTCGGGAACCCGTCGATGGTGGTCGCTCCCGATCAGTCGGGCGTCGAGGACGGCGCGGTTCGTTTCGTCATGAGCCTGCGGGCGATCGGGGAGGGGCACCGGTCGTCGATCGAGTTCCGTACCGGGATCGTGCGAGCCGACGCCTCGATCGTGCTCGACCCGGCCAGCGACTTCGCGGTGACCGGTGACCGAACGCCACACGCGTACGACAAGCGCTTCTTCACCACCAAGCTCGGTGACATGGAGATGCTGAACGACATCGAGGAACGGGTCCTGGTCCGCTTGGAGGACGAGTTCACGATGGCCGAGCTCGAAGCGGCGATCGTGGCCCTCGAGGACGACGACTTCGAACGATCGATCTCCGGTGAGACGACGCGCGTGTTGCACTGGCTGGCGTCGTCGAACTACCGCACGTCGTTTCCGTCGTCGATCGACATCTCGGAGCGCGTCCTCTTCCCGAGCGGCCCGACCGAGAGCCACGGGATGGAGGACGCCCGGTTCGTCCGCTTCGCCGGCGACGACGGGACGATCACCTACTACGCGACCTACACCGCGTTCGACGGCCATCAGATCCTGCCGCAGCTGATCGAGACCGCCGACTTCACGCACTTCCGCGTCGCCACGCTCAGTGGCCGCGCCGCCCACAACAAGGGGATGGCGATCTTCCCGCGCCCGATCGACGGCAGGTTCGTGGCGCTCGGCCGGCACGACAACATGAACAACTTCATCATGTCGTCGACCGACATCCGGGTGTGGCGCGACGCCACCGTGATCCAGGAGCCCGAACGGCCCTGGGAGCTGATGCAGCTCGGCAACTGCGGCTCGCCGCTCGAAACCGAGGCCGGGTGGCTCGTGATCACCCACGGCGTCGGTCCGTTCCGGCGTTACACGCTCGGTGCACTCCTGCTCGATCTCGACGATCCGACCCGGGTGGTCGGCCACCTGAAGGAACCGTTGCTCAGCCCCGACGACGACGAGCGCGACGGCTACGTGCCCAATGTCGTCTACTCGTGCGGCAGCATGATCCACGGCGGCCATCTCGTGCTCCCGTACGGCTACGCCGACGTCGGCGCGAGCATCGCCACGATCCCGCTCGACGATCTGCTCAGCCGGCTGACCAGCTCATCCGCCTGACCAGCTCATCCGCCTGACCAGGGCGGCCCGGTGACCGACATGCGTCCGGCCTGCGCCGGCCGCGGTGCGTGCTGCATCGTGCTGATCAGCGCAAGGGTCGATTCGGCTCCTTGGTTCAGGTTCGGGCCGGTCGGGGTGAGCCCGTCGTAGCCCCCGCTCGTCTCGAGGTCCCACATCGGCGCACCGACGTCGTTGTTGCCGGCGAACCATTCGACGGCGAGGTCGACACCCTCGCGCCATCTGTCGTCTGCGGTCGCGGCGTGCGCCCGCGCGCACGCGTCGGCGAGTGCAGCAACCTCGATCGGCTGCTGATCGAAACGTCCGGTGCCGTCGCCGCGTCCTGCGCCTCCCACAGGCGTCGGCGACAGGTGGCCGTCGACGGTCTCGCGGTCGAGCAACCAGCGCAGCAACGTGAGCCCGTCGTCGAGTACGTCGGGACGGTCGAGTATCCGACCGGCGGCGACCAGCACCTCCGGCAGTGCTGCGTTCGCGTACGACAGGCGGGCTTCCGGCCACGGCCAGTCGGGGTCGGGCGACAACGGTCCGATCGTCGTGACGGCGTCGGAGAGCAGTGCCCGCGCGCGGTGATGGCGTGGGTCGAGTTCGACGACCTCGGCGGCGCCGAGGGCCGCGAACGCCATCGCTCGCCGATGTGGTGATCGCTGCTTCACGCCGTGGTCGAAGTACGACGAGGCGCTCGATCGCATCGCCTCGTCGTCGGCTCGCCGTGCCGCGGTCCCGAACGCCCACAGGCTCCGGCCCCAGCAGTCGTCGGTGCCGTACCGCCCGTGCCAGCGACCGTTCTCGTCACGCCGGTTCCGGGTTCGCCCGGTCACGCTCTGCGACTCCGCAAGGAACCTGAACGCCATCCGGCGGAGATCCTGCACCGCTCGGCTCCCGGTGGGTTCACGAACCGCGACGATCAGCAGCCGAGCGACGTCGTCGGTGCAGTAGCCGTGCTCCCGTCGCGGTGTCGCGTGGTCGGCGTGTTCGAACATGCCGATGCCGTCGCTCAACGTCAACACGTGACCGAACGATGGCAGCGTCACGACGCCGCTGCGCTTCGAGTCGCGGCGATCCGCTCCGCCAGCACGCAGTAGCGGCGCGCGATGGCAGGCCACGACAGGCCCGGCGCGAGGCGATCGGCCTCGGCCGCCATCGACGCCGCCAGTTCCGGGTCGGTCAGCACCGCTCGGATCGCCTGTCCGAGGGCCACCGGGTCGCGCTGGGGGACGACGATCCCGGCTCCGCTCGCCAGGAGTTCCACGGCGTGCGGGAACGCGGTCGACACGACCGGCCGGCCGGCCGCCACCGCGTCGACCAACACGCCGGAGGTGACCTGGTCACGTGAGTCGTAGGGGAGCACCACCACATCGGCGGAGCGGATCAGCTCGGTCAGCGAGGCGAGGTCGCGGTAGGTGTCGTCGAAGCTGATGTGGGCGGCAGCACCTGACGCTGCCGCTCGGTCGACGAGCATGTTCCGGTACGCCTCGCCGTGGTGCGCCCGCACCTTCGGGTGCGTGGATCCGGCGATGACGTACTCCGGGTGTGGGTCCAGGTCGCGGAGTTCGTCGAATGCGTCGATCGCCCACTCGATCCCCTTGCCGGGGCCGAGGAGTCCCCAGGTCAGCACGCGGGCCGGGTCACCCGCCTGCCGGGGTGGGCCGACCGGTGGCGCCGACGGTGTCGTCGCGCCGTGGGGGATCAGGGTCACCCGCGCACGATCGACGTCGTAGCCGTCGACGAGTCGCGCCCGAGCGGTGTCGGTCATCACCACCACGGCATCGGCCGCTGCACACACCGCTTCGAGGACGCGCCGTTGGTTCGCCGTCGGATCGCTCAGCACCGTGTGCGCCACGACGACGATCGGGGAGTCGACCCCGGCCATCAGGTCGATCACCGACTCGCCGTCGGCACCGTCGTACACGCCGTACTCGTGCTGCACGATCACCACATCGGTCGCGTTCAACGCATCGATCGCTGTCGCCCGAGTCGACGGACGGCGACCATCGAGCGCCGCCACGACCAGCACGTCCTCGAGGTCCGGGGACGGTCCGACGCGGACGACGTCGACCGAGGCACCGGTGGCGATCAGGCCGGCCGCGAGGGCGGCGGAGAACGTGGCGATCCCACAGGACGTGGGCGGGAAGGTCGACAGGATCCCGAACGATCGGGTTGCGCGCTCCCGCGGGGGAGTGGGCGGGACTGAGACGGCGGTGTGCACTCTGGAACTCCTTGTTCGGCTCGTGCGAGGCGACGAGCCTGCGAAGGGCGACAGGACCGTGATCGGCCGTCCAGCCCAAGCGGGGCGCACACGTCCGAGGGGACGTGCAGGTCACTGTACTGCCCAGGTTCTCGATCCGCCGTCGGTATCCTGGGGTCATCCCCCGTCGCCATCACGACGCCGGCCCCGGTTCGCCACTGCGGGTTGCGGTGCTCGCTCCGATCGCCTGGCGGACCCCGCCGCGCCACTACGGCCCGTGGGAGCAGTTCGCATCGCTGCTCACCGAGGGGCTGGTCGCCGCGGGGCACGACGTCACGCTGTTCGCCACCGCGGACTCGGTCACCACCGCCACGTTGCACGGCACGGCACCGACCGGGTGGTCCGAGGATGCCACGATCGACCCGAAGGTCGCCGAGTGCCTGCACATCGCCGCCGTCTTCGAGCGGGCCGACGACTTCGACGTGATCCACAACAGCTTCGACTTCCTCCCGCTCACCTACAGCGGCCTCGTCGACACACCGGTGGTCACGACGATCCACGGTTTCTCGTCGCCGCGGATCGTGCCCGTCTACGAGCAGTACGACGCGACCACCCACTACGTGGCGATCAGTGACGCCGACCGACACCCGGGTCTCCACTACGCGGCCACGATCCATCACGGCATCGACACCGCCGCGTTCGCCATCGACCCGGCGCCCGGAGACCACCTGCTGTTCTTCGGGCGGATCCATCCCGACAAGGGCACCGCCCATGCGATCGACGTCGCCCGCCGATCCGGCCGCCGTCTCGACATCGCCGGCATCGTCCAGGACGAGCGGTACTTCCGCGAGGAGGTCGAACCGCACGTCGACGGCGACCGTGTTCGCTACCTCGGACCGGTCTCGGTCGCCGATCGAGCGGACGTGCTCGGGGGTGCGCACGCCCTGCTGCACCTGATCGACTTCGACGAACCCTTCGGCTACAGCGTGGTCGAAGCGATGGCGTGTGGCACCCCGGTGATCGCCCACGATCGTGGCTCGATGCGCGAGCTCATCGACCACGGCACGACCGGGTTCCTCGCCTCGGATCCCGACGCAGCGCTCGCCGCAGTCGCCGCTGCGGCGGACCTCGACAGAGATGCGATCCGGGCCGTCGCCGTGTCGCGCTTCGACACCGCCACGATGATCGACGAGTACGTCGCTGTCTACCGGCGCATGCTCGACCCGCGGGGTGGCTCGTCGAAGTTCTCACCCCGGTACGCTCCCGACCGGTGTCCGCCACACACGTGAATCCGCCCGCCGCCCAGCCGATGACGTACACGGAGGTGGGAGCTGGCGGGCGTCCACTGATGCTCCTGCACGGATTCACCGGCGGGCGCACCGACTTCGCCGATCACGTCGATCGGCTCGCCGAGGCCGGCTGGCACGTCGTGGCGCCGGACCTGCGTGGCCACGGCGACACGGGAGGACCTCGAGACACGTCGGCCTATGCGGTCACCGCCTTCGTGGCCGACCTGGTCGCGCTCGTCGAGGGCCTCGGCTGGGACCGCTTCGTGCTGCTCGGCCACTCGATGGGTGGCGTCATCGCCCAGCAGTTGGCTCTCGACCATCCCGGCCGGATCGATGCCCTGGTCCTGATGGACACCGTGCACGGACCGCTGAGCGTGGCGACCACCGAGGAACTGGAGTTCGTCGGGACCTACGCGATCACCGAGGGCATGGCCGCCATGGCCGACCTGATGGACTCGGGCGGCCCGAACCCGCTCGAGACCGACGCCTACAAGCAGCTGCGAATCGAACGGCCGGACATCATCGCGCAGCAGCGGGCCAACTTCGTCGGAGCCGTCCCCGAGATGTTCGCCGCGTGTTCGAAGATGCTGATGACCGAGCCCGATCGCCTCGATCGGCTCACCGCGATCGCCGTGCCGACCTTGGTGATCGTGGGCGAACACGACGCACCGTTCCTCGACGACAGCCGACGCATGGCCGACACGATCGTCGATGCCGAACTGGTCATGATCTCAGGCTCCGGCCACGCTCCCCAGTGGGAACAACCCACCGCCTGGTTCGATGCGCTGTCTGCGTTCCTCCAGCGCCTCGACTGATCCCCACCGACGGATCTTCCCCGCCCATCCCGTTCCATCCCATCCCATCCCGTCCCATCCCGTTTGGGTTGCAGTTTCGGTGGGTCGTCCCACGCGAACGTCGTCGCAAACGGAGTGGGGGTGAGCACGCTCGTTTGCGTTGCAGTTTCGGTGGGTCGTCCCACGCGAACGTCGTCGCAAACGGAGTGGGGGTGAGAATGCTCGTTTGCGCTGCGGTTTCGGTGGGTCGTCCACGCGAACGTCGTCGCAAACGCAGCGGGGGTGGGGGCTGATACGGGTCAGGTGAGGCTGCCGGCGGTCTGGGCCTTCTTCACGGAGGCCTTCACGACGGGGATGTCGGCGTCGGCGAGCGGTTGCATCCACTGCTTGCGGGCGAGCGCGGCCTCGATGAACGGCGCCAGGTCGGCGGCCTTGCGCCGCTGACGGTCGGCCTCCTCGTCGGCGAACTCGGGCATCACCTCGGCGGCGAACAACTCGAGTGACGAACAGATGTCCTCGTGACGGTTGCGGCCGGCCTGTTGGATGAAGATCACCTGGTCGACACCGACGTCGCGCATCTCGCGCAGGTGGCGGCGAGCATCGGCCGGCGTACCGATGCAGCTGGCGTAGGTGTCGTCGACCTCTGCCGCGGCGGCGATCCGGCGTTCGGTGGAGTCGGGCGATCGCCGGGCCTGGAATTCACCCCACAGATCGGTCCGCCCGGGCACCTGGTCGTGCGCGACGAGCGCGTTGAGCGCGTATCCGAAGAACTCGAACCCCTCCTGGCCGCGGCGGATCGCCTCGGCCCGGTCGTGGTCGAGCGAGAACCCCGTGACGAGGGCGACGTTGGCGTTCACCGTGTGGCCGAGCGGCACACACTCCTCGCTCCTGATGATGTCGTAGTAGATCTCGACCCAGGCCTTGGCCTCCTCCGGATCGACGAAGCTGAACGCCAGCGCGCCGAGCCCGTTGCGGGCCGCCACCTTGATCGTGTCGCGGTTGGTGCAGGCGATCCACATCGGCGGATGCGGCTTCTGGCGAGGCTTGGGCAGCACGTTGCGGCACGGCATCGAGAAGTGCTCCGACGTGTAGCCCGGATACGGATCGAGCACCATCATGTTGGCGATCTGCTCGGCGGCCTCGAGCGACATCGCCCGCTTCTCCTTGGCAGGGATGCCGAAGCCGTGCAGCTCGAGGCGCGTCGCCCCCTCGCCGATGCCGAAGTCGACCCGCCCGTTCGAGATCAGGTCGAGCGTGGCGATCCCCTCCGCCGTGCGGGCGGGATGGTTGTAGTTCGGGATCACCTGGCGGATGCCGTGGCCGAGCCGGATCCGAGTCGTGCGGGCCGCCGCGGCAGCGAGGAACACCTCGGGCGCCGAGGAATGCGAGTACTCGTCGAGGAAGTGGTGCTCGACCTCCCAGGCATAGTCGAACCCGAGCCGGTCGGCGAGTTCCACCTGGGCGAGTGCGTCGCGCAGGAGTTCGTACTCGTCGTCGGCAGTCCACGGCTTCGGGAGTTGATGTTCGTAGAAGATGCCGAACTGCATCCCAGCAGCACAGCACATGTCTGCTCGTCGCGGCTGGTCGAACGATTCGTGTGAGAACTCCTCAAGTCGCGGTGTCGAGCCGCCGAGAACCTCCTGGTGCGGAGAATTCCGGCTCCCCCGATCCACCCGAGATCAGCCAGTCGTCGCAGACGGTCGATTCTGGGAGTGATCGCGACGGTGATCGCCTCGGTTGTCGCCGTCAACGTCGCGGCTTCGGCTCCGGCCCAGGGCGCACCATCGCTGAACGTGTCGGTCATCACATGGGATGTGATCGGACTCGACTCGAACAAACCCGCCACTGGGCCTGCGGTCTTCCCGGTGACGGCGCGCGTGTGCAACACCGGGACGGATGCCAGCAACGTGACGGCGTCGCTCGTCTGGGACTCGACCAACAGCTACATCTCGCTCGCGGGCCCAGCGGTGCTGAGCGTGGACTCGATTGCGGCGAACAGCTGCCACGAATTCTCATTCAACGCGACTGTGCAGCGAGTCGCCGCAGCGTTCGACACGAGCCGTCAGTACCACATCGACATCGCGGTCGGTGGTGTCGGAGCCGTGGCCACTCCTCGTCCGAGGCAGTTGTACGTGGAGCATCTTGTCAGCCAGAACCGCAACCAGATCACGGCGATCACGGGGCCCGGCGGAATCGGTGACCCACCAGCAACCACCGTCGAGGTCGGCAAGATCTACACCTACAAGCTGTACGGCTCGACCGCCACGAACGGATATGAACAGCTCGAGGCGTTCATCGACTTTCCGAACACGATCTACACCGTGCTCTCGGTGAACGCCGAGTACACGGCGCCGTCGGGAGCGACGAATACCTCGGTGTACGCCGACGCGTGCGGCTGGGACGAAGTGCCGACTTCGGTGACGTACGCCAGCTGCACCGGACCGACTCAATATGGCGGCAAGGCCGGCGGAGACATCGTGATGACGTACCGAGTGCTGATCCAGTCGACCGGTACGGCGACCGTGACCGGTGTCATCTACGACTTCTCGGGCAGCAGCTTCCATTACAACTCCGACTACGGCATCGACACCGTGGCGATCATTGCTGTCAACCCGCCGCCGACCACGACGACGACCACCACGACGACGACGGTGCCGCCGACCACGACGACCACCACGACGACGGTGCCGCCGACCACGACGACCACCACGACGACGGTGCCGCCGACCACGACGACGACGACGGTGCCGCCGACCACGACCACGACCACGACGACGGTGCCGCCGACCACGACGACCACCACGACGACGGTGCCGCCGACGACGACCACCACGACGACGGTGCCGCCGACCACGACGACGACCACGACGACGGTGCCGCCGACCACGACGACCACCACGACGACGGTGCCGCCGACGACGACCACCACGACGACGGTGCCGCCGACCACGACGACCACCACGACGACGGTGCCGCCGACCACGACCACCACGACGACGGTGCCGCCGACCACGACCACGACGACGACGGTCCCTGGCTCGTCCACGACCACCACAACGACGGTGCCGCCGACCACGACGACGACGATCCCCGGCTCGTCCACGACCACCACGACGACAGTGCCGCCGACCACGACCACCACGACGACGGTCCCCGGCTCGTCGACGACGACGACGGAAGTGGGCGGATTGTCCGGAGCGATCGTCGTTCCGGCACCTTCCACAACGGTGGCGTCGGCGGTCGATCCGCTCGACAACACCGCGGCGTCTGTCCCACAGAGCAGTGTGACCCTCGCCGGTCAGCTCCCGGCAACGGGATCACCGACACCACCGTTGCACGTCGCGCTGTTCGCGCTGTGGTGGATCGTCGCCGGTGCCGGTCTGCTCTCGACGGCCCGCAGGGGCCGGCAGTAGCACGAATCGGCCCGGAGCCGCTCGTCAGCTGACGGTGATCAGAAGCTCGAGGCTCGGCGTCAGCAGATCGTCGAGTTGGGCGCTCGCCGCGAACGCGATGGTCTGACGAACGGCTGCCTCGGCGCCGCGCCCATCAGCCGCGTTGGCTCGGATACTCGCCTCCGTGGTCGAGATCGCCGCCGAAATCGGCCCGCAGACCGCGACGGCGGTCGCATCGACCGGTCAACCTACGCCGGCGAACGGGTCAGCCATCGCCTCCGTGCACCCGTCGGGATGGTCGGCCAGCCAGCGGTCGACTTCCTCGACGGGGCTGAGCTGGTCGCCGACCCTCCACGCATCGAGGTACGGGTACGGCCAGATGACGCCGCGGCGCACCGACCACTCGGGGCCGGGGCACGGTGGTGAGATCGCGAAGTGGACGTGGCACGCCGATGTCCGGCCGGTGCGCCCGACGGTGGCGATCGCGTCGCCGGCTCCCACCCGTTGGTCCTCGACCACCGCGATCGTGTCGAGATGGGCGACGTAGTAGCGCACACCCTCGTCACCCAGAACCGCCACCGAACGGCCGCCCCGCGTCGCCGGATCGTCTGTGGTGGGATCCCACCGATCGACGGTGCGTACCTCGATCACCCGGCCGTTCACCGGCGAGACCACCTGGGCGCCACACTCGATGAAGATGTCGGTCGCGGCGTAGCCCGCGTGGGTCGTGCCCCAGCCGGCGGCGGCGACCTCGGCGACGGGGACGACGTATGGCGTGGCCGTCGGCACCGTCGTGGTGGTGATCGCGGCCGAGGTCGTCGATGTGCTCGACGTCGACGTCGTGGTGAGGGTGTCGGCGGACGTCGACGGGGTGGGGGTTGCCGCCACTGTCGCCGGTGGAGCGGCGAGCGTCGACGTGCCGACACGATCACCGGCACGGTCGGCCGGCGCGCACCCCGTGGCGACGGCCACCACAACGGCCACCACGGCGACCACGACCAATGCAGCCTGCCCCCGGCGGCTCAGCACGATCGGAGCAGATTGGTCGCGCGCACGGTCGCAGCTTGCCACTTCTGGGCGTCGGATCGGCGACGTAGTCTGCCGGCATGTGCGGTTGTCTGTTCCTGCTCCTCGGCGCGGTGTTCCCGCGTGTGGCGCTGATCCTGCTGGAGATGTTCACCAACTGGAACGACACCGCGTTCGACAGCTTCTGGATCGGGTTCATCGGCTGGCTGTTCCTGCCGTACACGACGCTGGCCTACGTGCTGATGGACCAGTGGGGCGATCCGATCAACGGCTTCGGCTGGGTGATCGTGATGTTCGCGTTCATCGTCGACCTCGGCAGCTGGTTCGGCTCGGCGCGCAACCAGCAGCAGCGCATGGCTGTCTGACGCCGGGGAGACCCGTCCGACCTTGACCTTTGCGTCGAACTTCGGGTGACCCGTCCCACCCGGAATGCAGCGCAAACGGGTGGCCCGGTCGACTTGGATGTTTGCGTCGAACTTCGGGTGACCCGTCCCACCCTGAATGCAACGCAAACGGGTGGCCCGGTCGACTTGGATGTTTGCGTCGAACTTTGGGTGACCCGGCCCACCGGGAACTCGACGCAAACGGGATGGGACAGGACGGGGCGAGGTGGGACGGGATGGGGGCCGGGCGAACCTCGATCACGGCCCGACGTCGGGTGGCGGTGCGGTGCCAGGATGGGCGGCGTGCGTCTTCCC
>CAVQRU010000015.1:0-88729 GCA_963715285.1 Ilumatobacteraceae bacterium | reverse complement strand
AGGCGGCAGGATCCGAAGAACGTGCCGTCAGGGGGCGCGGTAACGTGCACCGATGTTCCGCCAGGTGGTTGCGTTCCGATGGGCCGAGGGCGTCTCGCCGGAGTCGAAGCAGGACCTACGCGACGCGCTCGAACGATTGCGTGAGATCCCCGAGCTGAGACGATGACGTGGGGGGACGACGCCGGCCACTTCGACGGCAATTTCGATTTCGTGGTGGTGATGGACTTCGCCGAGCTTCGCGTCGGCCCGGCGGTACGTCGACCATCCGCTCCACAGGCGCTACGTCGAGGACCATGCAACCAAGGTCGTCGGCGAGCACGTCGTCGTCCAACACGACTGGGTACCGGATCGGTCGTGACGACTCCCACGGAGCCCGACCGGTCGAGGGTCCTCGAACCAGACCCATCGGCCTGGTGGCGACGCTCGAGTGCCCAGCAGGGGCTTCGCAGCGTGGGGTACTCGATGGACGAGTCAACTCGTTGGTCGCTTTGGTGCGTCACTCACCGGCCCCACCCGTCCATCGCACCTCGGCGTCGGCGGCGAACAGCGCAGTCAGGCGCTCAATGTAGCGGTCCTCGTCTGCCTGCCGGTAGCGCTCGACCAAGTCCCGTGCGAGCGTCTCGTTCGTCCCTCATCGCTCATGAGCGGAAGCGCAACACGGGCGCGCCGCCAGCTGACGTTGGCCTCTTGCGGCGCCACTTCTCGTGGACGATTGGTGAGGTTGGAGGTGAGTCGTGATGCGGGGGCGCAAGGTCCCTGGCGTGGCGGTGGCGTTGTTGCTGATCGCCAGTTGTGGAGGTGACGAGGGCTCCTCGTCGCATGTCGCTGATCCGACCCTTCCGCCTGCGACGTCCACGACACCCGAAACAGTCGCTCCGGATACGACGTCAACACCATCCGTCGTCACGACGGTCGAGCCGCCGGGGATGGAGATGACGGTGCTGCGCCCGGACGGTCTGGGCCCGGTTGACTTCGGCGCCCCGGCCGACGAAGCGTTTGCTGAACTCACTGATCTCATCGGGGTCCCCGATCGTGTCGAATCGATCACGCCCCTCGCGGACGGCTGTGTCGAAAGAGCAAGCTGGCTCGACTGCGTTCGAGGACTGCGGGTCGTCGAGAGCGGGCAGTTGGCCGCCTGGGACGTCCACGGCCTCGAAGTAGCGCTGGTCGACGCCGTCTTCGGCACCTGGCCTCTGGAGAAGACGTCGCTGCAGTTCGGCGACTGGCACGCAACCGCCACACCGGGTGGTACCCGCCTGTTCACCGAGGAGGGCGTGTATCCAGGTATGACCGTCGGTGAGCTCCGAGCGGCCGTCCCGTCGGTCGAGTTCACCTCCAACGAGGAGCTGCTCGACAGCTACCGCGTCACCCCGGGCACGAACGGCGGGTACTGGGGGAGGCTCGACTCGGGACCCCGCAACGCCCACTCTCGATTGGCAGGACATCGCGGCTGTGCAGACCGCTCTCAACAGTCATGGCGCCGATCTCGTCGTGGACGGCCAGTGGGGTCCACGAACCCAATCCGCCTGGGTCGACTTCCTCACCGAGCACAGCATCGAACCGTTCACGTCGCAGCTCTGGCTGACACCCGAGATCGGCGAGATGCTCGGCCTCCCACCCGACGACATCGTCGTGGCCACGATCCAACCACGACCACTGAACAGGCCGTTCGAATCGTCGTCGTCGACAGTGAGACTCCGCCCGGATGGGCTCGGCCCCGTTGACTTCGGGACCCCGATGGACGCCGCGCTCACTGCGCTTGTCGATGTTCTCGGCGCGCCCGACAGCGACACGATCTCGACCGAACCGGAGTGCACGCTCGCGATCGAGCAGGCCCGAACAGTCTCCTGGGATTCCGCAGGTCTGCATGCGCTGTTCACGGACTGGCCCGACCGATTCGACGCGCCGCCCGCACCGTTGCATCTCGCCTCCTGGGTCATGTGGTCGGTCCCAGCACCACAGGTGGCACTCGCCACGGCCGACGGGATCGGTATCGGCTCCACCGCCCTCGAGGTTCGCTCGCTTCCCAACTCGTCGCCGATGATCCCCGACGTCACCCAATGGGGCTTCGCGGTCACCGAGCAGACCGGATCTGTCTCGGGCGAGATCGGATGGTCGGTGAATCTGCCCTACTACTTCTTCGACGAGCAGTTCGCCAGAGAACTCCAACAGGCGCTCAACAGCCAGGGCGCGAACCTTGCTGTCGACGGCATCGTGGGCCCTCTCACCATCCAAGCACTCAGCGACTTCGCCGCGCAACACGGCATCGACGGGTTCAGCATCGAATCCGCGTGGGACAGCATCCAGCTCACGACCGAGGTGCTCGAGGTCTTCTGGCTCCTCGAACTCCCACCTGACGACGCAACCGTCACGTCGATGTGGGCGGGTGATCCATCGACCTGCGACTGACTCCGGCGAGCACCCGACAACCGGCGTGGCCCAGTGGGTGGTGCGAGTCCGACGCGGCTGAGGCCTGGGCGCGGGAACGACGCTGGCCGGCCCGACTGTGTCGTCCAGCTGGATAATCTGAGCGACATTGCGGCTGAGACGAGGCAACCCTTGGGGACGAGCGAGCGTCTCGTGCGTGGCAGGATGGCGGTCAATCCGATGAAGTCACCACCGAGTCTGCCGACGGGCGACGTCACGTTTCTGTTCACCGACATCGAGGGCTCGACCGCGCTCTGGGATCGGACCCCCGACGCGATGACGGAATCGCTCGCCGAACACGACCGGCGGATCAGCGCGATCGTCGAGCGGCACCATGGCTACGTCTTCACCACTGCCGGCGACAGCTTCGCCGTGGCATTCCAGTCGGCTACGGAGGCCGTCGAGGCAGCCCTCGAGGTGCAGCTCGCGTTCCTGGAACCAGCGGCGGGGCTCACCTTCAAGGTGCGTATCGGCGTGCACTCGGGCAAGGCGGCCATCCGCAACGGTGACTACTTCGGTGCCGCGGTCAACCGCGGCGCCCGGCTGTCGGCAAGCGCCCACGGTGGCCAACTCGTGTTGTCGCAGGCAACCGTCGATCTGCTGGCGGGGCGGATGCCTGCGAACGCCGAACTGGTCGACCTCGGAACGCATCGTCTGCGCGGTCTGACCGAACCCGAGCGAATCCATCAGGTCTGTCACCCAGCGCTGGAACGAGAGTTTCCGCGCCTGCGAACCGTTGAGGGTCCTGACGACCACCTCCCGACGCAGCTGACGAGCTTCATCGGTCGAACCCGCGAACTGCGCGAGGTGATGGCACTGCTCAACGAGCACCGGCTGGTGACGCTGTCGGGCGCGGGAGGAGCCGGCAAGACACGGTTGGCGATGCGCGTCGCCGAAGAGCTCCTCGGTGACTTCACGGACGGGCTTCGCGTGGCCGAACTTGGGGCCGTTCGCGATGCTGACGTGCTCGTCGACGAGATCGCGCAGCGCTTCGCCGTGACCAGGGTGGCCGGGACACCCTTGGTTCGCTCGATGGCCGAGTACATCGGTGCCCAACGGGTCCTGCTCGTCCTCGACAACTGCGAACAGATCATCAACCCGACGGCGGGACTCTGTCGGGACCTGCTGACGGCGTGCCCGAACCTCCGTGTGTTGGCCACGAGCCGGGAGCGGCTCGGTGTCGCCGGGGAAGCGCTCTACCGGGTGCCGTCGTTGTCGTTGCCCGACGAGGATGTCACGGTCGAGGAAGCGCACGGGCACGACGCTGTCCGCCTGTTCGTCGAACGGTCGGAGCTGGCGTCGTCGGAGTTCGCGCTGACGCCGGACAACGTGAAAGCGGTGGCGAGCATCTGCCGCCGTCTCGATGGCATTCCGCTCGCCCTGGAACTGGCAGCGGCGCGTACACGTTCCCTGTCGCCTGCCCAGATCCTCGATCGGCTCGACGAGCGCTTTCGTCTGCTCACCGCTGCCGATCGGAATGCCGAAGGTCGCCAGCGGACGCTGCTCAGCACGATCGAGTGGAGTCACGACCTGTTGGGGCCTGACGAACGGTTGCTCTTCCGGCGGCTCGGTGTGTTCGCCGCAAGCTTTTCGCTCCCCTCGGCGGAGCAGGTCTGCAGCGGTGACGGAATCGACGAGTACGACGTCACCGACCTGCTCATGGCGCTCGTCGACAAGTCGATGGTCGCCACCGACGCCGCCCGCGATGGCACCACCAGATACATCCTGCTCGAGACGCTTCGCGAGTTCGCTCGGCGTCAACTCGACGATGCGGGCGAGCGCGAGGTGCTCGCGCAGCGACACGCTGAGCACTATGCGGATCTGGCGGCGCAGCTGCAGGCCCAGCAGCGTGCCGGCGATCTCGGGGGAGCGCTCACCCGGCTCGACCAGGACGAAGCCGACTTCAGAGCGTCACTTCGTCACACGCTCGGTGCGCAGCAGCTGACCACGGCGGGCCGTCTTGTCGGGGGCCTCGGCTATCTGTGGTACGCCGCCGGTCAGCACCGCGAAGGACTGCAGTGGTGCGACGACCTGTTCGCCCTCGACCCCGATCTCGCCGACCAGGTGCTGGCAGATGCACTGCACAGCCATGGGAGCCTGCTGGGCGTCATGGGTCACGTCGACCGGGCGGTCGAAGCGTTGGAGCGGCAAGTGGAGATCCGCCGAAGGCTGAGCGATCGCGAGCGTCTCGGCGCCGCCCTCAACAACCTGGGCGACTGGTATTTCGAACTCGGCCGGAACGACGACGCCGAGCGCTTCCTCGCCGAAGCGATCGTCGAGCTACGCAGCGCCGGAACCTACGGGGTCAGCCTCGCGTTGGCCACGCTGGCCTCCGGGCGCTTCAACCAGGGTCAGTACGAGCAGGCCGCACGCGACTTCGCCGAGGCCCTCGAGGAGGCGCGGCGCGCCGACCACGCCTACTCGATCCCGGTCGCGATGAGCGGGCTCGGTCGCAGCTTGCTTGCCTTGGGACAGCCGGGCGAGGCCCGACCCCATCTGATCGAGGCCCGCGAGCGCTTCGACGAGTTGACCATCGCTCCCGGCATCGTCGATTGCACCATCTTCCTCGGTGTTACCGAACGCGACCTCGGAGATCCGCAGGCCGCAGCGCGGCACCTGCTCGCAGCATTGACCGACACCGGCATCCACTGGTCCGACGATGCCGACTTCTGGACGTTGCAGTTCGCAGCGTCGGTCATCTCCGACCGGGCGACCGCTGCGGTGCTCGTCGGGGCGGTGACGGCCGCCTACGAACGCTCAGACGTCGCTCAGCCGGTCTTCGTGTCCCACGACCTCGGTGTCCTGCGCAATCGTCTCGAGACCGAACTCGACCCGGAGGAGCTCGGCCGGCACCTTCGTGCCGGCGGCCGCCGCACACGCCAGGAGGCCATCGACATCGGGCGCGATTCGCTGAAGGAGTGCATCGCCGAGCACGGGGACACGTCACGAACGACGGGCGACGCCACGGGCATTGGCTAGCGAGACGAGACCAGACGCCCTTCTCCCGCCAGGCGAGATGGAAGGCCACGGACCGGGAGAGACTGCGGTTGGCGATCACGAGCGCGAACGGCAGGACATCGCGTGTGGAACAGGAGACAGAGATGGATGCGACCGAGATGTTCTCGATTCGCCACCGGCGAATGCACTCCCATGTCGACCGACTCAGCGAGGGACTGCATCCCGAGCAGATCCGTGCCCGTGTGCACCCGATGGTCAACCCGTTGGCGTGGCTGCTGTGGCACATGGCCAGAGCCGAGGACAGCGCCGTCAACTTGCTGATCGTCGACGGAACCCAGGTTCTCGACGATGCCTGGAGTGGCCGATTGAACGTCGCACGCCGCGACGTCGGCACCGGCATGACTGCCGACGAGGTCGATGAGTTGAGCGCTCAGGTGCACCTGCCGTCGCTCCTGACCTATTGGCGCGCGGTGGGAGAACGAACGGCTGACGTCGTCGACTCGCTGAGCCCGGCCGATCTCGATGAGATCGTCAGTGTCGATCGCGTACACCGCTTCGTGACGCAGACCACCGCCCAACCGGCACGGGCGGGCCTGGAGCGTCTGTGGCAGGACACCACCAGGGGCCACTTCTTGGTGTGGCTCCCGCTCACCCACAACGCGGAGCACATCGGGCAGGCCGACTTGGTCCGTGGCCTGCTCGGACATCCAGGCCGCTTCTAGCCCGAGACGACATCGACAACCGCCGGTGACGGATGTCACCTGCGAGCTGCTGGACAGGTTCGATCGGCAAGTGCGAACTTGCGACGGGCGCACGGTTGCGTCCAGAGAGCGAGCAACTCCCATGGTTCAACCACACGTCAGCCGCACGGCTGGCAGCCGCTTGCCTTCCATCCCGGTCATCACGACCCTTGCCGCGACAGTGATCCTCGTCGTGTCCTGCGGTGGTAGCGACGACGCTGCCGACGCGACCCCGACGACTGCCGCGCCGACCACGACTGTCGCGCCGACCACGACTGTCGCGCCGACCACGACTGTCGCGCCGACCACGACTGTCGCGCCGACCACGACTGTCGCGCCGACCACGACTGCGTCATCCGTCGGTTCGCTCACGCCGGCCGAGGCAGCGGCGATCGTCGACGAGATCGCCGCCACCTTCGGACCGAACGACTTCACGCCGATCGAGGCGCTGCTCGGCGATGACGGCAGGTGGGTCGCGATCGATGGTTCGATCTTCGACCGGAACACGGTCGCCGAGTTCTTCGGACAGTTCTCGTTCATCACCCAGATCGTCCGCGACGACGTCATGGCGGAGAGCCCGCTCGGAATCGGCTATCAGCTCACCGAGACCTACGAGGGCGGCGGGACCGGCACCTTCTGGATCTTCGTCGCCCGGGACGAGGCGGGGGTGCTGACGATCACAGAGCAGAAAGAAGCGCCGACGTGAGTCCACCCATCGGCGGCGGCACCATGTGGACCGCGGTCGTGGTCTCGACACATGGGCGACGGGTCGAGCAATGCCGCGTCGGAGTCGAGTCACTCCTCGCACCAAGAACGTGCTGGACGCCGCCCGCCAGATCGCTCAGGACCAGGGCGCTGCAGCAGTACGCCTCGACCATCTCGCCCTTGCGATCTACACCGAGCCCGACAGCATCGGAGCTAAGATCCTCGAGGACCTCGGCCTCGACAGGCCTGACCTCGACGAGGCAATCGGGAAGCGGTCGCGACGCCAAGGTGCACAACTCCACCTCGACGCCCCCGCCGACCAGGCGGTGCTCGCCTCGGCGCTGGAACTCGGTCACAACTACGTGGGCACCGAGCACATCCTGATCGCCTGTCACCGAGATCCGAACAGCCTGATGGCTGTCGTGCTCCGTGACCTCGGCGCCACCCAGTCCGAGATTCGACAGCGTGTTGACGAAGCCCTCAAACGGTGAGATGACCGCTCGGAAATCGCGACCCCAGCCAGGCTCAGTACACGATGTCCAGTGCGTAGCGCAGCGCCTGGTCCAGGCGGGCTCGGGTGACCTCATCGAGGTGGCCAACGGGTTCCTCATCAAAGTCGTCGAGCGGGATGGTGATGACGTTGTCGCAGCTGATGACACACGCCTCGGGGAGACCGTGCTCGGGGCCGAGCTCGACTTCTGATCGGATACCCCGGATGGTGCGGGTGATCGGCGCACACGTGATCGCCGTGAGCACCTCAATCGCGGCGTCGCGGGTCAGCACGCAGACCGGGCGACGACCAGCAGGCGGTCCGAGATCGGCCCAGTAGATGTCGTTGCGAGCTACCACGCCGGAGCGGACTCGGCAGCGAGTCGTCGGGCCGACTGAACCAGCGTGGGGTCGGCTGGCTGTCGGCGGTACGCCGCTCGGAGTTCGCTGTCCGCTGCTGCGAGCCGTTCGGCGTCGAGCACCGCTTGGGCGCCGCGGCGCATCAGCTCAGAACGGTTGGTGCCGAGATCGGCGGCCAGTGCGTCGAGTTGTTCAACGAGGTCGTCGTCGAGCTGCACGAGTACTTCACGTCGAGCCATGACTCATATGGTATCCCATATGGTGAGCGCTCGGATGCGCGCCGTCGAATGGCAAGGGCAGTGTGCGAGAACGGCACGTATCGCTCGGCACAGACCAGCCGAGATCCAATCGACAATCCCGTCGCGAAGCGCGCTCGCCCGCGACGCACTTCCGGCGCACTGTGGCGGCCTCCACCGGACAAGCGGGTAGCGCATAACGCGATCACCGACCGTGCTCGGTTGACAAGCAGCCGGCGCGACTATCCGGCGCGCGATATCGGCCGAAGTTGGGTGGTGGCTTGCGCGCTGCCGAGGCAAATCGCTGGCGCTGCAAGACCGTCACAGGCTTCGCAGGGAGAGCGTCTGTGCGACACTGTGCTCGTGGGTAGGAGTCGGTGAACAATGAGTGAGGTAGACGGTGGCGTTGTCGAGGGCTACCTGCTGTTGGCAGACATCTCCGGCTACACCGAGTTCATGACGGGCACGGAGCTCGAGCACTCCCATGCGATCGTGACCGAGCTGATGAAGCTGATTAGGTCGTCGTTGACGCCGCCGATGCACTTCGTGAAGCTCGAGGGTGACGCCGTGTTCTGTTTCGCGCCCCGTGAGGCATTTCCGAGCGGCGAGTTGCTCGTGGAATTGGCTGAATCCTGCTACTACGACTTCTCCAATCGTCTGCAGAACATGGTGCGGTCGACGACGTGCCCATGCGACGCATGCAGTGAAATCGGAAGCCTCGATCTCAAGTTCGTCGCCCATTTCGGGTCGTTCATCGTCGATCGCGACGGCGGTGGCGTGGATCTGGCCGGTCCAGACGTGATCCTGGTACATCGGCTCTTGAAGAATTCCATCATCGAGACTGGCGGGCCGGAATCGTACGGCTTCTTCACCGAACCCTGTGCGATGTGCGGCACGTCGCAGCTTCAGCTCCCTACCCATACGGAGCGCTACGACTCGTTCGGGGAAGTAACCGGGGCTGTCCAGGATCTTGCACGGGTCGCAGCCCTGCGGCGAGAGGCCGACAGGGTGCGCATCACCGACGACGACGCCGACTTCGTGTCGAGCTACATCGTGGACGCACCCCCGGCGGTCTGCTGGCAGTACTACGTGGATCCGGGGAAGCGACTGAGGCACACTGCTGCCGTCGAGACCGGGGTCGAGTTCCGGCCCAACGGTGACGGCCGTATCGCGACCGGGGCGACAAGTCACTGTGCTCACGGCGACGGTGTCGACGGACTGCGCGAGTACCTCGACTGGCGACCCTTCGAATACTTCACCTGTCGGCTCACTCCGGTCGAGGCCGACGGAATCGAGCCTGGCTTCGTCGCGGCAACCGAGACCTACGAGTTCAATCTCCTCGACGATGGACGTACCGAACACCGATGGTTGATCCGCTGCGCGGACCGCAGCCCGGAGGGGCTGGAAGCCTTCAGAACCAAGAACGCAGTACTCATCGACTTCGCAGCCCAGCCCTGGTGGGGCGATCAGATGCGTCTCCCGGTCGCCCAGGATGCGGAGATGTACGGCCTGAACGAGCGCCCGATAGCCGGCGCACTGTGACGCGGTGCCGCTCGAGTCGACCGGCACGTAATCCCGTCACGAGCAGCGGCTGAACGAGACGGCTGGCGGACGGGATTATGAGGCGCCCGAGTTGGGCCGGACTGTTGCGCGGCGGATCGTGTCGGGAGCGGGATTGCGAGCGGCGATATCGGATGCCCCAGAACGGCACTTCTGGGACAGGCGACAAGCACCGCAATCGAGCGGGTGACCACTCGAGTTGCCGGCCATGCGCTGGGACCCGTGTTGGCAAGTCCTGGAGCGGGGTACGACGGGGTTCATTCCCCAGTCAGAGGAGCGGCGAGTTCCTCGGCGCGCTTCTTGAGGCCGGCGCAGTCGCGCTCGGTGTGCTCACGGATCACTTCGACGGCGAGGTCGCGCGTCGCCGGGTCGAGTGAGGCACCGGGTTCGAAGCTGTAGCGAAGCGACGCCAACGTTCCACCCGCGCCATCATCGACGAGCTCGCTGCTCTGGTACATCCGATCCACACCGCGCACGTTCGAAACGAGGTGTGTGACGCGTCGTCGCTCGGGATCGAACAACAGCACTTGGTGAATCATCTTGCCGATCGCGTCTCCGTGGAAGCAGCTGTGCACGCTGCCGACCTCGTCGAACGAACCGGTCAGGATGTCGTACTCGAGCAGCGTGGGGTAGATGCCGACAGCTTCGGTCGTGTCCTGGGTCAGGCTCCAGACCAGCTCGGGCGGAGCATCGATGTCCACGGTCACCGAGACGTCGGCCTCCTCGGCACTGATGAACACCTCGCGCCGCGCGCGCCAATCGTTGCGCAGCTCGGCGAGGTCGACGTAGCGGTAGTCGACCGAGCCGATGTCGTCGTAGTCGTCGACCGCAGGCAGGCAGTCATACCCGCAGCCGTCGACGATGTCGCCGAGCGGCTCCGTCACGATCGCGTACTCGCGCGCAGGCACGGAGTTCTTGAGCAAGCGGTGGGCGACGACGATGTCAGGCCCGATCAGCTCAGTTCGACCCACGACGTCGTGAGTCTCGAACTCACCGCTATGGACGACGAACTTGAGCGACAGGTCGCCGCTGCGGTCGCAGGCACCACACGTGCACGTCGAGCCGGCCACGACTTCTTCGACGCCGTCGCAGAACCGTTCGAACAGCCGTTGTACGTGTTCGAACGCAGTCTCGGCTGCGGCAGGGTCATCGCTGTAGAGGAACAGGCAGTCGCCCTCGACGTTGCCGACACGCCATCGATCCGGATCGACTGCGTAAAGACCATTGAACAGATGACTAGTGATCTCCTTGGCATGCTCGATGCCGACGTCGCTCAGGAACGACGTGTAGCCCCCGATATCGGCCAACAGGAACGTCCCTCGAGCCATTGCATGCCTCCCCAAGCTTGTTGGACCAAAGTCCCACTTGCAGAAAACCTACTGCAGGCTCCTCGCAAGGACTGATAGCAGCGGCGCGTAACACGACCTGTCTGGTGGTTCGTGGCGTCCATTCGATGTCGGCAGTCCCGGGTGCCCCCGAACGCCGGGTAGGAGACACACACTTTGCTCCTTGCCGGAGGTCCGCGGGCGACCACACTTCCGGCGCGATGCAGTGGGTCCACCCGTCCAAGAGGTAGCTCGTAACGCGATCACAGAGCGTGTCCGAGGGACGTCACCGGCCCGGTCTCATCGGGTGCCCGGGTTGGGCCGTTCTGTTGCACAGCCCGGCCGCTGCCGACCGAAGTATTGAGCGTCCGACATGTGTGGGTCAGCCCTCCACGATCGCCGAGCAGTCGACCTACTCACCCGCCTGATAGTCGATGAACTGACGCCAGATCAGGTCGTCATGAAAGTGGAGAATGTCTGCCCCCGTGATGATGAGGTACCCGAGATCCCATCGCCACGTGTATGTCGCGATATCGCCGACGCGTACTGCGTCGAAGATCTCATAGGTTCCTCCGGAATGCTGGGCGACCTCGCGATCGATGTCCGCTCCCGTCCCCCAGCCGCCTGCGACTGAATCGCCCTTCGTCTCGTCGACACCGATCGGAAAGATCATGGCATCTTCGGTGTAGAAGTCTCGGACGAGGTCTGGGTCGCCGCTGCTCCACGCTTCGCTGAAGGCGGAGAGGTCGATCGACTCACCGATCGGTGGAGCGTCCGTGCTGCACGCATTTCCCACCAGAACGAGTCCCGCAACGATCGCTGACAACGCTCCGTGCCGCATGGCTTCTTCCCCTTCTCGTTCTCACTTGCCAGAAAGACATGACGGCGCACAACGCGCAATGGGCCAAGGACCAGAGATGGGGGGTCCTCTGCCAGCCGACCTGCAGCGCCGAGCCTGCTGGTGGCCGACGCTGTCAAGTGGCCCAGAAGGGCTGACAGGTCGCTCGAAACGCGATCGCCGTCCGCGCGCTCACCCTTCGACCGCCCGGCGGGATTGCCGGGCGCGGCACTTGAGCCGAAGCGTGCGGGTCGATCCTGCGACGAGGGCGGATTGTCAATCGGCGTTATCGGGTGCCCGTCACCGGCGCTCGGGGGGCGTGGGTGCTGCGGTTGTTCATCGGCACGAGAGTTCGGTCTCGAGGTCGAGCGCGGTCTTGATGGGTGGGTCGGTTTCCCATGTGCCCCATTCCTCGCGTGGGAGCAACCAGGTGATCTCGATGGTGTTGCCGTCGGGGTCCGTGCCGTAGACGGCCTTGGTGGCGCCGTGGTCGTTCTGGCCGTGGAAGCAACCCTCTGCGGTGAGCCGGTCGCGGGCGGTGACGAGGTCGGCGAGATGATCGACCTCCCAGGCACAGTGGAACAGCCCGACCGATCGTGCGCTGGCGTCCGTCGCGTTCGGGCCGATCTTCAGGAGGGCGAGGTCGTGGTGATTGGTCGAGCCGGGGGCTCGGAGGAAGGCGAGGACATCGTTGCCGAAGCGGCCGATGTCTTCGGTGAAGCCCATGACTCGCTTGTAGAAGTCGACCGAACCGTCGAGGTCACGCACTTTCAGCGCGACGTGGTTCAAACGTCTGACCGGAATGAACTCATCCATTGCTTGCTCCTTGGGTCAAATATGCAGTAATGATGTATCAATACAGTGTGACTGTATTGATACAGTCTGACTATACTCGTCGCATGGAGGATGTCAACTCGTCTCGGGGCCGCCGAGCACGTCAGGCTGCGGCGACCCGTCAGCGCATCATCGACGCAGCAGGCCGTCTGTTCGCCGAGCACGGATACACGGCCACGACGATCAGCGCCATCGCCCAAGAGGCCGACGTGGCGGTCGAGACCGTGTACGCCCGCTTCAAGAACAAGCAGAACCTGCTCGAAGCCTTCCTCGACCAATCGATCGTGGGTGACGCCGAGCCGGTGCCGTTGTTGGATCGGCCCGCAGTGCAGGCGGTACGAGCGGCCAGCGACCAGCGTGAACAGTTGGCGCTGCTCGCTCAGATCATGTGCGGCGTGCTCGAACGCAACGCCCCGGCGCATACCGTGCTGCGCACAGCGATGGCGGCCGACGCCGAACTCGACCAGCTGGCCACAACCGACGACGAGCGACGCAACGCGACGCATCGAGCGTTCGTCGAGATGCTCACGAACACCGGCCCTCTGCGTGAAGGACTCTCGATCGGCGATGCGGTCGACACGATGTCCGCCCTCGCCAATCCCGACACCTACGCATTGCTCACCCGGCGGCGCGGCTGGACGCGGTCGCGCATCGAACGCTGGCTCGCCGAGAGCCTCACCCTCCTCCTGCTCCCGCCACGCGGAGCGGGATGACGTGCGGCGATGTCGAGTGCCCCCGAACAGCACTTCTGGGAGTGGGAGGAAGGTGCCGTTGCCCGCGGGTCACGTCGAGGTGTGGGCGAGCTCACGATGCGTCGAGCGTCGGCAGCCAGGCGGCGATCGCTTCGCCGATCTCGTGCGGGCTGTCCTCCTGGACGTAGCGGATGCCGGCGACGGTGACTTCGGTCAGATTGGGCCAGCTGCGCACGAAGTCGCGCTGCGGGCCGGTGAGGATGGCGCCCGGGTCGGCGTCGACGAACAGCTTCGGCACGTCGGAGGTGGAGAGCCAGTCGGCGTACGACTGCACGATCTCGACGACGTCGGCGGGCTCGCCCTCGATCGGGAGCTGGCGCGGCCAGCAGAGCGTGGGGCGACGGTGCTCGGCTTCGACGAACGGGCGTCGGTACTCGTCGTGCTCCTCCTGGGTGAGCTCGCGGAGGATCGCACCCGGGGGAGGACGGCCTCGACGAAGAGGTTCTTGCCGATCACCATCTCCTCGCCGGCTGGTCGCAGACGTCGATCCCAGACCTCGAACGCGAGCTCGACCTGAAGGCGCCGTCGACCTACCGACCCTTCGGCTCCAAGGACGGCCTCGGTGCCGCGGTGGTCGACCACTACGTCGATCGCGTCGTCTCTGCCCACGCATATCCTCAGACGCAGCCCTTGGGTCGAGTCGCCCGGCATCGGAACATCGGCGGATGGCCGAGGCGCAGCGACCAGCTCGGTCTCGCGATCACGGACGGGTTGGCGGTGAGGACCCTGACGGGGGCTACGGTGGGCCGCTCGCCGGACGCTCAGCTACTCGACTCCCACGGCGCACACCGGAGGTTCCGATGCCCAGATCGAACGATCCCGAACCCGTGGCAATCGACGTCACGTCGAAGATGGGCGTCCTCGACGAGGCGACGTGTGTCCAGTTGCTGGAGTCCACACCGATCGGCCGCATCGCGTTCTCGACTGATGGCGGGTTGCTCGTGCTCCCCGTCAACTACAAGTGGTACGAGAACAGCATCGTGTTCCGCACGATCGAGGGCCAGAAGCTCGCTGCTGCAGCTGAGCACCAACATGTCTGCTTCGAGGTCGATCAGTGGGATGCCGTCACGCGCACCGGGTGGAGTGTGGTTGTGCAGGGCGTCGCTCGCGAGGTCACGAACTGGGCCGAAGACGCCCACCTCGACCAGATCGGGCTGGTCCCTTGGGCCAAGGACGAGTGGCGACCGATCTGGGTGCGCATCGAGCCCACCATGGTCTCCGGCCGCGTCCTTCGCTGATCGCACGACGTGGTGGTGCCCCCCGTTCGAGCAACTCTTGGCCGGGGACCGACTCGATCCCGCGTGGAGCAGTCCGCTCGTTCGAATCACGCGTGTCGCGCCACCTCGACGTGCGCCTGAGCGCACTCGGAACGGCACGTTCGATCGGTCACGTGGTCCGTCAGACCCGAGCGATGATCCCAGGCACCAATGCTCCAGTGGATACCACGTGTCCGGCGCGATGCGGTCGGTCCACCCGTCCAAGAGGTGGCTCGTAACGCGATCACAGAGCCTGTCCGAGGGAGGTGACCGGCCCGGTCTTATTGGGTGCCCGGGTTGGGCTTCACAGCGCGACGTGAACCAGTCCGGTCGGCTCGGGACTCTGGGTACCGATGATCGGGTTCGTTGAACGAAGTTCGAGAGAGGGCCGGGGGAACCACAGGTGCGCCTCATCAAGGCCACGAGGAGCGGTAGATCGGGACTTCGGCGGAGGGCCAAGTCCTCTGCTGGCTGGACGACTCGTCTGTCAGTCTGAGGTTGGCTGCTGCAGTGAGGCATCGAGCCGGCAACTGCGTAGCGGCCCGCTGGAGAGAACGACGCTTCACCAATCAGAGGGGACCGCCGCGAGGCGGCGTCAGAAGCGGATTGTCGATCGGTGTACTCGAGTGCCGCCGAATGGCACTTCGGTCGCGCCAACCCTGGTGCAGGAGACTCCACGATTGGTCTCGGGGCCGTCATGTGACCCCGGACCCTGTCGGTGTTCTCGTTGCTGTGACAGGGTTGTTCGAAGACGAGAGGGTGTGTGATGGCGCACGTATCGACCGGAGTACTGAGCGGCGGGAGCCCGTATCTGGCGATCGGTGACGGTCCACCACTGGTCATGGTGCAGGGCCTGACGCCCACGCATGAGGTTCCCAGCGGGTTGGAGCGCCGGATGGTGTTGTCGAGTGCCAGGTCGTTCAGCGCCGACTTCCGTGTGTACGTCGTCAACCGCAAGGAGGGTCTCCAGCCGGGTGAGTCGATGTCGGACATCGCCGGACACCTGGCGACTGCGGTCGAGGACGAGTTCGGTGGCCCGGTGCTCCTGACCGGAACCAGTACTGGCGGGTCGGTGGCGCTGCAGTTGGCCGTGGACCGGCCCGACCTGGTCCGGTCCCTTGTCCTGGTCTCCTCAGCCTGCCGGCTCGGACCGCGCGGCCGCCAGATCCAGCAGGACCTGGCGCGGCTGACGAGATCCGGGGATGCCGCCGGTGGGTGGGCGCAGCTCATGACCGCGCTGATGCCAGCGCCGCTCCGCGGCCCGGCGTACCCGGTGGCCCGGGTGCTGTTTCGGTCGATGGCCCCGGAGGACCCGGCAGACATGCTGGTCACGCTCGACGCCGAGGACGCCTTCGACGTCCGCGAGCAGCTGGACCGGGTCAGCGCGCCCACACTGGTCATCGGCGGCGCCAAGGACGTCGTCTACACCCGCGAGCTGTTCGAGCAGACCGCCGCCGGGGTCCAGGACGGCCGGGCGCACATCTACCCCGGTCGGGGACACTTCGGCGCAAGCGTCGCCCCCACGACGGCGCACCTCACGCTCGGGTTCCTGCTGGCTGCCCGGCGCCGATGAGCGACCCTCCCACCAGAGCGAGCCCGAACGAACCGTGTCGAAGGTCGTGCCTCACTGCGCCTCAATTGCACCGAGCATGGGGCCGACTCGCCTGACATGCCGTACCGGGCGGTGTTGGTGGGGCTGGCAGTATTGGCTGATGGGATGGTGGATCGGTGGCTGACGACGTTCGGTTCACGCGACTGGCCGACGGCCGGGAGGTCGCCTATCGGGTGTTGTCGGATACCGAGGGGCCTGTGATCGTGCACATCCAGGAGACGACGTTTCCGATGGAGATGCTCGACGAGGACCCGATGTACGACCGGTTCCTTCGAGCGTTGGGGCGCGGCGGCAGGCTCGTGGTGTTCGACAAGCCGGGCGTGGGTGCATCGGATCCGTTCGACCGTGACCGTGACTACTTCGAGCAGGTGGCTGAGGCGTTCGTGGCGGTGCTCGATGCGGTCGAGGCACCTGCCGGATGGCTGAGTGGGACCTTGACGATCGCTGCGGTGTTGGCGTCGACGTGCCGCTCGCGCCTCCTGGGGGCGGTGTCGCTCACGTCGGTGAGCCCGGTCACCGACGGGTTCGTCGACACTTTCGACGCGATCGTCGTCAACCGTGAACCGTTCTCCGGCAGTTCGGTGTTCTCGAGTCGGGCAGGTGATCCCGCCTATGAGGACTGGGTTCGCCGAGCCAAGCGGACGGGCGCATCCAGTGCTGACAGGCGGGCATACGCCGATGCCGTCATCGAGTCCGGGTTGCGAGTGTGGGCGACGCTGGAGCCGTTCGACGACGCGCCCCCGGTGCTGCAGATCCGTCGCCGCGACGCGCCCGACCTCCACGACCACGAGTTCTGGCTCGGCATCTTCCCCGAAGCCGAATCCATCACCATCGAAGGAACTGACCGTCAGATCACGGGCCTCGATGCGGGCTTGGTCGGTGAGCTGATGGCGGGATTCATCACTGGCTCACCCGTCGTCGCACCCGTTGAGCGAGAGTTGCTGGCGGTGTTGTTCACCGACCTGGTCAACTCGACGCCGACCGCAGCGGCTGCGGGTGACATCGTCTGGCGAGCCACTCTCGATCGTTACGAGACCGTCGTGGCGCGAACGGTCGAACGCCACCACGGCACGTTGGTCAAGCACACCGGCGACGGCGCGCTCGCCACGTTCCCGTCGGGTTCACAGGCCATTGACGCAGCGATCGAGCTCGGCCGGGCCACCAACGACCTGGGCCTCGAAGGACGCACCGGCATTCACGTCGGCGAAGTCGAACAACGCAACGGCGACATCGGCGGCATCGCTGTCCACCTCGCTTCTCGAGTCATGGGAGAAGCAGACCCGGGCCAGATCGTCGTGAGCCCGGGCGTGACCCACACGACAATCGGCGGTCGATTTCGCTACGAGGATCTCGGTCTTCGAACGCTCAAAGGGAGAGAGCAACCTGTCAACCTGTTCGCTGTCGATCCCCAGCAGTGATCGCCCGGTAACCGGCCGGAGTAGTACGGGTCGGTCGATTTGGAGCCCCGCTCGTCATGTCCCCGAGAGCGTCCGATTCAGGAACCCCTCCAGAGACGGTGGTCGGCCTACGTCGCATCGATTCGCGAGATAGACGTCGTCAATTGTTCGCTCCCTCTCGAACACCAGGGTGCGGCACGTGTCTTCTCCGCCGCCCACCGCATATCGGTCGGTGTGCGCCGTCGGGGGCAGGCCGTCTCGCTCACTCGTCGGACTCGTAGCGGAGATGGAAGAGTAGGGAGTACGCGTCGCCGACGTCACAATCAAGATGTGCGAACGACGTGCCGGTGGTGTCCGGTTGGTCGGCTACGAGGCGTTGTCCGTGTTCAGTTCGCGGTAGAGGCCACGGCCTTGAACGTCCGGGTGGACCACCGTTCCCTGGAGATGCGGGATCGGAGTATCACGGGAGACCTGACCGTGCCGTTCCAGTTGTTCCTGTGGGAGGTCCGTTCCCATCGACATGGCGAGGATCGTCATGCCGGCCACCCGGTCGGCATGACCATCGGTCGCCAGCGCCACGAAGTCCCCCGACAATGGCGGACGGTCTCCTCAGCGCGCTCCACGTGCCCGAAGGTGGCACGGGCCAGGGAAAACGCCGACTCAGCGAACGGACCGAAGTCGTCCAGCGACGCGACCGTCCTCATCGTTCGAAAGCGAAACGGATCGGACCACACCACAGCTGAATCGGGCTGCCTCCCCGAGGTCGGCTGATTGCACCTGGCTCCGCCAAGGCTCCGTGGAGCAGGAGATCAGTACTGTGCGGTCATGACTGACCAGGAACAGATCATCGCTGAAACCAGGTCCGGGTTCGAGGCGTGGAGCGCCGGGAACATCGATCAGATCATCGCCCGAAGCAGCGGAGCGGGGGCAGGACTCGGTTTCGGATTCCGCACCCGAGACATGCGCGCCGTCGACTCCCTCGATGCGCAGCGACTGGGCTTGGAAGCGTGGTTCGGGACCCTGGAGCGTTACACGATCGAAGACATCGATGTGAACTGCATCGTGGATGGCGACATCGCCACGGTGTGGGGTTTCTACACAGAGGACTTCAAGCACCACGGCGAGGACCCCGAGCGTGTGCGGGTTCGTTACAGCATCGTCCGACATCAGCGGGACGGTGATTGGCAGCTCGTCTGGAATCATCGAGACATCCAGGAATTCACCGACGACGGCTTCTACATCAAGAAGCCGATCCAGAAGCCTCCAATCTGACGACCGCCCGCCCTGCGTGTCCGGCCGAGGACCGCCAGCTGAGACGCTCGCGCTGATCTGCCACCTCACGCCGGGAGAGTGAGGCGCCTCGGCAGCGAGTTCAGACTCGATAACCGATCGTGGACAGCAGCTCGAGTCGGTCGGTGACGTCGTCTTCGGTCTCCACGCCGATTGGCGGCGCGCCGTCGACGACGCCGATGATGCCCCGACCGCGCTCGGTGATCGCGACCAACACCTCGAGCGGGTTGGCGGTGGCGCAGAGGATGCGGCAGACCTCGGGTACCTGTTTGAGCGCGTTCAGCACGTTGACGGGAAAGCCATCTCGGAGGAAGACAACGAAGCTGTGCCCGCAGGCGACCGCGAGCGACGCGTCGACGGCCGCCGCCACCAATTCGTCGTCGTTCCCCGATCGTCGGACCAGGCGTGGGCCGGAGGCCTCGCAGAACGCCGCGCCGAAGCGCAAGTTCGGGGAGGATCCGGCGAGTGTCTCATGCAAGTCGACGATCGTCTTGATGAAGTGAGATTGGCCGACGATGACGTTCGCGTTGTCGGGGATCGTGATGGGGATGGCTTCCAGCTGCATGGAACCCAGCGTGCACCTCGCGACCACACCAGACAAGCGCGTCGACGACGGGATCCGCGATGCCTCGCCGGGGCAATGCCGATTCACATCGAACCTCCGAGCGGTGATTCTCGGGTGTTTGCCTCATGCTCCCGCCGGCGAACCGTGACTGCTGGCGCGCGCCCATCGCGTACAAGGCGGTGCGGCTGGAAGCTGCCGGATCGCTATCCGACGACGTCGCTGCCGGGATTGATCGCTCGGAACCGTGCGGCGATTCCGACGAGAAGGCGGGGGTAGAGCTCAGGCATCGAGCCCAACAATTTGTTGAACCTCGTCCGATAGAGCACGAGGGCCTCGAGTTGGGTATCGGCGACGACGGACGCTGACGTCGGCTTCCCGTCGATGAGTGACAGTTCTCCTACGACATCACCCGGGCCGACAGTGGCGACTCGACGGCCGGTCCCTTGCTCGATCCCCTTGGCCGAGCCCTCTCCGGCGACGGCCCCTCGCCGAATGACTCCGGCCGTGCCCTCTCGGATGATGATCAGCCGTCGACCGACATCCAACTCCTGGACGAGTACGGCGCCAGGCTCGAAGCTCATGTGGTCCACCAACTTGGCCACGGCACCAAGCTGCCGCTTGGTCAGACCGCTGAACAACGGCACTCCATCGAGCGCCTGAACTGTTTCGCTTCGCGAGACCTCTGCCATCGCACATACCCCCTCTGCCGCCTCGACAGTACACGCCCACATGGGCGCCGCCCGTACCCGATCGGCGGCGGGCTTCCGGCACTGGGATGACCGTGCCCGCACCGTCAACCGTGCGATCACCACGGGCACGAACCTTGTGCGGGGTGACCGGCTCCCGGCGCGATGCAGTGGGTCCACCCGTCCAAGAGGTGGCTCGCAACGCGATCACAGAGGGTGTCCGAGGGACGTCACCGGCCCGGTCTTGTCGGGCGCCCGGGTTGGGCCGTTACGGGGCGGTTGTCGTGCATCGATCGCCGTGCTTGTGTGCGCCGGATATGGGCGGGCGTGGGGGTGGACGTAGAGCTGTCCAGCCACCTTGTTGACGTGCTGTATCGTCCGCACTGGAGCGTCTCACGACAATCCGGAGCCCTCGGATGATCAGCACGCCGCCACAGGTGATCTCAGGCATCGAGTACTCCATTTGTCGACCTCGAGACACACCCGAGTTGGCTCGCCTGCTCGCGGAGAGCTTCACGCAACACGATCCGCCTGCAGTCGCCGTTGGCCTCACCCCAAACGAATTCGAGGCGTTCGTCGAACTCTGGTCACCAGCAGCGGGTGTGGACGGCTTGACCGTCGTCGCCCGAGATGTCGCGACAGGTCAGCTGGCGGGTGTTCTGCTGACAGACGACGCCGCAGTGCCACCCCCGCAAGGACTCGACGCAGTGTCGGACAAGTTCGATCCGATCTTCGATCTGCTGGGTCAGATCGATGCCGAGTACCGGGATGAAAGAACAATCGAGCAGGGTCAAACTCTCCACCTGTTCTTGTTGGGTGTCGCCGAGCAATTCACTCGACGCAGGATCGGCCAGCACCTCGTTGCGGCGTGCCTTGCCAATGGCGCCATCAAGGGATACGCATCAGCGGTCACTGAGGCGACCAACCTGGTGTCCCAGCACATCTTTGGACGACTTGGATTCGAGAAGCGAGCCGAGCGTTCCTATGGCGAATACCGACTTGATGGCGTTCCCGTTTTCGCATCGATCTCGGAACATGGCGGACCTATGACGATGGACCGCACCATTCCTGCGTGAAGGGCGATGCAGTGAACCGTTGCTGACGCCGACCCGAGCTCAACCCTCGGCGAGTAGTGCCGGCGAGGCGCGCTGCTAGCTCATGATGCGATCACCGACCGTGCTCGGTTGATGATCGCTAGCGCGGTTGTCGGGTGCTTGGCTTGGGCCACTGTGGCGCGTGCTCGTCTTGCTCGGAGGGATTGTGGAGCGCCCGTTATGCAGCGGATCGGCCACGTCGACCTCGATCAGATCGCCGGATCCCGAGCGAAACTCGCGCCCTCGAATGACGCTTGGGCACACTTCTCGTCAGGTCCAAGCGGCCTCACTGCTACGGTCACGCGCCATGCGCGTCTATCGGGGAATCGTAGATAGCAGTCGTTGGTCTCGCTTCGAGTCGCGCCCCGACGATGTGATCATCTCGACGCCACCGAAGTGTGGTACGACCTGGATGCAACAGCTGGTCGGGATGATCCTGTTGGACCGTGTGGACTTCGGAGCGTCGACGGTGTCGCCCTGGCTCGATGTCCAGGTGACTTCGGAAGACGAAGTGTTCCAGAAACTGGCGGGACAGTCGCACCGCCGCTTCATCAAGACACACACGCCGCTCGACGGCATCCCCCGCCATGATTCGTGGACCTACGTCGTGGTGTTCCGCCACCCGCTCGACGCGGCGCTGTCGATGCGCGACCACAGCATCAACATCGACGGCGAACAGTTCCGCAGCATGTTCGAAGCCGTCACCGGTGAGCCAATTCCGGCGCCGACGACACCGCCGCCCGAGGATCCTGAAGAGTTCCTCCGATACTGGATCAGCCACGACGATGCTCCCAGAGGTGCCGTGCCGCAGGGATTGTTCGGCTTTGCGAACTCGCTGAACGCTGCGTGGTCGCTCCGCAACGAACCGAACGTGCACCTCTTCCACTACGACGACCTGTGGCATGACCTTGATGGTCAGATGGCGCGCCTGGCGGAGATTCTCGGGGTTGAACTCGACTCGGCGCGTCGAGGTCGGTTTGTCGAGGCAGCGACTCTCGATTCGATGCGAGCCAGGGCGCAGGAGATGGCTCCCTCCACTTCCGGTCGGCAGATGTGGCGAGATCCAGCAGCGTTCTTCAAGTCGGGGGGCCGACGCGAATGGCCCACGATGCTCACCGCGCAAGAGGTGGAAGACGTCGCCGATCGGCTCGAGTCGATGGTCGGCCCTGACGCCGCAAGGTGGGCATTTCAGGGTGGGGTCCAACTGAGTCGGTGACTCAGCGAAGCGTTGACAGTCGGATGTGACACCGTTTGTCAGCGGTCGGCCATCCGAACCGTGCGCGCATACTCATCTGGTTGGCGAATGCGATGAACCCGAAGCGCTCACGATGTCACCCACCCACCGACCACTCCACTCAAACGCTCGGGGTCTAGGCGCCTACGCTTGAGAGCGCGCGTTCGGCTGCAGGGGTGAGGTAGTGGGCCAGTGCGGTCCAGATGCTCCGTGCCTCGCTGAAGGGGCGACCGGAGATGGCCTCGACCATCGCGGCGATGTTGTCGCCGCCACGGTGGATCTGTGCCAAGAAGCCAACGAATCGCAGCGTCAGCGCCACGTCGATCGCGAAGTCGAGTTGCTCGGTCGACACCTGGACTCCGCCAGCCGCGAGCCCTGACGCGTACCCGGTCGTCACCGCTTCACGCAGCGAATCGAGGTCACCCGCGGGGACTTCTCGCGCCATTGCGGTGATCGCGATCAACGAGGCCGCATCGCAACCGACGGGAGCCAGCCCGGTGTAGGCCCAATCGATCATCACGAAGTGATCATCGACCCGAGCTGCGTTGCGGCTGAACGCATCCAAGTGATTGAGCCCGACGGGCAATGAACGCAGTGCGTCCACAAGTTGAGCGCCCACTGGTCCGACCCGTTCCAGCAGCGGGCGCCACACATCGATGACCTCGTCAACGGCCGGCGACTGTTGCTTCACCACGTCGGGAATCGCCGACTCGACCAATCCGATCTCATACTCGAGAAAGCCTCGTGACGCCCACGAGGGCACGGTCGGGTCATCAACGGCACATGCGCTCAGGCGAGCAAGCAGAGTCGCCAAGTCTCCATACCAAGCCACACCCCGAACGAGTGGGTCATCGAAGGGCACATCAGCGACGACGATGACCGCAGCATCATCAGTCGTCGCCGAGCCCAGACAATCAGGGAGTTGCAGACCGGCCGGCAGCCGGTTCCGCAACCACTCCGAGTTGTAGATGTCCAACTCCCGTCGCCACGAGAGAGGGTGATCCGAGCCCACTTCGTTCCGTTTCACGATCTTGACGATGGCTGTACGCCCAGGCGAGTCGAATCGAGAAACGACCGAGTCCCCGAAGGTGCCACCTCCGGTCCCGGTCAAGGTCGTCACCTGCCACTCCTGCGGCTCATCTGCACCGAGAAGCCTGTGGGCGACCGCTGTCGCCTCGGTGAACCAACCGTCCGCACCCATGACGCGAAGCTACTCCCAACAGCTGCAGGCCTCGCCCAACACCGCCGCGGCTGCGACCGAACTTCGCACCAGTCTTGTCAAGGGCACTTGAGATCGGTGGGCGGTGGATCGCACCCGCTCGCAATCGCGAGCCGGAACGACGTGATCCCCGCAGGATTTCCGCCGCGATGCAGCGGGTCCACCCGTCCAAGAGGTGGCTCGTAACGCGATCACAGAGCATGTCGAGGGACGTCACCGACCCGGTCCTATGGGGTGCCCGGGTTGGCCGAAACCGAACGCGGCGGTTGCCAAGCGGGTCGTGATTCTGTGCGTGCGTTACCGAGCGCTCTTGGGCATGTGCATCTCATCGGCGACACTGACAACCCGAACCTGACCCACGTCGATCGCGGAGACGACCGCAGCAGAAACCGCTGCCCACTAGGGTCGCGCCGTGAGCGACGGGGATCTCGAGTACGCCCGCGCCCCCGACGGCGTCCACATTGCGTACCGGACACAAGGCGACGGCCCGATCGACATCCTCGAGATCGGCGGCTTTGGCGCGCTGTTCCCGCTCGACGCGGCAGAGGACCAGCCCCGTTGGCGTCGCTTCGAGGAACGAATCCAGCGGTTCGCGCGTCTGACGAAGTTCGATCTCCGCGGCATCGGGTACTCGGATCAGTTCCGCACCGCACCGACCGTCGACGACTGGGTGTCGGATGCCATCGCAGTGCTCGACACCGCCCAGATCGAGCGCGCCGTCGTGTTCGCTTCGAGCTACGGCGGGTACGCGGCAGTCGAACTCGCCGCGCGATACCCCGACCGTGTCACATCGCTGATTCTCGCCAACACCAACGCCTGCGGCTCGCAGGAATGGGCGACAGAACTCCTCCCGAAGGATCGGCTGCGCTGGGACGTGGTCGAGGAGCGGCGCGCCGCCGTCGACCCGGGTTTCGCGAACCAGGACGAGAGCGACATCGACGTACTGGCGCCGAGTCTCGCCGAAGACACCGACGTGCGGCGTTGGTGGACCCGCGCCGCCCGCCGTGGTGCCGGCCCGGTCGCAGCTGCAGCGATCTGGGATCTGGCCCTCAGCGCCGACGTTCGGGACACTCTGCCGATCCTCGCCATCCCGACCCTCGTGATCGTCACGGTCGACAACCAATTCATTCACCCGGAGTTCGGGGAGTGGGTGGCCGACCACATTCCCGGCGCCGAACTCTGTCGGATTCCGGCCGCGGACCACCTCCTCTGGGCGGTCCCGGACGACATCGTCGTCGACGAGATCGAGCGACATCTCACCGGTTCGATGACATCTGGCAGTCACGCGCGCACCATGGCAGCCATTCTGTTCACGGACATCGTCGGTTCGACGGCGCAGAACACCGCCCGTGGCGACCGCGCCTGGCTCGAAGTCCTCGCCAGACACGACGATCTCGCCGGGCGCCAAGTGACGCTGCGTGGCGGCCGGGTCGTGAAACGCATGGGTGACGGATTGCTCGCTGTGTTCCCGCTTGCCTCCGACGCGCTGGACGCCGCCGCTGCGATCGCCATCGATGCTGACGCTCTGGGTATTGGCGTTCGGGCCGGGGTCCACGTCGCCGAGGTGGCAGAAGTCGGCGACGACATCCTTGGTCTCGGCGTCACCATCGCTGCAAGAGCGCTCGGTGAGGCCTCCGGAGGCGAAGTGGTCACGACCCGCGCCGTCGCCGACATGGTCGCCGGATCCAAGCGTCAGTTCGAATCGCGCGGTGGCTTTGACCTCAAGGGAGTGTCCGGCGAGTGGGAGCTGCTGACCGCGATCCACCCGTAGCCATCGAAATGCCGACGCACGATCACCTTCCGAACGTGTCCGGTTGACGACCGCCTACTGAGGCATCTGACGAACTGATCCGATCGGTGTCGAACGCGGCAGGCGTTGGCGATGCCGGACACGCGCAGGCATCGCGGTTCGAATGGCGCGCGACTTGGACCGTTATGCCGGGTCGGGCCCGTCGACCGGAAACACGACTGGTCCGTCGCCGACGCGCACCAAGACGACTTCCCCCGGACGTGTGGCCATGTTGCCTTCGCGGTGCACAACGTTCTTCGGGACCTGGAAATACTCCCCTGGTCCCACGCTCACGCGTTCCTTTCCTTCGGCGCCGAACTCGAGGGTGATGTGCCCCTCCAGGACGTAGCCGATCGTGACGTTGTCACCGTGGTGGTGCCACCCCGACATGGTCTCTGGTGCAGCTTCCACATGCCCGAACCAGTGACCGTCCCCGTCGAACGCCACACGCCGCCTCAGACCGGGCGAGCCCTCGGCTTCTCGTAGTTCATCGTTCCGTAGCTTTCTTACCGGATCACTCATCACACCGTCCTCCGCTTTCACTCTCGCGGTCTTGCGCGTTCGGATCAAGTCGCGATCACAGAGGGTGTCCGAGGCACGTCACCGGCTCGGTGTTACCGGGTGCTCGGTTTGGGCCGAAGCCGAGTGGTCGCCTGCGCACCGCGTCCGTGATTCTGGGTGCCGATATGTGCGAGTTCGAGCGACGTTTCCAGTGATCAGATTGCCGGATAGGGGTTGCCATCGGCACGTCGGCGTCGCACATTCTGATCGCCGCCCCAGGATGGCGTCTGGTGGTCTCGGCCGTACCGGACCACCGAGATCATCGGGGCTACCCGCACTGTTCGGCGCCCCAAGGATCGCGGTGTGCGCCATGATGTGCCCGTTCGAGATGGAGCCCTCGACTCGCTCGCAGTCGCTCATGAACTGGCTGATTGAGGCCCCGCACCGGACTTGGACTCGGGCTTGGGCGGCTCTGCGAGAACCATCCAGCACAGTGGAGCAACGATCAGGCCGAGCGCATCGTGGACGCGGGACGCCGATCAAGCAGACGCGGCGAAGGGCGGGTCACGGGTCATGAGACGAGGAGGCGGTGGTCAGCCCGCTGGTTCGTCGTCCGGCCAGGTCGCCTCGATGTCGGCCATGATGTCGTCGAGGGCTTCCGGACCGTCGACGAACCAGTCGATCATTCCCGCCCAGAACGTTCCCCCGCCGACCTCGCGGGGCATCATGTCGGATGCGTCGAACCGAAACCCGTCGCTGACGAGCGCAGCGCGGGTGAGCTCGGCGATTCGCCGTTCAGTGGGGTTGGGGATGGCGTCGAGGCCGAACCGGGTGTTGGCGGGGATGTACCCGATGCCGGCCTCCGCGCTGGCACCCGATCAGATTGCGCGGGAATTCTCGGCAAAACGTCACAACCCATGCCAATAGTGCGTCGATGCCAGCCGACCGTGAAAGGCGTCTCGGATCCAGGATGTGACGCAAACGCGCCCGGCAATTGCCGACCTCGACCGACAGCCACCGCTCGGCGACCGGCAAAGTCGCACGCCCTCGACGCCGCGGACTCCATCCAACAATCACGGCCACGGTTCCTCTTCCAACCCGCTCGCGATCGGCACGAATGTGCTCGGTCACGCGCTCGGGATTGTGCGACCGACGGGGATGGCCCCCGAATGCCAGCTCCACTGCCGGATCCAGGAAGGTTCGACGGGGTGGCCGTCGGGTGTCGGTATGCGCAGAGACCCGGCGATCGGCGACAACAGGGGCAGGTGTCGCTCCAGGCGGTCGTCGTCAGCCGGCGGGAGCGAAGCTGTGGTACTGCGTGACGGTCTCGAAGCCCATTCGGTCGTAGACGGGTTCATCCATCGGGTCCCCCTCAGCGTCATCCACGTCGACCGGATTACGGAGCGGACGTTGTGCGTGGGTCGGCGGCGAGCATCTTGCCGGATACCGGTCGGGTCTCGATCTCAAGTGCTGGTGGCGGTATGCGTGCCCGAGTCGGCGTTCGGGACGGTTCGCAAGTGAGCACGGTGCGGCCCGTTCAGTCGGCGGGCCGTGCGAGACGTTCGATGAGTTCGGCCGCGTGATCGATGGGTGGGAGCGCAGCGATCTCGTCTGCGATCTCACCGGCGCGGTCTCGGTACTCCCGGTGGTCGAGCAGCCGGCGAAGGGATCGTCGGATGTCCTCGGGGGTCCGCTCGTCCTCGCCGAGAGCGAGTCCTGCGCCGAGCTTCACCAACTGGGCTGCATTGAACCGGTTGTCCGGCGGAGCGAGCGGCAAGCTCAATACGGGAAGTCCTCGCTTGAGCGCTCCCGTGAGCGAGCCGTAGCCGCCATGAGCGACGACCAAGTCGGCATGCTCGAGGATGAGACCCTGGGAAAGAAAGGGAACCGTTCGAACATTCTTCGGGATCGCCATGTCGGCGGCCTCGTTGTTCATTCCGATCGTGGCGATGGCTCGGACATCGAGGTCGGCGACGGCGTCGAAGACCAACTGAAACAGTTCTGGCGTATTGAACGCCGTTCCGAACGTCACGTACACCAACGGGCGCTCGTCGTCGCCGTCGAGCAACCCCTCGACGGACTCGCCAGGTGCGGGATCAGGCTCCATCGGCTGCACGAAGTGCGCGTTCGCCGGCATGCTGTGCCCGTCGAACCAGCTCGGTGCTGCCCCGACGATGGTGAACTCGCTCGCCTGCCGGTCGCCGCTGGGTTCCGGCGGCAGACCCATCGCCTCGCGGAACCAAGCGAATTCGCCTCCCGCGATCTCGTTCAACATTCCGGACTGTGCCGGGGCGAAGTCGAACGTCGCAAGCGGAGTGTCGGTCTGCTCGGCAATCGCCCAGGCATCCAGCCCAGCGGTGTCGCGCAGGATCACGTCGGGTTCCCATTCGTCACACAGGGAGCGGATGAACGGAACAGCGGCAGCTGCTCGCAGGAAGAACGGGCGGAACATCACGGCACCGTCGGACTCCGGCACCGGTAGACGGTCGACCAGCGATGCGACGTCGGTCGGCTCGACAACGTCGGTCGGAAAGCCGAGCCCCGTTGCGAACTCCGCTGGGGACATTGCGCCGGAACCTCGCGAGTTCCCTGACAACAGCCGATCGCGAGAGCTCACGACGTAGCGGACATCGTGTCCTCGGTGCCGTGCCGCAGCAGCGATGGGACCCGACGGTCGGATGTGGCCGAAGCCCGAAGTGATGGCAACCAACAGCCGCATGAACACCCATTCCTAGCGGACCGAGCCGACCCCACACGGCCGCCGGCTCGTGGACACGCATGTCGCTCACGCTGTCCCCATCGCCGACCCCGCCCATCGCGGCACCTCCCGACCGCCGGGAGCGCCGCAACTTCTCACCACGCCAGCGCTCGTCGGATACGAAAGACTGACGCCGTGACCGGCGACATACTCAATGACGGCGTCGTGACCCTGCGACCATCGGCGCCTGAAGATGCTTCGCTCATCATCGCCGCCCGCGACGACGCATTCCGCCGCTTCATCGGCCAGGGATCCGAAGTACCCGCTCCGGAGTACGTCATCGTCGTCGGCGGCTCGGTCGTCGGCTGGGTAGACCACGACCGGGACAACGACCGCTGGTGGCTCGCCCCCGAGGAGGTCAACATCGGGTATCACGTGTTCCCGGAACACCGTGGACTCGGCTACGCAACCCGAGCAGTCCACCTCATGCTCGAGCATCTTCGAGCCAACACCGACTGGGAGATTGCGACCTTGCTCATCCACCCGGACAACTCCGCCTCGCTCGAGGTCGCCGAGCGGAGCGGCTTCAAGCGTGCCAGCGATGTCGAGGAACGCACCTTCTGGAGGCGACGAGTACGCGAAACCAGCTGAGCTGCGACTCTGGCATTCGGCCGAGGCGGCTGTGATCGGTCGGCGATCGTCGCCGCCGGACGAGCGATGAGCGTCGACTCTGCTGAGAGGGGCTCGTAACGCGACCACGGCGGTGGCTGGTTTGCCGTGGTCGACGCGAACGTCAGCGCGCGGCTTGGACGGTACCGGGTGTCCTGGAACGGCACCTGCCTGCCAGCGGGCGGAGTTCCCACATTCGCCGGGCGCAGTGACGAGCGTCCTAAGGTCAACGAGCAAGCAACGAAGGGGCGAGGTGGTGAGCCGGGACGTATTGGCCGACCTCAACGAGAACTGGGCCGCGTGGCTGGACTTCACGGCTGAGCACGTCGCAGGAGGTGGATCGCGGGCTTTCGGCGCGATCCGCTGCTCGTCGGTGGGGGCGCCGGTTCCGGTTCCGCAGTTCAACCAGGCGTTCGTGTTCGAGGAGCCGTCTGTCGACGATCTGGCGCAGGCAACGAGCTGGCTGTCGGAGCGAAATGTTGCGTTCTGGGTGACCGCCCCGGATTTCGTCGCCCGCGCCGTCGCTGACCTGGCCGAGCCGGCCGGTCTGGACCCAACGGCGACGACCATGCCCGGGATGGCCTTCGCGCCGCTCGCCGAACTCCCGGCGGAGGCGAACGGCGATGTGGAGATTCTGCCAGTGACCAGCGCGGCGCCGTTCGAAGATGTCGCCCTCGTGACCGCTGACGTCTTCGGTGCGCCGTTGGAGGGGGCGCGCACGATCGCCCCGGCGTCGATGCTCGACGACGACCGGTGCTCCTGGTTCGTGGGCTACGTGGACGGTGAGGTGGCCGCGTGCGGGCAGTTGCTACGCACCGCCGATGTCGCCGGCGTGTACGGCATCGGCGTTCGCGAGCAGTTCCGCCGGCGCGGACTGGGCGCCTCGATCACCCGGGCGGCGCTCGCCGCCGGAAGGGACCTGGGCTGCTCGATCGGCGTGCTGCAGGCCAGCCCCATGGGTGAGCCCGTCTACCACCGCATGGGCTTCGAGACGGTCACGCAGTACCACCGCTTCGTTGCCTCCGGATGACGCGACCGCCTGCCCGCCACCGGCGCGACTGTCCCTGACACCCCGTTCCGGGCGGTCCACGACCCCGCGTCGGACCCGTTCGGAAGTGCGTGGTAACCGGCGAACGAGCGCGGTGGACCCGGTGGCTAACGTCGGTGGACGTGTCGCCCGCGCAGCCCGCGACGGAGAGCCCGATACTCACGCTTCGGCCGGTGCGCCTCGCCGACGAGGACACGGTCCTTCGAGCCCATGTCGTCATGCTCGCCGACGGGTTCGAGTTCGCCGGCGGCTATCGCCACGGGATGCCGTTCGAGGACTACGTCACGATGCTCGACGAGCAACGCCGAGCTCACGGCGTCTCAGCGGACTGGGTCCCGTCGACGTTCTTGCTGGCCGAGGTCGACGATGTGGTCGTCGGGAGAACGTGGATACGTCATCGACTCAACGACCGCTTGCTCGCTATCGGCGGCCACATCGGTTATGGCGTCCTGCCGGAGCATCGACGTCGGGGCCACGCGACCGAGATCCTCCGCCAGAGCCTCGTGATCGCCCGGTCCTTCGACATCCGCCGGGTGCTCGTCGTCTGTGACGTGGACAACGAAGCGTCTGCGCGGACCATCGAACGCTGCGGTGGCGTTCTGGAGAACATCGTCGACGATCTCGACGCAGGGCCACAGAAGCGTCGCTACTGGATCGACTGACGTCAGGCCACCCCGGCACGAGCGGTCTGCCCCGTAGCCGCGTGCCGTGGGAGGTAGGTGAGTTCTGTCTTGGTGGCGGCGCGTTGGGGGCCCGAGGTCGGAGATTCTCGGCAGAGGTGTCGCGGTAGGTTCTGCTGCGATGGATCGCATGGGCTGGCTGCGCACCGCGGTGGTGATGGTCGTCGGGTCCGCGGTGGTTGCGGCGTGTGGTGGAGGCGATGACTCACTCGGCGCTCCGGTGGTGGTGACGGGCACGCCGGGGACGACGGCGGTCACTGCGTCGACATCGCCTGCGACACCACCTACATCGAGAGCACCGACGATCGCAGCGTCGGGCACTGATTCTGCGTGGCGATTCGTGACCGTGGTCGACCCAACGCGTCCCGCCGTCGAAGTCCGCGATCTCGATGGGAACGTGGTGCTCGAGGATCTGACGGTTCGGGCGATTCCCACGGTGGTCGTGTACGAAGGCGCCGACGGCGGTGGTGAGGATGCGGAACCCGCTGACGTCGATCCCCGCCCGCTGGTGATCTGGGTGAAGGGCCTCGGCGGGATGCAGACCCCCCGCGGGCCGATCCTGTCGGCGCTCGTCGAGGCCGGCTACGTGGTTGCTGCACCGAACTCGCCCGACGTGTCAGGACGACGAGCACGACTCAGCGCCTATCGAGAACAGCCTGGCGATGTCACCGCGGTGTTGGACGCGCTGTTGGATCCGAGCGACGGAGTGGCCGACGATCTGGCCGGACTGATCGATCAGGATCGTATTGCGGTCGCAGGACACAGCATCGGCGCCAGTGCAGCGCTCGCCGGCGTCTTTCACGAGTGCTGCCGAGATGATCGACTCGACGCGGCTGTGGCGTTCGGTGTGGTGCCCCAACGCGGCTTCGGCGACGGTGAGTTCGAGTTTGCCGGGGCACCGCTGTTGCTCGTCCATGGCACCGCCGATCGGCTGGCGCCCGTCCGCGGCGCAGAAGCTGTGTTGGCCGAGGCATCCCCGCCGGCCTTCCTGTTCGAGATCGACGGTGCCGACCACTTCGAGCCGGTGTTCGGCGACGGCTCGTCAACGCTCGGGCCAACCGTTTACTCGATCGTTGTCGAGTTCCTCGACGCGTTCGTCGCCGGGACGAGTGACCCGGAGGACCTCGCACGGATCGCCGAGGGTTCCGCGATCGGAACCTGGTTCTCTGCGGAAGGCTGACGCACAACGCGACTCGCCGGGACGCCAATTCGCGTCGTGGCTGGCAGCGGTGGCGACGCGTCGCGGGTTGGCCGCTTGTCGGGAACGCACCCCGTGAGCCCACACGCAAGGACCGGTATCAAGGCGACGGTTGGGTTCAGCGCAGGCGTTCTCCGCGGAGGAAGACAGCACGGATGGCGTGCAGCGCGCTCGGGTCGGTCAGGGGGTCGCCGTCGATCGCCAGCACGTCGGCGTCGTATCCCTCGGCGATCCGGCCCTTTCGGTCGCCGAGCCCGCACACCACGGCGCCCGTCGAGGTCGCGCCGCGCAGCGCCTCCTCGGCGCCCATGCCGAGCAGCACCTCCTGCTCCACGGCGTAGCGCACCACGTCGTGTGGCTTCGCCGGGTGGATGCCAGCATCGGTGCCCGGAACGATCGTGGCGCCGGCATCGCGGAGGCGGAACACGTTCGCGATGATCAACGGCAGGCGGCTGGACGTGGCCTCGTCGAGGGGCGCGTCGGGGGCGGGGGCGAGGCCTGCGGTGGCGCCGATCGGGAGATGTCGCGCCCCGATCTCGGCGATGACGTCCTCGGGGCTCTCGATGCCCGTGTCGGTCCAGAACGTGGCGTGCTCGAGGCCGTCGACGTGCGCGGCGAGTGCGTCGATGATGGCCGGTGTGCCGTGAGCGTGGGCGGTGACGGGCAGGCCGAGGTGGTGGGCCTCGTCGACGATCGCCCACAGCTCATCGGGTGTGAACTGGCGTTCTGTCTCCCGAGTGCCAGGGGTCAGCAGTCCACCGCTCGCCATGACCTTGATCACGTCGACGCCGCGCTCTGCATGGGTGCGCACGGCGTGGCGGACGGCGTCGGTGCCTCGTTCGGTCGCTCCACCCAGGTAGTGGCAGTGCCCGCCCGGCGTGGTGAGCGGCGGGCCTGAACACACCATCGTCGGCAGCCCCGGCGTGCCTCGCATCGCAAGCGTCAGGAACGCCCGGTCACCGAGGTCGCGCACGGTCGTGACGCCCCCCAGCGCCGCGGTCCGCGCCGCCGACACGATGGCATCGTGGGTCGCATCGTCGTCCCGTGCCTCGAGGGCGCCGACGGGATCGGCGGAGGCGTCGAAGACGAGGTGGACGTGTGTGTCGACGAGACCGGGCAGCAGCGTGGCTCCGTCCAGGTCGATGACGTCGACATCGTCCGGAGGATCGACGCCCTCGGCAACGGCGACGATGCGCTCACCGTCGAGCAGCACCATCGGACGAGGTCTCAGGGTGGGTGTCGTGCCGTCGTACAGCCATGCCGCTCGGACTGCGATGCGACCTGCGGGCGAGGAGGTGGGATGCGAGATCACGGTTGTCACCGCCCTTTCGTGTCCGGCCTTCGCGCGTACCGTCGTCGTTTCGTGCCCGGACCGCCAGAGGCAAACGTCACGGCACGACAAGGCTCGCGTGAGATGAAGGCAGGAGGCGTGAGCCTCGTCGACGCTTCGTTGAACGCGTCGTGGTGTCCGCCTTCGACCTACCAGACCCAGTGCGTGTCGCTGACAATCATCACGTCACCGGATGTCGTGAACTCGATGCTCATCATCCAATCCAGGTTCGCAGCCTGACCGATGAGAACGACTCGGTTGTCCTCGACGATGATCGGATCATTCAACTCGTTCGGGATCTGACCGGTGTTCTCCACCCAGCCCTGCAACGTGCCGTCATCAGCACGAACGGTCCGATTGTCCAGCGTCGGAAAGTCAACGGATCCACCGGGAACCATGAATGAGGCCACGGCATCGCCGCTCTTCTCGATCCAAGCGTTCACGTACCGCCCGGCAACGTCGACCATCTCGAGCTGACGCTCGGTCAAGTCGTTCCCCGAGACCACCGTGTTGCCCGCGACGTACGACGATTCCGAATCGGCGTCTTCTTGCGTCAACCAGCCGAGGCCGAAGCCGAGGCCCACGCCGAGGAGCATGATGATCACAACGCCGCCAACGACCCAAGAGGGCCGGAAGTGCCAATCCCTCGACTCCGAAGCTTCCACGCGGTCCGGAGCCTGTGACCCGGCAGGGCGATCCGTCGCAGGAGAAGACATGTCAGACTCCTTCAGGTGGAGCCAGTCTGCGCCGGGGTGGCCGGCACGGCCAGAGTCCTAGGTCCCCGGCAGATTCAGACGCCTTCCTCGACTGCCACCAAGCGCCGGGATGGTGCGCTGACGCGCCGGCGGCATTCAGTCGAGTGGAACTCCGCGATGCACGAGAATCGTGTCGAGGTGGCTCATGAACACTTCGTCGTCGGTCCGAACCCGTGAGGAGCGGACCGTCACGATGCCTCGATCCGGTTTCGACGAGGAGGCTCGGGACTCGACGAGCTCGTACCGAGGGCGGACCTCGTCGCCTGGCCGAAGAGGATGTTGGAAGCTGTCGACGAGCACGGACGCGAGCGTCACCGAACGCGGGGAGCGTGACTCGCGTCGTCGACCGGTTTGCGCTGGGAATGCGCCGCTACCGTCTCCGATCGTGGTCTCTGTCGACTCGTTCGCTGATCGGCCCGATGAGTCGTCCACTGCCGGAGCGTTGTTCAGGGTGCTGACTGCGTTTCCGGGGCGGAGTGAGAGTCTGGTGGCGGTTGTCAACGGGCTGTTCGGCGACACACTCGAGGACCGCGACTCTCGTTGGTCCACACCGATGACGATCCGTGCAAGCGACACCGTGCTGCCACTCGACCCTCACGCGCTGCTCGACTCGCTGTCCACGGTCGACGTCGGCCCCCGTATCTGCGTGCTCGTTCACGGGCTGATGTCGACCGAGTCGATCTGGCGCTACGCAAACGACCCGTCGACCACCTATGGCACGCTCCTCGCGGACGACCACGACATGACCGTGCTCTCGGTTCGCTACAACACCGGCCGCCACATTTCCGCCAACGGCCGCGAGCTTGCCCATCTCCTCAACCACCTCGTGTCGTCGTGGCCCGTGCGAGTGCGTGAGGTCAACCTGATCGGCCACAGCATGGGTGGGCTCGTCGTGCGATCCGCCTGTCACTACGCACGCCGTCAGCGGCCGCTCGGTCGGTGGCTGCCGATCGGGCGGCGGTGGACCAGCAAAGTGCGTCGGGTCGTCTTGATCGGGGTGCCGAACACTGGCGCCGGTCTCGAGGCCGTCGTCAACTCCGCCAGCGCAGCCTTGTGGGCGCTGCCCATCCCCACGACACGACTCGTCGGGCTCGGGCTCGACCAACGCAGCGCGGGCATCAAGGACCTCCGCTTCGGCGCCATCGTCGACGAAGATTGGCTCGAGCAGGATCCCAGCGCTCGTCGACGCGTCTTCCGTCATCGGCCGGAACGGCTCCGTCGAGCCGATCATCTCGTGATCGCCGGCACCGTCACCGCTGACCCCGAGCACCCGCTGGCCGAGCTGCTCGGTGACGTCCTCGTCACCTCCACGAGTGCATCGGGTCGATCCCCCGACGGTGAGCTCTTCCCGCGGGCGACGACGCGAACGTTCCCAGGAATCACTCACAACGCGCTGGCCCACCACCCCGACGTCTACCAGGCGATCACCGATTGGTGGTGACCAGACCCGATCCACTCGCCGACCCGCGAACCCACTGGATGCTGTCCCACCGAGAGCTCGCCTCTCGCCGGTCGGCAACTGGCCCGGAACGCCGGGTCGGTCGACGGGATGACGTGACGCCGCGATGGGGCCGCGATGCGGCAGTCACCTCTGGTGGGGGGGGAGTATCGTGTGCTCCGACGCAGCACTCTCACACATTTCCGATCGTGTCGCTCTCTCAGTCGGGGATCGTTGACCGGACGCGTCTGGCGCCCGCCTGAGCCCCACCGAGAGGGCAGGGAGCCTCAGCTACTTCTCGGGAGGGCCTCATGACCGATCAGACATCAGATGAGCAGACTGTCAGGCTTCTCGTAGAACGACTGATCACTGCGGCTGGCACCTATGACCTCGATACGTTCGAGGAGATGATGGCCGCCCACGCCAACATCGGCTGGGCGTCCTTCCGCGATGGCGCGTGGACCACGTCAACCATGACCGCCGAAGATTGGATTGCTGAAGCGAGATCAGAGGTCGAGCCGATCCTCTACGCCGAGCCGGTCGATGACTGGACCGTTCATGTCGACGGCGGGCATCTTGCCTTCGTCAGAGCCGACGCCGCGTTACACATCGATGGTCGACCTGAACGCCACAACATCGATTACTTCACCCTCATCAAACAAGACGGAGTGTGGAAGTTCCTCACGGTCTCCTATGTAGGAAGGCCGGCCCGTCGCGACTGAAGGCGGCATGAGCAGCCACACATGGCGAAGCCACGAATGGATCGGCTGAACCCGCCGTCGTCGCCGACCGATGGCCGCGGGCCGGATCACTGCGCGAACTGCGCGAGAACCGGCGCACTGTGCGGTGTCGACACGAATCAACCCCGAACGAAATCACGTTCCGCCGACTCCGTTGTCATTTGCGTGAGTGTGCGGTCTGAACGAGTCGGAACGCGCATGCAGAACAGCACCCAACCTTCCATCGTCGCCGGCCCGACCCAGCCTCAGAGCTCGCACACTGCAATCGCGGGGGCATCTCGGCGGGCTTTCGCGCTCGCGGTGGGCAGTTGCCCGAGGATGGAATATCCGATCCGGTCGGGCTCGAGGCCGAGCGCAGCAGCGTCGCCGTGATCGAGGCGCTCGAGGAGGCTCTTGGATGCGAGTGTTCGTCCCCCGGTTGCGCATGCCTCGATCCGGGCAGACTCGTTCACTTCGTCACCGAGGGCGGTGACCTCGGAGCGCCCGGATGTGGTGATGCTGCCGACGTACAGCGTCGAGCCCCAATGGAGCCCGAAGCGCAGCGTCAGGTCGTCTGGGTCGAGGACGCTGGCGACGGCGATGTCGCCGATGGCGACTCGGAGGTTTCGCATCGCAGTGATGCATGCCCGAGCGGCGGCTGATTCCGACCCCATGGTCTCTGCGAGGAAGAACGCGACGATGCCGTCGCCGCCTTGGCCACGAGCTGCATCCGCGCGAGGTGGTCGAGATCTGCGTTGGAGATCAGCGCCGAGATGGTGTCCATGCCGGTGGCCGGCTTCGCAAGGGTGGCGGTCCCGGCGAGGCGTCCGGTGGTGTCTCTGATCCGCACGACGACGGTGCTGATCGGCACCGCTTCCGTGAGTCCCGTGCCGCCGACCTCGCCGGCGATGGACGCCGCGAAGCAGGGCTCGAGATCGTCGACCATGTCGTGAGAGAGCGGGTCGACCCGCTCGCGGAGTTCGTCGCGCCCGCCGAGGGTATCGGCGAGCGCGTATCCCGCCAGCACAGCGAATTGGGCACGCAGCAGTCCTGGTGAGTTTGCGCCGTATCGCCAGCTCTGGGCCACGGCCGCGTTCTCGGGCCCGAACACGTGCGCTCCGATCGCGAATTCGGCGAGTTGGCCGCCCCCGAAGGTCCGGCGGACATCGTCGGTGACATACACCAGGTTCCACTCGGGATCGATCACCTGGCCCCAGCTGCGGTCGTTGCGCATCGCGACCGCGACATCGGCGAGCAGCGGATCACGTGGCAAGCGGTACGAGCCTGCATCAGTCGCCATGGCCGCACCTTGGGTTGTGGGTGACCGAGGCCGGGGCGCCGATAGGCAGCCAGAGGAACGCTCGGGCGCTCGGCGCAGCCGTGGTCTGGCGGCGACTGCCGGCGCTTTGCGATGACGCGTGACCGAGTGTGCGGTCCACCCGTACCGGCGCTTCCAATGTCTCACCGTACGACTCCCGACCAGGAACAGCGCGAGAGACGAGTGCGCCTGATGATCATCGCTGGGCTCGCAGCGGTGGACGTCGAGCCTTCGTCGCTCCGAGAATGTTCGCCCCCGACACCGACGTCGCGCCTCGCATCGGCGGGCGCTCGAGGGTCCGTGGGGAGTGTCGGGTCGTCGGTGCTGGGGTCGGCGAAGTGTGGGTGAGCCGGGCCACGAGCTCGCCGGCCACGACGGCGGGACCGGAGAGCCAGTGACGATCGCCTCTTGCCGCCGGGCACATGGCGACTCACGCTCGAAGTATCGGGAGTCGCCAACACGAGGAGGGGCCATGAGTCGGATCGTTGTCTGCGCTTCGAGATCGCACGGAAACACCAGGAAGATCGCAGAGGTGATGGCGGAAGTCCTCGATGCGAGGGTCCTGTCACCTGCGGACGTCGACGCATCGGAACTCGCGTCGCACGATCTCGTCGGGTTCGGTTCAGGTGTGTACGGCATGCGGCTCGACGCCGAGCTCCGGGAACTGGTCGACTCGCTTCCGCCCGGCGAGGGCCGCCACGTGTTTCTCTTCGCCACCAGCGGCGCGCCCGAGTTGCCCTGGCTGGGATTCACACGTGAGGTTCGCAACGCGCTCGAGTCGAGGGGGTACCGGCTGGACGGGACCTTCACCTGTCGTGGATGGGACACCTGGGGTCCGCTCGGGTGTTTCGGCGGCCTCAATCGTGGGCGTCCGAACGCTCACGACCTCCGCAACGCCGAGCGCTTTGCCGCTGAACTACGAGATCGCCACACGACGAAGCCGGTGACCACCACTTCCCAGCACCGCGCAGCGTCCTGACCACAGGACGTCGAGCGCCACCGCCGGCCCGTCGGACGAGTGCCGTCCGCGACGACGCCCGGACATGGCCGCCGTGCTGGCCGCCGAGGTGGTGCTCGAGACGGGCGGCAGGTCGTTGTGCCCTACGACGGCTCCGGAGCGGGGTCGACCATGGTCGTGGAGGTGGTGGTGATGTCGTCGCTCGGCCGTTTGGTGGCTGTGGTGGCGATCGTGCTGGGTGCTGGTTGCGGCGGCGTCCGTGAGTCGAGCGAGACGACGAACAGCGCACCGACGAACGGCTCGCCAACCACCGGGTTGGAGACTGCGACGCTGCCCGCGACCACGGTGCCCACAGTGACATCGATCGCGCCGACGACCGCGGCGATTCAGCCGACGGGCGTCGACCTCCGCTCGATCCTGGAGCGCTACGAGCGCGCAGCCGTGACCGAGTCGAACGGCTACTGGCAGGCGTTCGAGTTCGACCGCTGCTGGAGGGTGCCGCGGTCCGGTCGCGATGCCGGGGACGCACCGGTTGACCAACACGATGTCGTTGCGCGTGGTGACGTTTTCGACTGCTACTTGAGCACGGACCCGCCCGCGGACGTGCTCAACGACTTCTACGTGATCGTGGTCGACGACTCGGGCACGGCGTGGGCGAACGGCGCGGGAACCGACGGGAGCTTCTTCCTGCCGACCATCGCTTCGGGACTGCTCTGCCGCGAGTATCTCGCCCACCCGGATTTCATTCTGAGCATGGGCGGCCACGGGCCAGCGGACCCGGCCCAGGATTCATGGTGGATGGACAACGACTGGGCCTATGCGTCGGTGCTCGCCTACTGGTTCACCGATGGCACGCGAGCGAACATGGACGTCGATCGGGACGGGATTCCCTGCGAGCTCCTGTTCGACCCGGCCACCGTCGCTCGAGTCTGGGCGGGCAACCAGCCATGAGCCGGTGCTCCAGCCGGACAGACTCCCGCCCGCACTGCCGGCTCGAGTGGCTCGTCGGCATCGGTCTCACCGTCCTGTCGAACTCAGGAACGATCGAGTTGGCGGGCCCGCCTCACGACGGACCGTCGGGGTCGCGCTCGTTGATGTTCGAGCCGGCGCCGTGGGTGAGGTGGGCGGCGTCGACACGTCGTTTGGCGAGCCACAGCAGACCGCAGATGATCACGATCGGGCCGCCGATCAGCAGGAACTCGTCCCACCCGCCCTGGTGGGCGAGAAGAGCCGGCGCCGCGCCGGCGGCGAACACTGCGGTCACGCCTACCGATCGTACGACCTTGGCTGATTGAATGGTCCTCGCCATGCGCGAACAGGTCGAAGCCACCATCGAGGTCATCCGCCCGGCGCTCCAGGCCGACGGCGGCGACATCATCCTCCACGACGTCGACACCGAGACCGGGATCGTGTCGGTCGAGCTGATCGGGGCCTGCGTGGGCTGTCCGGCCTCGACCCAGACGCTCAAGGCCGGGATCGAGCGCATCATGCGTGACCGAGTCGACGGTGTCACCGAAGTGGTGAACATCGCCGAAGAGGCGGCATGAGGCCGGCTGCGTGAGTCGACGACACCGCCCCGCCCCCGAGTTGTTCGAGGCCGCCATCGACGGCGACCGCAGCGCACTCGCGCGACTGCTGTCGCTGATCGAACGCGGTGACGACGACGCTCGGGTGATCGGCCGGCTCGCCTACCCGCTCAGCGGGTCGGGCTACACCGTCGGCCTCACGGGCGCGCCAGGCGCGGGCAAGAGCACGCTGACCAGTTCGCTGATCGGTCACCTTCGAGCACAGGATCTCGAGATCGCCGTGCTCGCCATCGATCCATCGTCGCCATTCACCGGCGGGGCGATCCTCGGCGACCGCGTGCGGATGCAGGATCACGCCACCGACCCCGGCGTGTTCATCCGCTCGATGGCGACGCGTGGTCACCTCGGTGGGCTGTCGCTCGCAACTCCCGAGGCAGTGCGCGTGCTCGACGCGATCGGTCGGAAGTGGATCCTGGTGGAGACCGTCGGGGTCGGCCAGGTCGAGGTGGAGGTGGCCGGCAAGGCCGACACGACGGTGGTCGTGGTCAACCCCGGGTGGGGCGACAGCGTGCAGGCCAACAAGGCCGGGCTGATGGAGATCGCCGACGTGTTCGTCATCAACAAGGCCGACCGCAAGGGCGTCGAGGAGACGAGCCGCGACTTGATGCAGATGCTGGACCTGTCCGATCTTCCGCACGACTCGTGGCGTCCGCCGATCGTGCCGACGGTCGGGTCGACGGGGGAGGGAGTTCCTGCGCTCTGGGAGGCGGTGCTCGCTCATCGCGAGTACGCGGAGTCGTCGGGTCAGCTGCGCGAACGCCGCGCGTTCCGGTTGCGCGAGGAGCTGCGAGAGATCGTCGCCACCCGCCTGGGGCGTCGGGCGCGCCAGATCTGCTCGGGCGAGCGCTGGGACGAGCTGACCGACGCGGTCGTCGACCTGTCGACCGACCCGTGGACCGCGGCCGACGAGATGCTCGCCGCTGTCGACGCCTGAGCCGCACCTGCACAGGTCGGGTTCGGGCGGTAGCGACCGATCGGGCAAGATGATGCGATGGACGCCCCCGTTCTCGTGGCAACGCACCATTCGTCGACCGGTGACCAGGTGGTCGAGCGCGCCGCCCGGCTCGCGGTGGCGCTGGGTGCCGAATTGCACGCCGTGAGCGTCATGCCCGACCTTGCGATTGGTGCCGCCGTCGGTACGGCGGGTGCCGACGCCCTCACGCGACAGGCCGACGCCCACCGCGACACGTGTGTCGAAGCCTTGGCCCGGGCCGCAGAGTTGGCGAGCGGCCTCGGCGCCGACGTGACCGAACACCTCGCGCAAGGCGAACCGGCTGCGCAGATCGCCCGGGTTGCGGACGCGATCGATGCCGGCCTGATCGTCCTCGGCAGCCGCGGGCTCGATGCGGCCGGCCGATACGTGCTGGGCAGCGTTCCCGAGCGTCTGCTGTTCGACCCGCACGGCCACGACGTGCTCGTCGTCCGGACGTCCGCGTGACGGTCGACGACTGGCCTTCGCGCCGTGGCTGCTGTCGCGCTGTCGTGCCCGGCTGACTTCGAGATCGCCGGTGGGCAAGGTCTTCGGCAGGCGGGGCGATCGGCAAGACTCGCGTGATGACCGACTACCAACTTCTCACTCTCGAGCGGCGCGATGACGGTGTCGCGGTCCTCACGCTCGCGAACGGCAAGGTCAACGCCCTGTCGCAGGAACTGCTCGCCGAGATCCGCAGCGCCGTGGCAGAACTCGCTGCCGACCTGCCTGGCGCGGTCGTGGTCACGGGCGGCGATCGCCTCCTCGCGGCCGGTGCCGACATCTCGCAGTTCGGCGGTCCGGAGGAGGCGGCCGTCATCGCGGAGGGCTTTCACTCCACCCTCGACGCGCTCGCAGCGCTGCCTCGTCTCGTGATCGCTGCCGTCAGCGGCTACGCACTCGGCGGCGGTTGCGAGCTGGCGCTCGCCTGCGACTACCGGATCGCCTCGGAGAAGGCGGTGTTCGGCCAACCGGAGATCCTGCTCGGGATCATCCCGGGCGGCGGCGGCACCCAACGGCTGCCCCGCACGGTCGGCGCCAGCCGCGCCAAGGAGATGTGCATCACCGGTCGCCAGGTGCGCGCGGAGGAGGCAATGCGGATCGGGCTCGCCGACGAGGTGGTGGCCCACGACGAGCTCCACGACCGGGCGTTGGCGTTGGCCGCCGAGGTGGCCCGCGGTGCGCTCGCCGCCCAGGCGATCACGAAGCGGGTGATCGACGCGGGGCTCTCGACCTCGCTCGCCGACGGTCTCGCCCTGGAGCGGGAGGCGTTCGTCGAGGTGTTCGGCACCGACGACTCGCAGACCGGCGTCGCGAGCTTCCTCGAACACGGTCCCGGCAAGGCCGAGTTCTCCGGCCACTGATCACACGGTTGCCGAGGCCGAGGAACGACTCGCCCGCGCAGCCATGCGCTCGCGGTGCGGTGGCATCAGCCCCGCGCGTCGAGTTCGTCGACGAGCTTGCGCGGCGCCGTGAGCCGGTACGAGGCGTCGAGCAGCTCCTCGATCTCCGCCCAGTCGGTGGCGGCGTCGAGGTCGATGCCGACCCATCCCGACGGACCGAGGTACGCAGGCACGTAGACGCGCGAGTCCTCGATCAGGGCTCGTCGGTCGCCAGGGTCGGGTTGGACCATCAACGACTGAGCGTGTTCGACCCAGACGCCGTCGACCTTCAGCGACCCGCCGTAGTACGCGAACACCTTCTTGGTGTGGAACGCGGGGCGTCCGTGGGAGATCTTCTCGGCCGTGCCAGGAAACGTCCCGGCGAGCTCGCGTACGCGGACGAGAAAGGGGTCGTCGTCGTCGAACATCGGCGGATGGACCACGGCGCCCGAGGGTAGGTGATCGCCGTGTGTCGATCCAGGGCGCGCATGCAGCGATCGCGGTCGTCGGCGCTCAACCGGTCGAGGCAACGGGCGACGGTTCCGGGCCGATCGGACCGTCGAAGTGCAGTGGACGGTTGAGCGACCACGCCGAGCGGGCGAGCCAGGCACCGGTCGCCACGAGCACGAGCATCACCGAACCGCACACGGCGTAGGCGACGGTGCGACCGAACTGGTCGTACAACGCACCGGTGACCACCGCCATCACCCCGGCCGACAGTGCCTGCGCCCCGCCGAGCACACCCTGCGCACCCGCCTGGCGTTCCTCGGGCACGGTCATGCCGACGGCAACGCCCGTGCTCGACACCGTGAATCCATCGCTGATCGCGTGGAGCATCGCCACCGCGAAGATCAGCCCGCCCGTGGGCATCACCCCGTAGAGCGACATGAAGAACGCGCCGGCGATCAACCCGCCGACGGCGACCTTGAACGGGCCGTACACCTGGGCCCAGCGGCCCCCGATGGGCCCGAGCACGATCAACGGGAGCGCGAACAACGTGATGCCGAGGTTGGCGACCCACTTGGTGGTGCCCAGGTCGGAGTGCACGAGCGCCCACAGGGCATCGAACGACCCGATCATCACGAACACCGCAGCGCCGAGGACCACGGCACCGGCGAACGGACGGATCCGCAGGAGGTCGACCGCAAGACGTCGGTGCGCGGTCGCCGTGCTCTCGCTGACCGCGACACGAGCGACGAACGGCAGCATGATCACCGTCGCGGCGGCGACCACGACGAACGGTGCCGGGATGCCGAACGGACCGACGAGCACGGCCGAGATCGCGGGGCCGAGCGCGAAGCCGAACACGTCGGCGGCGAGGAGGCGGCCGAGGTTCTGGCCGAGATGGTTCGGGTCGGCGAGGATCACGATGCGTCGCGCGGCCGGGACGGCGGCGCCGATGCCGATCCCGGAGATGAAACGCCCGATCAGGATCGGGGTGAGTGTGGTGCTGAACCCCATCAGCAGCAGCCCGACGACGTTGATGCCGACGCCGAAGAGCACGACCTTGCGGGCGTGGCCCCGATCCGCGAACGGGGCGATCAGCACCTGGGACAAGAACGCGGCGACGAACCCGATACCGATCACCACGCCGATGGCGGTCTCGCCGATCCCGTACTCGTCGCGGTAGTCGTCGACGATCGTGAACAACACGCCGTAGCCGGCGGCAAGGCTCGCCATCAGACCGCCGAACGCGACGAACAGCATCGTCGGTGACGGCACGTCACGGCGAGCGGCGTCGGGGGGTGTCGAGACCACCACGGCAGGCTAACGATGCATCGATCGCGCCGACGGGTCGATTCGATGCAGCGAGCGGTCAGTCGGTGACGACGAGGCCGGAGTCGAACGGGCTCGTGAGCGACGGGTGGGCCGGGAGCGCACGCACCGACACGCCCCACCGTCCCGCCTGTTCGGGAACGAAGCTCGCGGCGAGTCGGCCGTGGTCGTCGGGGTGCATGTCGATGACGGTCATCCGGTGCTCGTCGAACGATCCGTCAGCGGCGACCGGTCCGTGCACGACCTGTACGACGAGGTCGTCGAGCGACAGCTCACCCGGATCGACGTGCGCCACCACGGAACGCTCCACTCCCGCCGATCCCGGGTCGAGATGCGATTGTGCTGTGTCGAGCGCGATGCGCACCCCCGGCCAGGCATCGGCGATCCTGCGTTTCCAGTCGGCCAACTCGCGCGCGGGCGCCGCCATGTCGGCGGTGAGCGCGTCGGAACTGACGGCAGCGGGTTCGTAGTACTGCGTGACGTAGTCGCGCACCATGCGTCCTGCGATCACGTTCCAGCCGAGCGTGGCCCAGTTCGTGGTGATCCGATCGATCCAGTCGTGAGGCACTCCGTCGTCACCGCGGTCGTAGAACGACCGCACGATCTGGTTCTCGATGACGTCGAACGTCGCCGAGGCTTCGCGCCGGTCCCGGCGCTCGAGGTCGGGGTCGTCGTCGAAGGACGGGATGTCGAACCCGTTGCGCTCCGCGGACATCTCGTCCCACCAGCCGTCGCGGATCGAGCAGTTGAGCGAGCCGTTGAGGGCGGCCTTCATGCCGCTGGTGCCGCAGGCCTCCATCGGACGCCGAGGCGTGTTCAACCACACGTCGCAGCCGTGGTACATCGTGCGAGCGATCCCGATGTCGTAGTCGGGGATGAACACGAAGCGGTGGCGGACGTCGGCGGTGCGGGCGAGCCGATCGATCTCACGGATCATCGACTTGCCCGGCTCGTCGGCCGGATGCGCCTTGCCGGCGAACACGAACTGGACCGGGCGTTGCTCGTCGAGCAGCATTGCCTTGAGACGTTCGATCTGACTCAGGAGCAGTGTCGAGCGCTTGTAGGTGGCGAACCGACGGGCGAAGCCGATCGTGAGGACGTTCGGGTCGAGCAGATCCTCACCCAGGCGATGACGGACCATGTCGACCAGCTCGCGGCGGCCGTCGTTGCGCACGTTCCAGATCTCGTGGTGGCTGAGGTGTTTCACGCGTGCCCAATCGGGCTCGCCGGCGAGGTGCCACTCCTCGCCGATCATCTGGCCGAGCAGTTCGTCCACACGGTCGCTCACCCACGACCGGGCGTGGACGCCGTTCGTGACGTGGCCGATCGGGATCTCCTTCACCGGCAGACCGGGCCAGAGCGAGCCGAACATCTGCCGCGACACCTCGCCGTGCAGCCGCGCGACGCCGTTCGCGCGTGCGGCGAGCCGCAGTCCCATGATCGCCATGTTGAACTTGCTGCTCTCGGCGTTGCCCTGACCGAGGGCGAGCAACTCGTCGAAGGTGATGCCGCACTGCTCGGCGAACGAGGTGAAGTAGCGCTCGAAGAGGTCATGGGGGAACTGATCGATGCCGGCGGGCACCGGTGTGTGGGTGGTGAAGACGCTGCCCGCGCGTACGGCTTCGATGGCCTCGGAGAAGCTGAGCCCGTGCCCGACCCACTCGCGGATCCGCTCCAGTCCGAGGAACCCGGCGTGGCCCTCGTTCGTGTGGAACACCTGCGGGTGGATGTCGAGGGCCCGCAGCGCCCGCACCCCACCGATGCCCAGCACGATCTCCTGCCGGAGGCGGTGCTGTTCGTCGCCGCCGTAGAGACGGTCGGTGACGGCGACGGCCTCGGGCGGATTGCCGGGCACGTTCGTGTCGAGCAGATAGAGCGGGATCCGGCCGACGTCGACGCGCCACACCCGAACTGCGACGTCGACGCCGGCGAGGTCGACGCGCACCTCGACACCGGTCGGCTGGATGCCGAGCCCGTCGGGATCGATGCGCTCGTTGCGCTCGCGTTGCCAGCTCTCGCTGTCGAGCTCCTGATGGAAGTACCCCTCGGCGTAGAGCAGGCCGACACCGACCAGGGGCACGCCGAGATCGGAACTCGCCTTGAGGTGGTCACCGGCGAGCACGCCGAGGCCGCCCGAGTACTGCGGGAGGGCTTCGGTGATCCCGAACTCCGGCGAGAAGTAGGCCACGAGATCCAGGGGGGTCTCGCCGGCATCGGCACGTCGCTGGAACCACGACGACCGTTCGAGGAGTTCGTCGAGGTGGTGTCGAGCAGTGCGGACCTGCTCGACGTATGCCTCGTCGGCGGCGAGTTGTTCCCAACAGCCCGGCGACGTGCGGCGCACCAGGTCGACGGGGTGCTGACCGGTCTCGCGCCACGACGCACCGGTTGGCGAGCCGTCGAGCCGATCGAAGGGGAGTGCCAGCTCTCGGCTCCAGGCCCAGTGCAGGTTCGCGGCGATCGCTTCGAGCGGCTCGAGCGACGCCGGGACGCTGCTGCTGACGGTGAACTGGTGGACGGGGCGCATCACGGGGTGTGACGCTAGCGACTGAAACTGCCGCCCGGATCCGGAGTCACGGCGTGACGACACTCGAGTAGACGTCGGCGGTCGTCCGGGCGATCGCACCCCACGCGTACTTGCGTTCCACCAGGTCTCGGGCATTGGCGACAAGGATCGTCGCCAACTCGTCGTTGCCCAGGACCTGCTCGATCGCGTCCGCGAGGTCGTCGGGGTTGCCCGGCTCGAAGGTGACGCCGGCGTGGGTGCCGGCGACGAGTTCGGCCAGCCCGCCGGTGCGCGCCACGATCAGCGGCGCTCCCGCCGCCAGCGCCTCGAGTGCGACGATGCCGAACGGCTCGTACAGCGACGGAATCACGACACAGCCGGCGCGATGCACCAGTTGTCGGAGCCGTTGGTCGTCGACGAAGCCCGGAAGCTCGACCACCTCGCTGACGCCCTCGACGTCGACCTGGGTCTGCAGCTCGGGTAGATAACTGCCGCGCCCGGCGATCACGGCGTGCACGTCGGGGACGCGGCTGCGCAACGCGTGGATCGCCCGGGTGAGGACCTGGAACCCCTTCTCGTACTGCACGCGCCCCCAGCTGACGACCAGCGGTTGGCGCAGATGCTCCGGCACGGCTGCGCCTCCGGTGGGCCGCCACAACGTCGGGTCGATGCCGTTGGGGATGTGGACGACGTGGTCGAGATCGAGTTCGAAGCCGATCACGAGTTGCTCGACGATGAACCGGGTCGGCGCGATGATCCGGTCGGCCTGGAAGGCGAGCCACCACTCGATCGAGTTGACGTCGGTGGGATCCCCGAGCGGCAACTGTCCACCGTGACGGACACGTTCGGTGCCGTGCATCGTCAGGACGAACGGAACGTCGTATTGGGCGGCGAGCGAGTCGGCGGCCCAACCGAGCTGCCAGTCGTGCCCGTGGACGACGTCGGGGACCCAGCCAGCGAGGTCGCCGGTGAACCGGTTGGCGAGCTTGGTGACGGCGTGGTTGGCCGACGCGATCCGAGTCACCGTCTCCACGGGCGGCAACCAGGGCAGATCGACGAGCGTGCGCAGCACCCGGACGCCATCGGGTGGCCGCGCCTGGAGTTCCGCTGGGCGGTCGGCGATCGTGAGCACGACGACGTCGTGGCCCGCCGCCGCCAGCGCCGAGCTCAGACCCGCCACCTGGGCGGCGATCCCGCCCGTGGATCGGGGCGGGAAGTCCCACGACAGCATCAACACACGCACGGCCGCGCACCCTAGTGCCGTGGACCCCCTACCCTGAGAGGCGATGGCCACCGCCGCCCGTCCCATCGGGGACCTCGATCTGCACCTGTTCGGCGAGGGCACCCATCGGCGGCTGTGGGAGCTCCTCGGACCGCAGCCGCTCCACGTCGACGAGACCGGGCACGCTCGCACGATCCGATTCGGAGTGTGGGCCCCGAACGCCGTTGCCGTGAATGTGGTCGGCGACTGGAACGACTGGACTCCCGAGCCACTCGCACCGGCCCGCGACGATTCGAACACCGGGATCTGGACCGCGGTGGCACCCACTGCGGCCTCTGGTGATCGGTACAAGTACGAGATCCGCACCAGCGACGGGCGCACGTTCCGCAAGGCCGATCCAATGGCCCGACAGAGCGAACGTCCGCCCAGCGATGCCAGCGTCGTGCCCACCGCGTCGGTCCACCAGTGGAGCGACGACGAGTGGATGGCCGGTCGGCACACCACCTTGGACGGCTCGACGCCACTGCGCGTGTACGAGGTCCATCTCGGGTCGTGGCGCCGCGAGCTCGAGACGTGGGATGCGCTCGCCGATGCGTTGCGACGGCACGTCTCACGGCTCGGCTTCACCCACATCGAGCTGATGCCGATCGCCGAGCATCCCTTCGGTGGGTCCTGGGGATACCAGGTGTCGGGCTACTACGCGCCGACGGCTCGATTCGGCGACCCCGACGGTTTCCGACGGTTCGTCGAGGTGATGCACGAGAGCGGAATCGGTGTGATCGTCGACTGGGTGCCCGCCCACTTCCCCCGCGACGAGTGGAGCCTCGCCCGCTTCGACGGCACCCCGCTCTACGAACACCCCGACCCGCGTCGTGGTGAGCACCCCGAGTGGGGCACGTACGTGTTCGACTTCGGCCGCAACGAAGTCCGCAACTTCCTCGTCGCGAACGCCCTGTACTGGCTCGATCAGTTCCACGTCGACGGGCTGCGCGTCGATGCGGTCGCGTCGATGCTGTACCTCGACTACTCCCGTGAGGCGGGACAGTGGACACCGAACGAGTTCGGCGGACGCGAGAACCTCGAGGCGCTCGCGTTCCTGCGGGAGACGACCACCGTGGTGGGCGACGAATTCCCCGACGCGCTGATGATCGCCGAGGAGTCCACGGCGTGGCCGGGCGTGACGGCCCCGACGTCCGCGGGCGGCCTCGGATTCAGCCACAAGTGGAACCTCGGGTGGATGCACGACACGCTCGACTATCTCGCACTCGACCCGGTCCACCGCGCTCATCACCATGACGAGATGACGTTCGCGCTGCTCTATGCGTACGACGAACGGTTCGTCCTGCCCTTGAGTCACGACGAGGTCGTCCACGGCAAGGGCAGCCTGTTGGCGAAGATGGGTGGCGACGACTGGCAGAAGTTCGCTGCGCTCCGTGCGCTCTATGCATGGCAGTGGTCGATGCCGGGATCCCCACTGGTGTTCATGGGTGCCGAGCTCGCTCCCTGGCAGGAGTGGAACGACGAGTCCGAGCTGCCCTGGCACCTGCTCGAGCACCAATCACATCGAGGGGTCCACGATCTGCTCGGTGTGCTCAGCCGCACCGCCGATGCGTGGCCGGCGTTGTGGTGTCGAGACACCGACCCGGGCGGGTTCCAGTGGCTCGACGCCGACGACGCCGCGCACAGCCTGTACGCCTTCACCCGCTGGGGGCCCGATGGTGACCACGCCGTCGCGTGCATCGCCAACTTCACGCCCGTGCCCCGACCCGGCTACCGGGTCGGGCTGCCGTGGGGTGGCGACTGGGCCGTGATCGTCGACACCGACGACGCGGCGTGGTGGGGAAGCGGGCATCGCGGGGAGGAGGAGCGCTCGGTCGACGGGTCCGGCGCGCCGTGGCAGTCGATGGGTGCGTCGGCCCTGATCGACATCGGGCCGATGTCGATGGTGTGGCTCGCGTCGCGGGCGCCTCGCTGACGCGTTCGATCGTCAGGCGGACGCAGCGACCGAGCGCAGCGCGTCGCACGCCTGCTCGGGAGACACGATGTTGATCATCACGCCGGTGCCCCGCTCGAAGCCTGCCTGGGTGACCAGGTTGGGCCAGATGTGGATGTGCCAGTGGTACTGGCCGGTGTGCTGGTGCGGCGCGGTGTGGAACCCGAGATTGAACGCCACGTCACCGAGCGCCGCGTTCAGGTGTCCGAGCGCGTCGCGCAGGGCGATGCCGACGGCCTCGAGGCTGTCGGCCGGCGCATCCTGGAGATGGGGCTCGTGGTGACGGGGGACGATCAGGAGCTCGTACGGCGCGCCGCTCCAGTAGGGCGTGATCACCGCCACCTCGTCGTTCGCGAAGACCACGCGCTCGTCGGCTGACAGTTCGGCTTCGACCGTGGTGCACAGGAGGCACCCGCCTGCGAAGCGAGCGAAGGCGCGCTCCTCGTCGAGGATCTCACCGGGCACGAACGGCAGGCCGAGGATCTGCCCGTGGGGATGGGCGATCGAGGCGCCGGCTTCACGGCCGTGGTTGACGATCGCCTGCGTGTACCGCACCTGTGGGGTGGCGGCATGATCGGCGAAGCGGTCGCGAAGGACCCGCATCAGCTGGACGGCGTGGCTGTCGTCGAGCTGGTGGAGCCCCGACTCGTGATCCGGCGTGTACACGAACACCTCGTGGATGCCGCTCGCTTCGGCCATGACGTGGACCGGCCCGAGGTTGTGGACCGAGAACGCCTCAGCCCCGTCGAAGGCCGGGTACCGGTTCGGGATCACCCGCATCGACCACGAGCCGTCGGCCTCGACGGTCTCGAGGGCCGGCGGGGTGGCTTCCTCGTTGCCGGGGCAGAACGGGCACGGCCGATCCGGGTCGGCCTCGATCGACTGAACCCGCGGGGCGAAGTCGCTCGGACGTTCCGCCCGTTCGGCCACGATGGTCACCCACCGTCCGTTGAGGGGGTTCAAGCGCATCTGACTCATTGTCATGTCGAGGATACGACCCTGTGAGCGATCATGCGTGACACTGTGACGAACTGCTCACGTCCTGTTCGGCGACGAATCTGCGATCGAGTCGTTCCTGGTTCCACCGGTGGATGCCCCAACCGATCAACGCGCCGACACCGAACACGAGCAGGCCTCCGATGCCGTCGAGCCAGAAGTGGTTCGCGGTCACCACGATCGCGAAGAGCGTGGTGGCGGGATACAACAGGACCAGCACCTTGGTCCACCATCGACGCAGGAGCGGCCAGAGTGCGATCGCGCACCAGGTGGACCAACCGATGTGGAGACTCGGCATGGCCGCGTACTGGTTGGAGATCGACGCCATCGCGTCGGAGTCGAACGACCACGGACCCCCGTAGTCGGCGAGCGTGTCGACGAACCCGAAGCCGCCGTCGGGCCGCAGGTCGCTGTAGATGCACTCCCCGCCGTAGCTCGCGGGATCCTCACGTGGGCACGGCTCGTCGAGCAGGCGCGGGGGCATCAGCGGGAACCAGGCGAACCCGATGATCGCCAACGCGGTCATCGCCGCCAAGGTGTTGCGCCATTGCGGGAACACGTCGGCGCGCTTGACGTACAGCAGGACGAACACGCCGAGCGTCACGATGAAATGGGCGGTGCCGTAGTAGGTGTTCCAGAACTGGATGAACCAGTGGTACGGCAGGAACCACGACTGCACCGTCTGCTCGTGGAAGAGCCCCATCCAGAGCTCGAGTCGGATGACGCGCTCCGCGTTGGTGAAGGCCTGTTCCGGGACGCCGTCGGCGGCGATCTTGTTCGAGCCGAACTGGTTGCGGGTCCACGAGTAGATCGCGTAGAAGACAGCGACGATCAGGGCCTCTTTCCACCAGAACACTCGGTGTTGCCGTTCTGGCGCTGGGGCCTGATCGGCGACCTGCATCACTCCGGTACTGTAGGCGCGCAGTACGGTCATCCGACATGGCTGTGATCGAGGGACACGCCGGCGAGCAGGCGGTTGCCGCTCTGTCGGGTTTCGGAACCGATGTGATGTTCACGCTGAACGGTGGACACATCTGGCCGCTGTACGACGCGGCACGGAATCAGGGGATGCGGGTGGTCGACACCCGGCACGAACAGGCGGCCACGTTCGCCGCCGAGGCCTACGCCAAGCTCACCCGGCGTCCCGGGTTCGCCGCGTTGACCGCCGGCCCGGGGATCACCAACGGCGTGTCGGCGGTGACGTCGGCGCACTTCAACGGGTCGCCGGTCGTGGTGCTCGGCGGCCGGGCGCCGCAGGGTCGCTGGGGTGCCGGGTCGCTGCAGGAGCTCGACCACGTGCCGATCCTGCAGTCGATCACGAAGTCGGCGGCCACGGTCACCGACCCCGAGCAGGCCGGTCGGATGGTGCACGAGGCGGCACGGCTCGCCATGGAGCCGCACCGAGGCCCCACGTTCCTCGACTTCCCGCTCGACGTGTTCGGCCCGGCGTCCGGAGACGTTCCGCCGGTCAATGCGGGAGTGGGCCGTGGCGTCGCGCCCGACCCCGATCGCGTCGCAGCGCTCGCCGCGCTCGTGGCAGGGGCGGAACGGCCGGCGTTCATCGTGGGCTCCGACGTCTACTGGGCCGGTGCCTGGGACGAGCTGGCCGCTGCGGCGGCCGCGCTCGGCGTGCCGTGCTTCTTCAACGGGATGGGACGCGGCTTGCTGCCGGCCGATCACGAGCTGGCGTTCCTCCGGACGCGCAGTGTGTTGAAGCAACGAGCTGACGTCGTCGTCGTGCTGGGCACACCACTCGACTTCCGGATCGGGTTCGGATCGTTCGGCTCGGCGACGGTCGCCCATGTGGTCGACGCCGAATCGCAGCGTGCCGCTCACGTCGACGTGCTGACCGTGGCCGGCGACATCACTGCGACGCTCGCCGGGCTCGCCGATCACGTCGGCGAGCGGGTCGACCACGGCGGCTGGATCGCGGAGCTGCGCGACGCCGAGTCGAGCGCTGCCGCGGGCGAGGTGACGCTGATGGAGGCGGTCGGCGACCCGATCAAGCCGTCGCGTATCTACGGCGAGTTGCGCCGGCGCCTTGAACGCGACGCCGTGGTGATCTGCGACGGCGGTGACTTCGCCTCGTATGCCGGCAAGTTCATCGAGGTGTTCGAGCCGGGTGGTTGGCTCGACACCGGACCGTACGGGTGCCTCGGCAACGGCCTGGGATACGCGATCGCGGCCAGGGTGGTGCGGCCGTCGTCGCAGGTGGTCTTGCTGCTCGGCGACGGTGCCGCCGGGTTCAGCCTGATGGACGTCGACTCACTGGTGCGTCACGGACTCCCGGTGGTGATGATCGTCGGCAACAACGGGATGTGGGGGTTGGAGAAGCACCCGATGCAGGCGATCTACGGCTGGGACATGGCCTGCGATCTGCAGCCGGGTTGTCGGTACGACGAGGTGGTCGTGGCGTTGGGTGGCGGCGGCGAGACCGTGTCGTCGCCTGACCAGATCGGTCCGGCACTCGACCGAGCGTTCGCCAGCGGGGTGCCGTACCTCGTGAACGTCCTCACCGACCCCGACGACGTCTACCCGAGGACCAGCAACCTGGCCTGATCCGAGCCGCAGCCACCCGCGTCCATCCCGGCTCGTTTGCGTTGCAGTCCGGAGGGGCCGCCTCACCCGTTTCGCGACGCAAGCGGGGTGCTGCCCGACCCGGATTGTTTGCGTTGCAGTTCGGAGGGGCCGCCTCACCCGTTTCGCGACGCAAACGGGGTGGGGTGGGCTGGTGGGGTGGGGGCGGTGGTGGCGGTCGGGCTCAGGTCTTGCAGCACTTGGCCATGAAGCGGTCGAGGTCGACCAGTACCCGTGTGATCTTGCCTGCGGCGACCAGGCCGCCGGAGTCCGACGCCGACACGGTGAACTTGAGCCGACGGCCGTCGATCTTCTCCAGCACCGCTTCGGCGACGACCTCTGCGCCGACCGGTGTCGGCTGGAGGTGGTCGAACTGGACCCGCATCCCGACGGTGGTCATCCCGTCGTCGAGCGCGTTCGCAAGCGCATTGCAGCACGCCTCCTCGCACAGGGCGACGAGGCGCGGCGAACCGAGGACGTCGACGGTGCCGGAGCCGAGCGCTCGCGCCGTGTCCGCATCGGTGACCACCAACTTCGCATCGCCGCGCATGCCCGTGTCGAGATTCACGGCGACCACGCTAACCCCCGGATCGGCTCGGCGTACACGATGCCTCCGCCACCACCCGAACGGCGGCGGACATCGCAGCGGTGTATGCAGCGCCCCTAGGCTCGTCGAGGTGATCGCCACCGACGTCCTGGAACGAGTACTCGCCGGCGCTGTGAGCACCGGCGCCGACTTCGCGGAGGTGTACGCCGAGGACAAGCGTTCAACGTCCGCGGGCCTGGACGACGGACGCGTCGAGCAGGTGTCGAGCGGCCGCGACCGGGGAGCCGGGATCCGAGTGGTCGCCGGCGAGACCACCGGGTTCGCCTACACCTCGGATCTCTCCGAACCCGGCCTTGCGGCGGCAGCGAGCGCGGCGGCCGCGGCGGCGAGCAGGGGAGGGGGAGGCGTGCGGACCGTGGGGCTCACCCCGTCGGCACCGCATCGACCGAACACGGTCGCGCAGGATCCCGATTCGGTGGCGAAGGCCGCGAAGGTCGAACTGCTGCAGCGGATGGACGATGCCGCACGCTCCTTCGGTCCGGAGATCGTGCAGGTGTCGGCCGGCTACGGCGACAGCCGCAAGCAGGTCCTCGTTGCGAACACCGAGGGGGTGCTGACGAACGACGAGATCGTGCGGACACTGCTCAGGATCAGTGCCGTCGCGAACGGTGACACCGGAATGCAGACGGGCTACCAGTCGATGGGCCACACCGTCGGCTTCGAGATCTTCGACACCGTCGACGTCGAGGAGTTGGCCCGTGAGGCGGCCCGCCAGGCGATCACCAAACTCCGCGCCCGCCCGGCGCCGTCCGGCGCCATGCCGGTCGTGATCAAACACGGCACCGGTGGCGTGCTGTTCCACGAAGCGTGTGGCCACGGGCTCGAGGCCGACCACATCCAGAAGGGTGCGAGCGTCTACGCCGGCAAGGTCGGCCAGCAGGTGGCCTCGCCGCTGGTCACGCTCGTCGACGACGGCACGATGCCGGGGGAGTGGGGCACGCTCGGCTTCGACGACGAGGGCCACATCACGCAGCGCAACGTGCTGATCGAGGACGGCATCCTCACCGACTACATGTGGGACTACCTGCGGGCCCGCAAGGACGGTCGCCCGCAGTCCGGCAACGGTCGGCGTCAGAGCTACCAACATCTGCCGATGGTGCGGATGACGAACACGTTCGTGCTCGACGGGCCCGACGATCCCGACGACATCGTCGCCTCGACGCCGAACGGGGTGTACGTCGCCAAACTCGGCGGTGGCAGCGTGAACACCGCGTCGGGCGACTTCGTGTTCGGCATGACCGAGGCGTACCTGATCGAGAACGGTGAGATCACCGAGCCGCTGCGCGACGGCAACCTGATCGGCAACGGCCCGAAGGTGCTCGCCGACATCGACATGCTCGCCAACGACTTCGCGATGGGCAGCCCCGGTACCTGCGGCAAGGACGGCCAGGGCGTGCCGGTCGGCGACGGCCAACCCACCCTGCGGGTCAAGTCCCTCACCGTCGGCGGCACCGCATGAATTGCAGCAGGGGTCTGACCCCTGGTGCAATCCGTAGAGACGCACCGGGGAGTGCCGAGCGATGAGCCGGTTCGAGAGCGAGCTGCAGGTCGTCGCCGATCGGGTCGTCGAGCAGGCCCGGACGGGTGAGCAGATCGAGGCGTTCGTCGCCCGAGGCGGCGAGACCGAGGTTCGGGTGTACCAGGGCGACGTCGAGCACTTCGTCTCCGCGCAGAGCGAGGGCATCGGCATCCGCGTGATCCACGAGGGTCGCACCGGCTTCGCCTACGCCGGCACCCTCGATGAAGCAGCGATCGCCGAGGTGCTCGCCGAGGCGCGTGACAACATGCAGTTCGGCACCGTCGACGAGTGGGCAGCGCTCGCCGAGCCCGACGGGGTGCCGGTCACCGAGCAGTCGCTGTGGAACGACGAGCTCGCCGAGTACCCGACCGATCGCAAGATCGATCTCGCGAAGGAACTCGAGAAACTCGCGTCGGGCGCCGACGCGCGGGTGCGCGTCGACGACTCGAACTACGCCGACGCCCACGGCGAGTCGGCCGTTGCGTCGACGACCGGGATCCGAATGTCCGGTCGCGAGAACGGCTGCTACGTGTCGGTCTCGACGCTCGCCGACGAGGGTGAGGGTGACGACGCCGAGACCCAGACGGGATTCGGGTTCTCGGTCGGCCGCACGCCCGACGAGTTCGACCTCGACCGTGCCGCCCGCGAGGCGGTCGACCGGGCGACCCGTCTGCTCGGTGCCACCCAACCTCCGAGCCGGCGGCTCACTGTGGTGCTCGACCCCTTCGTCACGGCCCAGTTCCTCAGCGTGGTCTCGTCGACGCTCAACGGTGAAGCGGTCGTCAAGGGGCGTTCGCTGTTCCGTGACCGCCTCGGCGAGACGGTCGCCGCTGGAGGTGTGACCCTCGTCGACGATCCCACCAATCCGAAGGCGTACACCGCCACCGACGTCGACGGCGAAGGCCTTGCGGCGCGCCGCAACGTCCTGATCGCCGACGGTGTGCTGCAGCAGTTCGTCCACAACTCGTACTCGGCTCGGCGCGCCGGCACCGTGTCCACCGGCAATGCCACGCGGGGCGGCTTCGCCGGTACCCCTGGCGTCGGCGCCCTGGCGCTCTCACTGGTACCTGGCGTCCGCAGCCAGGAGGAGTTGATCGCCGACGTCGACGACGGCCTGCTCGTGCAGCAGATGCAGGGGCTGCACTCGGGGGTCAACCCGATCAGCGGCGACTTCTCGACCGGAGCCGCCGGCCTGCTGATCTCGAACGGCTCGGTCGGAGCCCCGGCGCGCGAGATCACGATCGCATCGACGCTGCAGCGGATGCTGCTCGACGTGGTCGAGGTGGGTGGTGACATCGAGTGGCTGCCGATGCGCTCGGCCGGCATGAGCCTCGTGATCCGCGACGTGACGATGTCGGGGTCCTGACCCGCCATGGCCTCGCCGTCGCCGGACGCCACCCAGCGGCACCCGCATCTCGCTGCGCCGCAACCGGATGGTCGACTGCGTGTCGATCTGCACACCCACACCATGTGGAGCGGTGACTCGACCACCACCCCCGAGGAGTTCGCTGCGGCGGTCGCTGCGAGCGGGCTCGACGTCGTCTGCATCACCGATCACAACGCGATCGCCGGCGCGGTCGAACTGGAGGACCGTCTCGATGCTCGCGTCATCGTCGGCGAAGAACTCCGAACCGCTGCCGGCGAGATCATCGGTCTGTTCCTCACCGACCGCATCCCGATGGGCGTCGGTCCGGTCGACGCGGCCAAGGCGATCCGTGACCAGGGTGGTGTCGTCTACGTCCCGCACCCGTTCGACCCGATGCGCCGGAACCTGAGCGAGGCTGCGCTGTACGAGTTGGCAGAAAAGGATCTGATCGACGCGATCGAGGTGCTCAATGCGAAGACCTCGCTCGCGAGCCTCAACCGTCGGGCCGCGGAGTTCGCCGCCGAATTCGGCATCGTCGGTGGTGCGGGCAGCGACGGTCACGTTCCCGATGCGCTCGGCGCGGCGTACGTCGAGATCGACCGGTTCGAGACCCCGCTGGAGTTTCTCGCGGCGCTGGCCACGGGGGACGTCGTCGGCCACCACTGGGACGAGCCTCGCCCGTGGTCGCCCCGCATCGTGCCGAGTGTCCCGTCCGGGGTCTGACCCCAGACGTTCAGGCGCACCACCGGGTCACGGGACGTACAGCAGCGACGCGGTGCCCTCCTGCGCGGCAGCGGCGACGGCCGGAGCGTCGGCGGCGTCGACGGCCACGAAGACGATCTCGTCGGCGAGGTCGACCACGGTTGCCGGTTCGGCGAGCACGATGCCGTCAGCGGCGACCTGCACCGACAGGCCGATCGTGACGTTGTGGCTCAGCGGGTCGGAGAGCGCCACGACGAGTGTGCCGCCGTCGGCGAGTGCCGCAGGACCCGGGCGGTCGGCGATGTCGAGTTCGGTCAACATCTCGCCGTCGGACACCCGCTGACGCACGTGGGCGCCCTCGGGGAGGTCCTCCAGTGCGCCGATCGGGAGCAGCGCAACGGGGACGTCGACCGTGAGCGCCACGATCGGGTCGCCCGGCTCGAGCGGCGCGGTGGCGACGAGAACGGGTCGCGTGTCGCCCCACGAACGACGGGCGGCGTCGAGGTCGGCCACGCGCTCGCTCACGGCGAGAGCGATCGTCGTGGCCAGCACGACGACGATCAGCCAGTACAACCAGGGTCGGCGGGCGAGGACGAGTCGGGCTCGGGCCGCGACGTGCATCAGTGTCTCCTCGGATCGGGGAACGATCGGAGGGAGTCGGCGCCGTCGAGGTTATCGACGCGGCTGCGCTTCAGTCGCCGGAGCTGGACGACGTCGTGCTCGCGGTGTCCGACTTCTTGGTGGACGCCGGCTCGGCCTTCGTGGACGTCTTGTCGCCGGAGCCGGAACTGCTCTTGTCGGCGGAGCCGCTCGACGAGTCGCTGGACGACGATGCGGTCGTGGTCGCCGACTTCTTGCCGCGATTGTCGGTCTTGAAGAAGCCGGAGCCCTTGAACGTGACCCCGACCGGGGTGAAGACCTTCTTGACGGGCAGGACCTCGCCGGTGTCGGGATGGGCGATCTCGGTGAGGTTGTCGTCGTGGAAGCCCTGCTGGACTTCGATGGTCTCGCCGGTGTCGACGAACTTGTAGACGTAGGTTGGCATCGAGCAAGAGAGGATATCGTCCGAGCCATGCAGGTCCGCAGCGCAGTCATTCCCGCGGCCGGTCTCGGGACGCGTTTCCTCCCGGCAACGAAGGCCGTCCCGAAGGAACTCTTCCCCATCGGCGATCGTCCCGCGATCCAGATCGTGATCGACGAGGCGCTCGGAGCGGGCATCGATCACATCGTGGTGGTCGGCAGCCGGTCGAAGCCGGCGATCGACGCCTACTTCGCCCCGGACGACGAGCTGCTCGCCGCCCTCGATGCCAAGGGCAAGACGGAACAGGCCGAACGGTTGCGGGCGATCGGACGCGATTGGCGGGTCAGCATCGTGTACCAGGACAACCCCAAGGGTCTCGGCCACGCCGTCGGGTGTGCCCGCGAGGCGGTCGGTGACGAACCGTTCGCGGTGCTGCTCCCCGACGAGCTGATGTCGAGTTCGGCAGTCCTCGCTCAGATGAACGGCGTCTGTTCTGCCACCGAGGGCAGCGTGGTGGCGGTCGTCAACGTCCCCCGCGAGCACGTCTCCTCCTACGGCGTGATCGATCCGGCCGGCGAGCTGACCCACGACGGAGTGATCCCGGTGCGCGACCTCGTCGAGAAGCCGTCACCGGAGGAGGCGCCGAGCAACTTCATCCTCACCGGTCGCTACGTGCTGACGGCCGACGCGTGGGACGAGATCGATCGGCTGACGCCCGGAAGCGGCGGTGAGTTGCAGCTGACCGATGCGCTGCGGGCCCAGGCGGCGCGGGCGCCGTTCCATGCCGTGGTCGCCGACGAGAGTCGTCTCGACACCGGCACGCCCCTCGGATTCCTCACCGCGTCGATCGAGCTGGGCCTGCACGACGACGAACTCGCCGCGCCGCTGCGCGAGTTCCTCCGCCACCTGCATCTCTGAGCGCGGGCCCGGCGCCTCCGATTCGGTGCCGGCCGTGGCCGGTCGGATCCGTCGATGGTGGTGGGTCAGGTTCGCCGATAGCGGTCGGGAAGATCGTGGACGAGGCCGTACTCGTCGACGTCGAACCCCTCGACCGTTCCGGTGCCGAGGTCGGTGCACTCGAAGCGGCGGGCGGCCGTCCGGCGATATCGGCGCGACACGGGGACCACGCCCAGCGTCTCCACGTCGACGCTCGCCGAGGTGACGACGAGGTCGTCGCCGATCGCGGGCAGCGCCCTCCGGATCGGCAGGGTGTGGCCGAACGGCGTGCACGGCAGGTCGATCTCGGTGCAGCCGGCGAGATCGTGGCGGTGCGCTCCGTTCATCTCGCCCCACCGGCCGGTGCCGTCGGCACCCAGCCAGAGGTCGGGCTGGTCGAGGTCGCGGAACAGCAGGAACTGACGTATCTGCCAACTCGCCGACAGCCGGACCACGTACATGACGGCCTCGCGGCCGACCTCGCCGGTGGCGGTCCAGCCCTCGTTCTCCCAGCGCAGCGTGAGCGTTTCGAGGTGCTGGTGGTCCCACGTGCGCCACCGGGCGGTGTACCCGTCGGCCGGGAAGGCGGTCAGCGGCGTCGTCACGGCACTCAACGCTAGGACCGGATCCGGCGTCGAGCGCCCCGAACCGGCCCTGCGGTACCGTGACCCCGTGACCCCGTTGGAAGATGCGCAGGCGTTCGTCCTGGAATCGTGCCCGCCACTCGTGCCGATCGAGGTCGACCGAACCTCGGCGCTCGGGTCGGTGCTGGCCGATGCGGTCGTTGCCGCCGAGGTCGTGCCGCCCTTCGACAACACCGCCGTCGACGGCTACGCCGTGCGTGCCGCCGACGTCGCCGACGCCCCGGTCGAGTTGGCCGTCGTCGACGAGATCGCGGCAGGGGCGGCTCCGACCCGGCCCGTCGGTCCCGGCGAGGCGATCCGCATCATGACCGGTGCCCCGGTGCCCGAGGGCGCCGACGCGATCGTGATGGTCGAGGACACCGAACGCGTGGGCGACGACGGTGTGCGGTTGTCGCGCTCGGTTCCGGTGGGCGCGTCGATCCGGCGCGCCGGAGACGACGTGCGGGTGGGTGATCGCCTGTTCGAACCCGGCACCCTCGTGACGCCGGCCGTGGCCGCCGTGCTCGCCAGCGTCAACGCGACGACGGTGTCGGTCTGGCCACGTGCGCGTGTCGCCGTGCTCTCCACCGGTGACGAACTCGTCGACGACGGCTCCCCGCTGGCGCCGGGCGAGATCCGCGAGAGCAACAAGGCGATGCTCGCGGCGCTGCTCGCCGAAGCGGGCTGTGAGGTCGTCGACCTCGGTGTGGTGCGAGACGACGAAGCCGAACTCGAACGGGTGCTCCGCTCGGCGGCCGCCGACTGCGATGCGATCGTCACGAGCGGCGGCGTCTCGATGGGTGACTACGACGTCGTCAAGGCCGTGCTCGGCGCGATCGCCGACATGACGTGGATGCAGATCGCGATCAAGCCGGCGAAGCCGTTCGCATTCGGCCGGCTCGATGGTGTGCCGGTGTTCGGGTTGCCGGGCAATCCGGTGAGCTCGTTGGTGAGTTTCGAACTCCTCGCTCGTCCGGCGCTGCGGCGGATGATGGGTCACCCTCGTCTCACCCGCCTCAGCCTGGTGGCCGTCGCCGACGAGGCGCTCGCGCGCCAGTCCGACGGCAAGGTGCACTTCATGCGGGTCAACGGCGACTTCGGCGACGACGGTCGCTACCACGTTCGGCCCGTCGGGGCGCAGGGCAGCCACCAGCTCGCGGCGACCGCGCTCGCCGATGCGATGGCCGTGGTGCCCGACGGTCCGGGTGTGCCCAGCGGTGCCGAGGTGGCCGTTCTGCTCCTGCACGGCGATTGACCCGCCGCTAGCGTGTCGGGATGACCGGGGGCCGCACCAAGACCGAGGAGCTGATCGATCCGTTCGGTCGTCTCATCGACGACCTGCGCATCTCGATCACCGACCGCTGCAACTTTCGCTGCACCTACTGCATGCCCGAGGAGGGAATGCAGTGGTTGCCTCGCTCGGAGGTGATGACGTTCGAGGAGATCGAACGCCTGGCGCGGATCTTCGTCGGCCGGTACGGCGTGCGCGGAATCCGGCTCACCGGCGGCGAACCCACGGTGCGCGCACACCTGCCGGTGCTCGTCGGCAAGCTCGCGGCGATCGACGGCCCCAACGGTCCCGTCGACCTGGCGATGACCACCAACGGCGCCACGATGCGGCTCGTGGCGCAGACGTTGCGCGACGCCGGTCTGCAACGGGTGAACATCAGCCTCGACACGCTCGATCGCGAAAAGTTCCTCGAGATGACCCGGCGCGACGAACTCGTGCGGGTGCTCGACGGCATCGAGGCGGCGAAGGAGGCCGGGTTCGACCCGGTCAAGATCAATGCGGTGATCGAACGCGGTGTCAACGACGACGAGATCGTCGACCTCGCCACGTTCGGGCGCGATCGTGGTGTCGAGGTGCGCTTCATCGAGTTCATGCCGCTCGACGCCGACGGGCACTGGATGAACGACAAGGTCGTCGGCCAGGACGAGATCGTCGCCGCAATCGACGCCGTGTACCCCCTCGAGCAACTCCCGGCACGCGGTGCAGCCCCGGCCGACCGGTTCCGCTACCGCGACGGTCGAGGCACGGTCGGCGTGATCCCGACGGTCACCAAGCCGTTCTGCGGCGACTGCGACCGGGTGCGGCTCACCGCGGAGGGCCAGTTCCGCACCTGTCTGTTCGCGACGAAGGAGTTCGATCTGCTCGCTGCGATGCGCTCGGGTGAGTCCGACGACCAACTCGCCGCCAGGATCGAGGCCGCGGTCGCCACCAAGTGGGCCGGCCACCGCATCAACCAGGTCAACTTCGTGCGTCCCGGCAAGTCGATGAGCCAGATCGGCGGCTGATCACCAGGCGTGCTGATCACCAGGCGTGACGCGTGCGTGACGTCCGGTGTCGGACCCCCGGCGTCACCGCGGTCAGCGGAGGTCGGTGTACGAACGGAAGCGCTCGGCAACGCCGGTGTCGCCGAGGATCTCGACCGATCCGGCGTCGCGCTTCCAGAGCCACAGCACCAGGTCGGCGGCGCGGCCCCTGATCGCGACGTCGCCCTTGCGGTGCTCGCGGGTGAACGTGGCGCCCGACGGCGTCAGGTCGCTCACGAACCACTCCCCGCCGACCGCGGCTCGGTCGTCGGACCCCTCGGCGAGGTGGGCGGCGGTGTCGGTGCAGTGAAGATGGACGGTGCCACCCGGTGGGGTCGCGTCGGGCGTCGCTCCGCGGCCGGCGAACCATGTGAGGTACTCGTCGATCCCGTCCGCCGCGACCGCCACGGGGATGTCGTAGGGGAGATCGACGGCATCCGATGCGTCCCAACGGTGCACCGACGTCTCCTGCGTCATTCGGCGCTCGACCCAGCGAGCGTCACGATTGGCGCCGGTCCAGGTCCACACCTCCTGGTCGGGCTCGGCATCCGCGAGTGCCGAGAACAGCGACGTGTGTGCTGCCATCACCCAGTCGATCAGGAAGGTGTCCGACGGGCGGGGCGATTCCTCCCAGGAACGCAGCACCTCGACGGAGGTGACGCGCTCGGCGACGACCCGACCCCAGAAGTTCCAGACGCCGCCGACGTGCCATGCCAGATCCCGAAGCGTCCACCCGGGACACGACGGCACGTCCTGATCGAATCCGTGATCGGTGATGATCTCGAGCAGTCGCACGGCGTCGGTGCGCAGGTGGCTGATCGCGTCGTACGGCAGTGGATCGGTGTGGGCGAGCGGATCGGACATCGGCTCGACGGTACCCCGGCCCATGACCCTCCCGCACGCCCGGCTAACCTGCGGTGCCACATGAGTGATCTGTCGTTCACCCACCTCGACCCGCTCGGCCGCGCCCGGATGGTCGACGTCACCCCGAAAGAGCCCACGCACCGTCGCGCCGTCGCGCGATGCAAGGTCTTCATGCAACCGGAGACCACCGCCGCCATCGCCAACCGTGAGGTGAAGAAGGGCGACGTCCTGTCGGTCGCCCGGGTGGCTGGTATCCAGGCGGCGAAACGGACGGCCGACATGATTCCGCTGTGTCATCCGTTGCTCGTCGGGTCGGTGTCGGTCAATTTCGAGATCGGCGACGATTTCGTGGCGATCGAGGCCCATGTCGACACCGTCGATCGCACGGGCGTCGAGATGGAGGCTCTCCATGCGTGCAGCATCGCGGCGCTCACCGTGTACGACATGTGCAAGTCGGCCGATCGGGCGATGGTGATCGGAGAACTCGCGCTCTGGGAGAAGACCGGTGGCCGCTCGGGTGTGTATCGACGTGCCGATGGCGTCGAGCCGGGCGCCGTCCCTTCGTGATCTGCGCCGTTGCACCATCGACCACCGATGGCCCTGACCGTGGCCTCGACGTGGTCCACCACGTCGACGGTGCTGCCCGGGACGTGACCGACGTCGCAGTGATCATTGCGCATGTCGTCACAAACGTCGTAGAATCGAAACACAGCCGGCGGACCGTTCGTTCCGTCAGAGCTGCACTCACGATGAACGTCCGCTTCACCCCAACTCCGATCCGAACGATCTGATCCCATGGCTCAACTCGTCCTCCTCGTCGTCGCTGCTGCCTGGGCAGCGGTGCTGATTCCCCCGATGCTGCGCTCGCGGGTCGAGAACCGACCCAACTCGTCGGTCACCGACTTCCGTCGCCAGCTCAACACGTTGCAGAGCACCTCCACGCCGAGCCGAGGCGGACTGCGCATGGGTCGCCCGCTGGCACAGTCGCCGCTGCAGCGCCCCGCTGCGGCCGGTCGCCCCACGCATCCGCATCATCGTCAGGCCTCGCTGCACGGTGGCACCACCGCCACCCAGGCCCGCCCGCCGCGCTCGGTCGAGACCCGTTCGGCGGCGCAGTTCCGCAGCCACGGCGATCCGAGCGGGGCGCACCACCGCCAGACCCACATGGATCGTCACGCATCGGCGCCTCCGCACCGGAGTGATCCCCGCGTCGACGTTCGTCGCCGCCGCACGAACGTGCTGTTCATGCTGGTCGTGTCCACGGCCTGCACGTTGTTCCTCGCTGCAACCACGTCGTCGACGGTGCTGCTCTACGTGTTCGTCCTGTCCTTCCTCGCCCTCTGCGGATACGTCTACCTGCTGTCCCAACTGCGTCAGCGTGAGGCCTCCGGCTGGAGCAACGACTGGATCGACCGGTACTGACCGGTACGGCTCCGCCCGGCACGCCGGTGCGGGAGTCCGAGCACACTGTGGACCGGTGCCCGGCACCGCTACACTCCTCGGAGCCCTTGGGGCTATAGCTCAGTTGGTAGAGCGCGTCGTTCGCAATGACGAGGTCAAGGGTTCGATTCCCTTTAGCTCCACATCGAGAGCCCGAGCCGATCGGCTCGGGCTTTTCGCTACCGTGACAGCCGATGGCACACCGTCACGGACCTCCGCTCGAACAGCCCTCCGACCTGCCGGATCACGTCGCGGAGAACCGCCGGCACTGGGACGCGGACGCTCCGAACTGGGTGGCGAACGGCGAACGCAGCTGGACCCAGGAGGAACCAACGTGGGGCATCTGGGGGATCCCGAACAGCGAGCTCCCTCTGCTGCCCGCCGAGCTGACCGGGCAGCGGGCGATCGAACTCGGTTGTGGCACCGGCTACGTCAGCGCCTGGATGCGCCGGCGCGGGGCGGCGGTGTACGCCATCGACAACTCCGAACGCCAACTCGAGACCGCCCGCCGGCTCGCCGTGCTGCACGGCCTCGACGACATCGACTGGGTGCACGGCAACGCCGAGACGGTCGACCAGCCCGACGCCAGCTTCGACTTCGCGATCAGCGAGTACGGCGCAGCGATCTGGTGCGACCCAGACGTCTGGATCCCCGAGGCACACCGGTTGTTGCGGCCGGGCGGTCGCCTCGCATTCCTCGGGAACCATCCGTTCGGGATGGTGTGCACGGCACCGACCGGCGATGCGCCGGCCGGGCGCACCCTCGAGCGTGACTACTTCGGGCTCGGTCGACTCGACTGGACCAATGCCCTGGACGACCCCGGTGGCATCGAGTTCAACATGGAGATCTCGTCGTGGTTGCGATTGTTCCGCTCGACGGGTTTCGACGTGGTCGACTACTTCGAGATCCAGGCGCCCCCCACCGCCGAGGGGTTGAAGTACTGGGTCGAGGCCGACTGGGCGAGACGATTCCCGGCCGAACAGGCGTGGATCCTGAAGAGACGCTGACGTCGAACGCGAGGCTCGTCGGTGGGCGTGATGTCCGGCTCAGGCCGTGAGGAATGCAGCGAACGGAGCGGCCTCGCGACTGCGCAGCGCCGTGTTGACGCGCTGGCGCTCCAGGACCTGATCGAGGGTCTTGGCCGCTTGTGCGATCGGATGGTCAGCGAAGAAGCCCGCCGCCTCGTCGACGAGTTCCGGGGTGTTGAGCAGTCGCACGGTGTCGATCATCCGACCGATGGTGTTGCCCGGGAAACGGCTGTTCGCCTCGTCCCAGTGGTCGCGCACGAACGCCCACGCGGCCGCGCCATGACGGCGGTTGGCGATGGCCAGGCGCAGCAGGAACGGTGCGTTCTGGGTCTTGACCGCGGCGGTCATCGCGAACTCGCAGGTCTCCAACAGCAACGCCTCGTCGTCGAACTCGGCCAGCGCGTAGAGCTGGCGCAGCTGGTCCTGCGGGGTGGCACCGTTGAGGAACCCGTCACGGAGCCGGGCGTAGGTGTCGGCGTCGCCGGTGGCGGCGACGACGCTCGTTGCCGCTGCGGTCAGCTCGGGATCGACGGAGGTGGGGTCCTTGGCGGCGTCGTCGAAGAGCTCTCGACAGCGCGCCTGGATCCCGAGGTCTCCGCCGAGGACGCCGACCGCTCCGACGAGCAGTCCGCGCAGTTTCGCCGTGAGGTCGGACTCGCCGTCTGCCGGCTCGCCCAGATCGGCCAACGCGGGCGCGGCGAGGGTCCGGACGCGGGAGCGGAAGGCCTCGAAGGCCGGGCCGTCGTCGAGCAGACGGCTCAGGCCGCGCAGCGCAATGACGATCGCCTGCCACACGGCATGGTCTCGTTCGCCCTCGAACGCCTCGAGGACGCTCAACAGTTCCGACGCGGAGAGATCGCCGGCAACCGTTGCCGCCCAGGCGTCGTCGACGAGGTTGTACCGCTCGAGCGTCGACATCTCGGCGAGCGCGTCGGTGTCGAGACGTGATCGGAGCGTGTCGTCGTAGTCGACGCGGAAGTAGCCGCTGCCGCCGGCGTTGACCACGACCGAGCCGTCGGGATCGGCGAGCGGCAAGGGTGCTGACGTCTCGGCGCCATCGAGCAGCACCGTGGTGACGGTGCCGCCGTTGCGGATGTGTACGGGGATCGCCCACACGCTGCTGCTCGTGTCGCGGTTCGTCGTGCCCGCGTCGGCCGTGCTGGTCGGGTGGTCGCCGAAGTGGAACCGTCGCTGGGCGAGGCGCAACGAGGGCACGCCATCGTCACCGTCGACGATGGCGGCGTGCACGAGCGGGTAGCCCGGCTGCCAGATCCACGAGTCCATGATGCGCCGCACCGGCTCGCCGGAGGTCTCCTCGATCGCGTCCCAGAGGTCGTTGGTCTCGGTGTTCGCGTAGGAGTGCGCGTCGAGGTAGTGGCTGACACCGGTGCGGAACTGCTCGGCACCGAGGTACTGCTCGAGCATGCGCAGCAGCGAGCCGCCCTTCTGATACGTGAGGACGTCGAACATGCCGTCGGCGTCGTCGGGTGAGCGCACCTCGAACTCGACCGAGCGGGTGGAGTCGAGCGAGTCGGTGTCGAAGGCGAGCGTCCGTTCGACACCGAAGGAGGTCCACCGCTCCCAGTCGGGTCGGTAGGCGTCGCAGGCGGCGACCTCCATGAACGTGGCGAACGCCTCGTTGAGCCAGATGCCGTTCCACCAGCGCATCGTCACCAGGTCGCCGAACCACATGTGGGCCAACTCGTGGGCGATGACATCGACCACGTTCTGGCGTTCGAACTGCGTGCTGGTGGCGGGATCGATCAGCAGCAGACTCTCGCGGAACGTGATGCACCCGAGGTTCTCCATGGCGCCGGCAGCGAAGTCCGGCAGGGCGACCAGGTCGACCTTGTCGCTCGGGTACGCGATGCCGTAGTAGTCCTGGAACCAGCGCAGACAGAAGGCGCCGACGTCGAGGCCGAGGTCGGTGAGGTGGCCCTTGCCCGGGACGTGCACGACGCGAAGTGGGATGCCGTCGACGTCGACGGTCTCGGTCGTCTCGAGGCGTCCGACGACGAACGCCACGAGATACGAACTCATCTTCATCGTGTCGGCGAAACGGATCACCGAACGGCCGTCGGCGGTCGTGCGGTCGATCTCGGGCCCGTTCGAGATGGCGGTGAGCTCGTCGGCCACGTCGAGCGTGATGGCGAACACCGCCTTGTACTCCGGCTCGTCCCAACAGGGAAAGGCACGCCGGCAGTCGGTGGCCTGCATCTGGGTGGTGGCGATCACGTGCTCGACGCCGTCGTCGTCGGTGTAGGTGCTGCGGTAGAAGCCACGGAGCTTGTCGTTGAGGACGCCGACGAACTCGATCGTCAACCGGCTGGCGCCAGGGGCCATCTCGGTGGCCGCGGTGACGACGAGGCGTTCGGTGTCGGCCAGCAGCTCCCAGGTGGCGTCGGTGCCGTCGATCGTGCAGGCGACGATCTCCAGTTCGGCGGCGTTGAGCACGAGCGTCGTCGTCGGGGCGCCGAGTGTGAGATCGATCGTGACGGTGCCGGTGAACGACGCATCGTCGAGATCCGGTCGCAACCGGACGTCGTAACGGGTCGGCTCGACCCCGCTCGGGAGCCGGAACGGGTCGAGCCCGCGCGAGTCGTGTTCGTGCAGGTCACCGGACGTCACGGCCATCGTGAGGATCGTACCGGTAGCGTGGATGGCCGTGCCCGACCTGACGCGAAGGTTCTCGACCCGCTCGAGTGACGACCCGACTCGAACCACTCGGTTCGACGTGGTGGGGATCGGCAACGCCCTCGTCGACGTGATCGCCCCGGCTGACGAGGAATTCCTGGAGCGCTACGAGCTGGTGAAGGGCTCGATGACCCTGATCGAGACCGAACGGGCCGTCGAGCTCTATGCAGCGCTCGATCGTGCGGTGGAGATGAGCGGTGGATCGGCCGCCAACACGGTGTGCGGCATCGCCAGCCTCGGAGGGCGGGCGGCCTACATCGGCAAGGTCAACGGTGACGACCTCGGCGACGTGTTCGGCCACGACATGCGCGCCGTCGGTGTCACGTTCCACCGTCCCCCCGGGGAGCACGGGACGCCGACGGGCCGGTGTGTGATCGTGGTGACCCCCGACGCCGAACGCACGATGAACACCTACCTCGGTGTGTCGAGCCTGCTGAGCATCGACGACCTCGACGAGTCGGTCGTCGCCGACTCCGAGGTGCTGTACATGGAGGGATACCTGTTCGACCGCGACGATGCCAAGGCCGCGTTCCGGCACGCCGCCGAGGTCGCCCACGCCAACGACCGGATGGTGTCGCTCACGCTGTCGGACTCGTTCTGTGTCGACCGCCATCGCGCGGACTTCCGGGCGCTGGTCCAGGACCGAGTCGACCTCCTGTTCGGCAACCATGACGAGCTGCTCTCGCTGTACGAACTCGACTCGTTCGACGCCGCGGTGGCCGCACTGCGTGACGAGTGCGAGTTCGCGGCGATCACCGTCGGGGCGAAGGGATGCGTGATCGTGACCCCCGACGAGGTGCTGGAGGTGCCCGCCGTGCCGGTCGACAAGGTGATCGACACCACCGGCGCCGGGGATCTGTTCGCCGCCGGCTTCCTCCACGGCCTGACCTCCGGTCGCGACCTCGAGACGTGTGGGTACTACGGAGCGGTCGCGGCGGCCGAGGTGATCAGCCATGTGGGTCCACGCCCGCTGGTCGAGCTGCGTAGCCTGATCGGCGATGGGTGAACACGAACCGGTCAGCACGAATCCCGACGGCTCCGCGCAGCAGCTGTTGACGAGGGCGCGGGGGTGGCTCGCCGCCGAGCCGGACGCCGATCTCCGTGACGAACTCGGCGCGCTGATCCTGGCCGCCGAGCGGGGCGACGCCTCCGGATTGGCCGAACGATTCGACGGCCGGCTGCAGTTCGGCACCGCCGGTCTGCGCGCCGCCGTCGCCGCAGGCCCGATGCGCATGAACCGCCTCGTCGTGCGCCAGGCGGCAGCGGGCCTCGGCCAGTGGCTGCTCGACCGTGAGGCCGACGGGACGATTCCCGACGCGGCCCGGCGCGGTGTCGTGATCGCTCACGACGCCCGACGCAAGAGCGATCTGTTCGCCGACGACACCGCTCGCGTGCTCGCGGCGATGGGCATCCGCTCGATGCTGCACCCCGGCGTGCAGCCGACACCGGTGTTGGCGTGGTCGATCACCGGGATCGGCGCTGCGGCCGGCGTCGTCGTCACGGCGTCGCACAACCCGCCCGCCGACAACGGCTACAAGGTCTACCTCGACACCGGCTCGCAGATCGTGTCGCCGATCGACACCGAGATCTCCACGTGCATCGACCAGTTCGACCCGATGACGGTGGAATTGGCCGCCGCCACCGACCCACTGATCGAGCGGCTCGACGACACGTGGGTCGATCGGTACGTCGAGTTCGTTCCGACGGTGCGGCTGCGCCCCGAGGTGCCGGGCGTACCGGTGGCGTACACCGCGATGCACGGCGTCGGTGGCGCCGTGGTGCTGCGGGCGTTCGAGGCGGCGGGTCTCCCCGCGCCGTTCGTGGTGGCGGCACAGCAGGAGCCCGACGGGACGTTCCCGACGGTGTCGTTCCCGAACCCCGAGGAGCCGGGGGCGATGGACCTCCTGCTCGCCGAGGCGCAGGCGTGCGACGCGAAGGTTGCGTTGGCGAACGATCCTGACGCCGACCGGCTCGGGGCCGCGATCCCTCAGGCTGATGGTTCGTGGCGCCGTCTGAGCGGCGACGAGATCGGTTGGCTCTTCGCCGACTACATCCTGGCCAACACCTCCGGCGCCGACCGGCTCGTGGTGACCACGCTGGTGTCGTCGTCGCTGCTCGCCCGGATGGCCGAGGCCGCGGGCGTGCACAGCGAAGAGACGTTCACCGGCTTCAAGTACATCGGCAAGATCGCCACGGAGCGGCCTGATCTGCGACTGATGCTCGGCTACGAGCAGGCACTCGGCTACCTGGTGGCGCCCCGGCCGCTCGACAAGGACGGCATCACCGCTGCAGTGTTGATGGCCGAGATCGCCGCGGTCGCCGAGTCGGAGGGTCAGACCCTGCAGGATCGTCTCGATTCGATCGCCGAGCGGTTCGGCCGCTACGTGACGGCCGAGATGTCGGTCAAGATGCCGCCCGCCGACGGGGCCGCGTGGGTCGCGGCGATCGAAGCCGACCCGCCGACCGAGGTGGGCGGTCGTGCGGTCACCTCGGTGACGTCGTATCCCGAGGCGAACCTGGTGCGTCTGATGCTCGACGGCGGCGTCCGCCTCCAGATCCGCCCGAGCGGCACCGAGCCCAAGGTCAAGCTCTACGCCGAGGCCGTCGACCTCGCCCCCGACGTCCTCGAGCAGCTGCTGTCCGCCGTCACCTCCGGGGTCTGACCCCGGAGGTAACACCTACGCGGGCGTGCCGAACTGGCGGTCGCCGGCGTCGCCGAGGCCGGGGACGATGAAGGCGTGCTCGTTGAGGTGGTCGTCGATCGCCGCGGTCACGAGCCGGATCGACAGGCCGGCGGCCTCCAACGCCGCGATGCCCTCGGGCGCGGCGAGTGCGCACACGACGGTGATCGGTGTGGGAGCCCCACGGGCGAGCAGCAGCTCCACGGCGCTGATCAGCGAGCCGCCGGTGGCGAGCATCGGGTCGAGCACGATCACGGGCCGGCCGGCGAGCGACTCCGGCAGCTTGTTGACGTACGGCTCCGGCTGGTGCGTGTGCTCGTTGCGGGCCATGCCGATGAAGCCGATGTCGGCGTTGGGCAGCAGCTCCTGCGCCGGGCCGACGAAGCCGAGGCCGGCCCGAAGGATCGGCACGACGACCGGCTGGACTGCGATGCGCCTCGCCGGAGCGGTGGTCAACGGCGTCTCGACCGTACCGTCGACGGTCGGCAGGTTCTTCGTTGCCTCTGCGATCAGGAGCCCGCCGATCCGCTCCAGGTTCTGGCGGAACAGTGCGTTGGGGGTGTCACGGTCGCGGATCCGGGCGAGTGCGTCGGTGCAGACGGGGTGGTCGACGAGGGTCGTCTCGATCGCCATCTCAGGCCGCCCCGAGTGAGAGTTCCGACTTGAGGATCGAGTACCGGGGTTTGATCACGCCGTTGATGAGCTTCAGCCGCTCCGGGAACGGGGCGAACGACGACTTCATCGCGTTGACCGTGAGCCACTCGAAGTCGTCGAGGCCCCATCCGAACGCGTCGTGCAGCTTCTGCATCTCCTTGGTCATCGAGGTGTTCGACATCAGCCGGTTGTCGGTGTTGACCGTCACCCGGAACCGGAGACGGCGGAGCATGCCGATCGGATGTTCGGCGATCGAGGCGACGACACCGGTGTTGACGTTCGACGTCGGACAGAGCTCCAACGGGATGCGCCGGTCGCGGATGTAGGTGGCGAGCCGACCGAGGTGTTCCGAGCCGAGGCCGCTGCCCGGATCGATGTCGTCGACGATGCGAACGCCGTGTCCCAGCCGTTCGGCGCCGCAGAACTGCACCGCCTCCCAGATCGACGGCAACCCGAACGCCTCGCCGGCGTGGATGGTGGAGTGGAAGTTCTCGCGGTTGACGTACTGGAAGGCGTCGAGATGCCGCGACGGTGGGTAGCCGGCCTCCGCGCCGGCGATGTCGAAGCCGACCACGCCCTCGTCGCGGTACCGCACGGCGAGTTCGGCGATCTCCAGGCTCCGTGCTGCGGTGCGCATCGCCGATGCGATCGCATAGATCGTCAGGTCGGTGTCGGCCGATCCGCGCCGGAACCCGGCGAGCACCGCGTGCATGACCTCGTCGAGCGTCAGCCCCTTCTCGGTGCTCAGTTCCGGAGCGAAACGGACTTCGGCGTAGACGACGTTGTCGGCGGCCAGGTCCTGGGCGCACTCGAACGCGACCCGCTCGATCGCGTCGCGGTCCTGCATCACGCCGACGGTGTGGGCGAACGTCTCGAGGTAGAGCACGAGATCGTTGCGCTTGGCCCCTCGGTTGAACCAGGTGGCGAGGTCGTCGACGTCGGTGGTGGGCAGATCGGTGTAGCCGTACTCCTGGGCCAGTTCGATGACGGTTCGGGGACGGACCCCGCCGTCGAGGTGGTCGTGGAGCAGCGCCTTGGGTGCTCGCTGGATGAGTTCGGCCAATGACATGGCCACACGCTACCGACCGATGCGCTGGTGGTTCAGCGGGCGGTGACGAGCGGACGCAGCGGCATGTCGGCGGGTCGCTGGAGCCAGTTCCAGCCGGGATAGTCGGCGGAGGCGGAGATGCAGTGCAGCGAGTAGGCGTGTCGGCTCACACCCGATCGGTTGACGCCGCTCCAGTGGGGCAGGCGCCCGTGGAGCACGACCATCGTGCCTGCGCTGACTTCGAGCGGGACCAGCGTGTCGCCGTCGGGCGGCGGGGCCGGCAGCGGTGTGTCGTCGATCGGCTCGAACACGGTGCCGTCGGCGGCCGCGTTGCGCTTGAAGATCTGGCGTAGCGGTCCGCGATGGCCTCCCGGCTCGGCCCACAGGCACCCGTTGTCGAGCGTCGCATCCTCGATCGCGAACCAGAACCCGGTCACCGTGACGGGGTCGGTGTAGAGGAAGGTGGCGTCCTGGTGGCAGCCGACCTCGCCGCCGATACGCGGCTGTTTGAAGATGTACATCGACTGCAGGGCGAGGGCGTCGGCCAGTCCGATGTCGGCGGCGACCCCAGCGATGTCCGGGTTGTAGGCGAAGAGCTCGAACTCCTCGTCGAGGTCGTGCTGGGCGTGACCGATCTTGTTGATGCTCAGTTCCTTCGCCTGTGTGAGCTCGCCGTCGGGGCCGAACGCCTCCTCCTCGAAGAAGCACCAGGTGGTCGATCCGCTCGCAAGGAACTCGCCGTTGGAGGTTCGCTCCTGTTCGTTGGTGGTGAACACCGTCCGCTCGTCGCTCGGTTCCCACGCATCGACGATCTCGAGCGCGCGCGTCCTCAGCCGTTGGCACGCTTCGGTCGACACGAAGTCGGGCAGGACGAGGAACCCGTCACGCCGGTACGACTCGACCTGGTCGGGGCTCAGCACACGCCGATCGTACCGCTCGCCGTGTTGCATCTGGGGTCTGACCCCAGATGCAACGGGTCAGTCGGAGACGGTGACGGTCGCGACCATGTCGGTGTGGAGGGCGCAGAAGAGCGAGTAGACGCCGGGCTCGTCGAAGGTGACCGCGTAGTTGGTGCCGGGCGCCATCAGACCGGAGTCGAAGTCGTCGAGCGCAGGATCGTTCGGCGTGCCGGCGGTGACCGTGTGCGGCACCGCGTCGACGTTGTTGAAGAACACTGGCTGACCGACGCTGACGTCGAGGTCGCCGTTGTAGAGGAAGTCGCTGATCAGCGATTGCCGTGCGCCCTCGGGGAAGTCGGAGCCACGGACCTCGCGGGACTCGAGGATCGCGTCGGCGTCGGCGAGCGGCGCGATCGTCGGGTTCCACATCCCGAACACGCCCAGCTGGTTGTCGTGCGACGGATCGACCCACGCGTGGAGCATCCAGCCGAGCGCCGCCGAGAAGTTGCCGCCGGCCGCCTCGCACTCGCTGCGGGGCACGAACGTGTCACGTCCCTGCGCATTGCCGCGGCAGAGGTTGTAGTGGATGTGCCAGTTGTCGAGGGGGCCGGCGAACGTCTCGGGGTGGGCGTTGCCGATCACCGACGGCGGGATGATGAACGACGTGCCGACCAACTGCATCGGCTCGCCCTGCCAGGCTCCGTCGATGCACTGCCCGACCGGACCGTCGGCGACCCGGCCGTCGGCGAGCGCGTAGAGCAGGATCTCCGGCCGGGCGGGGTCGAACCCGTCACCCAACCACTGCGGTTGGTAGAAGTGCGACCCCATGTTCGCGGTCTGGATCTGGTCGCTGACGAATCCCTCGGCGCAGGCCGAGTCGACGTCGCGGTGCGCTTCGGCGAACGCGTTGAGGGTGTCGAGTTGACCCACGAGCACGACCAGTTCCTCGGGTGTCATCTCCAACTCCGACGGGACCGGCGCGCCGGACGCGGCGAGTTCCTTCAGCTCGAGGTAGGAGCACGGGAGCGCTTCGTCCTGACAGCGCACCGTGCCCTCCAATGGCCCCTCCACGAGTGTTGGCACGACCCCCTCGGAGTGCTCGCGGAACACGTAGCGGCTGTAGCCGGGAGCGCCACCCGCAGCGAACGTCAGGCCGGCGGGGAACTGTGCGTCGGCGCCGGCCTGGTCGAACGCGGCCGCCTGGGCGACGTACTCGTTCACCTGCTCGATCGTTCGGGCCTCCGCCGGGTCGATCGTGGTCGTGGGCGCCTCGGTGGTCGCCGACGCGTCCGCCGGGGGTGGGTCCGCGAGAACGGCCGGGTCGGACGTCGGCGCGGGCGCGGTCGAGGAGGCGCTGCTCGGTTCGGTGGTCGTGTCGTCGGCGGACGAGCAGGCGGCGATGCCAATCGCAGCAGCGACGAGAGCGGCCCAGGTCGCGCGGGAGGTGACGGGCGATCGAACGGTGCGGTGTGAAGTGCTCGACACGATCCTCCAGGCAGTGGGTGTCGCCCCGACAGTAGCCTCGGTGCGGATGGAACTGACCGCCCTGGGTACCACCGTTCGCCACCCGCTCGACCACGTCGAAGTGTTCCCTGCCCCCGAGCACGTCACGCTGGTGACGTTCCGCACCGAGGAGTTGTCGTCGGTGTGTCCGGTCACCGGGCAACCCGACCTCTCCTGCGTCACGATCGCCTACGAGCCCGACCTCTCCTGCGTCGAGTCGAAGAGCCTCAAGCTCTACCTGTGGGGGTTCAGAGATCGAGCCGTGTTCGCGGAGGCGCTCGCGGCCGAGATCGCAGGCGAGATCATGGAGTCGGCGCGTCCTCTGTCGGTGACGGTCACGCTCACGCAGCGGCCGCGTGGGGGCATCGAGGTGGAGGCGGTCGCGCGACTCGTGCGCTGACGCCGTCGACGGGCGGGTTCAGATGCCGGCGTACGCGGGGCGTATCGTCGTCTCGACCAGCGCCCGCCGCATCGCCATCGGCGCGAACGACGACATCATCGCATTGACGGCGAGCTGCTCGACCTCGTCGACCGTCAGTGCGTGGGCGTTCGCCACGGCCAGCAACTCGCTCGACGGCCGGACGTTGCTCATCAGGCGATTGTCGGTGTTGAGCCCCACGTTGAACCCGGCGCGCAGGAACGGTCCGACGGGATGATCGGCCACACTCGGTACCGCTCCGATCTGCACGTTGCACGTCGGAGCCATCTCGAGGTGGATCTGATGGTCGAGCACGTACTGGGCGAGCGGGCCGAGCACCAGCGGAGCGCCGGCGGTGTTCGTGCCGGTCAGGTTCGTGTCGGCGCGCAGGCGCACGCCGTGACCGATGCGATGCGCTCCCTGGGCGAGCGCATCGGAGATCAGTTCGAGGTCGGGCGGTTCGCTGGCGTGGAGGGTGATGTTGAGGTGGGCGTTGCGGGCGAACGCGAGCGCCTCGGCGTGCAGCGACGGCGGGAAGCCCGTCTCCGCGCCGGCCAGGTCGAACGCCACCACCTTGTCGTCCCAGGAGCGGAGCCGATCGACGAGTCGTGCGATCTCGAGCGAGCGGTGCTCGGTGCGCATCGCGCAGCAGATCGCGTTGACGACGATGGTTCGGCCGGCGGTGTCCGCGTCGGTCTCGCCGCGCCGGAACCCGCTCGTCGCCGCCTCGACCACCTCATCGAGCGTGAGCCCGTCGGCGAGATGGAGTTCGGGCGCGAAGCGCACCTCCGCGTAGACGACTCCGTCGTCGGCGAGGTCGATGGTGGCCTCGTACGCGATTCGCTCGATCGACTCGGCGGTCTGCATCACCGCCAGCGTGTGCTCGAACGTCGCGAGGTACTGGAGCAGGTCGCGGGTGTCCGCACCGCGTGTGAACCACGCCTGCAGGTCGTCGGGGTCGGTGGTCGGCAGCGTCCACCCGATCGCATCCGCGAGTTCCAGGACCGTGGCCACGCGCAGGCCGCCGTCGAGGTGGTCGTGCAGGAGCACTTTCGGTAGCGCCACCGCCTGCTGGGACGTGATCGGCACGGTGGTCGGGAACCGCTACTGCATCCCCTTGAACCAGGGGATGCCTTCCTCGGCGGGTGGTCGGAGCCGTTGGGCGCCGATCGACACCGCGATCAGCGTCACGACGTACGGCGTCACGAAGACCAACTGGTTGTTCGGCGACTCGGCGGCGAAGTAGGCCCACAGCGCCACCACGGCGAAGACGGTGACGGTCCCGGCCGGTGCGAAGTCCTTCTGGACGAGCATCCAGACGACGAGCAGGATGAGTCCGATCGCCGCCGCGAGGAGCAGCGTGCGGACCAGGTCGCCGGGGCCGGTTCTGAGCGTGATGCCCTGCGCGTAGCCGAACAGGCCGGCGCCGATCGCTGTTCCGGCTGGCATCCAGTTGCCGAAGATCATCGTGGCGAGGCCGAGGAAGCCGCGGCCGGACACCTGGTTCTCGAGGTATCGGTTGGAGAACAGCACGAGGACAGCGCCGCCCATGCCGGCCAGGCCACCGGACATCGCCATGCCGATCCAGCGCATCTTGTGGACCGACACGCCGAGCGAGTCCGCAGCCGACGGCCGTTCACCGGCGAAGCGCAGTCGCAGACCGAGGCGCATGTGCCACAGCAGGTAGGCGACGGCGAAGAACAGCGAGAAGGTGAGTACGACGTCCCAGGTGACTGCGGTGGTCACACCCTTCCCGAGGCCGGCGACGTCGGCGATCATGAACCAGCCGGTGTCCTCGAGCCAGCCGAGGATGTCCGGCGACTGCCAACCGAAGAGATCACCTCCCGACAGGAAGGGCACCGTGAACTCGCCGATGCTGCCCGAGTTGCCGGGCGACGACGTCACGGATCCACCCTGGACCCCGACGAAGAGCTCGCTCGCCATGAACCTGGCGATGCCGGGGGCGATCAGGTTGATGGCGACACCGGCGACGATGTGGTTGACGCCGAACGTGGTCGTGGCGAGGCTCATCAGCAGCCCGCCGAGCATGCCGCCGATGATGCCGCCGAGCAGCGCCGCCCACGGGCCGAACTCCCATCCCCACCAGCCTGCCCAGATGGTGCCCATCACCATCATGCCCTCGATGCCGATGTTGACCGTGCCGCTGCGTTCGGCGACGAGACCGGCGAGGCCGGCGAGCGCGATCGGCGCCGCGGTGCGCAGACCGACGCCGAACGTGCCGCTCGACGTGAGGTCGGGGTTGTCGGCGATGATGCGGGCGGCCGACACGACGCCGATGCCGATCAGCATGATGACGAGGATGCGGAACCGTGCCGAGTGAAGGAACGACGAGCGCGGCGGGGATGCCTGCGGTTGAGCGTCGATGGTGGTGGTCATATCGGTGCCCCCGCTCCCTGTCCGGTACTGAGATTCGGTGGCGGCTCGTAGGACGCGTCGTCACGGTTCTTGGTGACCGCCGCAGCTGCGGCGACGGCAGCGGCGTCGTTGCGCCTCCGGACGACCTCGTAGGCGATCACCGCAGTGAGCAGGAACGAGCCCTGCAGGATCTTGCCGATCTCGGGTGGGATGCCGATCGGGCCGAGGCGCTGTGTCGCCCGCTCGATCGTTGCCCACACGATGGCGGCCGCGGCGATCCCGGCCGGGTTGTTGCGGCCGAGCAGGGCGATGCCGAGGCCGGTGAAGCCGATCATCGTCGGGAACGCGTCGCCGTACTTGAGGAAGCTCGGGTCGGACAAGAGGAAGGGCAGGCCGATCATGCCGGCAACCGCGCCCGACATGAAGAGGGTGATCAGCACCATGCGCTTGGGGTTGACGCCGGCGGACAACGCAGCGTCGGGGTTGAGGCCCGACAGCCGAAGTTCGTAACCGAACAGGCTGCGGTTGAGGAGTACGTAGTAGGCGACGCCGAGCAGGATCGCGATCGGGAGGAACCCGAACAGCTCGACGTTGTTCGGGAAGTTGAAGCCGAAGAGCTCGAAGATCGGGTTCAGCGCCGGCAGACGAGCGGACTCCGGCATCACCTTGGTCTGGGCGACGAGGCCACCGTTCTCCTCGTCACGGAACACCTCGGCCAGCAGGAACGCACTGAGGCCGATGCCGATGTAGTTGAGCATGATCGTCGAGACGACGACGTTGACGTTTCGGGTGACGTTCAAGATGCCCGCGATCAGTGCCCAGCAACCGCCAACGGTGATCGCGACGAGGATCACGAACGGCACGTGCAGCAGCGGTGGCAGGCTGACCTCGGCGCCGGCCCACCCGGCCACGAGCGCGGCCAGCAGGTACTGGCCGTTCGTGCCGATGTTGAACAGGTTCATCTTGAACCCGATCGCCGCAGCGACACCGGCGATGTAGAGCGGGACGGCGGTGTTGATGATGATGACGACCGACTGGGTGGAGTCGATCGTCTTCCACATCTCCTGGAAGGCCTCGACGGGATTGTTGCCCGAGATGATCAAGGCGATCGACGAGATGATGATCGCCGACGCGGCAGCGATCAATGGGGCGAGCGATGCGCGCCAGACCTTCTGCCACATCAGGCGGCCCCCGCTTTCGCCCCGGTCATGTACGACCCGAGATCGGCCGGGGTCACCGTCGATGGGTCGACTTCGGCGACGATGCGGCCTCGCAGCATGACCAGGAGCCGGTCCGAGAGCCCGATCAGCTCCTCGAGGTCGGCCGACACGAGCACGGTGCCCAACCCGGCTGCACGGGCGTCACGCAGGATGTCCCAGATGACCGCCTGGGCGCCGACGTCGACGCCGCGTGTCGGATGGGCGGCGACGAGCAGCTTGGGGTCGGCGGTCATCTCGCGGCCGACGATCAGCTTCTGCTGGTTGCCGCCCGACAGGGTGAACGCCGGCACGTTGATCCCCGGCGTGCGCACGTCGAACTCGTCGACGATCGCGTCGGTCTGCTTCTTGGCGCCCGTCACGTTCAACCACGGACCCTTGCCATAGGGGGCTCGATGTTGATGTCCGAGTGCCGCGTTCTCCCACAGGGCGAACGACATGACGAGGCCGTCCTTCTGGCGGTCCTCGGCGATGTAGCCGACGCCGTTGTCGCGGCGGTCGCGGGTCGACATCCGGCCGATGTCGGTGCCGTCGAGCAACACCGTTCCGCTCGACCGGGCGAGGCCGACGATCGCGTTGACCAGCTCGCTCTGTCCGTTGCCCTCGACGCCGGCGATCCCCACGATCTCACCTCGATGCACGGTGAACGTGACGTCGTCGAGCGGGTTCGGCGCTCCAGCCTCGGAACTCGCGACGGACATGCCGCGCAACTCGAGCACCGGGACGTCGGTGACCGTGCTCTCGCGGGTCTCGGGCGTGGGGAGTTCGCTGCCGACCATCAGCTCGGCGAGCTCGCGGGAGGTGACGCTGCTCGGGTCGTCGATCTCGCCGACGGTCTTGCCCTGGCGGATGACCGTGATGGCGTCAGCGTGCTTGAGCACCTCGTCGAGCTTGTGGGAGATGAAGATGATTGTGGCGCCCTCGGTGGTGAGTTCACGCAGTGAGGCGAACAACTCGTCGACCTCCTGCGGGACGAGGACCGCCGTCGGTTCGTCGAGGATCAGGATCTTTGCGCCGCGGTAGAGGACCTTCAGGATCTCGACACGCTGTTTGTCGCCCACCCCGAGGTCGGAGATCAACGCATCGGGGTCGACCTCGAGTCCGTAACGGTCGCCGAGCTCGACGATGCGCTGGCGTGCCCGCTTGATGTCGAGCGAGAACGCAGAGCCGGGTTCGTCGCCGAGGACGATGTTCTCCCACACGGTGAGGTTGGCCGCCAGCATGAACGCCTGGAACACCATGCCGATGCCCTCGGCGATCGCGTCCTTCGGGGAGTGGAAGACCTCGGTCTTGCCGTTGACCGTGATCGTGCCCTCGTCGGGCTTGTGCGCGCCGTAGAGGGTCTTCATCAGTGTCGACTTCCCGGCGCCGTTCTCGCCGACGATCGCATGGACGCTGCCGAGCCGCACCGTGAGGTTGACGCCGTCGTTGGCGACGACGCCCGGAAAGCGCTTGACGATGTCGGTGAGCTGGATCGCGATCGTCGCGTCGTTCGGCGGGCTCGGCTGCGTCTCGGTTGCCGGTGTCGCCGCGCCGTCGTCGCTCATCACGTGTTTTCTAGTCGATCGGAGCGGCGCGCAAGGAAGAGCGTCGGTTCACGGTGCAGCGAGCGGTGGGGCGAGACGCGACGATGCCCGCCCGGCAGAGCCGAGCGGGCATCGTTCGAGTCGTCGGAAACGACGTCGCGAGACGTCGGTTCCGTCAGTTCATCCGGTGCTCAGGGAGCGGTCGGGACTTCGATCTCGCCGGAGACGATCTGCTCCTTGTAGGCGTCGAGGTCGGCCGCGATGTCGTCGACGAATCCGCCGGTGGTGGAGTAGCCGACACCGTCGACCGAGAGGTCGAAGACCTGGACGCCCGAGGCGTCGCCGCCCTCACAGAAGACCTTGATGGTCTCGAAGGTCGCAACGTCGACCTTCTTGAGCATCGAGGTCAGGATGTACGGCTGCAGCTCCTCGGAGACCAGGTTGTACTGGTCGGAGTCGACGCCGATCGCCCAGACGTCGCCGGGTGCACCGGCTTCGGCTGCGGCTTCGAAGGCACCGAGACCCGAACCGCCGGCGGCCGAGTAGATGATGTCTGCGCCGGCCTCGTACTGCGAGGCGGCGATCTCCTTGCCGCGGGCGGGGTCGGAGAAGCCACTGAAGTCCGGCGGCTGCGAGATGTAGTTGACCAGGATCTCGATGTCCGGGTTCACGGCCTGGGCGCCTGCGGCGTAGCCGGCCTCGAACTTCTGGATGAGGTCGTTCTCGACGCCACCGATGAAGCCGATCGTGCCGGTCTGGGTCTTGAGCGCCGCAGCGGCGCCGACGAGGAACGAGCCCTGCTCCTCGGCGAAGACCAGCGAGGCCACGTTGTCGGCTTCGACGACGGAGTCGACGATCGCGAACGTCGTGTCGGGGTTGTTGGCCGACGCCTCGGTGACCGCGTCACCGAAGAGGAAGCCGACGGCCACGATGAGGCCGTTGCCCTCGTCGACGAGGCCCTGCACGCGCTCGGCGCGGTCGCCGTCGCCGGTCGGGGTGGACTCGCTGCCGGTGACGCCGAGCTCGGCGACGGCCTGGTCGAGACCGGCGCCGGCGGCGTCGTTGAACGAGCGGTCGCCACGACCGGTGATGTCGTACACCACGCCGACGGCGCAGTCGCCTTCGGCAACGGCGTCAGTGGTCTCGGTCATGGCATCGGTGCTCTCGGGCGCCTCGGCGCCGTCGGTGCCCGCGGGCGCCTCGGTCGACGAACTGGAGTCGTCGTCGCTACCGCATGCTGCGAGGCCGAGTGCGGCGATGACGCCGATGGCGAGCAGCTTCTTGCTCTTGATCATGTTCTCCCCTTCAGGATGAGTAATGGTTGGCACATGTTCCACCCGAGGTGTCGACCACGGGCGTGTTCACGTGCGGAACAGGTTACCCCCTGGTAGGAAGCGCCGGGCGCGACATCTTGTCCGAGCCGGTGAACGCTCGACGGCTCAGGCGCCGCTGGTGCCGTTCCACCGGGCCGACGGGCCCGTATCGTTGGATGCGTCGTGAGTACGTCCCCCCGTCGCCGTCACAGTTCGCGCCGCTACGCAGTCCGGCGTGCGGTCGCGCTCGCGATCGTGGTGGTGGTCGGCTACGGCCTCGTACGTACCGTGGGTGGGCTGGTCGGCGGTGACGACGGTGTTGCCGATGCCGATGGATCCTCGGCCGCCGAGGAACCTGCCGCCGGTGGAGCAACCGATGACACCGGCACCGGCGAGGCGGTCGGTGCGGCCGGGACGATCCCGGCGTCGACGGAGCCCGACGAGCCGGAGACGACCGGGCCGCCGTCGGTGGACAACCCTGCGAAGGTCTTCATCGTCGGCGACAGCGACGCCGGCACCTTCGGGCCGTACCTGCAGACCCTGCTCGACAACACCGGCATCGTGACGACCGAACTCGACTACAAGGTGTCGTCCGGTCTCGCCCGCCCCGACTTCTTCGACTGGCCCGCCGAGATCGACACCAAGCTGCCTGCGGTCGACCCCGACATCGTGGTCGCGACCTTCGGTGGCAACGACGCACAAGGGCTCGCAGTGCAGAACGGTGAGTTCATCATCGGCGACCCGGTCGCCAACGAGGCCGAGTGGGTGGCCGAGTACACCGAGCGGGCCGGAGCGGTGATGGATCAGCTGCTGGCCGATGGTCGGACGCTGATCTGGGTCGGGATCCCCAACGACGACAACCCGGACGTGACGGAGCGGATGGCGATCCAGGACCGAGCGGCGAAGGCGGCCGCCGCGGAGCGACCCGAGGTGATCTTCATCGACACGTGGAAGCGGTTCTCCGGGCGCGACGGAGGGTGGGCCGAGTTCGTGATCGACCCGCGCGACGGACAGGGCAAGGACGTGCGCGCCGACGATGGGTTCCACCTCAACCAGACCGGCGCCGAGATCCTCGCGATCGACATCGCCCAGGCGATCCGCGACACCCTCCGCGAGCAGGGCGCCGCGATCTGATTGCAGCAGGGGTCAGACCCCTGCTGCAATCGCTACTGCTGTTGGCCGCGGGCCTGGATGGCGGCGCGGCGGGCGGCGACGGCGTCGGGGGAGAAGTTGGTGCGGCGCCAGGCCCGGCTGTCGCGGGCCTCGATCTCCCAGTGATCGTCGTCGGTGGCGATCTGGAAGTACGTCTCGCGGATCTGGCGGACGCCGGGCTGGTCGTTGCCGATGATGTCCAGAGCGAGCTTGCGGGTGAACGGCAACAGTTGGTCGTGGGCGACGACGTGGTTGACGAGGCCGACGGCGAGGGCCTCGTCGGCGAGCATGAAGTTGCCGGTGAAGCTCATCTCCCGGGCGCGGCGCACGCCGATCGCCTGGGGGAGCAGCACCGTCAGCCCCCAGCCGGGCATCACGCCGACCCGGGTGTGGGTGTCGCCGAACTTGGCGTGCTCGCTCGCCACCAGGAAGTCGCAGTTGAGCGCCAGTTCGAGGCCACCGGTGACGGCCACCCCGTTGACTGCGCCGATCACCGGTTTGGTGAGACGCGGGAACGGGCCGCGTACGCCGTCGCGGTTGCGGCTCCCGTCGGCGCCGGTGCCTCCGCCGAGGTTGCTGCCGTCGGAACCGAGCTCCTTCAGATCGAGACCCGCGGTGAACGCAGGGTCGGTGCCGGTGAGGATCAGCACGTCGACCTCGGGGTCGGCCTCGGCCTGCTTCATCCGTTCGGGGAGGAGATGCAGCACCTCGCTCGACAACGCGTTGCGCGCCTCGGGTCGGTTGAGCGTGATCGTCGCGATCCGCTCCGACACGTCGTACAGCACCACATCGCCTGGCATCCGACCATCCTCCCACGCCCGTCACCCCCGACATCAACCCACCCCAGCCGACCACCCCTCACCCGAAAAGTGCCTGGGTCGTCGCGCCCAGCGCGCAGATCCAGGCACTTTTCCGGTGGCGGGCCGGGGGTGGGGACGGGGTGGGGCGTGGGTCAGTCGTCGTCGGGTGGGAGGAACTCGAGGTCGAGGTCGCCGAGCTTGACCAGCGTGGCGGCGATCCAGCCGCCGAGCGCGCCGAAGTGCTCGTCGAGCAACGTGCTCGTGCCGTCGGCGACCGTCTCCTCTGCGAGCTCGTACAGACCCTCGAAGGTGATCTCGGCCGCGTACTCCGTCGTGAGGTCGAGCGGATCGATCGCAGTGTCCGGGTGGGCGATCTCCGAGGTGAGGCCGGCACGCTCGAGTCGGTCGTCGCCGACCAAGGGGCTCTGCTCCGGAACGGCCTCGTAGAGGATGGCAGGATCGACCGGATTCGCCAGCCGCTGGATCCGCAGGCCGATCTCCATCTCGATCGCCGGGCGCCGTTCGAGTTCGGCCTCGACGTACCACTGGCGGTAGGCGGCCTGGCTCCACGCCGGCCAATCGAACGTGATGTGGGCCACCACGCGGGGCGGCTCGCCCTCGCCCGGCAGTCCGTAGCTCGTCTCCCAGATGAGGTCGCCGAGCAGGACATCGGCCTGGAAGTGTTCCTCGAAGGCCTGCCGTTCCAGGAAGGCGGCTTCGAAGGCATCGCGGAGCGCGCTGATGGCATCGGTGAAGACGTGGTCGAGCATGGGCATCCGCAGGCTAACCGGCGCGGATCGCCAGGGCTCCGGGCGGTCGCCGCTCGGGGCCTCCGTGCCACACTGGCGATCATGACCGCGCTCGTACTGACCGACATCGCCGACGGCGTCGCCACGCTGACGTTGAACAACCCCGATGAACGCAACACCCTGACCGCCCCGATGGTCACCGAGATCACCGCGGCGATGGACGCGTTCGAGGCCGACGAATCCGTCGGTGCCCTGGTCGTCACCGGCACGCCGCCGGCGTTCTGCGCCGGAGCGAACCTCGGGAACCTGGCCGAGGCGACCGGTGAGAGTCTCGGCACGATCTACGAGGGATTCCTGCGCATCGCTCGCAGTCCGCTGCCGACGTTGGCAGCGGTCAACGGCGCGGCGGTGGGCGCCGGCATGAACCTCGCGCTCGGCTGTGACGTCCGCATCGTCGCCGACACCGCCAAACTCGACACCCGGTTCCTCCAGCTCGGCATCCATCCCGGCGGTGGCCACACGTGGATGCTGCGCCGGATCGTCGGCCCGCAGGCGGCGATGGCGGCGGTCGTGTTCGGTCAGGTCCTCGACGGCAAGGAGGCCGAACGGATCGGCCTGGCCTACCGCTCGGTGCCGGCCGAGTCGCTGCTCGCGGCTGCTCACGAGTTCGCCGCCAAGGCGGCGACCGCGCCACGGGAGCTGGCGATCGTGACCAAGGCGACCATCCAGGACATGGCCGACATCGGCGACCACCCCGCCGCGGTCGCACGCGAACTCGAGCCGCAACTGTGGAGCACCCAGCAGCCGTGGTTCGCCGAGCGGCTCGCTGCGCTGCAGGCGCGCATCTCGACGAAGTAGCCCTCGAAGCGCGGTTCGAACGACCCGTCGAGGCAGCGGCCGGGTCAGATTCGTTCGAGGGCGGTGACGGCCGCATCGATCCGTCGGTAGTGGGCGTCGTCGTCGACCCACGCGGGGTCGAAGGCGGCCCGGTCGAGTTCGTCGGCCACCTCCGCCGCCAGCTCGCCGTTCGGCGCGCCGAAACGTCCGGCGAGTGTCCGGTTGGTGGGTGTGGCCGGCATCGGCGCGGCCTCGGCTGCACCCGAGCGGTCGTTCGGCCCGATCGGCCGGTTCGCTGCCGCAGCGAAGCGGTCCTGGAGCAGCCCCCAACGGCCACGCCGGCGCCGGTGACGCCACCGGGCGAACGCCTTCGCCAACGCCCACGCCGCCACCGCGGCGACGGCGAGCAGCCCGAGCTCGAGGCGGTGCGACGCGATCGACGACGTCGCAGCGCCGATCAGGTCGCCGCCGACCGTGCCACCGTCGACCTCGCCGGACAGGGGCACGCTCGCCGTCGGGTCGAACGGCTGCCAACCGGTCTGCGGGAACCACACCTCGACCCATGCGTGGGCGTCGCTCGCCCGCACCTTCCACACCCCCGACACGCGGTCACGTTCGCCGGGCACGTAGCCCGTCGCCAGCCGGGCCGGCACGCCCTGGCTGCGCAGCATCACGGTCAACGTGCTCGCGATCTGTTCGCAGTAGCCGAGCTTCGACTCGAACAGGAAGTCGTCGACGGCGTCGGCTCCGTCGGGTGGCACCGGTGCGTCGAGGTCGTACTCGGTGTTGGCGCCGAGCCACCGTTCGTACGCGAGGATCGTGTCGTAGGTCGACTCGCCAGGGGTGCGGAGTCCGGTCGCCAGGTCGATCGTTCGCTGCGTGGTCGAGGCGGGGATCTCGAGGAAGGGTTCGACCTGCGCTCCGCCCGGGGTCGATCGGAACCCGTCGAACACCGCACTCACGTCGCCTTGTGCCCGGAGGTCCGCGGCGGTGACCTGCGCACGCTCGGAGATCACCGTGTAGACCGAACCGGCGGTCAACGTCACGTCGGACCACAGTGCTCCGTCCGGTCGGGTCCACACCGACCCGTCGAAGATGACCCGGCTGGGCCGTGAGGCGGCGAGCACGAGGTTCGGGAGATCGGACTCGATCGTGTACGTCTGGACGAACTCCTCGGAGCGGACCGCTGGTCCGATGGCGTCGCCGAGCGTCGGGGCGACGTCGATGACCGGGCCGTCCCGTCGGGTGCCGGTCTCGGGGTCGACGGTCCAGACGCGACCGTCGAACTCGGTGAAGGTCTGCCCGCGCCAGAACGCCGGCTCGGGTGCTCGCACGCGCATCACGACCTGGTCGCCGAGTTCACCGCGCACACTCGTGTCGAGGGTGTCGGTGAAGCCCGGGTACCCGACGGTCGGGCCGAGTGAGCCGGTGTCGCCGTCGCGGCGGGTGCTGGGCGCTGCCGGGGTTCCGTCGGCGCCAGCGAGGGTGCCCGGCGAAGCCACGGTCGGGGCGTTGTTCGACAGGGCGGGGAGGCCGAGCCGCGCCGGCCCGTCGGGGATCGGGATCACGCTCAGCAACGCGAGCGCGACGAGCACGGCGCCGACGCCCCACGCGACCGGGCGCAGGAGGCGGTGTGCCGCGAACGTCGGAGGGTCGAGCGAGACGCCCTCCGTCCGGGTGGTGAAGAGCAGTGAGGCGATCCACGCGATCGCCCATCCCGCGATCCACCACCCGAGCGCGCCGTCGATGCGCAGCCCGGCGGCGTAGGCGGCGACCACGACCGTGATCGACTGGTGGACGCGCAGGGTTCGACGATCGACCACCTCGAAGCCGTGCAGGACGAAGAACAGCACGAGCAGTTCCGGCATCGGTCCCCGCAGGACCGCCAGCAGCCCGTCGGCGTCACGGGCGCCGAGCGCGATCGACGCGAGCGCGATGATCACGGCGGCGACGATGGCCACCTGCATCGCCATCGGGCGGCCACCCGGTCGCCGGGCGACGAGCAGTGACACGACGCAGCCGGCGACGACACCGGCCGCGACCAGCGCGGTCACCCCCAGCGACCAGCCGAGCGCTCCGATCAGCATCCCGAGCGAGGCCAGCGCGGCCGCTCCGGCGGCCCACCGGGCGGGGGCCCGCACCGACGTCTCGGGTTCATCGGCGGCGATGCGGAGTTGACGGCGCCAGAACCGGGTGGGCCGGGTCGCTCCAGGGCGTGCATCAGTTGCACGTCGGGCGACACGGGCCGCCCACCGGGCGGCGTCGTCGTCGCCGTTGACGACCTGTTCGCAGCCGCCGTCGCGAACGGTCACGGTGTGGCCGCGCCGACATCCCTCGTCGAGCGTGTAGCGCAGTCGCTCCGGCGAGATCGACGGTGTCACGTCGAGGTCGACGACCCAGGTCTCCTCGCTCGCTGCCGCCCGGTCGTGCACGATGAGCTCGCCGGCACGCAGCGCCGACGGCCAGTGCACCGAGCCGACACCGTCACCATCTCGCCACGCTCGCACCCCGTCGATGTCGCCGAGGTGGTTGCCGCGGCTCGCCGACCTCGGACCCTCCTGCGTCGACACGGACCGCTCGGCGTCGACCAGGGGGCCGGCCCCGGGCGGAGCGACGTGGATCGGTGCGACCCCGACGGTGCAGCTGCGTCTCCATCGGGTGAGCCCCAGTGGGCCGGCGGCCTCGACGGTGACGACGACGGTGTCCACGATGCCGGCGTGGTGGAACCGGGTCGTGGTGGCGAGATCGGTGATCGGC
>CAVQRU010000014.1:0-9747 GCA_963715285.1 Ilumatobacteraceae bacterium | reverse complement strand
GACCAGTCGAAGCCGGCGGGGGCCACCGTCTGGTGCTGCTGCTCGAGGCCTGCGGCGTCCAGTAGGGCCGGAAGGTACGGCACCGGTGCGTCGACGAACGCGTCGCGGTCGGACAGCAGCGCCGTCAACAGCACCTGATCGACGGTGGAGGTGGCGAGCTCGGCGTGGGCTCCGTCGAAGAGCTGGGCGTCGCTGACCTCGACCGATCGTTCGAAGCCGGCCTGCACGGCGGCGATCTGGCGCGGCGTCGCCGTCGGAGGGGTCGGGCACCCCGTGACCTGCAGTCGCTCGGTCTGCACGCTCACCGTCATCCAACCGTCGACGGCGGCGTCGAGCCAGCCGGGCGGGCCGACCACGACGTCGACGTCGGGTTCGTCCTCGCCGAGCCACTTCCCGTCGGTGTCGATCCGCCCGACGGTGTCGCCGTTCGTGTCCACGAGGTCGGCACCGTTCGTCACCAGCCACCACCCGAGCGGCGACCACGCCGGATGCATCCGCACGAAGCCCCGGTCGACGTCGTCGGAGCCGACCGGGATCGTCCACCTCGTGCCGTCGACGAGCTGGGGCGTGTAGCACACCGCGTCGTCGATCTCGGCGAAGGCCATGTCGACCTGGAGGAGCCGCTCGGCGACCCCCGTGACCGCCGCCCGACTCCCGAGTTGCGTGTCGTTCGACAGTGCCTCGATCAGCTCGTCGCGTGGAATGGAGCCCCGCCCGAGGAGCGCAACCATCGCCGAGCGGACGTCGTTGGTTGGAGGCACGGCCCCATCGTCGCGGCACTGCGTGCCGACCGACAAGCCCAAGCACGCGCCCGAGCCAGATCACGCTCCCGCGGACGCGTCGGCGCAGTGCAGGATCCTTGCTGAGCGGTGACCAGCGTCTGATCCGTCGCGTCGGTCTCACGGCTGTCGTCTCCGGGGTCGTCGTGGTGCTCCTCGGTGGGGAACGTGACGGTGGGGAGAGCCGGTGCCGCGATCGGTCAGCAGTCAGCGAGTGCGGCGAGTGCGTGGCAGATCCGGCTGCGCGCATCGTGCAGACGTCCGATGCGTCGTGTGAGCATCGAGACGGGCTGGGGGCCGAGGTTGTCGAACGATGCGGCGCACTCGACGTCGAGACCTTCATCCGTGCCGAGCGCGATCTCGGTGGGGATCGACCGAACGGTGCGGGTGACCGGAGCGACGACGACCCGGTTGAGGTGTGCGGCGGCGAGGTCGCGACTGACGATCAGCACCGGCCGACGCTTGTCCTCGGCTTCGGCCCACCAGATGTCACCCTGACGGGGCCGAGGGTTCACCACGGCTCGTCGGCGATCATCGCTCGGGCGTTCGCCTCGGCGGCGGCGAGTTCCTCGGCGGTCTCGGGTGTTCGCTGGTAGCCGGCGATGATCTGGTCGCCGATTGCCTGTCGTCGTCGCTCGTCGATCAGCCGGAGCACACCGGCGCGCACGACGTCGGAGCGAGATGCGAAGTCGCCGGCGTCGACGAGCGCATCGATGGCTGCGGCGGTCTCGTCGTCGATGCGGGTCACCAGCTGCGGCACGAGATCAGCATAACAAGACGTCATGCAGAACGGGATGCACGGCCGCGGCTGTCCGATCGGTTGACGTCGGGTGGATGCGCTCATGCCGTGGCCGCGAAGTCGAGTGCCGCGAGGATGAGGTGATCCACGTGGACGCCTCGGCGTCGACTCGCCTGCTGGAGTTCCTCCCACTTCTCGATGGGGATGTCGGCGCTGATGCGCATCATCCCGGGCGGGATCGGCCCGGGGAAGGGGATCGGTTGGTGATGGCGGCGCATGGTGACTCCTCGGAATGACGATCAGACGGCGTGTCGAGGAGGGAGTCGGTCCTGCGAGTGTGCGCACACGGGTGTGTCAGTGTTCCCGTGTCGGTCGTCGACGTGCTCGCGGACGCGCCCGAGCTGTCGCTCGGGAACCGGGTCGGGGAAGGCTCAGTGTTGAACGTCGGGCTGGCCGTGGGGGCGGGAGTTCAACGGGGTGCAGGCAACGTCGAGGCGGCCACAGCCGACATTGGGACGAAGGCTGTGCCGGTGTGAACGACAATGGTCGAATGAATCGGCTGGATGGGGCTCTGGTGCGGCAAGATGGGCGCCATGGACAGCGCTCCGCCCAACTACGTGTCCCATGAGCCGGTTGGATCGCTCGGCGAGTTCTTCGAACGGATCGAGCGTGAGGACGGCCCGATCCTGACGGCGGAGGACCATCGACTGATCGTCGAGACGATCAGGGCGGACCGGGACCGAGACGACTGATCGTCCCGATCCGTGCATGTCGTCGTCGATGCTTCGCTGCTCGCGAGCACCCTCCTCGATGCGCACGGTTCGATCGGCCACGCCTACCGGAGTCGGTTGTCGGGTCTCGTCGGTGACGATCTGGCCTACGTGCTGCGAACGCTCACGCAGCTGGAGGTGCTCGCAGCGTTGAAGCGGCAGCTGAGGAACGCGCAGGATCTCGACCGGACTGACATCACGGCAGAGTTCTGCGAGCAGGTCGTCCGAGAGATGGCGGGTTGGCCCTTCCGTCGTATCGAACTCACTCAACCCATGACCGTGAGGATCTGGGAGCTCCGCCACAACATGTCGCCGTACGATGCCATGTACGTCGCGGCCACCGAGCAACTGCACTCGGACCTTGCCGGGCAAGTGGTGTTGGCCACTGCTGACGGGCGCCTGGCACGCACACCTGGTCTGAGCATTCCGATCGAGCTGTTCGAGCCGCCGAGTTGACCGGTGGGCGGCCCGGCGAGCACGCTCTTTGTCAGGCCGATGTCACCGCCAGGAGTGTGGCTGGCCGGTGATCCCCGCGAGCGCGGGCGGCGGTGAAGGGATTCGTGCCGGCCGGGCGAAGGCCGAGCGCTTCGTCTGCCAGGTCGGCGAGACGTTCACCGATCGCCGGGGTGAACTTGAAGCCGTGACCACCGAAGCCGACGCCGACCACGATGGGGCCGTCGCGATCGAGCACGAAGTCGTCGGTGGCGCTCGACGCGTACAGGCACACGGTGCTTCGCAACGCCGTGGGTTCGACGCCGGGCAGCCACTCGCGGGCGTACTCCTCGAGCGCCTCGACGGCGCCGGGAACCTGCGACGGGCGATCGTCCGGATCGATCTCCGGCCCGACGCCGTGCAGGCCGGCCTTGACGAGCCCATCCGGAGTGCCGAGCCCATATGCCAACGTGTCACCGCGCTGGATGAAGCTCGGCCACGGCCCGCGAGTCGGTTGGAAGAACGCCACCGTCTCCGCGGTCACCGTGATGGGCGGCACCAACGTGGCAGCGACGTCCGGTTCCAGCAGCTCGCTCGACCAGCCTGCGGCGGCGACCACGGCGACGCGGGCCGTCACGACGTCGCCTCCGACGGTCACCGCCACTCCGGAGCCCGTCCGCCGGACCGTGCGCACCGGTGCTTCGAAGCGAATCTCCGCGCCGGCATCGACCGCTTGGTCCCAGCAGGCCTCGAGTGTGAGATCTGAGCGCACCCGGCCGCCGTCGGGCTGATGGAGCACGGGCCCGTCGAATCGCACCCCTGGCCATCGCGCCGCTGCCTCCTGCGGCGTCATCATCTCGGTGCGCACTCCTTCCGCAGCACACGCCGATTCCACCGCAGCGAGTTCGGCGTCGTCGCCGTGATCGACGACCCCGTTCGCGTCGAGCAGGGGTCGTCCGGCACCCGCCTGCAGCAGATGCCAGCCGGCCAACGATTCCTGTGCCAGGGTCACGTAGGCCGGGTCGGTGTACCCGAATCGGAAGATGCGTTCCGCCCCGTGCGACGAGCCGCGATCGTGACCCCGAGCGAAGCGGTCGACGAGCAACACCGACCTGCCCCTGCGAGCCAGTGCCCACGTCGTCGCGGCCCCCGCCATTCCCGCACCGATCACGACGACATCAGGCATCACGACAGTCTGCAGCACCGCACGGTGTGCCCTGCAGTGGAGGCGTTGATGACGCGCATCGGTCACCAGCGGTTGCGGGCCTCCTCGGCGAAGCCGTCGATCCCCTCGAGCGTCGCAGGCACACCATCGTCGCCGCAGACGGTGCCGGCCCAGGTGCCGAAACACTGGTGCACCTCCATCTTCAGCGCCTTGAGGTCGGTCGAGTCGTATCGGTCGAAGAACGGCGTGAGTTCGACGTCGACCTGCGTCGACCCTGGAGTGCGCACCCGCCAGGGTCGCATCGGCTCGTCCCAGTCGTACGTCCACTCGAGTTCCTCGTGGATCTTGGTGAGCCGCCCGTCGATGCACAGCGCGTTCTCCGTGTAGCCGGTGCCTTCGGTCCACTTGCCACCGAACTGGAGTCCGATCGTTCGGCCGTCGCCCGCCACACCCGACGCCGCCGCCCAGTTCCACCGGTTCGAGTACGGCCAGACGCCGCGACCCAGATCCTGTACCCCCCACGCCGGCGTGTCGCCGATCTCCCAGCTCCGCTCGCCCGCGCGGATCGATCCCGACGCGGGCCGCGTGTTCTGCTTCGACGTGAACTGGAAGCGCCGGTCGCTCCACGGGATCACGACGTTGAGTGACTCGTGACCCGGCGGCTTCGCCACGGAGATGTCGACATCGATCGCACCGAGCCGAGATGACGGCGCCGATGCCCTGAGCCGGGTGGCGTCGGAGCGCTCCTCGATCGCGAGCTCGAACCCGTTCCGAGACGCGGCGACCGTCCCCGTACACACCTGCTCGGGAAGCGAGAAGCCCCGGCCGAACGGCACGAGCGTCCCGGCGTCGGCCTGCGCCCAGTCGGTGCGGTCGAGGATCCACACGCTCGACAGCCCGGCGTAGTCGATGTCGGCGTACACGAACGACACGATGACGTCAGGGGCGATCACACACCAGTAGTCCCAACGCTTCTTGCGCCCGTACGCCCGGCTCAGATTCGCTCGGAGTGCAGGCTGACGTGACCAGCCGCGAGCGTCGGGATTCAGGCGCCCACGGTGATCACACAGATCGACCGGCCCGCAGATCTCTCGCTCCATGGCGTCATCTTCACATGGGGTGATGGCCACGCCGGTCGTCGTGGCGCGGACCCTGCGGGCCCGCTGAAGCGCGGCCGTCTCGCTGGCAAGAGACACGCGATGGTTCACGGAACGTCTCGTGGTCGAGACCTCATCGGCAGTCGGCTGCGACTGCGAGCGCAGCGCAGATCTCCCGCATGCGTGCGTCGCTGAGGCGACCGAGGCGTTCGACGAGCAGGCCGACCGAAACGGACTCGACCGAGTCGAGGTTGACGGCGCTCTGGCGTGGCACCGGGTCGTCTCCGGGTTCGAGCACGACTTCGCTCGCCAAGCCGCGGATGGTGGTCGTGCACGGTGCGATGAGCACCCGGCGCAGCCGCGGGATGGCCGCATCACGCGAGAGCACCACGACAGGCCGACGGCCGATCTCGGGTGGTTCGCACCACCAGAGCTCACCTCGGAGGGGCAGATCATTCATCGGCCGGCGGCTTCGCGGAACGACGCCAGATCTCCCCATTCGTCGGGTTCGTCGAGTGGATGCTCGGCATAGGCGGTCGCGTAGGCGGCATCGATCTCAGCGGCACGATCGCGGGCGAGCAGTGCGGTCAGCGCCTCGTCGATGAGTTCTGCGTCGGTGCTCGATGCGCGTGACCGTCGTGCGTTGTCGAGGAGCGCCGCGTCGACCGTGGTGCTGATCCGTGCCCGAGCCATGCCACGATCATGCCATCGTCGCCTCACGAGGGCAACGGTGCGTCCTGCATCGTCCGGCGGGCCTGCTGCGGTCGGCGAGGTACTCGGCGACGTCTCCCCGACGCGTCCGCGGGCGCGTCGGTGCGGGCGCCTGGGGGCGGGCGGGGTGGAGCGTTCGAATCGCTGGCTGTGCTGAGCGGCTCGACAGCAACGGGGCTGGATCTCGCTGGGCGAGATCCAGCCTACTGAGGGGGTCTCACAGAGTTGAGAGACGCCCGACGGTCACGCGTCCGTGGGCACGTCGACGACCTACGCAACCGCCGCTGCCGCGAACTGGGTGAAGAGATCGGCCGGGAGGCGGTGGTCGAGCCGCCAGGTGATCGCAATCGGGCGTTCGCCTTCGTGGCTGACGTACGTCGCAGGTCCGAGGCACCAGAAGGCTCGGTCGTCGGCGCGGAGCCGGGCGAACAGGATCACCTTCGTTCCCGCCTCGACGTGGGTGAGGTAGCGCTGACCCGTCGGGCTTGCCAACGACGTCGCGGACTGTGACTCCCAGTGGATGAGGTCGCGGCTGATGGCGTAGTCGCGGTAGCGGGTGGTCGGGGAGAAGTCGCCGCTCGACTTGTCGAGGGTGAACGCGAAGAGGTCGACCTGCTGGTCGGGGAGCCACTTCACCCCGCTGTCCCAGCGCGGGGGAATCACACTGGTGCCGTCGGCGAACGCCGCTTGGATCTCTCGCCGGGTGTAGCGGGCGTGCACGTGGAGTGGCACCGGTCCGGCGGGGTCGAGCGGTTGCGTCGTGTGGGTGACATCACGCCGGAGCACGGCCATGAGGTCAGCGAGTTCGTCGCAGATCTCGCGGTCGGCCCGCAGCTCGGCCAGCGCGTCGGCCTCCGTCGATGGGGCGTGCTGGTGGTACAGCGAGGCGAGGAGCATGCGCGCGGCCCGCTGCTCGCGGTCGGAGAACGTCGACCACGGCCGGGCGACACCCGATGCCAGGTCGGAGTAGAGGCCGATGCGCTCGTCGTCGTCGGTGTGCAGCAGCCGCCCGAGCGCCCTCGAGAACGTCGTGCGGTACGTCGTTTCGGGGGCCGGCGGGAGGAACCCCGCCGCTCGGCGAAGGTCCGACCACGTGCGTGACCCTGCATAGATGTCGGTCAGCTCGAGACCGCTCTCGTCGAGGAACTCCGCCAGCGACACGTCGCCGATCGAGCGAAGCTCGGCGACTCGTTGAGGGAAGTTGCTCGGGATTGCCGACTTGATGCTGTCGAGCACGACGTTGCGCGCCACCCGGTCGAGCTCCATGTGGCAGCCGGCCGGGAGGAACGGGAAGTCTCGGTTGATCTGTCGCTCGAGGTCGGCGCGAGACCCTCCGAGCAGGGCTCGGTAGCGGAGATCGAAACGGAACTCCTTGCGGTGCATGCCGACGAAGTCGAGGACGGTGCACACCGCCTTGCCGTCGGCCTTGCGGAGGCCGCGGCCGAGCTGTTGGAGGAAGAGCGTGGCGCTCTCGGTGGGGCGCAGCATCAGGATGGTGTCGACTGACGGGAACGTCGACGCCTTCGTTGAAGAGGTCGACGGTGAAGAGGATGGCCAGGCCGCCGTTCCGGAGGTCGCGCAGGGCTCGGTCGCGTTCGTCGTCGGGTGTCTCGCCCCAGACGGCGGCTGCTGCGATGCCTCGCTTGTTGAATTCGTCGGCCATGAATCGGGCGTGGGCGACGCTGACGCAGAAGCCGAGTGCTCGCATGGTCGATGGGTCCCCGACGCGCTGGCGAAGCTGCTCGACGACTTGGCCGACCCACACGTGATCGGCCGTGTAGACGTTCGTGAGCGCAGCGACGTCGTATCCGGTGCCTCGACGGAACGGCACCTCCCTCAGGTCGAGACCGTCGTGGATCCCGTAGTAGGCGAACGGCACCAGGTACTGCTGGTCGATCGCGTCCCAGACCCGGAGCTCGGCGGCGATACGTCCGTCGAAGAAGTCCTGCACGGCGAACCCGTCGGTGCGTTCCGGCGTCGCCGTGAGGCCGAGCAGCTCCCGCGGCTGCAGTCGTTCGAGGAGTGCCCGATAGGTCGGCGCGGCGGCGTGGTGGAACTCGTCGATGACGACGACGTCGAAGTGGCTCGGGTCGATGGCGTCGACGCCGGACGCCGTGAGGCTCTGGACGGATGCGAAGACGTGCTCGAAGTCGCGGGGCCGCTCCGAGCCCACCCACAGCTCGCCGAACGATGCGTCGTGGAGCGCGTGGCGGTAGGTGAGCCGGCTCTGTTCGAGGATCTCGCGGCGATGGGCGACGAACAGCAGTCGCGCCCGTGGGAGCGTCCGGGTGAGGTTGCGGTAGTCGACGGCGGCCATCACCGTCTTGCCGGTGCCGGTCGCGGCGACCAACAGGTTTCGGTGATGACCATGGGCGCGGGCGACGGCGATGCGCTCCAGCATCCGCTCCTGGAACGGGCGGAGTGTGAGGTCGGTCGGGGGGATTGCCGACGTCGACCGGTTCTCGGGCTGGGCGGTGCGCTCCCGGAACTCGTTGGTCTCGAAGGGCTCGAAGTCGCCGCTCGACCAGTAGGTCTCGAAGACCGCTGCCATCTTGGCGATGACGTCGGGGTTCCGGGAGGACGACAGGCGGACGTTCCACTCCAGACCCGGAACCATCGCGCTGTGGGTCAGGTTCGAGGATCCGACGTAGGCCGTGGACTGCCCGCGGGCGCGATTGAAGATCCATGCCTTCGCGTGGAGGCGGGTGGTGGTCTGGTCGTACGAGACACGCACGTCGGCGCCGGCATTGGTGAGCGCCTCGAGCGCTTCGACCTGGGTGCTGTTCGTATAGGTGGTGGTGAGGAGACGAACTCGGCCGCCATTTTCGAGGTGGCGGCGAAGCGCCGTGAGCATCGGGTTGATGCCGGAGAGCCGGACGAACGCAACCAGGACGTCGATCGTGTGCGCAGACGGGACCTCGGCGATGAGCTCGTGGAGTACACGAGGCTCGCCGGGTGCGTTGACGAGCAGCGTGCTGTCGCGCAGCGCGGTGAGGGGCCGATCGATGGACTGGTACGAGCCGTCGGGTAACTGTCGCTCGACGGCGGACAGCAGCGTGGCGGGCGACGTGAGTCGTAGGTCCTCCAGCGATTCGGGTGATCGAGCGGCCAGCAGATCGATGACGTCCTGGACGATGGCGAGGCCCGTAGTCGTCCGTTGGTCGTCATCCAGCGACTCGAGCACGATGGACACCACGCGCCCGACGTGCTCCGCGAGTCGTGACGACGCTTCGGCTGGGCGCAGCGGATCGAGCCGCGCGTGCGAGGCCGCTTCGAGGCGATCGACGATCGACTGGAGGGCATCGGTGACGAGCTCGTCGTACAGCCCGACCAGCAGCTCGTCCCGTTCACCCACCGGCAGATGTTGGCATGCCGCGCGGCGACCGCGCGCCGTGCGGTAGACATTGGAGATGCCTGGGACCCACGCCGCCCGCGACAACGAGCGCGACGAACGGCCGTTGGCCACCTACTTCGAGTCGCTCCCGCGAGAGACGGCACAGCGGGGATCGTTCACCCCTGACGAAGTGGCTGAGATCGTGCGACGAGATCGCGACGCCGCCAACCGCTGAGTTGGCAACACGTGATCGTCGTCGCCGACGCCTCCATCCTGGTCGTCGCACTCGGAGACGACACGCTCGTTGGCCAGCGAGCACGAGACTGGCTCGTTGACCTTTCCGGCGGTGCGCCGCTCTCGATCGTGCGGAACTTCACGGCACTCGAGGTGACGAGCGCATTCCGGCAACTCGTTCAACTCGAGAAGATCGATCGAGAGTTCGCCGCCGCCGTACTGAGTCGATTCGCAGCGTTGCCGGTCGACCGCCACGATGTCACGCAGCCGATGCTCGCCCGGATCTGGGAGCTCAGAGGGAATCTCACTGCGTACGACGCTGCCTACGTCGCCCTGCTGGAGTCGTTGATCAGCGAGCAACGGGTCGCTGGTGTTCTTGCGACAACCGACCGCAGGCTGGCTGGCGCTCCACGCCTGTCGGTTGACGTGCGGGTCTTCCCCGGCTGATGCGGGTGCCGACCAGCGGTCGTCCCCGGCCAAGGCCAC
>CAVQRU010000013.1:0-14392 GCA_963715285.1 Ilumatobacteraceae bacterium | reverse complement strand
CGTCCGCGGGCGTGTCCGGTCGGCGGGTCGTCGGGGTTGATTAGGGTCGGCTCGATGGCTGGACCTTCGGAGCGGGCGTTCGAGACGGCGATCTGCGAGTCGCTCGTGGGGTCGGGTGGCTACGTGTCGGTCAAGGTGGGCAACGCCGCCGATCGGGACGACGACTTCTCGGCCGACCTGGGGCTCGACACGGCGGAGCTGTTCTCGTTCATCGGGGCGACGCAGCCGGAGGAGTGGGAGAAGGTGCGCCGGTCGCACTCGTCGCCCGACGAGGCGCAGCGGGCGTTCGCCGTTCGCTTGTCGAAGGAGCTGGACAGCCGGGGGACGGTCGACGTGCTGCGGCACGGGATCGTGTACGCCGGCCACGAGAAGGCCGAGATCCGCCTCGCCTACTTCCGGCCCGCGTCCGGGCTGAATCCCTCGCTCGAGGCCAAGTACCAGGCGAACCGGCTGACGGTCACCCGCCAGCTGCCGTACGACCCGTCGTCGTCGAAGACCGTCGACCTCGGGCTGTTCCTCAACGGCATCCCGGTCGCCACCGCCGAGATCAAGAACCACCTCACCGGCCAGACCGCCGAAGACGCCAAGGCCCAGTACCGACGCGACCGCGACCCTCGCAACGCGCTGCTGCGCCGGGCGATCGTGCACTTCGCCGTCGACACCGAGCAGGTGTTCATGACCACCCGGCTGGCCGGCGACAGCACCCGGTTCCTGCCGTTCAACCGGGGCGACGGCGACCGGGCCGGCAACCCGGCGCGTCCCGACGGCTACCGCAGCGGCTACCTGTGGGAGGAGGTGTGGTCACGCGACGCCTGGCTCGACCTGCTCGCCCGGTTCGTGCTCACCACCACCGACGACTCGGGTCGCAAGGTCACGCTCTTCCCCCGCTACCACCAGTGGAGCGCCGTGCTGGCGCTCGTCGCCGACGCCCGGGCGGAGGGCGCCGGGCACTCGTACCTCGTGCAGCACTCGGCGGGGTCGGGCAAGTCGAACACGATCGCCTGGCTCGCGCACCGGCTGTCGTCGCTGCACGCCTCGGACGACCGGCCGGTGTTCGACAAGGTGGTCGTGATCACCGACCGGCTCGTGCTCGACCGCCAGCTGCAGGAGACGATCTACCAGTTCGAGCGCACCCACGGGGTCGTGGCGAAGATCGACCAGGACTCCAAGCAACTCGCCGAGGCGCTCGCCGGCGAGCGGGCCCGCATCGTCATCACCACCATCCAGAAGTTCCCGCACGTGATGAAGCACGTCGAGGAGCTGTCGTCACGCCGCTACGCGGTGATCATCGACGAGGCCCACTCCTCGCAGACCGGCGACTCCGCCAAGGAGATGAAGAAGGTGCTCGGCGGCGGCTCGTCGTCGTCTCCGCCTCCGAGGCGTCGTTGCTCGCGGCGGCCGAGGCGGCGGAGGTGTCGCTGGTCGACGAGGTGCCCGACCCGGTGCAGGACCTCCTCGCGAAGGAGGTCGACGCCCGCGGGCGGCAGGCGAACATGTCGTTCTTCGCGTTCACCGCCACCCCGAAGGGCCGCACGCTCGAGCTGTTCGGGCGGCGGGGCGAGACGGGCAAGTACGAGCCGTTCCACCTGTACTCGATGCGCCAGGCGATCGAGGAGGGCTTCATCCACGACGTGCTCGCCAACTACGTCACCTACGACACCTACTTCAAGATCGACAAGGCGATCACCGACGACCCCGAGCTCGACAAGTCCCGCGCCAGCGCCGCCATCGCCCGGTTCGTCTCGCTCCACGAGCACAACCTCGCCCAGCGCGCCGACGTGATCGTCAACCACTTCCGCAGCCACGTCGCCGCCAAGGTCGGCGGCAAGGCGAAGGCGATGGTGGTCACCGCCTCCCGGCTCCACGCCCTGCGGTACAAGCGGGCGCTCGACAAGTACTGCGCCGAGCACGGCATCGGCGACGTCGGCGTGCTGTGCGCGTTCTCCGGCAAGCTCGACGACGAGGGGGAGGAGTGGACCGAGTCGCGGGTCAACGGGTTCCCCGAGTCGGAGACGCCGGCCCGGTTCGACACCGACGACTGGCAGATCCTCGTCGTCGCCGAGAAGTACCAGACCGGCTTCGACCAGCCGAAGCTCTACGCGATGTACGTCGACAAGACCCTCACCGGTCTCGCCGCCGTCCAGACCCTGTCCCGCCTGAACCGCACGCACCCCGACAAGACCGGCACGTTCGTGCTCGACTTCCGCAACTCCGCCGAGTCGATCCAGGAGTCGTTCGCTCCCTGGTACGTGCGCACCGTCGCCCCGCCGACCGACCCGCACCTCCTGTACGACACCCACGCCGAGCTCGGCCCGTTCGACGTGCTGCGCGGCGAGGAGATCGAGACGATGGTCGGCCTGCTGCTCGCCGACCCGGAGAAGAACCACCAGCGGATCCACTCGGTGATGCAGCCCGCCGTCGACCGGTTCCACGCCCTCTCGGACGAGCAGCAGGACGAGTTCCGCGACGTGCTCACCCGGTTCACCCGCATCTACTCGTTCCTCTCGCAGGTCGTGTCGTTCACCGACGTCAAGCTCGAACGCGACTACCTGTTCTGCCGTCGGCTCTCGCAGCTCGTCCGGCAGGAGTCGGTCGCCGGCGTCGACCTCGGCGACTCCGTCGAGCTCACGCACCTGCGGATGGAGAAGTCGTGGGAGGGCGACGCCTCGCTCGACGACAACGTCGACGGCGAGGTCATCACGATCTACGGCGGCGGCGGTCGCACCGTCCTGCCCGAGGAGGTGCCGCTGTCGGAGGTGATCGCTCGCATCAACGAGCGGTTCGCGATGGGCATCACCGAGAACGACGCCCTCTTCTTCGGCCAGGTCGACGGCGCCGTCGTCGCCGACGAGAACGTGCAGATCCAGGCCGGGGCCAACGACTTCGAGCGGTTCCGGGTCGGCCTCGACGGCATCTGGCAGTCGAAGCTCCTCGAACGGCAGAAGACCAACGACGAAATGGTCTACGCGGTCCTCGACAATCCCGACCTCAAGGCGGCGTGGCTCGAACGCAGCGCGCCGAGCATCTACGCGCAGGCCCGGGTGGCGCGTCAGCGGACGTGTCCGATCGGCGAGCTGATCCATCCCGACGGCGAGACCCGGACCCTCGAGTACAAGTCGACGATGCGCTGGGACGTCAACCAGGGCGAGAAGGCCGGCTACATCGAGGACTCGATCGTGAAGACGATCGCCGGGTTCGCCAACAGTGCCTACGGCGGCACGCTGCTCGTCGGCGTCACCGACGACGGCGGGATCTACGGCCTGGAGGACGACTACGCCACCTTCTCCAAGCGCGGCGAGCGAGGCGACCGCGACCTGTGGGGCCAGCACCTCAAGAACCTGCTCGACCGCCTCGGCAAGTCAGCCGCGGCGCTCGTCGACTGGGAGTTCTTCACGCTCGACGGCAAGGACATCTGCCGCATCAGCATCGACCCCAGCGACCACCCCGTCTACGAGACCAAGGGCGACCAGCGCGTGTTCTGGTGGCGTACACCGGTCAGCACCGAGAAGATCGACAACGAGTCCGACCTCGACCGGATCATCGCCCGCCGGTGGGGCGGCTGAGGCGGCCTTCCCGCGCTCAACCCACCCGCAGCTCTGCGAGCGGTGCTGGCCATGAGGCGGCGGGCTCGACGAACGTCGTCTTGAACGTCGCCAGAGCGGGATCCGAGTTGACCACGGTGACGAGCGAACGCCGGCCGAGCGGGTCACCCTTCACCCTCGTCATTGCCACGTAAGCGAGTCGCCGGGAGCGCCCCTCCCACGTTCCGATGCCGAGCACCACGGCCCGCGACTCCCACCCTTTGAACGAATCCACCGTGCAGCCGCGGACGCCGGGGGCGTCGGGCCAGAAGCGCTGCTTGCGGCGCTGCCGTTCTGCCTTCGGCCCGAAGATGTGGTGCACCGCGTAGCCACTTGCTTCGATCACCTTCACCGCCGTGAGTCCCTGCTCATGGGTCTCGCACATGAACACGACATCGCTCGGTGACAGGTCCGGGTTGGCATCGAGGAGGTCAACCGTGCGACGACCGACCTCACGTCCGAGGTCTGCGGTCGGCGAGACGTTCTTCCACGCCCGCTCGGTGCGAACCGTGCTTCCGCTGATCTCCAGACGGTCCTCCGGGACGGCCGCTGCCAATCTGGCTCCACCGAGGTACAGCTCGGCGAACCGGTTGGCGATCGGAACCATGTCCGAAGGCATTCGGTACGAGCCGGCCAGGTCGGTCCACTGGCCCGAGAAGCCGCTGCCGATCATGCGCTGCTCGTCAGTCCACGCCTGCTTGTTGAAGATGTCTTGGGTCGGGTCGGCAACCAGCAACATCTCGCCGTCGGGCTTCACGACGTGGTCGCGCAGCATCTGCCACCACGCCAGCTCGAAGTCCTGACCCTCGTCGACGAGCACGGCGTCGTACTGACATCGGTGGCCCTGTTCGAGTACCGACGCTGCCTTGGCGATCACCTGTTCATAACGGTCGACCTTCGGCAGATCTCGTGGCTCGATGCCCTGGGCCTTGGCGTCGTCGACGACTCGCCCGGAGAACGCATGGATCGGTACGCACGTCACTCGTGCCGGGTTGGCGGCGTAGGTGGCGCAGTGTGAGGCGACGAGCGACCGCAGGTAGTGCGAGAGCGTCACGTTGAACGACAGCACCAGCACGCTCTTGCCTTCACTCGCCAAACGCGCCGCCCTCGCGGCGAGGCCGAACGACTTGCCGCAGCCCGCCGGACCGCGCACGCGACGCCGTCGTGCGTTGCTGGGATTCGACTCGATGTTCTTGGCGCCATCGCTCAGACGGATCGGCTGGCGGAGCTCCCAGGTAAGCGATGACTCGGCGAGGTGGCGCCGTAGACGCTGCACCGACTCGGCTCGTGGTGCGGCCGGCGCATCGCCGCAGAGCACCGCCTCGAAGCCGGCAAGCGCGTCGTCACCCCAGACACCGATGGAGCGTTGGGGTGTCGGCGCGCTGCGCGCTGGGAGTACTCGTCGTGCGTGCTCGGTTGAGTGGTTGAGCAACACCACGATCGCTCGAACCGACGGAGGGACGTTCGTGCCATCGTCCGGCAGGGCGAAGAACTGTTCGTAGATCGTGGAACGGTACCGGTACGCCTGATACCGAGGATTCTCACTCGTCGGGGCCCAGCCACCGCCGCCGTTTCGGTACTCGACGGTGCCATTGGCCGCGGGTCGATACTTGTCGTAGGCCCAATCCTTGACCTCGATGGCGCACACACCGTGCCGATCGTGAATGGCAACGAAGTCGGGAACATCCATCCCGAGGCGCGGCTGCACGTAGATGGTCCAGTCGTCGTTCAGTCCGTTCAGCGCACGGGCGACCTGAAGTTCGCCGTCGTTGAGCGGCGTGAGGAGCTGGCCGAGGTCGTCCAGCGAAGGTTTAAAGATGGCCACCGAGATCTCCCTGCCGTTGAACCGGTAGGTGGGTATCGGGGCGTCGTCACGACGGCTTGAGTGCAAGTAGTCAATGGGTCTGCCGTCGACCGAGCAGGGTCTCGCTCTACTGGTGTGTGATCGTCGAGTTCCCTTCGGAGCCGACCTCAACCTCCGCAGGCCCAGGGAACCGGACGTAGTGCTCCGGTCGATTTGAACTGGGACGCGGTCACCGTCGGTCCTCGCGCTCCTGATCGGCACGACGCTGGGCGGCGAGGTCACTGGTCAGGGCCGCGCCCTTGAAGCGGCCGCGCAGATCGGGGAGCTGGTCGGGGTAGGTGACATCGATCTCGGTGATTGTGGTCGGGAAGTCGCCGGAGTTGTTGGTGATGAATCGGTCGGCGCCACTCGCCACGGCCGTGGCGAGGTGCACAGCGTCGGCGGCCCGAAGGCCGTATTGGGCCCCGAGCGCGGTCGCCAGGGTGGCGATCTGCTCGTCGACCGGTCGCAGGTCGAGCCGAGCGAGCAACGCCACCAGGGCCGCCACCTCGTCGTGAGCGCCCTCCCGGGTCGGCTTGGTCAGGAGTTCGGGAAGCAGGAGCACCGAACCCACACCGGCAACGGTGCCGGTGATCGCCGGACCCTCGTCGTCGAACAGGGCACGAACACGCCGGCCGAGCGCGTGACCGGGCACGGCGGCGTAGATCAGGACATCGGCGTCGAACGCGTCCACGAGCCAGACCGATCAGCGAGCACGCCGTCCGGCTCGCACCTCGCCGACAAGGTGCTCGGCGCGTTCCGCGGTGATCGACGGTGCGTCCGCGAGGGTGGCCGAACGGCTTTGCTCGACGAGCTGGCGCAGGTGCTCGGCGTCGGCCAAGGCGCGATCGGCTCGCCGTGAACGAACCGCATCGGGACGCATCACGACCGCGACGGCCACCCCGTGACGTGTGATCGTGACCTCCTCACCGGCGCTCACCCGGTCGAGGAGTTCCGGCAACGTGGCCCGGGCCTGACTGACCGACACCGTCGACATGTACGTGAGTGTACAACAGCGTACGATTCGCTCATTGTCCAATCGGTCTGGGTCGCTCACGCCGCCGCCTCTCGTTCGTGGCGGCGCTGGTGGCAGGGGGCGCAGCGGAGTTGCAGTTCTTCGACGATCGTGTGGCCGGTCGTGGCGAAGTCCGGCACGTGGTCGTACTCGAGCAGGGTCGTCGCTCCGCAGTCGACGCAGGCTCGGTCGCGTTCCTTGACGACTCGCTTCTGACGGGTGCTGGGGTGGCGGCGCTTGGCGCTGGCGTTGATCGGGCGGTTGTCGGCGTCGTGGATCAGGGCTCGGATGAACGCCTCCGGCGCGATCCGCTCGACCACACTCATCGGGAGGGCGGTGCCGTCGTCGAGGGTGGCACCGTCGTCGCGGATGTGCACGATCACCTCGGTCGTCAGCGCGCCGCCGCCCTCGTCGAGGAGTTCCGCCAGCGCGTCGGCGTGCTGTTGGGCGAGGGTTGGCCACTGGTCGATCGGTGCGGTGGTGCTCGGTCGGGTGCTCATGACGCGGGTGGTGAGCTGGCTGATCAGCACGCCGGCGATCAGTGGCGGGAGCCGGGCGGTGAAGGTGACCAGACCGTCGGGTTCGTTGCGCCATGTCACCGAGCGCTGCTCGTGCTGGTGGCGTTCCAGTTCGGCGTCGTTGCTGGTGCGGTGCAGCCATGCCGCGATCGCCCGCGGCAACGCGCCCGCGGGCACGTCGGCGGCGATCGCAGCGAGCTGCTGCTCGTTCTCCGGCGTGGCGATGCGTGACAGGGTGCGAACCTTGCTGTACGAGAGCTCGTCGGCCTCGAACAGATCGGCGATCAGCGGCAGCACGCGCAGGCGTCGCCCGACGCGGATCCACTCCCTCGCCGTGCACACCTCGATGTCGGCGACGCCGGCAATCCAGTGCGCAGCTGACACGGCGCCGGAGGCCATCCACTCGCCGGAGTCGGCGAAGTCGGCCGCAAGGCCGATCACGGTGCGCTGGCTGGTCGACCAGGTGGTCAGTGCGTCGTTGAGGTCGTTCGACAGGCGTAGCCCGGGCGGGCCGGTGCCGGTGCCGGTGCCGGTGGCGGTGTGCGTGGCCATGCGAGCCTCCAGTTCGTTCGCTGGATTGTCGGACCACCCGGTTGGCGAGGGGCTGGTCGAGCTCGCTCGACCTCAGCGTAATCAGGGGCTGTCACAGGGTTTCCTGGTCGTCATGGGTCCACGCGTCCGCGGGCGTGTCGTCCCGCAGTCAGCTCCGCCGTGGCACGGGCTGCTCGAGCACTGTCCGAAGGCGGCCCAGCGTCGAGCCCGTGACTGCCCCGTCATCCGACCGGCTGGACTGCATGCGCTGTGACATCGATTCCCTATGGTGGTCCGTGCCGACTCCCCGTGAGCGTTGACGGAAGGACGCATCACGGAGCCCAGCCAGGCGATTGGTATGGCCCGGTTCTGCTCTCGCAGCCCCGCACGACGCGAGCCGACGGCCGGCGGTGGCAGACTCGATCCGTGCTGGTCGTACGGGGGACGAAGAAGTTGCGGGACCGGGTGCGGGCCACACCGGCGGGCGCTGGTGAGGTCTCCACCACGCTGCTCGGCGACTGGTTCGCCACGGCGCTGTTCTGGAAGCCGCAGGTGGCGCTGCTGGTGAACGAGCGCACGCTGCTCCCGGTGTTCATGCCCCTGGCGCCGGCGGCGACGCTGCTCGATCGGATACCGGCCGCGATCGCGTCGGCACTGCGTCTGCACGGTGTCGACGACACGATCATCGCGTCGGAGTTGGCGGCGATGAGCGACCAGCGGATCGCACCGACCGACAACCGCAGCATCGTCGGCGTGATGAACGGGTTCGCCATGCAGGCCGGACGCAGGTTCGGTTCGACGGTGTCCGATCTCGAGACGCTTTCGCTGGAGACATCGCGGATGATCACCCCGCTGGAGAAGGGAGGCGTGTCGCCCGACCGGAGACTCGCCGCCGTGCTGGGCGCCGACGAGCAGCCGGAACCCCCGTCGAACGTGATCCAGTTCCCCGGCTCCCACCGACCCAACCCGGCGATCGCGAACGCGATCCGACCGAGTGCGACCGCGCGCATCTTCCAACTGAAGATCACACTCCAGAACATCAAACCGCCGGTGTGGCGCCGCGTCGTCGTCGACGCCGGCAGCACCCTCGACCACGTCCACGAGGTGATCCAGGCAGCGTTCGGATGGTGGAACTACCACCTCCACGAGTTCGAGATCGACGGGACGCGCTACGGCGATCCGGACCCCGACGACGACTGGGGGCCGCCGACCGTCGACGAGCGACGCGTCCGGCTCGACACGGTCGTGACCGTCGGCTCGACGTTCGGTTACCTGTACGACTTCGGCGACGGCTGGAGCCACCGGGTCACCGTCGAGAAGGTCCTTCCCGCCGAGACCGGCACGACGGTGCCTGCCTGCATCGGCGGTCGTCGAGCATGCCCACCCGAGGACTGCGGGGGTCCCTGGGGCTACGAACACCTCCTCGAAGCGCTCGCCGACCCGACCCATCCCGACCACCGGCACCTCACCGACTGGCTCGGCGCCCCGTTCGACCCCGAGGCCTTCGATCCCGCCGATTTCTCACACAATCTGCGAGAGGGTCGGCTCGGCGCCCTCGACGACTGACCGTCGCAGTGGCGCCGCTCAGCCGGTGACGCGAGAGACCATCACCTCGACGTGGTCCGGCGCGCCGCGCGTGAGGACGTGGTGCGCCTGCGTCGAGGTCCACCACATCTCTCCGTCCACCTCGATCGTCGCCCGGACCGCGTAGGTGAAGCGCTCGTCGATGATCGCTGGGTCGTAGGTCAGCTCGACGTCGATCGGCACGTTGCCGGGCTCCTCGATCCGCAGGCTCGCCACCGTCTCGGCGGGCGCATCGGCCCGGGAAACGTCCGCGAGGGTCACGATCAGCGCGGCGTTCGGCGGCATTGCGATCCGCTCACGGTAGAAGACGGTGACCGTCAGCGTCGCCGGCTCGGCATCGTCACCCATCGCATCATCGTACGGTCGACGACCGGCCCGCTCGTTCGAGCGTCGGAGACCCGAGCTCACCGCGCTTGCCCCCCGAGCAGTCACGCGTCGAACGGGTTGACGAGCGCGACACCGGTCCGTTCGACGTCGACGGTGTTGCGCGTGACGAGCACGAGGTCCCGCTCGAGGGCGGTAGCGGCGAGCAGCCCGTCGATGACCGGCACAGGGTCGGGCACGTCGAGCATGGCCCAGCGCTCGCAGACCTCGGTCGTGATCGGGATGATGCGGTCGCCGTACTCGGAGGTGATCGTCGCCAGCCAGTCACTCAGCCGCTTGCCGGCCCGCTTGTCGCGTCGGCGGAGCAGCTCGACGCCTCGTCGCAGCTCACCGATCACCAAGACCGACAGCCACAGCTGGTCGGTCGAGTGCTCGTCGAACCATGCCCGCACGCCGGCGTCGGCCCGATTGCCCTTGCGGAGTTCCGACACCACGCTCGTGTCGAGCAGGAAGCCGGCGCTCATCGCAGGTCGAGCTCGCGTGGCAGGTCGTCGAGGCGCTCGAAGTCGGTGTCGTCGCCGACGTCCGGCATCGCCAACAGCGCCTCCGCCAGGCCCTCGGGTCGCAGCACCTGACGCAGGAGCTGGCGATGCTCCTCCTCCGTCGAGCGCCCGTTGGCAGCCGCGCGGCGCTTCAGCCGCTGGACGAGGTCCTCGTCGAGGTTGCGCACGATCAACTGAGCCACTGCTATCAACGATATCAAATCGCCCTCCCGGTGTCGTCCTCTTCGGACCGCCCGGTTGGCGAGGGGCGCTCAGGCCTCGACGAACTTGCGCTCGTCGAGCTGGTCCTCGCCGTCCCAGCGATAGGCGCGCAGGACGCCGCCCTTCGCGACGCTGAAGTCGAGGCACGTCGCTCGGGGGTTGACCGTCTCGGCGGTCTCCCTGCGCCACCAGTAGTGGCCGAACAGCACCGGATCGGGCTCGGTGTACGGCTGCAGCTCGTCGTCGGTGAGCGGGCGGTCGGGGAGTTCGTCGATCGGTCGACCGTCTGCGTCGTAGAGCTCGGTGGCGTCCTCGATCAACACGGCGCTGCGCAGGGTGGTCGCCTCGTTGTCCCACCAGCGCAGCCGGGCGTGATCGCGCGGGTGGCCGTCCTTGTCGACGTACCGAACGCCGTCGAGGTGGACCTCGGGCCCCTTCAGGACGGTCTCGACCGCGTCGTGGGTCGGTGTGCCCGCGGTCGTGGCGTCGATCACGAGCCGTTCGGTGAGGGTGTTGCCCGGGCCGGTCTGCGTCTCGAGGTGGTCGATGTGGTCGGCGCTCCAGCAGGCGTGCACCACCCGCAGGCCACCGAGGTCGAGCCACAACGGGATCGTCGTGAACCAGTCGATGATCGAGCGGTGCAACGGCGAGCCGAAGGCGAAATCCGACAGGAACGCCCGGTGCTGGCCGGTGTTCTTCTCGTTGTGGGGCCGGCAGTAGTCGTCGCGCTCCGGATGGTGCGTGGCGTAGGCGACGGCATTGAACTCGTGGTTGCCGAGCACGACCTGCGCCGCGCCGGCGGCGACCATCGCCCGCACCATCTGCAGCGTGTCGAATTGGCCGGGACCACGATCGATCAGGTCACCGACGAACACCGCCGTCCGATCCCGATGCGACCAGACGCCGTACCGCTCGGCGTAGCCCATCGACGCGAGCAGCCCGCGCAGTCGGTCCGCGTGGCCGTGCACATCGCCGATGACGTCGAACCCCGTCATCCCCACAGTCTTGCCGATCGTACTCGGGGTGCTGTCGCGCAGCCGGCCGGCTACGAGTCCGGCGCGAGCCGTTCGAGGTAGGCACGCAGCGTCGTGTCGTCGAAGCAGACGAACCGGACGGTGGCGACCGACGTGGGAGTCGAGCGGACCGTGCGGACCGCGATCTCGGTCGCGGCGTCGAGCGGGTAGCCGAAGATGCCGGTGGAGATCGCCGGGAACGCGACCGTGGCCGCGCCCACCTCGTCGGCTCTCGCCAGCGAGTTGCGATAGCAGTCGGCGAGTCGCTCCGGTTCGCCCGACCCACCACCGCGCCAGCGCGGGCCGACGGCGTGGATGATCCACATGGCGGGGAGATCGAACCCGGGCGTCACCTTGGCGTCACCCTCCGGGCACCCACCGAGCGCACGGCACGCCTCGTCGAGTCCCGGGCCCGCCGCTCGGTGGATCGCGCCGTCGACCCCGCCCCCGCCGAGCAGGGACGAGTTCGCCGCGTTGACGATCGCGTCGACGCGCTCCTTGGTGATGTCGCCCAGCACCGCTTCGAGCTTCACCTGCACCTCCTCGCTCGTCCCATTCTGCCGCCCGGATGCGAACCACTCCGTGACACCCAGCGCGTACCGTGACCGAGACCGACTCCCCCTGAGCGTTGCCGACCAGGTCGACCAATGACGGACTCACCGGACTAACCTTTCGGAGGTGACCGAGATCGTGAACATGCACGACGCCAAGACGCACTTCTCCAAGCTGGTCGCGAAGGTCGAAGCCGGCGAGGAGATCGTGATCGCGCGCGGCGGTCGGCCGTGTGCGCGTCTGGTGCCGATCGCCCCCGACGTCCCGCGGCTCGGCACGATGAAGGATCGCTGGCCGGAACTCGCCGACGAGTTCTTCGACGCGCTCACGGGCGACGAGTTGGACGCGTGGGACGCGTGAAGCTCCTGCTCGACACGCACATCTTCGTGTGGGCGGCCACCGGTGACCGGCGCCTCCCTCCGGACGCAGCGACACTCATCGTCGACCCGACCAACACGCGAACACTGTCGGCGGCATCGGTGTGGGAGATGTCGATCAAAGCCGCATCAGGGCGATGGGCCCAGGTGGCACCGATGCTCGATGATCTCGACGAGGCGCTCCACGATCTGCAGGCCGGACAGCTCCCCATCGACATCCCGGCCGCCGTGGCTGCGGGTCGACTCGGCTGGGAGCACCGGGATCCGTTCGATCGCATGCTCGCCGCGCAGGCTGCGCTCGGTGGCTTCTCCCTGCTCACCGTCGATCGGGCCTTCGACCGCGCAGGAATCGAACTCGCGCTCAGCTGAGTTCCCCGAACAGCAGCGGTGCCAGGGTCGGGGGATCCGAGACCGTGACGCTGGCCACCAGCTGGACACCGGGCGGCGGCCGGCCCGTCAGCTCGTCGCGGCCGTCCGCGACGCGAGCAGCTCGCGGACGCGTGGGGCGACCTCGGTGCCGTACAGCTCGATGCTGCGCATCAGCGTCTCGTGCGGCAGCGTGCCCGCCGAGTACTTCATGTCGAACCGGCCGGCGCCGAGCGCGTCGACGGTGGCCGCGATCTTGCGGGCGACGGTCTCGGGCGACCCGGCGTGCAGCGCTCCGTCGGGGCCCGCGGCCTGCTCGAACTCGGCTCGTGTCGCCGGTGGCCACCCGCGCTCGGCGCCGATGCGGTCGCGCATCGGCTTCCAGTGGGGCCACAGCTCGTCGAGCGCCTGTTCGTCGGTCGGTGCGACGTGGCCGGGGGAGTGGACGCCAATCGGTTGCGGGGCGTGGCCGAACTGGTCGAGGGCACGGTGGTACAGCTCGACGAACGGGGAGAATCGTGTTGGTGACCCGCCGATGATGGCGAGCATCAGCGGCAGGCCGTGGCGGGCGGCCCGCACGATCGACTCCGGGCTGCCGCCGACACCGACCCACGCCCGCAGGCCACCCTCGGTGCGCGGATACACCTGCAGGCCCGGCACCGACGCCCGCGTGGTGCCGCTCCACGTGACCGGCTCCTCGCGCAGCAGGTGGGTGAACAGGTCGAGCTTCTCCTCGAACAGCTGCTCGTACTGGTCGAGCGGGTACCCGAACAGCGGGAACGACTCGGTGAACGAGCCGCGCCCGAGGATCACCTCGGCTCGCCCGTTCGAGATCGCATCGACGGTGGCGAAGCGCTGGAACACGCGGACCGGGTCGTCGGAGCTGAGCACCGTGACGGCGGACCCGAGGCGGATCCGCTCGGTGCGAGCGGCGATGGCGGCCAGCACGGTCTCCGGCGAGGAGATCGCGAAGTCGTCGCGGTGGTGTTCGCCGACGCCGAAGAAGTCGAGACCGACGTGGTCGGCCAACACGGCCTCGTCGACCACGTCGCGGATCACCTGTGCCTCCCCGAGGCGACGACCGTCGGCGTCGACCGTGACGTCGCCGAACGTGTCGAGGCCGAGTTCGATGGGGCGTTCGACGGAGGGTCGCTCGTGGACTGAAGTAGTTGCGGTCACAAACATCTCAACCGTCGTCGCATCCCCGGCATTCCCCGCGAACCAGGGGCCCGGAAATCGTGAGGCGGGGGTTGGTCTAGGGTGGGCGTCGACGTCCCGGGGGCAAGGAGGGTACGACGATGATGAAGCAGGTCTTGGTGGTGTGCGGCGCGATGCTGCTGCCACTCGCAGCGTGCGGAGGGTCCGACGACTCCTCCGACGGTTCGGACACCGACGTTGCGGCCACCGACGGATCGGGGGACGCGGCGACGGCAACGGAAGCTCCCCCGCCCGACGGCGACACCGACGGCAGCGTGGCCGAGCCCGCGGCCGAGGCGACCACGCCGGCATCCGGGGACGACGGTGGGGAGTCCGGCGGCTCCGGCCCGTCGACCGCGACGGCGACGATCGGTGGCGAGACGTACGAGTTCTCCACCGAAGGAGCCGTCGTCGCCCAGTGCAAGACCGACATGTTCGGCATCTTCTCCGTGCAGTTGCCGGGGGTCGACGGCGACGGCGGCATCAGCATCGTCGCCCTGCGCGAGGGCACCGACCCGGCGGTCGTCGAGCAGGTCAACGCCGTCGAGGTCAGCGTCGGCGACGAGGACTGGGTCGCCGACGAGTCGAGCGATCTCTTCGACATGTCGGATGCGCTGCAGCCCGGAATGAGCCAGGTCGACTCGGTCGAGATCGACGGCAGCACGGTCAGCGGGACGGCGACGTTCGTCCGCCAACTCAGTGTCTTCGGCGGAGGCGAACCCGAGAC
>CAVQRU010000012.1:0-17848 GCA_963715285.1 Ilumatobacteraceae bacterium | reverse complement strand
ACCGGCCCGTTCCTGATCGAGGGCGAGGAGCAGCCGCTCTCCCTCTTCCCCCGCCACGAATCGCCGTGGGGCGGCATCGAGCACCTGTCGCGCCAGTACAACCTGACCGCGGGCAACGCCACCTGGTCGTGCGACTTCGACACCATGACCCGGGAGCTCTCGTGAGTTACGCCAGGGGTCAGACCCCCGGCGTAACACTGTGTCGCCCGACCCCTGGCTGTTACGCCGGGGGTCTGACCCCTGGCGTAACGGCATGAGTGTGCGGTTGGGGGTGAACGGGCTCGACCACAACCACGTGTTCGAGATCGTCGACCGGCTGGTGAAGGCCGGCGCGGTCGCCGCGTGCCACGTGCCCGAGGGCGGCTTCCTCGAGCACTACGAGGGCTGGCAGACCGAGTCGCAAGCGATCACGTACGACGAGATGCTCGCCGACGACTCGATCGACCTGATCGTCACCGCGGCGATCCCGAACCGGCGGGCGGAGATCGCCCTCGCCGCGATCGCCGCCGGCAAGCACGTGGTCACCGACAAGCCGGGCCTCACCACGATGGACCAGCTCGACGCCGTCCGCGCGGCGATCGCCGGCAGGCCGGGCCGGCCGTGGACCGTGCTGTTCACCGAGCGCTACGAGAACCGGGCGATCTCCGAGGCCGTGCGCCTCGCCCGCGCCGGCGCCGTCGGTCGGATCGTCCACGTGATCGGTGCCGGACCCCACACGATGTGGGCCAAGCGGCGACCCGACTGGTTCTGGGACCCCGACGCCACCGGTGGGATCCTGGTCGACATCGGCTCGCACCAGGTCGACCAGTTCCTCACGATCACCGACCTGGCGGCCGCCGACGTCGCCGTGGTCACCTCCGCCGTCGGCAACGTCGCCTCGCCCGACCATCCGGCGATGCAGGACATCGGCTCGATGACCCTCGCCGGCCCCGAGGTGGTGAGCGACCACCGGCTCGACTACCTCACCGCCAAGGGCCTCGGGACCTGGGGCGACTGCCGCCTCACGATCGTCGGGGTCGACGGCACGATCGAAGCGCGCGCCAACGTCGACATCGCCGGCGCCGAAGGTGCCGAGCACCTGATCGTCGTCGACGGCGAGGGCACCCGCCGCGTCGACATCAGCGGCGTCGTGGTGGACTGGGGTGAGCAGCTGATCGCCGACCTCGCGGACGGTGGCGAACGCTTGATGACCCAGCAGCACGCCCTCGACGTCACCGACGTCTGCCTGCGGGCCCAAGCTGCCGCCCAGCCGTGGGGCCTGTCAGCCGGCCGACGGCCGCGCTGACGGTCGCACTGACCGACGTCCTGCGACGACACCCGGCGGCGAAACCCGACGAGGTTCGCGACCCTCGGTCACGCGCCTCGACGAACCTCGATCACGCTCGCCATTCCCTGCGCCAGGTGATCGCCGATCGTGCAGATCACCGCGAGGGGAGCACCGGCGAGGTCGTCGGGTTCGAGTTCGATGATCGCCCATCGGTGCGCCGGGACGAAGACCTCGAGGTCGAGCGCCTCGATCGTGAACGTGTGCGGCAGGTCGGTGACGTTGTGCAGTCGGGCCCGGTAGGTCTCGCCGGCCGGCACCTCGACGACGACCGGGTCGTAGCCGAAGTCGAGCATCTCGATCACCGGGAGCCGGGTGATCTCGTCGTCGCCGAGGTCCTGCCCGAACGCCGGTTGGGGAGCGATCGCCGGGAACATGGCGATCAGCAACGCTCCCAGTCCGAGACCGGCCCCGACCTGCACCCCGACATGGCGCATCCGGAGGGCATCGGTTCGCTCGCCACGCAGCAGCACCACGACCGCCGCCACGATGCTCCATCCGAGAGCGACGAGTGACGCCGCAGCCCAGATCTGCCACGCGTCGCTGTCGAGCGCGCTGAGACTGAAGGAGAACTCGCGGGCTGTCATCGGCTGGAACAGGGCGAGGCTGAGCAGCAGGACCGTGGCGGCGCCGATGCGCGACCCGGCGATGAGGCCCGCCACCCCGGCCAGCAGCACGACGAAGATGCCGAGCAGCGTGGGGTCGGCGGCGGGTGTGGTGGCCCGGAGGAGGAACAGTGCCGCGAGCGCGAGCGGCCCGAGACCCAGGAGCCAGCGGCTCGGCGAACGGAAGCGATCGACGACGCCGCCCGTCACGCTGGTGTCCGTGTCGCCAGCGGTCATGTCGCCCGCGTTCATGCCGCCAGCGCCTCGGCGTGCATGACGGCGGCCAGCGCCTGCTCGAGCGGGGTCGCCGTCATCCCGAAGTGCTCGGTGAATGCCGAGGAGTCGACCACGAAGTCCGAGTCGAACTCGTAGAGCATCTCGACCATCTCGCCGACCGGCTTGACGAACATCCCGATGGCCCGCAGGAGCGGGGTCGGAGCCCTGCGGATCGTGCCCTCACGGCCGATCGATGCCGCCGCGAGCTCGGCGAGCCGGCGTTGGCTGACCGCCGGCGCGCACGGCGCATGCCATGCCCGGCCCCACGACCGGTCGTCCTCGGCGACGCGGACGAGTGCCTCGGCGAGGTCGGGCACGTAGGTCACCGAGTGCGGCACGTCGACGTTGCCGGCCGTCTGCGCCGGCTTGCCCACGCGGAGCGGGTCGAAGAATCGGTTGCCGAAGGCCGAGCCGGTGACGCCGGGGCCGATGAAGTCGCTGGCGCGGACGACGGCCATCTGCAGTTCGCCACGTTCCGACGCAGCCTGGAGCGACGCCCACATCTCGGCGCGGACCCGGCCCTTGCGGGTGGTCGGCCGCATCGGCGTCGACTCGGTCAGCGGGCCGTCGTGGGGGCCGTAGCCGTACAGGTTCTCGACCACCATGAGCGCGACGTCGTTGGCTCGGGCCGCCTGCGCGATCGAGGCCTGGAGCGCCGGGAACTCCTCGACCCAGCGGTGGTACTCGGGCTGGGCGGTGGAGAACACGATGGTTGCGTCGGCGAGTGCACGGCGTGCCTGGTCGGCATCGGCGAGGTCGGCACGGCGTGTGTCCGCACCTGCGAGGTCCGATCCGGACCGGGTGACGACGGTGGGGCGGTGACCGCGCCCGACGAGGACGTCGACGATCGCCCGGCCGACGGGCCCGGCGCCCAGGACCACGGGGTGCTCGAATCTGGAGGTCGGGTCGGTGGGCATGGTGGCTCCTGTCTGCGAGTGACGATCGACCAGTGTTCGTGAGTCGAACACTGTTTGAGATTCATCAAACTCAAACGATGTTCGAAAAGCAAGTGACGTTTGGCATAGGCTGTGTCGATGAGCACCGAGACCCGTCCGGCGACGCGACGCGAACGTCTTCGTCGGGAGCTGGTGGAGGACGTGATCGAGACCGCACGCGCACACCTCGCCGAGGGTGGGCCGGCGTCGGTGTCGTGGCGCGGCATCGCCCGCGAGGTCGGGATCAACCCGGCAACGCTGTACACCTACTTCGACAGCCTCGACGACCTCTTCACCGCGGTGATCACCGACAGCTTCGGGCGCCTCGCACGGGCCGTCGGCACCGCAGCCGACGCTGCGCTCGAACTCGATCCGGTCGAGCGAGTGCTGGCGTGCGCCCATGCATACCGAACGTGGGCGATCGAGCATCCCGCCGAGTTCAACCTCGTCTTCACCGACCGCATCCCCGGCTACGCCGCTCCGCCGGACGGTCCGACCGTCGAGGTGCAACGTGAGATCTTCGGTCCGTTCGTCGCCGCGCTCGACGCCCGCGACGGTCGGATCGACGGTGAGACCGACGCCGGGTTCGACCGCGTCGCCATCGACGACGAGCGTGTGGCGCTCTGGGCGACGATGCACGGATTCGTGATGCTCGAGATCAACAACCACCTCCCGTTCGTCGAGGACACGGGCGCGGGTGTTCGACGAAACGCTGCGGCGGCTCGTCCGGACCTGATCCGTCCCCTGGTCACCCGCCGGCCCGAGGCGTGAGTGACAACCCGACACCGCGGTAGCGTCGCCGAGATGAGCGAGCTTCGTGTCGGCGTGGTCGGGATGGGGATCGGCCAGAGCCACCTCCTGAGCTGGCTCGGGGTCGACGGGGCCTCCGCCACCGTGTTCGCCGAGGTCGACGACGCCAAGCGGGCCAAGGGCGAAGCCGACTGGGGCATCCCGGGCGTCGCCTCGCTCGACGACCTCCTCGCGGCCGCGGAGGATCCGTCATCGCCGCACCAGGTCGACGTGATCGATCTCTGCACGCCGCCGTCGATGCACGAGGAACAGGTCATCCGCTGCCTCGACGCCGGGTTCCACGTGATCTGCGAGAAGCCGCTCGTCGACTCGGTGGCGGCCTGCGACCGTCTGGCCGTGGCCGTCGAGCGGGCCGCGGCCACGTCCGGCGCACGGTTCATGCCGATCTTCCAGTACCGGTTCGGCGACGGCGCCGCCAAGGCCCGGGCACTGATCGATGCCGGTCTCACCGGCCGGCTGTTCACCGCGTCGGCGTCGACGTGGTGGCGCCGTGGCAAGGGGTACTACGCCGAGGCGCCGTGGCGCGGCACGTGGGCGGGGGAGCGCGGCGGCTGCGTGCTGAGCCACGCGATCCACAACCACGACATGCTGACGTGGATGGCCGGTCCGTTGGTCGAGCTGCGGGCGATGGCCGCCACCAGGGTCAACGACGTGCAGACCGAGGACTGCGCGGTCGCGATCGGACGCACCGCCGACGGTGCGCTGGTCACGATGAACGTCACGCTCGGCGCGGCGAGCGAGTCGTCGCAGCTCGTGTGGCACTTCGACAACGTCACGATCACGTCGTCGAACGAGGCGTACGACCCGGGTGCCGGGCCGTGGAACTTCGAGTTCCGGCGGTCGGCGTTCGCCCAGGAGGCCGAGCAGGCCTGGGCCGACATGGTGCCGTCGGCCACGCAGTACACCGGGCAGTTCCAGGGGTTCGTCGACGCGCTCGCCGGCGGCGGGGAGTTCCCGGTGACGCTCGCCGACGCCCAGGCGTCGCTGGAGCTGGTGACCGCCTGGTACCACTCCGAACGCACCGGCTCCGTGGAGACCCTGCCGCTCCCCGCCGATCATCCCGCTCGCTCCACCTGGCAGCCCGACGGAGCCGCATGACCCCCGCCCCGACGCTCGCCCGGCCCACCGTCCAGCCTCGTTTGCGCTGCATTTCGGGTGGGGCGGGTCACCCGTTTCCTCACGCAAACGGGGTGGGCGTGGGGCGTGGTCGTTTGCGTTGCATTTCGGGTGGGGCGGGTCACCTGAACCGTCGCGCAAACGGGGTGGGGAGGGGGCGGTGAGTTCGCCGACGCCACCGACGCCGGGGGAGCGGTTCGGCCTGGCGCTGCCGGGCGGGACCTCGGTGAGCCACGTGAAGGTGTACGACACGGTCGGGCCCGACGGGCTCGCCGGCGGCTCGCCGCACCTCCACACCGTGTGCACCGAGGCCTACCTGGTGATCGCCGGCGAGGGCATGGTGCAGACACTGTCGGGGGAGGGGTACGCCGAGACACCACTGATCGCCGGCACGATCGCGTGGTTCTCGCCCGGCACGATCCACCGGCTCGTCAACCTCGACGGACGACTCGAGCTGTACGTCCTGATGTCGAACGCCGGGCTCCCCGAAGCCGGCGACATGATCCTCGCCTTCACCCCCGACCTCCTGGCCGACGACGCCACCTACCGCGCCGTCGCCGATCTCCCCGCGGATGCCCGCACGACCGCCGGCGCAGCCGATCCGGCGATGCGACGCCGCGACGCCGCAGTCGAGGGCTTCGGTCACTGGCGATCGCAGGTCGAAGCCGAGGGTCCCTCATCGCTCGATGCGTTGTACCGCCGCGCCGTCGAGCTGCTCGGCGACCGGCCGGCCGACTGGCTCGACCTCCTCGCCGGCGACCCGGCGACCGACCTCGAGCGTTCCCGCGCGCAGGTGGAGGAACTCTGGTCGTCCGACCGTCGGCGCGCCGCCGACCGACTCGGTGAGTCGGCCATCCGATCGACGTCGCTCCATCCCGCGACACGCGCCATGGGCTGCTGCGGCACGCTCGGCACCGTCGTCCACTGAACGCCCCGGCGCTCGCTCATCACACCCCCCGGACCCGAGCCGTTTGCGTCTGGATTTCGGTGGCCCGGCCCACCCGAATCCTCACGCAAACGGAGATGCCGGCGGAAAACCTGGCGCACCTCAGCGCGGCTGGGCGTCCTGCGACGCGGCGGCCTCCGGGCGGAGGTCGTCGAGCGTGAGGAGATGGGTCGGGGGCCGATCGATCGCGATCCGGGAGTGGACCGCCAGATCGGTGTCGACGTGGACCAGTTCGCCCGGCGCCAGCAGCCGCCAGCCAGGGTCCTCGTCCATCGGCTCGCTGGCGACGACGACGGCACTGCGGGTCGCGAGGTGGCCCGAACGCACCCTGATCGAGCGGCCGCTGACGCCGCGTCGAGATGGCGTCCGCCATGCGGCCCGCCGGCACTGCGCTCGAGGACGAAGAGACGGTGGGTGTCCGGGTAGCGCAGTGCCCACAGGCCGTCGGCGGTCGTGAGCACGATGTTCAACGCGTACAGCGGGAGACGGTCGGCGATCCATCGACACGCGTCGACGAGCCCGGCGGTCACGTCGCCGTCGGCGCGTTCGATCCGTCTCGTGATCAGTGCGAAGACCCGTTCGGAGTCGGTGTCGCCGCCCACGAGCGAGAGGTCCTCGCCGAGCTCCGCCTCGAGTTGGTCGAGCCCCTCCACGACGCTGACCCATCCGTTTGCGTTGCATCTTCGGTGGCCCGCCTCACCGAGTTCTCGACGCAAACGGGATGGGAGCGTGTGGGTGGCGGATGGAGCGTGGATGGGGGACCGGCGCGTGTGGGGGTCGGTGGTCGATCAGGAGACCGGCGTCGGTGCGAGCGCCTCGTCGCCGGCGTGCGGGAACAGGATCTGGCCCGCCATCACCTTGGAGACGTCGGAGAGTTCGCCGATCGCGAACACCATCACGTCGTCGAGCGACACGATGCCGACCACGCGGTCGTGGTCGACGATCGGGACCCGCCGAATCGCATGGTCGCGGAACACGTGGACGAGGTCCTCGAAGTCGCGGTGGGCGTCGAGGGCGATCAGCCCCATGCTCATCAAGCCGTCGATCCGCCCGTCCGCGGGATACTGCTGGGCGACGCCGCGGGTCACGATGTCGCGGTCGGTCACGATGCCGACCGGGACGTCACCGTCGACGACGATCACGGACCCGACGCCGGTGCTCGCCATCACGGCAGCCGTGTCCGCGACCGTGGCCGCGCAGTCGATCACGACGGGTTCGCGCAGTGCGATGTCTGAGACCTTCATCACGAGTCCTTTCCATTGGATGCGTCGCCCAGGTGCTCGATTCGGCAATCGTCTCCCGGGAACAGCAGGGTCGATCGATCAGTGTCATCCCATCTGACCAGGTACGGCGGGCCTCCGTCGGCGCCGCGTACCTCCTCGACCCTGCCCGTGCGTCGAGGTTCGCCGACCCGGTGACCCTCGATGATCAGTGCATCTCCGACCTTGGCGAACATGGGACCCCCTTCGTTCGAGGTGATCACGTCATCGATTCGACCATGGCAGCCGCCGCCCGCCGGCGGTAGAGAACTTCGTCCCCGAACGCCGCGAAGGCCCTGAACGCCGCGAAGAACCCCGTGACGTCCGGCCCTGGCGGGTTGGATGCCGGCGGTCCGAGAGTGGAGCAATGGAGAGCTTGCAACCACACAGCTGGACACTCCGGTTCGAGACCCGCGAAGACGACGACCACTGCGACATGGTGGTGCACCTCGACGCGGGCGATCGGTCGCTGTCCGGATACGGACGATCCCGTCGGAACCCCACCGACCCGTCCCTGCCGCAGGTCGGCGAGGAACTGGCCGCGGCCAGAGCCCTGCAGGACCTGGCGAGACATCTGACCGAGGACGCCTGGGCGATGATCGAGTCGCACCCGGCGTCGACCGGCTGACCCGTCATACCGCGTAGTGTCGGGCGCCACCGCCCGGGTGGCGAAACTGGCAGACGCGGGGGCTTAAACCCCCCTTCCACTCACGTGGAGTGCGGGTTCAAATCCCGCCCCGGGCACATCTACCAGGGAGTATGCAAATTGCAAAGCGTGCGGACGCAAGCAAACGCGCAAAAGGTGCACAAAAGGTGCACAGAGCGTCGAAGGAGCGTACGCTTCTCGAATGGCTCGCGGGTCGGTGTTCCGCAAGAACGGAGGCTGGGCATTCCGTGTCGACGCGGGCTTCCACGCTGAAACCGGCAAGCGCCGCCAACTCCTTCGCCAGGGCTTCGGCACCAAGCGGGCTGCCGAGGAGGCACTGGCCGAAGCGGTCGGCGCGGCGACCCGCGGTATGGCGGTGTCGCGGTCGACGGTCAAGGTCGGCGAGTATCTCGACGACTGGTTCGCCACCGCCCGGCCCTCGCTGCGACCGACCACGGCCCGCGGGTACGAGCAGTCGATCGGGCGGCTGACGCGATTTCTCGGCAACTATCAGCTGCAGGCGTTGACGCCGATGCAGGTGCAGCGCTGCTACACCGACCTGCTCGAGTCGGGCGGTCACGGTGGCGGACCGCTGGCACCGAAGACGGTGCGGCACGCGCACGTCGTGTTGCGCAAGTCGCTCGCCGACGCCGAGCGCATGGGGCTGGTCACCCGCAACGCAGCAGCGGCGGCACGCCCGCCGACCGGTGAGAGCACCGAGTTGACGACGTGGTCGTCGGACGACCTGCGCTCGTTCCTCGCAGCGGTCGAGGGACACCCGTACGGGATCGCGTTCCGGCTTCTCGCAGCGACCGGCCTGCGACGCGGTGAGGTGCTCGGACTGCGTTGGAGCGATGTCGACTTCGATCTCGGCCAGCTCGCCGTGGCGAACACGATCACCGAGGTCGGCGCCGACACGGTGATGGGTCCACCCAAGACGGCACGCAGTCGCCGCAACGTGTACCTCGACCGTCGGACGATGACCGCGTTGCGCGAGCATCGCCAACGCCAACGGGAGCTACGGCTCGCCGCGGGCCCGGCGTGGGACAGCGGCCATGACTGGGTGCTGACCGACGAGCTCGGTGGTTTCGTGCGACCGCAGTCGATGTCCTATGAGTGGCGCAAGCTGATTCGGCAACTCGACCTGCCGCGGATCCGTCTCCACGACCTGCGCCACACCCACGCGACACTGGCGTTGAAGGCCGGCGTGCACCCCAAGGTCGTGTCCGAGCGCCTTGGCCACGCCAACGTCGGCATCACCCTCGACCTCTACTCCCACGTGGTTCCCTCGCTTGCCCGAGACGCGGCTGAACAGATCATGAGTTCCACCTACGGGGACGAGCCGTGACGCTCGCGGGACGAATCGGCCTATAGGTATGAGCGAACCGTGGAATCTGCACTTCTTCCAGCGCCACCCCGACGACGATCGCCGCCAGTCCGTACCTGCGAGGGACTTCCTCGACGGGCTGTCGGACAAGGTGGTCGCCGAGATCCTCGCAGTCCTTGACGCTGTCGCCGAGGCACCGCCGCCGGCATTCTCGGGTGGCGGTAAGTGGGAGGCCATGCACGGTGAGATGGCGGGGTTCTACGAGGTCCGCGTGCGGGGAGCAGGGATGAACCACCGCCTCTTCTGCATCCTCGAACGCCACGCCGACGATCTCGGCGGGCCGTCAATCGTCGCGATCGACGGGTTGACGAAGCCGAAACGTTCGGCCGCCGATTCGAGGGACTATCGACGGGCGATTCGCCTACGCGCAGAGTTCGCTCTTCGACGAACCGTGTTGCAGTAGCGACTCAGACCGCTTGGCGCTTGCGCGGGACGAGTTCGAGGTCGAGTGAATCTGCGATTGCCGTCAGCGTTGCGATGGTCGGGTTGGGAGCGTCCGCGCTGAACAGTCGTCGGACGGCTTCGGGCGCGATGTCGGCGCGGCGCGCGAGCTCGGCCTTGGAGAGCCCCAGCTCATCGCGACGATCGTCAAGTGCTCGCACCAACCGATCGATCTGGTCGACGCGGCGGCGTGCTTCGTCGTACGCCTCGCCGAACTCCGGGGACTTGGCACGCTCGGCGAAGTACCGTTCAGCGCCCGTTCTCGTCTGCCGCTCCATGCGCAGAGCGTAACACAAAAGTTACAACGCGCCACTCTGCGTTCGGGAGGTTCCGCATCGAGCGCGAGCGACATCTACGTCAGCAGCCCCTCGAGATCATGGTGCAGGACCACGATGCGTCGCCCGAACCGCCGCGACGGAATCTCCCCGCGGCGCACGCATTCGTACGCTGTCGAACGGGAGATACCGAGCAACGCGGCGACCTCGGCGACGGTGTAGGTCCGTCGGCGGTTGGCTACCGGTTCAGGTCGGGTCGACGGACTCCCGGGGTCGCTGGGGGCTCTGCGATGCGGGCGGGGTGTTGGGGGTGCTGCTCGAATGATCGATGTGCGGTTCATGGTGCCGATCGTGCGCAAGGAGGACTCATCGAATCACTCCCACGACCACACACACGATCACTACCACCGTCGGTCGGGGGTGTCGGATAACTCCTCGGATCACTACCTTCCCCAGGTCAGGGCCTTCCTGCACACACACGACCGCTCACACGTTCTCGTCTGGCTGCCTCTGGGTCGGAAAGACGTCGCCTGCCTCAGTCTGTCGGGACGAGGTGGCCTCACCCGACAGACCGTGTCCGGTCGACGATGCCACCGGGTTTCGGCCAGATCGAAGGCATAGATCACAGTGTCGAAATCCGGCAGCCTGCTACCTGAGTCGACGTAGTTGAAAACGCCGGAGCGCGAAGGCGGCGTCCAGTGCGAGGTTCCAGCACGTCGGCGGGGGAGTGGTGTGCGGGGCCTCAGGGACCTTCACATATCATTACCCGGAGGGTGCACGGTTACGTTTCGTTCCGTAACAGTGGGCCTCAGCCGCAGGCTGATGCAGCTCAGTCCTTGTGTCGATCTCGCTTTGCGGCTCGGCGACGATCAGCGCGATTGGGTCCTTGGGGTTGAGCGGCCTGGGTGGTCAGGGCAATCCGTGCCCGGAGGGCTGCGTTCTCGGCCCTGAGTTCGTCGAAGCCTGCTCGAAGCAACTCGAGCTCCTCCTCGCGCCGAGCCGCGGCGGTGCGCAGGCCGTCCAGTTCTGCCCTGACCCGATCAAGCCTGCGCAGTGTCGACTGGTGTCGTCGACGCTCGCTCTGTAGCGCCACGTTCGACTCGGACAGCGAGGCCATGGCTGCGACGAGATCGGCCTGCAGCTGTCGGGCGTGTTCGACTGCCCGAGCGAGATCGTCGCCGTCAACGAGTGCCTCTTCGAACGTCGCGGGTTCCTCCTCGCCTCGGTGCCGAGCACGGAACGCCCGCACGCGGTCGGCGTCCGACCGCCACTTGCGTGGCCGTCCACCTTTGCCAGGAACCGTCATGGTGGGAGCGTAACGAAACGCAACGATTGAGTACACCCACCGGGTAATACTCTGTGAGGGAGCTGCTGGGCTGGAACCGCAGTGATTATGCGGTGGGTCGATCGGGCCGGGAGGTCCACACACTTCGCCGGAACTCAGGTGCGGGTCACAGCGTTCTTGCCCGGGATTATCAGTCGAATCTGACGCGGAAACCGACCGATCGATACGACTTGGGTGATCGGGTCGACGTTCACTCCGGTGGATTGTCAGTCCCGCCGGAATGGAAGTGGTCCGTTTGTGTGTCACACCAAGCCACCGCTCGACACTTTCAACGTGAGCCTTGATGTCATCGCCGCGAAGATTTCCCCCCCCCCGCACTTCTTCTGGTGCGCCGCGAGGCCTCACACGAACGCGCAGCGACCAACGAAGAATGAGACCTGATGATCCGATGATGGGGTTGACCCCTGAGAGTGCTCTGGACCACATCGATGATCGGATGTATGCCCCACATGTGGTCGTCGTTGTCGACTTGGTCACGGATGAGACGTCGGTACTCGGCCCGTTTCCCGAACCGATGAGTGCACTGGTGTTTGCCGATCAGTACGTTCGCGACGTCGGCGCGGAACCCGACAGCCTGTTGCTCACGATCACCACCCTCGATCCGACATGATGAGCATCCTCAGCGGTGGCACACATCTGGTGTGGTTGACACTTCTAGTGCGCCGACCCAATTACCGCACGACCATCGAGGAACGTGACCGATCTGCGAGACGACCGAGAAGACCGCCTCAGGAACCTGATCCGTGTGCACGGTCGCACTGTTCGGGCGTGTTTGGCGCGACTCGAGCGTGACCCGGCGAGCGTGGACGACCTCTGGGTCGACGTATTCGCATTGGCGTCAGAACGTCTCGATGAACTTGCTCCGCTCCCCGACTCGACCCAGCGTTCGTGGCTGGTGCGGACTGCCAGCAACCTCACCGCAAATCACGCTCGCAAGAACAACACACGGCGAAAGACCCTCGAAACCCTTCGGCGTGACCCGCTGCCGTTCGTCCCGTCGGCCGAGGAGGATGCTGAGCTTCGTCTGGCCGACGCCGAGTCGGAACTTCGATCCGACGCGCTCCGAGCAGCGCTTGACATGCTCGAGCCTGCGGCGCGTCAAGTACTCGTCCTTCATGCGATCGGCTATGACGGGCCACGCATCGCAGCGGAAATGTCCATCAGTCAGGCCGCAGCGCGAAAGCGTCTGATGCGCGCACGGTTCGCCTTGCGCCAGGCGTACGTCGACCCGGTCGTTCACGAGAACGCCACGAGGGCCCAGCCATGAGCGACGACCAAACCCCCAACGAACTCGCCGACCTCGTCGACGTATGGATACGCGACCGTCCCGATGCCTGGGCCGCTGCATTCCCGGAGCCGACCGAAGCCGAACTCGACGCCGACGTCGATCGCGTGGTCGTTCGCGCTCGCAGCCTTGCCGACGCACTGAATGCGCGGCGTCGCCGGCGCCGATCGATCGGGGCCGTCGTCGTCGGCACGATTGTGATCGTTGGCGGATCGGTCGGCGTCGCCGCTTTGATTCGTTCGGGTCAGCCAATACAGCCCGCGCAGGGCATCGCGTGTCGGGCCGCCGAGGACCCCCGATCCGACGCCATCGTCATCCCCGCGAATGCAGATCCGATCGCAGCATGCGCCGAGCAATGGGCCAATGGCACCCTAGGCCCAACCAGCGACGTACCACCCCTCACCGTCTGCATCGCAGTGACCGGTGTGGTGGAGGTCTACCCAGGCGACAGCGAGGTCTGCGGTCGAATCGGGCTCGTCAACGCCGACGCCGAACTCACGCCCGACAACTTGGCCGTCCTCGCACTGAACGACCGCCTCGTCAATGAAGTCAACGCTGCTGCCTGCGCCGCCGCGGTCGACGTGCTCGCATCCGCAAAACGAATCGTCGACGAATCAGGTCTCGACGGGTGGACGATCGCGATTCGCGGCGACTCCCGAGACGCAGACTGCGCCAAGGTCGCACTCGATCAACCAACCAAGACCATCACAGTCATCAAATTTCCGTAGGAGGAACCATGCGCACCCGAACCATCACTGCCACCGTCGCACTCATGATGACCGCCGTCCTCGGATTGCCGACACCGCCGGTCAGTGCGGCCGACTCCGGCGGCGTTCTCGCCGCCTTCGAGGGAACCACGATCAATTTGCAGGATGGGTGGGGTGCTGCACGAGCTTGCACGTCCAATGGGACCGTGACGACGTGCTACCGCAGCGAGGCCGCAATGGATCGAGCTACAGCCGTGTCTGCTCGATCGACCGAGATCACGCCGCTCGCAGCATGCTCGAGTTCGCTGCGGCTGTACCGATCCACGTCCTACGGCGGGTCGGTGCTGCAACTCACCACCAGGTACACCTACATCAACCTGTCGGGTTACGGCTTCGAAAACGACACAAGCAGCTACAAAGTCGGCGCATGTAGCGCTGGCTTCTATGACGGATCAGGCGGGGGCGCTCCGGCCTACCCCGGCAATACCGGTGCGAACGCTTCGGCGACATCGATGGTGTCAGGGTGGGACAACCGAGTGAGCAGTGTCTACATCGCCTGAACGGCCCCACATCCGACTCGCGGCGAGCACCTTCGGCGCCGACCTGAATGAGAGTGAGGTGGTCACGTCGGCCCCCGACGCGACCACGACGCCGCAAGACACTCCAACGGTTGACGAGGCACGCCCGTTCGATGGCCGATCCGACGTGGCCGCTGATCGGCGACGGCGGTGGGCTTGGCTCGCCGCTGCGGTGGCGCTGATTGCCACCACTGGGGTGGGTTGGGTAGCAGGGCGCAACGTGCGTTCCCCGGATCAGGCCGCGTCGGAGGCGGCTGCGCCGATCGCGTCGTGGGTGACGGCGCCGGTGGAGTTCCGGGTGTTGTCGCAGACCGTGATCAGTCGCGGTGACGTGCGCGCCGAGGTCTCGACCCCGGTCGATGCGCCCTCGTCGATCGTGGGCGACCCGGTGATCACCGGCATCGACGTCGCCGCCGGCGACGAGGTGATCGAGGGCCAACGTGTGGTCGAGGTTTCCGGCCGCCCAGTGTTCGTGATGACCGGTGCGGTGCCGGTGTACCGAACGTTGCGTCCCGGCATGACCGGCGAGGATGTCACCCAGTTGCAGCAGGCGTTGACCCGCCTCGGCTGCGCGGTCATCGACGAGCCGGGCGTCTACGGCGACTCGACGAAAGCCTGCGTCGCCCAGCTCTACAACGACGCCGGATACGACCCGGTACCGACCTCACCCACCGAAGCCGCCGATCTCTCCACAGCGAGCACGGCAGTCAGCGACGCCGACGCATCGGTCGCTGTGGCCCAAGCAACGTTCGACCGTGCCGCAACCGGTGCGGCCAAGTCATCCGTGCTCGCAGCACAACAAGCGCTGGCCGCCGCCCAACGCGGCTACAACGACGCCGTTGCCGCGTCCGTATCAGGCATCACCACCGCACAAGCGGACCTGACCGCGGCGCAAACACAGCTCGACCAGGTCCGCGCCGACCCTGCCTCGACCGCCGCCGACATCGCCGCCGCGCAAGCGACCGTCGACACCGCAACCGCCGCGCTCGACTCCGCCCGCCGCACCGGGGCATCTGCGGTTGCGGCAGCAGCTGATCAGGTGGCGTTGGCCCAAGTGACGCTGAATGAGACCACCGCTGCGCCCGACCGATCCGCCGAATACTTGGCGCTCGGCCAAGCCATCCAGACACGAGACCAGGCCACCGCGACGCTCACCCAACTCCAAGCCGTCACCGGAGCCACCGTGCCCCAAGGTGAAATCGTCTTCACTCCCGCGATGCCCGCCCGCGTCCGCAACGCCGTCACCGCACTCGGAGCGCCATCCACCGGCAACGACCCAGTCGGCGGCTCGAGCCCATCGCCGGCCCTGGTCGACTTGGCAGGCGGAGCACTCGTGGTCGACATGACCCTGCGCGCGGACGAACGCGAACTCGTCGCAGTTGGCACTCCCGTCGAGCTACTCGACGAACAGACCAACACCACGAACCCCGCGACCATCACCACCGTCGCGGACACTGCAACCACCACCGGCGACGGCGGCCTCGGCTACCTCGTCACAATCACACCCGATGAAGCCCTGCCGGACCCGGTGAACGGCACCAACCTTCGCGTCACCATCACCGCCGCATCGACCGACACACCGACGCTCGTCGTGCCGATCGCGGCGGTGTCGTCGGGTGCTGACGGTTCGACGTTCGTGTCGGTCGTCACCGGCACCGACGTCACCGTCGACACCGACCCCACCCTGGTGCCAATCAAAGCTGGACTGACCGCTGACGGCTTCGTCGCCGTCGAACCTGTCGATGTCGGCTCGCTCACCGAAGGCGTCCGCGTCGTCGTCGGCCGATGACCGCGCCCGCACTCGACGAGTCGATCGTCGTCGACGTCGACAACCTCACGAAAGTCTTCCCTGGCCCTCCTGAGGTCACAGCGCTTCGGCCGTGCACATTCCAGATCCGACGCGGCGAGTACGTCGCTGTCACCGGTGCCAGCGGATCAGGCAAGACGACACTGCTCTCACTGCTCGGCCTACTCGACACCCCAACCTCGGGCCGGTACAGACTCGACGGCATCGACGTCGCCGAACTCGACGACGCAGACCGATCAGCGGTCAGAGCCCATCGCATCGGTTTCGTGTTCCAAGCGTTTCACCTACTCGGCTACAGAAGCGTGGCCGACAATGTCGAACTCGGCCTGATCTACCAAGGCATCCCGAAACGACAGCGCCGCCAACGCGCCGCCGAGGTCATCGAACGCGTCGGGCTCGCCCACCGCCGGCACGCGCTCTGCTCGACACTGTCCGGCGGCGAGAAACAACGCGTCGCCATCGCCCGAACCCTCGTTCGCGAACCCAGCCTCGTACTTTGCGACGAACCCACCGGCAACCTCGACACCGCCACCACCATGCAAATCCTCGAACTCCTCGACGACCTCCACGCAGCCGGCCTCACCATCACCGTCATCACCCACGACCCCGATATCGCCAAGACTGCTCAACGACACCTCACCATCACCGACGGCAACCTCACCGAATCAAGCGGAGCCGCTCGGGGTTGAGGTTTGCTTCTGCTCAGTCGCCCACAACCAACGCATTTCGGTCGAGGAAGGCCTGCTGCGCCCGACCGAACGCGTCGAGGTAGTCGAGCGTGAACCCGGTGAGGTCGTCGCGCGCCAAGTCGGTCAAACCCGGGAGCACCGACGCGCTACTCGCACTGGTCACAGTCCACCTTCGAGCGACACTGAATCCATGAGTGCCCAGATTCGGGCGACCCATCAAAGCCAGCACGAAGGAGCCTTCAAATGAAGAAGTTCATCGCAATCGCAGCCGTAGTCTTGGGAGCAATCCCAGTGGTCGGCGCCGCTGCCGGCACCGTCGAGGCGTACAATCCATGGAACTGCGGCACCGTGACGCACTCCTATCCTGCCGCAGCGGGATCCGCATCGCTGAGTTCTACGGTGCTTGGCTGTGGCATGAAAGTGGCCATCAAGTGCTCGCCCCCACAGACGGGCCTTCTGCTCGGCAACCTCGCCTACACCGGTCAGACATCCAGTCGGAACTGCCCAGCCGGCTCACTGGTGAACTATCGGGGTCACCAGCTCGGCACCAACTGGTAGGAGCCAATCGATGCTCACCGCTGGACGCCGGATCACCAGGCTGGCGGCCGCTGTCACGATTCTCGGGTTAGGCAGCAACGCCTGCACCGGCGAGACAACCGGCTCATCGGAGGCGAACTTCTCCGATCGATACCTTGCATCCCTCATCGGTGCTGCCGACAGCCACGAGAACGAGGAGGTGATGACCGACTACCTCCGCTACGAGGAGACCTCGATCTCGCATTGCATGGACGAGGCCGGGTTCGACTATGTCGCCGCACCGCCCGAGTCGATCTTCGTTCCGTTCGGCTACACCGGCGACCCTCTCACGGACGCGAAGAAGTTCGGGTTCGGCATCTCGACGGTCGACGTCAACGTGCAGGCATCAGCAACAAACCCCAATGACGCAATTCTCGCGTCGCTCGACACGCAGGCGTCTTCGGCGTGGAACGACCAGTACCGGCAGTGCGCCGACGTCGCCACGCAGGAGGTGACCGATCAGCGCGGAGTCGGAACGGCAGCGACGATCGCGTCGGACGTGACCGCGGCTGTACGCAACGACCCCGCCGTTCGCAAAGCTCAGGAAACGTGGCGCACGTGCATGCATCGAGCGCGGCTTCGACGCTGCGAGTCGTGACGACCTCATCACCCAGATGACCTCCGAGTACCGGACCGTTCCCTCATCGAAGCTGTCGGCGTTTCAGACCCGTGAGATCGCCGCGGCCGTCGCCGACGCAGAGTGCGGCGAGCAACTCCGAAGCGTCGAGTCCGAGTCCACACGAACACACCTCAGGACGATTTCGCCTGAGTCCTATGCACAGCTCTATCCCTGATATCCTCGACCGGGCCCTCACGAACCGCCGCACCCCCATGAGCCTGA
>CAVQRU010000011.1:0-40088 GCA_963715285.1 Ilumatobacteraceae bacterium | reverse complement strand
GGCTGGGGCTACGAGAAGCGCGTCTACGCGGCGACGAAGTTCTTCCTCTACACGATGTTCGGGTCGGCGTTCATGCTCGTCGGGCTCATCGCAACCGTGGCGATCGCCAGCCGCCAGATCGGCTACACCACGTTCGACCTGACGATCATCGCCGAGCAGGCCAACTTCGCCACTTCGACGGGACGATGGCTGTTCTTCGCCTTCGCGATCGCCTTCGCCGTCAAGGTGCCGATCTTCCCGCTGCACACCTGGTTGCCCGACGCGCACACCCAGGCCCCGACCGCGGGCTCGGTCGTGCTCGCCGGTGTGATGCTGAAGCTGGGCACCTACGGATTGCTGCGATTCGGCGTGTACCTGTTCCCGGAGGCCTCGTACTGGAGCCGCAACCTGTGGCTGACGCTCGCCGTCATCGGGATCATCTACGGCGCCATCGCCGCCACGATGCAGACCGATCTGAAGCGACTGGTCGCGTATTCGTCGGTGGCACACCTGGGCTTCATCGTGCTCGGCACGTTCGCGTTCACGACGCAGGCGATGTCCGGTGGCGTGATCCAGATGGTGAACCACGGTGTCTCGACCGGAGCGCTGTTCCTCTTCGTGGGCTGGATCTACGAGCGGCGCGGCACCCGGAGGATCGCCGACCTCAACGGCCTGCAGAAGGTCGCCCCGATCTTCGCAGCTGCGTTCATGGTCGTCATGCTGTCGTCGGTCGGTGTGCCCGGACTCAACGGTTTCGTCGGCGAGTTCCTGATCCTGACCGGATCGTTCCTCACCGCACGGTGGTGGACGGTGGTCGCTGCGTTCGGCGTGATCCTCGCCGCGGTGTACCTGCTGTGGGCCTACCAACGCGTGTTCCACGGTGAGCCATCGGAGGAGAACAAGAAGTTCCCCGAACTGCGCGTCAAGGAAGGCCTCGTGCTGCTGCCGTTCCTCGGACTGATCGTGTTCATGGGCGTCTACCCCAAGCCCGTTCTCGACCGGATCGAGCCGAGCATCGATGCCCTGATCACCCGTGTCGAGGCGAACACCACCTACGTCGAGCCCGAGCCGACGATCGAAATCGGCGAGCACTCCGGTGACGAGTCCGATGAACCTGCCGACAGCACCTCCGGCGAGGGCGAGGAGGACGAGTGATGCTGCGCCAACTCGACACCTTCACCGGGCCCGAGGTCCAGTGGTTCGCCCTCTCGCCGATGCTCACGCTGTTGGGTGGCGCACTCGGCCTCCTGCTCGTCGGCGCGCTGACGCCGGCGTGGCCGAAGCGTCTCTACGCGGTGGTCACCGCCGTGTTCGCCGGAGCCGCCGGCACGCTGGCGATCGTCCTGTGGGACGACATCAGCGACAACGGACCGATGACCCTCGTGGGCGGCGCGATCGCGTTCGACAAGCTCGCGATGTTCATGACGATCACGATCTGCGTCGGGCTGCTGCTCGTGGCGATGTTGACCGACGAGTACCTCCAGGACACCCCGAACCAGGGCCCTGAGATCTACGCGCTCTACATGGTCGCAGCGATCGGCGGCATCGTGATGGCGTCGGCCAACGACCTGATCGTGCTCTTCCTCGGCCTGGAGACGCTGTCGCTCGCGCTGTACGTGCTGGCGGCGAGCAACCGTCGCAGCAGCGAGAGCGCCGAGTCCGGCATCAAGTACTTCGTGCTCGGCGGGTTCTCGTCCGCCTTCTTCCTGTACGGCATCGCGCTCGTCTATGGCGGAACGGGGTCGACGAACATCACCGAGATGGTCGTCGCCCTCCAGACGGCGATCGATCCGTTCAGCGACGAGACGATCGTGCTCGCCGGCATCGCGCTGCTGATCGTCGGCCTCGGCTTCAAGGTCGCCGCAGTTCCGTTCCACGTGTGGACGCCCGACGTGTACCAGGGGGCACCGACGCCGGTCTCGGCGTTCATGGCATCGGTCGGCAAGGCGGCGGCCTTCGCGGCGATGATCCGAGTGCTCGTCGTGGCGCTGCCGTTCTACAAGGACGACTGGCGTCCCATCGTGTGGGTGCTCGCCCTGATCACCCTGCTCGTCGGGTCGATCCTCGCTGTCGTCCAGAACAACGTGAAGCGGATGCTCGCGTACTCCTCGATCAGCCACGCCGGTTTCATCCTCGTCGGGGTGGAGGCGGCTGGTCACGGAGCCGGTGAGCCCGATCCCGGCCCTGGCGTCCCGGCGGTGGTGCTGTACCTGATCCTCTATTCGGTGCTGGTGATCGGTTCGTTCGCCGTGGTCACGGTGGTGTCGCGCAGCAGCGCCGGTGACACGAGCATCGACACGTTCAGCGGTCTCGCCAAACGGCGCCCGGTGCTGGCGCTCGGCTTCACGGTGTTGCTCCTCGCCCAGGCCGGCGTGCCGTTCACGAGCGGCTTCATCGCCAAGTTCGGTGTGATCCAAGCGGCCGTCGACGTCGAGAGTTACGCGATCGCCGTGATCGCCATGGTGTGCGCCGTGATCGCCGCCTTCCTCTACCTGCGGATCATGATCTCGATGTGGGTCGGTGACGCCGCCGAGGGTGCAGACACCGTGCGGATCCCGTTCTCGATGGGTGCGGTGATCACCGTCGCCGTCGCGTTCACGATCGTGCTCGGCATCCTGCCCGGCTGGCTGATCGACGCCGCCGATCAGGTGACGCAATACGCCCGTTGACCTGGCAGGCTGAACGGCGGTGAAGTGGCCGACCTGGAGCCAAGCGCTGATCGCGGCGATGGTGGCCGGTCTCCTCGCGCTCACGCTGCGCCGTGCGCGACCGACCCGCCTGGGTGACGTGATCGGGCCCGCCGCCCTCGAGTTCGCCTTCGTCGCGTCGCTCTACTCGATCTGGAGGATGGCGAAGAACCTGCCGCTCACCCAGGCCGACGGCGCGATCGAGCGAGCGCGCGACATCGTGAGGGTGCAGGAGTTCCTCCATCTGCCCGACGAACTCGCGCTCCAGAGCTTCGTGCTCGATCACGAGTGGCTCGGACGGTTCTCCGCCGCGTTCTATGCGATCGCGCACGTCCCCGGCATCATCATCTTCCTCGTGTGGCTGTACGCGCGTCATCGCGACGTGTACCCGCGGTGGCGCAACGCGCTGGCGATCGTCACGGCGTTCTGTCTGTTCATCCGCTTCGTCAAGGTTGCTCCGCCCAGGTACCTGCCCGATCTGGGTTTCGTCGACGTGTCGGAGATCTACAACATGTCGGTGTACGGGGAGGCCGGCACCGGCGTCTCCTCACAGTTCGCCGCGATGCCGTCGCTCCACGTGGCGTGGGCAGCCGTCGTCGCATTCGGCGCGCTCGCGGCCAGCACCAGCAAGTGGCGGTGGATCGGGATGGCCCACCTCGTGATCACGATGCTGGTGGTGGCGGCCACGGGACACCACTGGTGGCTCGACGGCGTCGTCGCACTGGCACTGCTCTGGATCGCACTGCAGCTCGACACGCTCGGGCGCCGCGCGGTTCGCGCCGTGCGGGGAGAGGCCGCGCCGCCGGCACCGGATCTCGTACTCGTCGAGCCGGCCGAATCGGAGGTCGTGTGACCGCTCATCCTGACGTGATCGCCGACCTCGACCGGCTCGGTCTCGCCTACGAGGTGATGGACTGCGACCCCGACCTCGCCGACACCGCCCAGTTCTGCGAGGCGTATGGCGTACCGCTCGAGGAGTCGGCCAACGCGATCCTCGTCGCGTCGAAGAAGCCCGAGGGCCACCACGCCGTGTGTGTTGCGCTCGCTCACACCCGCCTCGACGTCAACGGGGCGGTCCGCCGCAAGCTCGGCGTCCGCAAACTCAGCTTCGCGCCCGCCGAGGTCACCCGCGAGCTCACCGGCCAGGAGATCGGCGGAGTCACGATCTTCGGCTTGCCCGGCCACGTGCCGGTGTGGCTGGACGCTCGGGTTCTGTCCTGCGAACGGATCGTCGTCGGCGCCGGTTCTCGCTCGGCCAAGATCCGCCTCGACCCGAGCCAACTCGTCGGCATCGACGGCTACGAGTTCGTCGACGACCTGGCGACCGAGTCCGCCTGAGCCCTCGGCGGTGGCAGGGCGAGGCCGACCATCGGGGGGCGCAGCGGGCGGACGACGCCGTCGGAATCTCGCAACACGAAGTGCCCGGCCCCGAGGGGCTCGAGACTCCAGTGCTGCTCGTGCAGCAGATGGTGGTGGTACCAGCAGAGCAACACGAGATCGTCGAGGTCGGTCTGTCCGAGGTCGGCCCAGTGGATGCTGTGATGGGCGTCGCAGCCGCCCGGTGGGATCGGGCAACCGGCGATCCGGCAACCGTGGTCGCGGATCGTCAGCACGTCGAACTGGGCATCCGAGACGGTGCGGGTCTGGCGGCCGTAGTCGAGGATCGTGCCGTCGGGACCGGTGATCAGCCGATGGATGCCTGCATCGCACGCCATCCGCCTGATCGCCTCGGCCCCGAGCACGACGGGTCCGGTGTTCGTGTCGAGCACGCCACCCCTCGTGGCGGTGATCAAGTCGGTGGCGCAGATCGTGGCGACGACCTTGGGACGATTGCGCTTCACACCGGGTGTGGGTTCGAGGTGGGCGAGCACCTGCTTGGCCATCGACACCAGCGCATCGGCACGGCGCTGTTCGGGGGTGCGCTCGTCGTCGTCGGTCCGTACCGAGAGCGCCCGGATCGCCTCGCTCACGAGCTTCATGCCCTCGGGATCGAGGAGGCCGTCGAGGCGACCCATGCCGTCGAGCAGCTCCGAGAGATGCAGCCTGCGCGAATCGAATCGCTGTTGGTCGGACGCGACCGCGCCGTCGGGATCGGCATGGAGGAGCCAGGTCGCGGAGCACCATCTTGAAGTCGCGGTGGGCAAGGTTCACTGCCCAGCCAACGAGGAGGTGCTCGTCGCGCGCGAACACGTCGGCGCGGTCGACCCGCCAGGTTGCGGCCAGCAGGCGGAGAGCCGACTCCGACAGGAGGCCGCGGGTGAAGTGGTCCTTGACCATCGGCATGTGCTGGATGCGTTCGGCGAGATGGAGGGTGAGCGAGCATGCACCGGGAGCCTCACCCGTCGAGGTGGCCAGCCATGCGTTCGGCGATCGGAACCCGTGGAGATGCCATCGGCCCGAGTGCACGGCTTCGTGCACCCGATCGAGCTGCGCCGCCCGTGCTTGGCGGACGGCGACGGTGGCCGCGTCGGCGATCTCGAGCGGATCGACGGGTGCTGCGCCTGTGCTCCGGAACACCGAACTCATGCGGTCCATCCTGACGAAGGGGTGTCGCGAGGTGTCGGTCGATTCGTGGTCTCTCGACAGAGATGAAGTGATGACCGTTCCGGACGGCATGGCCGTCGAAACGTGGAGTACGGTGACGAATTGCGGGTCGAGAAGCGGGCGGTGGGAGCCGATACATCGACATGCGTACCAAGACGTGGGCGACCCCGGTCGTTGCAGGACTCGCGAGCCTCGCCCTGCTGACGCCCTCGGCACAGGGGGCGGCGCCGGTGCTCGACGGCCCTGCCCGATCGGCAGCGCTGCAGCCCGCTGTGCGCCTGGATCCACCTCGCATCCAACAGTCGCCGACCGCTCGGGCGGTGTTCGACCTCGTCAACGCCGAGCGGGCGGCGCGTGGACTGGCGCCGATGACCTACGACACGAAGCTCGAGCTCGCCGCTCAGCGACACTCGGAGGATCAGGCACAGAGCCGGCGAATGTCCCACACGGGCAGCGACGGGTCCACCATGGTCCAGCGGATCGACCGCGTCGGGTTCGCGTGGAGGTCGGCGGCCGAGAACGTGGCCTACGGGTACGACACCCCGGCGGCCGTGATGGCCGGCTGGATGAACAGCGACGGACACCGCCGCAACATCCTGTCGTCCAACACGCACATCGGCGTCGGCCTCGCCTACGGCACCGACGGGCGCCCGTACTGGACCCAGGTCTTCGCGACACCACGCTGAGGCGGGTTCAGCTCGCAGGCCGGAACCAGACCACGACCGCGTTCTCGACCCGCTCCTCCAAGGTGTCTCCCTCGATCGATTTGACGACCTTCGGATAGCGCTGCGCGTAGGAGCGCAGCAGTGGCGTCACCGCCTCGGGATCGTCCGCCCCGCGCAGTGCGTGGGCGGTCATCGGTGTCCACGTGCCCTTCAGGAGCACTCGCGCCTGGCCCATCTTGGTGAAGTTGCGCCACCAGCTCTTGGTCTCCGGCTTGCCGACCATCACGACGAGGCCGTGGTGCGTGTCCGCGTACTTCACCGGAAGCATGTGCTCGTCGCCGGACCGGTTGCCGACGTACTGCACCAGCACCATCGACGTGGACAGGATCGGATGGGCCGGTGACTTCAGGATCGTCTCGACGACCGTGTTCGCCGCACTCATGCCTTCGACACTAGGCGTGTCGGGGACGCGATCGACACGGATGACGACCGTTGCCCTTCGCGCTTCGTTCCGCGACGATGTCGCGATGGCACGAGCGATCCAGATCACCGTCGACGCCGCCGGGCCGCGCGCGCTCGGGGCGTTCTGGTGTGAGGTGCTCGGCTACGTGGAGCAGCCTCCGCCCCCGGGCTTCGACTCGTGGGAGGACGCGCTCGACGCGTTCGGCATCGACCGCTCCGACCCGGACCGCGCCTTCGCGATCGTCGATCCCGACGGCGTCGGGCCGCGCGTGTTCTTCCTCAAGGTGCCCGAGGGCAAGACGGCGAAGAACCGCATGCACCTCGACGTCCACGTCGAGCCGAGCGAACTCCACGCCCGTGCCGCCGAGCTCGTGGCGATCGGCGCGACCCATGTCGCCGAGTTCGACGAGCCCGAGGGCCACTGGATCACGCTCCTCGACCCGGAGGGCAACGAGTTCTGCCTCCACTGACAGGGCGATGGGGTCCCTGACCCCTGATGTAACGGTCACACGTTGGAGGAGCGGCCGGCCCAGAAGGGCTGGCGGAGTTCGCGTTTGAGGATCTTGCCCGAGCCGGTCTTGGGCAGCTCGTCCAGCCACGAGATCGAGCGTGGGATCTTGTAGCTCGCCAGGTGTTCGCGGGCGAACTCCTTCACGCCGGCCTCGTCGAGATCGGCACCTTCACGCTTGACGATCACGGCGTGGACCAGCTCACCCCAGTCGTCGCTCGGGATCCCGAACACGGCCGCTTCGTAGATGTCCGGGTGACCTTCCAGCGCCGCCTCGATCTCGGCGGGATAGATGTTCATCCCACCGGAGATGATCATGTCCTTCTTGCGGTCGCAGATGTAGAGGAATCCCTCGTCGTCGCGGTAGGCGATGTCGCCGACCGTCTGGAAGCCGTCACGGTGGTCCTCTTCGAACTTGTCGTGCTGCTTGTAGTAGTCAGCGAACACCGCAGTGGATCGCACGTAGACCTCACCGGTCGCATCCGGGCCCGTGCCCTCGACGATGTTGCCCAACTCGTCGTACAGGCGAATCTCGACCATCGGTGCCTCCTTGCCGCACGAGCCCGGCTTGCGCAACTGGTCCTCCGGTCGCAGCACGGTGTTGACGCCCAGTTCGGTCGACCCGTAGATCTCGAACAACGACTCGGCCGGGAAGTCGGCGAGGTACTGCTGCTTGAGCGCGAAGCTCCACGGTGCCGCGTTGGCGATCATGACCCGCATCGACGACCGGTCGTACTTCGCCTTGACCTCCTCGGGCAGGTTGCAGATCATCCGGATCGGTGTCGGCGCCGAGAACGTCGAGGTGGCCCGGTACGTCTCGAGCAGCCGCAGCCAGTCCTGCGGGTCGAACTTGCGCTGCAGCACGACGGTGTGGCCCATCGCGATTGCGCTCGCCATGAACCCACCCGGACCCGAGTGGTAGAGCGGCCCGGTGGTGAGATAGATGTCGTCGGGCTGGTAGCCGATGTGTTGCAGCAGCGCCGCGCCCGCACGGGGGTCGGCCACCGTTCGTCGGTAGGCGCCCTTCGGCTTCCCGGTGGTGCCCGACGTGTAGGTCATCGTGGCACCGCCCTCGTCCTCGGTGGCCGGCCGCTCCCAGGTCGTGGTCGGGGCTGCTGCGACCAGCGGGTCGATCGCGATCATGCCGTGCGGTGCGGCGCCGTCGAACACCAGGATGTTCTGCACGTTCGGGATCTCGGCGCGGATGCGCTCGAACAGCGGCGCGTACTCCGCGTCGACGTACACCGTGGTCGCGTCGCAATGGTCGGTGACGTAGGCCGCCTCCTCGTCGGAGAGTCGGTAGTTCAGCGGCACCGAGGTCGAGCCCAGCTTGCGTGAGGCATTGACGAACTCGACGATCCCGGTCGAATTCTGCCCGCACCACACCACCTTGTCGCCCGGGCGCACGCCGTGTTCGTGGAGGACGTGCACGAGTTGGTTGGCGCGGTCCTCCAATTCGGCGTACGTCAGCCGGCGGACGTCACCGCCGGTGCGGTCGTCGATGACGGCCGTCTTGTCGGGTTGAGTGGCAGCGTGCGCGGTGAGCAGATCCCCCATGGCGTAGTCGTAGCATCCGCAGCCCACCCAGTTCATCACCGAGGGTCAGCGTCAGCAACAACGCCGGAAACGCGGTTGGTGCTGACGCTGAAACCCGGACCGGGGGGGGGCTCGGCTCGGCTCGCATTCAGCGTCAGCAACAACGTCGGAAACGCGGGTTGTTGCTGACGCTGAAGCGGGAGACTGCTGGAGGGTGCCTAGGTCAGGCGGACGAGGCGGCCCGGGGTGGCGCCGGTGAACCGGTCGTGGTCGCGGGTGACCTGCCCGGCGACGATCGTGTAGTCGTAGCCCTCGGCGTCCTGCAGGAAGCGGGTGCCGCCGGCGGGGAGGTCCGCCACCAGGCGCGGCGCCCGAAGCGTCAGGTGCTCGTGGTCGATCACGTTGAGGTCGGCGCGCAGGCCGACCTCGATGCGGCCGCGATCGTCGAACCCGAACAGTGCGGCGGTCTCGGCGGTCATCTTCCGGATCACCTCGGGCAGCGCCAGCTGCGGACCGTTGCGGTCGCGGCACCAGTGGGTGAGCATCCACGTGGGCGTCGACGCATCGCAGATCAGGTTGCAGTGGGCGCCTCCGTCGGCGAGCCCGATCACCGCGTGATCGCTCGACAGCATCTCGAACAGCGCGTCACCGTCGCCGTCGGTGTAGCCGAGCAGGGTGTTGAGGACGATGGCGTGCCCACCGCGCTCGAGCAGGGCGTCGTAGTACACCTCGACGGGATCCCGGCCCGTCGCCGTGGCGATCCCGGCGATCGAGTCGGCGTCGGTCGGTTCGTAGTTCACCGGATCACCGAGCGGGTACGTGCGCTCGAAGTTCTCCATCGCCTTGGCGAGGAGGGGCTCGGCGGTCCGGAGCTGTTCGATCATCGTCTTGTACTCGTCGACGAGCGTGGCCCTCAGGGAGGGATCACTCATCGCAGCGACCCGCTCGTCGAGCGGAGCCTGCATGAGCGGCGCGTAGCTCGGGCACACCATGAACGGATGCCGTGCGGTGAGCCCGAGGAGCACGCCGAAGGGACGCCCGGCGACCTGAGCGGTGACCGAGTGCCCCTGCTCGCGGACCCGGCCGATCAGCTCGAGGTGTTTGCGGTAGTCGTCGGGGGCGACGTCGGTCTGCAGCATGAGGAACGTGACCGGCACGCCTGCCTCCTCGGCGAGGCGGCACATCCAGTCGACCTCGAGGTCGGGCGAGATGTGGTCCTCGGTCGGGATGACCCCGGACGGCGCCACCTCGAACAGGCCCTTGCCAGCCGCTTTGACCGCACGCCCGATCGCGAAGAGCTCCTCCTCGGGCGCGTAGGTGCCCGGCACCGGCTCGCCCGACAGCGCCCGGTGCCCCAGCGTGCGGCTGGTCGAGAAACCGCGAGCGCCGGCCCCGATCGCTTCGGCGACGATGCGGGCCATCTCGTCGATCTCCTCGGCGGTCGCCGGCTCGTTGTCGGTTCCCCGCTTGCCCATCACGTAGGCGCGCACGGGGCCGTGGGCGATCATCGCTGCGACGTCGGCGGCGTACTCGCCGGCCTCCAGCGTGTCGAGATACTCACCGAAGCTCTCCCAGCCCCACGACATGCCCTCGGTGAGCGCGGAGCCGGGGATGTCCTCGACACCCTCCATCAACTCGATCAGGAACTGCTCCTGGCCCGGCCGGACCGGAGCGAACCCCACCCCGCAGTTGCCGAACACCACCGTCGTCACGCCGTGCGGCGTCGATGGCGCCAACTCGGCGTCCCACGTCGCCTGGCCGTCGTAGTGCGTGTGGATGTCGACGAAACCGGGCGTGACCAGCCGGTCGGTCGCGTCGATCTCGCGGGCGGCGTCGCCGAGGCCGGTGCCGACGGCGACGATGCGCTCGCCGTCGATCGCGATGTCGGCGACGAACGGTTCCCCGCCGCTGCCGTCGACGATGGTGCCGTTGCGGATGACGAGGTCGTACATGAGCGTCCACGCTACGCGTCGACGTGCAACCGCTGCGGAGCGGAGGTCGGCGCCAGATCAGCCGGGTGTGAGGGCGGTGACCTCGATCTCGATGCGCATGCGCGGATCGGCGAGGCCGACGACCGTCATCGTGGCGGCGGGGAGCGCCTCGCCGAAGTAGCGCCGCAGCGACGGCCAGCAGGCCTCGAAGTCGGCAGCGTCCGGGAGCATGTACCGGACTCGCACGACGTCGGCGGCAGAGGCCCCCGCCCTCGTGAGCGCGTCGTCGATGTTGCGCAACGTCTGCTCGACCTGCTCGACGACGTCGTCGGAGATCGTCATGTCGGAGTAGTCGAAGCCCGTCGTCCCGGCAACGAACACCCATCGTCCGTCGACGACCGCTCGCGAGTAGCCGACCAGCCGTTCGACGTCGCTGCGTTGTGAGCTCCGCCGTCGTTCGGCGTGCGTCCGTGCAGGATCCCACACCCCGATCGTCAGCGCGTCGGCCAGGTGGCCACCGTGTCGTAGACCGCGCCAGTGTCGTGCAGCGTGCTGGCCACCAGCGCGACCTCGGTGACGTCGAACGTGGCGTCGAAGCGCTGACCGGCGCTGCGCATCGGGCGAGCTCCACGAGCGAGGCGCGCCACGGTGATGTGTCCCTGGAAGCGTGTGCGTTCACGTTCGGTGCCCAGGCCGCGGAGCGCCTGCTGGACGACTGCAGCCAGATCGTCGATGCCCGTCACCGGCGAGATCAGTGATCGCTCGCCGAGCAGATCGAACGCGGGGCCGACCACGGCGGTCGCCGCCGGGAGGAGCACTGGATCGAGTCGGTCGATCACCTCGTCGATGTCGGCGTCGCCGAGGAACCGCAGTGTGATGTGGAGGTTCTCCTGCGGCACCCACTTGACGCCCTGGTCCTTCGGCCGTTCGACGTCCGCCAGTCGGTCGAGCACGTCGTCCGGCGGCCAGATCGCCACGAACAGCCGAGCCATCGCGCCAGTGTGGCGGCTCAACGGCTCCGGCGCCAGGCCGAGAAGCTGCTGATCGCCCCGGCGTTCGGTCGCACGAGCCACGGCCACGGGTGCAGCTCGACCACGTCGAGCTGCGATCGCAGACGGCGCGCCTTCGGCACCGGGGCGAACGTCGTGGCGACCGACCGACCGTCGAGCACGTCGAGCGGATCGCCGAGGTGCACCTCGACCGCGCGGATCGTCGCCAGCTCGGCCAACCGGTCGGCGAGGAACACCAACCGCTTCGACGACAGCCTCAGGCGACGCAGCAGGGGCTCGTCGAACACGAACACCACCGGCAGCCCGGCGTTGGCGGCGAGGGCTGGATCGCCGTCGCCCAGACTCTCGGCGGTCAGCCACACCACATCGGGCGCACCGGTCGAGTGCGCCTCGATCGGACCAGCGGTGGCATCGGGATCGGGATCGGCCGAGAGGAGTTCGTCGTCGTCGGCGGGCGGCGGCGTGCGCTCGTCGGGCCACTGCTCGACCGGGCAACCGTCACGATGCACACATCGCTCGCAGAGCTCCGGTGCCCGTTTCTCGACCTGCCAGCGGCTGAAACCGTACGGCTTGCCGGTCCCGGCACCGATCGTCCACTGCCACCCGAGGCGGTTCGCCGCCCGCGACCCGTCGAGCAGATGGGTGAAGAACCGGTCCTCGCCCTCGCGCCAGTCCGCGCGGTGGCGCACGGTCCACTGCGAGGCCAGCCACATCCGCGTCTGGTTGACCAACCAGCCGTCGCGCTCCAACTCGTCGACCGAGGCGTCCATGCACGCCATCGAACGCTCCCAGGGGTCGTCGGCACGTTCGGCGTCGACGACCGGTTCGAACCGGAGCCCGGATCGGGTGCGCGGGCCCAGCCGGGCGTACACGTGCCGGGCGTACTCCTGCCACATCAACTCGTCCCGGAACTTCTGACGGTCCTTGCTCGGGCCGGTGCTCGCTGCGAGTGACACCTGCGGCAACGTCAGCAATCCGTGGCGGATGTACGGCGACAGGCCCGTCGCACCGCGTGCCGACGCAGGCAGGACCTCGTTGCGACGACGCGCATAGCCGTCGACGTCGAGTCCGGCGAGCGCGGCGTCGGCGGCCGCCTGCGTCCCCTCGAACCGCGGCGAGCGACCCACCGCCGAGTCGCAGGACAGGTGGAGGAGATGATCGCGCACCCACCCGTCGACCTCGTCGGGGTGCGGGTTCGCCAGCAGTGTCATCGTGAGCCCGAACCTATCCGGGAGCCGGGGAGAAGCCGGGTGGGAGCCGGCGGGGCGACGCCGTGGTGGGGCAAACCCGACCGCCCACGGTCGCGTGCTCGCCGTGCTCACCGTGCTCGCCTGCCTGGCCCAGCGATCCTGACCGTCGGAGCCGTCCGGACGAGTCGGAGACTCATCGCCGGGGGAGGGTTGTGGAGTGCTGCGGGGTGGTGTGGAGTGGTGTGGAGTGGTGTGGAGTGGTGTTGGAGGTGTCAGGCCGGGGCGAGCGCGGCCTCGCGCTTGTCGGCGAAGCGCTTGGCGACCTTCTCGCTGGTGGCGAGGCGCTTCATCAGCTTCTCCTGGGCGATCGCTCCGTCGCCGGTGAGCCCACCGATGTTCGCGGCGTCCCACTGGCGGAGAACGACCGGCACGAGGATCTGCTCGTAGTGCACCTGGAGGTCGTAGATCCCGGCCTTGGCGATCAGCGCCGCATGTCGGTCGAAATCGGGGATGCCGGTGCCCGGCATCGCGAAGTTCCGGACCTGCTTCTCCATGGCGATCATCATCGTGTTCGGGTCGGCCTCGATCGCGGCCGCAGCGAGGTCGCGGTAGAAGAGTTGATGCAGGTTCTCGTCGCTGCCGACGCGCTTCATCACCTCGTAGCCGGCGGGGTCGCCGAGCAGGGCGCCGGTGTTGCGGTGTGAGATCCTCGTGGCCAACTCCTGGAGCGCGAGGTAGATGAACCCCTCGTACAGCGGCGGGTTCGGGGTCTGGCCGCCCGACACCTGGGCCATGCGCGAACGTTCGAGTTCGACGGGATCGATCGCCCGCGTGGTCATCAGGTAGCCGTAGATCGCCATCGAGTGGCGGCCTTCCTCGGCGGTCCAGCGTCGCACCCACGTGCCCCACGCTCCGTCCTTGCCGAACATCTGCTCGACCGTGCGGAAGTAGTAGGGCAGGTTGTCCTCGGTCAGCAGGTTGACCAGCAGCGCGCTGCGGACCTCCGGGGTGATCTCGTGGCCGTCGAGGTCGGCGTCGTCGGGGGTCCACTGGTGGCCCCTGACGTGGTCTCGCCCCCGGCTGTAGGGCACGTAGTCGTGTGGGAACCACTCCTTGGAGGTGGCGAGGTGCCGCTCGAGGAGGCTCTCGGCGACCGGGGTCAGTTCGTTGAGCAACTCGGACTCGTTCACGATGCCAGCCTACCGACCAGTAGGTAGAAGATCCAGTCAGGCGATCGTGTTCGGGGCGGTCGGGTCAGATGCCGCTCTCGGTGATGTCGTAGCCGGCCGCTCGTGCCGCTTCGAGCAGTCGCCGGGCGTGCTCGGAGCCACGCACCTCGAAGGTGGCGTGGATGCCGGTCTCCCGAACGTGGAGATCGAGGCCTTCGCGGATGTGTTCCACCTCGATCAGGTCGGCCCCACCGTCGGCGAACACGGTCAAGAGCATCGCCAGCCCGCCAGGACGGTCGTCGATGCGAGCGACGACCGACAACCGCCGGCCTGCCTGGTTCTCGTGCCGTCGGATCAGACTCGGGACGACACCGAGATCGACGTTTCCGCCCGACACGACGACACACGTCGTGCCCGTCTCGCTCGGGCGCACCGCACCGGACAGCAACGCGGCGACCCCGACCGCTCCTGCCCCTTCGGCGTAGAGCTTGGCTCGGTCCATCAACAGCACCATCGCATCGGCGATCGAGTCCTCGTCGACGGTCACGATCTCGTCGACCCAGCGCTCGACCAGCGGTCCCGTGATCTTGCCGGGGTACTTGACCGCGATCCCGTCGGCGAGGGTCAGCACCGGTCCCTCGGCCACGGCACCGCCGGCATACGGCGCGCACACAGCGGCCTGCACGCCGATCACCCGAACCTGTGGACGCCTCGACTTCACGGCGATCGCCGTGCCGGAGATCAAACCGCCGCCCCCGAGTGGCACGATCACGGTCGACAGGTCGTCGACGTCATCCACCAGCTCGAGCCCGAGTGTCCCCTGGCCGGCGACGACCGCCGGATCGTCGTACGGGGAACAGAACGCCATGCCGGTCTCCTCGGCGTGTGCCTGTGCCGCTGAAACCGCGGCCTTGAGGTCCGCGCCGATCTCCGTGACGACGGCGCCGTGCCGGCGTGATGCCTCGATCTTGGTGATCGGCGCCCCGGTCGGGACGAAGATCCGGCACGGCACCCCGAAGTGTTGGGCGGCGAACGCCAATGCCTGGGCGTGGTTGCCGGCGCTGCCCGTCGTCACGCCGCTCACGGCGCCGGCGCCGAGCGCCGCGAGCTTGTTGACCGCTCCCCGCAACTTGAACGATCCGGTGCGCTGCAGGTTCTCGGCCTTGAGCACGACGTTGCCCCCGATGTCCTCCGACAACGTGACCGAGGTGATCACCGGCGTGTGTTTGGCGACGCTCGCCGTCACCACCCGGGCTGCTTCGATGTCGGCGAGGTCGACGCTCACCGGCGCACCGTACCGCGATTGCACGGTGGGTCTGACCCCTGCTGCAATCAGGTGGCGTCGTCGGGGAGGGGGTGTTCGGGAAGCTTGCGGACGCGCGCCCGGCGGCGGCGGCGGGCCGGGATCATGTCCCGCATCGATTCGAGGTTGCCGAAGCACAGCAGCCGGTCGTTGCCCTCGAGCACGCGGGAGTCGCGAGGGTTGGGGATCACGTCGGTGTCGTGGTGCAGCGTCAACACGGTGATGTCGCGGTCGCGGAGCCCGGACGCGCCGATCGTCTTGCCGACGAAGTCGCCGTCCTCGCGCACCAGCAACTCGGCGACGCCGTAGCCGGTGCTGACCGTCAGCCGCTGGCGGACGTCGAGTTCGGGGAACGCAACCTGGTTGGCGACGTGGTCGATGATCGCGCCGGCGACGTCGAGGTCGGTCGCCCGCTCGATGCCCTCGAGGCCGGGCGACGAATTGACCTCCATCACCATCGGCCCGTCGTTGCCCTCGAGCATGTCGACGCCGGCCACCCGCAACCCCATGATCTGCGCGGCGCGCACCGCGGTCCGTTCGTAGTCGTGGTCGAGCGACACCGACTCGACCGATCCCCCTCGGTGCACGTTCGAGCGGAACTCGTCACCCTGCGCGGTCCTGCGCATCGCAGCGACCACCCGGTCGCCGATCACCAGGGCGCGGATGTCGCGGCCCTTGCTCTCGGCGATGAACTCCTGGATCAGGACGTTCTGCTTGGTGTTGTGGAGCGTCTCGATGATCGCTTCCGCGACCTTGCGATCCGGTGCGAGGATCACCCCGATGCCCTGGGTGCCCTCGAGCAGCTTGATCACGACGGGTGCGCCGCCGACCCGGTCGATCGCCGGGAGCACGTCCTGGCGGTTGCGGACGAACGCCGTCTTCGGCATGCCGATGTCGTGACGGGACAGGATCTGGATCGCACGCAGCTTGTCGCGAGAGTTCGTGATGCCGTTCGCCGTGATCGGTGTGTACACGTCCATCTGCTCGAACTGGCGCACCACCGCCGAACCGAAGTAGGTGATCGATGCACCGATGCGTGGCAACACGGCGTCGTAGTCGGACAGCGGCTTGCCGCGGAACTGCAGGTCCGGCTCGGAGCTCGACAGGTCGATGGCGAAACGCAGGGTGTTGAGCACCTTGCAGTCGTGGCCACGTTCGAGCGCGGCCAGCTTGAGGCGCTGTGTGCTGTACGAACGAGGGGCGCGGGAGAGGATGGCGAGCTTCACGGACGATCCTGACTGTGGCTGGAGATGAAACGGCCCAGCGCGGACACGGTGTCGTCGCTCACCTGGGCGAGATGGACGAGTGCGTCGCCCTGGTTGACGAGCGGCTGTTGCACGCGTCCGATCACGATGCCACGGCTCGGCGCGGTGACCCGGGCGAGGCGTTTGCCGACGGAGTCGTGGATCACGCCGAGCAGCTGCCCGCGCTGGACGACCTCACCGAGCTCGGCGTCGAGCAGTGCGATACCGCTGCGCCGGGCACGCACCCAGGTGCTGCTCCGGCTCTCGACGGGCACCGGACGCGGCTCGGTCGTGTCGGGGTCGATCACGGCCAGCTCGGCGAGGACTCTGCGGATGCCGTCGACTCCAGCGGTCAACGCGTCGTCGTCGAAGCGCAAGGCCTCGCCGCCCTCGAACAGCAGCACGGTCGCGCCGCGCTCGGTTGCTGCCCCGCGCAGTGAGCCGTCGCGGATCCGGGAGTGGAGCATCAGCGGAGCACCGAACGCCTCGGCGAGCTTGCGGGTCTCGGGGTCGTCGAGGTCGGCGCGGATCTGCGGCAGGTTCGTTCGGTGATCGGAACCGGTGTGGAGGTCGATGCCGACGTCGCATCGGCTGACGATCTCGGTCATGAACAGGTTGGCGATCCGGGCCGCGAGCGATCCCGTCTGGGAGCCGGGGAACGACCGGTTGAGGTCGCGACGATCCGGGAGGTAGCGATCGCCGTTGAGGAAGCCGTGGACGTTCACGATCGGTACGGTGATCACGGTGCCGGCCATCGACCGGGCGTCGAGACCGCGTGTCACGCGGCGGATGATCTCCACGCCGTTGATCTCGTCGCCGTGGACCGCGGCGCTGAGCCACACCGTTCGGCCGTCGCGTCGTCCGTGGAACACCTGCAGTGGCAGCGAGATCCGTGTGCCGGTGACCAGCCGGGCGATCGGGAGCTCGCCGGTCGCCGAACGACCGGGGGCCACGTCCAGTTCGCCGATCCTGAACGACGCGCGTCGTGCGACGCTCATGATCGCCTCCGGTTCTTGAGCCGGACGTCCTTCGGCGGTCGCCCTCCGAGGTAGGACACGCCGGGGTCGACCAGGAAGCGACCGCGTATCGCTTCGCGTCCCACCAGCATGCGGAACCCCATCTCGTCACGTCGCGTGAGGGTGATCTCGGCATCGACGGTGAGACCGGCGATCGTCATCGGTGCATGCACGACCGGTCGGTGGCCGATCTCGCCCGACGAGCTGCGGACGTCGCGGGTCGAGGCGACCGCCGCTTCGGCGACGACGGCGTCGGCGGTGGAACGCTGCCACGGATGGATCTCGAAACGCACCCACGGCGCGCCATCGCGGTCGAACCACTCGAGGTCGAACGCATGCAGCGACGAGGTGCGAGCGCCGGTGTCGATCTTGGCCTTGAGGTGGGCGACATCCCACTCCGGAAGGCTCACCCACTCGCGCCAGCCGAGCACGGGGCGATCAGCACGCCGAGGGGATGACACGAGTGGCACGGTACACGTCCGACGATCGCTTCGGCCACGGGCGACGTGAGCGATGTCACGTGCGAAATTCGGAATCCGCCGAGTGCGACGTCGTCGGACCTGGCACGATGTGGTCCGTAACACAACCGTAATGTTTCGGCGTCACGCCGATGAAGGAAGTCACCCGATGTTGTCCTGGTTCGCCTCCGCCTCCGAAGCCTTCATGCTCCTGCCGATCGCGATCGTCGCATCGTGGGTGGCGCGCACGGTCATCAGGACACTCACGCGCCGCGCCGTGCGCCGGGCACAACGATCCGAGGGTTCGTGGCGGGTGCGACTCGACCGTCTCGGCGACCAGGGGCAGGCCGACACCCGCAAGCGTCAACGGGCCGACTCGGTGGCGAAGATGATCGGCCGGTTCGTCACCGTGCTGATCTTCACGTTTGCCACCTTCGGTGCCATCGAACTGATGGGTGTCAGCCTGGCGTTCGCGATCTCCAGCGCCGGGTTCATCGGGCTGGCGCTGGCGCTCAGCGGACAGGACCTGGTGAAGGACTTCCTCGCCGGAACCCGGGCGCTCCTCGAGGACCGCTACGCCGTCGGCGACGAGGTCGTACTGCGCGTCGGTGGGACCGACGTGCGTGGCATCGTCGATCTGATCGGGAGTGCCTCGGTGCGCCTCCGTACGCCCGATGGTGCGACCTGGCATGCGGGCCACCATTCGGTGGAAGCGGTCACCAACCTGTCGCAGCTTCCTGCGGTCAGCGAGATCGAGGTGCCGCTCGAGGAGTGGGCGGCCGCCGACGAACGCGAGGCCGTCGAACGGCTGACCGATGCCTCCAACGACGTCGGGCTCACCGGGGTGGTGTTCCTCCGCGACATCGAGACCCACGAGCCCGGCGAGGAGGAGCAGTCGCCGACCGACACGGTGACGGTGCGCGTGAAGACCAACCGCCCACTCAGCCCGCCGGAAACCGAGTTGGTGCGAGCGAAGCTGCTCGATCGCTGATTCGTCCGAGCGGCTGGAGTCGGGATCGAACGGGTATCGTCCTCACGATGTTCGCGAGGGTGCCGTCCGCCGCCGCGAGTCGGCTCGAGATCTTCGCACGGCGAGCCATCAGCGGAATCGTGAGCAGTGCGAGCACGGCCTACCACGGCCGCTGGTACTACTCGAACCGATGGCACCCCCACACTGCGCTGCTCCAGCGGGCGCTCGACGAGACCGTGGACTACATCTCGTCGAACATGTCGGACGCGATGATCAAGCGCGACGACATCGGGGTGATCGACGATGCCCTCCGTCGCGCGTCGCGCGATGGCCTGTACCTCGAGTTCGGCGTTCGCAGCGGCCGATCGATCAACCACATCGCCCGGCGCCGCCCGGGAGTGACGGTCCACGGTTTCGACTCGTTCGAGGGTCTGCCGGAACCCTGGACCGGGTGGACGATGGAGCGCGGTGCGTTCGGCGGTGAAGGGATCCCGGACGTGGAGCCCAACGTGCGCCTCCACGTCGGCTGGTTCGACGACACGTTGCCGCGATTCCTGGAGGATCATGAGGGTCATGTCTCGTTCGTACACATCGACTCGGACATCTACAGCTCCGCTCGAACCGTCCTGCGCGGTCTGTCGACCCGTCTCCGGCCGGGCTCGATCATCGTCTTCAACGAGTACTTCAACTACCCGAACTGGAAGGAACACGAGTTCAGGGCGTTCCAGGAGTTCTGCAAGGAGTTCCAGGTGACGTACGACTACCGATCCTGGGGCATGTACGAGGCGTCGGTGGAGATCACGTCGATCGCGACGCAGCCGAGGTCCGGGGAGAACGACTCGTGAGACGGGTTCGTGCAGCACTGAAGGCGGTCGTACTCGGTGTCCTGGTCGCGGCGCTGATCCCGATCTGGTTCGTGCACCACGTCGTCACCAGAGCGCTCGGCGCCCGACGCCGTGGCCGAAGCGTCGAGATCGACCGGATCGCGGCCGCCGACACCGCTGTCGACGTCGCGATCGACGCCGGCGAGCCCGTGATCATCGAGGGGCTGCTCGACTCCCTGGGCGTCGGCGACGCAGCGACGCCGGCCGGGCTCGAGCACATCGCCGGCGACCAGCGCATCCAGGTCACCGCCTACGACGCGACGGCGCCCTTCTTCCTGTACAGCGGTGGATACGACACGACGGTCGTCGACCGACGAGAGATGCGGGTACGTGACTTCCTGCGGATGATGTTCGACGACGGAGTCGAACCGGGCACGGTCGTCTACCAGCTGTTCGGGATCCGGTCGCTCGACGGCGAGACCGCCACCGTCCTCGATCGCTTCGACCAGGGCGTGCGCACGCAGAGCGGACATCCCACCGAGCCGCGGTTCAGTGGGGTCTGGGTGGGATCGCCGGGTGCCGTCACCCCGCTGCACCACGACGCATGGCCCGGGCTGCTCTTCCAGACGCACGGCACGAAACGCGTCGCCATGTACCGGCCCTCGGATCGCACGAACCTCTATTTCCGCCTGCCGCTGCGCGGTGCCGGGCGATGGTCGGATCTCCCGGGCCGCTCCGCCGACGCGTCGACGGAGGACTTTCCCCGGCTGGGGCGAGCGATCCGGTACGTCGGAGAACTCCGCCCGGGTGATGCGCTGTACATCCCGCCGTTCTGGGCGCACGAGATGGAGGCGATCGAGGCGAACGTCTCGGTCCCGTTCCGCTTCGCCGGGCCCCGGACGTCGTACCTGAATCCGGGATTCCTCCGACCTGCGTCGGAGATGCTGCGCAAGCAGCTCGACGCGGTCGCCGCTCGCTGAGCGAGGTCGTCGGTGATCTACGGCAGCGAGGCCCCGGAACTCCGAGACGAACTGGTCGCGGCGATCCAGGGAGACGGCTTGTCGAGGTGGGCGGACATGGCGATCGCGACCGCTCGACCGGACAGCGACCGCGGTCGGGTCGCCGCATCCGTCCTCTCGACGTGCGCGACCATCCGTGCGTCCAACGAGCGCGAGCGGGATCGGCTCGTGAAGGAGCTGGGCGAGGCCTCGATCGGCGTCTCCGACGTCGCGATGTCCGACCAGCGGCACACACTGACGATCGATGTTGCGGGCGGCGACGCCCCGCGTGCGCTTTCGGTGTTGCTCGGCTGTGGCTACCGGGTGAGCCGATCGTGGACCGGTGGAGCTCGGGCATCGTTCTGGCGGGCAGCGGACTCGCAACTGCTCACCCGTGACGGACCGGCGACCACGGTCGTCCGCCTTCGGTGGAGGCAACGGCGCCGGGGTCGGCTGCACCGAGTGTTCGGGCCCACATCCGCCGACTGGGATGTCGTCGAACTGCCCGAGTCGCTGTGGTGGGTGTATCCGGTGATTCGTCCGGCGCGGCTGGCGGCCGAGCGGCTCGGACTGCGCTCGTCCGATCATTCGGCGCTCGAACCGTTCCTGGTCACGCCCCACGGCCTGGTGGGAGCGCTCCTCGACGTGGCGTCGGTCGACCGCGACGACGTCGTGTTCGACTTCGGCTGCGGCGACGGCCGCTTCGTCGTCGCCGCAGCGGTGGCGCGGGGGTGTCGCTCGATCGGGGTCGAGCAGTCGCCGGAGCTGTGCGCTGCCGCCGTCGAGGCCGCCGCCGCAGCCGATGTCGCAGATCGCGTTCAGATCGTCAACGCCGACGCTGCGGGGGCCGACCTCTCCGAGGTGACCGTCGTCGTGTTGTTCCTCCCCATGGTCGTCGCGTCTCGAGTCGTTCCGGATCTGCTCGTCCGATTGCCTCCGGGGGCCCGCATCGTCCTCCACGAACAGACGGCCTTGGCGCCGAGCCTGCCGGCCCCCGACGAGGTGCTCGCGGTCGTCGTCGACGATGCGGTCACCGTCGCACATCGGTGGGTCGTCGAACGCGACCGTTGACCGTCGAGTCAGCCGAGGCCCAGGTGGCGGGCGATCACGTTGCGCATGATGTCGGCGGTACCCGAATAGGTGAGACCGCCGACGGCATCGCGCAGGTTCCGTTCGATCTCGAACTCGGTGAGGTACCCACGGGCACCCTGGACGACCGATGCGTCGAGCGCCGACTCGATACCGAGCTCGCCGGCGACCAGTTTGGCGAGTGAGGCGTACATGGTCACGTTGCGACCTGTCGCCTCGGCCATCGCCGCCCGGTACAGGTAGAACCGAGCCCGCTCGTGGCGCTCCTTCATCGCGACGATCCGGTGGGAGACCGCCTGGTAGTGGCCGATCGGGTGGCCGCCCTGGTTGCGCTGCTTCGCGTACGCGATCGTGTCGTCGAGCTGGCGTTCCATCGCCCCGACCTGCGGCGCGAACACGTAGCTGCGTTCGACATCGAGAATCGCGCCGAAGATCCGCGCTCCCGCGCCCTCGCGGCCGAGCCGTGCCTCCGCCGGCACGATGACGTCGTTGAACTCGAGGTCTCCGAACGGCGTCGTCCGCATCCCCATCTTGCCTCGAACGTCCGATCGGACGACCCCCTCGGTCGTCGTGTCGACCAGGAACGCCGAGATGCCCCAGCTGCCCGCCTCGGGCCGGGTGGAGGCGAACACGATCGCCATGTCGCACACCGGACCGAAGGTGATGTACGCCTTGTGCCCGTTCAACAGGTAGGTGTCGTCACGTCGTTCCGCAGTCGCCGAGAGGGCGAACGCGTCGGAACCGGTCTCCGGTTCGGTCATCGCCAGCGCCGCGAGGCTCGTGCCGTCGAGAAGACCCGGGAGCCACCGTTCCTGCTGCGCCGGCGACCCGAAGCGGGTGAGTGCGATCTGCGTGCTGAGCATCTGACTCGCTGCAGCAAACGTGAGGCCGTTGTCGGCGCAGCCCTGTCCGAGCCCTTCGAGCGTGAGGAGTGTGGTGGCGAGGTCGGCACCATCGCCGCCGAGTTCGGTCGGGACGAGCAGTCGGAAGATCCCTCGTTCGGCGCACCGCCGCCAGTCGTCGACCGCGAAGGTCGACGCGGCGTCGTCCGCGACGCTGTCGCGTTGGCCCAGCTGCGTTCGTGCCCACTCCGCAGTCTCGACCTTGATCGGGTGATCGGGGTCCAGCAGGGCGCGCGTCAGTTGGTGCAGCTGTTCGTCGTCCACCGACGTCACGTCGTCTCCCGCAGATCCAGTCGGCCGTGCTCGTCGACGTGCTTCCACTCGTCCTGGAAGTCCGCATTGTTCCATCGCCCGAGCCCGGGGTAGAACACGCGTCGGCCACCGTGACCCTCGAATTCCTCGCCGTTCCATCGGGGATCGGCGGGTTCGTCGACACGTTGGTAGCGGCTGTCCGACGACAGCCGACATCGATGGTTCGGCGAGCGGTTGTCGAGCGCACCGTGGAGCGTGTGCATCCCGAAGCAGAGGACGTCGCCGAGCTGGAAGTCGGTCGTCAACCAGCGCGTGCCGTACTGATCGAGCACGATCGTGGGGTCGTCGTCGAGCCAGGTCAGCCCATCACGGTCGGCGTCGGCGCGAAGGTACCCCTCGTGCAGGCGTTGGGAGCGGTGGCTGCCCTCCAGGAGCATGAGGGCGCCCTCGTGGCGGTCGACTCGGCCGAGCGGAATCCAGCTCGAGAAGATCCTCGACGTCCCACGGTTCATGTAGGGACCGTCACAGTGGAAGCCGCATCCCTCGCCGGGGCGCACGAAACGCGGCCACCGCATGTCGAACGATCTCACCTCGCCATCGAGCAACGCGCCGTGCACCGCGACGACCTCGGGAGCATCGGTCACGGCCAGGTAGCGGGCGCCGGTGCGGACGCTCTCGGAGAACGCACGCAGATTGGCGGTCGCGACCGCACCGGCGTCGCCGGCGACGGCGTCGTCGATCGGGGAGCGGTCGTCGACCTCGCCGAGGATGGCGTACTTGAGCAGCACTTCGTGGCGAGCGGCTGCAACCACGTCGGGCTCGATCAGACGACGGAAGAAGAGGTAGCCGCGTTCGTCCATCGCTTCTCGCAGCGCGGCCGCATCGCCCAACAGGTCGTTGGCGACCTCCAGCTCGCCGAAGCGCGAGGGCGAGGTGTCGACCGGGAATCCGTTCGCGGTGAGGGGAGCAGGGGTGGCCGGAGTGGCAGACATGACCGTTCCCACGGTATCCAATGGGTGTGGGTGATGAGACGCCGAGCGCGCCGCAGGTGATGAGCGGGCTGTTGGACCGCATCGCCGACCGTCGGCCCCTGGACGATGCGTTGACCGATGGGCGGGTCCGCCTGGACTGGTCGACCTACCGGGATCGTGCGGCGGCGCTCGCCGGCGCACTTCGCGAACGAGGCGTCCGGCCCGGGGATCGGGTCGCCGTCCACCTTCCCAAGTCCGTCGACTCGTTCGTCGCCGCTCATGCGGTCGTCCGACTCGGCGCCGTGATGGTTCCGGTCGACTGGTTCGCGCCTCCGGCGTACGTGGGCGACGTGATCGGCGACGCCGAACCGGCCGCGATCGTCTCGGCGGCGGGCGAGGAGCGACTTCGCGAGATCACCGGGCCCGCCCCGGGACCTGTCGTGGTCGACCCGCACGCGGAGGACCCACCGGCGCCACCCGCCGACATCGATCCAGCGAGCCCCGCCTACATCGTCTACACCTCCGGCTCCACCGGGCGGCCCAAGGGGATCGTCCACACCCATGCGAGCGCGCTCGCCTACGCGCGCAAGGCGGTCGCCACCTACGGGATCGACCCGGCCGACAGGCTGGTGAACATCGCGCCGCTGCACTTCGATCAGTCGACGTTCGAGCTGTGGGCAGCGCCCCTCGCCGGCGCTGCCGTCGTCGTGGTTCCCGATGGCGTCCTGCGCTTTCCTGCCAGTGTGTCCGACCTCGTCGCCCGTGAGAAGGCGACCGTGTGGTACTCGGTTCCGTTCGCGATCACGCAACTCGTGACGAGAGGTGCTGTCGACGACCGCGACCTCACCTCGCTCCGCTGGGTGCTGTTCGGTGGCGAGTCGTTCCCTCCGGCGTCGCTGGCCGCCGCGCAACGCGCGTTGCCGCACGCCCGCTTCTCCAACGTGTACGGCCCGGCGGAGGTGAACCAGTGCACGTTCCACCATCTCGATCAGCCGTCGGACGGAGACGACCAACCGATCGACCCGGACCCCGCACCAGCGGACTCGGTCGTCCCGATCGGGCGTCCGTGGGCAGACACCGAGGTGCTGCTCGTCGACGCAGCCGACCAGGTGATCGACGGCGTCGGCGACGGCGAGCTCCTGGTCAGCAGCGACACGATGATGGAGGGCTACTGGCGTCGACCCGAGTTGACGGCTGCGTCGATCGGTACGCGTTCGGACACGGGAACGCGACGCTGGTACCGCACCGGTGATCTCGTCCGGCGACGCGACGACGGCACACTCGTCTTCCTCGGTCGGACGGATCACCAGGCGAAGGTGCGCGGGTACCGGATCGAGCTGGAGGCGATCGAATCGGTGGTCGCCGAGTCTCCGGAGGTCGCCGCGTGCGCGGTCCTCGTCGAGCGCGGGCGCGACGACCGCCTGGTCGCCCTCGTTGCACCGGCCCTCGACGACGAGGCCCGCGCCTCGCTGCTCGGCCTGCTCCGGCGACGGCTCCCGAGCTATGCCGTGCCCGCCGAGATCCTCGGGGTCGAGTCGCTTCCACGCTCGGGTGTCGGCAAGGTCGACCGCGCCGCAGCCGCAACCCTGCTCGCCGAACTCCGAGGAGAAGCCGACCACACTGTCGCAACGCCGAGGCCCGTCGGGTAACTTGCACGCTTGCCCGATTCGCCCCGATTCGCCGAAACGACCCACGAGCCGTGAGCACGCAGCAATCCGCGACCCTCGCCGACGACCTCGTCGACTTCATCGCCACCGACGTGGCCCTCGGCGCCGGTTTCCTCGACGCGGACACCGATCTCGTGATGACCGGTCTGATCGACTCGCTCGGGGTCATGATGGTCGTCGAGTGGCTCGAGCGTCGTCTCGCGATCGTCGTCGATCCGAATGACGTCGTCATCGAACACTTCGCCTCGGTGACGGCAATCGTCGAGTATCTCCGAAGCAGAGACGACTGCCGAGTCGAGTGAGCGCGGAGAACATCACGTTCCTTCCGCGCGCCATCGGCGAGTACCCGCTGACGAACGTGCAGCGGCAGATCTGGACGAGCCAGCGGCTGGCCCCGAACGCACCGCTGGCCAACATGGGCAAGGTCCATCGAATCGTCGGACCGATCGACGCGGCCCGGTTCGTCCGTGCCGTCGACGAGGTCGTGAGTGCCTCGGACGCGTTGCGGACGGTCGTGGTCGACCGCCCGGGACGAGAACCCCGCGCCCGAGTGCTCGCCGCGCCGCCGCAGCACACCGACGTCGTCGAGATCCCCGAGACCGACCTCGACGCCTGGTGCAGCGAGCGAATCGCCACACCGATCGACGCGCGGACGTGCAGCTACGACTCCGTGCTCCTCCGCCACGGCGACGAGTCGTGGACCTGGTGGCTCGACTTGCACCACGTCGTCACCGATGGATGGTCGTCGTCGCTCGTGTTCGACGCCGTCTCCGCCGCGTACGAACGGTCGGCGCCGCACGATGGAGCCACGGAGAGCGACACCGATGCCCAAGTGTCCTTCTACGACCACGTCGCCTCCGACTCGCCGCCGGGCCCGACCGCACGTGTTCGGACACCGACCGAGGGGGTGGCGATCGCGCCCTACGGCCCTCGCGGCCCACGAACCACGTCGGTGGTCCGTCGCGAGCTGCCCGACGGAGCGTCACTCCTGGAACCGAACGACCGGTACCGAGCCTTCAGCCCGTCGATGGCGACACTCGGGGTGCTCGCCGTTGCCACGGCGGTGACACTGGCGCGTCTGGACGGTCGCCGTTCCATCACGTTGGGCGTGCCGCTGCACCGGAGGAGAGGGCCGGTGGCGTCCCGTGTGATCGGTCCGCTGATGGCGGTGTACCCGGTGTGCGTCGACGTCGACCTCGACGAGTCGTTCAGCGACTGCTACCAGCGGGTCCAACGCGAACTGCTCGGCGTCGCCCGCCTGGCGGGCGACGCGGACGTGCCCGACGTGCCCTTCGATGCCGTGCTCAACGTGCAGACCGTCACGTACGGCGACTTCGCAGGTCTGCCGACCGTGACGACGTGGGCTCGCTCGGGCCACGTCGACCCTGCCCACCCGATCAGGATCCACGCCTTCGACTACGGCACCGGAATGACCGTCGAACTCGACCTCAACGACGGCCTCAGCACCGACGGGTCCCACCGCTCGTTCCCGGATCACCTTCGCCGGACGATCCACGCAGCCATGACCGATCCCGACGGGTTCGTCGGCGAGTTCGAGATCGCCACGGATCACGACATCGCGGCCATGGACCGTCTGAACCCGCCGGGCCCGGATCCGCACGAGTGCGAGCCCGTCCACGTGTCGATCGCCCGGAGGTTGCGGCAGGCGCCCGAACACGTCGTCGCCGAACACGACGACGCTGCCATGACGGCCGGCGAACTCGACCGGCGGGCCGACACCGTCGCTCGATGGCTGACCGAACGCGGCATCACGATCGGCGCCCGGGTGGGGATACGGCTCCCGCGGAGTTTCGATGTCCTCGTCGCCGTCCACGGGGTGCTTCGCAGTGGTGCCGCGTTCGTCATGCTCGATCCCGACGATCCCCCGGCGCGACACGACGCGATCGCCACCGACGCCGACCTCGCCGTGATCATCGACGACGTCGCCGTGATCATCGACGACGTCGCAGCGCCGCTCGCCGACGCGGTCGACACCGTGGAGGTCGGCCCCGACGACATCGCGTACGTGCTCTACACCTCGGGTTCGACGGGCAGGCCGAAGGGGGTTCCGATCCCGCACCGCGGGCTCGCCGACTACCTCGCCTTCGCCGCGGCGGCCTACATGACCGAGACCACGGTGGTCATGCCGCTGTACTCGTCGCTCGGATTCGATCTGTCGATCACCTCGCTGTTCCTCCCGCAGATCCTCGGGGGTCGCACCGTCGTGTACCCCGACGACGCGGTGACGGCGCTCTCCCGGATCGCAGCAGACCGGAGCCTGACGGTCCTCAAGGCCACCCCGAGCCAGCTCGAGATCCTGTGCAGGCTGGCAGTGGAGCCGTTGCCGCTCGAGGTGGTCATCGTCGGCGGCGAGGCGTTTCGGCGACCGGTTGCCGAGCACCTCGCTGCGCAGTGTTCGGGCCCGGTCCGGATCTTCAACGAGTACGGCCCCACCGAGGCGGTCGTCGGATGCATGATCCACGAATGGGACCGGGATCGCGACCGCGGGACCGACGTCCCGATCGGCCACGCCAGCCCGGGCGCCCAGGTCTACGTGCTCGACGAGCGTCACCATCGGACGCCGGTCGGTGCGTGGGGTGAGTTGTACGTGAGACGACCGGGCATGGCGGCCGGCTACCTGAACCTCCCCGAGCTCAGCGCCGAGCGATTCCTGACGATCGACTCACTGGGGACGGAACCGGTCTACCGCACCGGCGACCGGGTGCGAGCAGAAGCGGGTGTGCTCGTCTACGGCGGCCGGATCGACGACCAACTGTCGATCGGCGGTGTCCGGTTGGAGCCGGGTGAGATCGAGGCGGCGCTCGTTGCCCATCCGGACGTCTCGGGTGCGGTCGTGAGGGTGTGGACGCCATCGGCCGATCGTCTCCGGCGTTGTTCGCGTTGCGGTCTCGGCACCGATGTACCCGGCGTGGACGTCGACGATGCCGGGGTCTGTTCGGTGTGCCGCTCGTACGACGTCGTGGCGCCGCAGACCCGGGACTGGTTCCGGACCCCCGACGATCTCGACCGCCAACTCGAGCGCGCTCGTCGACGGACGACGAGCGAGTTCGACTGTCTCCATCTGCTTGTCGGGTGGGAAGGACTCGACGTACGCGCTCTACCAACTGGTCGAGCGGGGCTGGAGGGTGCACGCGTTCACGCTCGACAACGGCTTCATCTCCGACGGCGCCAAGGCGAACATCCGCCGCAGCGTCGCCGATCTCGGGATCAGTCACGAGTTCGCGACCACCGATGCGATGAACGAGATCTTCCGAGACAGCCTCGAACGGTTCTCCAACGTGTGCAACGGCTGCTACAAGACGATCTACACCCTGGCGACGGCGCGGGCGCACGAACTCGGCATCCCCGTCATCGTGACCGGGCTCTCCCGCGGCCAGTTCTTCGAGACACGGCTCGTTCCACACCAGTTCGAAGCCGACCGGTTCGAACCGGACGAGATCGATCGAACGGTGGTCCAGGCGCGCCGCGCCTATCACCACACGGCCGACGCCGTCACACAGCTGCTCCCGCAGCAGGAGGTGTTCGAGCGGGCCGACGTCGACGTGCTCTCGGAGATCGAGTTCGTCGACTTCTACCGGTACGTCGACGTCGAACTGAGCGAGATGTACGACTTCCTCACCGAGCGCGCACCGTGGGTGCGGCCCGACGACACCGGCCGCTCGACCAATTGCCTCGTGAACGCGGTCGGCATCCACGTCCATCGGATCGAACGGGGCTACCACAACTACGCAGAGCCCTACAGCTGGGACGTCCGGCTCGGCCACAAGACCCGCGACGAAGCGCTCGACGAGCTGGACGACGACGACGATCTCGCCGAGATCGACCGCATGCTCGCCGAGATCGGCTACGTCCCCAAGCGCCCCGAGGTCCTGACCGCCTGGTACCGGACCGTCGACGGTTCGCCCGTCGATCCGCGTCTCCTTGCAGGGTTCCTCCGTGACGTCCTGCCTGCCCGTGCGGTGCCCACGGCCTTCGTGCACGTCGACGAGCTGCCGCTGGCGGACAGCACCAAGCTCGACGTGTCGTCGCTTCCTGCGCCCGCGGCGTCACACCTCGGCTCGACGTCCTATCGAGCGCCGACGACGCCGACCGAGGCGACCGTCGCCGACATCTGGGCCAGGATCCTGCTCGTCGACCGGGTCGGTGTCGACGACGACTTCTTCGACCTCGGGGGAGCGTCACTGGCGGCGTTGGAGACCGTCGCTGCGACCGAGCGTCGGTTCGCGATCGAACTTCCCGACGCCCTCGTGTTCGAGCATCGGACGCTACAGGACTTCGCCGCGGCGGTCGACGTGCACCTGGGCCGCGCCCGGCCGCTCGCCGCGATACCCGAACTCGAGTCGTCCGAGGCGCCACCGTTGTCGCCGGGGGAAGAAGCGATGCTGTTCGAGTACCGGGCGGCGCCCGGCGACGTTCGCTACAACGTCACCCGCTGGTACACGATCGAGGACGAGCTCGACGTCGCGCGGCTGCGGACGGCGATCGAACGCGTCGTCGAACGGCACGGGCCGCTGCACACGTCGTATTCGTCGGATCGATCGCGCCTGCCGCTGTCGGCGGCGCTGTCGTTCGATCGGCTTCCCGCGGGACCGGTCGACCAGGTCGTCGATCGGCTGCGTCGAGTGCCCTTCGATCTCGACCACGGGCCGCTGGTACGTGTCCACGTCGGGAGCGAGCGGCCGGGCGTGTGGAACCTCGTGATCGGTCTCCACCACATCTCGGTCGATGCCGGCACCTTCGACGTCCTCTGGGACGAGATCGACGCCGCGTACCACGGACGTGACCTCCCCGATCTGCCCGTGTCGTACGCGGCGTTCGGGGCATGGCAGCGCGACCGTGATCGGAGCGATGTCGGCTACTGGGACGACCTGGCCGACGCCGACGACACGTCGGCCGGCGTGCAGCTCCCGCCCCCGCAGACCGTCGAACCCGATGGCTACGTCGAACGACCTGCGTCGGTGTCGACCAGCGACCTCTCCCAGGCGGCCGTCAGCACCCCGTTCGCCGCCGCGCTCGGCGCGGTCGCTGCGGTGCTCAGCGGGTTCAGCCGCAGCGGACGGGTCGACCTGGGAATCACCGCGTCGACCAAGGACCATTCGTCGGCGGAGCCGTTGGTCGGTTACACGCTCAACACGCTCCCGATCCGCCTCGAGGTCGATCCGGCTTCGACGCTGCGCGCGCTCGACGCCGATGCGAGCGCGCTCGTGGCTCGCGCGCTGCCTCACCGCAGTCGCCCCTACGCAGAGATCGTCCGCCAGGCACGGCTCGAGGGGTGGGCCCTGCCGGAGACGGCGCACATGCTCGCGTACGAGCGGCTCGCACCCGCACGTTTCGGTGACGCGGAGGCGGAGCACCGGATCATTCCCTCGGGCACGGCGGTCAACGACCTCACCTTCTTCGTCCAAGAGCGAGGTGAACAGTTGCACCTCGGCGTCGAGTACCGCGGCAGCGCCGTTGGCCGGGAGCTCGCCCAGCGCCTGCTCGACGCCTTCAGCGATGCCATCGAGGCGGTCTGCCATCGGCCGCATCGTGCGGTCGCCGAGCTGCGAGTGGCGGCCGATGATCTCGTCGGCCCAGCACTGGTCGGTGCGGACGACACACCGCTCGCGGCGATCGTCGAACTCGCCCGACTCGAGCCCGACCGCCCCGCTGTTCTCGGGTCGAGCGGCGAGTCGACCTCCTACGGTGAACTGCTCGCACGAGCGGCGGGCGTCGCTGCCCGGTGTCGCGAGGAAGTCGGGTCACCGGCGCGGCTCGGTGTGTCGGTCGGCCGGTCGTCATCGCTCATCGAAGCGATCATCGGTGTGCAACTCGCCGGCGCTGCCTACGTGCCGATCGACCCGGCGACCGCCCCGAGTCGCCGCCGGGCGATGATCGACCTCGCGTCGCTCGACGCCGTGGTCGTCGATGCGTCGACCGCCTCCGATGTTCGACGACGTCCGGCGGATCGACATCGGCTCGATCGTGCCGATCGAGCACCCCTCCGTCGACCTCCCGACGGGTGCGCAGCCCGCGTACGTGATCTTCACGTCCGGATCGACCGGGGAGCCGGCCGGCGTCGAGGTGACGCACGCGAACCTCGCCGCATCCACGGCTGCTCGCCCCCTCTTCTACGGTGCCGAACCACCGGGTCGGTTCCTCCTCACGCCGAGCATCGGTTTCGACAGTTCGATGGTCGGGATCTTCTGGCCACTGGTGGCGGGAGGCACGATCGTCGTGCCCGCCGACACCGAGGTGCACGACGTCGACCGCCTCGGGGCGATGATCGCCGACCGCGAGGTGACACACCTCCTGATGGTGCCCAGCCTCTACCGAGCACTCCTGTCCCGGCGGCGTGACGATCTCGCTGGCCTCCGAACCGTGATCGTCGCGGGCGAGGCCTGCCCCTCCGAACTCGTCGCCGAGCACCATCGGATGCTGCCCCAGACCGATCTGGTCAACGAGTACGGGCCCACCGAGGCCACCGTCTGGGCCGCGGTTCACCGGTGCGCGCCCGGCGACGACCCGGTTCCGATCGGTCTGCCGATTGCCGGGTGCCGACTTCGAGTTGCCGACGATCATCAACGCCCGATGGCTCCCGGAGCCGCCGGGGAGCTGCTCATCGCCGGCCCGGGGGTGGTCGGCGGGTACCTCTCGGGGCGATCCGATTCGTCGTTCGTCGAGGTGGACGACCACCGCTGGTACCGAACCGGCGACCAGGTCCGCCTCGATGCTCGGGGCCGGCTGGTCTTCCTCGGCCGCGTCGACGATCAACTGAACGTCGGCGGCCAGCGCGTCGAGCCGTCGGAGATCGAGAACCATCTGCTCCAGCTCGCCGGCGTACATGACGCCGTGCTCGTCGCAGCGACCGTCGACGGTCGTGAAGCGCTCGTTGCGCACGTCGTCGCGGACCGCCGGCTCGTCGATGCGGCGTCGGTTCGAGCCCACCTGGCCGAGCGTGTCGGGGCCGGAGTCGTACCCCGTCGGATCGTCTTCCACGATGAACTCCCGCGCACGGTGAACGGCAAGCTCGACCGTTCCCGTGCCGCGCTGCTCCCGCTGGGCGACGCCCTCGCCCGCGCGCGTCCGGGCTCGTCGAGATCTGGCGTCGGGCCCTGCAGCGTGATGATCTCGATGGTGAGTCGGACTTCTTCGCAGCAGGGGGCGACTCGCTGGCTGCCGTCGAGATCGTGGCGGCGGTCGGTGACCTCGTCGGCCGTGAGGTCACGATCTCCACCCTGCTCGCCGCACCGACACCGGATTCCTTGGCTGCCCATCTCGGGCTCGGCAGCGACGCCCCGGCGTCGCCGCCGGCGATCAGCCTGTTGACGCTTCGAGTCGGCACACCGGACGGACCGACCGTGGTGATGACCCCCGCATGGGACAGCGTCATGGGCTATCGCGCGCTCGCTGATGCGTTCGGCGACGACGTGACGGTCCTGGCGCTCGCGACGACCGACGGCGGCGCAACCGGGTTCCCCACCGTCGATGCGCTGTGCTCCGAGTCGGTCGACCTGGTCGGCGAGGAACTCGCCCGACGTGGCACCTCGGAGGTGACGGTGCTGGGGTGGTCGATCGGCGGCGTCGTGGCGTTCGAGCTCGGCCAGCGACTGGCGGACGTCGGGGTGGACGTCAGGGCGGTTGCCCTGATCGACACCAACTACCCGGGCGAGTACCGCCATCTCTGGTCGAACCGCTGGTGGAAGTACAAGTCGATCCTGCGTCCGGGCCTGTTCGGTGCCGCGATCGACGAGTTCTCGGTCGCCATCGAGCGACGCGCCAAGTCGGCCGTGGCACAGCTCGGTCGACGGCTGTTGGTCGTCGCCGGAGAACCGGTGCCCCGGGTCGAATCGACCACTGCGTCAGGCGTCCCGGTCACGGCGCTCGACCATTCCCCGTCGATGACGACGGTGCCGGTCGTGCTGTACGCCGCGAACACGACCAATCGGGCGCGCACCGAACATCGATGGCGGACCGTTGCACCCGACATGCGGGTGGTGCCGATCATCGGACGACATCGGGGTATCGATTCCGTGATGGGCGTCGATCGCGTCCATCAGATCGTCGACGACCTGGCCGCGACCGTGTTGGCGCCCGGAGGCAGCTCGTGACCGGTCGGTGCGTCGGGTTCGGGATGTCCCCGTCGAGACACGGATGGTGCCTCGACCGTCGGACCCGTAGCCTCACCGGTCTGGAACTCCGACCGCGCCCATCTCACCTCGCCCTGCTCGTCGTCGCCTTCGTGGTCGCCGGCCTGGGCCTGCTCTCGTCTCCCGCGTCCGCGCACTCCGGCAAGCAGAGCTATCTGTACCTCTCGATCTTCGATGACGGTGTCGAAGGCCGCGTCGAGATCCCGGCTGTCGACCTCGGCCCGGCGATCGGCGTCGACCTCGTCGGCTTCCCCGGTGGCCTGGCCGCCGGGGTCGCGGCGGAACGCGCAGCGATCGATCGATACGTCGCCGAACACCTGTCGCTCGCCTCCGAGGACGGACGCTGGTCGATCGACTACGGACGGCTCCGCGTGCTGGCCACCGAGAACGGGCCGTACGTCGTCCTTCCCTTCGTGATCGACCAGAGACTTCGACACTGCGCCACGATCGTTCACCGTCGGGTTCGACGTCATCATCGAGTCGAACCCCGAGAAGGATGCCCTCCTGCTCATCGAGGACGACTGGCGCAGCGCGGTGTTCGACAACGGATCGGAGCCGTTGATCGGCTTCTCGACCGGTCTCACCGTGCAAGAGGTCGTCCTCGAGGATGAAGGGACCCTGTCGTCGATGTTGGCGATCCGTGGTCTCGGTTCCGACGCGGTACGCAACGGCATCGACATGATGCTCGTCGTGGCTGCGCTGGTCCTCCCGGTCGTCCTGCTCCCGGCCGGGCGTTCTCGTTCCGAGATCGCCACGACGGGCGAGCTCGCCCGGCGAGCGGGACGAACGTTCGCCCCGTTCGTCGTCACGGTCGGCATCGGTTCGCTGGTTGCCGGTCTGGGGGTGATCGATCTCTCGGATCGCCTCGTGGGTGTCGCCGTTGCGATCATGCTGGGTGCCCTTGCGCTCTACTCCGGTGTTGCCCGCTACTGGCCGGCCGTTCGCGCCGCAGGGGTCTGGCTCGCAGCGCTCGCCGGCCTGGCCGTGGGACTGGAGCTCGGCCGCCTGTTCATCTTCTACGGGCTCGATCGCAGCCGGCCGCTCACCGGCTGGATCGCGTTCCTGATCGGTGCACTGATCGCCATGGCGCTGATCGCCGTGTTCGTCGGGCTGCCGCTCTACCTCCTCCGACGCACCCGGTTCGCCACGGCCCTGCTCGTCGTCCTGGCGGTCGTGCTCGCCGGCTACGCCCTCGCCTGGACCGGTGAGCGTCTCCTCGACACCGACTGGCCCATCGAGGAGGTTGCGAACCCGTTCCGGGTGTGGCCGCGCAACGCGTGGTTCGTCGCGCTGGCGATCGCGCTGGCGGCCACGGTGCGGGCGATCGAGTCGCGCGCCGGTCGACTCCGCCCGGTCGGCTCCGACGCGACCGACACCGTGGTGCCCGCAGCGGAATCCGTGGCGGTCGGCTGATGGAGAGTTCGAACCACATGAGCGGGCGCTCGGTCGTTCGGGCGCTGGCGTCCGATCGCTGTCGCACTCGGTGCGGTCCTGTTGGTCCTCGCACCGTCCACGGCCTCGGCGCACGAGTTCGGTCCGTTCGCGATCGATCGGTACGCCGCGATCCGGGTGGCTCCCGACGAGGTGCAGCTCGACTACGTGCTGAGCCTTGCCGAAACGCCGACCCAAGCCGACGGCGACTCGATCGAGGCGGATCCGGAGCAGTACTGCACCGAACTCGCCGGACAGATCGAGTTGCTGGTCGACGGTCAGGCCGTGGAGCTCCAGGGGTTGACCGCGACGACGTTGCGCGAGGACGGCGACGGCGGACTGACCACGCTCCGAGTCGTCTGTGACTGGCTCTCGCCGTTGCCGACGTCGAACGAGACCCGGACGATGGAGTTCTCCGACGCCAACTACAGCGGTCGTGCCGGCTGGCGCGAGATCATCGTCGTCGGCGACCGGACGACGATCGATGGCGACGTCAGCGACGAGTCGTTGACCGAGCGCCTCACCGACTACCCCGACCCGTCGGAGAACCCCGACACCGAGACGGTCGCATTCGAGTTCACCGCCTCGGACACCGTCCGACGAGGCAACACTGCCGACGACCGAGCCGGGCGAGAACGACTCGGGTGGCGATGCCTTCTCCGACCTGATCGCCGATGCGGACAACGGTGTCGGAGCGATGGCGCTGTCGCTCGGGTTCGCTGCGTTCCTCGGAGCACTCCACTCGTTGGCCCCCGGCCACGGCAAGACGGTGATCGGCGCCTACCTCGTCGGCACGAAGGGCACCAAGTTCCAGGCGTTCGTCCTCGCGATCGCCGTTGCCCTGTCGCACACCCTCGGTGTCCTGGCGCTCGGCATCATCACCTATCTCGCAGGCGCGGCGTTTGCCCCCGAACGCGTGTATCCCTGGCTGCAGGGCGTCTCGGCGCTGATCGTGTTCGGCATCGGGATCTGGTTGGTCGTGACGGCGATTCGCGAATGGCGTGCGCGTGACCGGTTGACGGCCGCAGCGGTCGAACGTGCCCAGCTCGAGCTCGCCCAGGCCGATGAACTCGCCGACTCGCCGCTGTTGGCCCGAGCAGGAGTTGCCGTCGCCACCGGGTCGGCCCTCGACCCGCACCTCGGCCACGGCCACGGCGATGCCGCCCTGCACCACCACGACCATCCGCACGATCACGACCACGACCATCACGATCACGATCACGATCACGATCACGATCACGATCACGATCACGATCACGATCACGATCACGATCACGATCACGACCACGATCACGACCACGATCACGATCACGATCACGACCACGATCACGATCACGACCACGATCACGATCACGATCACGATCACGATCACGACCACGACCACGATCACGATCACGATCACGACATCACGACCACGACCACGATCACGACCACGACCACGGCGAGGGATGGCATCGGCACGGGATCTTCCCGCACACGCACCGGTACGACCTCGACGAACTCGACCTGTCGGGCAAGGTCAGCTGGAAGACGCTGGCCGCCCTCGGACTGTCCGGCGGGCTCGTCCCGTCGACGTCGGCGATCATCGTGTTGCTCGGCGCGATCCAACTCAACCGGATTGCGTTCGGCGGGTTGCTGATCCTTGCGTTCGGCCTCGGCATGGCGATCGCACTCGTCAGTGTCGGCCTCGGCATGGTTGCCCTCCGCGACCGCACCTTTGGCAAGATGGATGAGAGCTCGGTGATCCGCACCGCGCGCATCTGGGTCGTTCCGATCGCCGCGTTCGCCGTGATGGCGATCGGTGTCTTCCTCGTCGTGCGTGCGGCGAGCGAGATCAGCGGCCTGTAGCCGACTCCGAGTGCGAGGCCGCGGAGCGAGGCGGCCCCGACGCTGGTTCAATGGTCGATCTTGCGCCACTCGTTGTGGGAGACGCCGTAGCCGACACGGATGAGTGTGAACGACGACAGTCAGCAGCGAGTGGGTCGAGCCGGTACTGCCGCCCTTGCGTTCGGTGCGCTCGGCATCGTCTACGGCGACATCGGCACCAGTCCCGATCTATGCGATCCGGGAGACGTTCGACCACGCCGGCCTCGACGCGACGACCCAGAGCGCCTACGGCGTCGCGTCGGTCGTCTTCTGGGCGCTGATCATCGTCATCTCGATCAAGTACCTGTCGTTGGTGATGCGAGCGGACAACCACGGCGAAGGCGGCATCCTGGCACTCACCGCGCTCGTGGCGCCGTCCAAGGGCAACGCCAAGGGCGCCCTCGCGGCGGTGGTGACACTCGGCGTGTTCGGTACGGCCCTGCTCTACGGCGACGGGTTGATCACCCCGGCGATCTCGGTGCTCAGCGCCGTGGAGGGCTTCGAAGTGGCGAGCACCGCGTTCGAGCACTTCGTGATCCCGATCTCGATCGTGATCCTCGTCGGGTTGTTCACCGTGCAGCGCCACGGCACGGCGCGGATCTCGTCGGTGTTCGGGCCGGTGATGCTCGTCTGGTTCGGCACGCTCGGCGTCCTCGGTCTCAACCAGGTCCTCCAGCATCCGGGTGTCGCTCGTGCGGTCTCGCCGTCCTACGCGATCGACTTCTTCGTCAACCAGCCCGCGAATGCGTTCGTGGCCCTGGGTTCGATCTTCCTGGTGGTCACGGGCGGCGAGGCGCTGTACGCCGACATGGGTCACTTCGGTCGTCGGCCGATCCAGTTCAGCTGGTACGCGCTCGTCCTGCCCGCGCTGCTGCTGAACTACTTCGGGCAGGCGGCGCTGGTCGTTGCCGATCCGAGCGCCATGGAGAGCCCGTTCTACCGTCTCGCTCCGTCCTGGGCGATCGTGCCGCTCGCCGTGCTGGCGACGTGCGCCACCGTGATCGCCTCACAGGCGTTGATCTCCGGTGCGTTCTCCCTGACCGCCCAGGCCGTGCAACTCGACTACCTCCCGCGCATGCGGATCACCCACACCTCGCCCGACCACGTCGGCCAGATCTATGTCCCGGTCGTGAACTGGCTGCTGATGATCGGCTGTGTCGGCCTCGTCCTGGGGTTCCGCTCGTCGGCCAACCTCGCCTCGGCGTACGGAATCGCCGTCACGATGACGATGCTGATCACGACGCTGCTGTTCTTCCGGGTGGCGCGCGCTCGGTGGGGTTGGTCGCTCGCTCGAGTGTTGGCCGTCTGCGTTCCCCTGTTCGTGGTCGACATCGCCTTCCTGTCGGCCAACCTGGTCAAGGTCGTCTCGGGCGGATGGTTCCCGTTGCTGGTCGGCCTGATCCTCGTCGTGTTGATGACGACGTGGAGGAAGGGTCGCCAGCTCGTCGCTGCGCGGATCCATCGGGGTGAGCGTCCGATCGAGGTGGTGGTCCACGAGGCCGTGGTCGCCGACGCCGCACGTGTCCCCGGGATCGCGGTCTACATGTTCAAGGACGCCGGTGCCGCTCCACCCGCGCTGATCACGAACATCACGCACAATCACGTGCTCCATCAGCTGACCCTGATGGTGTCGGTCGAGACCGACGACGTGCCGCGGGTGCCCGAGGCCGAACGGCTGACGACACGCAAGGTCGGCCCCGGCATCCAGCAGGTGACGCTCCGCTTCGGGTACCTCGACGATCCCGACGTCCCGAGCGCGTTGGCGTTGTTGGACCTTCCCGGGCAGGACTTCGATCCCGACAGGGTCACCTACTTCATCGGGCGGGAGTCCGTGACCGCGACGAAGGCGCCGGGTATGCACCCGGCGCGAGAGCGGCTGTTCGTGGCGATGAATCGCAGCGCCGGGAGCGCCACCCGCTTCTTCTCGCTGCCGGTCGACCGCGTCTTCGAAGTCGGAACCCTCGTCGAGATCTGAGCGTTCCGGCGCCGCTCAGGCCCGGCCGAACTCGGTGGTGATGACCCGGCCGATGCGGTCGGCAGCGCTGGGTGCGAGGTCGGCGACGACGAAGGAGCGCTGGAGCCACCGGTCGGTGCCGTCGAAGCGGGCGCTGAACGGCGACCGACCATGGACGGCGACGTTGTTGTCGACGACGAGCAGATCGCCGGGCTCGAGCACGACCGACGTCTCGACCTCGCCGATCGCCGATCGCACGGCGACGAGGGCATCCTCGGCGGCGGAGTCGATCCCCACCGTGAGGTCGGCATCGAAGATGAACGTCGGCTCGCTGCGTGTGCCGGTGACGAGTGGCCGTGCGGGGCCGAGTTCGTTGGCTCGTCCGGCCGAGGAAGCTGGCATCGACTGCGGTTCGGAAACGGGGTTCGAACATCACGTCGACGACGTCGTCGGGAAGGTGACCCATGATGTCGTGCACCGACGCGAGCGTCGTGTGTGCAGCCGGGATCGCCGCGCAGGCACAGCAGCAGGAGAGTAGCGGGGGCGATGCGGGTGGAACGCCGTCTCGGTGTGGAACATCAGGTTCGAACGCGACGACGTCGACGTCTGCCGGTCGGCGTCGGTCTGTGTCGGCACGATGTTCTGCACGATGCGGCCGCCGTGTTCGGGGACGTAGCCGACCGGCTGGCCGAGGCGTCGGGCCACGGTGAGCAGTGCGAGCTCGGTCGCCAGATCCTTGGCGACCGGCGTCTCAGGAGTCGGGGGAGTGGGCGGGAGTTCGCCGATCGGCACGTTGCGCAGCAGGAGCGCGCCGGCGCGGGTGGTGCAACCGTGAAGCGCACGAGGGCGTCGTCGACGTCAGCGGGCAGGGTGCGTGCACCGACGGCAGCGGCGTGCACCACTTCCTCGCCCAGATCGCTGCCGAGTGCGTCGGCCGCGGCGACGCGCCAGCTCGAGGCATCCACGGCGGGCAGGGCCACGAGGGTGTCGGTGACGTGGTTCATGGTGGGCACCTCCTGCGTGGTGGAACAGATGTTTCACTGTATCACATTGATGAAACGAAAGTCGATCAGTTCGTGCCGGGCTACCGTGCCGACGCATGGATCTGGAGCGACGACTGGCCGAGCGGGCGACCGCGCTGACCCCGTCGGAGCGTCGCATCGGCGAAACGATCCTCGCCGCCCCGAACCTCGTGGCCTTCGGGACCGTCGCCGACGTGGCCGAGGCCGCGCGAACGGGAACCGCCACGGTGGTGCGTTTCGCCGTGAAGCTCGGCTTCGACGGGTACTCGCAGCTGCAGGCATCCGTCCAG
>CAVQRU010000010.1:0-193612 GCA_963715285.1 Ilumatobacteraceae bacterium | reverse complement strand
GGGATCAGCCCGAGGTTCGCCATCGCCACGGTGCGGGCATAACGCTGCAGCGCGGTGGTGAAGCTGAACAGCTCGGCGTCGTCGGGCAACGGTTCGTCGAGGATGTCCTGCCACATCCCGAACCGGATCATCACGTGGAGCCGGATGCCCCAGAACGCCTCGAAGAAGTCGGGCATGAACGCCACGGTCTCGACCGGCAACAACACCCGCAGCGAGTCGGCGGCATCCAGCGCCGTCGACTTCCGACCGATGAACATCGCGCCGTATGCCTCGAAGTGCACGTTGTGGATCCGGTACAGCGTGTAGAAGTTCGCACTCCCCGCGTAGTCCGCGAACTTGCGATCGACCGCGGCCGCACGGCGGTTGCGGTCGATGACGTTCTGGTAGTCGCCGCACAAGACGTCGATGTGGGTCGCCATGTGTTGCAGGTGCCCGCTGTCGGGCACGAGCTCGCAGAGCCGGTCGCCGTGGCTGAGGGCCAGCTCCGGCCACGGCGACATCTCCATGAGGTGGATGTACAGGTGCAGCAGACCAGGGTGATCCCAGGCGCCACTGACGTGGGCGAAGGCCCCCTCGAGCGCGGTGCGGGCTTCATCGGTCGATGCTCCCTCGGCGGGTGTTCGCCGTTCGAGATCCCACAGCAGCCAGGGCGTCCGGTTCATCCCTGCTTCGGCGAAGATGGCGATCACCTCCAGGTCGTCCGGGTTGGCCTCGTACACGGGGCGCATCGCGTCGGTGAACGCGTCGTTCCACGGTTCGAAGTCCTCGATCTCGGGATCCGTCGGGTAGCGCTCGGCGAGCGCCTCGATCATCGCCGTCTCGACGGGAGCCAATCCCGACAGCGACCGAGCCGTGCCGAGCGCTTCGTGCGCCTCCTGCAACGCGGCGTCCTTCTCCTCCGGTTCGAAGAGCTCCCACGGCTTGTTGTAGTTCGGCCCGATGGCATAGGCGAGACCCCAGTACGCCATGCCACAGCCGGGGTCGGCGCCGATGGCCTTGCGGAAGCACTCCGCGGCCTCTTCATGGTTGAAGCCGTACGTCCAACGCAGCCCTCGGTCGAACCAGGTCTGCGCCTCATCGGACGTCGTGGTCACGCGTCTCGAGTACCCACCGAGATCGAAGTAGTCCATATCTCCACCCCCATGTCTCCACCCCCGTAACGGCCTGGCGATGCTACTGCACCCTCGAGGCCCCGGGTTCCCGACCGGCGCGAACGGCCTCAGAGTCGATTGGTGGCTTCGCGGCCGGCGAGGTGCTGGGCGATCATCACCGGCACCAGGGTGACCGCCATCACGATGATCGCCACGACGTTGAGCACCGGCCGGTTCCGCGGGCGGTTGAGGCTCCCGAGGATCCAGATGGGCAGGGTCTTCTGGTTGCCGGCGGTGAACGTGGTGACGATGATCTCGTCGAACGACAGCGCGAACGCCAGCATCGCCCCCGCGACCAGCGCGGTGCCGACGGACGGCAACAGCACGTAGCGGAACGTCTGGATGCCCGAGGCGCCGAGGTCCATCGACGCCTCGATCACCGAGCCGGACGATCGGCGCAGCCGGGCGAGCACGTTGTTGTAGACGATCACGACACAGAACGTGGCGTGTCCGACGACGATCGTGAACGTGCCGTACTCGAAGCCGAGGGTGTTGATCCCCGACCTCAGCGCGATCCCCGTGACGATGCCGGGCAGCGCGATCGGCAACAGGATGAGGAACGAGATCGCCTCGCGGCCGAAGAAGCGCGATCGAGCGACGGCGGCGGCCACCATGCTGCCCAGCACGAGCGAGAGGGCGGTCGCCAACAGGGCCACGCGCGTCGACAGCCACATCGCGTCCCAGATCTCCGGGTTGTCGCGGGCGATCCCGAACCACTTGGTCGTCAGCCCTGGTGGCGGGAACGTGGGCACCACGTCGTCGGTGGTGAACGCGTAGAGAACGATGAGGACGAGCGGGAACCACAGGAAGAGGATCGCAAGTCCGACGGTGGCCTTCAGGACGAGATGGCGAGACCCGTGGCTGGCCATCACAACGCCTCGAATGCGCCGAGCCGCCGGGCGACGACCAGGTACACCGCCATGATCACCATCGGGATCGCCGTGTAGGCGGCGGCGAGCGGCAGGTTTCCTGCGACTCCCTGGAACTGGTAGATCGCGAGCCCGATCGTCGGCTTCGACGGACCGACGAGCTGGGGAATGATGTAGTCGCCGAGCGTGAGCGCGAAGGTGAAGATCGAACCGGCGACGATGCCGGGCAGGCCGAGCGGCCAGGTGATGTGTCGGAACGTGGCGAACGGTTTCGCTCCGAGGTCGCTCGACGCCTCGAGGACCGACGTCGGCACGCGTTCGAGGGCGACCTGGACCGGCAGGATCATGTAGGGCAGCCAGATGTAGAGGAACACGAGGTACTGGCCGGCAAAGCTCGTCGTGAGATCGGCGCCACCGATCACCGGAGCGTCGAGCACCGCATCGATCACCCAGGTGAGTCCCAGGCGGTCGGCGAACCACGTCAACACGCCGGCGCTGTTGAGGATCTGACGCCACGACAGCACACGCACGATGTAGCTCGACCACAGCGGCATCAGCACGGCGATGAAGAGCACCGTCTTCGCGCGGGGCGATGCCACTTTCGCCATGAAGTAACCGACGGGCATGGCGATGAGCGCCGCACCGACCGTCACCGCTGCCGCCATCACCACGGTCCGAACGACGATGTCTCGCGTCACCGCGTTCCACATCGAGCGCCAGGTGTCGAGTGTGAATGACTCGTCCACGGTGCCGGTGAAGCTGTCGAGTGAGTAGAAGCTCTGGATGAGCAGTGCCAGCAGCGACCCCATGTAGACGACGAGGAACCACGCCAGCGGCAGCGCGAGAATCAGCCACAGGCGAAGGCGCGGGTGACGATAGAAGAAGCTCGAGATCCGGTGTCCCAGCGAACGCGGGACCGGTGCAGTGGGCGTGGTGCTCATCGGCGGTGATGCTCGTGTGGGTCGGCGGGCCGGGGCGGTCCCGGCCCGCCGACGGGTCACATGTTGAGGATCTTCTGGTACTCCTCGACCCACGTGCTGTACGGCACGCAGGTGCCCTCGGGCTGGTCACCGAAACAGTTCGACTCCGGCGTCTTCCAGAACGCGATCTGGTCGAAGTTGTCGAAGCCGTTGGTGGAGCACCCGTCGGGACCGAGCAGGTCGCTGGATTCGCAGGCAGCGGGCACCGATGGCACGGCACCGAACCACGCCGATGCGTCGCCCTGCACGGTCGGGTTCAGCGACCACTCCATCCAGGCATATGCGCAGTTCGGGTGCGCGGCGTCTGCGTGGAGCATCGTCGTGTCGGACCAGCCGGTCGCTCCCTCCTCGGGAACCACACTGGCGATCGGCTGACCGTCGGCCGCGAGCAGGTTCACCTGGAACGGCCAGGTGCCGCTCGCCACGGTGGTGCCGCTCGTGAAGTCCTCCATCTGGACGAACACGTCGTGCCAGTAGCGGTTGACCAGCGCGTTCTGCTGCTCGAGCAAGGCAATCGAGGCGTCGAACTGCTCCTGGTTCAGTGCGTACACGTCGTCGATGCCGAGTTCCGGCGAGTGCACCTTCAGGAACTGCGCCGCGTCGGCGATGTGGATCGGCCCGTCATAGGCCTGAACTCGGCCGGCATTCGACTCGCCGTCGGGAAGATCCTGCTCCTCGAACACGACACTCCAGGACGTCGGCGCCTCGGTGAAGACGTCGGTGTTGTACATGAGCACGTTCGAGCCCCACAGGTACGGGGTGCCGTAGTGCTCGCCGTCGACGAAGTGCCACGGCGCTTCCGCGAGCCGGTCGTCGACCGTGCCGTAGCTGGGGATCCGCGAGATGTCGATCGGCTGGACGGTGCCACCACGGATGAGGCGCAGGCTCGCGTCACCGGATGCGGTGACGAGGTCGTACTCGCCGCTGCTCCCGGTCATCAGTGACACCATCTCGTCGGAGGTCGCCGCGGTCTTCACGGTCACCCCACAGCCGGTCTGCTCCTCGAACTCGGTCACCCAGTCGTAGGCCGGATCGGTCTCGCCCCGCTCGATGTAGCCCGCCCAGGCGATGATCGACACTTCGCCTTCGCCGCCCTCCAGCTCGCCCCCGGCCGCTGCGTCGGTGCCATCGGTCGCCTCCGTGTCCTCGGTGGCTGCGGTGTCCTCGGCGGCGGCGGTGTCCTCGGCGGCTGCGGTGTCCTCCGTCGAGGCGTCGTCGCTTGCTCCGTCGTCGTCGCTGCCACACGAGGCAACGATGAGCCCCCCGAGCATGACGACGGCGATCGCACGTCGTGTGATTCTCATGTTGATGTTCCCCCTGATTCAGGTGTGTTGGATTGAACCCCGTCGGTGGCCACCGGTCGGAGGGCACCTGGCGAGAACGAGAGGCGCGCTGGACGATCCATCACGCCGAGCGCCGGATCGGGCGCGCCGTCGGTGTTCTGCGACACGACGACGAGATCGCGACCACCGACGTCGACCCGGTAACGCGTGAGCGAGCCGAGGAACACCACGTCGCGGACGGTCCCGTCGAGCGTGAGGTCGCCGGGCGCGGGGGTCGAGTCGGCGGCGAGGAGACGGATGCGTTCGGGACGCAGGGTGTGGGGTGCCGGCGACCCGGTGAGCCGAGTCGCCAGTGGTCCGTCGACCAGGTTCGACGTGCCGAGGAAGCCGGCGACGAATGTCGTGTCGGGTTGCTCGTACACCTCGGACGGCACGCCCAACTGGTCGATGCGACCTTGGCTGAACACCGCGAGTCGGTCGCTCATCGTGAGCGCCTCCTCCTGGTCGTGCGTGACGTACACGAACGTGATGCCCACGTCGCGCTGGATCTGCTTGAGCTCGACCTGCATCTCGTGACGCAGTTGGAGATCGAGGGCGCCGAGCGGCTCGTCGAGCAGCAGCACCCGCGGTCGGTTGACGAGCGCGCGGGCGAGCGCCACGCGCTGGCGCTGGCCTCCCGACAGCTGACCCGGCTTGCGGGCCCCGAGCCCTTCGAGACGCACCATGGCCAGCGCGTCGCCCACGCGTTGTGCGGTCTCGCTCTTCGCGACCTTCTTCACCTTCAGGCCGTAGGCGACGTTCTGTTCGACCGTCATGTGGGGGAACAGCGCGTAGTCCTGGAACACCGTGTTCACCTCGCGCTCGAAAGGGGGGCGGCCGGACACGTCGACACCGTGGAGTTCGATGATCCCACTGGTCGGCCGCTCGAACCCGGCGATCAGGCGGAGGCACGTCGTCTTGCCCGACCCGGACGGGCCGAGGAGGGAGAAGAACTCCCCGTCCGCGATCTCGAGATCGAGGTGATCGAGGGCGACGACGTTCCCGAAGGTCTTGCGCAGGCCGGTCAGTCGGACCGCCGGCGCCTCCATGGACCGTGTCGTCGTTGACACGGTCAAGGCCTCCGTCACGTTGTACTCCTCTTGCTCCTGTCGGAGCTGTCCCCACGGAGCGTGCGCTCCCCCTCGGCGCCGAACAGTAGACGATCAACGTGTTCCCGCGTGCAACTCACCGATGCTGTCGAGCCGCTGGGTCCGTCCCGTCGACCAGCCCCTGTGACGGCGGTGTGCGCATACCCCGGCGAGACGGTTGAGACCGGCGACGGCGCGCATGCATTCGCGGCAGTGGTACCGCCGCCACCGGCTCGCCGCAGGCAACGCACACCTCGAGCACGGCCGAGCGACGCACACGGCCGCGATGTGCGGCGTTGATGCGGCGGTCGGTACGACCGGACATGGTTCCTCCTCATCGATGCCGGCAGTGGCACCGTGCCCGTCGGGGTCGGTTGCCTGACCGTCATCGAGCCGGAACTCTCGGGTCATCTGGATACGTGCGCACCATTCCACCGGCCGGCTGTCACGGGGTGCCGGGTCGCTCACGGTCGAGGGTGAGCGTGCCGAGCCGGATCGGCAACACTTCGCCGATGGACGCTGTCGATCCCGCCGACTTCTACACGGGCATCGTCGTCGACGTGTACGGCCCGCTGCGGGGTTCGGTGCCCGATCCGCGCATCTCCGCTCGGTTCATCTCGAAGTGGGGCGAACCGGCGCTCGAGCTCGGGTGCGGGGACGGTGATCCGCTGTTGACGCTGCGAGCCGACGGGCTCGACGTCCACGGGCTGGACTCGTCGGCCGACATGCTGGCCAAGCTGCGACGAACGGCGGAAGAGCGGGGCATCGACGTCACCGTCCACCACTCGACCATCGAACAGATGGACCTGGGCACGACCTTCCGATCGATCTTCCTGGCCGGGCCGACCTTCAACCTGATCGTCGACGACTCGACGGCCGGCGCAGCGCTCGCACGCATCCGCGACCACCTCGACCCGGACGGCGCGGCACTGATTCCGCTGTTCGTCCCCGACCCGGTCCCCGAGCGACAGCTCGGGCGCGTCCGTGAACACGTCGACGACCGCGGCCGCACCCTGCGGGTGACGGCGACGTCGAGCGACCGCGACGAGGCGGCCCGACTCCAGACCACCGTGCTGCGCTACGAGATCATCGACGGCGACGACCATCAGGTGGTCGAGCGACCGTGGCTGCTCCACTGGCACACCGTGCCCGGCTTCCGTGAACTGGCAGCCGGCGCCGGGTTGGAGGTCAGCGCAGTCCTTGCATTCGACGGTTCACCCGCGGCCGACGATGCCACGGAGTTCGCCTTCGTGCTCCGCCGGGCGACACGGGAACACTGACACACCCGTGTGCGCACACTCGCAGGACCGACTCCCTCCTCGAGCCATCAGAGCACGATCCGAGGAGTCCCCATGCGTCGCCGTCACCGACCGATTCCCTTCCCCGGGCCGATCCCGCCCGGGATGATGCGCATCAGCGCCGACATCCCCATCGAGCAGTGGGAGCAACTCCAGGAGGCGAGTCGACGCCGAGGCGTCCACGTCGATCACCTCATCCTCGCCGCACTCGACTTCGCGGCCACGGCGTGAGCGCATCCGCCCGACGGCCACCGATCGGACACCCGCGGACGTGTTACCCGTTCCGCATGACGTCTTGTTGTGCTGAGCTCGTGCCGCAGCTGGTCACCCGCATCGACGACGAGACCGCCGACGAACTCGCCGCCACCGAGATCGCGCTCGGCACCGACGAAGGTCTCGACCTCGAGTGCGCCGCATCGTTCGACCACCTCGGCCCCCAGCCCGTCTCGATGCTCACACGACGCATCGGACGACTGCACGATGCGCGCAGCCGGATCTGCCACGCACTCGCCGCACTCGCCGACTGCTGAACACGTCTCGGCACCTCGCCATCAGCTCCGCCATCTCCGGGGTGCTGCTGTGCATCACGATCATCGGCATCCCGTTCGGGATCCAGTCGTTCAAGTTCGTGCCACTCGCGTTGTTCCCGTTCGGCAAGGAGATCGTCAGCGCCCACGACCTGCGCGACGAGATCGGCATCGCCCGCACGTCGTCCTGGGCCGGGCCTGTCCCCGATCGCCTGACCCGCCTCACCTTCGACGTGCCACCACGACTGTTGCGGGAACTCGAGCAAGCGAGTCGACGCCGTGGCGTCCCCCTCGACCAACTCGTCATCGCTGCGTTGTACGTGGCCGCAACGTCCTGACCGGCCAGAGACATGTATGACGGCGTATCCTTCTTGTATGACGATGCTCAGCTTCCGGGTCGATGACGAGGACGCAGCGGCGATCCAACGGTGGGCGGACGAGCTCGGCATCGACCGATCGGCGCTCCTCCGCGAGGCCGTGCGCCGGCACCTGAACCGACTGGCGTCGGAGCACGATGTCGACCGGTGGGAGGCCCTGCCGCTCACCGACGATGAGTCGGCCCTGGCGACGATCGCCGACTGGGGTCCCGCCGAGGACTGGGAGGACTGGGCCGATGCAACGCGGTGAGATCTGGTTCGCCGCCACGCCCGGCGGCGACCGCCCGGTCCTGGTGCTCACCCGCGACCCCGTCGCCGACCGGATCGCCTCCGTCGTCGTGGCAGCCCTCACCCGAACCGAGCGGGGCCTGGTGTCCGAGCTCCCCCTCACCACCGCCGACGGCGTCCCGACGGCGTGCGTGGTCAACTTCGACAACCTCCACACCATCCCCCGCACCACCCTCCGGCGACGCGTGACGATGCTGCCGGCACAACGGATGGCTCAGGCGTGTCGGGCGCTCCAAGCGGCAACGGGCTGCTGAACGCTCGGCGATCGGGGCCCGCGCCGTCACGGGGCGTCGAAGGCCCAGGTGATGTCGGGTTCCAGGCCGAGCTCGGATCGCACGAGCGCGTCGTACTCGCGGGCGTGGGCGACCGCCTCGGTCCGGTTCCCCTCGGCGAGGTGGCTCCGGACGATCAGGGCGTGCGTCGTCTCCCGGAACGGCTCGGTGCGCAGCACGACGAGACACAGCTCGATCGCACTCGCGAACTGACCAGTCTCCAACAGATGGGTCGCGATCGCCTCCAACGCGTGGATCCGCAGGTTGCGGAACTCGCTGCGCTCGGCCTCGATCCACTCGTCGTACCAGTCGACCAGGACGTCGTCCAGGAACGGCTCCGGCGACCAGACCGACGGCTCCGGATCGGTGTCGGCGTGCAGCAGCCGGCGCGCCCGGTCACGGGCGTCGTGGAGGTCGACCCGGACCGCAGTTGACAGCCCGATGTCGTCGCGACCGCGCCGCAGGACCCCCGGCATCGAGTGGTGCAGCCGGCTCATCGTCGATCGGAGTCGTCGCATCGCCGTGGAAGTCGACACGTCACCCCACAGTCGTCCCGCCAGCCACTCGCGCCCGATGTCGCCGCCGCGCAGGCACACCAGCGCGAGCAGCCGAGCCTCCGAATGGGTCAGCTCGTGCCGGTGCCCGTCCAGGACGACACCGAAGTGGCCCAGCACCCGCACCGCGACCTCGTGGTCGCACCCGATGGCACTTCCCCTCGTCGACGTCGGCGGTGGCATTCGGTCCCCGTCCTCCTTGCCTGCACGCCCGCCCAACGTGGGCCTCCAGTATGCACGCGCGCTGCGTGGTTGTCGAGTGGACGCTCCGTGACGTTTCGGCGCGCGACTCGGCGACGCCCCTCGGACGCCCACCGAACACCGACTGAACGCGAGGAGTGAAGACTCGACCACTGTCCGACAACGAGCGGACGTGACCCACACGACGACAACGAGGAGGAGCAATGGCTCGGAAATCACTGGATCTCGAACAGCTCGACCGCGATCTCGAGTCCGCGGGGATGCCGTGGACCCGGGCGGAGAACTCGATGACGGCGCTCACCGAGGACCAGCGCGTCCTCCGGCTCGGCGTCGCCCCACCCCCGGGCGAGATGACCGTCGAGGCAGCCGCGCACGCCTTCGAGGAAGGACTGTCCGCCGTGGTCCCGCCGGGGACCGACATCGGCGCGCCGTCCAAGGTCGACCATCGAGCGCTGAACGGCAACAACTACACGACACCGGTCAAGAACCAGGGGTCGTGCGGGTCGTGCGTCGCGTTCGCCACGGTCGCCGTGATGGAGACCACCTACAAGCGCAAGTCGAACCAGCCGAGCCTGGCCTTCGACCTGTCCGAGGCGCAGATGTTCTACTGCCACGCCCGCTCCGAGGGTCGCACCTGCGCCAACGGCTGGTGGCCGGAGAACGCCTTCAAGAAGGCGCGCGACATCGGCATCACCCACGAGGTCCACTACCCCTACACCGCCGGCGACCAGAACTGCAGCGGCCTCGACGCCAACTGGCAGGCCGACATGGCCAAGGTCGTCGGCTACCAGAAGCTGACCTCACCGGCCGACATGAAGAACTGGCTGGCGACGCACGGGTCGATCAGCGGCTGCTTCGTCGTCTACCAGGACTTCTTCAGCTACCGCAGCGGTGTCTACCGCCACGTCAGCGGCGAGGCCGCCGGCGGCCACTGCGTCGAGATCATCGGCTACGACGACGCGCTGGGCTGCTGGATCTGCAAGAACTCGTGGGGTCCGAACTGGGGAGACAGTGGCTACTTCAAGATCGCGTACGGCCAGTGCTCGATCGAGACGTGGTCGGGGCCGTGGGGTCTCACCAACGTGTCGGCCCGGCAGTGGCGGACCAACGTCAAGGTCACCGGGCTGTGGGCCAACAGCGCCGACCTCAACTCCTGGGCGTACCTGAGCGGCGTGGGGTGGCGCAAGGTCTGCGACGACTCGCGGACGGTGTCGGAGACGATGCTCGCCCAACTCACCTTTGCGAAAGCCGCCGGCACGTCCATCAGCGCCCTCGACGACGCCAACGAACTCCGAGAGATCTACGCCTGACTGGAGGTCAGCACCATGACGAACACAAACGGAACTCCCACCCAGACCGACCCGCACCTTGGTCCGCTCGCCTCCGAGGCGACCGCGGGCAGCCCGTCCGAAGCATTCAGCGAAGCGATCACCGGCAGCGCGACGGCGGCGTCACCACCTCAGCTGATCCCACCCGAGGAGACCGCAGCGGCCGGCGACACCGGCATCACCGCGTGGCTGACGAACAAGAAGATCGTCGGCGTCTGGTCCAACGCGGCGAACAAGAACTCCTGGATCAACGTGCAGGGCACCGGGTGGCGTCGCATCCACCCGGCGAGCGAGAACGCCGTCGTCGCGATGACGATCCTCGCATCGCACGCGAAGGCCGACAACCGCAACGCGTCGGTGCGGGTCGAGAGCGACAACCACGTCCACGAGATCTACGTCTGGTGACGGGACGGCGCCGGGGCGGCGAGGAGTGATCGACCGACGGTCGGTCGGTTCACTCCTCGCTGCGCCCGCCGCCCGCGACCACGATGTCGAAGACGACCCGGTCGGCAGCCGGGCCCTCGGGCTCCCAGGGTTGACGCGACACGAACTCGAGTGCGCCCCTGCCGGGACGTTCGGCGCGCATCGTCCACACGCGTGCGCCGGCGGCGCCCGGGATCATCGGATCGGGTGCTCGCACGTGCTCGGCGACGACGACCACGACGTCGTCGGAGGTCAGGAGCCACCGGAACCCGGTCGTCGCGTTCTCGACGAGCTCGATCCCGAAGGTGTCGCCCACAGCGCACTCGATCACCCGATCGGTGTCTGATCGTCGGTACACCTCGCTCGGCGTGTCCATCGAGTCCCTCCTCCCCCCGAACCCTACGCCCGAACACCGAGGCGGTCACCCAGTTTCTGCGAGCCTGCGCCGACGCCGCGACGGGCGGGCCGACACGGGGAATGCAGACGGACGGATACCGGTTGAATTACTTGTGAGCACAATTACTTCCTCCACTGAGGCTCCCACCGTCGAACTCGGCCTCGACACCTTCGGTGACGTCACGGTGGATGCCGACGGCCGGCGCCTGGGCGAGGCAGAGGTGATCCGCAACGTGGTCGACGAGGCCGTCCTCGCCGACCGCCTCGGTCTGGACTTCTTCGGCGTCGGCGAACACCACCGCGCCGACTTCGCGATCTCGTCACCCGAGACCGTGCTCGCCGCCATCGCCGCCCGCACCGAACGGATCCGCCTCGGCTCCGCGGTCACAGTGCTCAGCTCCGACGACCCGATCCGCGTCTTCCAGCGCTTCGCCACCGTCGACGCCGTGTCGAACGGACGCGCCGAGGTGATCCTCGGACGTGGCTCCTTCACCGAGTCGTTCCCGCTGTTCGGGTACCCGCTCGAGCGCTACGAGGAGCTGTTCGAGGAGAAGCTCGACCTGTTCACCCACCTGCTCCGCGAGGAGCCCGTCACCTGGAGCGGCACGACACGAGCGGCGGTGCCGGGCCTCCAGGTGTACCCCCGTACCGAGGGTGGCCTGCGAGCGTGGGTCGGCGTCGGCGGCAGCCCCGAGTCGGTCGTGCGCGCCGCCCGCCACGGCCTGCCGCTGATGCTCGCCATCATCGGCGGGTCACCGGCACGCTTCGCCCCGTTCGTCGACCTCTACCACCGTGCCCTCGAACAGTTCGGCCACGGATCCATCCCGGTCGGCGTCCACTCACCCGGCCACGTCGCACCGACCGACGAGCAGGCACTCGAGGAACTGTGGCCCCATTGGAAGCCGATGCGCGACCGCATCGGGGCCGAGCGCGGATGGCCACCCTCGACGCGGGCCGAGTTCGAGCAGGCCGCTGGACCCGACGGTGCACTGCACACCGGTTCGCCCGAGACCGTCGCCCGCAAGATCGCCGCCACCGTCGACGTGCTCGGCGCCGGCCGGTTCGACATGAAGTACTCCGCCGGCACGCTGCCGCACGAGACGATGATGCGCAGCATCGAGCTGTACGGCACCGAGGTCGCCCCACGCGTCCGCGAGCTGCTCGCGTCGCGAACCGCCGCAACGAATTGACGCGTCCGCGGGCGAACTCGGCTCAGGGGCCCGGTTCGTCCGTTGCGCCCGTCTCCGGCGTGATCTCGTCGGCGGGTCCGGAGCCGAACCGCTCGATGAGGTCACGGCTGATCTCGATGTGTCGGAGCAGAAAGGCGCGCTCGTCGAGCCGCTTCCGGCGGAGCCAGCCGGTGACTTCGTCGTTGCACTTGCTCGCGTTGCACGACCCACACGCCGGCACGACGTTGTCGAGCGTGTATCGACCGCCGCGCGACAGCGCCAACACACAGTCGCGTTGCATCGGCGACGTCGACTCGCCGCAGTAGGCACACCCACCCCACGCCGCCTTCAGGGCAGCCCACTGATCGTCGGTGAGATCGTTCACGGCGCGTTTCATGCGCCGCTGACGCCTCGTCGCAGCTCGCTTCCGGCGAGTCCGGTTCGCGGCCATGGCGCAAAGGTAAGCCGTCTCCTCGCGCAAGTACGGGACATCCGCAGTCGAACCCGACATCCGAAGGCCGACCGTCCGTGACTTCCGGGCCCCGCCTCATCGTGATGTAGTAGCCAGTGGGTATGGGAACCGACTACTCCGGATACGTCGACTCCGCGTACCTCGACGCGGCGACGCAGATGCTGTCCGCGGCGAAGCGACGAACCTATGAACTCATGGAGGTGCAGGCAGGGCACCGGGTGCTCGACCTCGGCTGCGGGCCTGGTTCCGACACCATCGCACTCGCTGACCTCGTCGGTGACACGGGTCAGGTCCACGGCGTCGACTTCGACCCTGAGATGGTCGAGGAGGCGAACGCGCGGGCAGCGTCCGCCGGCCTGGAGGACCTGGTGCTGCATCGGCAGGCCGACGCCGCTGCGCTGCCGTTCGACGGCGACGTCTTCGACGCGTGTCGGAGCGAGCGGGTCTTCCAGCACCTGCCCGACCCGTGGGCGGGACTCGCCGAGATGATCCGCGTGACCCGCCCCGGGGGTCGGATCGTCGTGCTCGACACCGACTACGGGTCGGTCAGCATCGCCAGCGAGGTCCCCGAGGTCGAACGACGTGTTGCCGAGTACTACCAGTCGATGATCAACAGTCCGTTCGCTGGACGTTCGCTGTACCGCTGGTTCAAGGCGGCCGGCCTCGACGACGTCGCGATCGAGGTCGTGCCCCTCGCGGTCGACGACCTGGGTGTGTTCTCCCGGACGTTCCTGCTCGATCGCGTGGTTCGCGAGGCCGAGGAGGCCGGCCTGATCACGAACGATCAGTCGCGTCGCTTCCAAGCCGACCTCGAGCAGGCCGCGGAGATCGACGGCTTCTTCGCCTCCGTCCACTTCCTGCTGGTGAGCGGCCGCAAGCCGGACGTCACCACCGCCGCCTGAGACCGGAGGCGGCGCGCAGATCAGCTGACTGTCGCGCCGAATCTCATGTCAGTCGAGGTGAACAGCGCCCTGCTCACCCACCAGGATCCGGACGACCTCGAGACCCGGCAACGGCGTTCCCGTTCGGACGAGACAGATGCTCAGGCGAACGCTTCGCCCGGGGGGATGTCGATCGTGGCGTGGTGGATCCCGTCGCGGTCCATGATGGCGAGGTACGGGTCGGGATCGAACTGCTCGGCCGACCGCACACCGGTGTCCTGCCAGACGCTTTCCGCGAGCAGCTCCATCGCGACCACTGCGTTGAACCCCGTCTGCCAGCCCACGGGCTGCAGCCCGAAGCGGGCCATGATGTCCTGCGCGTCACACAGCTGATAGCTGAAGATCTCGCGCGGCTCGCCGTCCTTCACCCCGATCACGTGGGTGCCGACGATCGCCCGTCCCACCATGCTGCCGCCCAGCGTCGACGGGTCGGGAACGGGCGCGGCGACGACGTTGCGCGAGATCACCTGCTGGCCACGCCGGCCGCCTGACGTCTCCCGCAGATCGATGCGGTGACCGCCCTCGCTACGTTGGGTTCGTGGACGCGGTCGTCGAGCGCCTGATCGAGCACTACGGGCTCGAGCCGTTGCCGGTCGAGGGCACGCTGTTCGCCAGCACGTACCGGTCCGAGGCGAACACACCTGAGGGCGGTCCGGTCGGCACGGCGATGATCGGGATGTACGCCCACGACCCGCTGTCGCGCTCGCTGTTCCACCGGCTGCCGACCGACGAGATCTGGCACTTCTACGGCGGCGACCCGATCCGCCTGGTGCTCCTGCACGCCGCCGGCACCTCGACCGACGTCTGGCTCGGCCCCGACGCCACCGCCGGGCACCTCGTGCAGTACGTCGTTCCGGCCGGCACGTGGCAGGCCGGCGAACTCCATCCCGAGGGCACCTACGGGCTGTTCGGCTGCACGATGGCGCCCGGCTTCACCGGTGCCGGATTCGTCGCTGCGACCCGCACCGAACTCCTCGCCGGCCACCCCGATCGGGTCATCGACATCGAACGGCTCACCGTCGCGGACGGACACGCGACGACGATGCCCGAGGGCTTCGCCACCTGAACCGAGCACCCGAGTTCAACCGGAGTCGCCGTACGACAGCGAGGTGACGATGTTGCCGTTCCCGTCGCGCAGGAACACGGTGTCGCCGCTGTTGTTCCACACGGCGCTGCCCGACATGCACCAGTAGCGGGCGGTCTCGTCGTCGGGGCCGCAGCCGCTGAACAGGGTCACCTCCGCGCCGGGTTCCAGCCGCAGATCGGTGAACGTGTAGCGGTGCGACGCCGATTCGTCGGCGACCTCCCAGCCGTCGAAATCGACAGCCTCGGCCCCGGCGTTCGTGAACCGCACCCACTCACCGTTCAGGTTCACGCCGTCGTCGCCGGGCGCGTCGGCGTTGACGTCGATGACGATCTCGACGCCGTCGAGATTGCTCGCTCCGCACGCGTCCGGCGCCCAGAGGCCACGGCCCTCTCGCTGCGCGGCCCGCTGCAGCTCGGCGTAGGTGTCGGCGCGGGCGTCGTCGGGCGGATACCGACGGGCGATCGCGAACCCGTCGGCGACGAGCTCGGCACCGACGTCGACACCATCGGTGGTCTCCACGTAGCGCAGCGCGCGCCCGAACTGGTCGACGTCGGATCGGTCGACCACCAGCACCAGGTCGTTCCCGGTCACCAACTCGGCGAGGGCATCGGTCGCCTCCTCGCCGAAGCACTCGCCAGACTCCGGCGTGTTGACGCCGATGATCCTGACCTCCAGCTCCCCGAGCGGACCCGAGACGTAGAGCGTGTCGCCGTCGACGATCTCGGTGCCGCGCCAGGTGTCCGTCTCCTCGATTGCACTGGTCGGGGGAAGGCTGGAAGCGCGGTTCTCGACCGAGGATTCGCCAGCGGTGGCGCCGTCAGGACTCGCCGAGGTGCAACCGGCGAGCAGGGCCGCAGTGATCAGCCCGGCCAGAGCGGCGCGGCGCCGTTCGTGTCGTCGCACCGTGATCGCATCCCGCCGCCGGAGTCGTGGCATCGCCGCCACCTTCGCACCGGCCGAGTTCAGATCCCAAGACGTCGGGACGACGGCTCGTCTGGGCGGTCGCCGGCCCGCCAACCCTGACAGACCCCTTGTTCATACTGATCATGTGGACACCGACACGATCACCGAACGCTCCGACACCTGTCGCTGCGCCGTCGAGGTCACCCGTACCGAGACCCGGACGTACTCGGTCACTCCTCGTGACGGTGGCGGATGGCCCGCATGGACGGCGTCGTTCACCCGCCTGCTCGCCCGGCTGGTCGTGGGACCCGTGCACTGCCTGGTCATCACCCAGGAGCACAATCAGCGCTACGTGCAGCTGATGCTCGGCCACGGGCACGCCCACCTCGAAGCCTCCGGCAACGCCTACCTCGAGGGCGACTTCCGCCTCGGCGAATCCGAGGACCAGGTGCTCGCAACGCTCGGGTTCCGGCACCCGGACACGCTCGGCGACGATCGCAGGCTTCCGGAGAACTGGTGGAGCGACCACGATGTCGCCGACCCCGTCGTGATCGCCCGCCTGCTGTCGACCACCCTGCAGACCGTGATGGTGTTCGACGAGCGCTGGCCCGTCACGGTCGACGTGTTCGGCGCCGACTCGCCCTGCGAAGCCTGCTTCTGGGAGGCGTGAATGCACTGGTCACGCTCGATCTCCGCCTGGCCCGGGCGAGCGGCCCGACGTGCACGTTCCTCACGCCGCCCACCTGACCCAGGTGAGCGTCGAGACTCGCGATCGGCTTCGACCCCTCGGGGAGTCGGTTCGTCGGGTTCGGAGCCGTCGCCCAACATGACCGACGGGTGTGGCGACGACGCCGTGCCGCCGTCAGGGGCGTGACAGCTCAGACGGTGTGGCGGCTTGTTCGAGGGCGTCGGAGATGCCGGCCCTCGGACGCAACGTCCGTTCCGGCATCAGGATCGACGCGACCAGGCTGACGATCATCACGCCCGCACACACGAGATAGATCAGTCCGACACCCGACGCCAGGCTCTCGACCACCGCCTCGCGACTCGCCGCCGGAAGGGCGGCGATGTCGGCAGGCTCGCGGATCAACCCCGTCGCGTCATCGGGGCTGATCGCCAGGCGGGCCGGAATCTCGCGCCGGATCGTCGCGTTCAGGATCGTTCCGAACGCCGCCAGACCGATCGCACCGCCGAGCGTGCGAAAGAACATGATCGTCGCAGTGGCGACACCGAGATCGGAGAACTCCACGGCGTTCTGCGTGGCGATCGACGTCGTCGTGAACACCGCCGCCATGCCGAAACCGGTGGCGATCATCGGCACGACCAACAACGCGTACGGCGTCGAACCGGTGATGAAGCTGATGGCGAAGAGACCGGCCGCAGCGACCGTCGATCCCACCACCGGGTACGTCTTGTAGCGGCCGGTCAGCAGGATGAGCCGCCCGATCCCGAACGTGCCGAGGGTGACCCCGAGCATCTGCGGGAGCATGCGCAACCCGGACTCGGTGGGCGACACGAACAGCGAGTCCTGGAAGTACAAGGGGAGGAACTGCGCGGCCCCGAACGCGATCGTGCCGGCGCACGCCCCGGCGATGATGCACATCAGCACCACCCGATTGCCGAACAAGTGCAGCGGGATCATCGGTTCGACCGCCCGCCGCTCGACGAGGACGAACAACACCACACCGACGACGACCCCGACGAACATGGCGATCACGTGTGGCTCGCTCCAGCCGTCCGTGCCACCGACCTCCAGTGCGATCATCAATCCGCCGATCGTCAACGCCAACAACACGGCCCCGCCGACGTCGAGCCGGGCCTTGCGGCGCGGGAACGGCAGGTCCAGCGCGAAGTAACTGATGACGCTGACGATCGCGACGAGCGGCACGTTGATGAAGAAGATCCACGGCCAGGTCCAGTTGTCGATGATGAGCCCGCCGATCAGCGGACCGAACAACGCCGCCCCCACGAAGGCCAACGTGAAGTAGCCGATGTAGCGACCCCGTTCGCGGGGCGGGAGGATGTCGCCGAGGATGGCGAACGCCAGCGCCTGGATCGCGCCACCGCCCAGACCCTGGACCGCCCGGGCGGCGATCAGCTGGTTCATCGACTGCGAGAATCCGCACAACAGCGACCCGACCATGAAGAGCGTCAGCGTGAGCAGAAAGATCATGCGGCGCCCGTAGAGATCCCCGAGCTTCCCCATCAACGGCGTTCCGATCGCAGCGGTGGCGATGTACGCCGTGCCGACCCAGGCGAAACTCTCGAACGCGTTGAACTCGCCGGCGATCGTCGGCAGCGCGGTGGCGATGATCGAGATCTCCATCGACGCCAGCAGCACCGCCAGGATGAGCGCGCCGAGCACCGCCCGGAGGCGGGCGTTGGTCAAGCCCGGGACCGACGAGACGCTCCCCATGAAGCAAACGTACGCACTCCCGGGGACCCGCCGACGAACCGGGATCGACGACGCCTGACACTCGAACGGCACTGCGAGACTGATCCGGTGCTCGCCCGCTTCGCCATCGTGGTCGTCCTCATCGGGGCGACGGCCGTCGCAGCCTGCGGCGACGACGATGCCGCGTCAGGACCGACCCCGTCGTCCGAACCCGCCCCGGCCTCGACGAGTGTCGGGAACGGCGGCGACGAGCAGCAGTTTCCCGACATCCTCGACGTCGTCGTCACCCCACAGGACGACACGTTCCGGTTCGACGTCACCGTCTCGTCGCCGTACGACACGCCCGAGCGCTACGCCGACGCGTGGCGGATCGTCGCCCCGGACGGCACCGAACTCGGCGTGCGCGAACTCACCCACGACCACGCCGCGGAGCAGCCGTTCACCCGGTCGCTCACCGACGTCGTGATCCCGCCCGACGTGACAGAAGTGACCGTCGAGGGACGCGACCTCGTCAACGGCTGGGGCGGCGCCACGTTGACCGTCACGATCGAGCGCTGACCATCGAGCGCTGACCATCGAACGCTGACCATCGAACCCGGACGCTCCGCTACCGGGCGTCGCTCAGCGGGGTGGCGTCGGGCGGGATGCGCAGCGCGGTGATCTGCGTCGACTGCATCACGAGACGATCCTCGCTGTCCCACGCCTCGCAGATCTCGTCGGCGTAGCCATCGTGGATCACCTGGACACGGAACCGCAGCCGCAACGGCCCCGGCGCCGGTATCGCACGGTTGTAGACCGTGATCGCCAGCGTCGGCACCCACCCCGTCTGCACCACACCGAACGTCGCCGGCGGGATCACGTCGGACGCGTAGAGCAACCCGACCGTGTCGAACACGTCGTCGACTTCGTCACGCAGGTACGCCCGCAACTCACCGCCGCCGACGGCGGTCGGCCCGTCGTCCGTCATCAGAAAGGCCGCGTCGGGGTCGTACTGCAACTCGATGCCCTGCTCGCCGGCCATCGGCGACGGCGCCAGGTCCTCGAGGGCCGGGAACGGACACGGAGCGACCTCGCCCCAGAAGGGTGCGGTCCCCTCGTGCAGTGTCCCGAGCGTGAACTGCGCACGCACCCCCCGAACGCCGTCGACACCGATCGTCGCGTTGACCTGGCTGGCGGTCCTGCCGACCCGGTCGATCTCGGTGACGATCTGCGCCGGGCCGAGGTCGGGCGACGACAGGAACTGCGCCGACGCGGCGATGACGTGCTCGTGCGTCGAGCCGGCCTCCCGGGCAGCGTCGAGCGCAGCCCGGCCGAGACAGGCGAGCATGTAGCCACCTCCCGGCTTGGAGCCCATGATCGCGTACTCGTCGACGAGCTGGACGTCGTAGTGCATGCGCCCGGCCTCGTCGTGGCCGCGCGAGACGATCGAGGTCGCCGCTTCGAAGGTGGTGGGCATCGGAATCCTTGACGGTGGGGGTCGAGATCGTGCACCGGCGCACGACGATCGCACGAGGGTAGCGACGAGACGCTGCGCTGGTCAGATCGCACGACCGCTCGGGCGACGCAGCACCGAGACCGATCGGGGGCGCGTTGCCGGCACACGAATCCTCCTGCCGCCATGACGACCGCCGCGACCGGGCAGCGGCGCGAGACTGGGACGATGGCCTTCGGACAAGCGTCGGGTCCGCCCGCGTCACACAGCCAGATGCGTGAGCTGACCGAGTTGCTGCAAGCGGCCGGGCACTCGGACTTCAGGGACGCACGCGGCCCGATGGGTTTCACACAGCGCCAGGCCAACGGCAAGTTCACCCGTGACGAGGCCGACGAGTTCATCGCCGCGCTCCAGGAAGCGGCGGAGGGGGCGCCCGATGCCGCGCCCGATCCCGCGCCCGATTCGCCATCCGACTCATCGCCCGTGTCGGCGAGGCCGAAGCCGGCACAGCGTGACCGTTCGCACGCACAGCTGGAGAAGTTCTCCGACGAGCAGCTCGCCGCGGAGCTCCAACGCCGCGGCTGGGTCGTGATGGAACCCTGACGTCCTGCGAGCGCAGCGTCGAGACGACACGAATCGGCGCCACGCCCTGGAACCTGGCCCGGCAATCCGCGAAGATCGTCTCGTGACCACCCTGGACCACTGCCAGGTCAGCATCACGTGCGGCTCTCGTGACGAAGCGACCATGATCGCCGATGCGCTGGTCCAGGAGCACCTGGTGGCCTGCGTCCATCTCACACCGATCTCGAGCGTGTACGAGTGGAAGGACGTCGTCGAACACGACGACGAAGTCCTGCTGACGGCGGTCACACGCGTCGATCGATTCGATTCGATCGTCGACAGGGTGCGCTCGCTGCACTCCTACGACCTCCCCGCGATCACCGGCATCGCGGTGGCCGGTTCCACCGAGTACCTCGCCTGGGTCAACGCCCAGACCGGACACTGACGCTGCGCCGGACCGACCCCGCCCACGCGGAATGGATCCGAAGCGACGGTTGTTGACCCGACCGCCTCACCCGCGAGGATCATGGCGATGCCCGACCCCAACCCCTCCAGCCGACGCGCGCGCCCTGGTGCTCCCGATCGGATCGTCGTGAACGGGCTCGTGGTCGACGCCTCCATCGGAGTGCACGACTTCGAGCGGGAGACCACACAACGCGTCCGCTTCGACGTGGAGATCGCCACCGTCGACGACTACGCCGATCGTGTACGTGAGACCGGCGCCTACGTCTCCTACGCCGACGTCGTCGAGTTCGTCGAAGCGTGGGCTGCGTCGGGTGAGCACGTCGAGCTCGTCGAGACCTGGGCCGAGGCCGTTGCCGACTTCGCCCTGCGCAACGAACTCGCCCAGGCCGTGCGGGTCACCGTCCAGAAGCTCGACATCTTCGAGGATGCCGACGGCGTCGGGATCACCATCGAGCGAACGCGATGACCGCGAGCCCCGCGACCCGTTGCCTGATCGCGCTCGGCTCCAACCTCGGCGACCGGCTGGAGAACCTGCGCGCCGGCGTCGCCGAGATCGAGGGCGCCGACGGCATCGACATCGTCGCCGTGTCACCCCTCTACGAGACCGCGCCGGTCGGCGGGCCCGACGACCAGGGCCCCTACCTCAACGCCGCCCTCCTCGCCGACACGACCCTCGACGCCGCCACACTCCTCGCGCTCCTCCACCGCATCGAAGCCGGCCGCGAACGCCGGCGGACCGTGCACTGGGGGCCGCGCACCCTCGATCTCGACCTGCTCGTACACGGCGATCTCGTCTCCGACACGCCCACCCTGGAGGTCCCCCATCCGCGGATGCACGAGCGCCGGTTCGTGATGGTGCCCGTGTGCGACATCGCGCCGGACGTCGTCCACCCCCGCCTCGGCCGCACGATGCGCGATCTCCTCGCCGACCTCCCGGTCGAACCCGGCGACCTCACCGAACTCACCGACACCTGGCACACCGACACCTGGCACACCGACACCCCGGAGGAGCACACCCCGTGATCACCCCCGACGTCCTGCTCCCGCTCTGGGAAGCCCACCGCGATGCGATCCACCATCCGGTCCGCACCTTCGAGATCGCCGGACGGACCTTCGACGACCGCCCGTACCAACTCGGCGTGATCAACCTGTCGCGGGACTCCACCTACCGCGAGAGCATCGCCCACGACGTCCCCGCCGCGCTGTACCGCGCCCGGCGGATGACGGTCGAGGGCGCCGTGATGATCGACATCGGGGCCGAGTCGACCGGGACCGACGCCGACATCGTCGACGTCGACGCCCAGCTCGCCTCGCTGCTGCCGGTTCTCGACGCCCTCCTCGCCGAGGGGCTGCTCGTGTCGATCGAGACCTACCTCACCGACGTCGCGGTCGCTGCCCTCGAGGCCGGCGCCCAGGTGATCAACCTGACGGGCAGGGTCGACGACCCGAGGCTCTACGAGGCGATCGCCCGCCACGACGCCGGCCTGATCCTCTGCTACACGCCTGGCCAGACGGCACGGTCCGACGACGACGTCCCGCCGGTCGACACGATGATCGACGAGCAGATGGCGTTCTTCCGCGAGCGGCTCGATCTCGTGACCGGCTGCGGCGTCGACAAGCTCTGGATCGATCCCGGGTTCGGGTTCGCGCTCAACCTGCCCGACGGTCCGGAGCGGGTGCGCTACCAGACCGACAACCTGCTGCAGTCGTTCCGCTTCCGCGAACTCGGCTGGCCGGTGTGCGTGACGATGGCGTCCGCGGTCTACCTGTTCCACGACGAGGTCCGGGTGGCCGAGACCGCCATGGCGGTGCTCGCCCTGCTCGCGAAGGCCAACCTCCTGCGCAGCCACGAGGTCGCCCGCGTCCAACCGGTGCTCGACATGCTCGAGATCTGCGGGCCCGGCCAGACGCCGTAGGGTCGTCGGCATGCGGATCATCGTCGTCGGTGCCGGAGCGGTCGGCGGGGTCGTCGCCGCCAACCTCGCACTGGCAGGCACGCCGGTGGTCGCCGTGGCCCGCGGCGAGCACGCGCGGGTGATGCGCGAGTCGGGGCTCCGCTACGAGTCGCCCACCGGCAGCCGGATCGTCGAGCTGCCTGTCGCCACGTCGGTCGGCGAGATCGACGTCACCGACGACGACGTGTTCCTGCTCGGCGTCAAGAGCCAGGACACCGCCGGCGTGCTGAACGACCTGCGGGCCGCCGGCGTCGCCGACCAGCCGATCGTGTGCATGCAGAACGGCGTCGACAACGAACGCCAGGCGCTGCGCCTGTTCCCCAACGTGTACGGCATCTGCGTGATGCTCCCCGCCGACCACCTCGCCCCCGGCGTCGTGCGGGTCTGGACCGCACCGAGCTCCGGGCTCCTCGACGTCGGCCGCTACCCGCACGGCGTCGACGACCTGAGCGTTCAGCTCGCCGCCACGCTCGAAGCAGCGACGTTCGGTTCGATCCCCCGCGCCGACATCATGAGCTGGAAGTACCGCAAGCTGCTGATGAACCTCGGCAACGCCGTCGAAGCGGTGTGCGGCCGGGATGCACGCCTCGTCGAGATGGCGCGGGCCGAGGGCGACGCGGTGCTCGCCGCGGCGGGGATCACCGTGGTCAGCGCCGAGGAGGATCTCGCCCGTCGGGGCGACGCCCTCAAGATCCAACCGGTCGGCGACGAACCACACCGTGCCGGAGGATCGACGTGGCAGAGCCTGCAACGCGGCACCGGCACGATCGAGACCGACTACCTCACCGGCGAGATCGTGCTGCTCGGCCGCCTCCACGGCGTCCCGACCCCTGCCAATCGGGCGCTGCAGCAGGCCACCGCCGAGATGGCGCGCGCAGGCGAACCACCGGCCTCACGGTCCGTCGACGACCTGCTGCACTCGATCGACGCGCGGGAAGCCGCCAGTCAGGACTGACCGAGGCGGTCGCGTGCGACGAGCAACGACGTGATCGCAGCGTCGATCGCCTCCTCGGGGACCCGGATCGACACGTGACGCGACTTCGGTGCACTCGGCTCGGGCCGTTCGATCCGCTGGCCGGTCTCGCACTCCAGCCACTCGATCAACTGCGGTCTGCTCATCCTGTTGCTCCTCGTCGCTGCGTTCGGAGGAGGGAGTCGGTGGTGCCCAACCCACGGACGGGGTGTCACGGGTTCAGCCCACGGTGTCAGCTCGCCCGCTCGACGAAGGAGCACAGCGCGGAGATCAACGCCATCTCGTCGACGTCGCGGGCACGGGTGTCGAGGAGTTCGTCGGTGCACACCAGGTAGGCGAGACAACGCGCCCGGCTGATCGCCACGTTCAGGCGATTCTTGGAGAACAGGAAGTCGGCGGTGCGGGGCATGAACTCCGACGACGACGTCGTCATCGAGAACAGCACCACGGCGGCCTCCTGGCCCTGGAACTTGTCGACCGTGCCGACCTCGACACCTCTCGTCGTCGGGTCGGCCCGCAACGCCTCGGTGATGCAACGGCGCTGGTCGTTGTACGGGGCGACGACCATGAAGTCGCTGACCGTCAACGGACGGGTCGTGCCGTGCTGATCGGTCCACGGCCGGCCGAGCAGCTCCAGGACCTTCGCCACGACGATCGCCGCCTCCTCCGCTGACTCGGTCGAGCGTCCCGTGTGCTCCGCACGCAGCCAACGCAGACCGGTCTGACCGACGGCCGACTGGCCGACGCACGAGGGGTGGCTGTGCAACTTGCCGCCGTACATCACCTCGGAGATGAACTCGCACACGTCGGGATGCATCCGCCACGTCGTCTCCAGCAGCACGCCCCGATCGGGCGGCACCGTCAAGTCGCCGTCGAGCAAGTGCTCGAGCGCACTCGCACCGGCACCTCCCGGATGGACCGCCTGCGACACCTGCGGCAACTGCTGCGGATCGCCGAGCAGGATCACGTTCGTCGCCGAGATCGTCGCCGCCACCGTGTCGGCCAGGCCGAGCTGGCCCGCCTCGTCGACCACCAGCACGTCGACCGGGTGCTCACGCATCGGCTTGCTGGCGAACAGCCAGGTCGTCCCCGCGATCACGTTGAAGTCACCGCGGGCGACGCTGGCATTGTCGTCGACGTAGCGGATGCCACGGACCGACCCCTCCTTCGCCTTGCGGACCGCCCGCAGGTTCTCCGAGACGCCCTCCTCAGCGAACCGGTCGACCACCGCCTGCATCAGGTTGTCGATCGCCGCGTGGCTCATCGCCGTCACCCCCACCCGCAGGCCGGCGTCGACGAGCGTGCGGATCACGTGCGCGCCGGTGTACGTCTTGCCCGTCCCCGGCGGCCCCTGGATCGGCACGTAGCTCCGGTCGAGCCCGGTCGCCCACCCGCAGATCGCGGGCACGTCGCCGACGAACACGCCGCCGTCGGGGCCTCGGCCCGGCTCGAACGCGGGAAGGTCGCGGCGCAACATCGCATGGCCGACCCGGTCGGCGCGGCCGGCCAACATCTCGTCGGCCAGCTCCTCCAGCGCGGTCAGCTTGGCCCCCTCCTGGAACCACTCGTAGTGGACGAGCGACGACGGATACACCCCGGCATCCTCGGCGTCGCCGTCCCACGTGACCGCCAGCTCACCGGCGCCGGCATCGATCATCTCCAGCTTGTAGAAGACCCACTCCTGCTCGTCGAGCGCGACGATCAGCTTCGAGCCCTTGTCGATGTCGACGTCGATCGGTTGCGGCGGGAACGTGAACCGCGCCCACGGCCACTTCAACGGCTTGCCCGTCTTCGCGCTGACCTGCGACTCGAAACCCCGGAACGTCAGCCGGGCGATCACCGACGGCGAGTCCAACTGATCGGCCACGTCCGCGATCGACAGGCGATAGGCATCGGCGCTGACCACCTGGCGCTCACGGCGCCAGTAGCCGAGCAGGTCACCCATCAGGTGCTCGACCGTGCCCGCGCCGAATGCGTGCAACGCCTCGATGCGCTCGTCGAGTTCGGCCGCCGGCTCCTCGCGCCCGAGCACCGCCGCCCGCCACGGCACGCCCGTCGGGCGTTGCGTCACCAACCAGTCGCGCAGGGCGCGGGTGGCGCGCACGTCGTCCTCGTTGTAGGCCGAGATCCGGTCGAGGCCGGCCTGATCGCCCGACGCCATCCAGCGCTCGTACTCGACGACCGCGCCGGCACCCCGGTCGATCTCGTGGCCGCGCTCGTAGTCGGTGAGCTGCTCGACGTGCTTGAGGCCGTAGCCCTCCACGCCGACCTGCATCGCGCCCTTCACGATCGGCAGGAGGTCGACGAACAGCCCGGTGGTGATCAGCTGCTCGAGCGCCAGTTCGGCGACGCCGTGCTCGGTGACCAGCCGCTCGAGCGACGAGCGCTCGGTGTGGTTGTAGTGGTACACGTGCATGTCGGGGAACTGCGCCCGGCGGGAGGCGAGGTGCTCGATGAGCGCCTTCGTCGCGGCTGCCTCCTCGTCCTTGGTGTGCGCCCAGAACGCCCTGAACTCCCACTCGCCGTCCGGTGAGCGCTCGATGAGGCCGAACAGGAAGAACAGCTCGGCGTCGGCGTGCCAGAACGGATGGCCCTCGAAGTCGAGGAACACGTCGCCGTCGTCGGGCGCCGGCAACGCCGCGAACCCGATCGGGTCGGGCGCGTCGAGATCCTCGACCAGCGGAGCGTGGTCGGTGGCCGACGGGGCCTCGAGCAGCTCGAACGGCGGCTTCTCGTCCGGAGCGTCGCGGGCCTGCACCTGGAGGCGCGCCTGGCGGACGAACGTCTCACGACGGGCCTCGTCGAGGCCGGCGACCTCGTGATCGAGGACGGCCAGCGAGGCGATCGTCGTGACCCCGTTCTGCTGGAGCAGGAGGCGATCGGGCGTGCGCACACCGGCCACGTGCACGAGCGAATCGGCGGCGCGCCACTGGGCCTCGCACACCAACTCGAACTCGCAGAACTGGCAGTGGTCGCACGGCTTGGGCCGGGTCTCGGCCTCGACGCCCCCAACCTCACCACTGTCGGTCAGCAGCTTCGCCAACTGGCCGCGCAGCCGACGCCAGTACGGCAGCACGTCGGCCACCCGAACTGCTTCGGACCGGCCCGACCCCAGCTCGATGTACACGAACTCGGGGAGCACGCCGGTGCTGGCCTCGATCGCCTCGGCGTAGAAGCACAACTGCAGGACGTGGCCGGGCTTGGCCTCCTTGCGGGCGAGCTTGGCGTCGATCGGCTCGTAGGTGCACGTGCCGGTCTCGGGGTCGTCGACCCGGCGCAGGAAGTCGGCGATGCCCCGGATGCCCTCGTGCACGAACGGCATCTGGAACACGACGTCGTGACCCTCGGCCAGCACGTCGCCGACCCGATCGACCCACTGCTCGAACGATTCACCGTTCACGCGCTCGGGGACCTCCAACACCGACAGCCCCTCGGCGCGGTAGCGGGCGAGCACCGCCTGCTCGTGTTCGAGACCCTTGTCGAGCAGCATCTGGGCCATCTCGCCGAACGGGCTCCGCTCGACCGTGCGCGTGCCCGCCTCGACCTCGTGCTTCAGGGTGAGGAAGTGCGCGCAGTCGAGCCACGCCGTGATCTTCGAGGGGGTGAGGAGCCGTTCCGCCATCGACCCATCATGACCGACGGGTGTGACAACGCCGCCCTGCCGACCGCACCGCCCGAGCTCAGGTGAAGATCGGCATCGGATCCCAGCCGATCTCGTCGTTCGCTCGTCGACTGCGCATGTCGATGTGGCGGGGGCGGACGAGGCCCGGTGGGGTCGGCTCCGCAACGATCGAGCTCCCGTCGAGCCCCAGAGCCTCGGCGACACGGAACGCGATCTCCGAACGACTCAACAGCTCGGGCCCGCCGAGGTGCCACACACCCGAACGCTGCTCGGGCGGCAGCGACGCAATCCGCCAGAGCCCGTCGGCGATGTCGGCGGCCATCGCCGGCCGCCGGAACTCGTCGGAGAACCAGGACGTGGGCCGGCCCTCGAGCACCCCTGCTCGGAGCCGTTCGGTCGACTGATCCATCGGATCGAGCGACAGCACGAGCGGCAGCCGCACGACGCACGACGGCACGCGTGCGTCGGCGACGATCACCTCGGCCTGTGCCTTCCACCGTCCGTGATCCGACACCGGGTCGGGGTGCGAGCGTTCGTCCACCGGACGGCCGTCGCCCGAGAAGACCACGTCGGTGGAGAGGTGGACGAACTCGGCGCCGACGGCCGACGCAGCGTCGACGACGTTCCGGGTTGCGTCGACGATCGACGGCTCGTCCAACCTCCACGCCGCGTGGATCACCATCGACGGCCGGACGCGGTTGACGGCCTCCGCGACCGCCCGCGGTTCGCGGAGGTCGGCCGCGACGAACGCCGAGTCCGGAACCGACGTGCGATGGGTGAGCGAGACGAGTTCGACGCCGTCGGGAATCGTCCGCCGCAGCCAGGTCCCGACCAGGCCCGACGCACCCGTCAGCAACACGACCGGTGTCGACATGAGCCGAACCTACCCGGCAGCGTGCCCGCTGATCGCCGAGTGTCCGTGTTCGTCCAGCGCGCCGGCGGCGACGGGTCATGATGACCTCATGGAGTTCTCGACGATCATCGAACCGTTCCGGGTCCATTCCGTCGCACCGCTCGTGATGACCACGCCGCAGCAACGGCGCACGGCGCTCGACGAGGCGGGCAACAATCTCTTCTCGCTGCGGTCCGACGACGTGCTGATCGACCTGCTCACCGACTCGGGCACGGGGGCGATGTCGCGCGACCAGTGGGCCGCGCTCCAGCGAGGCGACGAGAGCTACGCCGGGTCGCCCTCGTGGTTCCGCTTCCTCGAGAGCGTGCAGGACCTGTTCCCGTTCGAGCACGTGATCCCGACCCACCAGGGGCGCGCCGCGGAGAAGATCCTGTTCACGGCGATCGGCGGCGAGGGCAGGGTCGTGCCGAACAACACCCACTTCGACACGACCCGGGCCAACGTCGAGTACAGCGGCGCCACCGCGGTCGACCTGGTGATCGCCGAGGGCCGCGACCCGACCTCGCTGCACCCGTTCAAGGGCAACATGGACCTCGACGCGCTCGAGGCACTGCTGCGCGAGCACGGCCCCGACGTGATCCCGGTCGTGTTCGTCACGATCACCAACAACTCCGGCGGGGGCCAGCCCGTCTCGCTCGAGAACCTGCGCGGGGTGCGCGCACTCTGCGACCGGTACGGGGTCCCGCTGTTCCTCGATGCCTGCCGGTTCGCCGAGAACGCCTGGTTCATCCGCGAGCGCGAACCAGGACACGGCGACCGCGAGGTCCGCGACATCGTGCGCGAGATCGCCTCGCTCGCCGACGGCATGACGATGAGCGCAAAGAAGGACCCCCTCGGCAACATCGGCGGCTGGCTGGCGATGAACGACGACGCCCTCGCCGACGAGTGCCGCACCCTGCTGGTGCTGACCGAGGGCTTCCCCACCTACGGCGGGCTCGCCGGGCGTGATCTCGACGCGCTCGCCCAGGGACTGCGCGAATCGGTGCAGCACGACTACCTCCGCTACCGGATCCGCTCGACCGCGTACCTGGGCGACGCGCTCGCCGACGGCGGTGTGCCGGTCGTACAGCCGATCGGAGGGCACGCCGTCTATCTCGACGCCGGACGGCTGCTGCCGCACATCGATCCCCTCGCGTACCCCGGGCAGGCACTCGCGATCGCGCTCTACGAGACGGGTGGCGTGCGCGGCTGCGAGATCGGCTCGGTGATGTTCGGCCTGCAACCCGACGGCAGCGAGCGGCCCGCCGCGATGGAACTCGTGCGTCTCGCGATCCCGCGCCGCACCTACACCCAGAGCCACATCGACTACGTGATCGAGGTGTGCCTGGCGGTGGCGGCGAACGCGCAGCAACTCGGTGGCTACCGCATCACGAGCCCGCCGCGCCCACTGCGCCACTTCACCGCCACGTTCGAACCGCTCGTCTGAGCTCGGCCCGGGGCCACCCTGCCGGCCACCGACGCGAGTCTCGAACGGGTCGCCCGAGTCATGAGGATCGGACTGGACACCGTCTGAGCTGCGAGACGTCAGTCGTCGTACAGTTTGCGGACCACGTCGAGCCAGCGGAGCAGGTGGGTGTCACCGAGGTGCGTCGCGATCGCTCGGGCCCTCGCTCCCTCACCCAGCTGTCGCCGGAACTCGTCGTCGTCGAGGATCCGACAGACCGCCGCGCCGAACTCCTCGAGGTCGGTCGGATCCTGCACCAGCAGACCCGACTCGCCGTCGATCACCTGATCGACGAGACCACCGACCGCGCTCGCGATCACGGGCGTCCCCTTCAGCATCGCCTCGGCAGCCGTGAGGCCGAACCCCTCGGCGAGGCTCTTCTGCGCCACGATCTGGGCATGACGCTGGAGTGCGTTGACGATCACCGCGTTCTCCTCGAGGTCGTGCATCGGCAGGCACACCAACTGGACGCGAGAGCGAACCGCGTGCGGCAATTGACGCCACTGGTTCCAGCAGTCCTGCAACACCTGACCACCCTCGGGGTCGTCGGCCACCGCCGACACGACCGGCCCCGCCAGCACCAGCTGGGCGGTCCGGCCCGAGTCGACGTACTCGGCGAACGCCTGCATGACCCCGCCCATGTCCTTCATCGCGTCCCACCGCGAGATCTGCACCACCAGCGGCACCTCCGGCCCCGGCGACGGGCCGGTGCGCATGACGTCGCACATCCGCTCCACCCGGCCCGGCGAACCATCACTGCGCTCGAACACGGTCTCGCCCGGCGTCCCGTCGATCAGGCCGACGTGCGTGAGGATCGCCTCGACCGTCGCATCGTCGAGGTCCTGGTTCTTCGGCGAGAACGGGTCGATCGACGGCCAGATCACCGACAGACGATCGGGTGACACCCAGTCGGGCGGGAACCGACGGTCGGAGAACACGTAGTGGTCGACGAACGGCTCGAGGTACGGCCGCAGGAACTCCCAGCCGATCCGGCTGTACTCGTTCTGCTCGTCGAGACCGACGTGACATCGCCACACCACCTTGCAGCCGAGTCGCTTCGCGTGCTCCGCCAGCCCGGCGACCTGCGGATCGTGCAAGACGACGATGTCGCCCTCGCGAGCGTGCGCCGAGAGCTCGTCCTTCTCCGGCTGCAGCGCGTCGACGTAGATGCGATGCGCCGCGTCGCCGAGCTCGCCGCCGTCGCCGGCCGTGCCGTACAGATGATTGTGCAACCGCTTGGTGACCTCGAAGAACTCCTGGTTGCCCTCGATCACCAACCATCGAGCGTCGACCCCGACGCCACGGATCAGGCCGAGCAACACGTGCAGCATCTCGGCGACACCACCACCCGCAGCGGTCGAGTTCACGTTGATCACGCTGCGACCGTGCAATCGGTCGAGCGCCTCCTCCGCCGCCTCGACGGCGAGCCGATCGGTCCGCTCCTGCCCGATGACCGCAGAGAACCGGAAGGGATCCAGCGGTGTGATCGCAACGTGTTCCATGCCCGGACAGTCTGGTCAACTCGCACGGCGGTGGCGTACATGGTCGGCGCTTCACGCTGACGAAGTGACGGATCGCCCTTCGGCGACCGGGCGCTCAGTCGTCGCCGAGCGCACCCCACGACCCGGTGATCGTGGGGGAGGTCGCCATCGCGACGATGAGATCGTCGGCGCGAAGCGTCACCCGGGCGACCAGGTGATCGACGAACTCGGCGATGGGTTCGAAGGCGCCGCCTTCGTTGATGCGCCACCAGTCCTTCTCCACGTCGAGGTCGGCCCGGTGGACGTCGGTCGTGAGGCTCCTCGGTGTGACCCCGGGCTGCGCCGACACCTCGCCTCGGAGATGCACCTCGAGTTCCGACGGGAACACGGGCGCATCGTGCTCGTCACGAGCGGTGACGACGACGTCCTCGCGCAGGGTCGCTCCGAGGTCGGGATCGAAGGGTGGCACCTGGATCGAGTACGTCACGACGAGCCTGCGCTCACCCGGGTGGCCCTCGACGGCTTCGACGCGCAGCTGAGGATCGACGATCGTGACCATGCCTCCATGATGAGCGATCGCGCCCGAATCCTCCAGAGACGATGGACCCGAGATGCGCGACAGCTCCGACAGGACCTCGCGGAGGACGTCAGCCGGACGGGTCGTGCCCGGCGGAGGTCGCCTGCGAAGCAGCGTGGCCGTCCAGGATCCGCTGCTCCAACCGCGAGAGCTCGTCACTCGCCTCGACGCCGGTCTCCGCCAGCAGTCTGCGGAGACGGGCACACACCCGGAGCGCTTCCACCCGTCGTTGGCCGGCGTCGAGCGCCTCGATCAGCAGGTACCACAGATGCTCGCGGTACGGATGTTCCTCGACCGCCGCCTCGAGTTCGCCCACGATCAGTTCGTGGTTCCCGAGCGCGAGATCGGCCTCCAGACAGATCTCCATCGCGGCGAGGCGCATCTCGTCGAGCCGGTAGCTGTCCAGCCTGAACGCTTCATCGTCCGCCAGGTCACCGAACGGCGGCCCCCGCCAGAGGTCGAGCGCCTCACGACACAACCGACGGGCGCGCTCCGGATCCCCTCTCGACGACGCCGCCTCGGTGAGCAACGTCTCGAACCGGACGGCATCGATGTTCTCCGGTGCGACGTTCAGCTCGTACGAGCCGTCCACCCGCATGATGGCGTCCGCTCCCAGGAGCCGACGAAGACGCGACACGCTCGACTGGAGCGTGTTGTCCGCGGAGTCGGGTTGGTCCTGGGCCCAGATCGCCTCGCGGAGGTGGTCGATGCGTACCGCGTGGCCGACCCCGATCACGAGCGCACCGAGGAGTGCTCGAACATGCCGACCGCCGACGGCAACGCTCCCCGTCGGCGTGAGCACGTCGATCGGTCCGAGTACCCGGATCTGGTAGTCGTCCAACATGGCGTGTTCCGTCTCCCTACGCCTCCAGTGTCCTGCATGTGTGATCCATGTCCAGTGACAGAAGTCCCAGAGCGCGCCGACAGACGCCACTCAGCGTGACGCAGGGGGTCGGGTGGACAATGAGGTCGAGAAGGAGGATCCCGACGAGCGGAGATCCCGAGAGAGGAGACATTCACGAAGGGAGAGGATGATGAAGCTGTTCGAACATCCCACGACACAGGAACTCACGGAGCTTCCCGAGCTGCCACACGACGTCACCGTTCCCGATGACCTCAGCGGTTTGGAGGTTTCCGAACCCGCAGAGTCGGGTCGACGCGACCACCGGGTCCGTTGGCTGGGTTGGATGGCCGTGGCCGTGCTGCTGGCCGTCGGTGCAATCGTGGTCGGCGTCATCGTTCGCGATGACGGCACCCAGACCTCCGAGACGACGAGCTCGTATCAGCTGGTCCAGGACTCGATCGACCAAGCACTGCTCGACAACCAGGGCACCACGGTCCAAGCCCCCAGCGCCTACCAGCTGATCCAGGACTCGATCGACCAAGCACTGCTCGACAACCAGGGCACCACGGTCCAAGCCCCCAGCGCCTACCAGCTGATCCAGGACTCGATCGACCAAGCACTGCTCGACAACCAGGGCACCACGGTCCAGACCCCCAGCGCCTACCAGCTGATCCAGGACTCGATCGACCAAGCACTGCTCGACAACCAGGGCACCACGGTCCAAGCCCCCAGCGCCTACCAGCTGATCCAGGACTCGATCGACCAAGCACTGCTCGACAACCAGGGCACCACGGTCCAAGCCCCCAGCGCCTACCAGCTGATCCAGGACTCGATCGACCAAGCACTGCTCGACAACCAGGGCACCACGGTCCAGACCCCCAGCGCCTACCAGCTGATCCAGGACTCGATCGACCAAGCACTGCTCGACAACCAGTGACTCGGCCCTGATCCTGGCGACGCCGGACCGTGACCAGGCTCCGACATGAGAGGAGAGGTGATCGACCTTGACACCACATCACGGATTGAACTGACGATGCGGCACTCGAAACGGGCGCCGCATCGTCGCGTCCGGACGCACGAGCCAGGCCCCTCGCTCTGGCGGGTCAACCGGCCGGCTCGACGCGCCAGACCTCGCCGTCGGAGCGGACGTAGCCGGCGCACGGCTCCCAGTGCGTACCGAGCACCAGCTCGTCGGTGTCGGCGCGCCCCGCGAAGAACGCGCGCCGGGTCGCTTCGGCTCCTGCGGGATCGACGTCGAACGAACTCCCCCATTCCGGGTGCGCCGCCTGACACACCATGTGCGACAGGTCGCCGGTGACGATCGCCCGCTCGCCGCCGCTCTCGATCCGCACACTCACGTGACCCGGCGTGTGCCCGGGTGTCGGGACGAGCGACACGTGCGCCGTGAGGCGGGCGTCGGTGGCGACGAGGTCGACGAGCCCCGCATCGATCACCGGCTGGATCGAGTCGGCCCGCAGCACCTGGTCCATCCCCGAGTCGTCGCGCTGCCAGTGCTCCCACTCGACGTCGGCGAACAGGTAGCGGGCGTTCGGGAATGTCGGCACCCACTCGCCGTCGACGAGACGGGTGTTCCAACCGACGTGATCGACGTGGAGGTGCGTGCACAACACCGTGTCGATCGAGTCGGGTGGAAAGCCGGCGGCGGTCAGGTCGTCGAGGAAGGGGCCCGATCGCATGTTCCACGGCTCGACCGGGCGTTGCTTGTCGTTGCCGAGACACGTGTCGACGAGAATGCGCCGGCCCTCGCTCTCGATCACCAGCGCCCGGATCGTCATGTGGACCTTGCCCTCCGGTGTGGCGTAGTGGGGCACCATCCACTCGATCTCGCGAATCCGGTCGGCCGTTGCGTCGGGCAGCAGCCAGTGGGCCGCCGACGTCGTCGTCAACTCCGCGATCTCGGTGACCCGTACCTCTCCGATCGTCCACATGGGCGCGAGCCTGCCAGGCGGCCGGGGTCCGATCCGGTGCCGGACGGCGCCCCGGCTCGATCACCCTCGCGATCAGTCGGCCGCGACCGACCGGGCGGGGCGGACGCCGGCGCCGCGGCGCCGGGCAGCGACCTCGGGATCGACACCCGTCCGGCGCCACACGTCCGCATCGGCCGGTGCGAATCCCTGCGCCGCCCACGCGGCGGCCTCACTCGGGCGGAAGTCGAGCTCGCGCCACGCGGACGTGTCACCGGGGCGGACACCGGCCGCGACCCATCGCGCCAGCTTGCGGTCGGGCAGCGACGTCGCCGCCCACTCGTCGGCGGTGTCCTCCGATGCCCCAGCGTCGATCGCCACGTGCCGTCGAACGACGTGCGGGGTCCATCCCCCCTCGGGACGTTGCTCGCGGGCCGCGTCGACGTCGATGTCGAGCGTCTGCAGGAGATGGGCGACCTCCGGGTCGTCGACGACCTCGATCCACGCCGCCGCCTTCGACGCAGAGAAGCCCGCACGCGACCACGCCGCCGCGGTCGACGCCGACAGACCACGGCTGATCCAGGTCGACGCCTGCTTGGGTTTGAGGCCCGCTTCGAGCGCGAAGCCGATCTCCTCCTGCGAGCGCCCGGCACGCAACTGCGCCAGCGCCTTGCGAGGATCGAACCCGTCGAACGATGCGAGCGGCGCGAGCAGCTCGACCTCGGTGACGTCGGCATCGGTCGATGCCCACGGCGCGAACTGCGCGCCCGAGGTGAAGCCCCGATCGATCGCCTCGAGGATGCGCTCCGCTGCGAAACCGTCCCACGTCTCGATGAACGCCAGGTCGGTGGGGAGACCGCGCGCCTCGAGGGATGCGGCGAACGCCGCGTCCGGGGCCTGACGGCCCGCACGGCGGAACGTGGTGATCTCCTCCGTCGTGAGCGACGAGTCGTACCAGCGACCGGCATGGGGTGGCGGCAGCGTGCCGTCGCGGAACATGATCGTCACGACCGCGTCGGGCAACCCGGACGCGATCCAACGTTCCCGGTCATGGCGGTCCGCATGGGTCATGACGCCCATGTTCCCCGCTCGACGGGCCCGCCCGCAATCTCGACGGCCCGCGCCAGCCCGAGCCGCCCGTTCCACTCTCGGCGGATCTGGTCGCGGCGTCCGCGACCGATTCCGCTGAGAGCTGTCAGCGGAGGTGGCGGCCGCAGTGCCGTCCCAGCCGGGGCCCGTTCCACTCTCGGCGGATCTGGTCGCGGCGTCCGCGACCGATTCCGCTGAGAGCTGTCAGCGGAGGTGGCGGCCGCAGTGCGGCCAGGGGCGCGCGCCGCGTTCGCTGTACAGAGCTCGAGCCATGGCGTCCTGATCCGCGGGTGATGCGGTGGCGGGATCGGCGCCGACGAGGCCGGGGGCGTGGCGCCCGGCGACCGAGTTCCACGTCGAGCGATCGAACTGGTAGGCGCCGCGGTACTTCCCGGACGGGTTGGTGATCGAGTAGTCGCCACCGGATTCGCATCGACGCAACGCTGCCCACTTCTCGGGCGACGGGCCCGCCGGCACGGGCGCCACGGGCAGTCGATCGGTGGGCAGGCCGGCGAACTCCAGGGCACTGCGGTGGGCGGCGAGCGTGGTGTGGGCGTACCAGCCGTCGGCGGCAATCCCGAGCACGGCCTGCAACTCCTCGATCCGCGGGCCGCGTTCGTCCCACGTGTACGACTCGGTCATCACCCGGGTGGCGATCTCGAGCGGCGTCTCGGGCTCGGGCGCCGGCTCGGGCGGTGTCTCGGTGGAGCGCTCCAGCAGCAGGTCGGCGCCGAGCTCCGGGACCGTCGGGACCTGCGGGCCGATGAGCGACTGCACCGTCGGGTTGCCGACGGGGCGAGCCTCCGGCGACGCGCTCGGCGAGTCGACGACGCCAGCTGTCGGGACGGACTCGTCATCGAGCGCACGGGCAACCAGCGGAGCGGCGCCGATCACGAGCGCCGCCGCGAGCACGGCGGCGGATCGCCGGATCGCGAGCCGGTGTCGACGGATGGCAGAGCCGAGGTGGGGGGAAGAGGGGATCATTGACGCTCCTTGGGAGGCGCACCGGCGTGTCGACACCTGCGGGTTTCCGCGATGGACACGAGTGCTGGTCGACCGACAATGTTACGGACGCGTGACGAAAAGGGGCCGGAACGACAACGAGCCATCCGTCACATCTCGAGAGTGCGCTCGCGGACGTCGGCGAGCGCGACCGTCGTGACCCGAGTGTCCCGCCACGATCACCGCACGTCGGGACATTGGTCCGTTGCGGCCAACGACCGACCCGGTGAAGACTGGCCCGAGCACGAAAGGGGCCCCCATGCGGTCGACCGAACAGATCAGGAACGTGGCACTCGTCGGCCACAACTCGAGCGGCAAGACGAGCCTCGCCGAGGCGCTGCTCTTCCGCGCCGGCGTGATCGCCCGACCGGGCACGATCGAGAAGGGGTCCACGGTGATGGACCACGACCCCGAGGAACGCGACCGCCAGCAGTCGATCTCGTTGTCGGTTGCGTCGTTCGACTGGAACGACCACCGGATCAACCTGATCGACACACCCGGCTACGCCGACTTCCGCGGCGAAGCGCTGCTCGGCCTCGCCGCCGCCGACCTCGCCGTCTTCGTCATCGACGGCGTCGCTGGCGTGCAGTCGCAAGACGTCGTGCTGTGGCGCCACGCCGCCGACATGGGCATCCCGCGGATCGTGTTCGTCAACAAGCTCGACCGTGAACGCTCGTCGTTCGACCGCACCCTCGCCCAGGTGCGCGAGGTGTTCGGCTCGCACGCCGACCCGACCGAGTTGCCGATCGGCGAGGAGTCGAGCTTCCACGGCATCGCCGACGTGCTCACCCATCACGCCTTCGTCTACGACTCGGGCCGCGCCGAGCCGACCGAGGTCCCCGCCGACCTCGCCGAGGTCGAACGAGCCGAACACGACCACCTCGTGGAGGACGTGATCGAGCTCGACGACGACCTCCTCGAGCAGTACCTCTCCGGCGACGAACCCTCCCCCGAGCAGCTCGAACACCTGCTGCACGATGCGGTCGACCGCGCGCTGGCGTTCCCCGTGCTGTGCGGATCGGCCACCGCACCGATCGGCGCCGACCAGCTCGCCGACTTCATCTGCCGCGTCGGCCCGGCACCGGGCGACGCCGGGCCCACGGTGGTCGAAGCGGCCGGCGGGACCGTCGACATCGTCCCCGATCCCGACGGTCCCCCGCTCGTCCTCGTGTTCAAGACCACGATCGACGAGTTCCTCGGCCAGATCTCGTTCATGAAGGTGCTCTCCGGCACGATCCGCTCCGACGACGTGCTCGTCAACTCACGCTCGGGAGCCAAGGAACGCCTGCACAACCTGATCTCGATGACCGGCGGCTCCCAGACCCACGTCGACACGATCGGTGCCGGCGACATCGTCGCGGTCACCAAGCTCGCCGACACCCTCACCGGTGACACGCTCGCGCCCGACGGCACCCCGGTGGCCGCCACGCTCCCGACGCTCCCACGCCCCGTGTACGGCGTCGCGATCGCTGCGGCCAAACAGTCGGACGAGGACCGGCTCGCCACCACGTTGCACCGGCTCGTGATCGAGGACCCGACGCTCGCGGTCCACCACGAGGACTCCACCGGTCAGACCGTGCTCAGCGGCGGCGGCGAGACGCACGTGCGCGTGGCGCTGTCACGCATCGAACGCGCCGGGGTGGAACTCGTGGTCGACGACGTCCGCGTCGCCTACCGGGCCACGCTCGCCGCGCCGGTCGAGGTCGAGGGCAAGTACAAGAAGCAGAGCGGCGGCCACGGACAGTTCGGCGTCGCGACGGTTCGGTTCGAACCGCTCCCGTCCGGTTCGGGATTCGAGTTCGTCAGCGAGGTGACCGGCGGCGTCATCCCGAAGAACCTCGTTCCGGCGGTTGGAGCCGGCGTCGAGGAGGCGATGGCCCGCGGCGGGCGTGACGGCTTCCCGATCGTCGACGTTCGTGCGGTGTGCACCGGGGGCAAGTACCACTCGGTCGACTCGTCGGAGATGAGCTTCAAGATGGCCGGCTCGCTGGCGCTCCGCGAGGCGGTCGACCGCGTCGGCGTCGACGTGCTCGAACCGGTGAGCGCGATGATCGTCAAGGTGCCGGCCGTCCATCACGGCGACGTACTCGGCGACCTCAACTCACGGCGTGCCCAGGTGCTCGGCACCGACACCGACGAGTCCGGCGTGACCACCGTGCACGCGCTCGTCCCCACGGCCGAGATCCTGCGCTACGCGATCGACCTGCGTTCGCTCAGCGGCGGCAGCGGTTCGTTCGGCATCGACCACCACGGCTACCAACCGCTCCCCGCCAACCTCGTCGACAAGGTCCGCCAAGCCGCCCTCGACGCCGCCGCCGACGCCTGACGACGACCCCCACCCCCACCCCAGCCCGTCCCCACCCCGTTTGCGTCGCGATCTGGGTGACCCGCCCCGCCCGAAGTGCAACACAAACGAACCGCGCCACCCCCCACCCCGTTTGCGTCGCGATCCGGGTGACCCGGCACACCGGATCTGCAACACGAACGGGCCGCGGCGGGCAGGTGGCGGCGGGTCAATACTGGATGCGGAAGCCGCGCTCCGCGCGGACGGGTTCATCGGTGACGGCGATCCCGGTGACCTGCGCGCGAGGGGGACCGTGCCGGCACCAGTCGAGGAGCTGATCGACCACGTCACGCGGACCCTCGGCGACGACCTCGACGGTTCGATCCGGTCGGTTGCGCACCCACCCGCGCACGCCCAGCCGCTGCGCCTCCGCCCGGCAGCTGTCTCGGAAGAACACGCCCTGCACCCGACCCGACACGATCGCCCGGCACCGCACCTCGCTCATCGCCATCCAGTCTCGCAGCCCCCGCCGACCATCGCCTGCGCCCGCCCCTCCCCGTTTGCGTCGCGATCCGGGTGACCCGACCCACCCAGATCGCAGCACAAACAGACAACAGCAGCCCCTCCCCGTTTGCGTCGCGGTTCGGGTGACCCGCCCCTCCGGGAATGCAGCACAAACGGGCGGCGGCAGTCCCACCCGTTTGCGTTGCGATCTGGGTGACCCGGCACACCGGATCTGCGACGCAAACGGAGAGGGGGCCCGGGCTGGACGTTTGTGTTGCAGTCTGGGTGACCCGCCCCACCCGAACCGCGACGCAAACGGGGAAAGGGGCGCGTGGGTCAGGGGGAGACGGAGAGGCCGCGGAGAGCGAGGCGGGTGCGCTCGACCGTGGTGGCGACGGGGAGCTCGGCACCGGCGGCGCGGCAGGCGGCGGCCTGATCGGCGCCGAGCTGCTTCTCGATCGAGTCGCGGGTGTCCAACACCAGGTCGCGCAGCGTCACCATGAGCGGCGGTGCACCGACCGCGCTGTGGGCCTCGATCGAACCGAGCACCTCTGCGGCCACCGCCGGCTGACCGATCCGGTCGAGTGCGATCACGCAGCGCATCAGGGTGTGCCACTGCTGCGCCCACTCGCCAGTGCGGTACCAGACGTCGACCTGCTCAGCGAGCTCCTCACAGCCGGGCCCGAGGTCGCCGTGTGACACGCGCAACGCACCGATCTCCGTGCGAGCGAACGCACTCATCCACCGATTGCCGACCGACCGCGCGAGCCGGTCGCCGTGCGCGAACGCACTCAGCGCGTGCGCATCGTCTCCGTGGATCGAGAACCCCTCGGCAACCCACGAACCCGCAAGGTCGGTGACGCCGCCGGTGCGTTCGGCCGCCCGGCGCGCCTGCTGGCTCAGCCGATGACCCTCGTCGTAGTCGCCACACGAGCTCGCCGCGACCGACGCCATGTAATAGGCATGGGCGCGCCGCGAGTCGTTCCCCGAGGCGTCGGCCAGTTCGATCAGGTCGGCATTCTCGGCGACCCCGCGGTCCAGCTCGTCGATCGCGTAGTACACGTTCGCCCGCACGCGTTCGGCCAGCCCGACCGGCTCCACGCCGAGCGCCCGCTCCGCCTCCTTGGCGGCGCCGGCCAGCTCCAACGACCGAACGAACTCACCCCGGCAGAAGGCGCCGTAGGCACGCACACCGAGCACCACCGGGTACGCCGGGTGCCCGGAACCACCCGGCATCTCCGACATGGCGTCAGCCCAGGTGAACACCTCGTAGTGGAGCGTGCGCATCCCGTACTCGCGCATCGCACACGCCAGGCCGAACGCCGTGTCGACGTCACCGATCTCCACCGAGAACCGCTGCGCCGCACGGAGGTCGGCGAACGACGCATCAGCGCGAGCCACCGCGGCGCCCTCGCCGGCCGAGTTCAGGCCCGCCTCGATCGCTGCGGCCGCACCGGCGAACTGACGGGCGTGCGTGGAGTACAGCGTCACGCTCCGCTCGTCGTCGAGGCGACTCCGGCCGTACTCCCGCAGCGTCTCGAGCATCTCGTAGCGCGTCCCGCCGCCGGCCGAACGCCGCACCGCCAGCATCGAGCGCTCGGCGAGCCGCGTGAGGACGTCGAGCACGTCGTCGTCATCATCGGAGATCGACTCGGCGGCCGCCAGATCGAACTGCCCGGAGAACACCGCCAGCGACGCGAAGACCCGCTTCTCGTCGTCGTCGAGCAGTTCGTACGACCACCCGATCGCATCCTGCAGGGTGCGATGGCGAGGGTCGGCGCCCCGCCTGACCCCCTTCAGGAGACGGAACCGCTCGTCGAGGCGACTGGCGATCTCGGCGACGTCGATCGCCCGCGCCCGCGAGGCCGCCAGTTCGAGCGCGAGCGGGATGCCGTCGAGCCGCCGGCAGATCTCGACCACGGCGGGCGCATTCTGCTCGGTCAGCTCGAAACCCGGGTCGGCCGCTTGCGCCCGCTCGAGGAACAGCGCCACCGCCGGGACGTTCGCGAGGTCGTCGAACGGTGTCGCATCGAGGTCGTCGACCGACAGCGGCGCCACCGGACGCACGTGTTCGCCCATCACCGCCAACGGTTCACGGCTCGTGGCCACGATCGAGACCCGGGGCGCCGAGCGAAGGATCCGCTCCACCAGCTCGGCGATCGGTTCCACGAGGTGTTCGCAGTTGTCGAGCAGCAGGAGGGTGTTGCGGGCGCGGAGCACGTCGACGATCGCATCCTCGATCGACAGGCCGAGCCCCGTGTTGACCCCCAGCACTCCGGCAAGGGAGGCGAATGCCGCATCGCGGTCGTCGACCGTCACCAGCTCGACGACGAAGACTCCATCGGCGTAGCGGGAGGCGACCGCCCTGGCCAGCTCCAGCCCGAGCGACGTCTTGCCGACACCGGCGCTCCCCACGAGCGTGATGAGCCGGCTCTCGCCGAGTTCCTCGATCAACGCAGCCAGGAACTCGTCACGGCCGATCAGCCGTTGCAGGGCGACCGGCAGTTCGTGCGACGGCTCGCCCAGCACAGCGCCCTCGTCGTCGACGTCGTCGTGCGCATCGGTTCGCCCGTCGACGACCCGGACGTCGGCGACGAACTCGTAGCCCTTGCCGTGCACGGTGCGGATCACCGCCTGGCGGGTGCCGTCGTCACCGACCGCCCGGCGCGCCGATTTCAGACGGGACGTCAACGCGGACTCGCTGACGAACCGATCGCCCCAGATCTCGTCGAGGAGCTCCTCCTTGCGCACCACCTCGCCATGGCGCTCTGCGAGGAGCTGCAGGACGTCGAACACCTGCGGCTCGACCGGCACGTCGACACCACCCCTCCGCAACACGACACGATCGAGGTCGAGTTCGCAGTCGTTGAATTCGATGATCATCCGCACGCCCCCCGCCGGCAAACCGCATCCGTTCACCGGCCTGTCCCACGAGCTTGCCACGTTCGGGCGTGTCGGCGCGCCGGTGCCGGGTCACACCCGGCTGGCGGTGGTCGCGAGATGGCCGACGAGATGGGTCGCGAGGTCGTCGGCATCGGGCCCGACCCCGTCGAGGAAACTCGACTTGCGGCGTCGCAGGAACGGCAGGCCGAGCACATACATGCCCGGCACCGGAAGGACACCGCCGTCGTGCACGAGTGCCCCCTTCCGATCGAGCAGCCGTGGATCGAGCCACGGATACGTCGGCCGGAACCCGGTGGCCCACACGACCGTGCCGACCGATCGGAGGTCGACGTCCAGCACCGGCGGCCCCACCGTCGTCGGGGCCGGTCGCGTCGGCTCGCCGAGTTCGCCGTCGAGGCCGTGGGCGCTCGCGTGTTCGTCACACAGGTCGAGCAGGCGCACCTGTTTGAGGTCGGCCGATGCGCACATGTTGGCGAACGAACCCGAGAACTGCGCCCGCTGGCCGTTGCACCCGACGAGTCGGCCGACCAGCCGAGCACCGTTGGCGGCCACGGCGTTCAGGTCGAGGTCGCGACGCTCCGGTGTGCCGACCAGCTGCAGCGACGGCAGTCGCCGGGCGCGGCGGATGTCGGGCACCTCGTCATACCGCTCGTCGAGCTGGCCGATCGCATCCATCCACCAGTGGATGTCCATGCCGCGGTAGGTGCGCGGCAGGCGGACGTGGTCGCCGACGGCCAGGGTGACCTCCCGGCCCGCACGGCTGAGTTCGTCGGCGATCTGCAGTCCCGACGCCGACGCCCCGACGACCAGGACGCCGCCGTCGGCGAGCTGATCGGGGTTGCGATAGTGGATCGGCGACACGTGGTCGAGATGATCGGGCAGCTCATCCGCGATCGGCGGGATGCGCGGATCGCTGCACGCGCCCGTGGCGAGCACCACCGCCCGGGCCCGCCACTCGCCGTCGTCGGTGGCGACGACGTGCGCCGAGTCGGACGTCTCGATGTTCGACACGCTGGTGCCGTGACGCACCGGAGCGTCGAACGAGCGCCGGTAGTCGTCGAGATGGGCGGCCACCTCGACAGCGGTCATGTAGCCGTCGGGATCGTCACCACGGTAGGTCCAACCAGGCAACCGGCTGAGCCAGTTCGGCGTGAGCAACCGGAGTGAGTCCCAACGCTGCGTCCTCCACGAGTTCGCGGTCTCGCCGCGTTCGAGTACGACGTGATCGACGGATCGACGGATCAGGCAGTGGCTCATCGCCAACCCCGCCTGCCCGCCGCCGATCACGACGACATCGGTGGTCCGTGGTGCAGTCATGGAACCCACTCCGGTTCTCGCTGGGGCCGATCGCCCGGCCGATCAGTTGACCGAGACGACGATCGACGTCGGGTTGGCGATGACGTCGAACGCTGCCGAGCGCTTCTGCGACTGGGCGACGATGCCCTCGAGCTCGGCCTTGGTGGCGTCGGCATCGATGTCGTAGCGCACGCTGATCGCAGAGAACCCGTTGCGGACGTCGCTGTCGATTCCCAGGATCCCGGCGAGATCCATGTTCGCCTCGACGGTCGCCTTGACCGAGCGGAGCTGGACGCCGCGGTGGGTGGCCACCGACGCCACGCCGGCGGTCAGGCAGCCGGCCAGGCCGATCAGCAGCATCTCCGGCGGGGTCGGGCCGTTGTCGGCGGAGGCGAAGAGCTCCGGGTGGTCGGTGTCGGCCGAGTACGGCTGGCGGTGGGTCTGCTCGCCGCCGGCGCCGCTGAACTTCTCGACGGTCGTGCGGCTGTGGGTGCCGTTGACCCACTCGCAGTCGGCGCGCCACGTGAACTGCGCCAACTCCGGCATCTCGGTCATGTGATCCCGGGCGCCGAGCAGTGCTTCGACGTTGACGCCGTTGTCGACAGCGGGGGTTTCGGTGATGGTCATGGTGGTTGCTCCTTGGTGTCCATCCGGGATCGATGTCCCGTACGGGGTTGGTGTGGTTGTCGGCCACCACCGTGACGGATCGCTCGAACCGATGCTTGGAGACGGCATGGAGATGACCGGGAGATGCATCTCCACCCGGTCTCCAAGACCTGGCGGGCCCACATCGTCACGATGGAACCCATGACCGTGAACGACACGACCCACGACACGACGGGCAAGGATCAACCGGCCGACACACCGGAGGGCCACGACTGGGAGGTGGCCGGCAGCGCCTGGGGCCGACGGTCACGCGACTGGGCGTGCCTCTTCGAGCACTATGCCATCGACGTCATCGAGGCGATCTTCCGACGCGTCGGCGTCGACGAGGGAACCTCGGTGCTCGACATCGCCTGCGGGTCAGGGCTCGCGATCCGCTACGCCGACGCGATGGGCGCCACCACCGCCGGGATCGACGCTGCGGAACCGCTGGTCGAGATCGCCCGCGATCGCGCGCCGGACGCCGACGTGCGCGTCGGCAACATGTTCGAGCTGCCGTGGGCGGACGAGTCCTTCGACGCCGTCACCTCGATCAACGGGGTGTGGGGCGGGTGCGAGGGCGCGCTCGTCGAGGCGCATCGCGTGCTCAAGCCCGGCGGCCGCATCGGGATCAGCTTCTGGGGCAAGGGGCACCTCGACTTGCGCGCCTGCTTCCTGGCGTTCGCGCTCAACGCACCCGAGCCGCACCTCGACGGGATGCGCCGCACGAACAACATCTCGCGCCCCGGCGTGGCCGAGGACATGCTCGAATCGACCGGCTTCGACGTCGTCGAGCGAGGCGGCCGAGTCTCGACGCTCGAATGGCCAGACGCCGACATCGCCTGGCGCGCGCTCGCCAGCATCGGACCAGCGGTGCCGGCGCTCGAGCACGTCGGCCCCGACGTGCTGCGGCCCCAGGTGATGGAGGCCGTCGAGAGCCTCCGAGACCGCAACGGCATCTACCGGTTCTGCAACGACCAGCAGTTCGTGATCGCCCGCAAACCCGCGTGAGCAGCGCCCTCACCGTCCTCGGCGTTCGCGGTCCGCTCGGTGCCACCTACAGACGGACCATCACCTTGCCCTGGTTGGCACCGGTGAACAGGCGATCGAGTGCAGCCGGGGCGTTGTCGAGGCCGTCGACCACGTCGACCGCGAACTTCAGGTCGCCGCCCATCACCCAGCCGGCCAGTTCGCCGATCGCCTCGTTGGCGCGGCGCATGTAGTCGAGGACGATGAAGCCCTCCATCCGCCCGCGCTGCGAGATCAGCAGCGACAGGTTGCGGGGTCCGGGCCGCGGCGTGTCGTCGTTGTAGGTGGCGATCGCCCCGCACAGCACGATGCGGCCGCGCAGTGCGAGGTTGGCGATGCCGGCCTCGAGGATGTCGCCGCCCACGTTGTCGAAGAAGACGTCGACGCCCTTCGGGCACGCCGCCCGGATCGCCTTGCCGACGTCGTCGGTCTTGTAGTTGATCGCTGCATCGAAGCCGAGTTCGTCGACGAGCCAGGCGCACTTCTCGGCGGACCCGGCGATGCCGACGACACGACAGCCCTTGATCCGGGCGATCTGGCCGACGACCGAGCCGGTCGCCCCGGCCGCACCGGACACGAGGACGGTCTCGCCGGCCACCGGCCTGCCGACGTCGAGCAGACCGAAGTAGGCGGTCAGCCCGGTCACCCCGAACACGCTCAGCGCCGCGGTCGGATCGATCCCGTCGGGGATCAGGTTGCTCCCCGCCCCCATCACCGCATACTCCTGCCAGCCCGTCATGCCGAACAGCGTGGAGCCCACCGGGTACGCGTCGTTGTTCGACTCGATCACCTCGCCCAGACCACCGCTGCGGATCGGAGCGCCGATCTCGATCGCCGGGAGGTAGGTGTCCATCGCCATCCACCCCCGGATCGTCGGATCGATCGACAGCCACCCCACCTTCACGAGCACCTCGCCCGGGCCGGGTGTCGGGATCTCCACCTCGTCGGTTGCGAAACAGTCGGCGGTGACCGTTCCGACGGGTCGCTGGGCGAGCGTGATGCGGCGGTTGAGTCCGGTCATGACCGCACCCTAGGCGTCGACCGTCGACGTCAGCTCCACAGTGTGACGTGCACGCGCGGCCGGAAGCGGCGGACGTTCGTGCCGCTCCCCGTGAGCATCGCCTGGGTCGCCCTCGGTGTCGAGATGAAGCGCACCAGCTCGCTCGCCAGCGGATTCGGTGTCTGCTGGCGGAGCACGTAGGTCGCGTAGACGCCGTCGACCATCGACCCGGGTGCCTGGACCCGTACCAGGCGACCGTCGCCGAGCTCCGCTGCCAACATGTGCATCGGACACAACGCGATGCCGTGCCCGCCCCTCGCCTCGGCGAGCGCCGCAGCGTGGTTCTGGAAGATCCGCTGACGCTGCTCGGCGACACCGAGACGCTTCAGCATCCGCGAGGCGCTGCTCGACGGGTCGACCGCCGAAGGCCCCAGCAGCCACGTGTGCGCCGCGAGATCCCTCGAACCGGTCGTGGCAAGCGGGTGCTCGACGCCGACGACCGCCGCGACCTGGTACCGCAGGAACTCCTTGCTCGTGATGCCCTCGCGCTGTTGGCGCAAGGTGGGGCCGATCGCGACGTCGATCGCTCGCGCCACCAGCAGACGATCGAAGTCGACGGGGGCACAGACGCTCATCTCCACCTCGAGGTCGTCGGCGCGGGTGGAGAACAGCTCGATCAGTCCCGGAGCGGCGTATTCCCCGAACAACGACGACACCGCGATCCGCAGGATGCGTTGACCGTCGGCGGCCGCGCGAACCTCCCGCCGGGTCTGGTCCTGGAGACCGAGCAGTTCGACGGCCCGCGACGCCAAGCGCAGCCCTCCCGGAGTGAAACTGAGCCCTGCAGCCGACCGACGGAACAACTCGTCACCGAGCTCCTTGCGAAGCGCGCCAACATGTCCCGACACGGCGGCCTCGGTCACCCCGAGCTCGGCCGCAGCAGCCTTCGAGCTGCCGTGGCGGGCGACGGCAGCAAACGTGCGGAGCTGCGTCGGTGTCATCAGCACGGGAAGTTAACCATTCGCTGAAGTCGGCGTTGACTCGGAGAGCCCGAACGGCCAAAGTGCTGTGGGGGGCAACACACGAAGGGGGCACCATGCAGGTACCAGCACCGTTCGAGTACGAACGGGCGACGAGCGTCGACCACGCGATTGCACTGATGGAACGACTGGGGAGCGAGGCACGGATCGTTGCAGGGGGCCACAGCCTGCTGCCGATGATGAAGCTCAGGCTCGCCAACCCGGAGTACCTGATCGACATCAACGACCTCGGCGCCGAACTGTCGTACATCCGCTTCACCGACAACGAGGTCCGCATCGGTGCGCTCACCCGCCATCGGGAGCTGCTCGAGAGCGACGAACTCGCACGGGTGCTCCCGATCTTCCGCGACGCCGAGAAGGTCATCGCCGATCCCGTGGTCCGCAACCGCGGCACCCTCGGCGGCTCCCTCTGCCAGGCCGACCCGTCCGAGGACCTGTCGGCCGTCTGCGATGCCGTCGAGGCACAGTGCGTGATCCGAAGCGGGTCGGGCGAACGCGTCGTGTCGATGCACGACTTCCACCGCGGCCCCTACGAGACCGCCGTCGGCGACGGCGAGATGCTCACCGAGGTCCGGATCCCGATCCGACCACACTCCTCGAGCGCCTACCACAAGGTGGAGCGGCGAGCCGGCGACTGGGCCGTCGCGTCCGCGGGCGCCGCGGTCACCATGAACGGCGACGTGATCGCGGACGGCCGCGTGGGCCTGTGCGCCGTCGGCCCCAATCTCACCAACATCGAACCGATCTCCGCGGCACTGCGCGGCCAACCGCCGTCGGAGGAGCTGTACGCACTCGTCGGGCAGATCGCCGCCGACAACTGTTCACCCGCCGAGGACACGCGGGGAACCGTCGCCTACAAGACCCACCTCGCGAAGGAACTCACGATCCGTTCGCTCCGCAAGGCCGTCGAACGCGCCACCGCCTGAGCAGGCACGAAAGGACCATGACATGGACGTCACGATGAACATCAACGGCGAAGAGGTCACGAGTGACATCGAGCCGCGCACACTGCTCGTGCACTACCTACGCGATCACCTCGGCATGACCGGCACCCACTGGGGGTGCGACACCAGCAACTGCGGCACCTGCGTCGTGTGGGTCGACGGCGAGCCCGTGAAGAGTTGCACCACGCTCGCCGCCATGGCCGGCGGGCACGAGGTGCGTACGGTCGAGGGCCTCGAGGTCGACGGCGAACTCGACCCCGTGCAGGAAGGCTTCATCCAGTGCCACGGCCTGCAGTGCGGATTCTGCACACCAGGGATGATGATGACCGCCCGAGCCCTCATCGACCGCAACCCCGATCCCACCGACGACGAGATCCGCGAAGCGATCAGCGGCCAGATCTGCCGCTGCACCGGCTACGCCACCATCGTCCGCTCGATCCAGTGGGCCGCCGCCAAGGAACGCGAACAAGCCGTCACACTCAGCCCCACCGGGAGCGCATCATGACCATCACCGACGACGTCGACACCAACGCCGTACCGACACCGGACAACAACCTCAACGATCACAAGCCGGTCGGCTTCGGTCGCATGCTCCGCAAGGAGGACCCCCGGTTCGTTCGAGGAATGGGCCAGTACTGCGACGACGTGCAGCTCCCGGGCATGCTGCACCTCGCGATCCTGCGATCGCCCCTCGCCCATGCCCGCATCGTCAGCATCGACAAGAGTGCTGCCGAAGCGCACCCCAAGGTGGTCGCGGTCATCACCGGCGCCGACCTCGCCGAGCAGAACCTCGCGTGGATGCCGACGCTGTCGAACGACGTCCAAGCCGTGCTCGCCACCGACAAGGTGCGCTTCCAGCACCAGGAGGTCGCGTTCGTCGTCGCCGAGGACCGGTATTCGGCGCGCGACGCGCTCGAACTCATCGACGTCGAGTACGACGATCTCGACCCGGTGATCGACGTCCGCAAGGCGCTCGAGCCCGACGCGCCGATCATCCGCGACGACCTCGAGGGCAAGACGAACAACCACTGCTTCGACTGGGAGACCGGCGACAAGGACGCCACCGAGGCCGTCTTCGCCGACGCCGACGTGGTCGTCAGCGAGGACATCGTGTACCCGCGTGTGCACCCCGCCCCGATGGAGACCTGCGGTTGCGTCGCCGACTACGAGCGGGTGTCCGGCAAGCTCACACTCTGGAGCACCACGCAGGCTCCCCACGCCCACCGCACCGTGTACGCGCTCGTGGCCGGGCTGCCCGAGCACAAGATCCGGATCATCGCCCCCGACATCGGAGGTGGCTTCGGCAACAAGGTGCCGATCTACCCGGGATACGTCTGCGCGATCGTCGCCTCACTCGTCATCGGAAAGCCGGTGAAGTGGATGGAGGATCGTACGGAGAACCTGGTGAGCACCGGTTTCGCCCGCGACTACGTGATGCGCGGCGAGATCGCGGCGTCGAAGGACGGCAAGATCCGCGCCATCCGCACACACGTGCTCGCCGACCACGGCGCCTTCAACGGGGTCGCCGCCCCGACCAAGTACCCCGCCGGCTTCTTCGGTGTGTTCACCGGCAGCTACGACCTCGAAGCCGCCTACGCCCACATGACGGCCGTGTACACGAACAAGGCGCCTGGCGGTGTCGCCTACGCGTGCTCGTTCCGGATCACCGAGGCGGTGTACCTCGTCGAGCGCATGGTCGACGTGCTCGCCCACGAGCTCGACATGGATCCCGCCGAGTTGCGCCTGAAGAACTTCATCCAACCCGACCAGTTCCCGTACGAGACGAAGACCGGGTGGATCTACGACTCCGGCAACTACGAACCCACCATGCGCAAGGCCATGGCGATGGCCGGGTACGACGAACTCCGCAAGGAGCAGGCCGAGAAGCGCGAACGCGGCGAGCTGATGGGTATCGGCATCTCGTTCTTCACCGAAGCGGTCGGTGCCGGACCCCGCAAGGACATGGACATCCTCGGCCTGGGCATGGCCGACGGTTGCGAACTCCGGATCCACCCGACCGGCAAGGCGGTCGTCAGGCTCTCGGTCAAGACCCAGGGACAGGGTCACGAGACGACGTTTGCCCAGATCATCGCCGAGGAGATCGGGATCCCGCCGGACGACATCGAGGTCGTGCACGGAGACACCGACAACACGCCGTTCGGTCTCGGCACCTACGGCTCGCGCTCGACGCCGGTGTCCGGAGCTGCCGCGGCGCTCGTTGCGCGGAAGGTGCGCGACAAGGCGCAGATCATCGCGTCGGGGATGCTCGAGGTGTCGGTCGCCGACATCGAGTACGAAGCCGGCACGTTCCGCGTGAAGGGCGACCCCGAGAAGTCGGTCACCATCCAGGACGTCGCGATGAAGGCGCACGGTGCCGGCGACCTCCCCGAGGGCGTCGAAGGCGGCCTCGAGGCGCAGATCTGCTACAACCCGGACAACCTCACCTATCCGTTCGGTGCGTACATCTGCGTGGTCGACATCGACCCCGGTACCGCCCAGGTCACGGTGCGGCGGTTCATCGCCGTCGACGACTGCGGCACGCAGATCAACCCGATGATCATCGAAGGCCAGGTGCACGGTGGCCTCACCGACGGCGTGGGCATGGCCCTCATGGAGATGATCTCCTTCGACGAGGCCGGGAACTGTCTCGCCGGGTCGCTGATGGACTACCTGATCCCGACGGCGATGGAGGTCCCCAACTGGGAAACGGGCCACACCGTCACGCCGTCGCCGCACCACCCCATCGGAGCCAAGGGTGTCGGTGAGTCGGCCACCGTGGGTTCGCCCCCGGCGATCGTCAATGCCGTCGTCGACGCACTCAAGCCCTACGGCATCCGGCACGCCGACATGCCGCTGACCCCGAGTCGTGTGTGGGAGACGATGCAGGGCAACCACACGCCTCCCATCTGATGGGAGGGCTGGCGATCCGATGATCTCGATGGCACAGCAGATCTCCGCCCGCGCCGGCGAGCTGATCGCCCAACGGCGGCGGTTCGTGCAGGCAACGGTGGTGCGGGCGCAGTGCCCGACTTCGGCGCGGCCGGGTGACGCCGCACTCGTGCTGCCCGACGGCTCGATCGAGGGATTCGTCGGCGGCCAGTGTGCCGAGGAGTCGGTACGCGTGGCCGCCCTCGACGCCTTGGAGCACGGCGACACGGTGTTGCTGCGCATCCTGCCCGACGGCAGCGAGACGTTCCCCGACACGCCGGGCGCCGTCACCGTGGTCAACCCCTGCTTGTCCGGGGGCGCCATCGAGGTGTTCCTCGAACCCAAGTTGCCCGCGGCCCGGATCGCCGTGGTCGGCACCACCCCCATCGCCGATGCGCTGGTGCAGTTCGGCGCACCACTGGGCTTCTCGGTCGATCACGACGCCGAGATGGTCGACGATGCGACGGCGGTGATCATCGCGAGCCACGGCCGCGGCGAGGAGCAGGCGATCCGTTCGGCGCTCGACGCCGGCGTCGGGTTCATCGGGCTCGTGGCGAGCCGGACCCGCGGGGCTGCCGTCATCGAGTCGCTCGACCTGAACCCGGACGAGCGCCGGGTCGTGCACAGCCCCGTCGGCCTGGACATCGGTGCTCGGACCGCCGAGGAGATCGCCGTGTCGATCCTCGCCGACGTCGTCCGGGCGATCCGCGTCGACGGTCTCGAGGCGCCCAAGTCCGAGATGGCGCTGCAACGGCCCGACACCGCCATCGATCCGGTGTGCGGCATGACCGTCACGATCGGCGACGACACGGCGCATCTGCACCACGACGGCATCGACCACTGGTTCTGCAACCCCGGCTGCCGAACCCGGTACGCCGAGGAGCTCGGCGTCGGATAGTGCGCCGCTTCACGACCGGGCTGGTGCTCGCGGCCGGCGGATCGAGCCGGCTGGGCAGACCGAAACAGCTCCTCGACTTCCACGGTCGCACCCTGCTCGATGCAACCCTCGACATGGCTCGCCGTTGCCGGTTCGACCAACTCGTCGTCGCCCTCGGCGGCGCGGGCGACGACGTCCGTTCGACGGTCGACCTGTCGGGCTGCGACGTCGTCGACAACGTGCACTTCACGACGGGTTGTTCGTCGTCGATCGTCGCCGCGCTGGCCGCGATCGACCAGCGTTCCGAAGCACTCGTGCTGCTCCTCGGCGACCAGCCCGGCATCGAGCCGGCGTCGGTCGACGCGCTGCGAGCGGCAGCGGAATCCGACGAGGCTGCGCTCGCCGTGTGCCGATACGACGACGGCCGCGGTCACCCGTTCTGGTTCGCCCGTTCGACCTTCGCCGACCTCGCCGAGCTCCACGGCGACAAGGCCGTGTGGAAGCTCCTCGAATCCGGCCGGTACTCGGTCACCGAGGCCGTCATCGACGGCCCGGTGCCGATCGACGTCGACACGTGGGCCGACTACGAGCGCTTGCTGGAGTCGACCTGATGTCGGACCAGTCCCTCACCGACCTGCGTGCGCAACTGGACGCCGTCGACTACCTCGTCGACGAGGGACTGTCGATGGCGCTGTTCCTCGCGATGCGACTCGGACAACCACTCCTGCTCGAAGGCGAACCCGGCGTCGGCAAGACCACCGCTGCGAAGGCGCTCGCCGAGGCCCTGGGGACACCGTTGATCCGGCTCCAGTGCTACGAAGGCATCACCGCCGCCGAAGCGCTGTACGAGTGGAACTATCCGCGCCAGATGTTGTCGATCCGCCTCGCCGAGGTGACCTCGGAGAACATCTCCAAGACCGACCTGTTCACCGAGGACTACCTCCTCGACCGTCCGCTGCTCGCTGCGGTGCGCCACGCCGGCGACGTGCCTCCGGTACTGCTGATCGACGAGATCGACCGCTCCGACGACGAGTTCGAAGCACTGCTGCTCGAGTTCCTCGGCGAATCGTCGGTGACGGTGCCCGAGATCGGCACGTTCACGGCGAGCCGCCCGCCGATCGTGATCCTCACGTCGAACCGCAGCCGCGAGTTGCACGACGCCCTCAAGCGCCGCTGCTACTACCACTGGATCGAGTATCCGGCCGTCGAGCGCGCCGCGGCAATCGTGCGGCGACGCGTGCCGGGCGCCGACACGGCCCTGATCGACGCCGCCACGGCGTTCGTGTCGAGCGCCCGCACCCTCGAACTCGACAAGCCGCCGGGCCTCGCCGAGGCGATCGACTGGGTCAGCGCGCTGCACGCGCTCGGCGTGACGGAGCTGGACCTGGATGTCGCCCGAGCAACCATCGGTGCGCTCGCGAAGACACCCGACGACGTCGACACCGTCAGAGCAACCCTCGGGTCGGCCACCGACCCGACCGCAAGCATCCCAACAGGAGGAACATCATGAAGCTCGAGAACGAGTTCAGAGTCAGCGTGCCCATCGACCGCGCCTGGGAGGTGCTCACCGACATTCCGCTGATCACACCGTGCCTTCCCGGGGCAACGCTGACCGATCACGACGCCGACGAGTACAAGGGCAAGATCAAGATCAAGGTCGGACCCGTCACCGCCGACTACTCGGGCAACGCCGTCTTCGTGCAACGTGACGAAGCCGCCCGCCACGTCGAGATCTCTGCGTCGGGACGAGACTCACGCGGTTCCGGCAACGCCTCGGCCAAGATCACCGCGGACATGACCAGCGACGGCGACGGCACCAAGGTGTCGATCACCACCGACTTGAAGATCTCCGGCAAGGTCGCACAGTTCGGCAAGGGGATGATCGCCGAGGTGTCCGGCAAGCTGATCGACCAGTTCGTCGACTGCATCGAGCAGGAGCTGCTCGGCGAGGCCGTCATCGACCTGGTCGCCGCCGAGAGTGCCGCTGCGCCCGGTGCCGCCGCCCCGGCTGCGGCACCCGCCCGGCCGCGTCCGCAGCAGGCGGAGGCCCTCGACCTGATGGAGTACGCCGGGAACTCGGTGTACAAGCGACTGATCCCGATCGCGGCCGTGATCGCGGCGCTGATCGTCCTCCGGCTGGTGCTCAAGCGACGGTGACGACCAACGCGCTGTTCGCCGGAGTCGACCGGGCGATCTTCGCCGCGACCTTCGCGGAGCGGCTCCGCCGTGCCGGTGTCGACGTGTCGTTCTCCGCGCTCGAACGGTGCACGACGGCACTCGAGGTCGCCGGACCGTTGACGTTGTCGGACCTCTACTGGGTCTGTCGACTCAGCTTCGTGAGCCGCCAGTCACAACTCGAACGGTTCGATGCCGTCTTCGATGCCGTCTTCGACACCGAAGCGGGAACGCTGCGGTCCGAGCGCCGCGGTCAGGAACCGGCGCCGTCGCAACGCGACGACGAGGTGCTCGTGCCGATGCGGCGCCAGCTCGCCGACGACTCGACGGCATCGGGCGGGTTGCCGTGGGCCACCTTGCCGTCGGTGAGCTTCGACACCACCACCGACGACACCGACGACCTCGACGATCTGGCGATCCCCGAGCTTCGACCATCACCCACCGAGTCGGAGATGCAGCGCCCGTTCGATCTGCTCGACGAGATGGAACTGGAGCGGGTGGGAGCGCTCCTCGAATCCGCCATCGACCAATGGCCGCAACGACGAACCCGTCGCCGCAAGACCACCCGTTCGAGCGGGGCGATCGCGATGCGCCGGAGCCTGCGGCGATCGATGCACACGGGCGGCGACGTCATCACCCTGTTGCACTCGACGCCACAGCGCCAACCACGCAACGTCGTCGTGCTGCTCGACGTCAGTGGCTCCATGGAGCACTACGCGCGTGCCTACCTCCACCTCACCCGGGCGCTCGCCATCCAGCACCGCGCCGAGATCTTCGCCTTCGCCACGCGCCTCAGCCGGATCACCCCTGCCGTTCGCCACCGCACACCCTCGGCGGCCATTGCCCAGGTGACCGACACCGTGACCGACCGGTTCTCGGGGACGCGGCTCGCGACGAGCCTGCAGACCCTCCTGCACCACCGAACGTGGAACACGACCGTGCGAGGCGCTGTGGTCCTGATCTGCTCCGACGGATGGGACGCCGACGATCCCGCGCAGCTCGAGCGCAACATGCGGCGTCTCTCGCTGCTCGCCCATCGTGTCGTGTGGGTGAATCCGCGGGCCGCCGCCGCCGGATTCGAGCCGAACACGGGTGGAATGTCCGCAGCGCTGCCGTACTGCGACCGGTTCCTGGCCGGCAACACCGGTGAAGCGATGATCGAGGTCGTCGCAGCGATGACCTCGTCCTGATCGTCCCGGCATCAGGATGCCCTGACCTCAGTCGACGGATTCGAGACGAGGACGCGCCGACACATCGAGCCGGAACCGGCCTCGGCCGGTCTTCTCGAGGCGGATCGGCACCTCGCGTTCGTCGAGGCGGCGCTTCAACAGGATCAACCGGCTCTCCAGGTTGTCCTTGAACCCGGGAAGGTCGAGGCTGGCGTCGAGGCGCAGCTCACGGTTGGTGAAGTCGACCCGGCCGTCCGCGGCGTACGCCCGGAGCAGCGACCACAGGATCCGGCCTGCCACGCCCTTGATCAGGTAGTCCCCGTCGACGAACACGCTGCCGTCGACGGGGAAGAACCGAACGGCCAGCTCACTGCCAGTGCCGACGGGGGCCGCCGACGGATCCGGCGACGAACCCGGGGTGACGTCGTCGGGATCATCACGCTCGATCGCCCGGACGTGCTCGATCGCACTGGCCAGCAGCGACGCGACGACGCCCAACACCTGCTCGTCCGCAGCGTCGAAGGCCACCGGGTGGCGGCTCTCCGCCACGAGCACCCCGACCAGTTCGCCTCGTGCCATCGCCGGTACCACGATCCGGCTCTGCACGCCGTCGATCTCCGCCACCGGCACGTCGTGGCCCGGCCCGATGCCCTGCTGCTCGTACTCCCGTCGGATCGTGCGGGCGTACTTCTTCATCTGGTGCAGGCCCCCGATGCGCAGCGGCTCACACCGCTCGGCGGCGAGGCCGATCTGGCCCCTCCCGAGGGTCACTTCGGCGCCCACTCCTTCGGTGTCGAAGCCATGGCTCCCGATTGCGTACAGCCGCGTGCCTCCCTCGTCGAGCAGCAGCAGCACGGTGTGGCGATAGCCCAGCAGCCGGTCGAGGCCGTCGAGAGCGGTGTCGACGATCGCGTCGAGATCACCTGCCCGAGCGATGCACTTGGCGAGCTCGGCCAGGCCACTCAGTTCCGGCGACGGGCGACGCGCGAGCGGGACATCGCTCGGCATGACGCCCGACGGGTTCGGTGGGTTCTGCTCGATCGCCACGACCCTGAACACGTCGGCGGCGCGGAGCCGGTACACGTCCTGCATGTTCTCCAGCACGGCGAGCGCCTCGATGTCGGCCCGCAACCGGTCGAAGACGGGCCCGCGCCGTTCCGTGCGCTCGTACACCAACGACAGGCGGAACTCGTCGTGGGTCAGCGGATCCATCAGCAGCAGACTGGCTCGGGGGTTGCCGGCGAGATTGCGCGACGTCTTCGACATGAACTGGTTGGACAGCGCCACCCGTTCGTCGTCCACCCGGTGCGCACGCGAGATGTAGGTGACGTTCGGGAGTCCATCGGCCGACGCGGTCGCGAGGACCGCCGGGATCGCGCCACCGAAGCACCGTTCGATGTCGGCGAGGACGAGCTCACCCATCGGTCGCCCCGGCGAGCGCTGTTCCGGCCGACGGTCCGGGTGTCTGGTCGAAGGTCTCCTCGACGAGCATCTCCACGGCCACCATCCGGTGGGGCAGCATCCGTCGCAACGCCTCCACGGGGTTGCCGTCGGTTCGATGGACGGCCTCGAAGAACGTTTCGCTCTGGAGCCGGGCGAGTTCGACGTCGGCGGTCGTCGGCGTCTCGACCGCCACCGGTCGCCCCTTGAGCTGCACCGACTGGTAGGTGCTCGCCTCGGCGCCGGTCAACGACACCGCGCCGGACTGCAGATTGTCGACCACCGCGGGATCGTCGGCGCTCATCACGAACCTGATCCGGCGGGTGTCGGCATCGACCACCGCGGCCGCCCATGCTCGATCGGCTCGCGGTTCCCCGTCGGTCGACACCGTGCCCACGACCAGGCCGGCACCGCTTTCCAGGATCGTCATCAACTCCGTTGCGAACGCCACCGCAGCCTCCTGATCGAGCCTTGAGGATACGTGAGGAAACTCTCACGATCCGCATACGAGGAGTTCAGGAACGAGCAGCGGGCGAAGTGTTCACGATGGTCGGTGTCGGCTCGAAGGTCGAGTCGTCGGAAAGGAACACATGACCACCGTCACCCCCGCAACACCCGTCACGGCAACCCCCACCGCTTCCGAGGTCGCAGTCGTCGATCCCGAGTTCCGGATCCCCGCCGTCGACCTCTACCGCGACATCCACAAGGGCATCCGCGCCGAGCTGTTCGCCGTCACGTCGACGGCCGGCAGCATCGATCCGTCGGACCGCTGCGATCGGGCGGCACTCGCCGACCACGTCACGTCGGTCGCCGCCGTCCTCGAATCGCACGCCCACCACGAGGACGCGGTCATCGATCCCGTGCTCGAACGCCACCTGCCGCAGTTGGCGAACGAGATCAACACCGACCACGAGCGCTTGGAGGCGATGTTCGCATCGATCACCGACCTCGCCGGTGCCACCATCGACGCTGCGGCCACCGAGCAGCGACGGTTGCTGCAGCTCCTCCACCTCGACCTCGCCCGCTTCACCAGCTCGTATCTCGACCACATCGACCTCGAGGAACGCGCCGTGATGCAGCGGCTTCCACAACTGATCGGCATCGAGGAGATCGGCGCGATGCACGCTGCGATCGTCGGCTCGATCCCACCCGACGAGATGGCCCGGAGCCTGGCATTCATGCTGCCGGCGATGAACATCGACGACCGCACCGAACTGTTCACCGGCATGCGTCTGGCGGCACCGCCCGAGGCGTTCGACGCCACGATGGGCCTGGCTCGATCGGTGTTGCGACCGATCGACTTCGCCGCACTCGCCAATCGCCTGGAGGTGCCACGATGAGGCGTACCACCCTCGCGCTCTTCCTGTGCGCACCCCTGCTGTTCGCCGCCTGCGGCGACGACGCCGACGCCACCGCCGACGACGGTGTCCTCGACGTGACACTCAGCGACTTCTCGTTCGGGGAGCTCCCCGACGAGGTCGCTGCCGGCACCCGGGTACGGGTCGACAACGCCTCCGAGCGCGAGCTGCACGAACTGGTCGCCGTCCGCCTTCCCGATGGCGACGATCGTTCGGTGGACGAGATCGTCGCATCGGGCCTCGACGACCTGTTCTCGGCCGGTCCGCCGGCGGCGGTGCTGCTGGCCGCACCCGGCGGCGAGCAGATCGACGCCGTCGGCGACGGCATCCTCGCAGAACCCGGCCGCTACCTCCTGGTGTGCGCGATACCGACCGGCGCGGACCCACAGGAGTACCTGGAGCAAGCCGCCACCAGCGACGGTCCGCCGGAGGTCGACGGTGGGCCGCCCCACTTCGTCAACGGCATGGTCGACGAACTGCTCGTGACCCGAGCGGTGACCGACGGTGACCGACCGGTGACCGACCGGTGAGACCACCGACGCCACGAACTGCCGGGCTGAACCTCGTTCGGCCCGGCAGCGGCGCGGCGGCGATCGCTGCACTCAGTCGTGCGGCATCTCGTGGGGCTCGATCGTCTCCACCACGGCGGCGTGTTCGGGATGGTCGTGGAGGATGTGGTCCTTCACCTCGTTGTGGTAGCTGAAGATCAGCTCGCAATACGGACAGGCGTGTGTGGTCGATCCGCTCATGTCACGATCGTCCACCCGAATCGCTCGAGCGACCAGAGTCGTTCGGTCCGTCCACGAAGTACCGTCGGCGACATGGACCCCGTGATCGAGGACGTGCTCGCGGCGAACCGTGCGTTCTACGAGGCGCACGAGGCCCGCGACCTCGATGCGATGCGCGCCGTGTGGGAGCACAGCCAACGCACGGTGTGCGTGCATCCGGGGTGGCCGATCTTGCGCACCTGGCCGATCGTCGAGGAGTCGTGGCGACGGATCCTCGAGGGCCCGGGGCGCAACCAGTTCATCCTCACCAACGAGGCGGTCGCGGTCGACGGCGACATCGCCTGGGTGACCCTCGACGAGAACCTGGTCGACGCCAGCGGCACCGGCACCGTCGCCGCCACCAACCTCTACGCGCGCAGTGAGCCGTCCGGGTGGCTCCTCGTCGCCCACCACGGCTCCCCCGTCATCTCCCGCTGATCATTCGACGCGGTCCCCCCGTCGAGCCGGCCACCAAGTGTGCGATCCTGATGGAGTGCAGAACCGACGATCAGGCACGATGACCTTCCTGTTCACCGACATCGAAGGTTCGACCCGCCGCTGGGAGCATGACCACGACGCGATGCGCGAAGCCCTCGCCGTGCACGACGCTGCACTCCGCTCCGCAATCGAACACCGCAACGGTTCGATCTTCAAGCACACAGGTGACGGCGTGTGCGCCGTGTTCGCCTCGGCGTCGGATGCCGTCCGAGCAGCGATCGAGGCCCAACACGCACTCGAACTGCCGGTCCGCATGGGCATCGCAACCGGCGCTGCCGAGGCACGCGACGACGACTACTTCGGGCCTGTGCTCAATCGTGCCGCTCGAGTCATGGCCGCCGGCCACGGCGGCCAGATACTGCTCGCAGAATCGACTGCGGCCCTGGTCGACGTCAGCGGACACATCGATCTCGGTGTCCACGCCCTGCGCGACCTGAGCTCGCCGATCCGGCTCGTCCAGGTCGTCGACGACGGACTCGAATCGAAGTTCCCTCCGCTGCGCACTGTCAGTGCGGTCCACGGCAACCTGCTCGCCTCCACGTCCACGTTCGTCGGACGCGAGGAGCAGACGACACGACTCGCGGCAGCCGTGCTCGATCACCGCCTCGTCACACTGACCGGGGCCGGAGGCGTCGGCAAGACCCGGCTCGCGGCCAAGGTGGCAGCAACGATCGCCGACCGGTTCTCCGACGGGGCATGGCTGGTCGAACTCGCACCCACGAGCAATCCGGCGACCGTGCCAACGTTGTTGGCCAACGTCCTGAGCGTCACCGCCTCACCCGGCAGCTCGGTGACCGAGAGTGTCGTCGACGCGCTCAAGGGCAAGACACTGCTCATCGTCCTCGACAACTGTGAACACGTCATCGATGCGACAAGCGAACTCGTCGAGACGATCCTCAGGAACACCGAATCGGTGTCGATCCTCGCCACGTCGCGTGAAGATCTCGGCATCGCCGGCGAACGGCTGTGGCCGGTCCCGACACTCGATGTCACCTCCGGCGTCGACTCGGAGGCGGTCAAGCTGTTCATCGATCGGGCCCGTGCCGTCAATCCGCAGTTCGATCTGGTTCCCGGAACCGACGACGTCGACGCTGTGACCGCAATCTGCCGCGACCTCGACGGGCTGGCACTGGCCATCGAACTGGCGGCGGCGCGGATGGTCTCGATGACGCCGCAGGACGTCGCTGCCCGCCTCGACGACCGACTTCAGGTTCTCGGCAGCTCACGCCGCGGGATGCCCCACCATCGCACGCTGCGCCAGACGGTCGCGTGGTCGTACGACCTGCTCGACGACGACGAGCGTGCACTCCTCGAGCGCTGCGCCGTCTTCGCCAACGGGTTCGATCTCGATTCCGCAGTCGCGATCTGCGACGAGTGGGACGAGTTCACGATCCTCGACCTGCTCGACTCACTCGTGCGCAAATCGCTGCTGACCGCCGACATCGGACGTGGCCGCAGCCGGTACCACATGCTCGAGACCATCCGACAGTTCGCCGAGGAGCAACTCGACGCCTCTGGTTGGACCGACCGCGTTCGTCGCGCTCATGCGGAGCACTTCGCACGACGGTCCGAGACGATGTGGGACCTCTGGTGCAGCCCGAGTCAACGCGACGCCATCGACTGGGTCGACGACGAGTTCGCCGAGTTGCGCGCCGGCTTTCGGTGGGCAGCGGAACACGGCGACACCGAACTCGCTGCGAAGATCGCCAGCCACACCGCGATGCTCTCGTTCGTACTCCAGCGATTCGAACCGATCGCCTGGGTCGAGGAAATCCTCGAGGCGGCCACCGACGCCGACCTCCGACAGCTTCCCCGGGCGTTCACCGCAGCGTCGATCTGTGCACTGACGGGCGGTCAGGACACAGCGATCCGCTACGCCCAGACAGCGGTGCAGCTCGAACGCGACCAGCGCTACGAGCCGTTCGAACACGGTTGGAGCGACTTCTGGGAGGCATCGGCACGGCGCTACACGAACCAGCTCGACCAATTCCTCGAGATCTGCGAGCGGCTCGCCGATGGTGACGGATTGGCCCGCGTCATGGGCCGGTGCGGCCTGCTCGGAGTGCTCGCAGGTGTCGGCCGGCAGGACGAGGCACGAGCGATGGCCGACGAAACCCTGGAGAGCGCACGCGAGCTCGCCAACCCGTTCTGGATCGCGTACGCGATGACCGGCTGGGGTCGGGCACACGCGTCCCAGCATCCCCTCGCTGCGCTCGAGATGCTCCGCAAGTCACTCGCCTACACCGATGAGCAGCGAATCGACTATCTGCGCGCGATCGTGCTGCGCGAGATGGCGACGCTCGAGGAGACCGGTGGGGACGTCGTCGACGCCCTCGAGAAGTTCATCACCGTCATCGAGTGGTACCGGGCCTCGGGAAACCGCGGCAGCGTCACCACCGCGCTCGGCGACATCGCCGTCATGTTCGATCGGCTCGATCGCCCGGAGATCGCCGCCACGATCTACGGAACGAGCGTGCCCTACGGACAGAGCATCGCCGAGGAACTCCCCACCACGGTCGAGCACCTCGTCGACGTGTTGGGCCAGGAGCGATTCGACCACTTCGTGGAAGCCGGGGCGAGCATGGAGTTCAACGACGCCATGCACTACGTCAAACAGATGCTCCAGGCGGCCCAACACCAGTTCGCCGGAGACTGAACCCCGACCGAAGCCGGTTGCCTCAGCGCCTCGGACGACGGCGAAGGTTCGACCGCCTCAGCGACGCCAGGGGCGGTCGGGGTCGAACAGATGCATGTCGAAGCGTTGCGAGAGTTCCTCGAACACGCGCAGGCCACGCACGCTGTTGCCGATCCCGTCGAGCCGGGGCGAGAACGTGGCCATCCCGCCCACCCCGGGCAGCATCCCGAGGATGCCGCCGCCCACGCCGCTCTTCGCGGGGATCCCGACGGAGTAGGCCCACTCGCCGGCGTAGTTGTACATCCCGCACGTCAGGGCCACGGTCAGCATGTCCCGCGTCACCTCACGGGGCACCACCTGGTCACCGGTGATCGGATGGACACCGTGGTTCGCGATCGTGGAGCCGATGACCGCGAGATCGCTGGCGGTGACCAGTACCGAGCACTGCCCGAAGTAGAGGTCGAGGGTGACCTCGACGGCATCGCCGATGATCCCTCGGCTCAGCATCAGGTAAGCGATGGCCCGGTTGCGGTTGCCTGTGCGTTGTTCCGACGCCCAGACCGCCCGATCGATCTCCGGTCGACGGCCGAGGTACCGCTCGAACATCGACCGCATCTCCTCGACGCCTTCCTCGACCGAGCCGCCGACCACCAGGTCGGTGATCGCGATCGCGCCGGCGTTGACCATCGGATTCGGCGCGCGGTTGGTGGCGTCGTCGAGCTCGATCGCATTGAAGGCATCGCCGGTCGGCGCCACGCCGACACGTTCGAGCACACGGTCGCGGCCGTGCATCTCGAGCGCGAGGCCGTACATCAGCAGCTTGGAGATCGACTGGATCGTGAAGGTCTGCTCGACATCGCCCACCCCGATGTGCTCGCCATCGGTGGTCATCGCGGCGATGGCGAACCGGTCGGGATCGACGTCGGCGAGCTCCGGGATGTACGACGCCGGCTCGCCCTCCGTCAGCGGCCCGAACCGTTCGTGCAACTCGACGCACGCCTGCTCGAACCACGCCCGCCGGATCTCACGCTCCTCGACATCGACCATGGCCGCAGCGTACGACGCCGGCACCGCGGCCTCCCTGCGAGTCTCAGCGGAACGTGTTCCGACAGCTGCAACCAGATCCGCCCGGAGTCGAACGGGCCCGACGCTGCGGTCGGCCCGTCAGGCGGGGAGCAGGGTCCGGCGGCTCGGCCAGACGATCTCGGAGAGCGTCCGCGGAGCTGCGAGGCGATCCTCGCGACCGACGACCTGGATCGACAGCTTGCAGAAGGCGCGCTCGCGGGCGACGGCCGGCTCGGTCGGGTCGGCGAGCACGCCGATCGCGACAGGGCTGGCGTCGACCGAGCGGGCGACCTCGACGAACGAGATCATCACCTCGGCGGGTACGGCCTCGATCCCCGCGACCTCGATGGCGTCGGAGAACCGGTCGAGAAGTTGGCGAGTGGGGTTCGTTTCCATGACTTCAACCTACGAACGGGCGAGGTCAATCACTAGCGATGCTTTCTTCTCATATACATCAGTTATGCTGATGTTCAATGCCTTCGCTCCGCGACCTCGACATGCGCCTGATCGTCACCTTCGACGCCGTTGCCGTCGAGGGCACGTTCGGACGCGCCGCGGAGCGGCTGGGGTACACGCAGTCGGCGGTCAGCCAGCAGATCGCAGCGCTCGAGCGGGTCATCGGTGCCAAGGTCTTCGACCGTCCGGGTGGGCCGAGGCCGGTCGAGCTGACCCCGCTCGGCGCGCACCTCCTCGAGCACGGCCGTTCGCTCCTGGCCCAGCTCGACCGGATCGCCGACGACCTCGACCGGTTCGAGGCGGGCGATGCGGGCCGGCTGCGCGTCGGCACCTTCCAGAGCATCTCCAACACCGTGCTGCCGCAGCTGATCGGCGCGATGCGGCGCGAGCTTCCGAACCTCGAGATCGTGGCATTCGAGAGCGACTACGACGAGGTCCTCCACGACCGACTCGAGTCGGGCGACCTCGATCTGAGCTTCGTCGTCGGCGATGTCGATCCGGTGTTCGACACCCGCCACCTCCTCAACGATCCGTTCCGCCTGCTCGCCCGTCCGGGTCAGTTCCCGCCCGGCCCGGTGCCGGTCAGCGCGGCGGGCGAGGAACCGCTGATCGGCCAACACGAGAACTCGTGCCAGCTCCTCAACGAGGCGGGGCTGCGGTCGGCGGGCGTGGAGCCGAGCTACGTGTTCCGCTCGAACGACAACAGCACGGTCGCCGCCATGGTCCGCGCCGGGATGGGCGTCGCCGTGCTGCCGTTGCTGTGTACCGAGCCGGAGGATCCCCGGGTGAGCCTGCACCCGTTGGTGCCCGCATTCGCCGGACGCGAGATCTCGATCGCCTGGCGGGCAGGACACACGCTGTCGCCGGCAGCCGAGCGGTTCATCGAGCTGGCGGTCGAGGTCAGCGGCCAGGTCGCCCAGCGTTTCGCCGAACTCGACGCCCACGCGCCGGCACCCCGACGTCGCGCCGGTCGCTCACGAGCACGGGCCGCGTCGGCCTGACGGCTTCGACGCCCACCGGCCACCGGCCACCGGCCACCGGCCACGACGACTCTCGGCGGAATCGGTTGCACATGCCGCGACCAGTTCCGCTCAGACACGAATCAGCGACCGTGCAGACCGGCGACCGTATGGACCGGCGACCGTGCGGATCAGCGGGGCCGGAGCGGCTCGGTCGAACGCCGGGCGACCACCGCGTAGAGCGGATCGGTGCGGGCGCCGGGATTGCGGAGCTCGACCGTGGCCGGCCCGAAGCCGTCGGTCAGCTCGAAATAGGTCGCGACGATCGCGCAATGGCCCTCGTCGTCGGTCGACAGCCAACCCCGGATCGCCTTGGTCGGGAAGCAGCGGTTCGAGAAGGTCGTCACGAACGGACCGCCGGGCCGGAGCACGCGGGCAACCTCGGCGAACACCTCGAGCGGGCGCGTGAGGTAGTCGACCGAGACGCAACAGGTGACGGCGTCGAAGGTCGCGTCGTCGAACGGCAGCGTCGGATCGACGTTGAGGTCCTTCACCACCCGGCTCGACGCCATGGCGTTGGCCCGGAGCTCGGCCTCGTTCATCCCCATCACCACGAGCCGACGGGGTGGGGTGCGGAAGTGGGACACCCACGACGAACAGACGTCGAGCACGTCGCCCGTCAACTCCAACTCGTCGTAGAGCTCGCCGACGGCAGCGATCGCCCGGTCGTCGATGTGGGTCACCAGCCGCTCGGGAACGTAGAAGATCGCGTCGGGCGACTCGTCGGCACGATCGAAGAACCCGGGCGGGAACACCTGCTCGTTCGCCATCGCCCGGACCGTACCGGCCGGGTACGAACCGTGCGGTGCCGAGCGACGATGCGACACTGGTCCCCATGGATCCAGACGCGGCGGCCGTGATCGAGCGCGCACGAGCGATCGCCGACACGGTGCTGTTCCCGCGGGCGCAGGACGTCGATCGCGGGGTGGCGACGCCTCACGACGGTCTCCGCGCCCTCGCCGACGCCGGGCTGTTCGGAATCAGCGGGCCGTCGTCGCACGGCGGGAGCGACCTCGATCCGCTCAGCGCTCGCCGTGTGATCGCCTCGGTGGGCAGCGGGTGCGGTGCCACGTTCTTCGTGTGGGTGCAGCACCTCGGTGTGGTCCGATCGGTTCGGTCGTCGCCGAACACTGCGCTCGTCGACGAACTGCTCGGTCGATCGTGCGCCGGCGAGCTGATCGCCGGCGTCGCGTTCGCTCACGTTCGCCGCGCGGGTCCGCCCGCGATCGTCGCGACACCGCACGGCGACGGCGGGTGGCGACTCGACGGGCATGCACCCTGGGTCACGTCGTGGGGCATCGCCGATCGGTTCTGCGTGGCGGCCGAGACCGCGACCGGTGAACTCGTGTGGTCGATGATCCCGGCGTCGGCCACCACCGGCGTCACCGCGACGCCGCTCGCGCTGCCGGTGTTCGGCGCCACCGGCACGGTCGCTGTCACCTTCGACGGGTGCACGATCGCAGCAGACCAGGTGGTCACGATCGAGGACGCAGCCAGCTGGCGGGCGACCGATCGTGTGCGCGCCGCCACGGGCCAGCCGGCAGTGCTCGGGGTGGCCGAGCGAGCAGTCCGGCTGCTCGACGCCACCGACGACGATGCGTGCCGCGCGGCCCACCGACTCCGCGAGGAACTCGCGGCGGCCTGGAGACGCGACGACGCGCTCGTCGGCGCCAGTCCGAGCGACGACATCGAATCGCACATCGCGGCGGCAAGCGATCATCGAGCGGCGTGTCTCGATCTGGCCAGACGGGCGACCACCGCATTGATCGCCGCCACCGGTGGACGGGCGATGGATCTCGACCATCCCGCCCAGCGCCTCGCCCGCGAGGCCGACTTCTACGTCATCCAGGCCCAGACCGCCGACGGCCGGGCAGCCACGCTGCGATCGGTCTGACGGTGGCGACCGACCGACCGGAGCTGCATGCCACCGATGGCGGTGTGATGCTCACCGTGCACGCCCAGCCGAACGCGCGCCGGACCGAGATCGTCGGCCGACACGGCGACGCCGTGAAGATCAGAGTGGCCGCGCCACCCACTGACGACCGGGCGAACGAAGCGCTCGTCGCGTTCGTCGCCGACGTGTTCGGCGTGCGTTCCGGTGCCGTGACGGTGCGTTCGGGCGGCTCCAGCCGCCACAAGCGACTTCGCATCGACGGCCCCGACGTCACCACCGCCGCCCGGATCCTCGACGAACGGATGCAGGGCCTCCCGGGGGCGTGACGACGGTTCGAGACGCGACGAACTCCGCGCCCGCGACCGTTTGCGTTGCATTCCGGTTGGGCCGGGTCACCGAGATCGCGACGCAAACCGGGTGTGGGGCGGGGCGGGCAGCTGAGCGGGTGCGATCGGAGTCCGACGGGTGTTCTACCGTCTGCGCATGACACGCCTCACCGCCAGCGACGGACACGAACTCGATGCCTACGAGGTGCACCCCGAGGGTGCCGGGGCGTCGATCGTGATCGTGCAGGAGATCTTCGGCGTCAACGCGCACATCCGCTCGGTCGTCGACCGGTACGCCGAGTTCGGGTATCGCGCGATCGCTCCGGCGCTGTTCGACCGCGGCGAGACCGGCGTCGAGCTCGGCTACGACGACGAGGGCCGCACACGCGGCATCGAGCTGGCGATGCAGATCGCCTTCGACCCGGCGATGCTCGACGTCGCCGCGGCGGTCGACCACGTCGCCGAGACGGGACCGGTGGCCGTGATCGGGTACTGCTTCGGCGGCAGCCTCGCCTGGATCTCGGCCTGCGAGCTGCCGATCGCCGCCGCGGTCGGCTACTACGGCGGCCAGGTGTTCGGCATGAACGATCGCGAACCCCAGGTGCCGACGATGCTCCACTTCGGCGAACTCGACCACGGCATCCCCCTCGACCAGGTGCAGGCGATCGCCGCCGCGCATCCCGACGTACCGGTGCACGTGTACCCGGGCGCCGAGCACGGATTCAGCTGCGACGCCCGCGAGTCCTACGACGCCCGCTCCGCCGCGATCGCGCTCGGCCGCACGCTCGACTTCCTCGCCGACAACGGCGTCACCCCCTGAGGGGATCAGCGAGGGAATCGAGCGAGGGGATCGAGCGAGCCGGTCACCACACGGGTCTGACCCCAGAGGTGGTCGTCAGGCGAGGAGGCGTTCGCTGAGATCCCAGAGGTGGTCGGCGGTGCCGGCGTCGGTGATGTACGGCTCGAAGCCGTTGCGGCCGATGTTGCCTCCTTCGACGCCGAGCCCACAGTCGGCGAGGTAGGCGCCGCTGTGGTCGACGAGATCCGGCGACGTCGCCGCCCACACCTGCGTCGCCGCACCCTGCGGGATCGACTTGAACTGCATACCACCGGACTCACCGGCCTTCTCGGCACGCTCCTTCGCCCGGGTCATCATCTGCTGCATCAGGTCGTCGTTCAGGTGGCGACCGAGGTTGGTCATGATGCCGCCGGGGTGCACCGAGAACGCGAGCACGCCGTCGTCGGCGAGGCGGTTCGCGAGGGCGAGCGCGTGCAATGCGTTCGCCGACTTCGAGCGCCCGTAGGAGATCCAGGCGTCGTAGTCGGTGTGCTCGAAGTTCGGGTCGTCGAGGTCGACGTCGGAGATGCCGTGCGCCGCCGACGACAGGTTGACGATGCGCGGGGCGTTGCCGGCGACGAACGCCGGGGTCAGCAGGCGCGTCAGTTCGAAGTGGCCGAGGTGGTTCGTGCCGAACTGCATCTCGAAGCCGTCGGCGGTGTGCCCGAACGGGCAGGCCATCACGCCTGCGTTGTTCATCAACACGTCGATCGGCTCACCGGCATCGAGGAAGCGGGCTGCAAACGATCGGATGCTGGCCAGGTCGGCGAGATCGAGCGTGTCGAGCGACAGTTCGGCGTCGGGCACCTCGGCTCGGACACGGGCAGCCGCCTCCTCGTTCTTCGCGGGGTCGCGCGCGAGCATCAGCACCGAGGCCCCGTGGGCAGCGAGCGCCCGCGTCGACTCCTCCCCCAACCCGCTCGCCGCGCCCGTGACGACGATGCGCCTGCCGGACAGGTCGAGGCCGTCGAGCACCTCGTCGGTCGTCGACTCGTGTGTGAACGTCATGGTGGGCACCTCCGGCGCCGACCGTACCGAGCCCACACCGGCCCGGCGGCAGCGGAGGTCAGGCCGGGCGGGTGACGATCATGCCGTTGCCCGTGGTCGATCCGGTGTCCATCGCCACCAGCACCCGGCCGTCGCCGAGTGCCGCGATCCCCTCGGGCTTCACGGCGCCGTCGGGAAGGTCCCAGATCTCGTCGAGGTCGCGCACCTCGTCGTCGTCCGGACGCAATCGAACGTCGAGACCGAGGCGTCCCACCCGACGCGACTTGTCGCTGAGCAACCAGAGGTTCCCCTCCGAGTCCGTGCCGATCGAGCTGATGTCGCCGAGCGCCTTCTTGGCCTTGCCCTTCAGTTTCCACATCGACAGCGGCACGAAGACGACCGGCCCATTCGGCGCCTCCCACGATTCGCCGGGCCGGAGGAGGTCGTCCTGCGACAGTCCCTGCGCCGCGGTGCCGGCGGGGCCGAACTCGACGAGGGCCCGCGGTCGCTTCTCCTGGGCAACCAACAGTCGACCGCCACGCAGGAAGACGAGACCTTCGCCCCGCGACGATGCGTCGTCCCACTGACCGTCGAGCACCGACCCCGCCGGGGCCGTGAGCTCGATCGTGGCGCGCAGTCGACGGGTGACGGTGTCGGCGACGAGCACGACGGGCGGGTCCTCGGACAGCAGCGCAACCAGCGATCCACCATCGGCGGCGATCGCCTCGAGCTGACTGTCACCCGGTGGAAGCGGCCAGCCGGGAAGCTCGGCGAGATCGAGGACCGTCCAGTCGGCCAGCGAGCCGTCGTCAGCGATCGGGCAGACGCCGATCTCAGCAGTTCGGTCGCCGACCACCAACACCACCGAGCCACGATCCATCCGTCGCACGGCGACGCCGGACGCCTCCACGACCGGGAGGTCGATCAGCTCCGCCAACACGAGCCGAGGTCCGTTCGCAGCCATCGGCATCATCCTGGCAGATGGCCTGCCGCCTACATTGGCCGAGTGGCCAGCGACCGTCCGGGCGTCGAATCGATCGACGAGGCGATCGCAGCACTGGACGTCGAGATCGACCGCTGCCTCGACACCAAGGACCCCTGTGGCTACTTCGCCGTCGTGTACCGAGCGGTCACCGACCGTGTCCGCCAGGGCATCGCAGCGAACGAGTTCGAGGACGGAGAGCGGATGGAGCGCTTCGACGTGCTGTTCGCCCAGCGCTACCTCGATGCGTGCAGCGGCTGGCACCGCGGTACACCGATCCCCGATGCGTGGCGGCTGGCGTTCGAGTCGGGCGACAACACGCGCCACCTCGTGTCGCAGCACCTGCTCCTCGGGATCAACGCACACATCAACCTCGACCTGGGAGTTGCCGCAGCAGCCGCGACGCAGACGGGGGAGGTCGATGAACTGCGCGACGACTTCGAGAAGATCAACGACGTGCTCGGCGAACTCGTCGACCGGATGCAGGAGGCGATCGCCGCCACCTCGCCGTGGACCCGCTGGATCGACATCGCCGGCCTCCGATTCGACGAAGCGCTCGTGACGTTCAGCCTGCGCCGAGCGAGGGCCGATGCGTGGGACTTCGCCACCGAACTCAGCCGGCTCCCGCCCGCGGAGCGGCTCGCCCGGGAACGCCAACGCGATCGTGACGTCACCCGCCTCGGTGAACTGATCATCCGGCCCGGCATACCCGTGCGCTGGATGGTCAACGTGGCCCGCCTCCGCGAGCGCCACGACCTGGAGGGTGTCCTGCGCTCGATCGACGGCTGACGCGAAAATCGAGACGCGGCGCGGGTCAGGACTTGTGGAGGACCTTCTCGCGGAACACGCGCGGGCTGTAGGCGGTGAGCACGGCGTCGCTCGTGGCGCGGACCGACGCCGAACGCGGGAAGCCGAGGAACGGTCCGAGTTCGCCGAAGTACTGGTCGGGGCCGAGCTGGGTGAGCAGCTCCTCCCCACCGTCGGCGAGCACCCGGATCACGTCGACGGTCCCCGACTTGATCACGTACACCAGGTCGGCCGGGTCGCCCTGCTCGAAGATCGACTCGCCGGCACCGTAGGTGACGTCGTGGGTCGGCCGTTCCTCGTGCTGATCGGGCGGCACCATCTGCACGATGCGGTCGGCGATCGGCACGAGCCGCGAGTCGTGCGTCGACACCACGATCATCCGCCCGTCGTCGCGCAGGCTCTGCAGCAGCCGGATGATCGCCTCGGCCTGGATGTGGTCGAGGTTCGCCGTCGGCTCGTCGGCGAGCAACAGCGGCGGGTTGTGGCCAAGCCCGCGGGCGACGGCAACGCGCTGCATCTGCCCGCCCGACAACTTGCTCGGCAGATGGTGCGCTCGCTCCGCGAGGCCGACCTTCTCGAGCAGCTCGTCGGCTCGGGCGAACGACTCGTGGCGGCTGTGCCCCGTCAACGTGAGCGGCACGGCGACGTTCTCCCGAGCCGTCAGCGAGGGGATCAGGTTGAAGGCCTGGAACACGAACCCGATGTCGTCGCGTCGATACGCGTCGAGCTGCTTTCCCTTCATCCCCGTGACGTCGACATCGCCGAGGCGGATGGTGCCCGACGTCGGCGTGAGGATGCCTCCCAGGCACGACAGCAGCGTGGTCTTGCCACACCCGGACGGGCCGAGCAACACGACGAGTTCGCCGGCCTGCGCCTGGAACGACAGCCCGTCGAGCGGGCGGATGGCATAGCCGTCGTGAACGAACTCGACGACGAGATCGCTGACGGTGAGTGGTCCAACGGTCATGCTGCCCCCGAGAATGCTTGTGACGGGTCGGATCTGAGCACCTTGCGCATGCCGATCCCCCCGGCGGCGAGCGCCATCACCACCGCCAACAGCGGCAGCTGCCAGAACGCGCTCGTCGGCACCGTCACCGGCAGTGGGAACTGCGGCGCGAGGAACACCTGGATGATCGCCGCCAGTGCCACGGCGCCGAGTGCGATCAGTACGGCCTGCAGGGCGAGGCTTCCGAGCAAGGAACCGTTCGACGCTCCGACCGCCTTCAGGACGGCGAAGTCGCGTTGGCGGTCGAGCGCCGACAGGTACACGACCGCGCCGACGATGATCGCCGCCACGATCCACAACAGTGCCCGTACGAGATCGATCGAAGCGATCGCTCCCTCGAGCGGTTGCAGCGTCTGGGCCACCACGTCGTCGGACGCCAGTGAGACGAGGCCGGCGGGCAGTGGTCCGACATCACCGGCGACCAGCACCGAGCTGATCACGTCGGTCGACGCGAACGCGAGCATCTGCGCCTCGGGCAGGTCGAGGTAGGCGAAGGGGATGCCGGCGAGGACCGTCGTCGCCTCGGTCAGCCCGACGACGGTGAACGGGACCCCCGCAACGGTGACACCCTCGCCGACCCCGATGTCCAGCGTGCGGTCGAGCGCCACCTCGCCCTCGGCCTCGGGAACCCGGCCCTCCACGACCTGCGGCGCCCCGAGCCCGTCCGGTTCGAAACCGACCAGCACCACTTCCTCGGGGATGGCGCCCTGGGCGACGCTCGACCGGGTGATGACCACCGGCGACTTCGTCGCGGCGTCGACGCCGTCGAACGCTGCCGCCGGCATCACCGACACCGAGGTGAACGGAGCCGACACGCCGTCCGGCAGCACCCACTCGTCGGCCCCGAACTGCTCGACCGCCTCCGCCGGTTCGAGATTGAACTGGTTGACGAGGCCGGTCATCACGAACAACAACGCGAACACGACAGCCCCGAGCACCGTCACCACGATGAAACGCACCTTGCGATACACCAGGTCGCGAAAGGTCAACAACAACATCAGTGCACCCCCAACTCGGGCCGCGAGGCGGCCCAGTGGCCGATCGTCGGCTTCGACGCCTCGTAGCCCGCGTCGGCCACCTCCCGCGAGCGATCGAACTCCAACAGTCCGACTCCCGGCAGGTGCAGGGTGAGCAGCAGGTCGACCGAACCGTCCTGCATCGACGCCTTCTGGTTCCGCATGGCGCCGGTGAGCATGCTGCGCAGCAACACCGACGTCAGACTCGGGTAGTCCGACTTGGTCCGGCGAAGCGATGCCCCCAACGCCTGGAAGCCCGACACCGACATGCCGTAGTCCGACCGGGCTCGAGGGCCCTGATCCGGGGCCACGTCGACAGCGACGATCGTCTCGATCGTGCTGTTGTCGCGCATCACCTCGAACGGCAGGTTGTTCAACACACCCCCGTCGACGAGCAGATCACCCTCGTACGGCACTGGTGGCAGGACCCCCGGGATCGCCACGCTCGCCCTGATCGCGAGCGCCGTGCTGCCCCGGCGATGCACCTCGAGACGCGACTTCGTGAGGTTGGTCGACACGCAGTAGAAGGGCAGCCACAGGTCCTCGATGTCCCACGACCCGAACGTCTCCTCGATGTTGCGGGTGATGCGGGCGCCCTTCACGAGCGACACGAGCGGCAGCGTGTAGTCGAGCAACCGGTGGAACTGCTGCTCCGCACGTTCCATCAGCTCGTCGCCGTCCAGGCCGAGTGCGATCGCCGCGGCGACGACCGTGCCCATCGAGCAACCGGCCACCTCGTCGACGGGGATCCCCTGCTCGCGCAACGCAGCCAGCACGCCGAGGTGGGCGAATCCCCGCGCGCCGCCTCCGCTGAGCACCAGGCCGTAGCCGTGGCCGCTGGCGAGGCGCGCCAGACGGGCGAGATCGGCGGAGGATCCACTGCGGACGTGGACGACGTCGTCGACCTTCCACTGTGCGATCAGCGATCCGGTGCCGCGGGGACGGTCGGTCGAGGACGGATGGAGGACGGCGAGCATCCTGGCGACGTGGCTCGCATCGTCGACGGTCCCGAACAGCTCGCTGACCAGGGCACGCTCGGCGGCGTCGGGGTTCGGCGAACACACCACCAGGACGCGATCGGCCTGACGAAGCGCCCGCCGCGTCCACGGCGACATCTCACGATCGGTCTGCAACACCACGTGGTCGTTGCCGACGTCGGCTTCGTGCATGAACTCGGCGAGCCGGGGCACCCCGACGTTGTCGGTGGCAGCCTGGGAGATCGCCGTGCGGTTGAGTACACGGTCGACGCTGACACTCGACAGGTGCTTGGTGGTTCCGAAGCGTGCGATCTCGGCGACGATCTCGGCGACGATCGCGTCGGCGTCGCCGGCAGCGGTGACGGCGATCGTGAGCGAGGCGGCACGGTCGAAGCGGCGCTGGGTCGGCTTGCGGATCCGGGTGAGAATGCCGCGCGTGACGTTGAGCATCATCGCCGGTGACGTCGCGACGAGCTCCTCGAACGTGGACGTCGAGAACGACGCCAGCGTGGTGTCACGGACCGCCCGCACGGTTGCGGATCGCGGCGCCCGGTCGAGCAGGCCGAGCTCGCCGACCACCTCACCGCGGCCGAGTTCGGCGATCAGCTGCTCGTCGCCCTGGTCGTCGTCCGCCAACACGATCACCCGTCCGCCGACGATGAAGTACGCGGCATCGGCGACGTCACCCTCGCGGAACAGCACCTCGCCGGCCGCGAGTCGCCGCCACTCGACCCGGTCGACCACCTGCTGGACGAGTTCACGATCGCTGCTGCCCATCAGCTCGGCGACCATCGTCGCCACGTTCGTGCGATCGACACGCTCACGCGCCTCGTCGGACACGCTGTCGGCGATCTCGGGATGGTTGTTGAGCCACGCCTCGAAGTCGCTCCGTTCGAACTCCAGCACCTCGACGGAGCCGATCGCTCGCAGCGTTGCGGTGCGCAGCCCGCCGGCCACGACGGTGACCTCGCCGATCACCTGCCCGGCCTCCACGGTCCCGACGAGCACCTCGCCCTGCGGCGTGGACTTCGACGCGGCAACCGCACCGGACTCGATGAAGTACACCTTGTCGGCCGAATCGCCCTGCTCGACGAGCACGTCACCATCCGCCAGGGTCACCGAACGAGCCGACGCAGCGAGGCTCTCGATCAGTGCTGCCAGTGTCACCCATCCCCCTCCGTCGGTGTGTGCGCATCCCCCCGATGCATCTCGGCTGACAGTAGCCACCCGACCGACCCGCTCGCGCAACCGGCGACCTCGTCAACAGTGGTGCGGCCCGAGGACACCAGTGTCGACGAGGGCGCGGGGTGCCGGATCAGTTCGTACCCTTGCACCGATGACCTGCCGCCGCGGTACGAACCGTTGACCGTCGACACCTCGGCAGGCGCTGCTCGCACGGGCCGTGCAACCAGTCGATGGCCCTTCGATCCCGCACGATTCCGCTTCTACTACGGGTGGGTGGTGGTGGTCGCGGGCACCTTGGGCATGATCGCTTCGGTGCCCGGCCAGACCGCGGGGGTCAGTGTCTTCACCGACCACCTGACCGACAGCACCGGGCTGACGAGGCTGCAGCTCTCGATCGCCTACCTGATCGGCACCGGGTCGAGCGGGTTCCTCTTGCCGCGCGGCGGGCGCGCCATCGACCGACACGGTGCCCGAGTGGTCGCGTTGTCGGCCACGCTGGGGCTCGCCGGCGTGCTCGTCGGTTTCAGCTTCGTCGGTCCGATGAACGCGGTCGTCGGGATCGTGGTGCTCAGCGTGGGTTTCGGCTTCCTCCGCTTCACGGGCCAGGGCCTCCTGACGCTGTCGTCGAGAACGATGGTCGCCCAGTGGTTCGACCGGCGACGTGGACTCGTCAGCTCGGTCGCCGGCACGTTCATGAGCTTCGCTTTCGCGGCCAGCCCGGTGCTGCTGCTCGCACTGATCGACCTCGGTGGGTTCCGTTGGGCGTGGCGGCTGCTGGCCGTGGTGTTGGTCGTTGCGGTCGGATCGATGATCGTCCTGCTGTACCGCAACACCCCGGAGAGCTGTGGGCTCGTCATCGACGGAGGCCGCGCCGACCCGGCGGACGACCGACCGGTGATCGTCGGCAGCGACGACGACCTGACACGCGACGCCGCGATCCGAGACGTGCGGTTCTGGGCGATCGCCGCACCGATCACGGCGCTCAGTGCCACCTCGACGGCGCTGACGTTCCACATCGTCGACTTCGGCGCCGAGATCGGTCTCACCGATGACGAGATCGTGCGCATCTTCCTGCCGATCGCGCTCGTCAGCGTGCCGGTCACCCTCATCGGCGGGTGGCTGGTCGACATCGTGTCGCCGCTGGTCATCGCCGCCGCGATGAGCGTCGCCCAACTCGTGATGTACTTCGCGGTGGGGCACCTCGACACGCCGGCGTTCGCAGTGGTGGCGATCGTGGCGTGGGGTGTGTCGCAAGGGTGTTTCGGGCCGCTGACCTCGGCAGCCCTCCCCCGGCTGTTCGGCCGGCGACACCTCGGGTCGATCGCCGGCCTGCAGATGAGCGCACTGGTGATCGGCAGCGCGGTCGGCCCGGCGTTGTTCGCCCTGGTCAAGTCGGTCGCCGGGAGCTACCAGGCAGCCCTGTGGATCTCGATGGTGGTGCCTGCGCTCGGTCTCCTCCTCGGCGCGGCCGCGCACCGGAGCGGGCCACGTGGCCACCACGTCAGCGCTGCGTCGTGATCAGCATTCCGAGCAGTTCGCGTGTGATCTTGGCGGCGACCATCGCCGTCACGTCGTCGAGGTCACGGGTCGGATTGAGTTCCACGACGTCGGCGCCGACGACCGTCGCCCCGCTGGCTGCGATCTGGCGGAGGGCGTCGAGGAGCTGACGAGTCGACATCCCGCCGGGCTCGTGGTGCGAGACACCCGGCGCGAACGCCGGGTCGAGGGCGTCCATGTCGACGGTGACGTAGATCGGGCCGGTCAACGGCGGGATCTCGCCGTCCCAGTCGCGAAACTCGTGGACCCCGACGCCGAATCGTTCCGCCTGCGCTCGCTGGTGCGGGTTCATCGTGCGGATCCCGAACTGGAGCAGGCGGGCGACACGCCCTTCCTCCATGATCCGAGCGAACGGGCACGCATGCGAGAACCGATCGCCGTCGAGGTGGTCGTAGAGGTCGGGATGGGCGTCGAAGTGCACGATCGTGAGATCGTCGTGGCGATCGCTGACCGCTTGGACCAGCGGCCACGTCACGATGTGGTCGCCTCCCAACGACAGCAGGGAGGAACCGTCGGCGATCGCTCGAGCGGCCGCGTCGCGGACGGTCCGAAGTGCGTCGGCAACATGCGCCGGATCGTCGGAGAGATCGAGGTCGCCGAGGTCGATCCACGACTCGGTCGTCGCCGGATCGAGGTCGAGGCCCGACTCGGTGCACCAGTTCGCCGAACCACAGGTGAGTGCGGCACGGATCGCCACCGGCGCGAGGGCCGGTCCCCGCAGGAACGACGAGTGAGCGTCGTACGGCACCCCGAACAACTTGACGGTCATCGTGGGCCAGTCTGGCCACTTCGTGAACAGAAACGCGTCCTGGCCGCGCAGTCGTTCACGAGAACGAGGGTGCCTCGGAATCAGGTGGGGTCGGTGAGGCCCATGCCCCGCCGGAGGCCTTCCGCGTCGACGATGTGGATACGACCCCGACCCGTGGTGATCACACCGTCGCGCTCGGCCTGCCGGAGCAGACGGTTCGCCGTGGACCTCGTGATGCCGGTCATCGACGCGATGTCGGCCTGGGTGAGGGGGATCGGGTCGCCGCCGAACGCGCCGAACTGGTCGGCCAGCCGGTACAGGCAGCGGTGGAGCCGTTGCTCGGCCGACGTGTAGCGAGCCTCGAGCAGTTGCTGATTGGTCGCTCGGAGACGTTCGCTCAACACCAGCATCAGGAAACGGCTCGTCTCCGGGCGGCCTGCGCTCAACCGTTCGAAGCTCGCGGGGTCGAGCGTCAGCGTCTCCACGGCGCTCATCGCCACCGCCGTGGCCGACCGCTCGCCGTCGCCGTGCACGAGCACCCGTTCTCCGAAGCACTCGCCGTTCTGGAGGACGTCGACGATCGCCACGTCGCCCAACACCGTCGTCAAGCGGATCGCCACATGACCGGCGTCGATCAGATGCAGCGCTCCCGCGGGATCACCCTCGTGGAAGATCACCTCGTTTCGTGAGTATCGGCGACGTCGGCACGCGGCCCGAAGGGCGCGCTCGTCGAGACCCGCCACCGAACTGAGTTCTCTCCAGTCGGGTCCCGACCGCGATGAGTACTCCCCCATCGAAGGCGACCGTAGCGCCCTGCGCACCCTCGACGCCCGGGTTGTGTCGGACGACCGGTCAGCACCCGTTGTGTCGCCGAGCGCACAGTCCATGTGCGCGCCGGAGGATTGTCCTCGACGGCGCATGCGGGGACCCTGTCGGTGTGAACTCGTCCGCGGAGCTCCGCCGCCCGCTGGTCGCCTCGATCTCCGTCGTCGCCGCCGTCGTACTGATCGTCGGGCTGCTGCACGCCACCGGGGATCCGACCGAGGGTGGATCGCCGGGGCTCGCCGTCGGCGCCCCCGCCGCTGCAGCGCTGACCCAGCCGCGCTCGACCGCCGTGGCGACGCGACCGGTCACCACCGTGAGCGCCAGGGTGCAGGCGGTCGTCCGGCGTCGTGCGACTGCCACGACGGCGAACCAGAGCGCCCCCGAGGCCGTCGCCCAGGAGTCGGCGGCGCAGCCGGAACCTGCAGCGGCCGTCGACACGATCGGCCCACTGACACGACCCGTCGTCGTGCTCTACGGCGATTCGCTCGCCTGGGAGTCCCGCCAGTCCTTCGTGGAGTCGTTCGCCGACCGACCCGACGTCGAGGTGCACACCCGGACTTTCGGCGGTACCGCGATCTGCGACTGGCTCGACGAGATGGCCGCCGACGCTGCATCGATCGCACCCGGCATCGTCGTGGTCGAGTTCAGCGGGAACAGCTTCACTCCGTGCATGTACGACGCGAGTGGCGTCCCGGTCACCGGGCCGGCCGTCACCGAGCGCTACGCCGGCGACGCCGCCACCGTCATCTCGACGTTCGCGCCGGTCGGGACCCACGTCGTCTTCGCCGGGGCCCCGGTGTCCGGGCCCACGTCGGCCGCGGTGGGGCGGATGAACGATCTCTACCGCGACATCGCGAACGGCCACGACGGCGTGTGGTACGCCGATGCCGGCGCCGCAGTGCTCGTCGACGACAGCTACACGATCACCCTGCCCTGCCTGTCGTCGGAACCGTGCCAGGGCGGCTACAACTCCGACGGGCTCCCGGTGAACGTGGTGCGAGCGCCCGACGGTGTGCACTTCTGCCCGGTCAGCGGCGACGCCGTCCAGGGAGTCACCGACGACTGCCCGGTGTGGTCGAGCGGGGCGTACCGGTACGGCCGAGCACTGGCGCAACCGGTGATCGATGCCCTCGCGGTCTCGCCACCCGTCTCGTGACGAGATCTGCGCACTGACCGCGCCGTCGTCCACGAGCACGGCGGGTCAGGGGGTGCTCTCGTTCGACGCTAGGTTCGGCCGCGATGACCGACCCCTCGCCGACACCCTCGACCCATCGACCCGGCTCGATCCTCGGCACCCGCGTGCTGCGCACCGAGGACCCGGGGCTGCTCACCGGCGGGCGCACGTACCTCGCCGACCTCGATCTTCCCGATCGGTTGCACGCCGTCTTCGTGCGCTCCGACGTGGCCCACGGAACGATCGGCGAGATCCACACCGAGGACGCCGCGGGGATGCCCGGCGTGGTCGAGATCCTCACGGCCGCCGAACTCGGTGTGGCGCCGCATCACGGGTTCGCCGTCGTCCACGAGGACTTCCGCCGCCCGCCGTTGGCCGACGGCACGGTGCGGTTCGTCGGCGAGCCGATCGCCGTCGTGCTGGCCGAGACCTTCGAGCAGGGCGAGGATGCCGCCGAGATGGTGTGGGCCGACATCGTCGACCTGCCGGTGTACGTCGACGCCGAGGCCGCGCTCGCCGCGGACGCGGCACCGATCTTCGTCGAGCACGGCTCGAACGAGGCGATGGTGATCGTCGACAAACCGCGAACCGATCTGTCGATCGCCGACGTGGTGGTGCGCGGGCGCTACGTCAACCAACGCATGGCCGTCGTGCCGATGGAACCCGACTGCTGCGCCGCCGAGGTCGGCACCGACGAGCGTCTGACGTTCTGGGCCTCCACCCAGATGCCACACGGGCTCCACGGCCAACTCGCCGGCGCGCTGGGCATGGAACCCGCCGACGTCCGCGTCGTCACGCCACAGGTCGGTGGCGGATTCGGAGGGAAGGCCGGCATCCACGCCGAATACACGGTGGTGGCCGCCGCCGCCCGGCGAACGGGGCGACCGGTGGTGTGGGTGCCTCCGCGCAGCGACGACATGAAGGCGCTTCCGCACAGCCGCGGCCAGATCCAGTACGTGGAGCTCGGCTGCACGTCCGACGGCGACTTCACCGGGTTGAAGGTGCGCCTCGTCGGCGACGCCGGCGCCTATCCGTCGGTCGGAGCATTCCTCCCGGGCGGCACCCGACGGATGGCCCAGGGCACGTACGCCTTCCCGACGATCGAGTTCGACGTCGCCGTCGCGGTCACCAACACCACACCGATGGGTGCGTACCGCGGCGCAGGCCGACCGGAGGCGACCGCGCTGCTCGAACGGCTCGTCGACCAGGCCGCCCTCGAGTTGGGGATCGACCCGATCGAGATCCGCCGACGCAACTTCCTCGCCGACGACGTCTTCCCGTTCCGCACGCTGACCGGCAACACCTACGACTCCGGGCGGTACCTGCTCCCGCTCGAACGGGCCGCGGAGGCGGCCGGCTACGACCGCCTCCGAGCCGAACAGGCCGAGCGTCGAGCGAACGGCGACCACCGGCTGCTCGGAATCGGCGTGGCGGCCTACGTCGAGATCACCGCCGGCGGAGGGGCCGACGAGTTCGGCGCGATCGAGGTCCACGACGACGGCTCGGCCACGATCTATGCGGGCACCCAGTCACACGGGCAGGGACACCAGACGGCGTACGCGATGCTGGTCGCCGACCAGACCGGCATCCCGGTCGAGCGGATCACGCTCGTCGACGGCGACACCGACCGGGTGCGCACGGGCGGCGGCACCGGCGGGTCGCGGTCGCTGCAGCTCGGCGGGTCGGCCGTGCGGGGCGCGACCGAGGCGATGGTCACCAAGGCGAAGCAACTGGCCGCCCGGATCCTCGAGGCCGACCCGGCCGACATCGTCGTCGACACCGCCGCCGGCACGGTCGGTGTCGCGGGTGTGCCCGCCCAGGCACTCACGTGGGGCGACCTCGCCGCGCACGCGGCCGACGCCGGCGACCAACTCGACGGCGAGTTCGACTTCCACCAGGACGGCGCCACCTTCCCGTTCGGCGCCCACATCTCCGTGGTCGAGGTCGATGCCGACACCGGCAAGGTGCGGCTCCTGCGCCACGTGGCCGTCGACGACTGCGGCACCGTGCTCGCACCGCTGCTCGTCGAGGGCCAGCAACACGGGGGCATCGCCGCCGGTGTGGGCCAGGCGCTGTTCGAGGAAGTGTGCTTCGACGCCGACGGCAACCCGGTGACGTCGAACCTCGCCGACTACGGCATCGCGACCGCCGCCGAGCTGCCGTCGTTCGAGACGCACTCGACCGAGACGCCGACGCCGCTCAACCCGCTCGGCGCGAAGGGCATCGGCGAGGCGGCCACCATCGGGGCGACCCCCGCCGTGCAGAACGCGGTGATCGACGCCGTCGCCCACCTCGGGGTGCGCCACATCGATCTGCCGTGCACGCCCGAACGCGTGTGGGCGACGATCCGTGACGCCCGCGCCGGCACGCTCGCCGATCCGTGGAGCGACCCCCCCGACGTGTTCGCCCGGCTGCGGGCCGCGACGAGCGCTCCCACCGAGGAGGACGCTGCCGGGGCCGCTGCCGCCGACGGCATCTGACCCCGTCACGGACGATCGACGACACCTGGGGTCAGACCCCAGATGTCACGATCAGGCGGGACGCTGGCAGTCGACACATCGCACGTCGGCGGGCACCTCACCGGCGACCAGTGCGGCGAGGAAGTCGACGAGGCGGACACCCTCGACCTCCATGTCGTAGAACCCGTCGCTGCCCAGGATCGTGTGCGATGTCCCGGGCGCGATGTACGAGGCGATCGGCACACCGTCGGCCTCGATGTCGGACTCGGTCTGCTCGATGAACCCGAGCAGGTCGTCAGCGGCGATGCCGGCCAGCGCGTTGAAGATTGCCTGGTAGCTGTCGTAGGCGTAGTCGAAGCGGGCGAACGTGATGTCGGGATGCTGCGCACCCGCCTGGACGTACAGACCCGGAAAGCTCCACTCCTCGGGCGCGAGCCCCTCGTTGACCGGCCAATCCGGCACGTTCTCGAACACGCCCCAGAGGCCACCGATGGCGGCGTTGAGCGCCGGGACATCGGGGTAGGCGGCCGAGCTGTCACCGAACGTGATGATCTCGGTGTCCGGCAGTTCGTCGGCGGCGAGGCCGGCGAACGCCGGTGTCGGGATCGACCCGGCGCTGGAGCCCGCGACCAGCAACTGCTCGACGTCGGGATAGTCGGCGAGCACCGTCTGGAGCCCCTGGTCGGCGTTGGGGAAGCCGTTGTGGTCGATCGTCACCGTGTCGGAGTACTCGGTGACGCTGTCACCGAGGTGCACGTCGCCGGTGCAGTACGGCACGTACACGATCGAGTAGTCGGCGATCGGGTTCTCCGGGTTGGTCTCGTCGAACACGCCACCTCGATCGGGGGCCACGCCGAGTTCGAGGTTGCGCTCGTACGTCGGACTGTCGGGCCCGCACGTCTCGGCGCTGAAACAGGCGCCGCCGCCTTCGAAGTAGAGCATCACCTTGGTGGGATCTGCCGGTCGTTGCCAGATCTCGAAGGGGCTGCCGTCGGCGCACCGACAGTCGTCACCGCCGGGGATCGACGTCCACTCGCCCACGGTGACGGCCTCGGGCTCGGTGGTCGGGGTCGCTTCGCTGGTCGCCGGGTCCTCGGTGGTGCGGCCCGGCTCGGTGGTGCGGTCCGGCTCGGTGGTGCGGGTCGCCTCGGTGGTCGTCGCCTCGGTGCCAGTCGACACGACGGGCACCTCCGGCGTGGCCGTGGCATCGTCGCCACCGCACGCGACAAGGATCATGGCCGCGGCGAGGACGAGTCCGGTGATGCGTCGATTCACCCGACGATGATCCCCCGACCACCACCCCCGTCGCCAATCGCCCACCGCGATGTCCGATGTCCGACGCCAAGCGTTGCGGTCAGTCGGGGCGGTAGGTCGCGTCGAGGCGGGGGCGCGACGGGCCGTCGACCACGACCGTGCCGTCGTCGACGAGCTTGACGAGATGGGCGAGCACGCTGCGGCGCGCCGGCTTGTGGAGCTCCGTGCGCACCGACGCGTACAGCACCTCGACCATCTCGGGGATCGTGGAGAGACCACTGCGCACGGCGTCGAGCACCTGACGTTCCCGCTCGAGGCGGTGCGCGATCAGCTCGTCGACGAACGCGGACGGGTTCGGGATCGGCGGACCGTGCGTCGGGATCGCCACGTCGTCGCGCCGGCCGGCCACCACACGCAACGAGTCGAGGTAGGCGGCCATGTCGCCGTCGGGCGGCGAGACCACCGTGGTACTCCACCCCATCACGTGGTCGCCGGTGAACAGCGTGCGAGTCGCACCGTCGTCGAGCGCGAAACACAGGTGGTTCGACGTGTGGCCGGGCGTGTGCAGCCCCGTGATCACCCACCCGTCGGCCGCCGCCACGACGTCGCCGGTGGCCGCCACCACGTCGGGCACGAAGTCACGGTCGGTCGACTCCTCGACGACGGGCTCGGCCGGCTCGATCCCCGGATCATCGGCCGACGCCGACGCCGACTCGGGCTCGTCGACGTCGGGGTCCTCGCCGATGTCCCACGCGTCGTCACCGTGCGGACCGAAGGCGACCGTCGGCGCACCCGATTCGGCCGACAGCCAGGCCGCCAGCGGGGAGTGATCCGCATGGCAGTGCGTGACCAGGACCGCCCGCACGGTGCAACCCTCCAGTGCGGCGGCCAGCGCGACGCGGTGGCTGTCCAACGTCGGCCCCGGGTCGATCACCACGACGTCACCACGACCGTGCTCGTCACCGCCGACGATGTACGTGCCCGTGCCGTGGTAGGTGAACTTCGACGGGTTCTCGGCGATCACGCGGCGCACGAGCCGCGCCACCGGCTGCGACGAGCCGTAGGCGAACGAGTCGCGATCGAGCGTCAGGAACTGCACGACGACCACCGCAACGCATCGATCCGGCCCACCGGTTCGCCGTGGCCGAGCATCGGGACCGCCACCCGGTCGCGGGTGTCCGAGAGTGCGCCGTCGACGTCGACACCGACCCTGCGCAACGCCTCGGGGGTCACGGCTCGGCGGGCGAGTTCCGATCCGTCGCCGATCTTGAACGCCACACCGCTCCCGTCGCTCAGACCCACCGCCATCACCCCGGCCGCACCCTCCTTGGCGATCAGGCCGGGCGCCGCGCTCATCCACAGCGAGACATCGCGATCCACGCCGCCGACCATCTCCGGATGGGCCCGCATCGCCCTGGCCACCGCGGCGCCGCTCGACGCGAGGGTGCCGTACACCCGGGCGAGGTCGTCGAGGGCCAGCGCGTGGGTCGGGGCACCGCACCCGTCGACACCGACGTGACCCACCGTGCAGCCGAGATCGGCGAGATGGGAAGTGATCGCCACCTGGAGCGGATGCTCCGGGTCGAGGTAGGACGTCGTGGGCCAGCCGCGCACGACGCACGTCGCCAGCATCGCCGCGTGCTTGCCGGAGCAGTTCTGCCGCAGCGACGACGGCGGACCGGCCGAGCAGGGATCGCAGAGCGGTTGGGCGGGCGTGTTCTGCAGGTCGGCCTCGCTGAGGTCGAAGGTCGACAGGATCTTCGCAACGGCCGCGAGGTGCATCGGTGCGCCGTCATGGCTGGCACACGCCACCGCCAGGAGTTCTCCGGGCAGGTCGAGACCGAGCGCCACCATCGCGTCGGCCTGCATCGGCTTGAGGCACGATCGGGGGTACACGACGAGCGTCGGATCGCCCACCGCAGCGACGGTCGTTCCGTCGGCGCTGACGGCAGCACCGGCCCCGTGGTGCAGCGACTCGTCGAACCCGCTGCGCGTGGCGACGGCGATCGGCTCGAAGGCGTCGTCGAATCGGGTCATGCCGGTTCAGGCTCGGGGGGCGGGTCGCCGTTCTTCGCCCGTTGACCCTTCGGCGGCGGGATCGCTGTCAGGTGACTGTCGACCACGTCGTACCGGCTGCCCCATTCGCTGACGAACGCCTGCACCATCGCGGCAGCCGGGAGCGCCAACAGCGCCCCGACGAACCCGAGCAGCGATGCGCCGCCGAGCGCGGCACCGAATGCGACCGCTGGATGGAGTTCCATCGTGCGTGCGGTGATGCGCGGGGCGAAGAAGTAGTTCTCGATCTGCTGGTACACCACGATGAACGCGATGATGATCAGGGCGTTGAGCGGCGAGTCGACGAGCGTCAACAGCACCGGCAGGATCCCGGCGAGATACGTGCCGACCACCGGCAGGAACTGGCTGACCAGGCCCACCCACAACGCAAGGGCGATCGGGGCCGGCGTGCCGATCGACTGGAACACGATCCAGTGGAAGAACGTCGACAGCAGTGCGAGCAGCGCCCGGGAGTACAGGTAGCCACCGGTCTTCGTGATCGCCAGTTCCCACGCCTGCAACACCCGGGCCTGACGTGCGGGCGTGAGCCGCGAGCAGATCCCGCGGCGCAGTCGAGGGCCGTCGGCCACGAGGTAGTAGGTGAACAGCAGCACCGACAAGCCCTGGAAGATCACCCCGACGACTGCGAGCGAGAGCCGAATCGCCTCGTCGCTCTGCGACCGGATGAACTCCTGCACCCGTCCGTCGGGATCGTTGAACTCGGAGATCACGTCCTCGGGGTCGATGTTGGTCCCGAAGTTGTCGTTGAGGAACCCGACCGTGTCGGTGATGTACCGATCGGAGTCCTGGAGCAGGTCGGCCACCTGCGTACCGACGAGCGTGCCGACCGCTCCCACGAAGATCAGGAACGCGAACAGCACGCCGAGCAGGATCATGATCGTGGCCCGCCCGCGCCGCCAGCCCCGTGCCGCCAACCGGTTGACGCCCGGCTCGACCGCCAACGACAGGAACACCGACACCAGCAGGAGCAGCAGCAGGCTCGACAAGCGGTGGAACACGTGGAGCGCGGTGAACGTCAGCAGGTAGCCGGCCCAGAAGACCAGGATTGCCGGGAGCGCCCATCGCGGCAGGGTGCGATCGGTGGCGCGACGATCGAAGCGTCGCCCGTCGGCGTCGGCTGCGCCGTCTCCGGCAGAGTCGGTCGACGTTTCCTCGGGCACGTCCGGATGGTACTCACGAGGGCGTGGCACGATGAGACCATGGACCTGCGCACATGGTTGGGGGATCAGATCCGCTCGCGCGTGATCGGGCCCGACGGACCTCGCCGCCATGCCGAGTTGTTCGACACCGACGAGGTCGGATGGTTCGACGGCGAGGCGCCGATCCGGCGGGTCCACGCCGACGCGTCGATGTTCGTCGGCGGACTCCGGGCGTTGCTGTTCCAGTCGCTGCACCCGCTGGCGATGGCCGGCGTCGCCCAGCACTCCGACTACCGGTCCGACCCGTGGGGCCGGCTGCAACGGACAGCCGACTTCCTCGCCGCCACCACGTTCGGTCCGGCCAGCGAGGCCCAGCGCGCCGTCGACACCGTCCACCGGGTCCACGAACGGGTCGTCGGCACGGCATCCGACGGTCGCCCGTACGCCGCGAACGATCCGCACCTGCTCGAGTGGGTGCATCTCGCAGAACTCGACAGCTTCCTCGCCGCCCACGACCGCTACGGCGAACGACCGCTCGTGGGCGACGAACGCGACCGCTACGTCGCCGATGCCGCCGTCGTCGCACGGGCACTGGGGGTGATCGATCCACCGGAATCGGAAGCGGCGCTGCGAGCCCGGCTCGACTGGTTCCGACCCGAACTCGCCGGGACCCGCGAGGCGCGTGATGCGGCCCGCTATCTGCTGATCCAACCGCCGCTGCCGCTCGCTGCCCGGCCCGCCTACGGGATGATCGCTGCGTCCGCCGTCGCACTGATGCCGGCCTGGACCCGGTTCCCCTTGCGCCTGCCCTGGCTGCCCGTGTCGGAGGCGGTCGCCCTCCGGCCTGCCGGCGCGGCGATCACCCGCACGATCCGATGGGCGACACCGACGTCCGCCTGAACGTCGGTGATCGTGACGAAGTGCCCTGACGGCACACCGCATCGGTCGATACCGTCGGGGGCATCATGAGATCGACGACCAGCTCATCGTCCACCCCCGTTCGCTCCATCCGGCGCGTCGGCGCGATCATCGCCATCGCCGTGGCGCTCGTGGCGTGCGGAAGCGACGACGACGGCACCGTCGACGTCCCCGAGGAAGGCACCGGCAGCGCCTACAACGACGCGATCATCGCGTCGGAGTCCCACGACGAGATCCTCCTGAACGGCGGTGACGGTGAGATCGTGGTCGCCGTCGACTGCGACCCCGAGACCGGCGGCACGATCGTGACCGTGGTGGCCGAGGGTCTCGAACCGGCCGTGTACACGGGCGTGTTCGACCCGTCGACCGGAGTCGACCTCACCCTCGACGCCACTGCGGGCGGCCAGTCGATCGATGAGGCCGAGATGACGCTGGACGCAGAGGAGTACACCGTCACCTTCGCCGACATCGAGGGCGGCGTGTTCAACCTGCGCGGTTGTACGAGCTGACGGCCCGGTCGAGCGCGTCGGCGAGATCTCCCCGTCGCACCACTTCGACCCGTTCGAGCCCGAGCCACGCCGCCATCGCGGCCAGTTCGTCCGCGAGTTCTGCCGCGACCCGAGCCTCGTCGATCCCGGGCTCGCCGAATGCGCTCTGCACGAGGAGTCGCCCGGTTCCACGGTCGGCCTTGAGATCGACGCGGGCGACCAGTTCGTCACCGAGCAGGAACGGCAACACGTAGTAGCCGTGCTGCCGCTTCGCGGCCGGCACGTAGATCTCGATGCGGTAGCGGAAACCGAAGAGTCGCTCGGTGCGGTCACGGTTCCACACCACCGGGTCGAACGGGCTGAGCAACGCCCGAGCGTTCACGCGGCGCGGCAGCACCGTCTCCGGATGCAGGTAGGCGGGCTTCGACCAACCGTCCACCGACGTCTCGACGAGGCGACCCTCCTCGACCAGCTCTCGGATCAACGGCCGACACGGCGGGTTGCGCTGGCGGTGGTAGTCGGTGAGATCCTCGAACGTGGCGATGCCGTGATGGCGGGCGGCACGCACGAGCAGCTCCTTGCGCGCGTCGATCTCCGGCGGTGTCGGCAGCGCAAGGATGTCGGCGGGGATCACCCGGTGCGCGAGGTCGTACTCGCGGGCGAAGTCGGTCGGACGCCGGATCGCGGCGACCTCGCCGCTGTAGAACAGATGCTCGAGCGCGATCTTGCCGTCGTCCCAATCCCACCACGCGCCCTTGGGGCCCACCCGTTGCCGCAGATCAGCGGCGACGAGCGGACCGTCGTCGCGAATGCGCAGCCTGACCTCGTCGATGAACTCCGGCCGTCGGTGCCGCAGCGCGGCGACCGCCTTCCAACGGTGCTCGGAGTTCATCTGCCATCGCAGGTACGGATGGAGGGCCACCGGCACGTGGCAGGCCTCGTGGACCCAGTACTCGAAGAGTTCGCCGTCGCGGCTCGCGTCGGAGATCAACGTCCGCGGGTGCGGGCCGAGCCGCGCGAACAGCGGCAGCTCCTGGCTGCGCACCAGCACGTTGACCGAGTCGATCTGGATGAGGCCCATCCGATCGACGACGCGCCGCAGGTGGCGGCGGTCGACGCGCCCGGTCGGTCGCGGATCGTTGAATCCCTGGGCGCCGAGCGCCAGACGGCGCGCCTGCGCGTTGGAGAACTCGGCCGACTTCGCCAACGCGGCGCCCCGGCGGGTCAGTCGTCGGAGACCGTGATCGTGACCGAGTTGATCACCACGTCGGTCTTGGGCTTGTCGCCACCGCCGGTCGGCACGCGCTGCATCTCGTCGACGATCTCCAGGCCCTTCACGACCTGGCCGAACAGGCTGTACTGCGGCGGCAGACCGACGCCCGACGGGCCCGACACGATGAAGAACTGGCTGCCGTTGGTGTTCGGGCCGGCATTGGCCATCGCCACCGAGCCGATCTGGTATTCGCGCGGCTTGGGGAGCTCGTCCTCGAAGCGGTAGCCGGGGCCGCCGCGGCCGGTGCCGGTGGGGTCGCCGCCCTGGCACATGAAGCCGTTGATGATGCGATGGAAGATCACGCCGTCGTAGTAGTGGTGCAACGCGAGGAACACGAAGTTGTTCACCGTCTTCGGCGCCTTGACCGCGTCGAGCGCGATCACCAGGTCGCCCAGTGACGTCGACAACGTGGCGGTGTAGCGCTTCGCCGGGTCGATCCCCATCTCCGGAGCTTCCTTGAAGTCCTGGGTCTTGGGCGCGGAACCGTCGAAGGGGGGAAATGCTGTAGCCATGCCAGCGACCCTACCGGCCCAATGAGACGCGGGGTCAGACCCCACGTCTCATTCGGTTGCACCTCCACGGCGCTCCCTACGACACCCTTGACTCAACACGGTGCATTCTGCATACTGCATACTGCACCGTGTTGATTGCAGGGTGTTCTCGATCGACACCACCGCCGACCGAGGCAACAGGAAAGGAGATCGACGCAATGCGTGGATCACGATTCTTCGCGGGCGCCGCCCTTGTGGCAGCCGTCGCGATCTCAGTACCGGGGGCAGCGATGGCCAAGAAGTCCGAGGCGCCGGCAAATTGCTTCGGCAAAGGTGCCTCCCAGATGGCCCGGGGTCAGTTCCCGGGTATCGACAGCATGGGGGACCACGCCTCGACCCAGGAGTCACCCCGTCGTGGCATCGGGAACACCGCTCGCGACTTCGGCTTCGTCCACCAGAGCGACATGGCCGCCTTCCTCGAGGCGGACTGCTGAGACCCGCAGGACACGCTGGTGGGATCGCCGGTGCGGTCCCACCACCGCGGGGCATTCTGCACGGACCTCCGCCCAGGGCTGCGTCGATGGCCGGGCACCCGGCAGTCGCGGTGACGGAACGAACCGGCCGCTCGAGGAACCTTGCGGGGCGGCTCGCCGGCCACCGTCAGTTGCGGTCGTTGTAGCTGGTGATCAGCAGGTTGCTGGCGTCAGCGGCCTCGGTGAGCGCCGTCTGGGGGTCGGCACCGCCGAAGATCGCCGCCATCGCCCGCGACGTCTCGGCCCGGATCTCGCGCTGCGGGCCGAGCACCGGAGCGTTGGCCGTGTCGTCGTTGACGCCCGACAGCAACTGCTCGTAGGGCACGGCGAAGCGCGGGTCGGTCGCATAGGTCGTCTTGATCGGTTCGAGGTCGAGCGCATCGGTGCGCACCGGCACGTAGCCGGTCGACGCCGCCCACTGCGACTGCGACTCCGGTCGCATCAGGAACGTGATGTAGTCCCACGCGGCGGCCGTCTCCTCCGGTGACTTGTCGGCCATGATCCACAACGATGCGCCGCCGACCTGCACCTGCGGCGTCTCGCCCGGTCCCGGCATCGGACCGACACCGATGTCCTGCGGCCCGAGGTCGGGCACCAGACCACCGCCGAGCGCGGTGATCACACTGCCGAGCGCCGCGGAGGTTGCCATCGTCATCGCGCCCGGCGTCGTCTGGTCGGCCAACTTGAAGAAGGCGTCCTGACCGCCGGGGTTGTCACCGACTGTCATCGCCAGCCCGTCGTCGATCATCGTCTGCAAGAACGTGGTCAACTCCACGCCCAACTCGTTGTCGAAGAGCACCTCGGTCGCCGGGGCGATCCGCCCGTTGCCGTTGTCGGCGAACGGCTCACCCGCTCGGCCGAACCACTGCTCGAGGAACCAGCCGCCACCAGAGTCCGGGCCCGAGTCGAGCACGAGCGCAACGGGCGCGACACCCGACGCCACGATCTGCTCTGCGGCGGCACGAAGCCCCTCGAGGCTCACGGGCGGGGCATCGGGGTCGAGGCCGGCCGCCTCGAACATCTTGCGGTTGTAGTAGAGGACCGGGTTCGACACGTTGAACGGCATCCCGCGCTGGATGCCCTCGTACTCGTAGGCGGTGAGCGTGCGTGGCACGAAGGTCGAGGTGTCGAAACTGCTCGATTCGAGACACGCCTCGGCCGGCACGGTGGTGCCGGAGTCGGAGATCGAACGCAACGTGTACTCGGGGAACTGCGCCAGCGTCGGGCGGCTGCCCTGGCTGGCGTTGATGTACTTGTCGAGGAGCGATTCGTAGCCCGTCTGGTTCTGCAGCTCGACGCGCACCTTGTCCTGGCTCGCGTTGTACTCCTCGGTGAGCGCGACCAACGGGGGCTCGAGGTCGTTCGCCATCGCGTGCCAGAACACGATGTCGACCGGACCGGCGGCGTCGTCGAGCGCCTCGGTCGGGCAGGGTGCGAGGTCGGCCAGAGGCGCCACCGTGGTGGTGGGCATCGCCGTGGTGTCCGTCCCGGCATCCGTGCCCGAGGTGGTGCCGTCGGGCGTGGTGGCCTCGACCGGTGCACCGGTCGTGGCGTCGTCGACACCGGACTTCAGCGCGGACTCGCCCGACGAGCATGCCGCGACACCGACACCGGCGACCACGATCAGTGGGAGGAAACGACGGGACGGGAACATGGGGATCAGCCTTTCACGGCGCCGGCGGTGAGCCCGCGCACGAGTTGACGTTGGAAGACGAGCAGGACGATGACGACGGGGATCGCGGCGACGAGCGTGCCGGCCATCACGAGGTTGGGTTGATCGAGATTGGACTTGGAGAGCACTCGCAGGCCCGATTGCACCGTGTTCATGTCGGTCTCGTTGATGATCAGGTTCGGCCACAGGTACTGGTTCCACGCACCGAGGAATCCGAACAGCGCGAGTGCACCGAGCGTCGGCCGCACGAGCGGGACCGCGACGTACCACAGGAACCCGAAGTGACCCACCCCGTCGATCGCCGCTGCGTCGCGCAGATCGCGTGGCAGGGTCATGAACACCTGGCGCATCAGGAACACGCCGAACGCGGTGGCGAGGAACGGCGCAGCGAGGCCGATGTAGGAGTTGGACCACCCGAGCCCGTCGACGGTGTCGAAGTTGACGACGAGCGTCGCCTCCAACGGGACGAGCAGCGTCGCGATGAACAACACGAAGAACACGTTGCGGCCCGGGAAGCGGAGGAACGCGAACGCGTATGCGGCGAGCACGGCCGACACCACTTGGAAGACCGTGACGATCGTGGCGACCACGAGCGAGTTGAACAGATAGCGCCCGAGGTTGCCGGCCGTCCATGCGTCGACGATGACGTCGAACGTGAACGGCCCGGGCAGCAACGGGTGGTCGAAGAACGCATCACCGGGCTTGAAGGCGGCGATCACCGTCGTGTAGATCGGGAACAGGACGATGAACGAGACGAGCGCCAACAGCAGGTACCGGGCGACGCGCCGCCAGCCGACCGGCGCGTCGAAGTCCTGACCGCGTCGGCGTCCCCGGTCGGTCGACTCGGGGAGTTCGTCGAGGGTGGCGAGCGCGGTGTCGACCGCTCCCTGCACCCCGGCGGGCAGGTCAGTCGCCATAGTGCACCCGCCGTCCGATGCCGCGCAGCTGGATCGCCGACAACACGAGCAACACGAGGAACAGCAGCACCGCGGCGCCCGCCTGCAGTCCGGCGTCGTTGCGGATCGGCGAGTTCTGCCCGTAGACGAAGTAGGTGATCGTGGTGGTCGAGTCCTGCGGCTGCGGCCCACCGTCGGTGAGCAGGTCCACCTCGCCGTACATCTGGAACGCCCGCGTGGTGAGCACGATCAGCACGAACAGCAACGTGGGCCCGAGCATGGGCACGGTGATCGACCAGAACCGACGGATCCCGCCCGCGCCGTCGACGGCGGCCGCTTCGTAGAAGTCGCGCGGGATGCCCTGCAGGCCGGCGGTGACGAGGATGAACGTGAAGCCGAGCCCGGCCCACACGCTCGACAACGCCACGGCGGTGAGCGCCGTGCCGGGGTCCTGCAACCACCCCGGATCCTTCACCGACGGGAACAGCGAGTTGAACCACGAGACGTTCGCGAGTGCGCCGACCGACGGTTGCAGGAGGAACAGCCACATCAGGCTGGCGACGGCGACCGAGGTGGCCACGGTCGAGGAGAACACCGCCCTGAACGCGCCGATGCCGCGGAGGTACTTGTCGGCGAGCACGGCCAAGCCGACGCCGAGGATCACTCCGAGCGGCACGGTGATCAGCGCGAACTTCACGGTCACCACGAGGGCGTTCTGGAATTCGGTGGAGCGGAAGATGTCGACGTACTGCCCGAAACCCTGCGACGTGCAGTTGCCACCGAAGTTGTCGCAGCGCTGCTGGCCGAGCCACACCGCCCGCCCGAGCGGGTACAGCACGAACACACCGAGGATCACGGCCGACGGTGCCAACATGACCAGTGCGAGCGGAAAGTCCCTCCACCGCGATCGCTTCGTGCGGTCACTGCGTTCCACGATCCGACCCTATTGCGACGACCGACCGGGACGCGAACAGGCCGGACGGCGTTCGCCGAGCGTTCGCCGGATGCGGCCACCGGAGGCCCGGCTCCGGCCGACTAGCGTTCGCAGCGTGATCGACTCGCAGCCCGAACCGCCCGATGTTCACGATGCGTCAGACGCATCTCGTCCGTCGTCGAGCGTCGAGGTCGACCTCGACGCGATCGAGCGCGACCTGCGCGACGTCGAGACGTCACTGAACCGACTCGCCGACGGGACCTATTGGACCGACGAGGTCACGGGCGAGGCGATCCCCGAGCAGGTCCTGGTGCGCAACCCGATGGCACGGCGGGCCTGATGCGCGGCAAGGCTGTCGCCGGCCTCGCCTCGGTCGTCGCCCTGGCGGCCGGGCTCGCCGCGGCCGCGCAGAAGGCGAAGGAGTCGCCGCTCACCAGCCGGTTCAACCGATCGGCGCGAGTGTGGAAGCTGTCGGCACGGAACTCGGCGCGCTTCGCCGTCTCGCGAGTGCGCGGGATCGGCTCGGCCGAGGAGCGCAGGGCACAACTCGACGAGCAGTTCGCGATCCGCACCGCCGAGGACGTCGCCAAGGAACTCGGCGAGATGAAGGGCGTCTTGATGAAGGCGGGCCAGCTGATCAGCTTCATCTTCGAGGCGCTGCCCGACGAGGCGCAGGAGGCACTCGCCACCCTCCAGGCCGACGCGGCGCCGATGGCACCGACGCTCGCCGCCAACGTGGTGAAGGGCGACTTCGGGAAGCCGCCGGAGAAGGTGTTCCTCGACTGGTCCGACATGCCGGTCGCTGCGGCATCGATCGGTCAGGTGCACCGGGCGATCACCCACGACGGTCGCGATGTCGCCGTCAAGGTGCAGTACCCGGGGGTTCACGAGGCGATCGAGAGCGACCTCGACGCCGCCGAGGTGATGTACGCGATGTTCTCGTCGATGATGCTCAAGGGCCTCGACGCGAAGGGCCTCGTCGACGAACTGCGCGAACGGATGCGCGAGGAACTCGACTACTCGATCGAGGCGGGCAACCTCGCCGAGTTCGAGTCGCGGTTCCAGGGCCACCCGTGGGTTCGCATCCCGAAGCTGGTGCCGGAGTTGAGCAGCGGCCGGGTGCTCACCACCGAGTGGATCGACGGGATGACGTTCGACCAGTTCCGCACGACGGAGTCGTACGAGACCAAGCAGCGCGCCGCCGAGGTGATCTGGCGATTCGCGCAGGGCGCGATCATGCGCCACGGCATCTTCAACGGCGACCCGCATCCGGGCAACTACAAGTTCCACCACGACGGCAGCGTCACGTTCCTCGACTACGGGCTGGTGAAGCGGTGGTCGCCGGGCGAGTGGGAGTCGCTGCGCCCGACCGTCGACGCGATCATCGTCGACCGCGATCCGGACCGACTCGTCGCCGCCATGGTGGAGTCCGGCTTCCTCCCGGCGTCGCACGGCCTCGATCCGGGCCTCGTGTACGACTACGTGTCGAGCCCGTACATCCCGTATCTCACCGACGAGTTCACGTTCACCCGCGACTGGATGCGCGACACGATCGCCAAGATCTTCGACGTGCAGGGCCCGCACGCTCCGGTGATCGAGCAGCTCAACATGCCGCCGAGCTTCGTGATCCTCGACCGGGTGGTGTGGGGCGTGAGCGCGATCCTCGGCAAGCTCGAGGCGACCGGTCCGTGGCGGCACATGCTCCTCGAGTACATCGCCGGCGGCGAGCCCGCCACCGACCTCGGTGCCGCCGAAGCCGCCTGGGCCGCCGGCCGCCCCATCCCCTGACCCCGACCCATCCCCTGACACCGACCCCGCCCCATCCCACCCTGCCCTACCCTGCCCTGCCCTGCCCTCAGCCTGCCGATGAGCGAACCCACCACATGCGGGGGTTTCCCTCATCGGCGGCGCACGAGCGGCAGCGTCGGACGACAGCGATGAGCGACAGCACCAGATCGGCGGGTTCGGCTCATCGCTCGTCCGGGTCGGCCCGGGTGGCCGGCGTTCGGTAGCTTCCTCTCGATGGGGACCACGGCGACAGACGCACACGAATCGACCGCGCGGGCACCGTTCGCCCCGTGGGACCGGCGCGACATCCCCGGCTCCTTCAGCGTCGAGGAGACCGCCCGACGGGTCGGCAACTACAAGTGGACCGAGATGAAGCTGTTCGAGGCCCTCGGCGGATGGGTCGCCACCGTGCCCGAACTCGACGTGAAGATGCGCCTCGGCACCCACTGCTATCACCACGCCTGGCACGCCGACCTGTGGAACAAACGCCTTCCCGAGCTGCGCGAGATGAAGCCCGAACGCCTGACGGTGCCGGCCAACGACGCGATGGAACGGTTCATCGAGGCGATGACCGAACCGGAAGCGCCCGAGCTGACGATCGAGAAGCTGGTCGGCGTCTACCGGGTGCTGATCCCGCGGTTCATCGCGGCCTACACCTACCACCGCAACAACACGAGCGAGATCACCGACGCACCGACGATCCGGTCGATCAACTTCATCCTCCAGGACGAGTTCGACGACTGGCGCGACGGTGAGATGCTGCTGCAGTCGTTGATCACCACACCGAAGCACGTCGAGCGCGCCGCGGTCCACCAGGCCCGGCTCGAAGCGCTGATGGTCGAGGCCGGTGGCATCACCGGCCTCGACAGCATCGGCATGGCGAATATGATGTCCGACAACACCACGACTGAAGGGGGCGCCTGATGCGTCAGTTCTTTCCGGTAGAGGATCTGGCTCGCGACGAGCGGTTCGTCCAGACCAACATGGCCGAACGCATGAAGGACGGTCGCACCGCGATCGAGCTCAAGGAGTCGTCGGCCAAGAGCCGCGGCGCCACCAAGCGCCTCACCCCGGAGCGCCACGACGCATCCGACGCGGCCCGCGGTCTGATGCACGGGATCATGGTCGGCGAGATCCAGGCCCTCGAAGGCGCCGGACGTACTGCGCACGACTTCGCCGCCGGCGACGGCACCAACGACACGATCCCGTTCGAGTTGAAACTCGACATGGCCCGCCAGGCATGGGACGAAGCCCGCCACGTCGAGATCAGCGCCAAGCTCTCCGACTGGATGGGCACCGAGCTCGGCGAGTTCGCCGAGAACACGGTGCTGTTCGAGGCAGCCTGCTCGAACGACCCGATTCTGCGCCTCGCCGGCGTCAACCGTGCCCTCGAAGGCCTGGCGATCGACGTGTTCACCCAGATGAAGGAGTTCGGCGACGTCGCCGGCGACCCCTACCTCGAGTTCTGCGAGGACTGGATGCTCGCCGACGAGGTGACCCACGTGAAGATGGGTTCCGACTGGCTCCGCAAGGTCACCGCCAACGACCCCGACCGTCGCACCAAGGCGCTCGAGTTCCAGCAGGTCGTCGACAAGCTGTTCAGCTTCGGCGGCGCCCGAGGTGAGAGCCCCGAGAGTTCGTTCAGCCTCGCCAAGCGGTTCCGCGAGCTCGCCGGCTTCACCGACGACGAGGTCCAGACGATCTCGGAGATGGACGCCGAAGCGCTCGCCGAACGGCGCGCTGCCGTGCTCGCCTACCGCGAGAAGGTCGGCGCCGACGCGCCGGCCTGACGGCACCGATGAGCGACGTTTCGACCGCACCGTCCACCGGACGGGTGACGGTCTCGCCCACCGAGTTCGTCTTCGTCAAGTACGACGCGGGCGAGATCGCCGAGATCGTCGCCGAACTGGCGGCGATGTTCGACATCCCCAACCCGATTCACGTCATCATCGACGAGACCACGCCCTTGGCGAAGCTGTCGGAGGAACTCGACGGCACGGGACCGGACGCCACGATCACCCTCCACGCCGAGAGCGGAGCGCTCGAAGACCGCCAGCACCCGATGTCCTTCAGCACCGACAACGCCCGCGAGTCGTTCGGCCGCATCCTGTTGCGGGCCCACGACCGGCTCCGGCCCGACTTCGCCGACGTGCCCGCCGACCTCGACCTCACGCTCGAGGAGAACGCCGCCTGGGACACCTACTGCGTCGGACGACTCGCCCGCCTCGGCATCCGGACCAACCAGCAGCGCTGGCGCTACAACCACCGCAACCGGTTCGGCTTCGCCGACGGCGTCGACGCTGCGTTCGATGCGCTCTGGGCGGCCGACGATCTCGGCTGGTCCGACGTCCTCGCCACCGCACGCGGCTGACGCCCACCGGCACCACGAGCGCGCGAGGATGCGCGGGGATGGACGACAACAGGTCATCGAGCGCACGTCGGCGTCGCCGGCTGACCGCCGCGACCATCGGGGTCGTGGCTGTCGGTGCTTCTGTCTTCGCCGGCTGCCAGAGCGACGAGAACGCCGCCGTTCGTCCCGAGCCGACGACGATCGAGACGCCGACAACGACGGTCGCAGCGACCTCGACGTCGACAGCCGGCGAGACGTCGACGACCGCGACCACCGATGCACCGACGCTGTCGGCCACCTGCGGGGCCGCGGCGGCGCCACCGGCCACCTACGAGCACGTCGTGATGCTGGTCGAGGAGAACCGGACCTGGACCGGCGGCCGCAGCAACGCGGTCGGCATGGGCTTCTCCGGCGGTGACATGCCGTTCCTCGAAGGCCTGGCCGCCGAGTGCAGCTACTTCGTCGATTGGACGGAGATGGACGCCGAGGAGAACAGCCTGAACCAGTACATCGGCCTGACATCGGGGGTGAAGAGCCAGACCATTTCCGACGACTGCCCGCCGTCCGACGCGTGCAGGTCGACCGACGACAACATCTTCCGCCAGGTGAGGGAGTCGGGCGGGACCGCCCGGACATATGTCGACGGAACGACCGAGCCGTGTTCGGCCGGCGACAACCGCGCCAAGCACGTCCCCGCCCTCTACTACCAGGGTGGCGACGATCCGAGCCACTGCGCCGACGAGGTCCGTCCGATGTCGGAGTTCGATCCGAACGCACTGCCCACGTTCGCGTTCGTCGTGCCCGACCTGTGTCACGACGGACACGACTGCGGCGACGACGTGGTCGACGAGTGGGCCCGTTCGACGCTCCAGCCCGTGCTCGACAGCGCGTCGTACCGGCGTGGCGAGACCCTCGTCGTCGTGATCTACGACGAGGACCAACCGGTGCCGAATCTGCTCGTCGCACCGACGGCACATCAGGGCCCGATCGACCAACTCGTCGGCTCGCACGCGAGTCTGCTGAAGACGGTGGAACTCGCGCTCGGGTTGCCGGTGCTCGATCAGGGCCAGTTGCCCGACGCACCGAGCCTGCGCTCCGCGGCCAACATCTGACCGCGACGCGATCCACCTGCACCCGCGCTGGTGCCAATCCCTAGTGTCGACGCCCATGAGCCCGTCACGACGGCACGTCGCAACGAATGGCATCGAGCTGGAGATCACCGACGCCGGCACTCCCGGCGATCCGGTCGTCGTGCTCGTGCACGGCTTCCCCGAGAGTTCATACTCCTGGCGGCACCAGGTCGAACCGCTGGTGTCAGCGGGATACCGAGTGCTGGTCCCCGATCAGCGCGGCTACGGATCCTCGAGTGCGCCACGCGAGGTCGATGCCTACCGATCCGACCACCTGTGTGCGGACCTGGTGGGCCTCCTCGACGAGATCGGCGCCGATGACGCGCTGTTCGTCGGACACGACTGGGGCTCGTTGGTGGTCTGGGATCTCGCCAGGCTGCACCCCGATCGTGTAGGCGGTGTCGTCAACGCGAGCGTGCCGTTCACGGCGTGGCCGGCTCCGCCGACCGATCTGTTCCGAGCCGTCTCGGGCGATCGGTTCTTCTACATCCTGTACTTCCAGGAGGTCGGCCCGGCCGAGGCCGAACTCGAAGCCGACATCGCCGAGACGATGCGGCTCACCCTGTGGGGCGGCTCCGGCGAGATGTTCGGACCGCCGCCCGACCCGTTGCCACCGATGGAGGGGACGGGGTTCCTCGACTCGATCACCCGCGGCCGACCCGTGCCGGAGGGTCTGCCGCCGTGGATCACCGCCGCCGACTTCGCGGTCTACGTCGAGCAGTTCACCACCAGTGGGTTCTTCGGTCCGCTCAGCTGGTACCGCAACCTCGACGCCGACCACGAGATCACGAAGGACCTCCCGCCCCCCGCCATGCCAACGGCATTCATCGGCGGCACCAGGGACGGAGTGATCGCGAGCCGACCCGAGGTCGTCGAGGCGATGGCGACGACCCTCCCCGACCACCGCGGGACGATCATGATCGACGGCGCCGGCCACTGGACCCAGCAGGAGCGCCCCGCCGAGTTCAACGTCGCGCTCCTCGAGCTCCTCGCCCGCGTCACCTGACCCCACGGTTGCGTCGAGGTTCGGGTGGGACGAGCCACCAGGACTCCGACACGAACGGGATGAAGCCCGCCACCCCACGTGTGCGCTCAGTTTTCGGTGGGGCGGGCCACCCGAACCTCGACGCAAACGAAACGGAACGGGGGCGGCTGGGGATCAGGCGGGGCGGCGAAGGGGGCGCACGATCGGCGTGCGCCAGCCGAGACCGCGCACCTTGCCCGACGGCGGCCAGTGGTCGTCGCGGCTGTAGGCCCACCACTCGAACGGGTTGAGGTAGTACGCACACGACTCGACCACCTTGGCGAACGGCTCGGACCGCCGCTTGACCGCCCAGACCAACATCCCCACGGCGCCGCCGGCGAACATCCACCCTCCGTACAGCAGCGGGTACAACGGACCGAACCAGCGAGCCTGCCACACGTGCACGTCCTCGTGGTCGGTGACGAGCCTGCGACGGCGGGGCGACGACGTGTCGCCGGCGCCACTGACGACGTTGCCGATCGTGATCGCGAACCCTGACCGCGGCACGAACCCCCGGCGGAACACCATGCGGTTGGCCCGCCGGCTCAGCGAGGCGTCGTACCCCGGCGCGCCGCGAAGCACGCCGAGCACCTGCGAGGCCAACCCGGCGGCCGTCATCGGCAGCGCCCACGTCGAATCGAGCACGAACCCGATCGGGCCGGCCGAGCACCCCCAGTCGTACACCCGACGCCAGCCGCAGATCACTCCGTTGACGGCACCGACTGCTCCGAGTGGTACCGCGATGCCGAGCGGTACGCCGACCACCGCACCGAGCGCGCCGCCCGCAACGCCGACGGCGGCAGCCTCGATGAGACTGCCGCCGTCGGCTCGTTCGGTTCGATTCATGTCAGCACGCCGACCACGAGATCAGCGTGACGACGCCATCAGTTGCGCAGGTACGAGAGCAGACGCAGGATCTCGAGGTACAGCCACACGAGCGTGACCACGAGCCCGAGCCCCGCCACCCACTCGTAGTTCTGCGGCAGCCCGGCCTTGATGCCCCGTTCGATGAAGTCGAAGTCGAGGGCAAGGTTGGCAGCGGCGAGGCCGCACACGAACAGCGAGAAGACGATGCTCAGCGCCATGTTGCTGCCGTCGAGGAACGGCAGCGTGGTTCCGAACAGGCTGATCACGAACGAGAAGAGGTAGAGCACCATCACCCCGAGCGTGGCGATGATGACGGTGCGGCGGAACTTGTCGGTCACCTTGATGATGCGGGTGCGATAGAGCACGAGCATGACCGTGAACACCGACGCCGTGGCCAGCACCGCCTGCACGACGATGCCGTCGTAGAACGTCTCGTAGCCCTTGGAGATCGCGCCGACGGCGAAGCCGTATCCGATCGCGTAGACCGGCCCGAGAATCTTCGCCAGGTTCGGCTTGCGCATGGCGACGAGCACGGCGATGAACCCGACGATGATGCCCACCATCGCGATCGGCGGGAAGGAGTAGGTCTCGACGCCGTTCTCGAGGGTCGGCCCGCTCGCTGCGTTCCAACCGAACGCTCCGGCGACCAGCAGCATGATCAGCAACGCGGCCGAAGCCGTGATGACGCCGTTGAGCGTCATCGCCTTCTGCCACGTGCTGACCGGACCGTCGGTGATCGGCTTGGTCTGGGTGTGGGTACCGGCCTCGGGGGCCGCCCATCCGGGCTGACTCGCCCGGAAATCTTGTGAGGCCTTGTCGAAGGCTTCTTCTTTGAACACTGGATTCGGCATGGTCCAGCGATTGTACCTTCGAGCGGCATCCAGGCGCCCTCGATGCGGCAGCGCCTTCACGGAGTTCTTACCGAAGGTCGTGGGCGCTCGTGGCCTCCCACAGGTCGATCTCGGGCGCCGAAGCGAGGAGGCCGTCGCACGACCTGGCCATGTCGACCATGACGTCGGAGTCGAAATGTCGACGCTGGTGGGCCGGCGTCTCCCACTTCTGCACCAGCAGATGGCGGCCCGGCACCGTCACGCTGGAACAGAGGTCGACGTTGCGGCACCCGTCCTGCATCCGGGTGAGCACGACGTACTTCGACAGTACGCCGAGCAGCGCTGCATCGTCGGAGGCGTCGAACCGCAACGTCACGATCGTGAGGTCGACCTCGTCCGACTCCCCGCTGGCTGTCGCATCACTCATGACGATTCATCGTGTCCCTTCATCTCCCGCTGCGATATCTCATTGCGGTTGTGTTCAAGTGGTTGACGGATCGGAGGACGTCGGTATCGTGACCTGCGTCTCATGTCAGCTGTCGTGCACTTCTTCCGCAGACACCGTCATCCGACACCCTCGCACGCCGAATCCTCCACGGGGGCACCGACCACGGTCGACGCCTCCGTTGAATCAACACAGTAGGAGCACCAGGTGGCCAAAGACCGCGTCGACCGAGACGACGAAGACCTCGTCCGTCTCTACCTCACCGATATCGGGCAGTACACGCTGCTGACGAAAGACGACGAGGTTCGACTCGCGAAAGCCATCGAAGCCGGCAACGAGGCGATCGCGCAACTCGATGCCGGCGAAGAACTCACCGCAGCCAAGAAGCGCGAGCTGCGCCGCACCGCCCGCCAGGGTGAAGAGGCAGAGCGCCAGTTCGTCCAGTCGAACCTCCGGCTGGTGGTGTCGATCGCCAAGAAGTACCAGGCATCCGGCCTGCCACTGCTCGACCTCATCCAGGAGGGCAACCTCGGTCTGATGCATGCCGTCGAGAAGTTCGACTGGCGCAAGGGCTTCAAGTTCTCCACCTATGCCACGTGGTGGATCCGCCAGGCGATCACTCGCGGTATCGCCAACACCGGCCGCACCATCCGCCTGCCGGTCCACGCCGGCGACACACTGGCGCGACTGCAGAAGGCCCGCTCTCGCCTCGAACTCAAGCACGGCCGTCCGGCGACGCTCTCCGAGCTGGCCAAGGAAGTCGAGATGCCCGAGGACAAGGTGACCGAAGCGCTGCGCTTCGCCGCCGAGCCGCTCTCGCTCTCGGAGCCGCTGCGCGAGGACGGCGACGCCGAACTCGGCGATGTCGTCGAGGATCGCTCGGCCGAATCGCCGTTCGAGGTCGCCGCCACCGCGCTGCTGCCCGAGGAGATCTCGCGGCTGCTCGCTCCGCTCGACGAGCGCGAACGCGAGATCCTCAAGCTCCGCTTCGGTCTCGACCGCGGCGAACCGCGCACGCTCGAAGAGGTCGGAGAGCACTTCAACCTCACCCGTGAGCGCATCCGCCAGATCGAGGCGCGTGCGATGAGCAAGCTGCGTCACCCGTCGAGTGACACCGGCGCCCGCGACCTCCTCGCCGTCTGACCGACGCACCCCCTCAGCGATGAGCGACACCCCCGTATTCGGGGACGCGGCTCATCGCCCTGGTCGAGTCTGGCCCTGGTCACCGGAGCGATGAGCGACACCCCGTCATTCGGGGAATTCGCTCATCGCCGGCGGGAAACCGGGTGCCATCAGTGAGCGAGGCTGTGACATCGTGGGCGGATGCCCGACTTCGACATCCGGCCGGTCGCAGTGCACGAACGCCGAGCGGCAACGGACACGCTGCGAGCTGCGCTGCTCAGCGGGCCGATCGACGACGAGCGCTTCGCCGAGAGCCAGACATCGTGGGATGACAGCGATGCATTGGCGGCATGGGACGGCGACGTGTGCGTCGGCAACGTCACGACGTTTCGATTCGACTCGACCGTGCCAGGTGGCGCCAAGGTGGCGACCGCCGGGGTGACCCGCGTGGGGGTGCTCCCGACCCATACCCGCCAGGGCGTCCTCACCCGCCTGCTGCATCGGCTCCTCGTCGAATCGCGCGAGCGCGGCAACGTCCTCGCCACGCTGCACGCCAGCGAGACCTCGATCTATCGACGATTCGGCTTCGGTCTCGCCACCGACTCGATCGGCGCCCAGATCACCACACGGTCAGCGAAGCCGTGGCGCACGGCCCCGATGGCCGGGTCGATGCGCCTGCTTCCCTACACCGAGGTGATGAGCGTCGTCCCCGACCTCTACGAACGCGTGGCTCGCTGGCGGGTCGGGTCGATCAGCCGTCCACCGTGGTGGTGGGAACGGGTGTTGAAGGAGGCGAGCAAGCCCGTCGAGGCACTGTTCGGCAAGGGCTCGTTCGTGGCAGTCCACTCCAGCGCCGATGGTCACGACGACGGCTACGTGCACTACGAGGTCGATTGGGACGAGGGGTTCGCGACCAACCCGGTCGGCGCCGGCAAGCTGCACGATCTGTGGGGCACGTCGCCCGAGGTGGAACTCGAACTGTGGCGGTACTTGCTGGACATCGACCTCGTCGTCTCGTGGCAGGCGGGGATCCGTCCGACGGACGAACCGGTCCGCAGGGCGATGCACGACGCGCGCGCCTACGAGGCGCGCCAGCGTCTCGACGACCAGTGGGTTCGCATCCTCGACGTCCACGCCGCACTCTCAGCGCGCACCTACGGCCCCGTCGACTCGACCGTCGTCGTCGCCGTCGACGACCCGATGTTCACGGAGAACTGCGGCAGCTGGTCGCTGTCACGAGCCGGCGCGGCACGCACCGAGGCGGTGGCCGACGTCGACGTGGGGATCGAGACGCTGTCCGCCGCCTACCTCGGCGCCGTGTCGTGGAACGACCTGGCGGCGATCGGTGGGGTGAGCGCGAGCAACGAACTCCTCGATCGCCTCGACGCCCTGTTCGCCGTCCGACCGTCACCGTTCTGCGCCACCGGGTACTGAGGCGATGAGCGAAACCCCCGGATACGGGGCGTTCGCTCATCGCGTCGGGGTGAGGACACCGGCGATGAGCGAGACCCCCGTATTCGGGGCGTTCGCTCATCGCATTGGGGTCGGTCAGGGGCCGGAGAAGATGCCGTCCTTGACGTCGTCGGTGCGAGAGAGGTACTCGGCCTTCGGGTCGTAGGTGTTGCCACCCTCTTCCTCCCAGCGAGCGATCTCGGAGCGACCGACCACGAACCAGTGCACCTCGTCCGGGCCATCGGCCAGACGGAGCGTGCGCTGCGAGGTGTACATGTCGGCCAGCGGCGTCCACTGCGACACGCCGGTGGCGCCGTGGATCTGGATGGCGTTGTCGATGATCTCGCACACCCGGATCGGCACCATCGCCTTGATGGCGCTCACCCACACACGCGCCTCGGCGTTGCCGAGTTCGTCCATCGCCTTCGCGGCGGTCAGCACCATGCGCCGCATCGACTCGATCTCGATGCGCGACTTGGCGATCATCTCGACGTTCTTGCCGAGGTTGCTGACCCGCTTGCCGAACGCTTCACGGGTGAGGCCGCGCTTGACCATCAACTCGAGCGCCCGCTCGGCCGCACCGATCGAACGCATGCAGTGGTGGATGCGGCCCGGGCCGAGACGCACCTGCGAGATCTCGAAGCCGCGGCCCTCGCCGAGCAGGACGTTCTCGTAGGGCACGCGCACGTCGTTGAAGCGCAGGTGCATGTGGCCGTGCGGGGCGTCGTCCTTGCCGAACACGTGCATCGGCCCGAGGATCTCGACCCCGGGCGTGTCCATCGGCACGAGGATCTGCGACTGGCGCTGGTGCGGCGGGCCGTCGGGGCTGGTCTGCACCATCGTGATCATGATCTTGCAGCGCGGGTCGCCGGCGCCGGAGATGTAGTACTTCTCACCGGTGATCACCCACTCGTCGCCGTCACGGACGGCCTTGCAGGCGACGTTCTTCGCGTCGGACGACGCGACGTCGGGCTCGGTCATCGCGTAGGCGGAACGGATCTCGCCACGCAGGAGCGGCTCGAGCCACTGCTTCTTCTGCTCCGGTGTGCCGACGCGCTCGAGCACCTCCATGTTGCCGGTGTCCGGCGCGGCGCAGTTCATCGACTCGGACGCCAGCGGATTCTTGCCCAGCTCCATCGCGATGTAGGCGTAGTCGAGGTTCTTGAGACCTTCGCCGGTCTCGGCGTCGGGGAGGAAGAAGTTCCACAGGCCCTGCTCCTTGGCCTTGTCCTTCACGGACTCGAGCAGCTCCAGCTGACCCGGCGCGTACGACCAGCGGTCCTCCCGGTCCATCCCGAGCCGGAAGAACTCCGCCGTGATCGGCTCGACCTCGGTGTAGATGAACTTCTTCACCGCGTCGTACAACGGGCGGACGCCTTCCGACATCCGGAGGTCGTACATGTCGGGGGTGGATTCGAGACCGGCCATTTGCTTCTCCCAGGTTCGGCGGACGCACCAAACCTAGTGAGGGCACCCGCCGAGCGACGTATCGACCGCTCACGCGACAATGAGACGCGGGGTCTGACCCCGCGTCTCATTGTGCCGATCAGGAGTTCGGGGTGAACGTGCCTTCGAGGTGCCACACACCGGTGAAACCGTCGAAGGACCCGCCGGAGATCAAGCTCGTCCAGTCGAGGACGTAGGCGCCGGTCTCCGGGTCGATGGTCCCGACGGGGGCCTCCCCGGTTCCATCAGGCTTCGGGGCTCCCTGGTTGAAGTTCCCGCCGCCGTAGTAGGCGGTGAACGCCGACAGGTCACCGGTGAGCTCGCCGTCGGTGGCAGCCAGCATCGGCATCGCCTCAGCGCTGTCGGTTGCGCCGGCGAACGCCACGGCGAAGAACGGCACCGGGGCGAAGATCGCGTCGGCGAGCCCGTTGCCGGACTCGTCGAACGCAGGATCGGGAGCCTCCTGGTAGGCACCGGTCACCAGCCCGCCATCGGTGCCGGCGGTCAGACCCGAGTAGGTGGTGTCGACGCACGCCGAGTCGGCGTTCGGGATGTAGTTGCCGTCCGGCTGCAGCATCCGGAAGTACGAGCCCGACACGTCGGCCGCGTCACACACGGCGTCGTCGATCGAGAACGTGCCGACGAGGTCGCCCTCGAACATCGCCGCCGGCTCGGTGGTCGGGGCCTCGGTGGCGGGCGGAGTCGTCTCCTCCGGCATCGCCTCGGTGCTCTCGGTCGCTTCGGTGGTGGCGGTCGCCTCGGTCGTCGCCTCGGTCGCAGTGGTGTCGCTGCTCGAATCGTCGTCGCTGCCACACGCGGCCAGGACGAGCGTGGCCGCCGCAAGCGAGGCGAGCAGTCGCCGATTCGTGAGATGAGTGTTCATGCTGACTCCTTGCCGGACAGTGCCGGGTTGCTATGGGAAGAGAAGGTGTCGCCGGTGTCGCCGGTGTCGCCGGTGTCGCCGGTGTCGCCGGTGTCGCGGGTGTCGCCGGAGGCGTCGGTGTCGTCGGACCCCGGCGATCGCATGGCGACCGCGGCCAGGATCGCCACGAGCACACCGGGGATGACGAAGAACCACGGGAAGAGGTCGAACGGCGGCAGCGCGTCGACGGCTTCGTAGTTGTCGACGTTGTCGCTCATCGTGGCGACCATCGGGTTGAAGTCGGTGAGGATGGTCGGCCAGTCGGCCGACCATTGGGTGATCGCCGGATAGTCAGCGGCATCACCGCCGGCCTCGACGAGCAGCGGCAGCGCATTGGCCCGCAACTGGCCCTCGGCGGCTCCCAGCGTGACGAAGTAGCCCTGCACCGACTGGACCCGCTCACGGGTCATCATCGGCCGGAAGTCGTCGATCATGTCAGCGCCCTTCGGCGCACGGTCGAACATCTGGAACGCGACCGGCGCTGCCGCGACGGCGATCCCCAGGCCGAACAGCACCCACAACGCGGGCCGTGCCCGGTGTCCCGGTGTGCGGCGCTGGTAGAGAGCGACACCAGCGACGACCACGATCATCACCCCGGGAATCACGAAGAACCAGGGGAACATCGGGAACGGCGGCAGGGCGGCGACGGCGGCGTAGTTGTCGAGGTTGGCCTCCATCCGATCGATCAGATCGGTCATGTCGGCGTCGACGGTCGGCCACTGCTCGTTCAGGTTGACAACGGACGCAAGGACGACGTCGTACTGCGACGCCTCGACAGCGCCCGATTCGACGAGTGCGTCTCGGAGCGAGTCGATCGACTCGGTGTTGGCGGCGTCGATCTCCTCCAGGTACCCGCGGAAGCTCTCGACCTGTTCGATCGTCATGTACGGCTCGAAGTCCTCGATCATGTCGCCACCGAGCGGTGCCCGGTCGAACATCTGGAACACGAACGGCGCAACGATCATCCCGATCCCGACGATCAGCGCTCCGATGATCGTCAGGTTCCGACTTCGCGATTCCATGGCACTCCCGTCCTGGGCCGATGCGGCCAGGTCTCATTCTCCGCCAGCGGGCGTCGACGCCCACAGGGGCGAAGGTCACGGACGCCTCCGGGTGCCTCAGTCGTCGACGATGGCAAGGATCACGACGACAGGCGACCCGTCGCCGAGACCTTCGGCCAGGCGAACGGCCTGCTTCACCGGGAGGACGAACGATTCGGACTTCGTGTCGGGGAAGATCGAGGTCCTCCACGTCGTGGAGCCGACGGTCACCTCGACGCGTACGGAACCGAACCCACGGCGCGTGTCGAGCGTGATCTCGTCGATGTCGTCGGCGACGTCATGAGGAAGTGTCACGAAGTACCACGCCGCTCGGCCGGCGTAGCGCCAGAGATCGGCGGTGAACTCGAAGCTGCTCACCGCCGACCTCCGCAATTCGGCGTGGCCGCGATCAGCCCGGTGGGCACCAGACGCCGAACACGGCGCCGTCGGGATTCGCGACATAGCCGAAGCTGAGACCGTTCGGCATGGTCCGAGCCTCGGAGATCGCGGAGCCCCCGGCTGCCCGCGCCGCTTCGATCGAGGCGGCGACATCGGGGACCTGGACCATGAGGACCGCGTCGCTCGGGGAGTTGCCGCCGGTGTCGACGAGCCCGCCCCCGATCGGTGCGCCGTCGCCGAGCCCGATCATCGTGTAGCCCGGCATCGAGTCGTCGTCGAACGTCCAGCCGAGGACCGAGCCGTAGAACTCCTCTGCTCGCGCCGGGTCGGCGGTGTGGATCTCGAACCAGGTGACGGGGTGCGGGGTCATGGTCGCGGTGTCGGCGGATGTGGCGGTGGACGTCGTGGTGGATGTGTGGGTGTGGTGGGTGTTGGTGTGGTGGGTGTTGCTCATGGGCACGACGTTGGACCCGGCCGGCGACAACCCCATGTCGGGGTTTCCCAGGAACTTCCGTGGACGTCACTCCCCGAGGATCCCGCGACCGATCAGGTCGGGGATCGCCATCCGGCTGACGTCGATCGAACGGTCGGGTGCGATCTCGTCGTACATCACCGCACCGCGGATGCGGTCGAGCCGGAACGCTCTCGGCGCATCGCGGAGCCGGCACCACGCCCACAGGTACCAGTTGGGATGGACGCCGAGCACGGCGACGGGTTCGACGACTCGCGCGGTCGGTCGGCCGACCTTGTCGACGTAGTCGAGTTCGAGCACGCGCCGCTGCACGATCGCGTGCTCGACGACCGCCGGTGGACGAGGCCGTCCCGGCAGACCGTCGAACAGGCGGATGCGCGATGCGAGTTCGCGCGCGCCGGTCGCGTCGACCTCGTGGAGGACGGCGAGGATCTTCTGCAACGCGCTCCTGCCCGCCTGGGTGAACGGCGTCGCCGACGGCTGGGCGAGTGCGGTGGCGACCGCGGCGACCTCCGCCGCCGACAGGTTCAGCGGCGGCAGGGTGTGCTGCACGTCGATCGCGTACCCGCCGCGCCGACCGGTGGTCGCATAGATCGGGACCCCGGACTGCTGGAGCGCCGACAGGTCGCGTTCGATCGTTCGCGTGCTGACCTCGAACCGCTCGGCGAGCCAGGTCGTCGACCGGTGGGCGGGAGCGACCGCTCGCAGTTCCTCGACCAGGGCGTAGAGGCGGTCGGTGCGGTTCACCAGCCCAACGTTCCCTCGCCGAGCGGTGTGGTCGGGCGCGTCCAGCCGACGTCGATCCCCTCGACCTCGACGCACGGGCCGAGGTGCTCGACGACGCCGAACCCCGTCTCGGACCGCAGCAGCTCCGGAGCGAACCCGGACGGCGCGCCGACCTCGTCGCGGCGGCCGACCCGCAGGATCCACGCGGCGGTCTGACAGAGCGATCCGTCCACGCGTCTGGCGCCGCCATCGGCGATCGAGGAGTCGAGCGCGTCCATGATCCCCGCGGCCATCGCGAACCCGGTCGTGTAGTCGGTGAAGGCGCAGGGCAGCATCGCCGGCTTCTCGTCACCGAGCGGGTCGAGGCACAGCCCGCTGGTCGATTGCGCGAGCTGCTCCCATCCGGCGCGATCGGCCCACGGCCCGTCGTACCCGAACGCCGAGACCGAGCCGTAGACGCCGCTGAACCCGTCGGAACGCAGCGAGTCCTCGTCGAGCCCGTACCTCGCCACGACACCCGGGCGATACCCCTGCACGACGACGTCGGCGTCGAGAGCGACCCGACGAAGTGCGGCCAGGGAATCCGGATCCGTGAAGTCCGCGTACGCCTGGCGTTTGCCGTGCCCGGTGTCGACCACGAAGGCCGGCACGACGGGAACCTTCGACCCGCGCACGTGCAGGACGTCGGCGCCGAACGCTGCCAGGGTCCGCCCGCACGTCGGCCCGGCGAGCACGCGGGTCAGGTCGAGCACACGCAGACCGTGGAGCGGCCGGGTCGGCGACGGCGTCCATCGTGCCAAAGCCGGAACCCCGACGTCGCGTTGCTCGACGACCTCCCACGTGTGGATCAGCGCGCCCTGCGGGTGCCGTCGCCATTCGTCCTCGGTGCGGATGATCGCGGAGCAGCCGCGCCGCTCGGCGATCGCGTCCTCGAGGGACGACGACTCCCACCCCATCACGGTGGCGGCGATCGTCGCCTCGTCGGCATCGACGGGCAGGTCGAGCAGCGAGGCCAGCCGATCGACGAGCGATGGGAACCCGCCGTGCAGATGGATCCACCGCCCGTCTGCACATCGGTACCGACCGACCCACGGATTCTCGGCGTTCGTTCTCGCCATCGACTCACCGTCGACGCGCATCACAGCGAAGCCGATCGTTGCCGCCGCCGCATCGCCGACGTCGGTCCGAACCGACGCCGGATCACCACCCGCTCGGCGGGCGAGCCGAGCGGCCGCCGTACCCGCCGCGACCAACGCGACCGCCGCGACCTCACCGACCGGCCACGGCGTGGCCAACGCCGGATCGGCGCCGGTGACGTCGACCTCGCCGTCGAACGTCCACCCCCCGAGGTCCGCGATCCGTGCGATCCGCGCAGACTCCATCCACCCATCTTTGCCGAGGGCGCTCCTCGACGGTCGATGCGTGGGGAACGGCGACGTCAGCGCATGCCGGTGAGGATCGGCAGGAGGGCCTGGGCGACCTCGGCGGGCCGCTCCTCGTGGGAGAAGAGGCCCGCGCCCTCGATGACCGCGATCCGGGCGTCGGGGAAACCGGCCACCATCGCCTTCGCCTTCTCCACCGGGAAGAAGGGATCGCGGTCACCCCACACGAGCTGCACCGGGACGTCGATTCGCCGGTGGATGGCAGCGAGGTCGGTGACGTGGTGCATGTCGAAGCTGCGCAGCAGTTTCACCGCAGCGTCGCGGTGGAGCCGGCTCTCGTGCAGCGGTGCGAGAAAGAACTCGGTGAACTCGCCACCGAGCAGCGAGCGGTCGGCGAACGCGTCGCCGAACACGGCACGGGACCGGACGATCCGCGGCTTGCCGGCCACCCAGCCGAGCCCGCCGCTGAGGCCCGGGAGATGCCGTGACGCGATGAAGGACCTGAAGCGCCAGCTCGGATCCGGCGGTTCGGTGTTGATCAGCCCCATGGCACGCAGGCGCGGATCGCCGACCATCGCGTGGCGAGCGATCATGCCGCCGCTGTCGTGGCCGACCACCGCGACCTGGTCGAGCTCGAGGAGATCGACCACCCGCCTGACGGTCTCGATGTGCTGGGAGATCGACATGGGGGTGTCGGCGTCGAACCGGCTGGAGCCAGCCGACGGGAGGTCGATCAGGTGGCAGGTGACGTGATCGACGAGCTGGGGAAGCAGCGTGCGGAACGTCGCCGAGCTGACCGGCCAGCCGTGGACGAACAACACGTCGGGTCCCGTGCCGACGATGCGGTAGGCGGCTTCGCCCGCGCCGACGTCCAGGTATCGGTCGGGCTCGCGGCGGAACAGGTCGGATGCTTCGGTTGCAGTCATCGTCGACATCAGGGTTCTCCAGGGGAATCGGGGCGGTCACGCCGCAGAGGGGTCGTGGACCTCGGCAGCGGTCACCAGGGCGGCGGTTTGACATGATCTGTAGTGACAACTGCAGAATCTATTCGTAGTGATCACTACAGTCAAGGCCGGGATGGGTTACCGACACACCAAACAGGAGATCCTCGAGGGGGCGCTCGCCGCTGCGATGGACGACGGGCTCAGCCAGCTCACGTTCGGACGCGTGGCCAAGCGGCTCGGCATCAACGACCGCACCGTCGTGTACTACTTCCCGACCAAGGACGCCCTGATCACCGACGTGGTGATGTCGATGGGGCTCCAGCTGCAACAGACGCTCGGTGGGGCGTTCTCGACGCCCGCCGCCGACCACCTCGAACTGGCGCGAGCGGCCTGGCCCGTCCTCGCCCGTGAGGAGGCCGACCCGATCTTCGCGCTGTTCTTCGAGGCCAACGGCCTCGCCGCGACCGGACGGGCGCCGTTCGACACGTTGGTCCCCGTGCTCGTGGACGCCTGGATCGACTGGGTGATGAACTTCCTGACCGGCACCGCGAACGAGCGGCGCGCCCAGGCGGGAGCGGCGATCGCCCTCCTCGACGGGCTGCTGCTCCTGCGTCAACTGGCGGGCCCGACTGCTGCCGCCAAGGCAGCGAAGCGCCTCGGTGTGGCGTAGGACGACGCTGCACCCTCCCTCCGAGGCTGGTCGAAGTGCTCGGAGCCTGATTCCGGGCTCCAGTCCGCGTCAGTGCCTCACGTCGTCGTTCGTGTGCACCAGGTGCCCACGAACCGCCAGCTCCGCGACCAGGCGCTCGAGGTGAGCGCGGTCGGATGTCTCGACGGTGAGTTCCACCTCCGTGGAGCGAGCGTGCACCGTCGGGTCGAGCCGTCGATGGACAACCTCGACGATGTTCCCACCCAGTTCGCCGATGTCGGTGGTGATACGGCCGAGACATCCGGGGCGGTCGTCGAGTTCGACCCACAATCGGGTCAGGCGACCGGTGCGCACGAGGCTGCGCAACGTGACCGACGCCAGTGGGCGCAGATCGATGTTGCCGCCACTGAGCACGAGCCCGACGCGCCGCCCTCGATACCGATCGGGCCGGGCGAGCACCTCGGCCAGCGCGATGGCACCCGCGCCTTCGGCCACCGACTTCTCGATCTCCAGGTACAGGCCGACCGCCTGCTCGATGAGCGGCTCGTCGACCACCTCGACCCGGTCCACCAACTCGCGGATGATGCGCAGCGGGCGCGCACCCGGCTCTGCGACCGCGATGCCATCGGCAATCGTGGCGCCGCCGGTCGGGAGGTCCTCCCCGTGGATTGCGTTGTGGACGGCCGGGTACCGCACGCCCTGGACGCCGACCAACTCGATCGACGGTGCCAGCGCCCTCGCAACCACGGCCATGCCCGCGAGCAACCCACCGCCGCCGACCGGGACGATCAGCACATCGAGGTCGTGGACGTCCGCGAGCATCTCCAAGGCGACGGTGCCCTGGCCGGCGATGACATCGGCGTCGTCGAAGGGCGACAGGAGTTCGAGGTCACGCTCCGCCGCGACCCGGCGCGCGATCTCGCTCGATTCGTCGAACGTCTCACCGCGCAACAGGACCTCGGCCCCCAGGACGGTCGTGCGCGACACCTTCACCGCCGGCGTCGTCGCCGGCATCACGATCACCGCTGGGATGCCCAGCCGGGTTGCATGGTGCGAGACACCCTGTGCGAAGTTCCCGGCCGAGGCGGTCACGACGCCCCTGACGTCGGCGCCGAGCAGCAGGAGCCGGTTCAGTGCGCCGCGTTCCTTGTACGACGCGGTGAACTGGAGGTTCTCGAACTTCACCAGCACGTCGGCTCCAGTGATCTCCGACAGGGTGCGAGACGGCGAGGTCGGCGTACGCGCAACAGCATGTCCGATCCGCGACTCCGCCGCGACGACGTCGGCGATCGTCACATCGCTCGGACTGGTCAGTGACATCGTCCTCCGGTCATGTGGGCAAGGTAGCCGGACCAGCTCCGGACACCTGCCCGACGACTCACACACCGACCAGTTCGGGCTCGGGATCGGCGGCGGGCACGCCATCGAGTGCGACCGGCTCCATCTCGGGAGCGGGCAGGTTGGTCTCGCCGTCGATGTCGACCGTCGGCATCCGACGATCGAGCCAGCCCGGCAGCCACCAGTTGGCGTCGCCCATCAGCTTCATCGTCGCCGGCACCAGCACGATCCGCACGACGGTGGCGTCGACGAGGATCGCGGTCGCCAGCCCGAGGCCCATCATCTTGATCACCGGATCGTCGCCGAGCACGAAGCCGGCGAACACCGAGATCATGATCAACGCCGCCGACGTGATCACGCGGGCGGTGCTGGCGATGCCGTTGATCACCGAGGCGTCGTTGTCGCCCGTCGCCACGTACTCCTCGCGAACTCGCGACAGCAGGAAGACCTCGTAGTCCATCGAGAGCCCGAAGAGCACGGCGAACATGAACATGGGGATGAAGGACACGATCGGCACCGGTCCCTCGAGTCCGATCAGGTCCTTGCCCCAGCCCCACTGGAACACCATGACCAGCACGCCGTAGGCGGCGCCGATCGACAACAGGTTGAGCAGCGCCGCCTTGAGTGGCACGAGGATCGACCGGAACACGACCATCAGCAGCAGGAACGACAAGAGCACGACCGCTGCGATGAACCACGGGAGCCGTTCGGTCACCCGGTTGGCGACGTCGCCGAAGCTGGCGGTCTGGCCACCGACGTGTGCAGTGGCCGGGCTGTCGGCGAGCACCGCGGGGAACACGTCGCTCCGGAGGCGCTGCACGGTCTCGAAGGTCGCGGCGTCCTGCGGCGACGAGTCGGGCACGACGACGATCGTGGCGACACCCGCCGCCGGGTCGACCTCCGCGGCCGCGACTGCGGCGACACCGGCGTCGGCCGCGATCGCTGCCGACAACGGCTCGACGATCGTCGCGTCCTCGGAGATGTCGACCGCGACGACCAACGGCCCGTTGACACCGGGGCCGAACCCGTCGGCGGTGAGGTCGTAGGCCTGGCGTTCCGTACGGCTCGTCGGCAACGTCCCCTCGTCGGGGAATCCGAGCTGGAGGTCGAGCACCGGCGCCGTGAGCGCGAGCAGGAACACCGTCGTGCCGACTGCGTACGCCACTGCGTGGCGCGACACGTGCCGCCCCCAGCGCGCCCACCCCTGCCCGGCCGAGCCACCGCCACCGTGACGGCGGTGGATGCCGAACCGGTTGATCGCGTGACCGCTCAACCCGAGCAGCGCCGGCAGCAGCGTCACCGACGCGACCACCATCAACGCCACGATGATCGACGTGGCCACTCCGGCCGCCGTCATGAACGGCACACCGGCGACGCCGAGGCCGAGGATCGCGATCACGACGGTGCCACCCGCGAAGATCACCGCCTGACCGGCGGTGGCGACGGCGCGGCCCGCCGACTCCTCGACCGTCATGCCACGAGCGAGGAACTCGCGGTGGCGGGTGACGATGAAGAGGGCGTAGTCGATGCCGACGCCGAGGCCGATCATGCTCGCCATCTGCGGCGCCCAGCTCGGGATGTCGATGAGGTACGTCACCAGCGACATCGAGGCGATGCCGAGCGCGAGGCCGAACACGGCGAGACCGATCGGCAGCCCCATCGCGATCACGGAGCCGAACGCGACGAGCAGGATGACCATCGCCACCACGAGACCGATCAGCTCGGCGGCGTTGTTCTCCGGCTCCTCGAAGTTGAGGAACAGGTCGCCGCCCATCTCGATCTGCAGTGGCGAGCCGGCGCGCACCTCGTCAACCGCCTCCTTCAGGTTCTCGAGATCGCCGGCGTCGAGCGCCTCCATCACCGGGTACTGGATGGTCACCAACGCGACCCGACCGTCGGCCGAGACCTCACCGCTCGTCACGGCCTCGTCGGAACCGAGCGCGAGCGTCGACGCCGGATCCGACGTGGCGATCACGTTCGGAAGCCCGGCGAGTCCGGCGCGCAGATCGGTGAGCCCGGCGCGGGCATCGGCCGAGTCGAAGAACGTGGCACCCGGATCGGCGGGTGTCGCCACCACGCGGGCGGTCAGGCCGGCCCGGTCGGACCGGGCCGCCGAGAGCAGCTCGACGGCTTCCTGCGAATCGAGGCCGGGAACGGCGAAGGAGTCCTCGAGCTCACGCCCGAACGACGACGACGCAACGATCACGGCGAGCGCGAGGAGACACCAGGCGCCGATCACGCGCCAGGGGCGACGCGCGGCAAGGCGGCCGAGTCGGTAGAGGGCAGATGACATGGTGTGGCTCCTTCAGGGGTCGTCGGCGGCGTCGGTCGGACCGGTCGGCGACGAGGGGGTCGTTGACGCCAGCCATCGTGACGAAGAGGCAGGTGCGCCGACATCGGCGCAACGGCTGGTTTGCTGCGGTCGATCGGCCGAGGAACGCTCGTCCTTTCGGCCGATCCGGACGGGTGGGTCGGTTCCCTACGCTGTCGCACGTGGTCCCGTCCGTCGTCCGAAGTCTGCTCGCCGAACCTCGCGTGCTCGGTGCCCCCACGCGGGTGTGGCGCGACTGGGTGCTGGCCGCCGCGATCGTCGTCGGCTCGACGATCGAGATGCTGACGCGTGACGACGTCCCGTGGCCCGTCCCCACGCTGATCGTGTCGTTCGTCATCGCGGCGACGGTGTTCCCCCGTCGCCAGCACCCGCTGGCGATGACGATCATCGCCTTCGCCACGGTCGACGTCTTGAGCATCGCCGTGTGGATCGACGGCGAGCCGGCCGCGGGCTACTACTCACTGGCGTTCCTGCTGGTGATGCCGTACTGCCTGTTCCGGTGGGGCTCGGGGCGCGACGCCGGCATCGGAGTCGGCCTCCTGCTGGCCGCATGGCTCGTCGGGATCACCACCGATCCCGGCACGGTCGGCGAGGCAATCGGCGGGCTGATGGTGCTCGCCTTCACCGCTGCGTTGGGTATCGCCGTGCGCACCCGCGGCGCACTCCGCCAGCGCGAGTTCGAGGAGGTCAAGTTGCGCGAACGCGAGCAGCTCGCTCGCGAGCTGCACGACACCGTGGCCCATCACGTGTCAGCGATCGCCGTCCAGGCGCAGGCAGGGCAGGCGGTCGCCGCACAGCGCCCCGAGGTGGCCGTCGAGACCCTCGCCGTGATCGAGGAGACCGCCAAGCGCACCCTGGCGGAGATGAGAGCAATGGTCGGCGCGCTGCGCGGCAGCGACGATGCGTCGCGGACACCACAGGAGGGCATCGCCGACCTGCGTCGTCTCGCCGACCGGGCTCCGGGCACACTGCGGATCGACGTCGACCTGTCGGGAGACCTCGACGACCTCGGCCCGCTCGTCGATGCCGCCCTCTATCGGATCGCGCAGGAGTCGATCACCAACGCACTCCGCCATGCGCGTGATGCCACTCGCGTGTCGGTGTGCGTCGTCGGTCACGATGACCGGGTGGAGCTGACCGTGTCGGACAACGGGACCGCCACGCCGCCGACCACCGTCGACTCGACCGGCTACGGCCTCCTCGGAATGAGCGAACGGGCCAAACTGCTCGGCGGCACGTTGACCTCCGGGCCGCGCCCCGACGGCGGCTGGGCGGTCGTCGCCACGTTGCCGAAGGCCGGTGTCCACGCATGATCCGGGTCCTCGTCGCCGACGACCAGGATCTCGTGCGGACCGGATTGTCGATGATCCTCGATGCCCAGCCCGGCATCGAGGTGGTCGCCCAAGCGGCGGACGGACGCGAGGCCGTGGAGCGGGCTCGCCATCTGCGCCCCGACGTCTGCCTGTTCGACATTCGCATGCCCGAACTCGACGGCATCGAGGCGACGCGCCTCCTGGCCGGGCCGGACGTCGACGACCCGCTGGCGGTCGTGGTCATCACCACCTTCGACCTCGACGAGTACGTCCACGGGGCACTGAAGGCCGGCGCCCGCGGATTCCTGCTCAAGGACGCTGGCCCCGAACTTCTCGTGCAGGCGATCAACGCCGCGGCCAACGGCGACGCCCTGATCGCCCCGAGCGTGACGGTACGGCTGCTCGAGACCTTCTCGGCGACGGGAGCCGGTGGCCGGCCGGCCGAACCGGTCGACGCACTCACCGACCGCGAGGAGGAGGTGCTCGTCACGCTCGCGCGCGGCCGCACCAACGCCGAGATCGCGACCGACCTCCACATCAGCCTCAGCACCGTCAAGACCCACATCGCCAGCCTGATGTCGAAGCTCGGTGCCCGCAATCGGGTCGAGATCGCGATCTGGGCCCACGAGACCGGTCGCATGACGCGTTGACCCGGCCTGCCCAACGTCAGCGGCGCCAGAAGTCGAGCGGATCGGCCTGCGGACGAAAGCCCGCCACTTCGGCCATCGCCGCCGCCTCGACGAACCCACGTCCGACGCTCGAGCCGTCATGGGCATCGGATCCGAACGACACCGCCGCCCCTCCCTCGGCGTACCACCAGCCGATGATCACCGCGTCGAGCGGGCGGCGGGTGTTGATCTCCAGGACACGATCGGCTCGCCGGATCGCGCGCAACGTCTCGCGGTACTCGTCCTCGAACGCCGACGGATCGTGGCGACGGCCCGCCCGGTCGATCTGACGGGTCAGGTAGTCGATGTGGGCGAACACCTCGAACACCGAGCTGCGCTGTACGAGCTCGATCGCCTCCGCGAGGTATCCACGGATCGCCTCTGCGTCCTGTTCGGCGGTGGTGATCTGCGAGTACCACTCGTCGATCAGCCGGGGCTGGGCATCGATGGTGGTCGAGTGCAACGAGCCGAGCACCCGCTCGAAGTGCCCGGACGACAACAGCGCGTCCGTCTCGTCGGCGAACCAGTGCGGCTCACCGATCTCGAGACCGGTCAGGATCCGGAGCTGCGGGAACTCGCTGCGGCACCGCTCGATCGCCTCGACGTAGCCGGCGACGTCGAGCCTCGGGGCGTTGAAGCATCCGTGCTCGTCGAGATGTCCGGCGATCAGCGGATCTGCCGCGGTTCTCGGGTCGTGGATCGCCCACGCCGCCATGTCGACGTGCTCCGTGAACGCGATCGACGGCAGTCCGATCTCGATCGCTCGTCGACACGACGCCCGCATCGACCCCGTACGCGCATCCCACGAGAACTCGGAGTGCACGTGGTTGTCCGGCGGCAACGTCATCGCCAGACACTCGCACTTCCAGGCGCGACTGCCCTCAGTCGGTGGAGGAGCACCGGACCGACCGATCCACCTCGGTCACGTCGACGATCGGCTGCAGCTACAGCACCGCTTCGATGAGCCGCGGGCCGGACTGCGACATCGCCGACGCGAACGCATCTCGAAACGCGTCGACCGAGTCGACACGTGCAGCCTCGACACCCATCCCGGTCGCGAGCGACACCCAGTCGAGGTCGGGGTTGCCGATGTCGAGCATCGACAGCGCCTGGGGGCCGCTGTCGGCACCGACGCGCTGGAGTTCGATGTTCAGGATCCCGTAGGAGCGGTTGGCGAAGATCACCGTCGTGACGTCGAGTTGCTCACGGGCCATCGTCCACAGCGCCTGCACCGTGTACATCGCACCGCCGTCACCATGCAGGCACACCACTTTGCGATCCGGACACGCGACCGCCGCTCCTGCAGCCAGCGGGAGGCCCTGGCCGATCGCTCCACCGGTGAGCGACAGCACGTCGTGCGGCGCCGCGGTGGCCAACGCCAGCGCCGGGCCCAACCCGGAGGTCGCCGCCTCGTCGGACACGATCGCCCCCTCGGGGAGCAGCCGGGCGATCACCTGGCCGATCGTGAACTGATCGAACGATCCGGTCGGGTGGTCGGGCACCTGGAGCGGAGCGACCGCGCCGGCAGTCACCGCCCCGAGGGCCTCCGCGACCTCGGTCAGCGCGCCGACGCCGTCCTCGTGGGGCTGCGCGAGGTACAGGATCTCGGCGTCCTCGGGTGAACACCAGCTCGGCTTGCCGGGGTAGGCGAAGAAGGCGACCGGCGGTGTCGAGCCGACGAGGATCAACTGCTCGATCGGCGCCAGCGTCTCCACCAGCTGCTCGGCGAAGTACGGCAGGCGCTCGACCACGACACGGCCGGCGCCACGTTCGAGCCGGGGCGCGAACGTGTCGCAGAACAACCGGGCACCGGTCGCTGCGGCGATTCGACCGGCAGCGACGAGACCGTCACCGCGCAGCGAGGCGCCACGCAGCAACAGCGCGGTGCGCTTCCCGTTGCGCACCGCCTCGACCGCCGCTCCGATCGCGGCCGACGACACCGGCGACGGCTCGGGGACCGGGAGCGGATCCGCCGGAGGGCCGGCGTCGAGCCACGCGATGTCGGCGGGCACGATCAACGACGCGATCTGGCCGGGGGCCGAGCGAGCGGCCCGAACGGCCCTGGCACCATCGGCGGCGACCGAGCCGGCGCTCGTCGACGAGTGGACCCAACCCGACACGGGCCGAGCGAAGCCGACGATGTCGGACGCGAGCGGTGCGTCGTACTGGGCGTGGTAGGTGGCGTGGTCGCCGACGATGTTGACGATCGGTGTGGCCGCCCGCCGGGCGTTGTGCAGATTGGCGAGGCCGTTCGCAAGGCCTGGTCCGAGGTGGAGGAGGGTCGCCGCCGGCCGCTCGGCCATGCGGCCGTATCCGTCGGCCATGCCGGTCACCGCCCCCTCGAACAACCCGAGCACCGGTCGCATCCCCTCGACCCGATCGACGGCGGACACGAAGTGCATCTCCGACGTCCCCGGGTTGGCGAAACACACCTCGACGCCGGCGTTCACCAGCGTGCGCAACAGACTCTCGGCACCGTTCATGTCTCCTCCTCGGTGCGTCAGTCTTGCCGCCGGGTCGCCCGATGCCGTGACCGGGAGCTCGGTGTCGGCGCAATGTTCAGTCTCGCCGGCCACCGAGCTCCCGCGATGCGACCGTGACGCCCGCGTCCCAACCGGGTGCCCGTCCGGCCGGCGGCGGCCCGTCGACGCGGACCAGGAGCCCGCTGACGGTGAGGATCCACGACACGACCGAGTTCGAGTTCCACATCTCGCCGGCTCGCAGCTCGTCACGCCCCCAGACCGGTGTCGGCACGTTCGGCACGGCAGCGAGGGCGGCAGCGACGTCGCTCTCGGCGTTCGCAACCCGAACCGGATCCCCGACGGCAGCGGCGAGATCGGGGATCGTGCCGTTGCGCCAGCGTCGGATCTCGTAGCGGAAGATACGCAGCCGCTTCGCCCACGCAGTTCCGACCGCGCCTTCGCCGACCACTCCCCGATCGATCGGCGCGCGAGACGCAGCCGGGACCGGCGTCATCTCGATGAAGTACTCGTCGGCACCGAGGGTGGCCACCAGGGCCGTGTGGTAGAGGTCGCAGGGGAGCCGACCGCTCCACTTCGCGGCGATCGACTCGAAGGTTCGGCCGCTGAACTGCACCACCTGGTTCCCCGCGCCGAGCGGGATCCAGTAGAGGTCGAGCGATGCACCCGCGTGCGGGCGCGTGTGGTCGTTCATCGACGGCACGGCCTACACGACGTCGCGTCGGATGACGGACAGGAGCCCGATCACGGCTGGGACGACGGCCCACAGCGCGAGTGCGACGACGGCCGACACGACCGACACCTCGGAAGTGACCCCCGAGAGCACTCCGGCCAACGTGGTCGGCATCCACGACGCCGTCTCGCTGATGAGCTGCACCACGAGCCCCGGCGCGATGATCAGGACGAAGAACGCAACGGTGACGGCACCGCCGGTGTTGCGCACGATGTTGCCGATGCCGGTACCGAGGACCGCTCCTGTCGCCCCGCAGTACATCGCAGCGACGAGCAGCCGGACGACGACGGACCCCGAGACGAGGAATCCGAAGTCGGTCGACGGGAGCGTCAACGCGACCGCGACCATCGTCAGAGCTGCGCCGATCAGCCCCAGCACGCCGCCCACGAAGCCGACCGCGGTCAGCTGGGCGAGCACGGCTCGGTGACGGCGTGGGCTGGCGAGGAACGTCGGCACCACCGTGCCGTAGGCGTAGCCGCGGGCGACCGCGATCGCCCCGAACAACGTCGCCCCCATGAACGCATTGGCGGCGAACGCCATCAGCGACTGCTGGTCGTCGGCAGTGGCGATGAAGCCCTTGCTGCCGTCCATGTCGGTGCCGAACACGACCGCGGCACCGTTGATCGCGGCGATCACGACGAGCACGGCGACGAAGATCCACGGCATCTTCGTGCTGGTGATCTTGCGCAGCTCGGCACGCACCAGGCGGGTCCAGCGGGCCCGGTCCGGTCTGCTCGGAGCGGAGTGATCGGTCGTGACGCTGGTCATCGGTGTCCGACCTCCTCGTCGGCGTCCGGATCGGGCGTGGTCGACTCGAGGAACAGGTCCTCGAGGGAACTGGTGTGTGGCCGGAGTTCGTGCAGGACGATCCCCGATCGGAACGCCAGATCGCCGACCTGCTCGGTGCTGATGCCGCGCACGACGAGCGAACCACCTTCCTCGGAGATCGCCGATGCGCCCGCTGCTGCCAGCGCGTCCCGGAACGCAACGGCCGACGGCGTCCTGACGAACGAGGTCGCCTGTTGCAGTTCGGTGAGCGGCCCGCTCGACACCAGGCGGCCCCGGTTGATGATGACGATGTCGTCGGCCAAGTGCTCGACCTCGGCGAGCAGATGGCTCGACACCAGGACCGTGCCACCGGCGGCAGCCCGAGCCCGCAGAAGATCGCGAAGTGACCGAACCCCCTGCGGATCGAGTCCGTTGGCCGGCTCGTCGAGAATCAGCACCCGCGGGTCCCCGAGCAGCGCCGCCGCGAGCCCGAGACGCTGTCGCATGCCGAGGGAGTAGGCGCCGACCCGGCGATCCGCGGCCCCGGTGAGATCGACCGCCTCGATCATCTCGTCGACGCGCGAGCGCGAGATCCCCGCCGTGTCGGCGAGAACGAGCAGATGGTTGCGGCCGCTGCGGCCGGGGTGGAAGGCGTTGGCCTCGATCACCACGCCGACGGTCCCGGCCGGGTCGGGCAGATCCCGGTACCGCCGCCCTCCGATCGTCGCGTGCCCTCCGTCCGCCGATGCGAGGTCGAGCAGGATCTTCATCGTCGTCGACTTGCCGGCGCCGTTGGGTCCGAGAAAGCCGGTGACGCGACCGGCGCGCACATCGAACGACAGGTCGTCGAGCACCGTGGTGCGCCCGTAACGCTTGCTGAGATTCGTGATCTCGATCTCGTCGGTCGCCCGAGGGACGTCGAGCGCGGGTCCGCTCATGTCGACCCGTCGACCCGGCCGGCCGACCCGACCGAACTCATCACCGGTGGCGGGAGTGGGGAGCCCGGCTCGGGCGGCGCAGCGCCGACCGGAGGCGCGGCCTCGGGGGCCGTTCCGCCCGTCGGCGGCTCGCGGCGGGCACCGGAGGCGCCGACGATGATCAGGACCACCGCCGCGGTCGTGAGCGCGAGGCCGAGGCCGAGGAGCACGAGCGCCAACGGCAACACGATGTCGGACCGCGCACCGATCGTCAGTGTTGCCGCCACGTCGGCCGAGCCGTCGGCGTTCATCACCACTGCCGCCCATCGGCCACCGGTCGCCTCCCAGACGAGCTCCTGCTGTCCGGTACCGGTCGCGCTCTCCACCCAGAACAGCTGATCGACCGGTGGGTCGATCTCGTCCGAGCCGGGCGTCCGCTGATACGCGGGGAACTCGTCGTCGAACCGGGTGATGCGGTCGTGGGCGACGCCGTCGAGATAGATATCGACGTCGGCCTGACGTGCGACCCCGATGAAGATCGGGCGGTCCGGGTCGAGTGACGTCGCTCGGAGTCGGACGTCGAGATCGATCGCGTCGATCACCCAGTCGGGCGAACCGGGTTCGGCGGAGAACTTCACGTCCTCACCCGTCACGGCGACGGTCGGTGACTCCAACCGGTCGACGGTGACGTCGAAGTACCCACCGTCGTCGCGCTGCGTTGCGTACGCGATGGCGAGTGCGCCGCCACCGATGAGCATCCCGAGCGCCGGGATGATCAGTACGCAGCCGATCACGAGCGCCACGACGCGCTTCGTGCTCATGTCATGCCTCCTGTCGTCGGATTCGCTGCTGTCGAATCAGTTGCGCTTCCACGATGCCCCGACCGTCGGAACGCGACCAGAGGAGAAGGTCTCGGCACTCGTCGACCCGGTTGCCCCGCGAGTCGTGTCGGACCGTTTCGAACTGACGGAGACTTGAATCAAGCCGACCCGGGAAGTGACCGAATGTATGACCATGTACGGCGTTTCCTGGTTGTGAGCGACCGTCCAGCACACTCGAGCCCCGGTTCTTGTCTTGGCGGACGTGAGAGCCGGGGCTCGGTGCGCCAACCCGTGACGGTGTCGACCTCATCGACGGTGGCGTCGCAGTCATCGGGTGGCGCCGCAGACATCGGATGGTTCGCAGTTGTCAGATGACGTCGCGGTCGTCAGGTGGCGGGCCGGATCGGGTGACGCGGTTCGCCGGGGCGGTTCTGGGCGTGCTGGAACCCGAATCGACCCTTGATGCACAGATTGCCGTGCGTGATCGGGTTGTCCAGCGGCGAGGTGACCTTGACGATCGTGTCGTCCTGGACGTGGAGTTCGAGCCCGCACCCCACCCCGCAGAAGCCGCAGATCGTCTCGGTCACCACCTGACGCTCCTCGTCCCAGGTGCCTGCCGCCCGCATGTCGAACTCGGTGGTCGGCATCAGCGCGCCGGTCGGGCAGACCTGGATGCAGTTGCCGCAGTAGACGCACGCCGAATCGGGCAGCGCCACGTCGTGTTCGGTCGACACGTGCGCCTCGAAGCCCCGCCCGGCGATCTCGATGACGAAGCTGTGCTGCCACTGCTCGCCACAGGCATCGACGCACTGGTAGCAGAGGATGCACTTCGAGTAGTCGCGCACGTAGAGGTCGTTGTCGACCTTGACCGGCTGCGCGACCGTCGCCGCGTCGGCGCCGTAGCGGTCGAGGTCGACGCCGTACTCCTCGTTCCAGTCGGCCACGTTCGCGGTCAGCGACAAGTCGACCGACGAGCCGAGGAACTCCAGCACCATGCGCCGGGCATGGTCGACACGCTCGGACCGGGTGTGCACCACCATGTCGGCCTCGACCGGCCGTGAGCACGCCGGCGCGAGCGCCCTCGAGCCCTCCACTTCGACCACGCAGAGTCGGCAGGCGTTCTTCGGCGTGATCGTGTCGCCGTAGCAGAGCGTGGGGATCTCACCGCCGCGTCCGCCGCACGCCTGCAGGATCGTCGTCCCCTCGGCGACGGTCACCTCGGTTCCGTCGATCGTCGCCGTGACATCCGGCGCGCCGGTGTCTCGCAGTGAGACGGGGACGTCGTTCATCGCCCGAACACCCCGAGGGTCACGACCGCTGACTCGATCGCGTGATGGGCGGTCTGCCCGAGCCCACAGATCGACGAGTCGTTCATCGCCCGCCCGATGTCGGCGAGCAGCTCGACCTGCCCGTCGCGCACACCGTTCGCGAGCCGTGCGAGCACCTCCTCCTGACGGACGGTCCCGACACGGCAGGGCACACACTGCCCGCACGACTCGTCGCGGAAGAACGCGGCGATCCGGCGGATCTGATCGACGAGGTCGACGTGCTGGTCGAGCACCATGACCACGCCGGAGCCGAGTGTGAGGCCTGCGGCGCGAACCGAGTCGTCGTCGAGCACGAGGTCGAGCGCCGTCACATACCGACCGGCCGCGCCACCGAGCAGGACCGCTTGCAGCTCCGAGCCGGATCGGAGCCCACCGGCGAGCCCGATCAGGTCGCCCAGTGTGAGGCCGAGTTCCACCTCGTACACGCCGGGCACGGCGACGGCACCGGAGAGACAGAACAACCGGCGGTTCGACGACGTGCGACCGAGGACGATCGAGGGCACGTTCATCAGCGTCTCGACGTTGTTGACCACCGTCGGCGCGCCGAACAGGCCCACCTCGAAGGGATACGGCGGCTTGTTGCGCGGTTCGCCCCGGAACCCCTCGATCGAGTTGAAGATCGCCGTCTCCTCGCCGCAGATGTAGGCGCCGGCACCGCGACGAATCGAGATGTCGAAGCCGACGCCCAGGATGCCCTCGGCGCGGAACCGCTCGATCGCGGACTCCAGGACGGCCTCGACCCCCGGATACTCACCGCGCAGATAGATCCAGCCGTGCGCGCAGCCCGCTGCCAGCGCTGCGATCGCCATCGACTCGAGCAGCGCGAACGGGTCGTTCTCGATCAACACCCGATCCTTGAACGTGCCCGGCTCCGACTCGTCGGCGTTGCAGACGAGGTGGCGGGGGGTGGCGGCCTGACTGCGCACCGCCCGCCACTTCCTCGCGGTCGGGAAGGCGGCGCCGCCACGGCCGAGCAGCCCGGCGGCGTCGACCAGTCCGATCACGCCGTCCGCGCCCATCTCGCGGGCGCGGTCGAGGGCTCGCAGGCCGCCGTCGGCAATGTAGGCGTCGAAGTCGAGCGGATCGACCCGGCCGGCTCGACGCAGCAGCACCAGCTCCGGATCGCCGACCTGCGGGACGGAGGCGGTCGCCGGACGGGAAGGCGCCGGAACGGGCGATCCGGCGATCAACCCTTCGGCCCGGTCGACGGTGACACCGCCGAGTGAGGTCCGGCGGCCCGGATCGCCGGCGTCGGTGACGAGTACGGCAGGAGCCTGCTCGCACATCCCGAGACACGGTGACGGGTGTGCGCCGACGGGCAGGTCACTGCTGCCGCGCTCCGATCGGCACGCGAGGTCGACACAGACGTGGACCTGACGCGACGGCCGCTCGTCGGTCGAGAACAGCCCGTAGAACGTGACGACGCCGTGGATCTCGGCGGGCGACACGTCGAGGCGTTCGGCGACGTGGTCGATCGCGGGCGGGCTGATCCACCCGACGCGGTCGTTGAGCGCGTGCAAGGTCGGCAGCAGCAGGTGACGGCGCGCCCGCAACGACTGCCCGCCCCGTCGATCGTGTGGGCGCTGCGAGTCGTCGGCTCCGAGCACGGCGGCGACGGCGGCACGCTCGGCAGCCGTGGGCTCGACCCCGCGGGTCTTCAGATCCATGGCAGCCCGAGGCGTGTGGTCGTCACGGCAACTTCTCGATTCGCACGGAGGCGGCCTTGAACTCGGCGGTGCCGGATTTCGGATCGGTGGCGTCGATGGTGAGCTGGTTGACGTCGATCTCGTCGGGGAAGTGGAACGTCATGAACACCAGGCCGGCACGCAGGCTGCGGTCGATGCGCACCGGTGCCTCGATGCTCCCCCGCGGCGACGCGACCCGCACGAGTTCGCCGTCGGTCAGCTCGAGCGATCGGGCGTCGGCGGGAGAGACGTCGATCGTCTCGCCGAGTCGGGTCGGGCTGCGGTACCCGCCGGACTGGACGCCCGTGTTGTACGAATCGAGCCGGCGGCCCGTCGTGAGCCGCAGCGGGAACTCGTCGGTGACCGGCTCGGCCGGTGGTTCGTGGGCGACGACGCTGAAGGGGGCCGGTCGGCCGCGGTCGACCGGGTCGTCGGCCCAGAGGCGACCATGGAGGAACGGCGGCTCCAGCGAGTCCTCGCTGAAACACGGCCACTGGATGCCACCGAGCGATTCGAGACGCTCCCACGACATCCCCGCGTGCATCGGCGACAGCCGGCGGAGTTCGTTCCAGATGTCCTCGTGCGTGTCGTAGTGCCAGTCGTGGCCGAGCCCGCTCGCGAGGTCGAGCAGGATGTCGATGTCGTCGCGTGCAGCGCCGGGCGGGTCGAGCGCCTTGCGGACTCGTTGCACCCGGCGCTCGGAATTGGTCACCGTGCCGTCGGACTCGCACCACGACGCCGATCCGGGCAGCACCACGTCGGCGAGTTCCGCTGTCTTCGTCCGGTGGATGTCGACCACGACAAGGTGATCGAGCCCGCCGAGCAGCTCGACCGCTCGGCTCACGTCGGCCTCGGACTGTGCCGGGTTCTCTCCGACGACGAGCAGCGACCTGAGATCCCTGCGCTCCATCGCGTCGAACATCTCGGTCAGGTGCCAGCCGTCGGTCGGCGGAATCGGCGCTGCCCATTCCGCCTCGAACTTCGCACGGGCGGCATCGTCCTCGACGTCCTGGAACCCGGGCAGCTTGTTGGGCAGCGCGCCCATGTCGCCGCCACCCTGCACGTTGTTCTGCCCGCGCAGGGGCGACAGGCCCGCCCCGTACCGTCCGACCTGGCCGGTGAGGAGCGCCAGGTTGCACAGCGACAGCACGTTGTCGACGCCGTTGTGGTGTTCGGTGATGCCGAGCGTCCAACACAGTTGCGCCGCCGTTGCTCCGGCATAGGCATGGGCGAGTTCGCGGATCGCGTCGGCGGGCACGCCGGTGACCTCGCTGCCGCGATCGAGGGTCCAGTCCTCGACCGACCTGGCGTAGTCGTCGAAGCCCGTCGTCGCGCGCTGGATGAACTCGTCGTGGGTGAGCCCGGCGGTGATGATCTCGCGGGCGATCGTGTTCGACAGGGCGATGTCGGTGCCGACCTCGAGGCCGAGCCAGCGATCAGCGAACTGCGCGGTCTCCGACCGTCGTGGATCGACGACGAACAACGTCGCGCCGCGCCGAACAGCCTGCAGGACGTGATGGAAGTAGATCGGATGCGCATTGCGGGCGTTCGAGCCCCACATCACGATCACATCGGCCGCTTCGGCCTCCGCGTACGACGATGTCCCACCGCCGGCTCCGAACACGGTGGCCAGACCGACCACGGAGGGAGCGTGTCAAGTCCGGTTGCAGCTGTCGATGTTGTTGGTGCCGAGCGCGACACGGGCGAGCTTCTGAGCGACGAAGTTCATCTCGTTGGTCGACTTCGAGCACGAGAACACCCCGATCGACGAGCCGCCTGAGGCTTCGAGCGCCGCTCGGAATCCGGACGTGGCCCGGTCGAGCGCTTCGTCCCAGGTGGCGGGGCGCAGGATGCCGTCGACTCGCACCAGCGGATCGGTCAGGCGGTCGAGCGGCCGGTGACGGTGCCGACCCTGGGCGGTCGAGGACATCTCGTGCAGAGTACACGCGCCCTCCGCGCGCCAACTCGGACCTCCCGGCGACCCACTCCACCATCGCGATGAGCGAACGCCCCACATTCGGGGGGTTCGCTCATCGCATTGGATCGGATCAGCGGTGGCCCAACACGGCCAGCGCGGCGATCGCCGAGCCGCGGGCGCCGGCCATGTCGAGGTCGGTCACGAGCGCGAAGGATGCGACCTTGCGCTGCTCGTCGCGCAACAACGTGTGCTCCTCGACCCGTCCCAGGAACCAATCGCGGAACGAGGGCTCCGCCTCGATGACGCCGCCGCCGAGCAGATACAGGTCCGGATCGGTGAAGTTGGCTGCGATCGTGAACAGACGGCCCAGCGCCATCGCCTGCTGTTCGAAGATGCGGCGGGCCATCTCGTCACCCCGCTCACCGAAGCCCCGAACCTGCTTCGCGGCATCGAGCGGCTCCACCGCCGCGAGCTCGTGGTCGGGGTACCGCGTCAACCAGTAGGGCAGCAGGTTGTTCCGGATGCCGGTGAGTGACGCAACGCTCTCGGCATCACCGACGAATCCGCAATTGCACGTCGGCGTCGGTTGCCCCTCGTCGAGCAGGCCGTCCATCGGGATGTGGACGTGTCCGAGCTCGCCGGCCATCCCGGCAGCGCCCTTCACGATCCGTCCGCTCTCGATCACACCGCCGCCGAGGCCGGTCCCGACGATCGCCGACACCGACGATCGTTCCGCACCGATCGCCCCGAAGTGTTCGTGGTGGGCGTACAGCGCAGCGGCGTTGGCGTCGTTGCTGTAGACGACCGGCAGGCCGAGTTCGTCCTCGAGTGCGGTCCGGAAGTCGTAGCCCTTCCAGCCGTCGTGCGCGAAGTTGGTGCCGCCGCGCGACGAGATCACCCCGTCGGCCGTCGCCGGACCGGGCGTGTCGAAACCGACCCCGAACACCTCACGTCGATCGATGTCGGCCAACTCGATCGCCGCCTCGAAGGCCTCGCGGAGCGCGCCGATCGCGGCGGACGGCCCTTCGGTGACCCGACTCGGCAACTCGACCAGGCGGTCGATCAGGAAGTGCCCATCGCGATCCATCACGGTGAACTTGTTCGCCGTGCCGCCGTTGTCGAGCCCGACGAGGTAGGAGCCTGCGCCGTTCACGTGGGCAACCGTGTGACGGTGTGGCTCGATCTCGGAGCTGGTGGACATGTCGCGACGTTCACGAGACACCGATCCTACGACCCGAGCCCTGGCTCGGACCGCGATCAGGCGAATCGAAGCCGCCGTGCTGCGGGCGAGTCCGAGCGCCGGAGGCTCCACACCGGCCTCGTCGGGCCCGCGACGGTACCGGCTACGGTTGCGCCGATGTCGCAACCGATCACGCCGTTCGAAATCTCCGTCGACGACACGGTGCTGGCAGACCTCCACGAACGCCTGGAACGTACGCGGTGGCCCGCGCAGGAGACGGTCGACGGCTGGAGCCAGGGCATCCCACTGGCCTACCTCCGCGAGGTGTGCGAGTACTGGGTGTCGTCGTACGACTGGCGGGCGCGTGAGGCTGCGCTGAATCGGTTCCCCCAGTTCCGCACGCCGCTGTCGGGTGGTGGCGACGAACCGTTGGACATCCATTTCCTGCACGTCCGCTCGCCCGAGGCCTCAGCGCTTCCGCTGATCCTCAGCCACGGCTGGCCCGGTTCGACGGTCGAGTTCATGGAGGTGATCGGACCACTCACCGATCCCGTCGCGCACGGCGGCGACGCCGCGGACGCGTTCCACGTCGTCGCTCCGTCGCTGCCGGGTTTCGGGTTCAGCGCCAAGCCCGCACGACCCGGGTGGGGAGCGGGTCGTATCGCGACCGCCTGGGACGAGTTGATGGTGCGGCTCGGCTACGAGCGGTTCGTGGCCCAGGGAGGCGACTGGGGTTCGTTGATCACCACGATGATCGGCGCCCAGAACCTCGGGCACTGCGCCGGCATCCACGTGAACATGCCCGTGGTCGTACCGAGCCCCGACCAGCTCGGCGACGTCACCGAGGAGGAGATGGAATTCCTCGGCCGATTCCAGTCGTACGACGTGCACGAGTCCGGCTACTCCAAACAACAGTCGACCCGCCCCCAGACGCTCGGATACGGCCTCGCCGACTCGCCGAGCGGACAGGCGGGCTGGGTGCTCGAGAAGTTCTGGTCCTGGACCGACAACGACGGCCACCCGGAGCACGCCGTGTCACGCGACGAACTCCTCGACAACGTGATGTTCTACTGGCTCAACAACGCTGCTGCGTCGTCGGGTCGGTTGTACTGGGAGAGCTTCGCCGAGTTCTTCGCGGGCGGTCTGACCGTCTCGATCCCCACCGGGATCTCACAGTTCAAGACGGAGCTCACTGCAGCCTCTCGCCGGTGGGCCGACGGCGTGTACACCGACATCCGGCACTGGAACCAGCTCGACCGCGGCGGCCACTTCGCAGCGTTCGAGGAACCCGACCTCTTCGTCGAGGAGATCCGGGCCGGCTTCCGCCACGCCCGCTGAACCACGACCCACGCGCCGCGCCGAGAACGTACGGTGGGTGGTGATGACATCTCGTGGACGGGCGATCCTGGCGGATCGGTACGTGAACAAGGGCACCGCCTTCTCAGCGCAGGAGCGTCGGCGTCTCGGTCTCGACGGATTGCTCCCGCCGGTGGTCGAAGATCTCGACACGCAGTTGCAGCGCGTCGAGGTGGAGTACGCGTCGAAGCAGACCGATCTGGGTCGGCACGTGTTCCTCCGAGCGCTGCAGGATCGCAACTCCGTGCTGTTCTATGCGTTCCTCGAACGGCACCTGGCGGAGCTGTTGCCGATCGTGTACACCCCGACCGTCGGCTTGGCGTGCCAGCAGTGGTCGCGGATCTATCGTCGCGAACGCGGCCTGTTCCTGTCGTGGCCACAGCGCGATCGAGTCGAGGAACTGCTCGACAACGCCGTCGGTGACCTCGAGGTCGACGTCGTCGTGGTGACCGACGGGGAGCGAGTGCTCGGCCTCGGTGACCTCGGCATCGGTGGGATGGGGATTCCGGTCGGCAAGCTGGCGTTGTACACCGCCGGCGGCGGGCTCGATCCGTCACGGACCCTGCCGGTGATGCTCGACGTCGGAACCGACAACGATGCCCTGCTGTCGGATCCGCTCTACCTCGGCTGGCGCCATCAGCGCGTGCGTGGCACCGAATACGACGAGTTGGTCGACGCGTTCGTCGACGCGCTCGGAAAGCGGTTCCCCGACGTGATGCTGCAATGGGAGGACTTCGCGCAACTGCACGCCAACCGGCTGCTGGCGCGCCATCGCGATCACATCTGCTCGTTCAACGACGACATCCAGGGCACCGCGGCGGTGAGCGTCGCAGCGATCGTCGCCGGGCTCGGCACCGCAGGAACGCCGGTCGGTGACCTACGCCTCGTCGTGGTCGGCGCAGGCTCCGCGGGCACCGGGATCGCCAGCCAGGCCGTGCGGGCGATGGTCGCCGCAGGGGTCGACGAGCACGAGGCCGTGCGGCGTTGCTGGCTGGTCGACCGCGACGGCCTGCTCCACGATCGGATGGACGGGCTGGCGTCGTTCCAGCAACCGTTCGCCCGTTCATGGGACGAGATCGCCGACTGGGACGACGACGGTGACGGTGTCGTCGAGTTGCTCGACGTGGTCAGCCGGGTCGGCCCGCACGCGCTCGTCGGGGTCACCGGGCAACCGGGCATCTTCACCGAGGCGGTCATCCGGGCCCAGGCTGCGCACGTCGAGCGGCCGATCGTGCTCCCACTGTCGAACCCCACACCGCGCGCCGAGGCGATCCCGGCCGATGTCCTCGCGTGGACCGACGGCGCAGCGCTGATCGGTACGGGGAGCCCGTTCGCCCCGGTCGACGTCGGCGGCCGTTCGGTGCCGATCGCGCAGGTCAACAACGTGCACGTCTTTCCCGGCGTCGGCCTCGGTGTGGTCGCAGTCAAGGCTCGAGCGGTGTCCGACGAGATGCTCACCGCGGCCGCAACCGCGATCGGGGGCCTCGCCGCCGAGAATCGCGACGGGGGCATCCTCCCGCCGATCACCGAGAGCCGTCGTGTCGCGCGTCGTGTCGCGTTCGCCGTGGCGAGAACTGCTGTCGACCAGGGCCTCGCCCGCTCGATGACCGACGGCACCACCGACGACGAGATCTCGACGCGTCTCGACGAGGTGAGCTGGTCTCCCGTGTACCGAGACCTCGCCGACCACACCGACGGTTGACCGGGCCCGTCGACCGTGCCCGAGGTCACGGGGGCGGCCACGCGCGGCGGACCGCCCCCGTGACCAGCAGGTCGACCGGCGGAGGTGGACGGGAATCCGCATCGCGTCGCGTTCCCCCAGCGTGTGGGATCAGAGGAGGCCCGAACGAGTCGGTTGAGAGTAACGGCATGAGCTGAGGCGCAGGAGCGCCGACGGGCGCCGACGGGCGCCCAGGGTCACGACCCAGTGCGACCACTGCTTGCCCGGCGTTCACAATATGCGTATGGTTAGGCGTATGCCACACGTTCAGGTGTACCTCCCCGACGACCTCCACGACGAGCTGAAGAAGCGCGGCTTGCCGGCGTCGGAACTCCTCCAGATCGCGCTGCGCGCCGAACTCGAACGCCAAGACGCGCTCGACGAGACGGCGCGGTATCTCGAGGAACTCGTGGCCGAGGTCGGAGAACCGAGCACACGACAGCAGTCGCAAGCCGACGCCATCGCACGACGCATCCGAGATCGATCGCTCGACCGAGTCAGCTGAACGTGCTCGTTCTCGACAGCGGAGGCCTCTCGCGCCTCGCCGCGCGCACGAAGACGTCGGTCTCTCTGATCCGCGCATTGACGGCGCAGGAGTTGTGGCCACCGCTCGTGCCCACGATGGTGCTCGTCGAGTCACTGCACGGCGATGCCGGCCGCGATGCCAACACCAACCGCTTCCTGAAGACGTGCATCATCGAATCGAACGTCAGCGTGGACGTCGCCCGCCGGGCCGCCGAACTCCGCCGACTCGCCCGCACCGGCTCCGCCGTCGATGCACTCGTCGTCGCGATCGCCGAACCAGGCGGCACGGTCCTCACCGGAGACCGAGCCGACATCGAGGCGCTTGCCGCTCACGCCAATCGCGTCAGCGTCGAAGTCATCTGACACAGCGCCGTGCCGGCTCGGACGGAGGGCCCGACAGTCGGCATACCGCGCCGATCGAGGCCTGCGGGCGAATCCAGATCAGACGTCGGTACAGACGTCTCCTCGTCGAGGTTGGGGACTCCATCAAACCCAAGCCGATGTGCGCTCCGCCAGTGGACGTCGGTACGTGACCCGGTTGCGGCGCCCCACCTTGCTCCATCGGACTCCGTTCCGCTCGGGCTCAGCCGGTCTCGATCGCATTGCCGGCAGGATCGACCGCATACCAGTCGGGGATACCGACCCCGTTCGTGTCGCCGGCGGCCTGGTCACCTGCGAAGTAGTACAGGAGGTGATCGTGATAGGTGACCTGGTTCGGCTCGATGCCGTCGGCCGTTGCGAGCTGTGCGGCGTCGATGCCATCACCGGCAGTCGGGGCATCCGAGACAATCGGTGGCCAGTTGTCGGCACAACCACCCGAACAGGCCGTGGTGGTGCCTTGATCCTGCGTGAACAGATACAGGGTGCGGCCCTCAGAGTCGACGAGATACTCACCCAGTACGGAGTCAGTCGCGACCATCACCGTCGCAGCGCCGGTGGTCGTCGGGCTGGTTGACTCAGCGGTGGTGGCAGCCGCCGCGGGTGTCGTGGTGGCGCTGGTCGATGCTCCGTCGTCGTCGCTCCCGCAAGCTGTGAGGACAGCCCCTGCAACGATGAGCACGGACAGGACGGTTCGGGTTGTCATGATTCTCTCCTTGGTCGGCGGTCACGTTGTATACGTGTGGACGGGCCGGAGAGATTCCTCGAGATCGACTCCTTGGACGTTCGAATCAGCGAGGTTCTCGACCGCGAAGCTGTTGGAGGCTGATCGACCTCGATCAGTTGAAGACGGCGGTGGCGAGCACGTCATCGTCCGCGGTGATGCGCATCGCGGTGGCGTCGAGCAGGGCAGGGTCGATCCCGACGGCCCAGACTCCTGAGGCAATGTCGGCCGCATCCCACCAACCGACCGTCTCCCAGGTGCCATCGGGTCGTTGCAGCTCGCACGCCCGGATGCCGGGACCCGGTCTGGGTGCGTCGATGACGACGACCACGTACGGAGTCGGTTCCGCGATCAACTGCACCGACCCGACCTCGTTGCCGGCGGCGGCCACGATCGCGGCTGTGACTGCCTTCGGCCCGTCGTCGAGTTGGGCGACGACGAGTATGCCCGAAACCGCGATGACCACCGCCGCGGCCCCTGCGGCCACCCAGCGAAGGCCCCGGACGTGACGGGTCGAGCCGGCCGCCGCAGTGTCGACGCGGGCAAGTACCCGGCTCTCGAACCCGGCTGGTGGTTCAACCTGGGGTGCCGCCAGCAGCAGCCGATCCGCCACCGTGCCAAGACTGTCGAGAAGCGACTGGCAGTGCGGGCACGCCAGCGTGTGTGCGAGGAGTTGGCTGCGCAGCGGCTCGTTCAGTTGGCCGAGCGCCAGCTCATCGACATGAGCATCGAATTCGTCGCAATCGATCGACCCCCACTCGCTCACGGAGTCACCTCCACGACCGCAGCCCGCAGGCGGCGCAGCCCGGTACGAATTCGCGTCTTGGCCGTGCCCAGCGGAACACCCTCGATCTCGGCGATTTCGCTCGCGGTTCGCCCCGCCACCGTCGCGAGCAGGACTGCGCGCCGTTGCTCGAGAGGCAGCCTGCCGAGCTCGACACCGACTTGCCCGAGCTGATCTGCGACGACAGCAGCCTGCTGCGGATCGATGCTCGCCGACTCTGGCAAGAGCTGGCTCAACACATCAGGATCGAACGGGATGGCGCGCCGGACCCGCATCGAGTCGATCGCAAGGTTCCGGGTGATCGTCAGCAGCCACGTCGCGACCGAACCGCGCCGAACGTCGTAGGTGCCAGCGTGGCGCCACGCACGCTCGAACGCCGCCTGGGCAAGGTCGTCGGCCAGCGCTGCATCGCCGGTCATCGTCACCGCCAAACCGAACACACGCCGCTGAAACCGCCGAACAAAGACCGCGGCCGCATCACGCTCCTCCAGCGCCACCGCCGCCAAGAGCGCATCGTCGGACAAGCGATCGAGACGCCGCATCACCACAATGTACGAACCGACCCACCCGACGGATTGCACACCAACCCGAGTGCGCCCACATTGCGGCAATTGTCAGAGCTGTTCGGTGGAGGCCTCGACGCTGTCGATCACTCGCGGTGGACGCCAGTGGACTGGTTGGCGGAGGTGGACGGGAATCGAACCCGCCGGACGGGGATCGCCCGTCCCAACCGCTTTGAAGGCGGCGGAGCCCACCAGGTGCTCGGACACCTCCGAAGACGACGCTACCCAGGATCCAGGCCGGAGGCGCCAACGAGCGGTCGGGCGTTGTGGACCACCGCGTCGCTCGGTACTCTCGCCTCACCGACTCTCCCCATGGATCCGCCCGAGGCCTCCGGCCGATTGGGGGAATGTCATGGTCACACTCTGTTGGGCTGCCAAAGGTGGCAGCGGAACCACGGTCGTCACCGCATCGATGGCGCTGGCTTCGCCGCGCCCCGCGCTGCTCGTCGATCTCGACGGCGAACTGCCGGCTGTCCTCGGGCTGCCCGAACCGGTGCGTCCCGGCGCAGCGGACTGGCTCGCCGCCGACGCCGCAGCGAGTCACCTCGCCGACCTGCTGCTCGACATCGCGCCCACGACATGGCTGCTCCCCTGGCGCAGCGACGCCCGGCTGCGAGCGCTTCCGAGCCCCGATCGCTGGGCCGAGTTCGGTGCCTGGCTCCACACCTGGGCGGACGACCACGGCGGCGAGGTCACGATCGACGCCGGAACCGGGGCGCCACCGGCGTCGCTGATCGAGTACGTCGACCACGCGCTGCTCGTCACCCGCCCCTGCTACCTCTCGCTGCGACGCGCCGTGCGCGCCACCACTCGGCCGACGGGCGTGATCCTCGTCGACGAGCCGGGCCGGGCGTTGCGACGCCACGAGGTCGAGCACGCGCTCGGCGCCCCGGTCGAGGCGGTCGTCGCCATCGATCCGGCGATCGCACGCGCCGTCGACGCCGGCCTGCTCACCACCCGACTCCCCCGATCGCTCGCGCGCGATCTCCGGAGGGTTGCGGCGTGAATGCCGACACCCGACTCGTCAGCGAGGTCTGTCGGCTCGTCGCCGAACAGCCGGGCGACACCGCCGCGCTCGTCGCCAACGAGGTTCGGCGGCTCGCACCGCTGCGCACGACCGATGAGCAAGGTGCGCTCGCCGAGCAGGCGATCGCCCATCTCACCGGGCTCGGTGAACTCGACGCCTTCCTCCGCGACCCGACCGTCGACGAGGTGCTCGTCAATGGTGGCGGCGACGTCTGGATCGACCGGCGCGGTGATCTCGAATCGGTCGGGTCCCTCGAGCACGCCACCGTCGAGCACCTGATCGAGCGGGTGACCGCACCGCTCGGACGTCGCATCGACCGGACCTCGCCGATCGTCGACGCCCGGCTCCCTGACGGGTCGCGTGTGTGTGCTGCGCTCGCGCCGATCGCCGTCGACGGGGCAGCGCTGTCGATCCGCCGGTTCCGTCGCGATGCGCTACCGGTCGGCGCATTCGCGTCCGGCGATGTCCTCGAACTCCTCGGCGAGATCGTCGACGCCCGCTGCAACGTCGTCGTGTCCGGGGCGACGTCGTCGGGCAAGACCTCACTCGCGGCCGCACTGCTCGGCACGGTCGCGCCGTCGGAACGGCTCGTGGTGGTGGAGGACACGACCGAACTCCCGCTGCGGCACCCTCACACCGTTCGCCTCGAGGCACGCCCGGCCACGATCGACGGGCCGCCCGCGATCGACCTCGCCCAACTCGTACGCACCGCCCTGCGACTCCGACCCGATCGCATCGTGGTCGGCGAGGTGCGCGGCGACGAGGTGCTGGCACTGGTCCAGGCGATGAACACCGGCCACGACGGCTCGATCTCGACGTGCCACGCCAACGGGCCACTCGACGCATTGTTGCGCCTGGAGTCGTTGGTGATGCAGGCCGCGCCGACCTGGCCGCTCGCGGCCATCCGACACCATCTCGCCCGATCGATCGACGTCGTCGTGCACGTCGACCGTCGCGGGGTCCAGCGTCGAGTGGCGGCGATCAGCGAGGTCGCCCGACCGGGCTCGACCGACGACGCACCCCGGCTCCGGGCGTTGACCGCCCTCGACGACGCCGACGGGTGCAACGTCGTCGAGCCACTCACGAGGCGGCGGCGATGACCAACGGGTCGATCGTCGGAGCCACCGTGCTCGCCGTGTTGGTCGTCGGCTCGGCACTGCGTCCAATCGGACGGCGCATACCGGACCAGCGGCATTCAGGCGACGGCAACGGGAAAGGCCCCCGGCGGCGGACCGACCGGATCGAACGAGCGAGGGCGCGCCGCCGACGCCGACGAGCACCCGGACCCGACGAGGTCGCCTCATGGTGCGACGAACTCGCGCGCGACCTGCGTGGCGGGTCCACGCTGCGCCACACGCTCACCACCGTGATCCCCGGCGACGACACCACAGCCGCCCGAACCGAGCCGCTTCGCCTCGCGCTCGAACGGGGCCGCCCGATCGTCGACGCGAACGCGACGTCCGGCGATCCCGGGCCGCACCTCCACCTCGTACTGACCGTGATCGCCGCAGCGTCGGAGGTGGGAGGGTCGGCAGCGGCGGCGATCGACCGCGTCGCCGCCACACTGCGGCAGCGGGCCGCCGATCAGGCCGAGCGGCGGGTACAGGCGGCCCAGGCCCGGCTCTCCGCTCATGTGATGACCGCCGTGCCGTTGTCGATGCTCGGGCTCCTGCTGGCCACCGACGACGACGTACGAGTCGTGATCATCACCCCGGTCGGCGCCACCTGCCTCGTCGCCGGGCTCACACTGAACACGGGCGGGTGGCTGTGGATGCGACACATCGTCGAGGGTCCGTCGTGATCCCGGTCGCGTGCACCGTCGCGATCGCCGCCCTCGTCGGCGCGGCCCTCCGTCCGCGACACGGCCGGCCGGTCCCTCACGTCGAGGCCGGCGCCGGCACTCCAGGCGCCCCGAGGAGGGCGTGGCCCGGGTGGATGCTCGGGTCGTCGACGGCGAACCTGCTCGCGCGCAGGAGGGATCGTCGTGCGATCGATCGGATCTGGCCCGATGCGATCGAACTGCTGGTGCATGCGCTCGAGGCCGGCCTGACACCGCGCCAGGCGATCGAACATCTCGTCGGGCAGGCCCCCGGACCCGTGCGCCCAGCCTTCGCTGCCGTCGTTCACCGCAGCGAGCGCGGCCAGCCCTTCGCCGACGCGCTGCGCGCCCTGCCCGACGTCCTCGGCACTCGAGCAGCGTCGATCGCCGACACCATCGGCACGAGCGACCGCTACGGCCTCCCGCTCGCTCCTGTGCTCGACCAGCTCGCCCGCGATGCACGCGACGCTCGTCGACGCCTGGACCAGGCAGCGGCCCGGAAGCTCCCGGTGCGGCTGTCGTTCCCGCTCGTGACGTGCACGTTGCCGTCGTTCGTCCTCCTCGCGATCGCGCCCGCCGTGATCGCCGCCCTCTCGTCACTCGGCGCAACCGCCTGGTGACCCTCCCGTCAGTCGGCAACCGCCCCGTTCAGCACCAGCACCGTTCAGCACCAGCACCGTTCAGCACCAGCACCGTTCAGCACCAGCAAGGAGCGCCATGCACAACGTCCTCGTTCTCTTCGTCCACCTCCAGACCGCCGTCGCCCAGCACGCCCTCGACCAGCGGGATCACCAACGCCTCCGCCTCGCCGACGACCGTGGCCAGGCGACCACGGAGTATGCGCTGGTGCTGTTGGCGGCGGCACTCGTCGGTCTGCTGGTGGTGGCGTGGGCCACCGCAGGTGGAGGAGCCGCCCGCATCAGCCGACTGTTCAACAGCGTGGTCGACTCGGTCATCGACAAGGTGTGAGCCAAGGTCAGACAAAGGGTGTGAGCCAAGGTGAGCGACAGGGTGCGATCAGCGCCGACGACCCGGGCCGTCGACGAGTTCACTCGTCGGCGGGCCAGGCATCGACCGAGTTCGCGCTCGTGCTCCCGCTCGTGGTCGTGCTCGCCCTCGGGCTCATCGTGGTCGGCGTGGCCGTCCGCAACGAGCTGGCGGTCGAGCTCGCCGCCCGTGAGGGCGCCCGGGCCGCCTCCGTGTCGGCCACCCCGGCCGCCGCCGCCGCCCGGGCTGCGACCCGGGTGGTCAGGTTGCCGCTCGACATCGACACCACCACCGACGCCTCCACGAACCCGGCCACCGTGACCGTCACGGTCACCTACACCGATCCCGTCGACGTCGCGATCATCGGAGCGCTGATCGGCCCCGTCACGCACCGGGCGTCGGTCACCATGGCCGTCGAACCGCCGTGAGCCGTACAGTTGGCGACCATGATCCGATCGACGGTCACCACGGTGGGCGGCGCCATCGTCGTCGCGCTCGACGGCGCCTGCGACCTCGCATCGGTGGGCGTCCTCCACGGCGACCTCGCACGCGTGATCCGCCGCCACCCGCACGAAGTGGTCATCGTCGACCTCGATGGCGTCGAGACGCTCGACGACGCCGGCCTCGGCGTCCTGCTCGGCGCCGCGGCGGCCGCCCGGGAGGCCGGCGGCGACGTCGAGGTCGTGTGCACCCGCCCGTCGCTGCGCGATCGCCTCGAGCGCACGAGGTTCGACCGGGCGATCGCCGTGCGCTCCACCATCACATGACCGCGACGCGCCGCACCGTCTGGGTGCTCGGCGACCAACTGAACCGCGAACTCGGCGCGCTGCGCGAGGCGACACCCGACACCCATCGCGTGCTGCTCGTCGAGAGCACGGCCAAGCTCACCGGGAAGCGGTGGCACCGTCAGCGCGCGCATTTCGTCATCACCGCGATGCGGCGCTTCGCGGGCGAACTGCGAGCTGCCGGGTTCGACGTCGATCACCGGCGGGCCGCGTCGCTGCGCTCCGGGTTCGCCGAGCACGTCGCCGAGTTCGCGCCGGACGGGGTCGTCGCAACCGAGCCGGCGAGCTGGGACGGGCTCGCCCTCCTGCGATCGCTCGACGTCGACGTCGTACGGTCGAACCAGTTCCTCTGCCACTACGACGACTTCGCCGACTGGGCAGCGGGCCGCACGCAGTTGAAGATGGAGGACTTCTACCGGTGGCAGCGCCGACGCTCGGGCTACCTGATGGACGGCGACGAACCGGTGACCGGCCGGTGGAACTACGACGACGAGAACCGCCAGCGCCCGCCGAAGACTGCGACACCCTGGCCGTCGCCGCTGCGCTCGCGCCTCGACGAGGTCGACCGCGCGGTCCTCGACGACCTTCCGGACACGTGCTGGGGTGCGGAGCCCGATGGCACCTGGGCCACCTCCCGGCCGGCGGCACTCGCTCGCCTCCGCCACTTCGTCGACGATGTCCTCCCGATGTTCGGTCCGCACGAGGACGCGATGGTCGAACGGTCGTGGCATCTGGCGCACTCGGTGCTGTCGCCCTACCTGAACATCGGCCTGCTGCTGCCCGGTGAAGTGTGCGACGCCGTGCAGGCGGCATTCGACGAGGGTCGCGTCGACATCGCGTCCGCCGAAGGCTTCATCCGTCAGGTGATCGGATGGCGTGAATACGTGTGGGGCGTCTACTGGCTGTGGATGCCGGACTACCGCACGAAGAACGCGCTCGGCGCCGAGCGGCCGGTGCCACCGGTGTTCCGGGGCGAGGCCACCACCGAGATGGACTGTGTGCAGCACTGTATGACGACGCTGCACGACCACGCCTACAACCACCACATCCAACGGTTGATGGTGCTCGGCAACCTCGCCATGCTGCACGGCGTCGACCCGTGGGAGATGACCGACTGGATGTGGTCGAGCTTCATCGACGGCGCCGAGTGGGTGATGTTGCCGAACGTGATCGGCATGAGCCAGTGGGCCGACGGCGGGATGATGGCCACCAAGCCGTACGCCGCCGGCGGCAACTACATCGACACGATGAGCGACTACTGCGGCTCGTGTCGCTACGACCGCAAGCAGCGCGTCGGCGACGACGCCTGCCCGTTCACCACGCTCTACTGGGACTTCCTCGCCCGCCACCACGATCTTCTGGTCCGCAACCCCCGCGTCGCCCGTCAGGTACGCGCGTCCGAGCGGCTCTCCGACCTCCCCGCCGTCCGCGAGCGCGCCGTCGAGGTGCGTCGACGCCTCGACGACGGCACGCTGTGACGGTGACCGATCCCTCCGCGACGGCAGCCGCCGACCAGCCGATCTTCCATCTCGCCCTTCCCGACGACTGGGCAACCGCGTTCGCGACCGGCGAGTACCGGATGTCGACCCGCGGGGTCACGCTCGAGGAGGAGGGCTTCATCCATTGTTCGACGCGCGATCAGATGGAGGACACGGCCAACCGCTTCTACGGCGACCTCGACCAGCTCGTCGTCTTGACGATCGACCCCGAGCGCGTGCCGTCACCGATCGTGTTCGAGCCTCCCGCACCCGGCCTCGACGCGCTCTTCCCGCACATCTACGGCCCGCTCCCCGTGCCCGCCGTCAACCACGCCCGCGTCTGGCTCCGCTCGACCGACCGGCCGTGGACGCTCTCGGAATGAGACGTGGGGTCTGACCCCACGTCTCATTCACCAGTGCATCGTGCCCGGGGCGCCCTTGAACGGTCCGGTCACGTTCGCGGTGACCCAGCCGCCGTAGAAGCTTCCCTCGTTGCTCGTCACCCGCTCGTCGTCGATCCAGCACTCCTCGACCTTCTGCGCGTAGAACGCCCAGTGGTCCGCGATCGCCGCGAACGCAGGCGTCGGGTGGCGGTAGGTCCAGCCGGCGGCCGCCACGACCGTCGGGGTGTCGCCATCGTGAGGGATCACGATGTCGGCGTAGTCGGCGAGGCCCTTCCACTCGCACATGGTCTGCCTCGCCGCGGACGGTGCCAGCAGATCGAGGCGGACGAACTCGGGTGCCACGTAGTAGGCGGGCGGTTGGCTCGTCTCGAGCACACGGAGCGCGGACGGTGCGTCGGCGACCGTGACCCCGGCGTGGACCACGCGCACCCTCCAGTCGACCCGTTCGACGCTCGGCGGACGCGGGAAGTCCCACACCGACTCGACCGGCTTGCCGTTCACTGCGATCTCCATGCGTTCACGATGCGCCGGATACGTCGTCGACGTCCAGTCGTGGTCAGTCGAACTCGGACTCCTCGGGCGGACGGGTCCGACCACCCGCGCGCTTGTCGGCCACCTTGGCGTGGGCGCGCTGCTCCTCCTCCAGCGCCGCCTCCTCCTCGACGAGCCGTTCGAGGCTTGCGAGCCTGACCGGATCGAGCGTTCCCTCGGCGATCGCGGCCTGCACCGCGCAGCCCGGCTCCTGGTCGTGCTTGCAGTCGCGGAAGCGGCAGTGGTCCATGAGGTCGAAGACGTCGGCGAACGCCCGCTCGATGCCGTTGCCCGACAGCCACAGGCTCAGGGCCCGAACACCCGGTGTGTCGATCAGCCAACCCTCGCCCGCCAGGGGCACGAGCTCGGCTGCCACCGTGGTGTGCCGACCGCGCTGGTCCCCCTCGCGCACAGCGCGGGTCGCCTGGCGTTCGTTGCCGACGAGCGCGTTGACGAGCGTGGACTTGCCCACGCCACTCGCGCCGAGAAAGGTCAGGGTGCGGTTCCCGACGGCGTAGTCGCGGATCGCGTCGATCCCGTCGCCGCTGATCCCGCTCGCCAGCAGCACCGGAACTCCGAGCGACACATCGGCCAGCGCCCGTCGGCCCGGCTCGGCGTCGGCGAACAGGTCGGTCTTCGTGAGCACGACGACCGGCTCGGCGCCGGAATCGAACGTGAGCACGAGCTCGCGTTCCAGACGTCGCGGGCTCGGCGGCGAACCGAGCGCGTGCACGAGGAACACGACGTCGATGTTCGCGGCGAGCGTGTGCGACACCGCCCGCATCCCGTCGAACGACGCCCGGCGCGTGAACGCCGACCGCCGTTCGAGCACGTGCTCGACGCGCTCGCCGTCGTCGGACGCGACCACCCAGTCGCCGACGGCGACGTCGGCGCCGATGTTGCGCACCCGCTGCGGGCTCGCCCGGCCGCGCGCCTCGTCCATCGAGCGGATCAGCGAGCTCCAACCACGGTCGAGACGGGACACCCGCGCCGGACGCCCGGGCGCACCGATCGACCGCCACGACTCGTCGAAATCGTCGGCCCAGCCGAGTGCGGGATCGGGGCCTTCGAACGCGGCTGACATCGTCAGCACACCGTACCCGCGATGCAGAACGGCAGATCCTGCGGCACACTCACGGTGGTGGCGACCTCGCCCTCGGGCTTGACAATCCACCGTCACATCCCGTAGTCACCATTCGAACACCCCCCGCTCGCACACCTCACGAAAGGCACCGATGTCCAAACCCCTCGTCGTCGTGGAGTCGCCCGCCAAGGCGAAGACGCTGTCGAAGTTCCTCGGCAGCGACTACGACGTGCGCGCCTCGGTGGGCCACGTGAGCGACCTGCCGTCGAAGGGTCTCAACATCGACGTCGACAACGGGTTCAAGCCCACCTACGAACTGACCGAGCGGGGCAAGACGGTCATCAAGGACCTGAAGGCAGCGCTGAAGGACGCGTCCGAGCTCTACCTCGCGACGGACGAGGACCGCGAGGGCGAGGCGATCTCGTGGCACCTCCTCGAGTACCTGAAGCCGAAGGTGCCCGTGAAGCGGATGGTCTTCCACGAGATCACCAAGGCGGCGATCGACCACGCGGTCAACAACCCGCGCGGACTCGACTACGGCCTCGTCGACGCGGCCGAGACACGCCGGATCCTCGACCGGCTGTACGGCTACGAGGTGTCGCCGGTGCTGTGGCGCCGGGTCAACCGTGGCCTGTCGGCTGGACGGGTGCAGAGCCCGTCGGTCCGCCTGATCGTCGAACGTGAACGTGAGCGCATCGCGTTCGTCACCGCCGACTACTGGGACATCGATCTCGGCACCGCCACCCGCCCGGCGTTCGACGCCAAGCTCGTCGCGGTCGCCGGGGCGCGTGTCGCCACCGGCAAGGACTTCGACGAGCGCGGCCAGGTGTCCGACAAGGTCGTGGCACTCACCGAGGTGCGGGCGCGTGGACTCGCCGACGGCCTCGCCGACGCGACGTTCACCGTCCGCTCGGTGGAGGAGAAGCCGTACCGCTCGTCGCCCAAGGCGCCGTTCATGACCTCGACGCTCCAGCAGGAGGGCGGCCGCAAACTCCGGCTGTCGTCGTCGCAGGTGATGCGCGTGGCGCAGGGCCTCTACGAGCGTGGCTACATCACCTACATGCGTACCGACAACGTCGTGTTGTCCGACGAGGCGATGCAGGCCACCCGCGCCGCGGTCACCAGCGAATACGGAGCGAACTACCTCAACGCCGCCCCGAAGCAGTACTCGTCGAAGGTCAAGAACGCGCAGGAGGCGCACGAGGCCATCCGCCCGACCACCCCGTACCGCTCACCCCAGCAGCTGAGCAGCGAACTCAACAGCCAGGAGCTGGCGCTCTACCGCCTCGTGTGGCAGCGGACGCTCGCCTCGCAGATGGCCGACGCCACCGGCGTCACCGTCAGCGTGCGTCTCGCCGCCAACTCCGCCGACCGGTCGACCGGCGAACTCACCGACTGCGAGTTCGCGGCATCCGGCACCACGATCACCTTCCCGGGCTATCGGGCCGTGTACGTGGCCTCGAAGGAGGAGACGGGCGACGACGCCGCCGACAACGAAGCGCTGCTGCCGCCGCTGACGCAGGGCGACGAGGTGCCGATCGCCTCGATCGAGCCGAACGGTCACACCACCTCGCCGCCGGCGCGCTACACCGAGGCGTCGTTGGTCAAGCGCCTGGAAGAACTCGGCATCGGCCGCCCCTCGACCTGGGCGTCGATCATCCAGACGATCCAGGACCGCGGCTACGTGTGGAAGAAGGGCCAGGCGCTCGTGCCGACCTGGACCGCGTTCGCGGTCATCCGGTTGCTGGAGGAGCACTTCGACGCCCTCGTCGACTACGACTTCACCGCCTCGATCGACGCCGACCTCGACGAGATCGCGAGCGGAGCCCGCGCCAAGGACAAGTGGTTGAAGCGCTTCTACTTCGGCGACACCGGTGACGGCGACACCCAGCCCATCTCGGCGGAGGCGGGCTTCGGCGACGACGCCCTGCTCGGCCTGAAGCGGCTCGTCGAGGAGAACCTCGACGAGATCGACGCCGCTGAGATCAACACCTTCCCGCTCGGGGCCGACGCCGACGGCAACCTGATCGTCGTCAAGCCCGGCAAGTACGGGCCCTACGTCAAGCGCGGCGAGGACACCGCCAGCGTGCCCGACGACCTGGCGCCCGACGAGCTGACCGTCGACAAGGCACTCGAGTTGCTGGCCGCCCCGAAGTCCGACGAGCCGATCGGCGAACTCGACGGCTATCCGGTGTACGCGAAGAACGGCCGCTACGGGCCCTACGTGCAATGGGGCGACCACGACGACCCGCCGCCCGGGTTCGACAAGCCCAAGATGTCGAGCCTCTTCAAGACGATGGTCCTCGAACGGATCACGATGGACGAGGCCGAGGCACTGCTGCAGTTGCCGCGGTTGCTCGGCGAGGACCCCGCCGACGGGGTGCCGATCTACGCCAACAACGGCCGCTACGGGCCGTACGTGCAGAAGGAGAAGGACTACCGCAACATCGACTCCGAGGACCAGTTGTTGCAGATCACGCTCGACGAGGCGTTGCAGATCTTCAGCCAGCCGAAGGTGTACAAGCGCGGTGGCGGCAACATGGCAGCGAAGGGCCCGCTCCGGGAGTTCGGGACCGATCCGGTGAGCGAGCGCCCCGTCGTCGCCAAGGACGGCAAGTTCGGTGTGTACGTCACCGACGGCGAGACCAATGCGTCACTCGGCAAGGGCGACCGCCTCGAGGCGATGACCCCCGAGCGCGCCTACGAGCTCCTGGCGATCCGGCGCGAGGCGATCATCGCCAAGGGCGGGCCGACCAAGAAGCGAGCGGCGAAGAAGCGCCCCGCCAAGAAGAAGGCAGCACCGAAGAAGGCCGCCGCGAAGAAGACTGCGGCGAAGAAGACCGCGGCGAAGCAGGCGGCCGCCGCGACGGAGAGTCCGGCGAAGCCGGCGCCGGTGATCACCGACCTCAACGGCTGAGCCGACCCCACGCGTCGATGTTGCGGGCTTCGGACAGCACTTGTTAGGCTGACCTAACTTCGACGTCGCCGAAGGGTGGGCTCCGCGCCTGCCACGCAGAACACCCGGAGATCAACGTGCTGCAGACATTCCTGACCGGACTCCGCGAGGGGCTCGAAGCCGCCCTCGTCGTGAGCATCCTGATGTCGTTCATGGTCCGCAGCGGCCACCGCGACCGCATCCCCGCCCTGTGGACCGGCGTTGCGGTCGCCGTGGCGCTGTCCTTCGGGTTCGGAGCGCTCCTGCACTACACGTCGGCGTCGATGAGCTTCGAGGCCCAGGAGGCGTTCGGCGGCATCCTCTCGATCGTCGCCGTCGTCTTCGTCACGTGGATGGTGTTCTGGATGAAGCGGGCGTCGCGCACGCTCAAGGGCGAACTCCAGGACAAGATGTCCGCCGCCGTCGAGATCGGCACGATCGGCGTGTTCACCGCCGCATTGCTCGCCGTCGGACGCGAGGGCCTCGAGACCGCGTTGTTCCTGTACCCGACGTTCCAGGCCCAGGGCGCCGGCGCAGGTCCCGCGATCGGCGCACTGCTCGGCATCGGCACCGCCGTGGTCGTCGGCGTCCTGTTGTACCGAGGTGTCGTGTCGATGAACCTGGCCGCGTTCTTCAAGGTCACCGGTGCGGCCCTGATCGTGATCGCCGCCGGCGTGCTCGCGTACGGCGTCCACGACCTCCAGGAAGCCGGGATCCTCCCGGGAGTCGACACCCTCGCCTGGGACGTCGAGGGCTGGGAGATCACCAGCTGGTACGGCGCACTGCTCAAGGGCATCTTCAATCTCGGCCCCCAGATGACGGTGCTCGAGATCGTCGTCTACCTCGGGTACCTCGTGCCGACGATGGTGCTCTTCCTTCGCCCGGCCGGGAGCACCCGGAACACGCACGCCGGGCAGGTCGCAGCGGCCCCCGCGGTCGTGGGCGAGCCCGCTCGCTGACCACCGTCACCCTGCCCCCTCCACCCCCGCCCACCGATCCACCCTGCCCCCGAGGAGTCCCACCGTGTCCCGACGTCGAGTCGTCCCGGCCGTTCCGATCGCCGCCCTGCTGACGCTCGCCGCCTGTTCGACCGAGGCGGCCGACGTGACCGTCGACGTGACGGGCACCGACGACGCCTGTGTCATCGAGTCCGACATCGTCGATGCCGGCAAGGTCGGCTTCGAGTTCCGCAACGAGAGCAGCAAGGTCAACGAGCTCTACGTACTGAAAGCCAACGGCGACACCCTCGGCGAGGTCGAGAACGTCACCACCGGCACGTCGCGCACGCTCACGGTCGATCTCGTGGCCGGCGACTACCTCGTGCGCTGCAAGCCGGGCCAGAGCGGCGACGGTTTCGAGTCGCCGTTCACCGTCACCGGAGACGGCGGGGCCGCGCAGGCCGAGGCCGATCGCGAGATCGACTTCGAGGCGGTCGACTTCGACTACGAGAACCTCGACACCAGCGGGATCGCGTCAGGCGACACGATCCGCTTCGTGATGACGAACGCGGGCGAGCAGGCCCACGAGTTCGAGGTGCTCGACCCGGACGACGAGCCGATCGGTGAGGTCGCCGGCACGAACCCGGGCGACACCGGTGGCGCCACGATGACGTTCACGGCACCCGGGGTCTACACCTACCAGTGCATCCTCGTCGACCCCGACACGGGCACGCCGCACACCGAACTCGGCATGATCGGCACCTTCGACGTCGCCCCGAGCTGACCAACCCCGTTCTCGTGAACGAGGTGCGCACCTGGTGCGCACCTCGTTCACGAGAAGGCGGACGGGGTGTGGGTCAGGTGAAGATGATCTGGCCGCCGGCGGCCATCTCGTAGAAGTCGCCGACGGTGATGATGCCGTCGAGGTCGTCGATCAGATCGTCACGCTCCATGCCGAACAGGTCGACCGAGGCGAGGCAGGCGTACACGCCGGCGCCGGTGTCGTGGATCATCTCGATGAACTCGTGGATGTCGGGGAAGTCCTGCTTCTCGATCTGCTTCTCCATGTACTTGGTGATCAGCGCCGAAGCACCGGGGATCACACCGGCAATGGTGGGCATGTGCAGGCCGGGGTTGCCGACCGCGGCCACCTTGATGTGGTCCTGGCGCCCCTTGTGGATGGCGTCCATGCCGAAGAAGGTGAAGAAGAGGTTGGCCTCGATGCCCTCGTTGCGGGCGCCGTTGGCCATGATCAGCGCCGGGTAGATGCCCTCGAGCGATCCCTTCGAGACGATGATCGAGACCTTCTCGATCGGTGCCGCGATGGGTGCCGGAGGAATTGCTTGTGATTCGGTCATGTTCGATCTCCAGTGAGAGGTGAATTCAGGATGAGACGTGGGGTCAGACCCGCCGTCTCGTTTCAGATGCAGCCCTTGGGCTTGGGAATGCCGGCCACCATGGCGGCGAGCTTGGCGGGACCCTTCGGGAACAGCGCGAAGAGTTCCTTGGTCGTGACGTCGGAGAGTTTGCTGATCTTGCGAACGGTCGGTCCGGTGCCCTTGTCGAAGTACTCCGAGCGCATGAGGTCGATGACGACCCAGGCGCGATCGGTCAGCGGGGTCGGCACGCCGTACTCGTCGGCGATCTCCGGGGCCATCTCCTTGGTCCATTGGGTGGGGTCCACGAAGAACCCCTCGTCGTTCACATCGACGGTCGTGCCGGCGAATGTCTTGGTGGGCATGTAGGTGTCTCCTTGTTCAGACTTGTTCGGACGTGTTCAGATCGGATGGCGACGGATCCTCAGCCCGAGACGGGCTGCTTCTTGCCGAAGGTGGGCATGTCGGGGCCGATGCCCGGGATGTCGCGACCCGGCAGCAGGCCGTGCCAGTAGAAGGACTGGAACATCAGCTTGCCGAGGTGGTTCACCCGCGACTCCTTGAGGAGCGGGAGCCCGACCGGGCCGGGGTAGTGGCCACCGACCGGCTCGTTCTCGTAGTTGAAGTCGATCAGCAGTGCCTTCGAGAACCCGGTCTCGATGAAGCAGTTGGCGTGACCGTCGAAGGAGTGCTCGACCGGTTCGCCCTTCAGGAAGGCCTCCATGTTCTCGACGAGCACCTCGCCCTCGAAGTGCGTCACCGACCCGGCCTTCGAGGCCGGGACGTCGGCGGCGTCACCGACCACGAAGATGTTCGGCTTGACCTGCGACTGCAACGTGGCGTTGTCGGTCGGAATGAACCCCAACTCGTCGCCGAGGCCGGGCGAGTTCTCGACATACGCGGCACCGCCGTGCAGGGGGATCACCACGGCGATGTCGAAGTCGATCTCGCGACCGTCGAAGCCGATGAGCTTCCGGGCCTCGCCGTCGACCTCACCGGTGTTGAACTCGGTGACCAGCTCGATGCCCTTGTCGGTGAGCAGCGAGCTCAGCGTCGCCGACGCCGTCGGCTTGGTGAACGCACCGTCGAGCGGGGTGGCGTAGGTGATCGTCACGGCGTCGCGGACGCCCTTCTCGGTGAAGTACCAGTCGGCGAGGAACGCGAACTCGAGCGGTGCCACCGGGCACTTGATCGGCATGTCGACGACGTTGATCACGAGGTGTCCGGACTCGAACTCGTCGAGCTTCTCGGCGAGTGCGGTCGCGCCCTCCATGTCGTAGAAGGTGAACACCGATTCCATCCAACCGGGTCCGGTCAACCCCTCGGTCTCCTCCGGCTGCAGCCGGGCGCCGGTGGCGATGAGCAGCACGTCGTAGTCGAGCGTGGTGCCGTCCTCGAGTGTCACCGAGTCGGCTTCGATGTCGACCGAGTCGATCGCGCTCTGGTGGTAGTTGATGCCCCTGTGGAGCTGCCGGTCACGCTTGCGGACGATCTCGTCGGGCTCGGCGAGGCCGAACGGCACGAACAACAGCCCGGGTTGGTACACGTGCTGGTTGTTCTGGTCGACGATGTCGATGCGTAGGTGGTCTGCCTTGAACTTCTTGCGCAGCCGGTTGGCCGCGAGCGTGCCGCCTGTCCCCGCACCGAGGATCACGAGCCGTTTCTGGTCACTCACGATGTCTCCAATCCTGTGCCCCGCAACCATTGCGAAGGCGTCTCACTCCGACGCTAGGGCGGACGCCCTGCTGCCACTACGGCCTTTCGTCCCAATCCCCCACGGGGTATGCCGTCCGATCCGACCCCGACCCTGTCGGAGCGGACGACGCCCGGTCGGTACCATCGAGCGCCGTGACCGAGCGGCCCGCCTACATCGCCTTCGAGGGCGCGGAGGGCAGCGGCAAGTCGACGCAGGCGAAACTCCTGGCATCGCAGCTCGGTGCGGTGCTGACCCGCGAGACCGGTGGGACGTCGATCGGTGCCCGAATCCGCGAGATCCTCCACGACACCACGGTCGAGAACCTCGACGCTCGGGCCGAGGCGCTCCTCACCGCTGCCGACCGAGCCCAGCACCTCGCCGAGGTGGTCGTGCCGGCCCTGGACGCCGGTCGCCCGGTGGTCACCGACCGGTCGGTCTACTCCTCGCTCGCCTACCAGGGCTACGGGCGCCAGCTCGACGTCGAGGAGATCCGCCACCTCAACCACTGGGGCACCGAGGGGTTGTGGCCGACCACCGTCGTGTTCCTCGACACCCCCGACGATCTGATCGCCGATCGCATGAGCGGCCGCGACCTCGACCGGTTCGAGGCCGCCGGTGACGAGTTCCACGCACGCGTGCTGGCCGGCTTCCGTGCGATGGCCGCCGCCGATCCCGATCGTTGGATCACCGTGCAGGCGGCGGGCTCGGTCGACCAGGTCGCCGACGAGATCCGCGCCGCCCTCCTCGCGCGAGGGATCCTGTGAGCGCGACGATCTGGGACGACGTCGTCGGCCAACCCGACGCGGTCGCGCAACTGCGGGCCGCTGCCGAGCACGGACCCGTGCACGCCTATCTGTTCTCCGGCCCCGCCGGCTCCACCAAGCTCCAGGCCGCCCGGGCGTTCGCCACGACGATCATGACCGGCGCCGAGACCACGGAGTCGCGCGACGCCCGCCTGATCCTCCGCGGCGAACATCCGGACGTCCGCGAAGTGCGTCGCGTCGGCGCCCGCGTCGACAGGGACCAGGCCGTCGCGATCATCCACGAGGCATCGCTCACACCCACCGAAGGATCCCGCAAGGTGATGATCCTGGAAGAGTTCCACCTCCTCACCCCCGAGGGGGCGGCCCGGCTGCTCAAGACGATCGAGGAGCCGCCGGACTCCACCACCTTCCTCGTCCTGGCCGACTTCGTCCCGAGCGACCTCGTCACGATCGCCTCGCGTTGCGCCCGGATCGACTTCCACGCGATCGGGCCCGACGTCGTCGCCGCCCGGCTCGTCGCCGAGGGCATCGGACCGGCGGAGGCGATGGCGGCCGCCCGCGCCTCCCACGGCGACCTCGACCGGGCCCGCGTGCTCGCGACCGATCCGGCACTGTCGGAGCGGCGCGCAGCATTCGTCGGCGCACCCCACCGACTCGACGGCACGGGCGCCGTGGCGATGCGCACGGCCGCCGACCTGCTCGCCATGATCGACGCGGCTGCGGCGCCGCTCGCCGACCGCCACGCGGTGGAGGTCGCCGATCTCGACGAGCGCATCAAGGCCCACGGCGAGCGCGGGAGCGGCAAGAAGCAGCTCGAAGAACGACACAAACGCGAGTTGCGCCGTCACCGCACCGACGAGTTGCGCAGCGGCCTCGCCGCCATGGCGGCGACGTACCGCGACACGGCGGTCAACGGCGGCACCACCGACGTCGAGGCGTGCGCCGCCGCGGTGCACCGCATCCACGAGGCGATCGAAACACTCGACCGCAACCCCAACGAGAAGCTGCTGCTCGAATCGCTCCTCTGGGCGCTCCCCGACGCCCAGGGCACCTGACACCCACGGGTCGAGCACCGAGGGTGCCTCGTATTCCCGAAGATCTTGATCTTTTTGTCACGCGCCTGCTGACCGGCGCGTCGTCACGGTGCCGGTAGGGTTGACACACGGAATCCCACTTCGTGGAAAGGGCACTCCATGTTCGAACGTTTCACTGACCGGGCTCGCCGAGTCGTCGTGCTCGCGCAGGAGGAGGCTCGCCTCCTCAACCACAGCTACATCGGCACCGAGCACATCCTGCTCGGGCTGATCCACGAGGGGGAGGGCGTCGCCGCGAAAGCGCTCGAGAGCCTCGGCATCTCCCTCGAAGCGGTGCGCAGCCAGGTCGAGGAGATCATCGGACAGGGCGGCTCGTCGCCGTCGGGGCACATCCCCTTCACGCCCCGCGCGAAGAAGGTCCTCGAACTCTCCCTGCGTGAAGCGCTCCAGCTCGGCCACAACTACATCGGCACCGAGCACATCCTGCTCGGCCTCATCCGTGAGGGTGAGGGCGTGGCCGCTCAGGTGCTCGTCAAGCTCGGCGCCGATCTCTCCCGCGTGCGCCAGCAGGTCATCCAGCTGCTCTCCGGCTACCAGGGCCCCGCCGGCTCGACCGGTGGCGGCCGCAGCGAGCAGACGCCTGCCGGTGCCGGCGTCGGCGCCAGCAAGGGCGGCGAGGACGAGAAGGGCGGCAACAGCCAGATCCTCGACCAGTTCGGTCGCAACCTCACCCAGGCGGCTCGCGAAGGCCAGCTCGACCCGGTGATCGGTCGAACCAACGAACTCGAACGCGTCATGCAGATCCTGTCGCGGCGCACCAAGAACAACCCGGTGCTGATCGGCGAACCCGGCGTCGGCAAGACCGCGATCGTCGAGGGTCTCGCTCAGAAGATCGTCAACAACGACGTCCCGGACACGCTCACCAACAAGCAGCTCTACACGCTCGACCTCGGTGCGCTCGTCGCCGGTTCGCGCTACCGCGGCGACTTCGAGGAGCGCCTCAAGAAGGTGCTCAAGGAGATCAAGACGCGCGGCGACATCCTGCTGTTCATCGACGAGATCCACACGCTGGTCGGCGCCGGCGCCGCCGAAGGCGCAATCGACGCCGCCTCGATCCTCAAGCCGATGCTCGCCCGTGGCGAGCTGCAGACGATCGGTGCCACCACCACCGACGAGTACCGCAAGCACGTCGAGAAGGACGCCGCCCTCGAGCGCCGTTTCCAGCCGGTGAAGGTCGACGAGCCGACGCTCGCCCACACGATCGAGATCCTCAAGGGCATCCGCGACCAGTACGAGTCGCACCACCGGGTGACGATCACCGACCAGGCGCTCGTCGCCGCCGCCAACCTGGCCGATCGCTACATCTCCGACCGCCACCTTCCCGACAAGGCGATCGACCTGATCGACGAGGCCGGGTCGCGACTGCGCATCAAGCGCATGGCCACACCGCCCGACCTGCGCGAAATCGAGCAGAAGCTCAACGACGTGCAGGAGGCCAAGAAGCGCGCCGTCGAGGAGCAGCAGTTCGAAGAGGCCGGCCGTCTGCGCGACCAGGAGAAGTCACTCCTCGAGGAGAAGTCGACCAAGGAGGCCGAGGTCAAGGCCGAAGGTGTCGACCTGTTCGACGAGGTCGACGAAGAAGCCGTTGCCGAGGTGCTCTCGCTGTGGACGGGGATCCCGGTGTACAAGCTCACCGAGGAGGAGACCGAGCGTCTGCTCAAGATGGAGGACAACCTCCACAAGCGAATCATCGGCCAGGAGCAGGCAGTGGCGGCCGTGTCGCAGTCGATCCGCCGCACACGCGCCGGCCTGAAGGACCCCAAGCGGCCCTCGGGCTCGTTCATCTTCCTGGGCCCCACCGGCGTCGGCAAGACCGAACTCGCCAAGACGCTCACCGAGTTCCTCTTCGGCGACGACTCGGCGCTGATCACGCTCGACATGTCCGAGTACATGGAGAAGCACACCGTCAGCCGCCTCGTCGGTTCGCCTCCCGGCTACGTCGGCTACGAAGAGGGCGGCCAGCTCACCGAGGCCGTGCGGCGCAAGCCGTTCTCCGTGGTCCTGTTCGACGAGATCGAGAAGGCACACCCCGACGTGTTCAACACGTTGCTGCAGATCCTGGAGGAAGGTCGCCTGACCGACAGCCAGGGCCGCTCGGTCGACTTCCGCAACACCGTGCTGATCATGACGTCGAACCTCGGCACCCAGGATCTCCGCAAGGCCAACGTCGGCTTCACCAGCGACGACACCGCCATGAGCTACGAGCGCATGAAGGAAAAGGTCAACGAGTCGCTGAAGAACCACTTCCGCCCGGAGTTCCTCAACCGCATCGACGAAGTCATCGTGTTCCACGAGTTGACTCGCGACGAGGTCCTGCAGACCGTCGACCTGCTCACGCAGCGGCTCGTCGGCCAGCTCGAGGGCCAGGGTCTCGGCATCGAGATCAAGGCCTCGGCCAAGGAACTGCTCGCCGACCTCGGCTACGACCCGCAGTTGGGTGCCCGCCCGATGCGCCGGGCGATCCAGCGTCACATCGAAGACGCGCTGTCGGAGAAGATCCTCTACAAGGAGTTCTCCGCCGGCGAGATCATCGTCGTCGACACCGAACCCGACCCGGAGAACGAGGGCAAGCAGCGCTTCACGTTCACGGCCGTGGAGGGCTTCGTCCCGCCATCGTCGGTCGAGCTCGCCACGACGGCGACCGAGCACCCGGTGCCGCCGGCCACCGGTGAGGGCGAGCTGCCGCCGCCCGAGTTGACCTGAGCGCACTCGCCTCATCGGTCATACTCACCAACGTGGTTCGACGGGTCCTTGCAGTCTGCGCGTGCGTGATCGCGCTCGCCGGCTGCCGGCTCGACGTGGCCGTCGACATGGTCGTCGAGCCCGACGGCACCGGCAGGATCTCGGTCGTTGCGACCGCAGATCCCGAACTGGTCGCCGCCGTCCCCACGATCGCCGACGAACTCGCGACCGACGACATCGTCGCCGCAGGGTGGGTGGTCGAGGGCCCGACAGCGACACCCGACGGCGGGCTCACGCTCACGCTCACGCACAACTTCTTCTCCGACGCGGAGGCGACGAACCTCCTCAACAGCCTCGGTCCGCCGTTCAACCAGATGTCGATGACGCGCAACACGAGCGGCGAGGACACCACGACGCGACTGAGCGGGCTGCTCGGCCTGTCGGACGGATTCGACTCCTTCGCCGACGACGACCTGATCGCCGCCGTCGGTGCCGTGCCGTTCGCCGAACAGATCGCCGCGAGCGGGGCGACACCCGAGTCGTCGCTCGGCGTCGTGATCAGAGCGACCCTTCCCGGCGAGATCGACCAGTCGGAGACCAACGGGACCGAACTCGATGACGGCCGCCTGGAGTGGACGGTGCCGATGGACGGCACGATCCTCGACTGGCGCGCCCTGTCGACCCAGTCGCCCGGTGACGACCGATGGTGGGCGCGCCCGCTCTCGGTGGTGGCGCTCGTTGCACTCGTCGCCTGGGTGGCATTCATGGTGTTGTTCATCGGCTACGTCGCCTGGGCCCGTTGGCAGCGCAGCCACCGGCCTCGTCCTCGACCTCGGCCGCCCGGGCCCGCACACTGAGCCCGCCCGCTGAACACGCCGTGTGACAGGGTTGGGAGATGCCCGACGCTGCTCCCACTCCGACCCGGGTCGACTTCCACTTCGACGTGATGTGCCCGTTCGCGTACCAGACCTCCAAGTGGATCCGCGAGGTCCGCGAGCAGAACGGCCTGAGGATCGACTGGAAGTTCTTCAGCCTCGAGGAGATCAACCGGGTCGAGGGCAAGAAGCACCCGTGGGAGCGCGAGTGGTCGTACGGCTGGTCGATGATGCGCATCGGCGCGGAGCTGCGGCGCACCAGCATGGACGACGTCGACCGATGGTACGAACGGGCCGGCCGGGCGCTCCACGAGGAGGGACATCGGCCACACGATCCCGACGTCGCCCGTCACCTGCTCGAGGAGATCGGGCTCGATCCTGCCGTCGTCGACGTGGCGATCGCCGATCCGACGACGCACGACGAGGTCCGCTCCGAGCACGATCGGGTCGTCACCGCCGGCGGGTACGGCGTGCCGACGCTGTTCTTCCCCGAGTTCCTCGACGACCTCGGCGAACCCGAATGCCTGTTCGGACCCGTGGTGCTCGACCCGCCGACCGGCGACGCCGCGCTGCGGTTGTGGCACGCGACCACCGCGTGGCTCGAGTTCCCGTACCTCTTCGAGCTCCAGCGTCCGAAGAACCCCGCCCACGGCGCCGTGATCGCCGACCGGTTCCGGCCGTACCTCGAAGCCCGCGACTGGGTGAGCATCAATCGCGGCAAGGTCATCTCCTTCGACTGAGTACCGCTCCTCGAACCGAGGTCGGCGCCTCGCGCGACGACACCGTCACGGTTCGATGACGGCGGCGTTCACGACGTCTTGGAATCGGTGCGCCGCCCAGCTCTCGATGGCGCCCTCGGGACTCACCTGCGTTGCCACCTCGAAGTAGGTCGCCGCGACACCGGTTTCGGGATCGACCCAGCCATCGATCCCCCCGGAGCCCCCGTGGCGGAAGACACTCGGCCGAGACGTCCCACCCCCGTACCGGGGCCAAGCCTCGGAACCGGTGACCCCGAAGCCGAAACCCCACGAGGCCTCGCCACGCTCCTCACCGATGAAGTCCGCAGCGATCCCCGGGACCTGGTTGGTGGTCATCACCCGGACCGCATCACGGCTGAGCACACGCACGCCACCGGCCATCCCGCCATCGAGGAGCATCTGCCAGAACCGAGCGAGATCCGCCGCCGAGACGTGGGCCCCGAAGCCGCCGTCGTCACTCACCGCCCACGCGTGGCTGTTGAACGAGATCGGTGAATCAGGATGATCCGGACCGCAGGGGACTCCCGGTGGCCGCTCGATCACCCGGGGCTGCAGGTCGGCGCCGACGATCACCGCGCTGCTCGTCATCCCGATCGGGTCGAACAGGTATCGGCGCATCGCCGCGTCGAGTGTGTCGCCCGTGACCCTCCGGACGATCTCGCCGAGCACCGAGTAGTTGAAGGTGCAGTACTGCATCCGCTCACCGGCCCCGAACCGACGTTGAACACCCCAGCCCGGCCACAGCATGATGTGCGTCAACGCGTCCATGCCCTCGGGGATCGTGGCGATCGCTTCGGACAACTTCGCCTCCCGCGCGGCGACATGGTCGTCGTCGCTCCAGCCCGAGGTGTGGGTGAGCAGGTGCGACACCATCACGTCGGCGTGATCGTCGGCAAGCTCCGGAAGCGTCAGGGAGGCCGACTCCGTGAGACCGATCATGCCCCGCTCGGCGAGGGCCATGATCACTGCCGCCGTCATCGGCTTCGTCTGTGACGCCATCGGGAAAACCGAGTCGATCGTCACCGGCGGACCGCCCGGGCGGGCATCGCCGACGGCGTGGGTCCACACCAACTTCCCGTGCCGGGCGACGAGTGCGACCGCCATCGGCGTGAGGCCCGCGGCGTACTGGCGGTCCATCAAGGCCGCGGCGTCGGCGAGCCGTGCCGCCGACATCCCCAGCTCGGCCGGGTCGCGCAACTCCATCGACAACGTCACTCCGACACCGCCCCCGTGACGACGTCCTGGAACCGATGGCCGATCCCCGAGACGGGAATCAGGAACTCGTCGACCTCGGTGATCACTTCGAAGAAGACACCGACGATCTCGTTGGCGAAGTCGACCCAGTAACTCACTCCACCCGCGCCCGGATGGAGTGCGCTCCCGAGCGGCACCAGGCCTCCACCGAAGTACGCAAACCGCTGTTCCTGCACCACCGTGAAGCCGTAACCCCAGCTCGACTCGGGGATCAACTCGTCACCGAACCGTGCGGGGACGCCCGGAATCTGGTTGGTGACCATGGAGGTCACCGTCGACGGAGCCAGCACGCGAGTTCCATCGAGCACACCGCCGTTCAGGATCATCTGGCCGAATCGCGCGAGGTCGGGCGCCGAGGTGTGCACGGCAGCGGCACCCGAATCGGAGGACTCCCAGAGTTCACCCTCGAACGTCACCGGGCGACCGGGACCGAACGGCAGGCCTTCGGCCCGCGTGACCAGGTGCGGCCGCAGGTCGTCGCCCACGATGCCTGTACTGCGCGCCATTCCCAGCGGTTCGAAGATCCGCGCACGCATCGCCGCGTCGAGCGTTCCGCCGGTCTCGCGACGCACGATCTCCGCGAGCAGTTCGTAGGGCCCGTTGTCGTAGTCCATCTGGACCCCCGGCGCCGCGACCCGGACCGGTTCGAGCGCCAGCGACAGGAACAGGTGGGTGATGGCGTCACGACCCGGCGGCGGGGGTGTCATCTGGCCGGAGCGGAGGAAGTCTTCGATCCGGTGTGTCCGCTGGGCCGACTCCCAACCTGCCGAATGCGTGAAGAGGTGATGGAGCAGGACCTCGTCGTCCTGTGGTCCGGTCAGTTCGGGGATGTAGTCGACCACGGGCTGGTTGATGCCGACCCGACCCTCTTCGACGAGCGACATGACAACAGCGGCCGTGATCGGCTTGCCGGCGGATGCGATCGGCCAGACGTCGTCGACGTCGAGCGGTGCGCCGTGGGGTCCGCGTACCCCGAACGCCTCCGCCAGGACGACCTCGCCGCGACGCAGGACGACAGCGACGGCCGACGGCGAGCCTCCGGTCGCCACGTGGTTCGCGACGAGCTCGCGGGCCCAGCCGACGCGTTCGCTCGACATTCCCACGCGTTCTGCTTCGACGATCGCGATACCCATGTGTCCGTCCCCCGGCCAGAAGGCTCCCACATGCAGCGGGGCCGCGCCAGGGCTGTGACCCTCGACCGGAGACACCGCGGTGTCACGAGGACTACATTCGCCGACGGGGAGGGCCGATGGCCGACGTACACGGGTTCTGCGACGAACGATTCCGACCGCTCGAGGATGCATTCCGCGCCAACCTCGACAGCGGCGCTCGACAAGGGTGCCTCGCTCGCCGCAACGCTGAACGGTGAGTTCGTCATCGACCTCTGGGGCGGCGCACGCGACTACGAGCTGGAAAAGCCATGGGAAGCCGACACGATCGTCCGGGTCTTCTCCTCCTCGAAGATCCCGGTGATGATCATGATCCTCATGCTCGTCGACCGCGGTCAACTCGACCTCGATGAACCGATCGCCACCTACTGGCCCGAGTTCGCGAAGCACGGTAAGGGTGCAATCACCACCCGCCAGGTGCTCATCCATCAATCCGGTGTTCCCGGGTATGGACGAGTCCTCACCTTTGACGAACTGGCCGATCCTGCGAACGGTGAACGCAATCCTCGAAGACGCCACCCTCTGGTACGAGCCGGGCACCGTCAGCTGCTACCACCCGTTCACGTTCGGCGACATTCTGGGCGAGCTCATTCGCCGGTTGAGTGGGATGTCGTTCGAGCACTACTTCCGCACGGAGATCGCCGATCCGCTCGGCGCCGATTTCCAGTTCACACGATCGAAGAACGAAGCCGACAGAGTCGCTGCACTCTGGCCGGCGCCTGAGGTGCCACCGGCACCGAGTCCGAAATGGCCGCCGCCGTGATGGCGGAGCTGGGCGCCGAGGGCGAGTGGATCGACCCCGAGAACCTTCCAGCGTTCATCCCGGCGGCGAGCGGGACCACCAACGCCCGGGCGATGGCGCGCATCGGTTCGATCATTGCGCTGAACGGCATGGTCGACGGACATCGGTACCTGAGTTCGGAGATCGTCGCCGAGGCGGGACACGAGCAGAGCTACGTGGTCGACGAGGTGGTCGGATGGTGTCGATACGGGCTCGGGTTCGGCCTCCACTCCGACGAGTTCCGAGCGATGACGACCACCACGATGGCATGGGGTGGCTTCGGCGGGTCATTCCTGGCGATGGACCCTGCCGCGGAATTCAGTTGCGCCTACGCCCCGAATCAACTGCTGCGCGATGGCGGACCGGGCGAGGATCGGCGCGGCATCGTCTTTCGTGAGGTTCTCCGCGACATCGTCCCCAATCTCGCCTGATCGTTCCCCTACCCGGTCAAGCGGTCGGCGCCAACGCCTGGCGCTCGAACCACCCGCGCAGCTCGGGATCGGTGATCCGGTCGGCGAGCACCTCGAACTCCGCATCCGCTCGAGCGAGCACGTCCGAGGCGTCATCGCGGCCGAGCGCGTCGAGTGCGAGACCGTGCACCCGGCGCAATCGCCAGATCAGCGAGCCGAACTCCATCTGCTCGGCCAGCTCCAGGCCCCGAGTTGCCGCGTCCAGTGCTGCGGCGTGGTCGCCGAGACCGAGCTGGGCCTGTGCCACGACATCGAATGCGCGCACGTGGTCGGCGACAGGCGTCACGTCCTCGGATCGTGGGCATGCCGGCGTCGCCAGATCGAGTGCCTGCAGGAGCTCGCCCTGGGCCAGCGCCACGTGTGCCGCGGCCAACCCCGTCCGCCACTCGCCGAACGCCGGCAGCGACTCGGGATCGGGGACCGATCCGACCGTCTCGATTCGGCACTGGGCGCCGACAAGGGCCATCAGCGAGCCGGCCCAGTACTGCATCCACACCCGCGTCAGCTGTTCGGCCCAGGCCAGCGTCTCGGTGAGCGATTCCGCGGCCGGCCCCCACGCACCGACTCTCGTGAGGAACACCGACCGGGCATGCGACGCCATCGCCTTGCCGAACGGATGGTCGTCGTCGGTCACTTCCTGGCCGATCGCCGCATCGACTTCGTCGTAACGGCCCGCCTCGGTGAGTGCGATCGCCTTGATCGAGCCGTACTGCACCGGTGCCGAACCGATCAGGTCGGACAGCTCGATCCCACGATCGCAGGTGGCAACCGCGTCTGCGAATCGACCGAACCTGGAGTACTGCCACATCATCCAGAAGCAGTGCGCGTTCAACCTCACCGGATCCCGGCGTTGCTCGAGTCGCTCCATCAACGCCTCGCACGCCCGGAGGTGATCGGCGACGGCGCCGGTACGCAACGACGCCGCCATCGCGTCGAGGATCAGATCTTCGTCGCCGATCGCTTCGGCCAACTCCAGCGACTCGGCGACGTTCGCAGCCGCGGTTGCTTTGTAGTCCGCCCAGTAGTCGGTGAACCACGTCGTCGGCAGCAACGCCAGCGCCATGCTCGCCTTGTCACCGCGTTCCTTCGCCGCGGCATAGGCGGCCTCGTAGGCGTCCCGCGACACCTCGGCCATGCCGGTGTTGTCGAGCGACATGATGTAGTAGGCGCGACCCCGCGCCAGCTGTACCGCGATCTCCAATTCGGGATCGTCGGCCTGCGACGCAGCGGCGACGAGCCATTCGACGTCGGCCAGCCCCTCGGCCGCCCGGTACTGGTCGTTGAGGAGCTGCACCCGTTGCAGCCGCAGCGTGATCTCCTGATCGTTGTTCGCAGCCCGGCGGAGTTCGTCGTCGAGCACCGCGAGCGCATCGTCGACCCGGCCGGCACCGCGCAGCGCCCGCGCCTGCGTTCGCCGCAGATCGAACCGGCCGTCACCTTCGCCCACCAGCGTCACCGCATTGTCGAGATGCCGCAGTGCGTCTTCGAAGGCGAGTGCGTCCAGGTTGGCCTCGGCTGCTGCCACCAGGCCCGCGACCGTCCGATCGGTCGGAGCCGCCGAGCCCGCTGACACCAGATGGTGAGCGAGCTCGACCGCTGAGCCCGACCCGAGCCGCTCCATTGCGTCGGCGATGCGCAAATGCACCCGCTGGCGCCGCGCCAACGACAGCTCACCGACGAGCGTCTGGCGGATCTGTTCCTGCACGAACAAGTAGTCGGACGGGTGATCGGCGGACAGCTCCTCGATCAGGTGGCTTCGTTCGGCAGCTTCGAGCGCATCGAACAGATCGTCCTCGTCGACGTTCGACACCGCTGCGAGCATGTTGAACGTGAACGTCCGCCCGATCACGGCGGCCGACGCCAGCATCTTGCGATGCTCCGGGCCGAGCAGATCGAGCCGGCGCCCGATGACGAGCCGCACGCCTTGAGGTACCTCGGTGTCGCCGATCTCGAACCCCGGGCGCCATTGCCCGTCGTCGTCGAACAGCCGGCCGCTGTCGCGCAGGTGGCGGAACAATTCCTCGGTGAAGAACGGGTTGCCGTGTGTCTCGGAGTAGACGAGGTCCACCAGCTCGGGCGGCGCTTCGCTGCCGGCACGGGCACTGAGCACCGTCTTCACCTCATCGCGGGTCAGCAACTGCGGTCGGAGATCGGTGGCGCCGATGTCGCGGAACAACGGCCCGATGGCCTTCGTGAGCGGACGCCCAGGCTCGAGTTCGTCGTCGCGGAACGTACCGACCACCAACACGGGGATGCTGGCAGCCCGATCGCCGATGTGACGAAGGAGCAGGAGCGCGGACTCGTCGGCCCAGTGCAGGTCTTCGAACGTCAGCATCATCGGCTGGTTGTTGGCCGCGCGCTCGATGAACTCACCGACGCCGTGGAGCATGTACCGACGCTCCTGCTCGGGCGTCAGGTCAGGCGACGGAGGGATGTCGTCGTAACGTTGCCTGAGCGATGGCAGCAGTTTCGCGATCTCCGGCGCGTTGACGCCGAGGGCCGTGCGAAATCCGTCCGACGAAAATGTGCGCGCCGCCTGCTCGAGCTGATCGATCGTCGGTTGATACGGCGGCGGTGACTCCATGTCGAGGCAATTGCCGGTGTAGACCGCCATCCCGAGGCGTTCAGCCATTGCGGCGGTCTCCCGCACGAGGCGGCTCTTGCCCACGCCCGCGACGCCGCCGATGAGCACCATGCCGCCATGGCCGGATGCCGCCGCCTCGACCATCGTGCGCAACGTCTCACGCTCGCTCACCCGACCGATGTACGGCGTCGGGACGGAGTCGGCGAGACCCGACTCCTCCTCCTCCTCCGGCAACGGCACGAGGTAGAGGTGCCATTCGGCGGCGATCCCCTTCAGCGTCATGGAGCCCTGGTCGATCAGCTCGTCACGAGCGGTCCCCAACACGCCGTGAACCGTCTCCGACGCCCAGATCCCACCCGGAGGAGCGAGCCCCTCGATGCGCTTGGCGATGATCACGGTCTCGCCGTGGAGATCGCCGTCCTCGTCGATCACTTCACCGGTGTGCAGACCGATCCGCATCTGCACCGCAGCGTCGAGCCCGGTGCGGTGGAGATGGCGCATCTGCACCTGCATCTCGCGTGCCGCGGCGATCGCCCGGCGAGCTGACGCGAACGCTGCCATGAGCCCATCGCCCATCTCCTTGATGAGCGCGCCGCGATTCGATGCGACGGCGTGACGGGCCATTTCCTCGACCTGGCGACCGATCTCCCGTGCGGCATCGTCACCCAGCGCCTGGTTGAGTTGCGTCGACTCGACCAGGTCGGTGAACAGGACGGTGACCGTCCCCTCCGGAATCTCCTGCGTGCTCACGGCCCCCCGCCGTCACGTGTCACCACGGGTGGAGTGTAGGTGCCCTGCCGCGCAGGGCGTAGACCGTGCGTGACGCTGCCTGCGTGCGGCCTCGACACCCCCGACAACTCTGACGCACCCCGTCGTCATGATGGCGGCATGAGCAGAGCGAAGATCGTCCACGTGTGCAGCGAGTGCGGCACCTCGCATCCGAAATGGGCGGGGCGGTGTGCCGGATGTGGCGACTGGAACACGCTGGTGGAGGACGTCGAGGTGGCCACGGCCGACGACGCACCGGTGGCAGCATCGACCCGACCCGGCCCGACGAGGATCGGCGACGTCGGCACCGAACACGGCGCACCGGTCGCCACGTCGATCCCCGAACTCGACCGCGTCCTGGGCGGCGGGCTCGTCGCCGGTTCGGTCACGCTGCTCGGTGGCGAACCCGGGATCGGCAAGAGCACCCTCCTCCTGCAACTCCTCGCCACCTGGGCCGGGCCCACCCTGTACGTCACGGCCGAGGAGAGCGCCCAGCAGGTGAAACGTCGGGCCGAGCGCCTCGGCGCGACGCGAGACGACCTGTGGTTGCACGCCGAGACGTCGTTGCCCCACATCCTCGATGCGATCGAGCGCATCCGACCCGAACTCGTCGTGATCGACTCGATCCAGACCGTCTCCGATCCTGGCCTGGGTTCGCTGCCCGGCAGCGTCGGCCAGGTGCGGGGCTGCGCCCAACGGCTGGTCAACGAGGCGAAGGAACGCGACGTGTCGATCGTGCTCGTCGGTCATGTCACCAAGGAAGGTGGCCTCGCCGGTCCTCGGGTGCTCGAACACGTCGTCGACACGGTGCTGCAGTTCGAGGGCGATCGGCACCACGCGCTGCGGCTGCTGAGGGCCTCGAAGCACCGCTTCGGGCCGACGAACGAACTCGGTCTGTTCGAGATGGCCACCGCCGGGCTGGTCGGCGTGCCCGACCCGTCGTCGCTGTTCCTCGCCGACCGTCGTACCGGCATCCCCGGATCGGCCGTGGTGCCCACGATGGAGGGTCAACGCCCGATCGTGGTCGAGGTGCAGGCGCTCGCCAGCACCTCGGTGCCGGGCGTCCCCCCGCGTCGCAGTGCGCTCGGGCTCGACGGCGGGCGGCTCTCGATGCTGATGGCCGTGCTCGGGCGCCGGAGCCGGGTGATGGTCGGCGATCAGGACGTCTACGCCTCCACCGCGGGCGGCGTCAAGCTCAGCGAACCCGGCCTCGACCTCGGTGTGTGCCTCGCCGTCGTGAGCGCGATCCGCGACCACCCCCTGCCGGCCGATCTCGCAGTGTTCGGCGAGGTCGGCCTCGGCGGCGAGCTCCGCCAGGTCGGTCAGGCCTCGCGGCGTCTCACCGAAGCGGCCCGGCTCGGGTTCACCCGCGTGATCGTGCCGACCAACTCTCCCGAGGCCGACGCCGACGTCAGCGTGATTCGCGCCGCCACCCTGACGGAAGCGATCACGCTCGCCGGGCTCGGCAGCAACCTGCACTCGGGCGATCTGCGCAGGGCGGTCTGAGCGCGCCGGTTCGAGCGCGCGGGTTCGCGCCCGCCGGTGTCACCAGGGCCCGATTCGCCTTCGTCCTCTAGGATCAGACCATGAGTTCCCGGCACAGCGGCGTGAACGAAGCCATGCGCGACGCGCTGGCACGCGTCTCACCGGGTACTCCCCTGCGCGACGGGATCGACCGTGTCGTGCGCTCGAAGGCCGGTGCCCTGCTCGTGCTCAGCGACGATGCCGACGTGCTGTCGATCTGCTCGGGCGGTTTCCTCGTCGACGCGCCCTACAGCCCGCAACGACTGTCGGAACTGGCGAAGATGGACGGGGCGATCATCATCTCGTCCGACGGCGGCCGCATCGCGCGGGCCAACGTCCACCTCGTCCCCGACCCGAGCGTCCCGACGAGCGAAACCGGCACCCGTCACCGCACGGCCGAACGCGTCGCCCGCTCGCTCGACGTCCCCGTGGTGAGCGCCAGCGAGGAGATGGGCGTCATCAACGTCTACGCCGGTGGCAGCAAGCGCCAGCTGCAGGAGGTCGGCCACCTGCTCGATCGCGCCAACCAGGCCCTCCAGACGCTCGAGCGGTACAAGGTCCGCCTCGACGACGCGATCACCAACCTCACGGCCGTCGAGATCGAGGACGTCGCCACCCTGCGCGACGTCGTCTCCGTCGTGCAGCGCGGCGAGATGGTCCATCGGATCGCCGACGAGATCGAGACGATGATCATCGAGTTGGGCATCGACGCTCGGCTCCTGCGCCTGCAGCTCGACGAGCTCTACGGCGAGATCGACGACGAGCTCGACCTCGTGGTGGCCGACTACATGCCCCCGGGCCGATCGGTCACCGACACCCTTGCCGGCATGTCGCGGCTCGACGACGACGAGGTGCTCAACCTCCGTCTCGCGGCCGATGCGCTCTATCCGGGTGGCGACTCCACCGACCTGGGTCAGGAAGCAGCACCGAAGGGGTTGCGTCTCCTGCACCGGGTGAGCCGCTTGCCCGCGGAGACCGCCACTGCGATCGCCAACCACTTCGGCGGCCTCTCCAAGCTGCAGCGGGCCACCGTCGACGATCTCATGTCCGTCGACGGCGTGGACGAAGCGACCGCCCGTGCGATCCGCGAGACCCTCAGTCGCGTCACCGAGTCGACGATCCTCGACCAGTACAGCTGAGCGGTGTGGCGGATCACCTTGCGGGTCTGACCCCTGCCGTGATCCGCTGAGGGATCGCGCTCGGGGCCGGGTCAGATCCGTTCGATGATCGTGGCGGTGCCCATGCCACCGCCCGTGCACATCGCTACGAGCCCGGTCTGGAGGTCGCGCCGCTCGAGTTCGTCGAGCAGCGTGCCGATCAGCATCGCGCCGGTCGCCCCGATCGGGTGACCGAGGGCGATCGCTCCACCGTTGACGTTGACCTTCAGCGGGTCGGCGCCGGTGTCGCGGAAGAAGCGCAACACCACCGACGCGAACGCCTCGTTGACCTCGAACAGATCGATGTCGTCGACGGTCATGCCCGCGCGGGCGAGGCACTTGTTGGCCGCCGGGCCGGGGGCGGTGAGCATGATCAACGGTTCGTCGGCGGCGACGGCCGTCATGACGACGCGGGCCCGCGGCGTCAGGCCGTGCGAGCGGGCATACGAGGGCGATGACACCAGCACCGCCGCAGCACCGTCGACGACGCCGGAGCTGTTCCCGGCGTGATGCACGTTGTGGAGCTCGACACCCGGGTACTTCTGGGCCATCAGTTCGCCCATCGTGAGATCGCTCTGCTCGAACTTGAAGTCGACGAACTTGGCAAAGCTGGGATGCAGCGCGGCGAGGCCCTCCGCCGTCGTCTCCGGGCGCGGGTACTCCTCGTGGCCGAGCGCCACGGTGCCGTCGTCGTTGAGGATCGGCACGAGGCTGCGTTCGAACCGGCCCTCGTCGATCGCGACCTTCGCCCGGTGCTGGCTCTCGAGCGCGAGCGCATCGACATCGACCCGGGTGACACCGTCGAGTGTGGCGATCAGGTCGGCCGACAGGCCCTGTGGGATCTGCGGATGTGTCGCGAGGAGGTGCTCGTTGTTCGCATGGAAACCGTCGGTGCCGTTGCGGGCCGGACGGCTCATCGACTCGACGCCTGCACCGATCACGAGATCCTGGTGACCGGCGCCGACGCCCATCGCCGCGAAGGTGACCGCCTGTTGACCGGAGCCGCAGAACCGGTTGAGCGTCACGCCGGGAACCGTCACCGGCCAACCGGCGTCGAGCACGGCCATGCGCCCGATGTCGTGGGCATGGTCACCGGCATGCGACCCGTTGCCCGTCACGACGTCGTCGACGTCGGTGCGTTCGAACCCGACACGTTCGTGCAGGCCGTTGAGAACCTGGCCCAGGACGTTCTGCGGGTGGAGGTGGGCCAGGCTCCCCTTGCCCTGCTTGCCGATGCCGCGCGGGGAACGCACCGCATCGATGATCCATGCTTCGCCAACGCCACTGTCGATCGTCATGTCACCGACACTACGAACCGCAGGGCCGCTCGCCCCGATCGGGTGCGTCACGGCACGGATCGCCGGAGCCGACCCCGTCGCGGATCACTCGGGGATCGTCGTCGCGTCCGGGTCGGCCACCGTGGGGAGGATCGCATCCCACACCGCCTGGTCGTCGAAGCCCAGCGCCCACAGGGCCACGCCGTCGAGGCGGTACTTCCGGGCGAGGTCCATCCGCAGACGAATACCGTCACCGTCGACGTAGTGGACCTGGCGGGTCTGCACGCAGGTGGCGACGCCGTCGGTGACCTCGAGGTCGTACTCGAACATCCACTCGCCCGTGGCGTCCACCCGCATCGGCCGACCCTGACGCCGCTGGATCAACTCGTCGACCGAACGCGCCGACACGCTCGTGCGCCCGGGGACGTCGTCGGGCGGGCACTCACCCGCCACGAACACGGGCCAGTTGCGGCCGTAGGCGGGCAGACCGAGCACGAGCTTGTCGGGTGAACCGGTGGCCTCGATCGCACCCTGCACCGCCGATTCGACCCAGTCGAGCGGAGCGATCGGCCCCGGCTCGGCGACCGAGTAGTCGTAGGCCATGATCCGGATCCGGTCGACGTGCTCGACGATCGCCCCGTAGTCGTACACCCAGTAGCCGCTGTCCGTGGTCTGCCCGTCGTCGTACACCGGCGGGATGCTCACCGTGAGCGTGCGACCGTCGGCGTGCAGGGTTTCGGCCAACTCCTCGACGAACGCCACCCAGTTCGGTCGCGTCGTCGCCCACGTGTCGCGACCGTCCGCGAAGGCGAACTGTTCGTAGTCGATGTCGATGCCGTGGTAGCCGCCGTCCGCGGCGAAGGCCCGAATCGTCTCGACGTGCTGCGTGCGCGTGGTCGGGTCGGCGAGAATCGCCGCCATCTCGCCGGCCGGCAGGGCGTCGATGATCGAGGGCACCACGTCGACGCCCGAGCGGTTGGCCTCGTCCATGAACGCCCGGGTCAGCTCGGCCGAGGCATTCGGGTCGACGACGATCCGGTCGACGCCGGCGGCGTTGAACCAGAACGGCGAGACCTCGCGCATCGAACCGGATCGTCGGCCGAACTCGGGCAGCGAGGCGTCGAGCGCCCAGTACGGCACCCAGGCATCGAGCGGGATGTCGGGTTTCGGCGGCGGCGGTTCCTCGTTGGAGGCCACGTAGAGGGCGCCGGCGACGATGGCGATCACCGCCCCGACGAGGCCCGCGAGGACGAGTCGACGTCGGGTCGTCGAGGTTCCACCACCGGCGACCGGGGTGTCGTCGGCGGCGACTCCGTCGGGCGGCGTCGGATCGTCGATCGTCCGCGCGTCAGGCAGCGTGGAGACGTCGGAGGGCGGCGAGATCGACGCCGACGAGGGAATCGAGGAGGGTGAGCCCGGGGGCGGCAGCAACGGGGACGACATGGGGGACCCCCAGCGTCGCACACCCGGCGGCGAGTGCGGAGGCAACCCCGGTGGGTGAATCCTCGATCGCGATGCACGCCTCCGGGTCGACGCCGAGGGCCGCCGCAGCAGCGAGATACGGCTCCGGGTGCGGCTTGCCGTTGGTCACCTCGTCGCCGGTGATCGAGGTGACGAACGAACCGGGCGGCGCAGCTGCGATCACCGCGTCGGCGAGGCTCCGCCACGACATCGTGACCATCGCGCACGGCACTCCGTCGGCGACACACTCGGCGAGCAGTGCCTGCACACCGGGCCGCCACGGCAACTCCTCGGCGACCTTGGCGATCACGCCACGGAGCAACCAGTTCGCGATCTCGGCGGGCTCGAGCTCGACGCCCCCACGGTCGCGCAGGACACGACCTGCGTCGAGGAGATCGAATCCGACGATCGAATGCGCATCGGCCGCGGTCCACGTTCCACCGTGAAGCGAGACGAGTTCGTGTTCGCACGCGATCCAGTACGGCTCGGTGTCGACCAACGTGCCGTCCATGTCCCAGAGCACGGCGGCGAGTTCGGTCATGACGACCAGTGTGCCGTCAGGAACGGAAGACGGTGATCTTGTCCTCGCCGATGCGGTCGCGCTTCTCGGGGTCGTCGATCCCCAGCCCCTCGGCCGGCGCCAGACACAACACGCCGAGCTTGCCCTCGGCCTCGTTGTGGTGGACCGCCAGCGAGGCCTCACCGACCTGGTCGAGCGTGTAGGTGGCCGTCAGCAACGGCTGGATGCGGCCCTGGTCGAGGAGCTTGTTGGCGGCGTACGACTCGGCGTAGTTGGCGAAGTGCGATCCGATGAGCTTCTTCAGCCGCATCCAGAAGTGCCGGTTGTCGAACTCGACCATGTAGCCCGACGTCGCGGCGCAGGTGACGACCGTGCCGCCGCGTTTCACGGCGAACACCGAGGCGCCCATCGTGGAACGCCCGGGGTGCTCGAAGACGATGTCGACGTCCTCGCCGTTGTTGACCTCGCGGATCTTCTTGCCGAAGCGGCGCCACTCCGATTCGTCCTGCGTGTTCTCGTCGGACCAGAACTGGTAGTTCTCGGCCCGGCGGTCGATGACGGCCTCGCAGCCCATGCGGTTGAGCAGCTCGGCGCGCTCGGGCGACGACACGACGCCGACCGGCGTGCCGCCTCCGTTGAGGACGTACTGCACGGCATAGCCGCCGATGCCGCCCGTGGCACCCCAGATGAGCACGCTGTCGCCCTGCTTCATCTGCGCACCGTTCTCGCTCACGAGCATGCGGTAGGAGGTGGAGCTGCAGAGTGCGTTGACGGCCGCTTCCTCCCAAGTGAGGTGCGACGGCTTCGGCATCAGCTGGTTGGCCTTGACCACGGTGAGGTCCGCGAGCCCGCCGAAGTTGGTCTCGAAGCCCCAGATGATCTGGTTGCTGGCGAGCATCGAGTCGTTGTGCGCGCTGGGGTCCTGGTCGTCGACGTAGTTGCAGTGGACCGTCACGCGATCGCCGGGCTTCCAGTTGCGCACGGCGGAGCCCACGCGCACGACCACGCCGGAGGCATCGGAGCCGACGACGTGGTACGGCAACGCGTGCCGCTTGCCCCACTCGTTCTGGCGACCCATCTTGTCGAGGAATCCGAACGTCGGCAGCGGCTCGAAGATCGAGGTCCAGACCGTGTTGAAGTTGATGCTCGACGCCATCACCGCGACGTAGACCTCGTCGGGCGCCAGCTCGGGCGTGGCGACGTCGTCGACGTGCAACGACTTGCGCGGGTCCTTGTCCCACGAGTCGACGCCCTCGAACATCGCCGTGTCGTCGCGCTTGACGAAGGCCGCCCGGTAGCTCTCGGGGATGGGGAGGTTGGCGATGTCGTCGCCGCTGGCACCGGACTGGATGGCCTCGAGGATCTCCTGCATGGCGGCTGACGTTACCGATCGGTAACGCACGCAGACAAAGCGGACCCGTCCCTCCGACCCCCACCCCACCGCAACCCGGAAAATGCCCGGTTCGTCGCGCCCAGCGCGCCGAGTCCGGCTTTTTCGGGGAATGGGGGGTGGGGTAGCGTTCTCACATGGCTTCTTCAGGTTCGTACATCGTCGCCGGCGCCCGCACCCCGATCGGGAAGATGAGTGGTGCGCTCTCCTCGTTCTCCGCCGCCGAGCTCGGTGGGTTCGCCATCGCTGCAGCGCTCGAGCGCGCCGGGGTCGCACCCGACGAGGTCGACCACGTGATCATGGGCCAGGTGTTGATGGCCGGCCAGGGCCAGGTGCCCAGCCGCCAGGCTGCCGTCAAGGCGGGCATCCCGATGAACGTCCCGTCGATCAACGTCAACAAGGTCTGCCTGTCCGGGCTCAACTCGATCTATCTCGCCAACCAGATGATTGCGGCAGGCGACGCCGACATCGTGATCGCCGGTGGCATGGAGTCGATGACCAACGCCCCGTACATCGCCGACGGTGCCCGTGCCGGGTTCCGCTACGGCAACACCGAACTGCGCGACGCCATCATCGCCGACGGCCTGTGGTGCTCGTTCGACGGCTGCCTGATGGGTCTCGGCACCGACCGCTACGCGGGGAGCGAGAGCATCAGTCGTGCGGCCCAGGACGAATTCGCTGCTGTCTCGAACGAGCGTGCTGCGAACGCCATCAAGGACGGCCGTCTGGCCGACGAGATCGTGCCGGTCGCCGTCCCACAGCGCAAGGGTGACCCGATCCTCGTCGAGACCGACGAAGGGGTCCGGCCCGGAACCACCGCCGAGAGCCTCGGCGGTCTTCGCCCTGCCTTCGACAAGGACGGCACCGTCACCGCCGGCAACGCCTCGCAGCTCTCCGACGGGGCGAGCGCCGTGGTGATGATGTCGCGCGCCGAGGCCGAGCGTCGCGGCGTCGCACCACTCGGTGAGTTCGTCTCCTACGGGATGGTCGCCGGCCCGGACAGCGCGTCGCTGCTGCACCAACCGAGCCGTGCGATCATGCAGGCCGCCGAGAAGGCCGGTATCGCCGTGGCCGACCTCGACCTGTTCGAGATCAACGAGGCGTTCGCGGCCGTCGGCATCGCCTCGGTCGCCGAGCTCGGCATCAGCGACGACATCGTCAACGTCAACGGCGGCGCAATCGCACTCGGTCATCCGATCGGGATGAGCGGCAACCGCCTCGCGTTGACGCTGCTGCACGAGCTCAAGCGACGCGGCGGCGGCACCGGCGCCGTGGCGTTGTGCGGCGGCGGCGGCCAGGGCGACGCCGCGATCCTGCGCACGGTCTGATCGACCGGTCGAACCGTTCCGAGCGATGCCGGGCGTCGAGCGCCCGGCATCAGCGCGTTCGGTGCCGACCTCCCGTGGTCTCCTCGACACGCACCGCGACAGGAGAAATCACGTTGCGTGCTTGACAGACCACCATTTGTCGATAAAATGGCACACCGAGCGACTTGTGTTGCGACTTCTTGACACATCCCGCCGTTTTCCGTAATGTAACCGCAACACAAGTTCGTGGGTCACCGGCAACAGACCGGCATCGACCCACCCCCGTTCTGGGGCATCATCGAAACGAATCGGCCCGTCCGCCCGCAACCGATTCGTGGAGGTGGTGCCCCAGTTCATTTTCGGGTGGCCCGACCCGTTCGACCTACTCAGTCGACGGCACGGCGACCCTCGAGCGCTCGGCCGAGCGTGAGCTCGTCGGCATACTCGAGATCGCCTCCCACCGGCAGCCCGCTGGCGATCCGCGTGACGTTCAAGCCGATCGGCTTCAGCAGACGGGCCAGATACATCGCGGTCACCTCGCCCTCGGTGTTCGGGTTCGTGCACAGGATGATCTCCTCGATCCCCTCGGGTTCGATGCGAGCCACGAGTTCACGGATCTTCAGTTGCTCCGGACCGATCCCCTCGAGCGGACTCATCGCTCCGAGCAGCACGTGATACCGACCGCGGAACTCACCCGTCTTCTCGATGGCGACGATGTCACGGGATTCCTCCACCACGCACACCTTCGACGAGTCGCGGGCGTCGTCGTTGCAGATCGGGCAGAGCACCCCCTCCGACACGTTGAAACACCGCTCGCAGAACCGCACCCTCGCCTTGGCATCGGTGATCGCGTGCGCCAACCGGGCGGCATCCTCGGTCGGCACCTTGAGCAGGTGGAACGCGATCCGCTGCGCCGACTTCGGACCGATGCCGGGCAGCCGACCGAGTTCGTCGATCAGGACCTGGACGGGAGGGGTGTAATTGCCGGCCATCGCAGCGGCCTCAGCCGACGTCCTCGATCAGTTCCGACCCCGGGAACGCCTCGGCCAAGCGGTCGATCGGTGTCTTCACCGACTCCGGCGGCGCATCGACGAGATCGTCGAGGTCGACGTCGTCGTCATCGGGGAGCGAATCGAGTGGCGCCGCGTCCGCGACGTCGACGGGCGCGGGCACGGCGCCATCGAGAACCGACGCGGTGCCGTCGACGGGCGCCCGCGTGGAAGACGGAGCAGGAGCCGACGGCTGCGTCTCGGTGCCCGCACGACCGTCGCCGCCAGCTCCCCCTCGACCGCCACCGCCACCATCACCGCCACGACCCTCACCGTCGTCTCCGCCGTCGATCAACTCGATCGTGACCGGCGCACCGGCGAACGACGACAGCGCCTTCTCCACGGCGCCTCGGTGCTCCTCGCACTTGCCACGGTGGACCGCGTTGGGGACCGCGAGGGTGACCACCGACGCCGAACTGCGCACGAACGTCGCCGGCGCGTAGATCGCCCGCGGCATGCCGCGCAATGCGGGCCGTACCGAGTTCTCCCAGGCATCGGCCGTCACCGTGTCGGACAGCGTCTGCGCCGCTGGTGCCGGCGACTCGGCGACCGGGGTCGACGTGCCGGGCATCGACGCCGCAGCGGTGTCCGGTGTGGTTCGAGCCGACTCCGGAGCCGGAGCCGATGCGGCCGGTTCAGCGTCGGCGGGGGCCTGACGCACCCGACCGCCGAGGGCCGCCCGGCCGGTCGAGGGATCGACGGGCGCCGAACGGGTCGCTGCGGGAGCGGCGGCCGCCGACGGGACACCTTCGGCCACCTGCCGCTCGAGACGGTCGAGTCGCGCGGCCAACGCCGACACGTCGGTCGACGCGCTGTCCGAGGTGAGCTGGACGGTCGCCACGTCGAGCAGCACACGCGGGTCGGGGGCGTGACGCATCTCGGTGAGCGAGGCGCCGAGCTGCTCGATCCCACGGACCAGTCCGGCCGCTCCCAGCCGCCGCGCCTGATCGGCGAGACCGTCGAGTCGGTGGGATGGCACCTGCACCAGCTCGGGCGCCATCAGCGCGAGGAACCCGTTGCGCAGGTAGCCGATCAGCTCCTCGGTGAGCGTGCGCGAGTCGGACCCGAGGGAGATCGCGTGCGCGACCATCGTGAGCGCCCGACCGGCGTCACGGTCGATCATCGCTTCGACGTACTCGTCGAGGGCGACGTTCGTGATGCCGTCGTCGCCCGTGCTGGCCACGAGTTCGAGCGCGGACAGCGTGTCGCGTGCCGACCCGCCACCGCGGGTGAGCACCTGTTCGATCGCGCCGTCGCTCACCTCGATGCCGGCGTCGGCGGCGACCCAGCGCACGTGTTCGGCGAGCGTGTCGGCGGGCAGGAGGTGGAACTGGAGGTGCTGTGTGCGGCTGATGATCGTCGCCGACATCTTCTGGGGATCGGTGGTGGCGAGGACGAACACGACGTGCGGGGGCGGCTCCTCGAGCGTCTTGAGCAGCGCAGCCTCGGCTGCCTTCGACAGCATGTGCACCTCGTCGAGGATGTACACCTTGTGCCGCCCGGGCGTGCCGAGCGACGCCTTCTCGATCAGGTCGCGCATCGCATCGACGCCGTTGTTGCTCGCCGCATCGAGCTCGTGGACGTCGTAGCTGGTCCCCTTCTCGACCGCCAAACACGAATCGCACTCGCAACACGGCTCGCCATCTCGGGGGTTCTCGCAGTTGAGGACCTTCGCGAGGATGCGCGCCGACGTGGTCTTGCCCGTTCCGCGGGGACCGGAGAAGAGGTACGCCTGGCCCTCGCGTCCCTCCGCGACGGCGGTCCGCAGGGCCCGCACCACGTGATCCTGCCCCTTGAGTTCGCTGAAGCGTCGGGGCCGGTAGCGGCGGTAGAGCGACTGGGTGGCCATCGCCTGCACGATAGCGATGCCGTGTGACGAGCCGCAGCGCCACCGGATCGGCCGACCGCGTCGCCGCGGCGATCACCACTTCGTACAGTCTCGGCGATGCGTACCGTGCACGGCCGCCGACCAGGGATCCTCCTCACACTTGCCCTGGGCGGCGCCGCGGCGCTCGCCGCCTGCAGCGACGCCGACGAACCGGTCACCGCGGAGGCCTACCTCGGCTCGCTCGAGGCGATCTGCATCGACACCACCGCCGAACTCCAGACACTGCCGACGCCACCCGAACAGATCTCCGTCACCGACTTCGCCACACTGGCCGCGGAACTCCTCGACGGCGAGGCCGCCGAGGTGGACCGGCTCGACGTCCCCGACGACGCCACGCTGCGCGGTGACCATCGCGCCTTCGTCCGCAACACGGAGGAACAGGCCGACGCCTGGCGATCGATCGCCGGTGCGGGTGCCGACTCGGCCGACCTCGTGACATCGGCCGATCTCGTCCGCCAGCTCGTGCTCGGGCGCAACGACCTGGCCGAGGAGATGGGCGCCCCGGCGTGCCGGCGCGAGGGGTAGCACCCCGATGTCTGACAACGAGCGGGGTGCGACCACTAGCCTCGTGGCGATCGTGAACGAGCGCACACCTGTTCCCCTGCGGCGTCCCCGCCTCGTGGCCGTCGTCCTCGCGGCGATCGCCGCGATCGGCGTGCTGCTCGCGTCGCCGGCCACCGTGCTCGCCGAGAACACCGTGGTCAGCTCGACGCCAGCCGACGGATCGTCGATCGCGTCGTCACCCCCGTCGATCCAGATCACCTTCAGCGAGCCGCTCGGCGAGGTCAACACGATCGCCGTCCAGTGCGATGCCGAGTTGTACACGGTGGGTCCGCGCAACGTGAGCGAGGATCGCCTGACGCTGTCGGCAGATCTCGTCGACCCGCTCCCGGCCAGCGACTGCGTGGTGAGCTGGGGCGTGAGCGACGCCGACGGCCAGCCGAACGGCGCGGGCAACCTGACCTTCATCGTTCAGAACGACACGGCGGTCGTCGAGACCACGACACCCACCACCGAGACCACCGTTGCAGCCGGCGGCACCACTGGCACCACTGGCACCACGACACCGACGACGACCACGACCGACGACATCACACCGCTGTCCGAGGTCGACTCCGGGGAAGGTCCGTTGTGGCTCGGCCGGCTGATCTCGGTACTCGGCGTCGCCGTCCTCTTCGGATCACTGGTCCTGATCGCCGCGGCCTGGCCCGAAGGTGTCGAGTACCTGCTGGCGGTGAGGTTCATCCGAGCCACCTGGATCGTGGCGTTCCTCGGCACCCTGCTGTACGTGGCGGCCGCCACCGCGGCGGTCAGTGGCACCGGTCTCGGGAGCGGCTTCAATCCCGTGAACTGGGCTGACCTGTTCAGCGCCGGGTTGCCCGGCATCGCCGCGATCGCGCGACTGGCGTTCGTGGCGGCCAGCGCCTGGGTGGCGTTCCGACCCGACCGCGTGATCGATCCGGTCACACAGTTGGCCGCCCTCGTGATCCCCGGTGTCGCGGTCATGACGGTCGGGTTGAGCCGCACCGACACCGACGCGGCGATCCTCTACGTGCCGCTGTCGATCGTCCACGCGCTCGCGATGGCGGTGTGGCTCGGTGGCGTCGTACTGCTCGCCCGGGTGGTGCTCGCCGGGCCGGGCGAGGAGGACCTGGTGCACGCCGTGCGCGGGTTCGGACGCCTGTCGACCGCAGCCATCCTCCTGACCGTCGGCACCGGCGTCGTGCAGATGGTCCTCCTCGACGGCGGAAGTCTGTTCGGCTCGTCCCACGGACGCGTCGTGCTGCTCAAGACGCTGGTCGTGGCGTTCATGGTGTTCGTCGCGATGTCGGCGCGGCAGTACGTCAACGCCAAGCTCCCTCGCGCCAACGAGATGACGATTCCCACCGCCGACCGGCTCCGGCGGGCGTTCGGAGCGGAGGCGGCAGCGGGCCTGATCGTGCTGGCACTCAGCGCCTGGCTCGTGTCGCTGGCCGCGCCGAACATCGACACGAGCGAGAGCGTGAGCTACGCGATCGAGCTGCAGGTCGAGTCGCCCGAGGCCGACCTCGACGTGACGGTGAAGTTCACGACCGACGTCGTGGGGCTGTCGGGCATGTGGGTCGAGGTCGACGCACCCGAGAGCGACCTGTCCGGGCTCGAGGTCGTCATGACGGCGCCCGCCAACGACACGATCGGATCGATCACCCAACCGGTTCCGTTGACCGGCCCCGGCGTCGGCGTGGTCCCCGCCGGAGACCAGGGCATCCCGTTGACCGTCGCCGGCGACTGGACGCTGGTGGTCAACGCGGTCACGGCGAACGGGGTCTTCAACAGCGACCCACAGATCTTCACGATCCGCAACACCGACGGATCGGTGCCCACGACACAGCTCACGATCCCGCCGGTGATCACCGTCCCCGTCGGCACCACCGGCGGCTGACATCACCCCTGGCGTGACACCTGGGGTCAGACCCCAGAGGTCACGAAGTCGGCGAAGGAGACGGGTTCGGCGACGTCGAGTTGATCGTAGGTGCACGACTCGGGCGTGCGGTCCGGACGCCAGCGCAGGAACCCGACGCCGTGCCGGAACCGCCGGCCCTCCAGTTGGCCGAACGAGACCTCGGCGACGAGCCCCATCCGGATCGGCACGAACGACAGGTCCTTTCCGGCGTTCCAACGGCTTCCTCCGCTCGTCGCCCTCCCTGCGGCGTCGCCATCCCACTCGGCCCAGTCGCGCCATGGGTGACCCTCCAACGCGTCGTGCGTGCGGGGTTCGAGTTCGTCGAGCAGCTCCGCGCGGCGCTCGGCCGAGAACGACGCCGCCACTCCGACGGAGTGCATGACGCCGTCGGCATCGAAGAGCCCGAGGAGGAGCGAGCCGACACCGTTGCCGTCCTTGTGGATGCGGTAGCCGGCGACGGCGCACTCGGCCGTTCGCTGGTGCTTGACCTTGAGAAGCGCCCGTTTGGCCGGCTGATACGTGCCCTCGAGCGGCTTGGCGACGATCCCGTCGAGCCCGGCACCCTCGAACCGGAGGAACCAGTCGTCGGCCACCGCTCGATCGGTGGTCGCCGGGGTGAGGTGCACGACGCCGTTGCCGACGACAGCGTCGAGCAGCGCCGCGCGCCGGGTCGACATCGACTCCTCCAGCAGCGAGGTGTCGCCGAGCGCGAGGAGGTCGAACGCCACGAACGCCGACGGGGTCTCGGCGGCGAGTCGGTTGATGCGCGACTCGGCGGGGTGGATCCGTTGCAGGAGCGCGTCGAAGTCGAGCCCGTGGCCGCCAACGTCCGCCACCACGATCTCGCCGTCGACGACGCACCGTTCGGGGAGCGCCTCGGACAGCGGCCCGATCAATTCGGGGAAGTACCGGCCGAGCGGGCGCAACTTGCGCGAGACCAGCTCGATCCGATCGCCGTCGCGGAACACGATGCAGCGGAATCCGTCCCACTTCGGCTCGAACAGCCAGCCGTCACCCTCGGGAATCCTGCGGGCGAGCTTGGCCAACATCGGCTCGATCGGCGGCTGCACGGGCAGACGCATCGGCGGGTCGAGCGGGTACGGCGACGAGGCAGCCATCGCAACCAGTCTTGTCGATCTACCCACTTGGCCCGACAGCCACTAACTTCCACCAGGTGACGAACTCGATGCAGGACAAGCTCGCCGACCTCGCAGAGCGCCGCGACCAGGCGATCCACGCGGGGTCGCCACGTTCGGTGGAGCGCCAGCACGAGAAGGGCAAGATGCTGGCCCGCGAGCGCATCGAGTACTTCCTCGACGACGGCTCGTTCCACGAACTCGACATGCTCGCACGCCACCGCGCGCAGGGCGCCGGCCTCGAGGACCGGCCCTACACCGACGGCGTCATCACCGGGTGGGGCACCGTCGACGGCCGCAAGGTCTTCGTGTTCTCCCAGGACTTCACGGTGTTCGGTGGTGCGCTCGGCGAGGTGTTCGCCGAGAAGATCCACAAGATGATGGACCTGGCGCTCAAGGTGGGTGCGCCGGTCGTCGGGCTCAACGACGGTGCCGGCGCCCGCATCCAGGAAGGGGTGGTCAGCCTTGCGAGCTACGGCGGGATCTTCCACCGCAACGTGCTGTCGTCGGGTGTCGTGCCACAGATCTCGGTCATCCTCGGCCCCTGCGCCGGCGGCGCCGTGTACTCGCCGGCGATGACCGACTTCATCTTCATGGTCCGAGAGTCCAGCCACATGTTCATCACCGGCCCCGACGTGGTCAAGACGGTCACCGGGGAGGACGTGACGCTCGAGGAGCTCGGCGGGGCAATGTCGCACGCGACGAAGTCGGGCGTCGCGACGTTCGTGTCGAACGACGAGAAGGCATGCCTCGACGACGTGCGGTTCCTGCTGTCGTTCCTGCCGTCGAACAACCTCGAGGAGCCGCCGATCGAGGACCTCGGCGACGACCCCGACCGTCTCTGTCCGGAGCTGCGCGACATCCTCCCGGCCAGCCCGAACCTGCCGTACGACATGGTCGAGGTGATCCGTCACGTCGTCGACGACGGCGAGTTCTTCGAGTACTTCCCGCACTGGGCGAAGTCGATCGTGTGCGGGTTCTCGCGCATCGACGGCATGCCGGTCGGCATCGTCGGCAACCAGCCCAAGGTCCTCGCCGGCGTGCTCGACATCGAGTCGTCGGAGAAGGCCGCCCGCTTCGTGCGCACCTGCGACTCGTTCAACATCCCGTTGATCACGTTCGTCGACGTACCCGGTTTCCTGCCCGGTGTCGACCAGGAGTACGGCGGCATCATCCGCCACGGCGCCAAGCTGCTGTACGCCTACTGCGAGTCGACGGTGCCACGGATCCAGGTGATCACCCGAAAGGCCTACGGTGGCGCCTACGTGGTGATGAACTCGAAGTCGATCGGCGCCGACCTGGCGTTCGCGTGGCCGACCGCCGAGCTGGCCGTGATGGGTCCGCAGGGCGCGGTCGAGATCGTCTACCGCCGCGAACTCCAGCAGGCCGCGGATCCGATCGCCCGACGCGCGGAGCTGGTGCAGGAGTACACCGACAAGTACGCCACGCCGTACGCAGCCGCCGAACGCGGGTACATCGACGACGTGATCGACCCCGCCGAGACCCGGCAGAAGCTCGTCGCCGGGCTGCGGATGTTGGCCACCAAGCGCGAGGAACTGCCGCGCCGCAAGCACGGCAACGTCCCGCTGTGAGGCGGCCGTCCAGATGAGCGACGCCAGCCAGGTCCCTGGCCAACCTTCGCTGCCCGGGTCGCCACCGCCACCCCCACCGCCGGGCGGCGCCGTTCCGCCGCCACCGCCACCCACGTCCGCGCCACCCCCACCGCCACCGGCGTCCGCGCCGCCCCCACCGCCACCTGCGTCCGCGCCGCCACCAACTGCGTCCGCGCCGCCTCCGCCACCACCGGCGTCTGCTCCGCCTCCGCCACCACCGCCTGCTTCCGTCGTGCCGCCACCTCCACCGCCGTCGACGCCACCGCCGCCGCCGAGCGCGACCGCCGCACCGGCGGAGGATCCCCGCCCGCCGACGGCCGCTGCGTCGGGCACGCCTGCGTCGGGCACGCCTGCGTCAGCCGAACACGACGACGAGCTCGCCGACCTGCTCCGTCAGATCCGGGACCAGGGCGACATCGACGACACGAGCGCACCGGTCGTGGGTGCCTCGCTCACCAAGCCGACCGACGTGACCCGCCCGGAGCGAGCCGCGGCAGCGGTCGTGGAGACCGAGGGCGGCATCGCCTTCGACCCGGACTTCGCGTCGTTCGGCGCCCGCGCGGTGGGACTGGCGGTCGATCTCGCACTCCTCGCACTCTGGCTCCTGCCCGGACTCCTCCTGATCATCAGTGGCACCACCGCGCTCGTGTTGCTCGGTCTCGTCGTCGAGGTCGCCGGCTTCGCGGCGGCGACGGTCATCTATGCCCGCTCGGTGTCGAGGAGCGGACAGTCCTCGGGGAACCGGGTGGCGAAGACGAAGGTGGTCGACGCGCGCAACGGCCGCCTGGTCGGACCGGCCGAAGCCGGCCTGCGATACGCGCTGAGGTTCCTCGTCTCGATCATCTTCTTCATCGGATTCCTCGTCGCGTTCGGCGATTCGCAGCGCAGGACCTTCCACGACAAGATCGCCGGCACGGTGGTCACCCGCCCGGCGCGAGCGACCTGGTCGATCGACGACGAGGTCGGCGAGCCACCCACGGCCTAACGTGACGACGATGTCAGAGCACGCGACGAGCGCCATCTCGATGACGCCGACACCCACCGACGACGAGGTCGTCGCGATCATGGCCGCGACCGAAGCACTCTGGCCGCGTCCGATCGTCAACGGCCCGGCGGTGCGACGTCGCAACAACGTCTGGCGTTTCAGCGGCCGCTGGTGGTCCCGCCCGGTTCCCGCCCGCCGCGACCGTCCGTACCGCTGAACCGGCCGAGGTTCCGCCGCGGTCGCCCGCACGATCTGGCACACTCGCGCCATGGGCATGCCGCCACCGCCACCGCCGCCGACGTCGCCACCACCGCCACCGCCACCGGCAGGTGGTGCCGGACAGCACCCCGGTCTTCCACCGCAGCCGTGGACGACGACCGCCACGGCGTACCCGCCCGCGTACCACCAGCAGCCGGTCGCCGGCGGCGAGCGGGCGAGCTTCGGTGTCCGACTGGGGGCCTGGCTCCTCGACGGATTGCTCTACGGCCTGCTGTCGATGGTGTTCGTCGTCCCCGGGACGATCCTGATCGCCGCGTCGTTCAGCGATTGCTCCACCGTCGAGACGCGCAACAACAACTTCGAGATCGTCTGTCCACCCGGTGAACCGAACGGCGGCACGATCGCCGGTGGTATCGCACTGATCGTGCTCGGCGTGCTGTTCGTCGCGTTCCTCTACGTGCGGGCGATGGGCAGGACCGGACAGACCTGGGGCGCCCGGATCGTCGGTGTCAAGGTGGTCGACGAACGCACCGGTGCCCCCATCGGCTTCGGCAGGGCGCTCGGGCGCAGCCTGTTCGCCAGCTTCATCTCGGCGAACGTCTTCTACCTCGGCTACCTCTGGATGCTGTGGGACGACAAGAAGCAGACCTGGCAGGACAAGGTCGTCACCTCCGTGGTCGTACGGACCTGACCGGCGCGTCGATGGAGGTCACCACGGTCGCCGACGACGTCGCCGTCATCCACGACGGACTCACGGTGCGGCGCTACGACGGGCTCGCTCCGGACACCGACCACGACCTCGACGGGGTCGCGGTCCGAACGCTCGCCACACCACCCGGCGAACTGCTGTGTCGGTTCGCGACCGTCAACGACGTCCACTTCGGTGAGACGGAAGCCGGTCGCATCGATGACCTGCCCGAGGGCCCGATCCGACGGGCCGAGCCCGGCGCCGACCCCTACCCGGAGGTCATGAACCGGGCCGCAGCAGCAGAGATCGCCGAACTCGATCCGGTGGCGGTGATCGTGAAGGGGGACCTCTCGGTCGACGGGAACGACGACGAATGGGCGGCCTTCGAGGCGTGCTACCGAGCGCCGTTCGGTGACCGATTGCACGTCGTGCGCGGCAATCACGACGCCTACCGGCACCAGGCCGAGTACGCAGGCGATCAGTGGATCGAGTTGCCGGGGATGACGGTCGCGTTGCTCGACACGGTGATTCCGGGTGCGACGACCGGTTCGATCTCGACCGAGCAGTTCGACTGGCTCGACGACCACTGCGCCGCCAGCGCCACGCCGGTGTTCGTGATGGGGCACCACCAGCAGTGGATCGGCGGCGGACCCGACGCCAAGCGCAGCGACGACTACTTCGGGCTGCATCCCGACGCCAGCGATGCGCTCGACGAGATCGCCGAACGTCGCCCCGGCATCGTCGCCTACGCCGCCGGGCACACCCATCGCCACCGTGTGCGGCCGATGTCCCGCTCGGGCATCCCGTCGATCGAGATCGGCTGCACGAAGGACTTTCCCGGCACGTGGGCGGAGTACCGGGTGTACGAGGGCGGCGTGATGCAGGTGGTGCACCGCATGTCGACACCCGACGCGCTCGCCTGGAGCGAGTCGTGCCGGGGGCTCTACTCCGACTTCGGCATCGACTACGCGAGCTACGCACTCGGCACCCTGGCCGACCGCTGCTTCACCCTCCCCCTCCGCTGACCACCCAACTCCCCGAAAAATGCCTCGATGTGCGCGCACGGCGCGCCGAACGGGGCATTTTTCGGGGGTGGGGTGGACGGCAGAAGCCCTGGTCAGGGCGCATCCGCGAACTCTGTGAGACCCCCTTGTCATAGTTGACGGCATGGACATCGCCGTGTTGTTGATCGCCGTGTTGCTGGCCGCCGGTGCCGCCGTCGGCGGCTACCTGTTCGCCACCCGTCGCGCCGAGGCCGACCTGGCGCGCGACGACGCCGCACGAGACGCCGAGCGTGTCGCCACCACCGAGGGCGTCCAGCTCGCCGTCGAGGCCGCCGTGCAGCAGGCAGTGGCCCAGGTGCGCGACCAGGCGACGGCCGAGCGCGACGCCGCCGTGGCCGCGGCCCTGGAACAAACGGCGATCCTGCAGCGTGAGCAGTTCGGCACGTTGGCGCTCGCGGCTCGGGAGCAGACCAACTCCGACCTGTCGGCGAAGAAGGACGTCATCGACGCCCGCCTCGATCAGGTCCACGCCGAGATGCGCTCCGAGTTGTCCAAGCTCAGCGAGATGGTCACCACGCTCGGTCGGTCGAGCGCCGAGAACTTCGGGCAGGTCACCAACTCGCTCGCCGCCCACGCCGAGATCGCCTCCACGCTGGCCGACTCGACGCGGGCACTGCGCGAGGCCCTGGCCAATCCGCAGGCTCGTGGCAACTGGGGCGAACGGATGGCGGAGGACGTGCTGCGCCTGGCCGGCTTCCACGAGAACGTCAACTACGTCAAGCAGACCCAGATCGACGGCGGGACCGGCCGCCCCGACTACACGTTCCCGATGCCGAAGGGCCACGCCCTGTACATGGACGTCAAGTTCCCGATGGCCTCGTACCTGCGCTACCTCGAGGTCGACACCAACGCCGAACGCGAGATGCACCTCAAGCGGTTCCTGGCCGATGTGCGTCTCCGGGTGAGGGAGCTCGCCAAGCGCGACTACGCCGGTGAGAGCGATCAGCCGTCGGTCGACTACGTCTTGCTGTTCCTCCCCAACGAGCAGCTGACCGGCTTCATCCACGAACACGACGCCGGCCTGCTCGACGAGGCGATGGGCCAGAAGGTCGTGCTGTGCTCCCCGCTGACGTTGTTCGCCTTTCTCGGCGTGATCCGTCAGGCGTTCGACAACTTCATGATCGAACAGACCAGCGACGAGATCCTGCAGCTGCTCGGCACGTTCTCGGCCCAGTGGCGCAAGTACAACGACCAGGTCGACTCGGTCAAGAAGAAGTTCGATCAGGTCGACCGCGCGTTCGAGCAGCTCACCGGGCCCCGGCGACGCCAGCTCGAGAAGCCCCTCCGCCAGCTCGACGAGCTGCGCCTGCAGCGCAATCTCCCCGTCGACGGCGAACTCTTCGCGGCCATCGATCCCAACGATGCCGCCGACGACGACACCGAGACGCCTCCCGGCGGCACGATCAGGATGCTCGGCGCATGACGCGTCGCCGACCGCCTGATTGAATCGAGCCCGTGAGCCAGCCCGCGTTCGACTTCGGCGAGACCGAACTCGACGACGTCACCAACCCGACGTACGGCGTCGGCGAGCTGGCCGACGCGATCAACGACACGCTCCGACGCGGGTTCTCCGACGGGGTGTGGGTGCGCGGGGAGATCACCGGGTGGAGCGACCGGGGCCAACACGCCTACTTCACCCTCGCCGACGAGGGCGGCGGCAAGGCGGTGCTCAACGTGCAGTTCTTCGCGAACTCGCGGATGCGGCTCCGCCCGCTGCTGCAGAAGCACCGCCTCCGTCTCGCCGACGGCATGAAGGTCCGGATCTTCGGGTACCTCGACTACTACGCGCCGAACGGACGCATCGGGCTGAAGATGAGCGGGATCGACCCTCGCTACACGATCGGCGAGATCGCCCAATCGCGCGAGGAGGTGATCCGCCGACTGGTCGCCGAGGGCCTGCTGGATGCGAACAAGCGGCACCCGCTGTCGGCGATCCCCCTCCGGATCGGTGTCGTCACCAGCGTCGGCACCGCTGCGTGGCACGATTTCCACGACGAGCTGGTGCGCAGCGCCTTCGGATTCCGACTCACCGTCGTCGACACGCGAGTGCAGGGAGACGTCGCCGAGCGTTCGATCACGGCGGCGATCGTCACCCTCGGCCGGCGGACCGACCTCGATGCCCTGGTCGTGATCCGCGGCGGCGGGGCGCGCAACGAACTCGCTGTGTTCGATGCCGAATCGATCGCACGCGCGATCGCGGCGTCGCCGATCCCCGTGCTCACCGGCCTCGGCCACGAGGTCGATCGCAGCGTCGCCGACGACGTCGCCCACACGATGCTCAAGACGCCCACTGCGTGCGCCGGCGAACTGATCGCCCGAGCTGCCCGGTACAGCGCTGACACCGAAGCGACGTTCGCAGCGATCCTGCGCGAGAGCTCGCTCGCACTCACCGCCGCCACGACCAACCTGTCGGAGTCCGCGCATCGCATCGCTCGCCGGACCCACGCAGCGGTCGAACGCGCCGACGAGCGACTCGGAATGCGTGTCGACGCGCTGGCACGGCTCGCTCCGGCCACCCTCGAACGATCCGATCGTCGCCTCGACGACGTGCAGGCCCGCGTGCTGGCACGGGCCGGAGCCATCCTCGAACGAGCCGACAATCGACTCGACGTCACCACCGCGCGGGTCGCCGCGGTCGATCCCGCGGTGCAGCTCGCACGCGGCTGGTCGATCACCCGCCGCGCCGACGGCACGGTGGTGCGATCCGTCGCCGACGTGCACCCCGACGCCACCGTCTCGATCGCCGTCGCCGACGGCCACATCACCAGCACCGTCAACCAGACGAAGAGGACCACCGATGACTGAACCGGCACCGACGACCGATCCGACCCCCGGCTACGCCGAGGCCCTCGCCGAACTCGACGGCATCCTGCGCGAGTTGGAGGGCTCCGACGTCGACGTCGATCATCTCGCCGACCGCGTCGCTCGCGCCTCGACACTGATCACCCTGTGCCGCGAAAAGATCTCGGCGGCGCAGCTCCGCATCGAACAGGTCACGGCCGATCTCGACGCGGCAACGCCCGACTGACTCGGGCGCCGGTCCGACGGCGGGAGTCCGACCCGTGCCGGCACACGACGCGGCACGCGGCCGAACCGCAGCAGTAGCCTGCGTGTACGATGCCAGGACCAGCCCCGACCAGTCTTCGCTCGATCGCGGACCGGGTCGAAGCCCGACTCGACGAGCTCCTCACGGCCGAACGCGATCGTTGGGCGACCTTCGACCCCGACCTCGCCCAGCCGGTCGACGAGATCCGGCGACTCGTCCTCTCCGGCGGCAAACGGCTCCGCCCGGCCTTCTGCCACTGGGGCTACGTGGGCGCGGGCGGCGGAACCGACGACCAGCTCGATGTCGACGCCGGCGCCGCCTTCGAGCTGATGCATGCGTTCGCCCTGTTCCACGACGACGTGATGGACGACGCGGCCACCCGCCGCGGTCAGCCCACCACCCACGCCGTCGCCGGTGAACAACACGCTGCCAACGGGTGGGCCGGTGAATCGCGGCGTTTCGGCGAAGGTGTGGCCATCCTCGTGGGCGACCTCGCGTTCGTGTATGCCGACCTGCTGCTCGAAGCCGCACCGCCCGAGGCGATGCGCATCTGGAACGAGCTGCGCATCGAGCTGAACATCGGCCAGTACCTCGACATCCTCGGCTCGGTCCAGAGCATCCGCGACGTCGACAAGGCCGAGCGGATCTGCCGCTACAAGTCGGGCAAGTACACGATCGAACGCCCGCTGCACCTCGGTGCCGTGCTCGCTGCCCCGGAACGGGCCGACGAGCTGCTGCCGGCGCTCAGCAGGTACGGGCTCCCGCTCGGCGACGCCTTCCAGATGCGCGACGACGTGATGGGTGCCTTCGGCGACGCCGACGTCACGGGCAAACCCGTCGGCGGCGACCTGCGCGAGGGCAAACCCACTCCGCTGCTCGCTCGCGCCGTTCGAGCTGCGACACCCGCTCAGCGGGAGGTCCTCGCCCTCGTCGGGCGACCGGGCCTCGACGACGAGTCGGTGGCCCGCATCCAGCAGGCGATCGTCGACACCGGTGCCCTCGACGAACTCGAACGGCACATCAGCGCGCTCGCCGCCGACGCCGTGACCGCACTCGACACCGCGCCGATCGTCGACGTGGCGAAGGTCGAACTCGCTGCGTTGGCCGACTACGTGAGCTGGAGGAGCGTCTGATGAAGGTCGTCGTGATCGGTGCCGGACTGGGGGGGCTCTCCGCAGCGGCGCATCTGATCGGTGCCGGCCACGAGGTGACCGTGGTCGAGCGGGAGGAGATCCCGGGGGGACGGGCCGGGATGATCGTGTCCGACGGGTTCCGCCTCGACAACGGCCCGACCGTGCTGACGATGCCGGACCTGCTCGAAACGGCGTTCAACGCGTGCGGCGCGGAGATGAAGGACTACGTCACGATCAACCCGGTCGACCCGATGTACCGCGCCGTGTACGCCGACGGCTCGACCCTGTTCGTCCGTCACGGCCGTGAGGCGATGACCGAGGAGATCCGGCAGTTCGCCAACGCCAAGGAAGCCGAGTCGTTCGGCCGGTTCTGCGACTGGCTGGAGAAGCTGTACCGAGCGGAGATGGATTCGTTCATCGATGCCAACTTCAACACGCCTCTCGACCTGGTCAAGCCGTGGAAGTCAGGCCTCGACCTGGTGAGGCTCGGCGGCTTCGGCAAGCTCGACAAGAAGGTCGCGTCGTTCTTCGAGGACAAGCGCCTGCAGCAGATCTTCAGCTTCCAGTCGATGTACGCCGGGCTCGCCCCCTACGAGGCACTCGCGCTCTACGCCGTGATCACCTACATGGATTCCGTCGAGGGTGTCTACGTGCCCGAGGGGGGCATGCACATGATGGCGGCCGGGCTCGCCGAGGCGCTCGGCGATGCCGGCGTCGAGTTCAGGTACTCGTCGCCGGTGAGCCGGATCCTGCGTCGGCCGAACGGCCCCGTGGTCGGTGTCGAGATCGACGGCTCCGAACGCCTCGACGCCGACGCCGTCGTCTGCAACCCCGACCTTCCGGTGGCCTACCGCGAACTGCTCCCCGGCGTGACCGCCCCGCGCACCGCCCGCAACGGCAAGTACTCGCCGTCATGCCTGCTGTGGGTGGCGGGCGTCAAGGGGCTGCCACCGGACGACGCCGCGCACCACAACATCCACTTCGGTGACGACTGGGACGGTTCGTTCAAGGCCCTGATCGACGACGGCGTCCGCATGCCCGACCCCTCGATCCTCGTCACGCTCCACAGCCTCGACGACCGGTCGCTCGCCCCCGAGGGCCATTCCAGCATCTACGTCCTCGAACCGACACCGAACCTGAGCGGCACGATCGACTGGTCGAAGGAACGAGACCCCATCGTCGACAGCCTGCGCGAACGGGTCGGTTCACTCGGCTACCCGACCGAGGTCGTCGTCGAGGAGATCTACGACCCCACCGACTGGGAACGCATGGGCATGGAGCAGGGCACGCCGTTCGCGCTCGCCCACACGTTCTTCCAGACCGGCCCGTTCCGGCCGAACAACGTCAACAAGAAGGTGCCCGGTCTCGTGTTCACCGGCTCCTCGACCCTCCCCGGGGTCGGCGTACCGATGGTGCTGGTGTCCGGCAAGCTCGCCGCCGAGCGCGTCGGTCAGTACGCACGGCAGCGATACCGATGAGCCGGCTGACCGTCTTCCGACGCACACCACCGACGCCGACGACGCACCTCCTGCCGACCGGGCCGGTCACGCTCGACGAGAGCTACGAGCTGTGCCGCGAGTTCAACAAGCGCCACGGCACCACGTACTACTGGTCGACCAAGGTGCTCCCGAAGATCAAGCAGCACCACGTCCACGCGCTGTACGCCTTCGCCCGGTACGCCGACGACATCGTCGACGAGATCCCGTCGCAGGGCGGGAACGACGTGCCGACCGAGGTCCGCGCAGCAGCACTCGCCGACTTCGGCGACCGGTTCTTCGCCGATCTCGACGCCGGTCGGTCCGACGACCCGGTGCTCAAGGCGGTGGTGCACACCGTGCGCGCCTTCGACATCGACATCGAGGCCTTCCATCGATTCCTGCGGTCGATGACGATGGACCTCACGGTCGAGTCCTACGCCACCTGGGACGACCTCCTCGTGTACATGGACGGCTCGGCCGCCGTGATCGGCGAGATGATGCTGCCGATCCTGGAGCCGAGCGACTACGACGCTGCACTGCCACATGCCCGCGACCTCGGCAATGCGTTCCAGCTCACGAACTTCCTGCGCGACATCGACGAAGACCTCGACCGGGGCCGCCAGTACATCCCCCTCGACGACACCGGCCGCTTCGGTGTCGACCTCACGACGCGGCAGGTCACCCCCGAGTTCGTCGAATTGATGCGGTTCGAGATCGACCGCTGCCGTGGGCTCTACCGGTCGGCCGAGATCGGCATCGCGATGCTGCCCGACCGGTCAGCGAAGTGCGTCGGCGCCGCACACGCCCTCTACGGCCGCATCCTCGACAAGATCGAGGCCCAGCAGTACGACGTGTTCTCCGCCCGTGCCAGCGTCTCGACCACCGAGAAGGCCATCATGGTCACCAAACTCCTCCGCCCGTGACCCCGCCCCCCACCCCCGTTCTCGTGAACAAGGCGCGCACCCTGGCCGCATCTTGTTCACGAGTTGCGGGGGTGGCGGGGGCGGTGACGGTGGCGGGGATGATCGCGACGCCGTTGTTGCCACAGGGCAGCCGAGCGCGTCGGGTGCTGTCGACGGTGGTCGTGGTCGGATCGTTCACCACCACCACCGCCAACGCGGTTCGCCGGTGGGGGGCGCCGCGCGCGGTCGCCGCGGCCACGGTGACCGCGGTCGCGACGACCGCCGTCGAGCGGGTCGGCACGCAGACCGGGCTGCCGTTCGGGCGCTACGCGTACACCGCCGCCCTCCAACCACAGGTGGCGCACGTTCCGGCGATCGTGCCGCTCGCCTGGTTCGCCATGGGACTACCCGCACGCGAAGCCGCACATGCTGCGCTCGGCGAACACTCCACTCCCGCACGCCGGATCGCGCTCGGTTCGGCGGCCCTCACCGCATGGGATCTGTTCCTCGACCCACAGATGGTCGGCGAGGGCTACTGGGTGTGGGCCCGTCGGGGGATCTATCGGGGCATTCCGCTCGGCAACTTCGTCGGGTGGTTCGTCACCGGGCTGGGCGTGATGACCGCGCTCGACGTGCTCCTCCCCCCGAACAGCCACGTCGACGGATCCGCCGACGCCGACGGCGCACTGGTCGGGGAGTACACGTTCATGGGGGTGATGGAGACCGTCGGCTTCGCCCGCTTCTTTCGTGACCCGACCGTGGCGATCGTCGGCGGCCTCGGCATGCTCCCGATCGCCTTCGCTGCAGTGGCTGGGAAGCTCCGTGGCTGACACACGCGACGTCGCGGTGATCGGTGGCGGCATCGGCGGGCTGGCGACGGCGATCAGGTTGCGGTCGCTGGGCCACGACGTCACCGTGTTCGAGCGCAACGACGTCGTCGGCGGCAAGCTCGCCACGCTGGTCGGCGACGGCTACACCTTCGACGTCGGGCCGTCACTCGTCACGCTGCCGCAGATGTTCGACGATGTGTTCCGAACCGCCGGCACCACGCTGGCCGAACAGGTCGATCTGGTCCGGCTCGACCCACAGTTCGCGTATCGGTGGTCCGACGGCTCGACGATGACGGTGCCGGATGCCGACGACGACACCGCCGAAGCCTTCGAGGCGTTCGCACCCGGCGCCGGCGACCAGTGGCGGAGCTTCGATGCGCGGGGCCGACGCATCTGGGACGTTGCCGTGCGCACGTTCTTCGCCGGTCCGATGTCGAACCCGTGGTCGCTCGCGAAGCGGTTGCGCTCTCCGTTCGACCTCACGGCGATCGATCCGCTGCGCACACTGCACCGGTCGGCGGAGTCGTTCTTCGACGATCCACGCCTCGTCCAATGGGCCGACCGTTACGCCACCTACTCGGGTTCCTCTCCGTTCGCCGCGCCGGCGACACTCGCGTGCATCCCACACGTCGAGGCCCGGTACGGCTGCTGGTATCCGATGGGCGGTCTCGATGCACTGCGGGCGGCGTTCGAGCGAGTCGCCGTCGACGCCGGTGTCGAGATCCGCACCGGCACCGAGGTGGCGTCGATCGAGGCGGCGCAGCGGGTCACCGGAGTCGTCCTCGCCGACGGAACCACGGAGCGGGCCGACATCGTGGTGGCGAACACCGACGCCGAGCACCTCTACGCCGATCTGCTCCCGGACGACGCCGCGCTGAAACGGGTGCGCCGGGCCGCGCGATCGACGAGTGGGTTCGTGCTGTGCCTCGGCGTGCGTGGCCTCACCCCAGGCCTGAACCACCACAACGTGTGGTTCTCCGAGAGCTACACGACGGAGTACGAGGCGATCGACGCCGGACGACTCGCCGACGACCCGACGATCTATTCCTGTGTCTCGTCGGTGACCGACACCTCCCAAGCACCCGATGGCTGCGAGAACTGGTTCCTGCTCGTGAACACGCCGCCGGGCGTCGAGGTCGACGCCGACCGGTACGGCGAAGTGGTGCTCGATCGACTGTCCGCCCACGGCGTCGACCTGCGGCCGAGGATCGAGTTCCGGCGCACGATGACCCCCGGCGACATCGCCAGGCGCTACCGGACGCCGGGCGGTGCCATCTACGGCACCTCGTCGAACGGCCGGCGCGCCGCGTTCGTGCGGCCTGCCAACCGAGGTGCGCGACCCGGGTTGTATCTCGTCGGCGGCTCGAGCCACCCCGGCGGTGGGCTGCCGCTGGTGACGACGAGCGCGAAGATCGTTGCCGGGATGATCGCGGAGGACCTCGCCCGGTGACGTCGCTTCGCCGACTCCTCCGCATCGTCTCGATCGTCGCACGCATCGTTGCCGGCGCCGTCGCCCTGAGCCGCCTCGCGAAGGCTGCGAACACGGCGCCGCCGGTGCGGCCGACGATCACCCCCCTCCAGTCGATCAGCATCGTGATCCCCGCCCGCGACGAAGCGACCCGGATCCGGCCGCTCCTCGAGGCAGTCGTCGGCGCCCCCGGAGTCGACGAGGTGATCGTGGTCGACGACCAGTCGACCGACGACACCGCCGCGATCGCTCGATCGGCGGGGGCGCGGGTGGTCGAGGGAGTCCCACTCCCCGACGGCTGGGCCGGCAAGGCCTGGGCGCTGCAGCAGGGAATCAGGGCTGCCGTGTCCGAGCGGGTGGTGACCTTCGACGCCGACACCCGGCCCGACCCGATGCTCCCCACGGCGCTCGTCGCGAGGGCGACCGGCGATCGCCTGGACTTCCTCACGGTGGCCGGCCGGTTCGAGTGCCCGACCACCGGAAGTCGGTGGCTGCATCCCGCCATGCTGACGACGCTCGTGTACCGGTTCGGGCCACCGGGGACGGAGGGCGTCCGCCCGGAGCGACTGCTCGGCAACGGCCAGTGCGCAACGTTCGACCGACGATGGTTCCTCGATGTCGGCGGGCTGGAGCTGGTCAAGCACGACGTCGTCGAGGACGTCGCCCTCTCGCGTCGTCTGGCCAGCATGGGCTGGCGTGTCGGCTTCCTCGATGCCAGCGACCTGCTGACGGTGCGCATGTTCGAGTCGTTCGACGACGCCTGGCACGGCTGGGGCCGTTCACTTGCCCTCCCGGAGGTCGAGTCACGTGCACGGCAACTGTTCGATCTGGCGGTGATCGTGCTCGCCCAGGCCGTCCCGCTCCCCCGCCTGCTCCTGCGGCGAGGCGACGTCGTCGACGTCGCCCTCGTGGCGTTGCGCATCGGAACGCTGGCGGGCACTCGTCGCGCGTACACCCGCAACGATGCTGCGTTCTGGGCGAGCCCGTTGGCGGATCCGCTCGCCGCGATCGCGATCGCCCGGGGCATCGCGCGCCGTCGGCGCCAGACGTGGCGTGGCCGCGTCTACTCCTGAGCGAGCGAGGACATCCGGCGGCGATCGGCCCAGGCCGCCATCGCGAACCGGAGGCCGATGAAGGTCATCAACACGCCGGTGGCAGCCGTGCGGGAGGGGCCCTCGATCACGAGTTGCACGACCGGGAACGCGAAGAACCCGACCTGCGCGGCCCGGGCGAACGACCGGGTGACGGCGAAGACGACCAGCAGCAGGGCGATCGCGATGGTGAACGGCAACGGCGCGAAAACTGCGGCGCCGCCGACGAAGGTGAGGATGCTTCGCCCACCCCGGAAACGGGCGAACACCGGGAACGCGTGGCCGACCATCGCGGCACCGGTGCCGACGTAGGCGAGTCCCCAGACCCCCGGCCCGGCGAGCACGACGCCCACCAA